>JAXHKY010000039.1:0-109737 GCA_034522875.1 Rubrivivax sp. | reverse complement strand
GGCGCGTGCAGGTGCGGCACACCGCCGGGTCCAGTTGCGGGTACACGGCACGCAGGGCGTCACCCTTGTGCGTGATGATCCGTTCGGCGCCGATGACGGTTTCGGTGCCGCTGCGCTGCAGCATGCGCAGCACCGCGGGCTGTGCGCCGACCAGCATCAGCCCGCCACCCAGCGCGCGGCGGCGGCCGGCTTCCTCGGCCAGCAGTTCGGCGCCGGCGAGGTCGACGAAATTGATGCGGTGCGACAGCAGCAGCAGCCACTTGCGCTGCGGCTCGTACTCGTCCACGTTGTGGAACTGCTCGCGCACATGTTCGACGGCGCCGAAATAGATGGAGCCGCGCAGGCTCAGCATGGCCAGTTGCGGGCACACCGGCGCATGCGGGCCGGCATCCACGATCTTGCGCCGCGGGTTGCCCAGCTCGGCCAGTGCCGGCGCGCGCTCCTCCACCGCCGGCTGCGAGGTGCGGTAGACGTAGAACAGCAGCGAGACCACGATGCCCACCAGCAGGCCCTTTTCCAGGTCCACCAGCACGCCCAGCCAGGTGACGAGCAGCACGATGCGTTCGCGCGGGTGCCGGCGCAGGACATGGCCGATGCCGTGCCAGTCGATCAGGCCCCAGGCCACGATGAACAGGATGCCGGCCAGCGCCGCCAGCGGCAGGTAGGCGGCCAGCGGCGCGGCCAGCACGGCCAGGCCCAGCAGGAACAGCGCCGACAGCGCCGCCGCCAGCGGCGTCTGCGCACCGGCGGCGAAATTGACGCCGCTGCGGTTGAACGAACCGCTGGAGGGGTAGGCCGAGAAGAAGCTGCCGGCCATGTTGGAAAGCCCCTGGCCGATGAATTCCTGGTCGCTGCTCAGGCGCTGGCCCGAGCGCGTGGCCACCGCGCGCGCGATCGCCACCGCCTCGGTCAGGCCGATGATGGCCACCGCCGCGGCCGGGAACAGCAGCGCCTGCAGCGTGCCCGCCGACAGGTCGGGCACCGACAGCTGCGGCAGCGCGCCCTGCAGCGCGCCCACGGTCTCGATGCGCGTGCGCGCCGCGCCCAGCAGGTGGTTCAGCAGCGCCGCCGCCAGGCTGCCGGCCAGCATGGCGACGATCATGTAGGGCCAGCGCGGGGCGAAGCGCCGCGCCAGCATGCCGGCGGCCAGCGTCACCACACCCACCAGCGTGACCCAGAGGTGGGCCTCGCCCAGATGGCTGGCCGCAAAGAGCAGCGTCTCGTGGAACGAGGCGCCGCGCGGCACCGCCAGGCCGAAGAAATTCTTCACCTGGCTGGCCGCGATGAGGAAGGCCGCACCCGCCGTGAAGCCCACGATCACGGTGTGCGAGATGAAATTGACCAGCGCGCCCAGGCGTGCCAGGCCCATGGCGAACTGCATCAGCCCGACCATCAGGCTCAGCGTCAGCGCCATGGCGATATAGCGCTCGGTGCCGGGCTCGGCCAGCGGGCTGAGCACGGCCAGCACCAGTACCGAGATCGCCGTCGTGGGGCCGGAAACGAGGTGCCGGCTCGACCCCCACAGCGCGGCCACCACCGCCGGCACCATGGCGGCGTACAGGCCGTATTCGGGCGGCAGACCGGCAATGGTGGCGAAGGCCACCGCCTGCGGCAGCACGATGATGGCGCCGGTGAACGCGGCCAAGGCGTCGCCACGCAGCGTGGCGCGCGTGACCTGGGGCCACCAGGCCAGCGGCGGAAACCAGCGCCGGGCGCTGAGCAAGGCGTTCGTGCCCGCACGGCTGCTCACGCCGGCCGCCTCGTCGGGTCGGGCCGGCACGGGCCGTGCAGGACCGCGGGCGCGCAGCCGGTGGGACGCTTGAACGGGTTCACGCCCGGTTCCTTGCCGTCAGCTGACCAGCTGGTAGAAAAGTATTCTGCGGATGGTTGGCCTGCGCGAAGAAGAACCAGCGCTCGGCCAGCAGTCCCAGGTACTGCACACCAAGGCGGCCAGCAGCCAGGGACGCCGAGGCGTCGGGCCGCCCCTGCGCCAGCAGCACCAGCGGCAGCACGAAGGCCAGCATCAGGAAGGCCTGCTTGACCTGCCGCAGCAGCCCCGGCGCCTGGCCATGGAAAAACTCGCGCGTATTGAACGAGCCGCCCATGAAACCCATGGAGCGCTGCGCCACCAGTGGGTGGCGGATGCCGATGGCCGTCTGCACCGTGGAGCGCGGCTTCAGCCGCGCATTGCGCAACAGCGAGGCGCCGCGCGCCACGGCCGCCAGCGCCGTCAGCGCGATGGCCCAGCCGGCGAGGAATGGCCACGTGCTGGGTGCGCGTCAGTGCCGCCAAGCGCGGCTGCGAGCATAAAGCCCGAGGCGCCACCCATCAACGTGAAGTTCAGTGGCGTCAGCGCCGTGTGCCATTCGGCCAGGAAGCGCATGCAGGCGTAGACCATGCCCGTGCAGACGAAGAGGGCGAAGGCCAGCGCGGTGGTGGCCAGAC
This sequence comes from Rubrivivax sp., assembly GCA_034522875.1. Classification (GTDB taxonomy): domain Bacteria; phylum Pseudomonadota; class Gammaproteobacteria; order Burkholderiales; family Burkholderiaceae_C; genus Rubrivivax. The sequence goes on along the minus strand of JAXHKY010000039.1, from coordinate 107,292 downwards.
CGATGACGAGGCCCAGGTCGATGGTCATGCCGGACTGCAGTTCGATCAGCGTGGGCGACCATCCGCTGGCCTGCACCAGACCGTACAGCGCCAGCGCGGCCATGAACACCGGCAGCACGATGACCTCGCGCGACAGCCAGGAAGTGCGCCACATGGCGGCCGAGCGCCAGGCGCGTTCGGGCCGGCCGAGGTGGAAGAACGAGGCCACCAGCCCGCCGCCGGTGAGCACCAGCGCGACGGCGCTGCCCTAGGATGAAAAGGCCGCCGGACGCGGGTGCATGGCAACAGGCCAACCAGGGCAAAGACCTGCACGGTGAACAGCGCCAGAAACAGGCCCTGGCCGGCACCGATGAGGGTGGTGAGGAAGATCACGGAGAAGGCGGGGTTCATGGTCGTTTCGGGCTGGCGGCGTGGCAGTATAGGGCGTAGCGTGACGGCGTCAGAAGCCCGCGTCTTCGAGCGTGGCGGATCCGGCTTCCGGCTGCGGCAGGTGGCCTTCCACGCGCAAGGGGTTGTCGGCGCGCATCAGCTCGTCGTCGTGGATGCGCATGCGCGTGGTGCGCCGCGGCAGGTAGTGGTTGGCCGGCTGCGTGCCCCATTCGGGCATCAGCGCATAGCCGCCGTTTTCGCGGATCGCGCGCGAGGCCTCGGACTCCGGGTCGTGGATGTCGCCAAAGATGGCGCGCCGACGTGGGGCAGGCCATCACGCAGGCCGGTTTGCGTTCCGCCTCGGGCAGAGTCGCATGTCGTAGATGCGGTCCACGCACAGGGTGCATTTCTTCATCACCTTCTGCTTCTCGTCGAGTTCGCGTGCGCCGTAGGGGCAGGCCCAGCTGCAGTATTTGCAGCCGATGCACTTGTCGTAGTCCACCAGCACGATGCCGTCCTCGGCGCGCTTGTACGAGGCGCCGGTGGGGCAGACCGGGACGCAGGGCGGGTCTTCGCAGTGCAGGCAGCTCTTGGGGAAATGCACGGTCTCCGTGTTCGGGAAACTTGCCCACCTCGAAGGTCTGCACGCGGTTGAAGAAGGTGCCGCTGGGGTCGGCGCCGTAGGGGTTCTGGTCGCTCATCGGCCCCGCCGCGCCGCTGGTATTCCATTCCTTGCAGCTGGTCACGCAGGCGTGGCAGCCCACGCAGACGTTGAGGTCGATGACCAGGGCGAGCTGGCGCTGGGTCATTTCTCATTTTGGCATCTCTGTATTCGCCGAGCATGGCTCATGGCGTCCTTCTTGCCCACGCTTCGCCAGGTTCCTGGTTTTCATCGGCCTTGCGCGGCGGCTCGGCCAGCCGCGCCATCGCCGGGGCTCGTCCATGCCGGATATCGGCGAGCGGCTGGAACTGCGGCTAGGTGTGCTGCGGCTCGTCGGCGCCGGCGGCGTAGATGCGCACGCGCACGTCGTACCAGGCGGCCTGGCCGGTGATGGGGTCGGAATTGAACACCCGTGCGTCGCTGCCGCGCACCGGCAGCTCCTCGGAGATGACGTGGTTGAGCAGGAAGCCTTCGCTGCGACTCGTTGGCGTCGCCGGTCAGGTTCCAGGCGCCGGCGGCCTTGCCGATGGCATTCCAGGTCCACACCGTTCCCGGCTCCACCGCCTGCGAATGAGCGGCACTTGCAGCGCACGCGGCCCCAGTGCGACTCGACCCACACCCAGTCGCCGTCGGCGATGGCCGCGGCACGTGCGGTCTGCGCATTGATATACAGCGGGTTGTGGGTGTGGATCTGGCGCAGCCAGGCGTTCTGCGAATCCCACGAGTGGTACATCGCCATCGGGCGCTGCGTCACCGCGGCCAGCGGGTACTTGTGCTTGTCGGTGGCCTGCGTTTCCAGCGGTTCGTAGTAGAAGGGCAGCGGGTCGAAGTAGGTCTCGACGCGCTTGGCCAGGTGCTCCGGCGGCTTGCGGGTCATGCCCTTGCCCTGCGCGGCGAGGCGGAAGCGCTGCAGCACCTCGGAGTACAGGTGGATGAGGATGGGCTCGGCGTAGCGCGTCGATGCGGTTGGCGCTGTACCACTCGAGGTAGCCCTGGTTCCAGTTGCGCATGTACTGGTAGCTCTTCGGCAGCTCGTAGTGGAAGACGCAGTTGTTCTGCGCGTACATCTCCCACTGCCGCGGGTTGGGCTCGCCGATCAGGAACTTCTCGCCGCCCTTGCCGCGCCAGCCGGCCAGGAAGCCGATGCCCGAGCCCGGCTCGGTTTCCCAGTTGACGATGAAGTCGGGGTAGTCGCGGTATTTGCGCTGCCCGCCGGGTGTGACGAAGGTGGGCAGCTTGAGCCGCGTGCCGAGTTCGATCAGCACCTCCTGGAAGGGCTTGCAGTCGCCGGTGGGCGGCACCACCGGGATGCGCACCGAATCCACCGGGCCGCTGAATTCGGAGATCGGCCGGTCGAGCATCGACATCACGTCGTGGCGTTCGAGGTAGGTGGTGTCGGGCAGGATCAGGTCGGCGTAGGCCGTCATCTCCGACTGGAAGGCATCGCAGACGACGAGGAAGGGGATCTTGTATTCGCCGTTCTCGCCCTTGTCGTTGAGCATCTTGCGCACTTCGGCCGTGTTCATGGTGGAGTTCCACGACATGTTGGCCATGAAGATCAAGAGCGTGTCGATCGGGTAGGGGTCGCCGCGCCAGGCATTGGTGACGACGTTGTGCATCAGCCCGTGCACCGACAGCGGGTACTCCCACGAAAAGGCCTTGTCGATGCGCACCGGCGAGCCGTCGTCGTTGACGAACAGGTCGTCGGGGTCGCTCGGCCAGCCGAGCGGCGCGCCGTCGAGCGGCCGGTTGGGCTGCACCGCGCGCGAGTCGTTGGGCGGGCGCGCGCAGGGCGGAATCGGGCGCGGGAACGGCGCCTTGTGGCGGAAGCCGCCCGGCCGGTCGATGGTGCCCAGCAGCGACATCAGGATGGCCAGCGCGCGGATGGTGTGGAAGCCGTTGGAATGCGCGGCCAGCCCGCGCATGGCGTGGAAGGCCACCGGGTTGCCGGTCACCGTGTCGTGCTCGTTGCCCCAGGCATCGGTCCAGGCGATGGGCAGTTCGATGCGCTGGTCGCGCGCGGTGATGCCCATCTCGTGCGCCAGGCGGCGGATGACTTCGGCCGGGATGCCGGTGATCTGCGCCGCCCACTCGGGGGTGTAGTCCTTGACGCGGTCCTGCAGCAGCTGGAACGCGGGCTTGACCGGCGTGCCGTCGGCGAGCGTGAATGCGCCGAGCAGGAAGGGGTCGGCATCTGGCGCATGGGTAAGCACGGCCTTGTTCGTATGGCGGTCCCACCAGAGCTTGTTCTGCGGGTCGTAGCAGGCTTCTTCCTGCGGCACCTCGGTGCGCACGAACATGCCGAATTCGTCGTGCGCGGCGTCCAGGTTCACCAGTTCACCGGCATTGGTGTACTTGACGACGAAGTCGCGGTCGTACAGGCCCTTGGCCAGGATCTCGTGGATCACCGCCAGCAGGAAGGCGCCGTCGGTGCCGGGGCGGATGGGGACCCACTCGTCGGCGATCGCCGAGTAGCCCGTGCGCACCGGGTTGATCGAGACGAAGCGCCCGCCATCGCGCTTGAACTTGCTGATGGCGATCTTCATCGGGTTGGAGTGGTGGTCCTCGGCGGTGCCGATCATCACGAACAGCTTGGCGCGGTCGAGGTCGGGGCCGCCGAACTCCCAGAACGAGCCGCCGATGGTGTAGATCATGCCGGCGGCCATGTTCACCGAGCAGAAGCCGCCGTGCGCGGCATAGTTCGGCGTGCCGAACTGGCGCGCGAACAGGCCGGTGAGCGCCTGCATCTGGTCGCGGCCGGTGAAGAGGGCGAACTTCTTCGGGTCGGTGGCGCGGATCTTGCCCAGCCGCTCGGCCAGCGTGGCGAAGGCCTCTTCCCACTCGATCTCGACGAAATCGCCGGCGCCGCGCTCGGCACCTTCGCGCCGCTTCAGCGGCCTGGTCAGCCGCGCCGGCGAATACTGCTTCATGATCCCCGACGAGCCCTTGGCGCAGATCACGCCCTGGTTCAGCGGGTGGTCGGGGTTGCCGTCGATATAGCGCACCTTGCCGTCGACCAGGTGCACGCGAATGCCGCAGCGGCAGGCGCACATGTAGCAGGTGGTGTTGCGCGTCTCGTGCGCGGCCCCGGCATGGGGGTCGGCGAGCGGGTCGTGCAGCGGAGCTGGCGTCATGGCGCTTGAAGGGTCTTGGTCGGTCGGACGGGTTGTTCCTGTCTGCGGGCGGCAGGCAGGCGCGAACGCCACCGACGCGTCCGGCATCAGGGCCATTGGGCACAAGACCGGGGGCGCGAGTCTATTCCCAACAAGGTGTATGGCTACCTACCCGTCAGGGGTATGGGCTCGCCGTTGCGGCGGGCCCGGCCAGGATGGCGCCACCGGGGCGTGTCATGCGCCAGTCCTGACGCCCCCGGCACCCCCCGGCAAGCGCCCATGACCACGCCGGGCAGCCCCATGGGCGAATTCCGGTGTGCGCGGCACGCACCCCTGATGAGCCAAGACCCGCGGCCGCCGAATGACCCCCCGTTGCCTGCGCCGGCCGCCGCCGAGGCGGCGCGCTCGCCCTTGACCAGCGCCGACTCGCCCGACGGCCCCTTGGTCGAGGTCGCCAGGCTGCAGGAGGCGATTGCGCTGTTTGCGCGCGAGCGCGAATGGGATCCCTTCCACTCGCCGAAGAACCTGGCCATGGCGCTCGCTGCAGAGGTGGGCGAACTCGTGGAGTTGTTCCAGTGGTTGAGCGAGGGCGCCTCGCGCAGCGTGGCGCAGGATCCGGCCACCGCGCGCCGGGTGCGCGACGAGATCGCCGATGTGCTGGTGTACCTGGTGCGGCTGGCTTCGGTGCTGGGCGTGGATCTGGACGAGGCCGTGCGCAGCAAGCTTGCCGCCAACGCACTCAAGTACCCCGCCGACCGGGCCAGAGGGAACGCGAAGAAGTACTCTGACCTCTAGGAGCCGGTGCCGCGCCTGACGCCTCGGGACCTGCTGGCAACCCGCCAACGGCAGGCTCGACTCACACCTGCCGCCACGGCAAGCCGTGCTTGCGCCAGCCGCCGAGGTTGCCGCGGTGGTGCTCGGCGTCGAGCTCGCCCTCGAAGCCCTCGAGCACGTTGCTCACGTGGGTGAACCCATGCCCTTCCAGTTCCTCCCCGGCGTCGACCGAGCGCTTGCCGCTGCGGCAGATCAGGATGATCGGCCGGTCCTTGCGGCCGGCCATGCGCAGCACCTCGTCGGCGAAATGCGGGTTCACCTCGAAATCGGGCGCCGTATTCCACTCGACATTGATGGCGTCGACAGGGTGGCCGACATAGAAGAACTCGACCTCGGTACGACAGTCGATCAGCAGCGTATTCGGGTTCGCCGTGATGATCTCGTAGGCCTTGGTGGGATGCAGGTGGTCCATCACGCGCTCCGTATGAAGCGTATTGTCATCGCGGACCGGCGCTCGGGTTCGACTGTCTGCTCATATGCATATGCCTGAGATGGCGGGTCGATGTCCCGGCCTGACGGCTACGGCCGCTTTGGCGTCTTGTACGGGGCTTCCTTCTGGAAGGGTTTCCAGACGGTCTCGTAACCGACGAACCCCTTTCGTTTGGCGCCATCTGACGCGTGGTCAGAAAGCGTGCATGTCCGTCGGGAACCTTGGTGGGGGGCGGTTTCTGCTCGCTCATATTTCACCTTTCATGCCGTGAAGTGAGGACTGCGCGTGCAATCCATCATGCCGAAGTTCGCCCGATGCCATTCAACACCGCCGCTCAGACAGGTCTCAGCAGCGACCGGTCGATATCGGCGCCCGCATGGATCGCCCCGCCCGCCCTTGTCTCTTCATCCGTTGCGTCGCGCACGGTCAGTATCTCGAGCGTGAAGACGACCTCTCTGGCGCAAAGCGGATTGTTGCCATCGACCGTCAGTCTCTCGTCGTCCATCTGCGTCACCAGAAAGCTGCGCGTCTGTCCCCTGTCGTTTTCCATGAGGATGGAGGTGCCGACCTGTCGATACTCCTCGGGGACGTTCTCGATGTCATCGGTGAAGACCAGCGACTCGTCTCTGGGGCCGAAGATCTGACTGCCATCGATCGTCACTTCGATGACGTCGCCAGCGGACCTGCCCTCGAGCTTTTTGTGGACCGAAGGGGCCAGGATTTCATTGTGTCCGTGAACATAGCCCAGCGGGAACTCGACCCGGGTGAGGACATGCCCAGACTTCCTGTCGGTCACCTTGTAGGTCAGCTCGACGAGCTTGCCGTCCCGGATAGCGTCGCTCATGTCAGGTCCGGACGAAATGTTCAGAAGATGGAGGCACCGAAAATCCTGACCTTGCCGTCCCGGGCGGTGGGGGGGGGGGGGGGGGGGGGGGGGGGGGGGGGGGGGGTCGATGATTGTTTCGTAGGCCATCAGTAGGTGACCCCCATCTTCATCTTGAGCTTTGCGGTTTCAAGCGTGCGCAGGCCGCCCTCGTCCATGCGGATGTACTTCGGCTCGTTGTAGAGCAGTTCGCCGGCGCGCATTTCCTTGCTGGGCGCCGGCGCGTCGGCCAGCTTCGGGATCGCCTGCCCCCAGGGCTTGGTGGTGATGGGCGACAGGAAACTCTTCTCCGTGCCGTTGCGGAACTTGATGCGCCAGGCGATCGTGCCCTTGCTCTCGTCGCGCTGGACGCGAACGCTGTGGCCCAGCGGGGCGAAGTCGGCATAGCCGCGCACGTCGATCGCATTCTGCGGACAGGCCTTGACGCAGGAGTAGCACTCCCAGCACATGTTGGGCTCGATGTTGTAGGCACGCCGATAGGTCTTGTCGATGTGCATGATGTCCGAGGGACAGATGTCGACGCAATGTCCGCATCCGTCGCACCGCGTCATGTAGACGAAGGTAGGCATGGGCTGGCTCCTTGTGGTGTTCCGCTGAAGTCTGCGGGTTGTCTTCTAGTAGTGGCGCGGTGCTTCGCGCTTGATGCCGAGCCCCATGTCCATGGGGGCGTCGCGCAACAGTTCCATCGAGTGCCTCTCCCGTTGTGCAGGATCGTCCCGGGTCTGCGTCGGCAGGTTCGCGCACGTGCCATTGGCCTTGGAAACCCGCTTCTCGAAGGCCGCCGCGGGCTTGAAGAACATGTGCGCGAATTTCGACCACGGCACCCCGGCGAAGAGCACCGTGGTGGCCAGGATGTAGAGGCCGAACAGCACGCCCGCGCCGCCGCCGGTGGCCGCCCACACCAGCCCCAGCGTCACGCTGGCGAGCAGGGACAGGATGAACAGGTCGGCGCGCACGAGGCGCCAGGGCGACTGGCCCTCGGCGGCGACGTCGACGCGGATGAAGAACCAGAACCAGTAGCCGCCGACGCAGACCATCAGGCCGCCGGCCCACCAGAGCGCCGCCCAGAGGGCGCCTGCCGAGGTGTTGAACACCAGCACGGCCGTGGCGATGACGTAAAGCACGAAGCCGTACATGCCGAGCAGGTGCGCGATGCGTCGGCGCGGATTGCAGAACTCCCCTGAGGCGAGTACGTCGACGATGGCCGTCTGCACGGCGATCGAGACGAGCTCGCCGCCCCCGACCGGATGCGCGCCCTTCGTCTTGCGCATGTTCTGGAAGAAATACTTCGCACTGCCCTTGTGCACGACGTCGAACAGCGTGCCTGCCGCGACCAGGACGATCATGACGACGATGTAGGTCTGCATGACCGCAGGCGAAATCGACGCTGAAAGCGCGGCAAAAGGATTGCTGGTGAACATTTGAATCGTCTCCTCGACCGGATGATTTTGGGAAGCCATGACGCGGCGGACGCAAGAAGAAGACTATGTGGCCATGGAAAACACCTGAAAGCGCATCGCGGCCAGGTCACCGAGCGCCCAGGTCGCGGGCGCCGCGAGTCCAGCCACCGTCCCCGGATTCACCAGCCAGGTCCTGCCGCCCTTGACGTTCGCCACCTGGCCCACGCCCGCGGCATGCGAGTGGCCGCAGCACACGAGGTCCCAGTCGCCGGTGCAGGCCATCGCGTGGCCGTACTCGGGGTAATGCACAGCGAAGATGCGCCGGCCGCCGAGTTCCAGGCGCGCGTCGGGGCCGTGTTAGTGCAGCAGGCCGCCGCTCTGGTGCATCTGGAAGTGCAGCGCCTGCGTGTCGCCGACATTGTTGCCATGGATGAGGTGCACCGGCAGTCCGTGCACGAGCGCGGGCTTCACGGTCTGCGCCCCGATCAGGTCGCCGCAGTGGATCACGGCTTCGGCGCCCTCGGCTTTCGCCTCGCGCACCGCCTGGGCGAGCGCGTCGGCGCGGTCATGGCTGTCCGAGACGATGCAGACTCTCATGCGCTCATCTCGACGAACCGGGCGCGCCGACTGCTCCGGCGTCCAGTTCGGCGTAATAGGCGCGGAGGATCTCCAGCACTTCCGCGCGGCTGAACTCGGGCGGCACGGCTCGCCCTTCGGACAGCCACTGGCGCAACTGCGTGCCGCTGACCTGCAGGCGGTCGGCGTCGTCGTGCGGGCAGGTGCGTCCCGAGGCCATGCCGCCGCACTTGTAGCACCAGAACGAGACGTCGATCTTCAGGGCCTGGGTCTGCAGCGCATCCTTGGAGATGCGGTCGAAGATGTGGTGCGCGTCGAACGGGCCGTAGTAGCTGCCGACACCGGCATGGTCGCGGCCGACGATCAGGTGCGAGCAGCCGTAGTTCTGGCGGAACAAGGCATGCAGCAGGGCTTCGCGCGGCCCGGCGTAGCGCATGTCCAGCGGGTAGCCGGCCTGGACGATGGTCGACGGCACGAAATAGTACTCGGCCAAAGCCGCAATGGCCCGCGTGCGCACCTCGGCCGGGATGTCGCCGGGCTTCAGCGCGCCGAGCAGCGAGTGCACCAGCACGCCGTCGCAGACCTCGATCGCCACCTTGGCCAGGTATTCGTGCGAGCGGTGCATCGGATTGCGCGTCTGGAAGGCGGCGACGCGCGTCCAGCCGAGTTGCGTGAACAGCGCGCGTGTCTGCGCCGGCGTCATGAACAGGGCGCCGTATTTCTCGGGGAACCCGCCCTGCGACAACACCTTGATGGGGCCGGCCAGATTGACCTCGGGCTGATTCATCACCATGCGCACGCCCGGGTGCGCGGGGTCGGTGGTCTTGAACACCGAGGCGCACTCGTGCGCCTTGTTGATGGCGTATTTTTCCGTGACGAGCAGGGTTGCCAGCGGCGTGCCGTCGTCCGGGTCGACGAGTGCGATCTCCTGCCCGGTCTTGAACGTGGCGGCGGTGGGGCTGTCGGTCGACAGCGTGATGGGTATCGGCCAGAACAGGCCGTCGGCCATTCTCATGCCGCCGCACACGCCCTCCCAGTCGGCGTGCGACATGAATCCCTCGAGCGGCGTGAAGCCGCCGATGCCCATCATGATGATGTCGCCGCGTTCGCGCGAACTCACCTGCACCCGGGGCAGCGACTGCGCGCGCAGCCGTTCACGCTGCAACTCCGGGCCGGACAACAGCAGCGGCCTCAACCCCATGCCGCCGTGCGGACTGACCAAGCTGCTCATCGGCGAGACTTTGTGTGGTGGTCTGGATGGTCGGGCCCACGGCAACACCCTGGGCCGTCCTGATGGCCGCAGGGGTGTGCCGTGCACGCTATGCTCAGCCAGTGGGCAAGAAGCCGTCACGGGCGTCTATTACCGAGATGGGGCAGGTCGCGAATAGCCCTTTTGGGCTATCAGGAAGCGGTTGCAGGTCCGTTGGCACGGCCGGCCGCTGCCTGCGCGGCCGTCATGCCGCGGCGACTTCGTACCCAAACCGGTATCCTTGGGCATCCACGGGGTCGCGCCAGGCCGGCGCCCCGAGCCGCCCGGTGCGCCCCCGCAGGTGCCTCAAGTGATGCAGCCAGACGAGCCAGTTCCGACATGAGCAGCGAGACCGAAGCGCCGGCATCGAGCCGCCATGCGGTGGCCGGCATCTTTGGGGCGTTGGCCTCCGACCTGGCCGGCGAGAGCAATTTGCCGGAACTGCTGAAGCGCTTCCTGGAGCCCTTGCTGAAGATGTCCGGCGCCGACGCGGGGGCCGTGCGCGCCATCTCGGGATCGGGCGACCGGTTGCAGCTGATCAGCAGCATCGGGCTGCCCGAGGCGGTGGGGCGGGCCGAATCGACGGTGCAACTGCACTGCGGGGCCTGCGGCGTGGCGGCCTCGGCAGACGCCCCGGCCTGGGCCAACGAGGCTTCGGCCTGCGCGCGGCTCGGCGCGACCGGACACGCGCCAGTCGACTTCCGTCGCATGGTGGCGGTCCCGCTGCGCCACCGCGGTCAGGTGCTGGGCGTCTACAACCTCTTCTACGAGCAGGGCCACGGGCCGGGGCCCGAAGTGCTGGCCGTGCTCAAGGCCGTGGGCGAGTTGCTCGGACTGGCGCTGAACAATGCGCGCCTGGAAACCGAGAAGCTGCAGGCCCGGCTGGCGCAGGAACGACAGCGCATGGCCGCCGAGGTGCACGATTCGCTGGCCCAGTCGCTGGCCTTCGTGAAGATGCGCATGCCCTTGCTCGAAGACGCCCTGCTGGGGCATGAAGAAGCCCGGGCCTTGAAATACTGCGGCGACGTGCGCAGTGCGGTGAGCCAGGCGCACGCCAGCCTGCGCGGCATCCTCACCCACTTCCGCTCGCCGATGGACCCGCAGGGGCTGGTGCATGCCCTGGAGGCGGCTGCCGGCCACTTTGGCGAGAGTTCGGGTGTCGAACTTGAATTCGTGAACGAACTGCCGGCCCTCAAATTGGGGCCGGAGGCGGAAGCCGAGGTCTTCCACATCGTGCGGGAAGCGCTCAGCAACGTGGCGCGCCACGCCCGTGCGCGCCACGCCTGGCTGCGCGTGGCCGGCGCGCCCGACGGGCGTATCGAGATCGTGATCGCCGATGACGGCGCCGGCCTGCCTGTCGCGGCTCCGGGCGGGCGGGCCGGCGGTGGCTCGCACTATGGCCTGGAGATCATCCTCGAGCGGGCGCAGCGCCTGGGCGGCAGGCTGGAGATCGGCCCGCGCGAAGGCGGTGGCACGCGGGTGCGTCTGGTCTTCCCGGCGCCCGGGGCCCGGGTCGCTGCGGCCGCAACCGCCACACAGGCGACAACGGCGACAGGGGCTCACTGATGGCCGCGCCGCGCATCGTTCTCGTCGACGACCACGCGCTGTGCCGCAACGGCCTGACTGATCTGCTCACGCACCGCGGCGGCATGGAGGTGCTGGCGGCGCTGTCCGACCCCGAGCAGGTGATCGCGGTGCTGCGCGAGAAGCAACCCGACCTGGTGGTGCTGGACCTGCGCATGCCGGCCACCGACGGCCTGACGCTGCTGCGCCGCATCCGCGCCGAAGGCATCGAGACGCCGGCGCTGATCCTGACCATGAGCGACTCCGAGGTGGATCTCTCGGCGGCGCTGCGCGCCGGCGTGCGCGGCTACCTGCTCAAGGACATGGAGCCCGAGGACGTGATCACGGCCATCGGCAACGCCGCGCGCGGCGAGCTCACCGTGGCGCCGGCGATGACGCTCAAGCTGGCGCAGCTGCTGCAGTCGGGCAGCAAGGGCAGCGACCGCCGCGGCCTGCTGGCGTCGCTCACCGAGCGCGAGCGCCAGATCCTGGAACACCTGGCGCGCGGCGAGAGCAACAAGACCATCGCCCGGGCGCTGGACATCAGCCACGACACCGTGAAGCTGCACGTGCGCCACATCCTGGCCAAGCTCAACCTGAGCTCGCGTGTGGAGGCGGCGGTCTTTGCGGTGGAAGCGCGCAGCGGCGGCGAGAGCAGCTACACGCCGCCGCCGCGGGCGCACCGATAGCGGCGGCAGCTCGAAGTTCCTCGGCCCGTTGCCGCCGGCACTGCCTGCTTCGTGACGCGCTACAACCTGGCGCACTGGAGCGGTGTCGAACCGCTGCTGCCGATGCTGGCGATTCCGCCGCTCTCCTGCTGGCTGGCCGTGCACCGCGAGATCCGCGGCCACCGCGTCGTGCGCCGCGTCTACGACTTCCTTGCTGGCGAGTTGCGGGCGGCGATTGGCGCGTAACGCCGCCCCACAATCATCAGTGGCTCACGGGATCGTCGGCACGGCGCGCGTTGGCCCGCCACAGGGTCGGGACAGAAACGAGCATCAAACGATGCCATATGTGATGCCCACTGCTGGAGAGAAGAGCATGCGCACGACCATCAATATCGATGATGAGTTGCTTGCGAAGGCCACCAGGCTGGCCGGCCCGATGGACCGGACAGCCGTGGTGAGCGAGGCGTTGAAAGCGCTCATCGAACGCGAAAGCGCCAAGCGCCTGGCCCGGTTGGGCGGTACACAGCCCGCATTGAAGGCCGCGCCGCGCAGGCGACTGGAGCGTTCAGCTTGATCCTGGTCGACACGTCCGTGTGGGTCGATCACCTTCGCCGTGGCGATCCGCGGCTTGTCGACCTGCTGGAGCGATCGGTCGTCCTCATGCATCCGTTTGTCGTTGGCGAGATGGCCTGCGGAAGTCTGCATGACCGCGCGTCGACCCTTGAACTGCTGCACGATCTGCCAGCTGCCGCGGTGGCCGATGGCGACGAGGTCTTGCGGTTCATCGATCGCCAGGACCTGCATGGCAGAGGCATCGGGTATGTCGATGTTCATCTGTTGGCATCGGTGGCGTTGACCGAGGGAGCGAAGATCTGGACTCGCGACAAGAGACTGCGCCTGGTCGCAGACATGCTTGGCTACGCCTATCAGGACACGGCTCATTGACGCGCAGTTCGCCACCGTAGGCGACAGAGTTGCGCAGGGCGATGCCCTGAACGCCCAGGCCCGGCGTCCGGGAGGGATGCTCGGCGGAAGGTGAACGGTGTTCGCCCCAGGGCAAACAACGTTCCCGATTTCCAGTTCATGAAACCGTGCCGGCACTACGGAAGCGGCCTGGCGCGATTCCACCGCTGCACGTCGGCCCGGGTTCAGGGGCATGCACCCCAGTCGCCAGGCACCTTGCCCACCAGCAGCAGGAAATTCTCGAACGGCCCCATGTTGCCCATGGCCTCCATCTTCGGGCCCGCAAAATTGAGGCGGCTGAACATCATGGCCTTCATGGGGCCGTACGCGCCGGCGCCCATCTCGCGCCAGCGCGCGGTGTCGGCCCACATCAGGTAGTCGGCACCGCCGTCCAGCCCGGTGGAGCGCACCGCGCCGCCGTAGACGCACTGCGCCTTGCCGTCCTTGAGTGCGATCTGCATCTCGATGCGCGCGCTGCTCTCGCAGTCCGAGCGGTAGATCTGCATCAGCTTGAAGCCGCGGCCGGCGTCGTTCTTGATCCAGCCCGATTCGACCAGCTTGTCGGTCAGCGTGGCGTCGGCGTTCCAGGCCGCGCACATGGTCTGGGCAAAGGGCGCCGACATCGCCACCGGCTTGGCGTCCTGCGCCAGGGCTGGCGCGGCGCCGAGGAAGGCGCCCAGCAGGGCGGCGGCGATGGTGATTCGGGTTCTCGGGTCATGATTCAGCGGGTGAACAGGGCCAGGTCGGCGCTGACCGGCGCGTTGGCGGCCCGCTGGCCAAACCAGGCGAGTTCGTCGCGCAGCTTCACGACTTCGCCCACGATCGTCAGGCACGGCGACTGCAGCCCTTCGCGGGCCACGGCCTCGGCCAGTGTGCCCAGCGTGGCGGTGACCACGCGCTGCACGTCCAGCGTGCCCTGCGCCACCACGGCGGCCGGCCAGTCGGCGCTCAGGCCATGCTTCACGAGCTGGGTGCAGATATCGGCCAGGCCCGTCAAACCCATGTAAATGACCACCGTCTGGCGCGGCCGCGCCAGCGCCGGCCAGTCCAGGTTGCAGCTGCCGTCCTTCAGGTGGCCGGTGACGAAGGTGCAGCTCTGCGCGTAATCGCGGTGGGTGAGCGGAATGCCGGCGTAGCTGGCCACGCCGCAGGCCGCGGTGATGCCGGGCACGACCTGAAAGGGCACGCCCTCGGCGGCCAGGATCTGCAGTTCCTCGCCGCCGCGGCCGAAGACGAAGGGGTCGCCGCCCTTCAGCCGCACCACCTGGCGCCCGGCGCGCGCCAGCCGCACCAGCAGCGCGTTGATGTCCTCCTGCGCCATGCTGTGGTGGCTGCGCTCCTTGCCGACGTAGATGCGTTCGGCCTGCGCGCCCACCAGGGCCATCACGCCGGGGCCGACCAGGTGGTCGTACACCACCACGTCGGCCTGCGCCAGCAGCCGCGCGGCGCGCAGCGTCAGCAGATCCGGGTCGCCGGGGCCGGCGCCGACCAGGTGCACGGTGCCGCAGCTGGCGCGGCAGGCGGCCATCAGGGCCGGGATGTCGACGAATGAATTCATGCCGGACTCCATCATGGGGATCTCTGCTTCACGACCGGTTCAGCCACCGCTGCCAACGCGCGCCGACGGTGTCTCGGCCGCGTCTGCCGCCGTTTCCCCCGCCGCCTTGGTTTCGCGTGGCGGGATGAAGACGAAGTCGTGGCGGCCCGGGGCCACTTCCACGTAGTCGAGCACGGTGCCGTCCAGCAGCGGCCTGCTGGGCGAGCCCAGCAGCACGGTGAGGCCGCCGAATTCTGCCGGCTCGTCGTCTTCGCGCTCTTCGTCGAAGCCCATGCCGTATTCCAGCGCGCCATCGGCCACCTGCCGTGCGGCCACGCGCAACGCCATGCCGGCGGCGTTGCTGCGCTCGGCGGCGGCGAGGATTTCCTGGCTGGCGGCGGGTGTCACGGAGAAGCTCATGCGCGGATTCTCGAAAGGGGCTCAAGCCGATCGGCGGACAGCAACTTGTCGGGTGAAGGACATCGCTGCGCCTGCGCTCAGACCGTCAAGGCCAGGGGGTCGACTGCGGGGATTGCCGCCGCAGCGCCTTTGGCGGCGCGCCGGCTGCGCACATGGGCCACGAAGCGCGGCGCCCATTGTGAGCCGGCTCCGGTGCGCAGGTGGGTGTAGGACGCCAGCAGCTGGTGCACCAGCACGCCGTCGTGCCGGCCGTCGATGCCGTGGCCGCGGTCCACCCTGTAGGCAAAGGCCACGCCGGGGTCCAGGTTTTCCAGGCTGGAATGATGGAATTCATGGCCGCGCACGGTGCCGCCGGCGTCGCCGACGCCGCCCCAGGGCATGGCCGCCGTTTCCTGCAACTGCACGTAGCCGCGGCCCACCGGGCGTGCGTGCATCACCGTGTCGCCGGGAATCGCGCCCACCATGCGTGCCGTGCGGCCCTGCCAGGTGATGCTGCGCGACAGGAACATCAGGCCGCCGCATTCGGCATAGGTCGGCAGCCCGGCCTCGATGGCCTCGCGCAGCGCGCCGCGCAGCGCGGCGTTGGCTTCCAGTTCGGCCAGGCAGGCCTCGGGAAAGCCGCCGCCGATGAACAGCCCGTCGAGGGCCGGCAGGCACGTGTCGTGCAGCGTGTCGATGGGCACGAGCCTTGCGCCGGCGGCTTCCAGCGCGGCCAGGTCGTCGGGGTAATAGAAGCCGAACGCACGGTCGCGGGCGATGCCGATGCGCACGTCGGCGGCCTGCGGCCGCCGTGCGGGCACAGCGGCGGGCACCGGCCCCGGCAGCGGCCCGGCCGATGCCGCGAGTTCGCGCACGCGCTCGAGATCGACCTGCGCGCCGACGATGGCGCCGATGGCCTGCACCCGGTCCGGCGCGTCTTCGACCTCGGCGCAGGGCATCAGGCCCAGGTGGCGTTCGGTCATCGCCAGCCGCGCATCTTCGGCCACCGCCCCAAGCACCGGCACGGGGGTGTAATGCTCGATCACCGCGCGCAGCTTGGCTTCGTGGCGCGAGCCGCCGACCCGGTTGAGGACCACGCCACCGATGCGGATGTCGCGCTCGAAGGCCTGGTAGCCCAGGATCAACGGTGCCACGCCGCGCGTCATGCCGCGTGCGTCGATCACCAGCAGCACCGGCAGGGAAAGCTTGCGCGCGACGGCGGCGTTGCTGTTGCTGCCGTCCAGCGCCAGGCCGTCGTACAGCCCCTTGTTGCCTTCCACCAGCGCCAGGTCGGCACCGGGCAGCGCCTGCAGGAAGCAGCGCTGCAGCGCTGCGTCGTCCATCAGGTGCGGGTCTAGGTTGAAGCAGGGCCGGCCGGCGGCACGCGCCAGCCACATCGGGTCGATGTAGTCGGGGCCCTTCTTGTAGGGCTGCACGCGGGTGCCCTGCGCGGTAAGCGCGGCGCACAGCCCGAGCGTGACGGTGGTCTTGCCCGAGGACTTGTGCGCGGCCGAGACGAGCAGGCGGTTCATCGCGTGTCTTGCCGGGACGTCAATGCTTCGCCGCGGCGAAGTCGTCCTGCGGCAGAAAGTCGAACACACGCACGCCCACCACGGTGAGCAGGAAGGCCGCACCCAGCCCACCCGCGCCGAGCAGGAATTCGGGCAGCGAGGGTGCATAGTGCGCCACCATGCCGTCGGCAAACGTGCTGCGGACCTCATGGCCGGGGAAGATCTCCAGCGGGAAGGCCTGGCCGCCGATGATGAAGACGAACAGCCAGGCGAAGGCGCCCAGGATGGCCAGCGCCGCCGCGGCCAGCGTGGCGCGTTCACCGACGAGCCGCGGGTGGAACAGCAGCAGCAGCGGCAGCACCGAACCGACGAGCACGTAGCCGCCCCAGAACAGCAGCGGATAGATGCCGCCGGTGAGCAGGATGAACCACGCGAAGTCCTGCTGGCGCGCGAAATACAGGTTCGTGAGGTGGTACACGGCCACGAGGTACAGCGACGCGGCGATGAAGATGCCGAGCAGGCGCGCCACGCGGCGTTCGACCTCCGGCGGCAGCCGGCGTTCGTTCCAGGCAAACATGGCGGCCTGCACGACCAGGAAGACGGCCAGCCCCCAGGCGAACGAGAGCACGATGAACAGCGGCGCCAGCAGCGCCGACTGGTAGGCCTGGCGCGCCACCAGGAAGCCGAAGATGGAGCCGGTGCCGGTGGTCAGCACGAAGCGCCACACCAGCGCGGCCAGGCCGGCCGGCTTGGACCAGGCGTTGTAGCGGCGCTCGAACATCGTCCACAGGTACACCAGCACGATGGCGGACATGCCCGAATACAGCAGCACGTTCCAGGCGAAGACCGACGTGAGGTTGTAGTGCGTGGCGGCGACGACGATGCGTTCGGGCCGGCCCAGGTCGAGCATCAGCACCATCAGGCCGCCGGCCAGCATGGCCAGGCACAGCAGGCCCGACAGTGGCGCGCGCCGCTTGTAGATCGGCTGGCCGAAGACCGAGCCGATGGAGGCCACGTTGAGTACGCCCGAGGCGGCCACGATCATGAAGATGGCGAACACGTGCGGCAGGCCCCAGACGACCTGGTTGGTCATGCCGGTGACGACATGGCCGTGGAGCTCCATAAAGTGCGCTGCGCCCAGGCCGACGGCCGTGACGAGGCCGCCGATGACGACGAGCAGCCAGAAATTGCGGTGATCGCTGGTGGGCATGGGCGTTCAGATCCCGTGGTAGCGCACGCCGAGGTCCAGCCTGAGGTCGGCGCGCAGCTGCGTGGTCTGGATCTCGCGCAGGCGGCGCGAGATCTCGCTGTCGGGGTCGTTGAGGTCGCCGAAGACGATGGCGCCGTGGCCGGCCTTGCTGCAGGCCTCGGCGCAGGCGGTGGTGACCTTGGAAGGGTGCTCGGCCTTGTCGATGCGGTGCACGCACAGCGTGCAGCTTTCCACGCAGCCCTTGCCGCGCGGCACGTCGGGGTGCTGGTCGCTGAGCTCCTCGTGCACGAAGGAGCGTGCCTTGTAGGGGCAGGCCATCATGCAGTAGCGGCAGCCGATGCAGGTGTGGCGGTCGACCAGCACGATGCCGTCGGCGCGCTTGAACGAGGCACCGGTGGGGCACACGTCCACGCAGGGCGGCTCGGCGCAGTGCTGGCACATCACCGGTACCGAAGAGGCGCGACCGGTCTTGATCTCCTTGATCTCGACCTTGCGGATCCACTGCGACGAGGTCGGTGACGGTTTGGGGTCGAGCCCGTTCTCGGTATTGCAGGCGGTGACGCAGTCGGTGCAGCCGCTGGCGCACTTCGTGGTGTCGATGAGCATGCCCCAGCGCACCTTGGGGCTGGCACCAGCCGTTGGTGTGGCCGCAGAACTTGCGGCTTGAGCGATTTCGATCAGGCGGATGCCGGGCGCCAGCATCACGCCGGCCAGGCCGGCGGCGGCGACGCCGAGAAAGCCGCGGCGACTCATTTCGGCGCCCCTTGCGCGACCGCGGTACCGGTCTTGCCGGTGTGGCAGCCGAAGCAGTCGATCTTCACTGCCGCGTAGCTGTGGCAGCTGACGCAGAAGTTGGTCTCGGCCTGGTTCACGCTGCCGGTCTGCTGGCTGGCGTGGCATTCGATGCAGCCCTTGAGGCTGAATTTCGCACCGCGGATGCCGCCGTGCACGGTGTCGTCGCGCTGGTGTTTCAGGAAATCCATGTGGCTGCGGCGCATGACCTCGGGCGGCGCCACGCATTGCGTGCCGGCTGTGGCCTTCTCTACCACTGGCTTCGGCGTGCGGCCGGTCGGATCGGCGGCCAGCACCGGGCTCGCGGCCAGGGCCGCGAGCAAGCCGATCATTGCCGCGCTCGCACGCATGGTCTTATTCCCCGAGGCCCATCTGGATGTAGCCGGTGGGGCACACATCCTTGCAGATGTGGCAGCCGATGCACTTGGTGTAGTCGGTGTCGACATACCGACCCGTGGTCGACTTGGACTTGGACACCTTGAACACGGCGGTCTGCGGGCAGTAGACGACGCAGTTGTCGCATTCGAAGCACTGGCCGCAGCTCATGCAACGCTTGGCCTCGGCCTGGGTCTGCGCCTCCAGCAGCGGCAGCAGCCGCTCCTCGAAGTTGCTCAGCGCCTCATCGGCCGTCAGCGAGACGATCTTGCGCCGGTTGCGCGGCGTGTAGTTGAAGTGGCCCAGGAAGAGCTCGTTGTGCGGGATGACGTAGCGGTCGGAGCGGTTGTCGTAGTTGTGGATGGCGCCGGTGCTGCGGTCGGTGCCCCAGGTCGGCTGCTCGATCTGCGTCACCGGCAGGCCCTTCTCGACCAGCTTGCGCATGAGGTCGAAGCCGTGCACGTCGATCTTCGGCCGCTTGTCCAGCGGCTCACCGTGCAGGAAGCGGTCGATGCCGTCGGCGGCGATCGCGCCCTGGCCGATGGCGGTGGTGAGCAGGTGCGGGCGCACCACGTCTCCGCCGACGAACATGCCCGTCTGGCTCTGCACCTGGTAGTTCTTGTCGGAGGCGATGGCGCCCTTGCCGTTGTTCAGCACCTCCAGGCCGCTGAAGTCCACCGCCTGGCCGATGGCCGAGACGATGAGGTCGGCTTCCAGGTCTTCCTCGGTGCCGGGGATCACCTTCACGTCGAGCCGGCCGCCGATCATCTTCGCTTCGCAACGGGCCACGCGCAGCGCGGTGGCGCGGCCGCCGGCGTCACGGATCACGGCCACCGGCGCCATGGCGCCGCGGATCGTGATGCCCTCACCCAGCGCGTGCTCCACTTCGTGCTTGCTGGCCTGCATCTTCTGGATGTCGAAGATGGAGGTCAGCGTGACCTCGGCACCCTGGCGGCGCGACAGCGAGGCCGCGTCGTGCGCGGCGAAGCCGGCGATGGCGTTCTCGGGCCGGTCGCTTTCATGGATCTGGTCGATGTGGCCCAGCCGCCGCGCCACGGTGGCGACGTCGATCGAGGTGTCGCCGCCGCCGACCACCACCACCCGCTTGCCCACGTGCTGCAGGCGGCCGTCGTTGAAGGCCTTGAGGAAGGAAGTGGCGGTGACGACGTTGGGCGCGTCGCTGCCCTCCACCGGCAGCGGGCGGCCGCTCTGCGCACCCAGGCCCAGGAACACGGCATCGAAATCGGCCTGGATCTGGGCCAGCGTGATGTCGGTGCCGATGCGGCACTTCATGCGCGCCTGCACGCCCAGGTCGAGGATGCGCTGGATCTCGGCGTCGAGCACCGCGCGCGGCGTGCGGAAGCCCGGGATGCCGTAGCGCATCATGCCGCCGAGCTCTTCGCGCTCGTCGAAGATGGTCACCGAGTGACCCTTCAGCGCCAGCTGGTAGGCCACCGACAGGCCCGCCGGCCCGCCGCCGATGACGGCCACCGTCTTGCCGGTCTGTTCGGCAGGCTTCTTGAAGGCCAGCTGCTTCTCGATCGCCCATTCACCCAGGAAATGCTCGACGGAATTGATGCCGACGAAATCTTCCACCTGGTTGCGGTTGCAGCCCGATTCGCATGGCGCCGGGCACACCCGGCCCATCACCGAAGGCAGCGGGTTGGCTTCCGTCAGGCGGCGCCAGGCATATTCCTGCCACGGCATGCCGGCCGGCGGCTTTTCCACGCCGCGCACGATATTCAGGTAGCCGCGGATGTCCTCTCCCGAAGGGCAGCTGCCCTGGCAGGGCGGCGTGCTCTGGATATAGGTGGGGCACTTGTGCGTGTGGTCGGCGTCGAAGATCTCCTGCTGCCAGGCCAGCGGCTTGGTGTCGCCGTCCTTGTAGCGGCGGAAGGTCAGCGGCTGGGCTGGCACCTGGTCGAGTTGGGCGGACATGCTTCAGTCTCCGAGAGTGGGGGGTGGCGGCAGCCGGTCACTTGTTGGCCAGGCGCTCGATGCCCAGCGCCTTGAGCACGTATTTCTCGTAGATGGGCTCGGAGTTGCCGGTCTTCATCTTGCGCATGAAGTACTTCTCGAAGCCGATCTTGGCCAGGTGGACCCACTTGCCCTTCTTGAACCAGTTCACGTTGCGCGGCGGAATCTGCGGCAGCGCCACGAAGGCGGCGCCGGTATCGCCCATGTCGGCCAGGCAGATGGCATTCCAGGTGGCCTGGGTGTCGGGCTTCTCGCCCTTCAGCTCGGCGTCGATGTTGTGCACGATGGCCGAGACCATGGTCTCGATCATGTAGCCGGTCTTGGGCGCGCCGGTGGGCACCGGAGTCGTTTCCACCGGCGGGATGGCCACGCAGACGCCGGCCGAGAAGATGTTCCTGTAGGCCTTGCTGCGCTGGTATTCGTCGATGAGCACGAAGCCGCGCGGGTTGCACAGCTTGGGCACCGCGGCCACCGCGTCCACGCCCTTGAAGGCGGGCAGCATCATGGCCGTCTTGAACGGCACTTCGTGCTCCTTGAGCACGTTGCCCTGGTCGTCGATCTGGGTCGTGAACAGCTTGCCTTCCTCGACCCGGGTGGTCTTGGCGTTGGTGATCCACTTGATATCGTGGCCCCGCATCTCGGACTCGAGCATGCTCTTGCTGTCGCCCACGCCGCCCAGCCCCAGGTGGCCGATGTAGGGCTCGCTGGTGACGAAGGTGATGGGCACCTTGTTGCGGATCTTGCGGCGGCGCAGGTCGGTGTCGAGGATGAAGGCAAATTCGTAGGCCGGGCCGAAGCAGCTGGCCATGGGCATGGCGCCGATGACCACAGGGCCCGGGGCCTTGAGGAAGTCCTGGTACTGCGCCCAGAAGGTCTCGGCATGGTTCACCGTGCACACCGAGTGCGTGTGTCCGCCGTGCGGTCCGGCGCCCGGCACTTCTTCGAAGCTGAGCTTGGGGCCGGTGGTGATGACGAGGTAGTCGTAGGCCAGGGTCTCTTCGCCCGGCTGGCCGCCTTCGAGGACGAGCTTGCTGCCGTCGGCGTCGATCTGCGTCACCGCCTTGGGAATGAAGCCGATGCCCTTGCGCTCCAGCAGCGGCCCCACCTTCAGGATCACTTCGTCGCGCTTGCGCCAGCCCACCGCGACCCAGGGGTTGGACGGCACGAACTGGAAATAGTCCACCGCGCTGACCACGGTGACCTGGTGCTCCTTGCCCAGGGCGGCACGCATCTCGTAGGCGGCGGGCATGCCGCCGAGACCGGCACCCATGATGACGATGTGGGCCATGCTGTGTTTTCCTTTGGGTTTATTCCGGCTCGCCGAGCCGGATCGCCTTGCTGACGAGCTGGTGGACGCCGCCAACCATGCTCATGTCGAAGCCGTAGTAGGGCAGCACCTTGCTGAACTGCGCCTTGCAGATGGCGCAGATGGTGGCCATGAAATTGACGCCGTGGCCGTCGACGACGCGCTGAAGCGCTTCCATGCGCGGCAGCGCGCCCTTGACGCGGATCTCCATCAGATCGTCGGTGAGCAGGCCGCCGCCGCCGCCGCAGCAGAAGGTGGACTCAAAGATCGTCCCCGGCGCCATGTCGTGAAAGTGGTTGGCGACCGCCTTGATGATTTCGCGCGGAATGACGAACTGGCCGCCCGGCATGTCGCCCATGCGCGAAGCGCGCGCCACGTTGCACGAATCGTGGAAGGTGACGATGCGATCGTCGTTCTTTTCCTTGTCGAACTTCAACGCACCGCGCTGGATGAGGTCGTGGGTGAACTCGCAGATGTGCATCGGCTGCCTGTAGCGGCCGTCGAGCTGGTTTTGCAGCTGAATGGCAAACGGGTCCTTGCCGCCGGCGCCGATGCCGACCAGCGTATTCCAGAAGCTGTAGGCCACGCGCCAGGCGTGGCCGCACTCGCCGACCACGATGCGCTTCACGCCGAGTTCCAGCGCCGCCTCGCGCACGCGCAGCGCGATCTTGCGCAGCTGCTCGTAGTTGCCGATGAACATGCCGAAATTGCCGGCCTCGCTGGCCTTGGTCGACAGCGTCCAGCTGATGCCGGCGGCGTGGAAGACCTTGGCGTAGCCGATCAGGCTCTCCACGTGCGGCTCGCTGAAGAAGTCGGCACTCGGCGTGACCAGCAGCACCTCGGCGCCGGCCACGTCGAGCGGGAAACGCACGTCGACGCCGGTCTCTTCCTTGGTGTCTTCTTCCAGGCCGAGCAGCGTATCTTCCAGCGCCGGCCCCGGAATACCGAGGTTGTTGCCGATGCGGTGCACCTTGCCGATGATCTCGTTGCTGTATTTCTGGCCCAGGCCGACCGAGTCCATGATCTCGCGCGCGGCCATCGTGACCTCGGCGGTGTCGATGCCGTAGGGGCAGAAGACGCTGCAGCGGCGGCACTCGGAGCACTGGTTGTAGTAGCTCCACCACTGGTCGAGCACGTCCTTCGTCATGTCGACCGCGCCGACGAGCTTGGGGAAATGCTTGCCGGCAAAGGTGAAGTAGCGGCGGTAGACGGCGCGCATCAGGTCCTGGCGCGCCACCGGCATGTTCTTCGGGTCGCCGGTGCCCAGGAAATAGTGGCACTTGTCGCTGCAGGCGCCGCAGTGCACGCAGGCGTCCATGTAGACGCGCAAGGACCGGTACTTGTCGAGCAGCTCGCCCATCTTGGCCACCGCGCGCTGCTGCCAGCCTTCGGTCAGCTCGCCAGGGAAGCCCACCGCGGTCTGGATCGCCGCCGAGGCGACGTAGGGCTTCAGGTGCGAGGTGGCGCCGGCGGCCACCAGCGGGATCACCGGGTAAGGCTTGAGCTTGGGCGTCTCGAAGGCGGCGGTGGCCACGGCGTGCGTCCTCGGTGGGCTACTTGTCGAGCGCGGCGGCCCAGGCGGCGAGGTGCCGCGCCTCGCGCGGGTTGTCGACCTGGTAACGCGTGGGGCTGAAGAACAGGCCCGGGGCGTGCAGCAGCTTGCTGATGGGGAAGACGATCATCAGCAGCGCCACCAGCGCCAGGTGCAGCAGCAGCAGCGGGTCGGTGGGCAGCGCCTGGATGTCGAAGCGCATCAAGCCGAGCATGAAGGCCTTCACCGCCACGATGTCGGTGGGGTTGACGAAGCGCATGCTCAGGCCGCTCAGGCCGATGGCGACGAGCAGCGCCAGGTGCAAGTGGTCCGAAGGCGTGGAGATGTAGCGCACGCGGTCGACCAGGAATCGCCGCGCCCACAGCCCGGCCAGGCCGGCGACCATGGCGAATCCGGCATAGGTGCCGTAAGGCTGGACGAAGGCGATCACGTCCCACACCGGCTGCTGGAAATAGCGGAAATGGCGCAGGATCACCAGCAGCAGCGCGGCGTGGAACATCCAGCCGAAAAGCCAGGTCCACTTGTTGCCCTTGAACAGGCTCTCGAAGAACACCACCTCGCGCGTCAGCCGCAGCGCCACACCGCCGCGGGTGGTGGGCGCCGGCGTGGTGGGAATCAGCAGCGGCGCAGGCGTGCGCGAATAGCTGCGGATCTTCAGCGCCACGCCGACGATCAGGATCGCCGTGGCGGCATAGAAGAGCGCGGCGTAGGCGATGGAGAGCATGCCGGTCATGGCAGGCCCGGGAGTGGCGGTGCGTGAGGTCGTCGAGATTCCGTCGCGAGCGCGTCGAGCTTGCGACGAGAAGCGCAGCCGTACACCCGTACGGCGAGCATCACAGGCGCGAGATCGGCGTGCGCAGCAGGAAGATCGATGGCCTCACACGCAGCCGGTCGGCTTTGGCAGACCAGCGATCTTGCAGGCCTGCTTGGCCGGCCCATAGGGGAACAGCTCGTACAGGTATTTGCTGTTGCCCTTCTCGGGGCCGAGCTGCTTGCCGATGGCCTTGGTCAGCACCCGCACGGCCGGCGCGATCTGGTACTCGTTGTAGTAGTCGCGCAGGAAGTTGACCACTTCCCAGTGGCTGGGCGTCATTTCGACGTTCTCGGCCGCGGCCAGGACCTTGCCGATATCCTCGTTCCAGTCGGCGAGGTTGACAAGATAACCTTCTTCGTCGGTTTCGTAAGTGGTGCCGTTGACTTCGATGCCCATTGCTCTGTCTCCTTGGGGTATGAGGGGCTGGCCTTAGAGCCAGGATTGGTTGTTCGGGTGCTCGGCGACGAGGCCGACGAAGTCGGCGTAGTCCACGGCGGTGACACCGTCGACCAGCTTGCCGGCCATGCCGCGCGCTTCCACGTCGGGCTGCAGCACGTAGACCTTGAGCTGGTCCATGGCGGCGGCGATGCCGGAGCCCGCGGCGCCGGCCTGCGTGGCGGCGTAGACGGCATCCTCGATCAGCAGCAGCGCCGAGCCCGGCTTGGCCAAGCGCAGGCAGCTTTGCAGCGACGAGGTCTGCGCGTGCGATTTGTTGACGATGTGCAGCATCGGTTGTTTCTCGTCAGAAGGACAGGACCACGTCCTGTTCGGCCATCAGATCGGCCATCTCGGCACTGGACAGCACCTCCACGTCGACCAGCAGGTCGGCCTCGGTGAGGCCGCGTGCTTCCATCGACTCGCGCTCCACGTACAGCTTCTCGACGTCGTAGCCGTCGAGCGCGCGGTAGGTGGGGGCGTGGTTCTTGATGCCGATGCCCTTGGGGTTCTGGCCCTTCACGATCTCGTACACGCCGTCGTCGATGAACACCAGGCTCACGTCCTGGTCGAAGGTGGCGGTGATCAGCACCACTTCCAGGCTTTCCAGCGCGTAGATCGTGCCGAAGGGCGCCTTGCGGTTGACGAACATGAATTTCTTCGCACTCATGTCAGTCTCCGAAGGTCACGAAGCGGT
The DNA here is from genome assembly GCA_034522875.1 of Rubrivivax sp. Classification (GTDB taxonomy): domain Bacteria; phylum Pseudomonadota; class Gammaproteobacteria; order Burkholderiales; family Burkholderiaceae_C; genus Rubrivivax. The sequence goes on along the minus strand of JAXHKY010000039.1, from coordinate 81,978 downwards.
CGGCCTTGATGCCGCTGTCGACCAGCTGGCCCAGGCCCGAGATGCGGAAGCCCGGCGCCAGCACCTCGTCCTTGATGCCGCGGCGCAGGGCGGCGGCGACGCAGACCACCAGGTCTACGTCGTGCTTTTCCTTCAGCGCCGACCAGCGGTTGACGATGTGGCGGTCGTCCTGCGGCGGTTCGGTGAGCCGGGTCGCGTTGTAGACACCGTCGTGATAGAAGAAGACGCGCTGCACCTCGTGGCCCTGGGCAATGGCGGCAGCGGCGAACTGGTACGCCGTGTCGCTGGCCTGGTGCGTGTAAGGGCCTTCGCTGACAAGCAAGCCGAATTTCATGTCGGGCCGTTCAATGCTGGGTGGAATGCGTCAGAAGCGGATGTGTGTCGACGCGTTCAGGTTGGCCCGCGAGCCGCGCCAGTCGTCGATGAGGTACTTGGTGAAGGGCAGGTCGCACTTCTCGAAGAAGCGCGGCCAGCCGATGCGCTCCACCCAGTCGCTCAGCCGCTCCCACGAGCGCGCATCGTTCTTGTAGGTGTAGAGGATCTTCTTCACCATGGCCGACACTTCCGGCCAGCGCGGCGGGTTGTTCGGCAGGCCGCTGGCGACCATCTTCATGAAGGTGGGTTTGCCGCGGGCGTTGGAATTCTTGCCGCCGACCCAGATGGCCAGCTTGGAGTGTTCCGGGTCGTTGATCTGCATCGGCGGGCACGGGGGGTAGCAGGCGCCGCAGCAGATGCACTTCTTCTCGTCGACTTCCAGCGAAGGCTTGCCGTTCACCAGCGCCGGCCGGATGGCCGCCACCGGGCAGCGCGCCACCACGGCGGGGCGCTCGCAGACATTGGCCACCAGGTCGTGGTTGATCTTCGGCGGCTTGGTGTGCTGGATGATGATGGCGATGTCGGCCTGGCCGCCGCAGTTGATCTCGCAGCAGCTGGTGGACAGGTGCACGCGGTTGGGCATGTCCTCCTTGATGAATTCCTCGTACAGGTCGTCCATCAGCGCCTTCACCGCGCCCGAGGCGTCGGTGCCCGGGATGTCGCAGTGCAGCCAGCCCTGGGTGTGGGCGATCATGCTCACCGAATTGCCGGTGCCGCCGACCGGGAAACCGCTTTCGGTGAGCGCGTTGATGAGTGGTGCGACCTTGTTCGGGTCCGACACCATGAATTCGATATTGCTGCGGATGGTGAACCGCACATGCCCTTCGGCATAGGTGTCGGCAATGTCGCACAGCTTGCGGATGGTGTAGACGTCCATCTGGCGCTGCGTGCCGGCACGCACGCTCCAGACCTCGTCGCCGCTGTGCGACACATGGTGCAGCACGCCAGGCCGCGGCCGGTCGTGGTATTTCCAGTTGCCGTAGTTCTTCAGCAGCGTCGGGTGCAGGTATTGCTTGTTGTCGGGGACGCCGCTCTCGATGGGGGTGCGCATGGCCATGGTCTTGTCTCCCGGGTTCAGGCCGCGGCCTTCTTGGCGTTGATGCGGGCGACTTCCTCGTCCCAGCCGGCGGTGTTGACGTAGGGGTTGGTGCGCGGCGTGGCCACCATGTTGGGGTCGATGTCGACGCCGATGCCTTCGAGGAAATTGACGAGGCCGATGCGTTCGATCATCTCGCCGGTGCGTTCATGCTCCAGGGCGTTCTCGGCGAAGAAGTCGATCACCTTCTGGCCCAGGTCGACCAGCGCCTCGAAGTCCTCGTCGGTCTTCAGCGGCATGAAGGGCACGACCACGGTGCCCATCAGGTCACCGATCTTCAGCGTGCGCTTGCCGCCGATCAGGATGGTGGCGCCGGTGTCGGTGCCGTGCGCCAGCGCGCCGGTCATGACGTTGATGCAATGCATGCAGCGCACGCAGTTGCTGTTGTCGATTTCCAGCGCGTGCGTGTCGCTGATCTTCACGCTGGAGATGCGCTCGCCGCTGTCGACCTCACCCACTTCCTTCAGCATGATGGTCTTGGTGGGGCACCGCGTGATGACGTCGTTGACCAGTTCGTTCATGCCGTGCTTGGCAAACCACTTGCGCGCCAGTTCCTCGTCGGTGCGCATGTTGTCGCGCCAGGTGCCGATGACGGCCATGTCCGAGCGCTGGATCGAGTTCATGCAGTCGTTGGCGCAGCCGCTGAACTTGAACTTGAACTTGTAGGGCAGGGCCGGGCGGTGGATGTCGTCGAGGAAGGTGTTGATGACCTGGCGGTGCGCACGCGCCTCGTCGTAGCAGCTCTGCTCGCAGCGCGCGGCGCCCACGCAGCTCATCGAGGTGCGCACCGCGGGGCCGGCGCCGCCGAGGTCGAAGCCGAGTTCGTTGAGCGCGTCGAAGGCGTCCTGCACCTTGTCGGTCTTGGCACCCTGGAACATGATGTCGCCGCTCTGGCCGTGGAAGGCGATCAGGCCCGAGCCGTGCTCTTCCCAGATGTCGCACATCTTGCGCAGCACCTCGGTGTTGTAGTGCATGCCGGCCGGCGGTTGCACGCGCAGGGTGTGGAACTCGGCGGCGTCGGGGAAGACCGGCGCGCCCTTGTCGTCTTTCAGTTCGGTGAAGCGCGGGATGATGCCGCCGCCGTAGCCGAACACGCCCACCGTGCCGCCCTTCCAGTAGCCCTTCTTGGTGCGGTAGGAGGTTTCCAGCTGACCCATCAGGTCGACCATGTAGTCCTTGTCCTTGGCCAGGCGCTTCAAGCCTGTCACGAAGCTGGGCCAGGGGCCGGACTCGAGCTGGTCGAGCATTGGCGTGTCATGCGGTTTCTTGGCCATGCGGGGTGTCTCCGTCGGTCTGGGTTGTCGGGGTCGAAAGGCCCCCGGCACGAACGTGCGGTCAGGGTGAACAGGGCGAATGGTCGCCGTGCGGGGCACGGCCGGCTATCACTCTCGTTGGGTAGCCGAAGATAGACCGTTACGGGTGGGCTGCCACTACCCGGATGGGTTATCCAGCGCTCACCCGTACCGGGTATGGACGGCACGGGCGTGCGGCGCGCTCAATGCCCGCTTTCGCCCGCCCGCTTCGATGACACGCCTGACCCCCCTGGCCAAGCTGCGCGCGCCCCTCGGCGCGCAGGAAATCGAATTGCAGCAGATCGACTTCGAAGGCGGCGGCATGAGCCTGCTGCGCACGCGCATCCGCGAGGGCAGCCGCTTCACCATCTTCGACATCGACCCCGTGACCGCCCGGCAGTGGGGCGATGCGCTGCTGCAGTGGGCGCAGGCCCAGCCGCGGGAGTGATCATCAACGTGAACGAAGAACCGCTGGTCCGCGCCATCGACCTCGCCTTCGCGGTGGAGGGCGATGCCTTGCCGCGTGAGCACCGGCGTGAACTGGCGGCGGCGATCGGCCTCGCCCTGCCCTGGTGGGCGGCGCTGGAAGGCGCCGGCATGCACCGGCTCAACGTGGCCGCCGGCGCCGGTCCGCAGGCGCTGCTGTCCAAGCGCACGCGGCTGACGCTGCGCGTGCCGCGCGCACGGGCGGCCGACGTCGCGACGCTGCAGGGCGCGGCGCTGCAGGTCGGGCCCGCCGTGCTGCGCGTGGGCGCACCGCAGCCGCGGGAACTGCGGCCTCACAGCACCTTGTACGCCCACTTCGTGGCGGCCGACCACGGCGACGAACTGGCCTTCCTCGACGCCGTGGCGGCCGAGCTGTCGGCGCTGGGCGTGGCCTGCCGGTCCATCTGCGGCCGCCGCCAGGTGGTCGAGGGCGGGGCGCTGCAGGGCTACAGCCTCATGCTCGACGGCCTCAACGCCGGCGGCGCGCTGCGCGTGCTGGAAGCCGGCATCGGCCCGCACCGCCGCTGGGCCTGCGGCATCTTCGTGCCGCACAAGTCCGCCGTGGCCGTCGGCAGCTGACACTTCAACCAACCACCCCACCTGAGGAGACTTCAACGATGGGTTATGTCGTCAACGGCACCGAGCTCGAAACCGACGAACAGGGTTATCTGCTGGAGCCCGACTACAGCGACGACGCAGTGCGCGTGATCGCCGCTGCCGAGGGCATCACGCTCAACGACGACCACTGGAAGGTGGTGCAGTACCTGCGCGACCAGTACCGCGAACACGGCCACACGCCGAATTTCCGCAACATGCTCAAGGGCATGGCGGAGATCATCCCCGGTTGCGAAAGCAAGGCCTTGTACGACCTGTTCCCGCTCGGTCCGGCCAAGCAGGGGGCCAAGGTGGCCGGCTTGCCGCAACCCCTGGGCAAGGGCGGATACTGAGCTCACCGAGACAGATCGGTCGCCGTGAGCACCACGCCCCACACCCCCGCGATGCGGATCAAGAGCCACTGGTTCAAGCCAGGGGCCGCCAAGACGCCGGCTGATCATGCCAGCGCCATGGCCTTCATCGTCTGGCGTGTGGCGCAGAGCATGCTCAAGCGCATGCGCGGCGCGCGGTTCGACATCGACGCCGGCCAGCCGTATTTCGCCTTCATGCGCGAGGTGCTGGTCTTCCTGGTGGCCGTCACCGACCGCATTGCCCACGCCCGGCTCGAACCCGAGGCGCGGGTCGAATTCACGGTGGCGCTGGTGCGCCACCTGGCGCGCACGCTGCAGGAAAACGAAGACGACCTGCTGGGTCCGGCGCCGGCCGGCGCGCCCAGTCATGCCGACACCTTCATCGACATGGTCAACGAGGTGACGACGCACTACGCCGAATTCGGCGCCGACCCCAAGGCGCCCGATGACGGCGGCGGCTTCCACCCCGACTTCGCGTTCGTACGCTACCTGGGCAGCCGACTGGAGCCCACGCTGCCCGAGAAGGACCGGCGCTGGGTCATCGAGCAGGTCATGGCAGCCGAGGCGCCCGAGGCGGTGGGCATCGTGCAGCGTTCCATGCGCGACCTGTTCGACCCCACGCCGCGGCGCGCGCGGCGTTCCACGATGAGCGGGGAGTAGGCGCATGGATACGGTTTTGGCCCCACCCCGCGTGGCTGACGGCGCCAGCCCGTTCGACCTGGACGACGACGCCAGCTACCAGCGCTGGCGCGCCTGGAAACTGGCGCGGCGGCCGCCCAGCGCCGCAGACCTGGTGGTCGACGTGGCCGACCCGCGGGCCCTCACCGCCGCCGAGCACGCGGCGCTGGTCGACCGTATCCAGCGCGCCAATATGGCGCTCTATCGATCGCCGGTGACCGCCGAGGACAAGGATCTGCCTCGCGCCCTGGGCGCCCAACTCGGCTTGAAGCGGCTCGACGCCAACTGGCTGGCCGACGAGGACGGTATCTCGAGCATCGCGGTGTCCGACCGCAGCGACGGCCGCGGCGGCTTCATCCCCTATACCGACCGTGCGATCCGCTGGCACACCGACGGCTACTACCACCCCGAGGGCCGGCGCATCCGCGGCATGATCCTGCATTGCGTGCGCCCGGCCGCCAGCGGCGGCATCAACGGCCTACTCGACCACGAGCTGGCCTATATCGCCTTGCGTGATGCCGCACCCGCCCATGTGCGCGCGCTGATGCAAGCCGATGCGATGACGATCCCCGCACGCGCCGACGAAGACGGCGTGGCGCGAGCGGCGCAGTCCGGCCCGGTGTTCTCGGTGGAGGCCGACGGCAGCCTGCACATGCGCTACACCGCGCGCACGCGCAGCATCGAGTGGAAGCTGGATGCCGTCACGCGCGCCGCTGTGGCGGTGCTGGAGGCACTGCTGGCCGAGTCGCCCTGGATCCTGCGCACCCGGCTGGAGCCTGGCATGGGCCTGGTCGGCCACAACGTGCTGCACGATCGCACCGGCTTCGAGGACGACCCGGCGCGGCCGCGGCTGCTGTACCGCGCGCGCTTTCTGGATCGTGTGGCATTGCCTGCGGCGACGCCGTGGCGCTGAATGGGAACGGCACATGGCGCTGAACAGGAACTGCACGTGGCGCTGAACAGGAACTGCACGTGGCGCAGTGGGTAACCGTCTGGCGCGCCGCGCAACTGGTCGGCGTGCCGCGCGGCGTGCTGCAGCAGCGCGTGCGCTCGGGCGAGATCGAGCTCGCCGACGGACTCGTATCCACCGAGGTGCTGATCAAGCTCTACCCGCAGACGCAGCTGGAATCCTCCGGCATGTTCGAGCGCGTGGTGCAGATCCGCGACGAAGCTTTCGGCCGCCGCGTGCGCGAGCGGCTGCTGCCCAGCCAGGAGGTGTTGGCGCAGCGCCTGTTCCGCCAAAGCCAGGAACTGGCCGACGTGCAGCGCCACCTGCAGCGCTACCACGCGCTGGTCGTCGCCTTGCGTGAGCAACTGCGCCACCTCAATGTCGAAGCGGGCGGCGATGACCCCCGGCTGCTCGCACTGCAACACCAGCTGAACGACGGGCTGGCGCGGGCGCTGGCCACTGAACCCGTCGATATGCTGGACGTGATGGACGACATGCTCAAGGTGGTTTCGGCGCAGGTCACGCTGCGCCCCAGCGGACACCAGTTCTCGGTGGAGGGCCGTGAGACGCTGCTGCAGGCCGGCATGCGCGCCGGCCTGAAGCTCAACTACGGCTGCGGCAACGGCACCTGCGGCATGTGCAAGGTGCGTGTCACCGCGGGCGACGTGGCGCGCACCATGGCCACCGACTATCCGCTCTCCGAGAACGAGAAGTCGCAGGGCTACGTGCTGGCCTGCGCGCACACCGCGGCCAGCAGCGAGTTGACGCTGGAGACGCTGGAAGCCAGCGGCCCGGCCGACATTCCGCAGCAGCAGGTCGTGACCACCGTGCGCGCACTGCGCTCGCTGGCGCCCGACACCTTGCTGCTGCACCTGCAGACGCCGCGCAGCCACCGCCTGCGCTTCCTGGCCGGACAGTGGGTCACGCTCGGGCTGGCCGAAGGCGAGGACGTGCACGCCCAGCACGCCATCGCCAGCTGCCCCTGCGACGACCGCAACCTGCAGTTCTTCATTCCGCGCAGCGCCGAGGACCCGCTGGCGGCGCGCTTGTTCGGCGGCGCGGTCAAGCCCGGCGACGCCGTCACCGTGTGGGGGCCGGGCGGCGATTTCGTGCTCGTCGAGGACCCGCACCCGCTGGTCTTCGCGGCCTGCGATACCGGCTTCGCGCCGGCGAAGAGCCTGATCGAACACGCCTTGTCGCTGGACGCCGCGCCGTCGATCAGTCTGTTCTGGCTGGCTACCCGAGCCGACGGGCATTTCATGGCCAACCAGTGCCGCGCCTGGTCGGAAGCGCTGGACCCGTTCGAATACACGCTGTCCAAGCACGACGATGCCGCCACCGGCGCCAGCCAGATGGCGGCGGCGATCCGCGCCGACCTGTTCGACATCGACTGCGCGTTCTATATCGCCGGACCGCAGGCCTTCGTGCAGACGCTGCGCGCGGAGCTGGCGGCGGCTGGCGTGCCGGCGTCGCAGCTGCACCTGGAAGTGATCGAATGAGCGGCTCCTGCCAGGGCGCGGCCACGCCGGGGCCCGCCGGCGAGTCCGACGCCGGCGCCTGCAGTGGCGCCGAATCCTTTGCGCTGCGCGTGCTCGGCGACGATATGGCGCCCGAGTTCAACGAGGGCGAGATCATCATCGTCGAACCCGACGGCGCGCTGAAAGACGGCTCCTACGTGCTGGCGCAAGTGGCCGGCGAGTGGATCTTCCGCCAGTTGCGCCGCAGCGGTGACGGCTGGGCGCTGCATGCGCTGAACCCGGCGCGCAGCAACCTGCCCGTGTTGCCGCTGCCCGACCTGGCGGCAGTGCGCGGCGTCGTCATCCAGAAGGCCGTGCCCGGGCGCCGCCGGCTGAGCAAGTTCTATGTTTGAGTGTCTGTGAAACCCGCGATGCCCTATTACGTCTTTGCCATCCAACCGCTGGGTCTGCTGCAGAAGCTGGCCGAATTCGACGCCTTCAAGGACGCCTCGGCGCATGCCAAGGCGCTGCGCGCGGCGCAGCCCCCCGGCGCCGTGGTGCGCGTCAAGGTCATGTTCGCCGACAACCAGCTCGCCGCCGAAGACCAGCTGAGCCAGGTGCGCGAAGCCGGGCCCACGGGCGACGAGTAGCGCCTGCCGCACCGTGCAAGCCGTGGCAGAACCGCCGCCGGCCCCTTCGTGCTGCGACAGCGACCAGGCGTGTGTCTTCGCCAAGGCGCTGCTGTCGCATACGGCGGTTTGTGAACTCGCGCAGCGCCGCGCCGTGGCCGAGCGCGTGCTGGTGGAATGCCCGTCGCCCGTGGCGCGCACCAACTGCGGCACGCTGGCCGCACTGCTGCACGAACGGGCGCGCTTCGCGCTGCGCCTGCCACCGGCCGGCCGGCCGCTCATCCACATGCAGGCGCTGCGCCTGCAGTGCGGGGGCCTGGTCGCATTGCAGCAGGTCCTGGGCGTGCCGGAACGCGACGTGCACCGCATGGTCGGTGCCGCGCACGAACGCCACGGCAGCCTGACCGAATTGCCCTGGGCCGCGCTGGTCGCTGCCCTGGCTGCATGGCAGCCGCCCCGGCGCGGCCGCGCGCGCCCATGAGCGCCGGCGTGCCGACCAGGCTGGTGGCGGCGGTGCAGACCAACTGCCACATCGCCGACGCGCGCCACGCCGCCGACCTGACGCTGTGCATCTACCTGCTGCAGATGCGCGAATTCCACCGCTGGGAGCGTGGCCTGCCCTTCGGCGCGGCCCTGTCGCGCGACGCCGTGGGGACCTGGATCGCCGAGCGCGAGGCCTTGTGGACGGCGCTGGAAGAGTCGCCCTTCGTCCCGCTGCCCGTGCCGCTGCCTGAACCCCTGCCCGAGCGACCGGGCACGGCCGTGGCGACGCTGGACCCGTTCGACGTGGCCGCGATCAACGCCTGCCTGCGCCCGCAGGGCCTGCTCTACGGTGCCGGTCATGTGGGCGCGGAGCGCCCGGTCTTCTTCCTGGCCGAACTGCACGGCACCGACCGCCGCGAGGGCCTGGAGGTCCTGACCGCCGGGCGCGAACTGGCGCGTGGCCTGGCCGCGCCGCCGGCGGTGCTGGACCACGCCGGTGATGCGCCGGCCATCGTGCTGCGGCGCGAGTCGATCGCGCGTTGGTGCTGGGAAAAGTACGAGGCCTGGTCGCTGCGCCGCGCCCAGGGCAGCGCTTTCCAGGCCGCTGCGCAGGCCTACGGACTGGACCAGGATTTCGAAGCCGCGCTGCCGCGCTGGCTGGACGAACAGAGCGAGGTGATGGTGCTGCACGAACTCGGCGAAGCCCAGGCCGGCCGCTGGCTGGACCCGGCCTGGTCGGCGCTGCGGCTGGCACTGCCCACGCGCCGCGCCGACCTGTACGTGCGTGCCGTGCGCGACCACCTGGCCGATTTCAGCGTCACCCTGCCGGCGCTGCTGGAACGTGGCGCCGAGGCCTCGATCCACGCCTGGTTCGCCAGCTACGACGGCGTGCGGGAACTGCTCTGTCCGCGGCTGTCGCAGGCCTATGTGCAATGGCGTGCGGGCGACGGCGGCACCGCGCTGCGGCAGGCCATAGCCCGCGGCCACGCACACTTCAGCCGGCTGGCGCAGCAGGTGCTGGCCTGCCACGAGCGCGAAGCGGCAGCCGCAGGCGCCACGATCGAACGCCTGCTCACGGCCGCAGAGTCGGTGTGCCCGGGCTGACCCTGGCCGCAGCGAAGGCAGGCGCCCCGTCCCCCAGCGGCGGGGGAAGGCTGGGGTGAGGGTGCGGAATTCGGCGCGTTCAGCGCGGCACCGGCCGCACCAGCGTCATGGCGCCGCGAATCTCGCCCACCGCATAACCGGTGGCGCGGTCAGCGGGGTACAGCGCCTTCAGCCTCGCCGTCACCGCCGGGCTCAGCTTGTCGGCCGCGCCGTGGCATTGCGTGCACAGCGGCAGCGTCGGCAAGGCGCGCATGTAGCGCTGCACGACCTTGCCGTCGAGCGTGGTGATCTCGGCCTTCTCGAGTGTGGCCGGTGATTCCCTGGCCGCGGCGCGGCGGTCGAAATCCTCCAGCACGGCGCGCTCCCAGGGGTCGGGTACGGCCTTGGGGTTGCGATTGCGCAAGCTCACGCGGCGCACGTTCCAACCCGATTGTTCCGACGCCGCACGGGCCATTGCCGGGGCCTGCTCGCGGCAGACGCCGATGGCGCCTTCGGGCCCGGCCTTGGCGATCTCTTCCTGCAGCACCGCCAGCAGCTTGGGTGGCACCGAGGTCGAGATGCCGCGCGCTTCGGCGACCCAGGCCGTGTTCACCGGCGGGGGTGCCGGCGGCTCGGACGCGCAACCCGCCAGCAGCACGGGCAACGATGCAGCCCACAACAGTTTGTTCATCAGTCTTGCTCCATCTTCCACAACAAGTATTTCAGCGTCGCCACCGAGCCGGCCATGATGCCGGCCACGGCGATGAAGGACCCGATGGCCAGCGTCGACAGACCCGACAAGCCCTGGCCGATGGTGCAGCCCAGGGCCGTGACGCCGCCGAAGCCCATCAACATGGCGCCCACGAGTTGATGGCGCAGGTCGTCCATGGAGGCGAAACCTTCCCAGCGAAAGCTCCTGCTGGCCAGCGCATAGGCGGCCGAACCGGCAATCACGCCCAGCACGCTGGCAATGCCGAAGGTGACGTGCAGCGAGGCGTCGGTCCACAGCATCAGCAGCTCGAGCGAAAACGCCAGCGGCGCCACGAAGCTCAGCGACTCGAGCGTGCGCGTGTTGGTGGCGAAGAAGACGGTCTCCAGCGTCTCGGGGTTCTCGCCGTAGCCCAGGTGGCCGGTGACGTACCAGCCCGCCACGACGAGCGCGCCGAGCACCAGGCCGCCGGCGATCTGAGTGGCGTTGCCGCGGAAGCGCTTGTCCTCGAAGACGAAGACGAGCAGGCCCACCACGCACGTGGCCGCCACCGCCAGCAGCGCGGTCCTGGCGTCCATGCCGGTGGTCCGGGCCAGGGCCGTGCCCAGGCCTTGATCGGCCCAGCCGCGTTCACCCAGGTTGATGCTGACCGGGTCCAGGAAGCCGGCGCGCCATTGGCCGAACAGGCCCTTGAGCGTCATGTACGAGGCGATGCCCGTGAACACCAGCACCACCAGCGAGCGCACGCTGCCGCCGCCCAGGCGGATGAGATTCTTGTTGGCGCAACCGCCGGCCAGCGTCATGCCGACGCCGAAGACCAGCCCGCCCAGAGCCAGCGACAGCCACGACAGCACCGGCCTCTGCGGCACCGACTTGCTCAGGTCCACCAGGCCCGCATGGGAAAGCCAGGTGGTCCCGACGATGGCCACCGCCATGGCCAGCAGCCACATGCGCATGCGGCCCCAATGGCCCATGTTCACGATATCGGACAAGGCGCCCATGGTGCAGAAATTGGTCTTCGCCGCCACCAGGCCGAAGAGGAAGGCCAGCGCGAAACCGCCGCCCACCACATAGGTGCCAAGACTGGCCGCCGATGCTTCCATGGGGTCTCCTCAGGCGCACGCCGGGCCGCGGCGGACCGGCTGCGAACCCTGCCTCAGATGAAGAGGCAGACGTCCGTCTCGCCGGCGAACTTCATGAACATCGCGGCGCCGCCGTACTCGATGCCGTCGATGAAGTCGCTCTTGTCGAATTCGAACAGGTCCACCGTCATCTGGCAGGCGATGAACTTGACCTCGGCTTCCTGGCACAGCGAGCGCAACTCTTCCAGCGAGGCCACGCCCTTCTTCTTCATCTTGGCCTTCATCATCGAAGTGGCCATGGCTTCCATGCCGGGCAGGATGGACACCACCACCGGCATCGGCACCGGCATGGGCATCGCCGGGTTGCCGATCGGGCTGATGGCAATGCCGCTCAGGTCCTTGCGCAGCAGTTGCAGGCCGTAGAAGGTGAAGAAGATCTGCACCTCCCAGCCGAGGGCGGCCGCGGTCGATGCCAGGATCAGCGGCGGGTACGCCATGTCGAGCGCGCCCTTGGTGGCGATGATCGCCATCTTCTTGGCAGCCATGTGGGCTCCGGGTCAGGATGCGAGCGCGACGCGCTCAGGCCTTCTTCAGGAAGAAGACGTACTTGCTGTTTTCGGTGCTCTGCTCAAGCAGCGCGTGGCCGGTCTGTTCGGCAAACGCGGCCATGTCGCACACCGAGCCCGGGTCGGTGGCCACGACCTTGAGCACCGTGCCCGAGGCCATGTCGGCCAGCGCCTTCTTCGTCTTCACGATGGGCAGCGGGCAGGCCAGTCCCGAGGCGTCGAATTCCTTGTCGAATTGCATGCATGTCTCCTTGGCGTCGAAGGCGCCGGCAGCCTGTGGATTAGCGTCGTTTGCACCCGCTGGCGTCTATTCCCGCAACGGGGGATGCTGGATAGCCCATGTGGGTAGTACGGTGATGGCACCGGATCGGGGACCATAAGCCCTGGCTGCCGGCAACCCGCAGGGTTGAGCGCTGCCACCCTTCCTGCCGTGGTTCACCCGGCTGCCGTGGCCACGAGCGAATGCCCCCGACCAGGAGACTGAAGACATGCCAACCCGACGCGAAGTGCTGGCGCACGGCGCCACCGTGGCCGGCTTGTTGGCCAGCGCCGGCCTGCTGCCGCAAGCCGCCCTGGCGGCCTGGTCCGAAGCGGCCTTCCAGGCCAAGACCGTGGCCGACGCGGTCAAGGCGCTGGGCGGTAGCGCGCCGACGGCCAGCGGCGACGTCACCGTCACCGGCCCGGACATCGCCGAAAACGGCGCCGTGGTGCCGGTGGGCGCGGCCACCACGCTGCCGGGGGTGAAGAAGCTGCTGCTGCTGGTGGAGAAGAACCCCAGCGTGCTGGCCGCGGTGTTCAACGTCAGCGACGCGGTGGAAGCCAGCTTCAACACCCGCGTGAAGATGGGCCAGTCGTCCAACGTCTACGCCGTGGCCATGATGGCCGACGGCAAGGTGCTGTATGCGCACAAGGAGATCAAGGTCACCCTGGGCGGCTGCGGGGGGTGAGATCGGACGTGCGACCGTCCCTGGGGACGGTCGCTCGCCGACCGAACCGGCCGAGCTCTGCGAGGCCGTGCAGAGGACTTCCGCATACCTCGGATGGTTCTGAATCAAGGAGAAAGACATGGCAGACCCGATGCGCATCCGCGCCCAAGCCGCCGGCGACAAGACCACCGTGCGCGTGCTCATGAGCCACGAGATGGAGACCGGCCTGCGCAAGGACTCGGCGGGCAACGCGATCCCGGCGTGGTTCATCCAGGAAGTGACGGCGGCGCACAACGGCAAGGAAGTGATGACGGCCGAGTGGGGCCCGTCGGTGGCGAAGAACCCGTTCATGCAGTTCACGGTGAAGGGGGCCAAGGCCGGCGACAAGATCACCATCAGCTGGGTCGACAACAAGGGCGACAAGCGCAGCGACGAAGCCATCGTGAGCTGATGCTTGCGGCTGCGCTCGCGGCACGCGGCGTCAAGTTCGAGATTCGCGAGATCACGCTCGGGAACCGCAAGCTGAAGAAGGAGCCGTTCATTCAGGAGGCCGGAGTCACGCCCTCGGGCGTGGTGCGCATCGCCAAGCTGCAGTACCCGGCAGTGCCTGCATCAAGCCCTGAACGCCCCCGCAGCCAGCCTTCGTGCTGGCCTCTTGATGCGTCGTCAAGCACGACATGCGCATGTACGAATGTAGAAGCCTGTGGGCCCGCCTGGGACCCCGCGGCCCACGCACCGGAGAGTCCGTGCCCATGAAGCCCTCGCTCGCCTTGTTCACCGTTGCCCTGTGTGCTGCCCACCTGCCGGCACCCGCGGCCGACCTGGCGCGCGCCGAGGAGATCGTCAAGGGCCAGTGCGCGATGTGCCACGGCGAGGAGGGCGAAAGCTCGAGCCCGGTCTTCCCGCGCCTGGCCGGCCAGCACGCGGCCTACGTGGCGCGCCAGCTGGCCGACTACAAGAGCGGCCGGCGCCTCAGCCCAACGATGCAGCCGATGGTGGCCGAACTGGTGCCGGCCGACTTCCCGGCCCTGGGGGCCTACTTCGAGAAGCAGCCGACCCGCACGCACCCGGTGGCCGATCCCGAACTGGCGCAGGTGGGCCGCTACATCTTCCTGCGCGGCAACGCCGACTCCGGCGTGCCGGCCTGCGCTTCCTGCCACGGCGAAACCGGCCAGGGCACCGAGACGCTGCCGCGCCTGGCCGGCCAGCATGCGCGCTACACCGAAGGTCAGCTCAGGCTGTTCGAAAAGCGCGAGCGCACCAACGACAACGCCGTCATGCACACCGTGGCGGCCAAGCTCACCGAACTGGAGATCAGGGCCGTGGCCAGCTACGTGAGCGGACTGCAATGAGGCGCCGCCCGCCCTGGCGTGCCAACCGGGCCGCACCATGAGCACCATTACGCTGTACCGGGTGGATGCGCCGCACCCGCAGGCCCAGGCCTGCGCGGCCTGCACCATGCGCGGGCAATCGCTGTTCGGCGCGCTCGACCGTGCGGGCCTGGACTATATCCACGCCTCCATCGACAGCATCCGGTTGCAGCCCGGCAGGACGCTGTTCGAGGCCGGCGTTCGCGGCGCCGTCCTCTACACGCTGCGCGAGGGCATCGTGCGCTTCGAGCGCGTCACCGAGCGCGGTGATCGTCGCATCGTTCGCCTGGCCGGCCGCGGCGACCTCATCGGCCAGGAGGTGCTGCTGCGCCGGCCCTATGCCGACGACGCCGTGGCCTGCACGCCGGCGCAGCTGTGCCGTATTCCGGCGCACCTGGTGGACGGCCTGTGCAGCCAGAACCCGGCCTTGCTGCGCGAGCTCATGCTGCGCTGGCAGCGCGCGCTGGAAGACAGCGAAGCGTGGCTGGCCGAGCTGGCCACCGGCCCGGCGCGCCGGCGCGCGCTCAGGCTGCTGCACAAGCTGACGGCGCACGCCGAAGCCGACGGGCGGATCTGGCTGCCGCAGCGCGACGAGATCGGTGCCATGCTCAACCTCACCTTCGAAACGGCCAGCCGCCTGATCAGCCAGTTCAAGCGCGAAGGCCTGATCGAGTTGCTCGACCTGCGCCACGCGCGCGTCGACGGCCCGGCCCTGCAGCATGCGCTGCGCCTGGAAGACGAACGTTAGGCTTGCCTGCGGGCTGCCGTGGCCGTCGGGCGCGGCCGGGCTGCGAGAATTCCCTCATGACCCGTGTGCGAACGACGACGATGCGGCTGCTTTGTGCCGCCCTGGCCTGGTGCAGTGCCGTCGCGGTGGCTGCCGACGGCAGGCTGTGGGTCGAAGGCGGGCGGCCCGGCGCGCAGGCCCTGCAGGCCGTCGAGCGGCTGGCTGGCGCCGCCAGCCAAGGCCTGGATCCGCGGGACTACGGCACCGACGCGCTGCGGCAGCGCGTGGCCTCTGCGCTGCAGGGGCCGCCGCTCGCAGCCGAGTCGGCGGCGGCGCTGGAGCAGGCGCTGACGGCGGCGATGGAACGTTACCTGGCGCACCTGCACCGCGGTCGCATCGACCCGCGCCAGGTGCATGCCACGGTCTCGCTGCCGCGCCAGGACGGCTTCGACGCCGGGTCCGCGCTGCGCGCCGCACTGGCCGCAGGCCGCCTGGAGCAGGCGGAAAGGCAGGCCGTGCCGCGCCTGCCCTTGTACGAGAACCTGCGCCAGGCCCTGGCCACACAACGCGCCCTGGTCGGCCACGAGGCCTGGCGCCAGGCCTTGCCGCCGCTGCCGCGAACGCCGGGCAGCCGGACCCCCAAGCTGGAGCCCGGGCAACCCTATGCCGGGCTGGCGCTGCTGGCGCAGCGGCTGGCCGCCCTGGGTGACCTGACGACCGCCACCGCCGTGACAGGCGGGTCGCCCGCCGCTGCAGCCGGGCCGGTCTACGAGGGGGCGCTGGTGGACGCCGTGAAGCGCTTTCAGCAGCGCCATGGGCTGAAGGACGACGGCATCATCGGCGCTTCCACGCTCAAGCAGCTCCAGGTGGCGCCGGCCGCGCGCGTGCGGCAGATCGAGCTGACGCTGGAGCGGCTGCGCTGGACGCCGCTGTTGCACGGGCCGCGCATGATCGTCGTCAACATCCCGGCCTTCGTGCTGAACGCCTACGAGGTGCGCGAGGACGGCGTGGCCATGCGGCAGACCATGAAGGTCATCGTCGGCAAGTCGGTCGGCACGCGCACGCCGCTGTTCGACCAGGACCTGAGCTTCATCGAATTCAGCCCGTACTGGAATGTGCCGGCGTCGATTGCGCGCAAGGAACTCGTGCCGCGGCTGCGGCGCGACCCGGCCCACTTCAAGCGCGAGGGTTATGAATTCGTCGGCGCCGGCGGCCGCGTGAGCACCACGCTCACGCCGGCGCTGCTCGACGGCGTGCTGGCCGGCCAGCAGCGCCTGCGGCAACGGCCGGGGCCGCGCAATGCGCTGGGCGACATCAAGTTCGTGCTGCCCAACAGCGACAGCATCTACCTGCACCACACGCCGTCCACGCAGTTGTTCGACCGCGCCCGGCGCGACTTCAGCCACGGCTGCATCCGCCTGCAGGACCCGGTGGCGCTGGCTCGCTTTGTGCTGGAAGGCCAACCCGAGTGGACCGAGGAGCGCATTCGCGCCGCCATGGCGGCGGGCAAATCGAGTACGCTGCGCCTGTCCGACCCGGTGCGCGTGGTCATCACCTACGGAACTGCGATCGTCAGGGACGGTCGGACCTATTTTTACGACGACATCTACGGCCACGACCGCCTGCTCGACGACGCGCTGCGGCGCGTCTCGGCCGTCCTATCCAGCCCTGCCACCCGACCATGAACCACGCTCCCGTACCGCCGCGGCGCCACTTCCTGCGCCATACCGCCACCTATGCCGCGGCCGGCGTCGTGCCCGGCCTGGCGACCCCCGCCCGTGCAGCGCTCGGGGGCTCGCGCGGCCTGGCCCTGGCGCACACGCACACGCGCGAGCAGCTCGACCTGGTCTACGCCGTGCACGAGCGCTATTTGCCCGAGTCGCTGGGCGTGCTGAACCACTTCCTGCGCGACCACTACAGCGGCGAGGTCGGCACCATCGACCCGCAGCTGTTCGACCTGCTGCACCGGGTGCGCCAGGCGCTGGGCAGCACGGCGGCGTTCCAGGTCATCTCGGGCTACCGCGCGCCGGCCACCAATCTGCGGCTGCGGCTCACGCGCGGTGGTGGCGTGGCCAGCAAGAGCCTGCACACCGAAGGCCGCGCCATCGACGTGCGTCTGCCCGGCGTGGCGCTGGCCGACCTGCGCGATGCGGCGCTGTCGCTGCGCGCCGGTGGCGTGGGCTACTACGCGCGCGAGGACTTCGTGCACCTGGACACCGGGCGCGTGCGGCACTGGTGACTCCAGGCGCACCGGGCTGGCCACGCGCTGACGCACCGGCGTCGGTGCCGGGGGCCGGCCGCGGCGACTTCGAGCGCGAGGCGATGGCCTGATCGACACCCTCACCCACGAGTGGGACAGGGTGCCAAGCGGGCCTACAAGGCCAGCATGTCGGCCCAGATGTTCTCGGCCCAGCCCAGCGCATAACGCCCTTCCACCTGGTTGGCCGCACTGGACACACCGCCCGAGCCGGGCACCGTCTTGAAAGTCTTGTCCTTCGCGTCGAACTGGTGCACCGAAGCCACGTGCACCGCGTCGCGCGCGGTGACGAAGCTGTAGCAGGTGTTCATGACCACCGGCGTGGCGTTGACGGGCTCGCCCTTGAGCAACTGGATGATCGCCGCCGCCGCCACCTTGGCGTGCTGGTTGGCCATGTGCCCGCTCTTGGGCATCGCCGGCGCCGGGAACGTGGCGTCTCCCAGCACGTGGATGAACGGGCGCGCGGTGGACTCCATGGTCAGCCAGTTCACGCCGACCCAGCGGGCGTTCACGTTGACGAGACCGGCGCTGCGCGCAATGTCGCCGGCGCGCTGCGGCGGGATCACGTTCAGCACGCTGGCCCTGACATCGTCGAACTCGAGCCTGGCGGTGGTGCCGTCCACCGACTTCAGCTCGTTGTTGCCGCGGTATTCGACGATGCCGGCGTAGTGGTCCTTGAAGGCCTTCTCGAACAGCCCCTTCTTGCTCGTGATGTCGGGGTTGGCGTCCAGCACCAGCACCTTCGACCTCGGCTTGGCCGCCTTGAAATAGCTGGCCACCATGCAGGCGCGCTCGTAGGGCCCGGGCGGGCAGCGGTAGGGCGCCTTGGGAATGGCGATGGCGAACACGCCGCCGTCGGGCATGGCCACGAGTTGCTTGCGCAACAGCACCGTCTGCGGCCCGGCCTTCCAGGCGTGCGCCACCTGGTCGGTGGCCAGCGCCGAAGCCAGGCCGCCCACGGCGTCGGTCATGAAGTCGATGCCGGGTGCGACGATCAGCCGGTCGTAGGGCAGCTCGCCACCGCCGGCCAGGCGCACCTTCTTGGCTGCGGCGTCGACGACCGTGACCTCGCCCTGCACCACCTTCACGCCCAGCGCCGTGAGGCCGTCGTAGCCGCGCGTGATGTCGGCCATTTGCTTGTGGCCGCCGACGACCAGATTGGAGATCGGGCAGGAAATGAAACCGGGGTTGCGCTCGACCATCGTCACGTCGACGTTGCCGCCCCACATCTTCAGGTAGCGCGCCGCGGTGGCGCCGCCGAAGCCGCCGCCGACGATGACGACGCGACCGATCGAGGGGCCGCTGTCGGGCGCCGTGGCGCAGCCGGCCAGCGCCAGCCCGGAAAGAGCAACGCCGGCGCCCAGCAGGCGGCGGCGCGACAGGTCGGTGTGTTGTTCGTTGCTCATGGCTTGGCTCCTCACTTCCTGGGCTGCTGGGCAGCGAAA
Source organism: Rubrivivax sp. (assembly GCA_034522875.1). Lineage (GTDB taxonomy): Bacteria > Pseudomonadota > Gammaproteobacteria > Burkholderiales > Burkholderiaceae_C > Rubrivivax. The sequence continues at coordinate 63,403 of JAXHKY010000039.1, read as the reverse complement.
TAGCCGGCGATGAGCTTGATCTGCTCGTCGGTGTAGCCCTTGGAAATCTGATGCATGAGGGTGGCGGGCTGGTTGCCGGAACGGTAGTCGTTCATCATCGCGATCAGCTTGTCGGCGCTCACGCCGGCCAGCACTTTCATGTCGCCGCGCGCCGCGCCGTTGGTGCCATGGCAGTTGGCGCAAGTGGCGGCCAGGTTGCGCGCCAGGTGGGCGTCCTGCGCCATGGCCGGCGGGGCGACCAGTGCCATGGTTGCGGCAGCAAACACCGAGATCCGGATCATCGTTGTGTCTCCTTGGGTTTTGGGCCAGCGCGGATTCTGATCCGCCTGCAGGGCCGGACCATGAAGCAGGTCATGCGTTTTTCACGCTTGCTCGCGGCACCTGCAGGCGGCTAATATCAATGCATGCAAATGTATGGTTGGATGGCGGCGCAAGCTTGGGTGCAAACCCTGGCGGTCGGCTTGCGAAATCTCATACGCGTCCGGCCGGTGACGTGCTGGCTGCTCATGGAGCCGAGCGGAAGATGAGGCGCCGCCAGGCCGTCGCCGGCGTTGCGGCGGCTGCCGCATCGTCCCGCTCACCGTCACCGTGGACCGCTGCGGACGGCTGCTCCAGGTGATCCCCGGCGAGATGTTCGAGGGCGACGTCATGGAACTGCTGCAACTGGCCGACAAGGAGGTCCGCACATGAGCTCCCCCCGGGCGGCCTTGGCGCCAAGGCCCCTGGTCTGTTGCCGCGAAGTGGTGACCGGCATGGCCGCGGTGCTGCAGCGCGATCCTTGGCGCTTCGCGGCGCCGGGTCCCGCCCAGAAATGAGCGGCGAAGCGAAGGCCGGGTTCGCCGACGACGGCCGCCTGGACGCGTCGGACCAGGTCTTTGCCAGCGCGGCCGAACTGTTCCGGCTGCTGGCCACGCCGATCCGGCTGAGGATCATCAGCGCGCTGTGCGGCCAAGAGAAGAACGTGTCGCAGCTGCTGCGCGAGATCGAGACCACGCAGCCCAACATGAGCCAGCACCTGGCCACGCTGTACCGCGCCGGCGTGCTGGTGCGGCGGCGCGACGCCACGCAGATCTACTACCGCATCGGCAGCGAACGTGCGGCCATGCTGTGCCGCGCCGTGTGCACGCAGATCGCGGTGGAAATGGATGGCGGCGACGAGATCCCGGCCGCCGAACGGCTGGTTCCCCGCTGGCCCTGAAGGGCTGAGTGCCTGCAGGCGCACGGTCGCCGCCGGGGCGCGCGCTTCAACCGCGCACTTCGCCCTGGCCCAGCACCACCCACTTCAGCGAGGTGAGACCCTCCAGCCCGACCGGACCGCGGGCGTGGAATTTGTCGGTGCTGATGCCGATCTCGGCGCCCAGGCCGTATTCGAAGCCGTCGGCAAAGCGCGTGCTGGCATTCACCATCACGCTGGCCGAGTCGACCTCGCGCAGGAAGCGCATCGCGTGCGGGTGGTTCGTGGTCAGGATGGCGTCGGTGTGGTGCGAGCCGTAGCGGTTGATGTGCGCCATGGCTTCGTCCAGCGAGTCCACCACCTTGATGCTGATGACGGGCGCCAGGTACTCCTCGGCCCAGTCGGCTTCGGTGGCGTCGGCCACTCGCGCCGCGGGCAGGCCGCTGACGAGCGGCTTGCTGCGGGCGCAGCAGCGCATCTCCACGCCCTTGGCCGCGAACACGGCGCCGATGCGCGGCAGGAAGGCCGCGGCCTGGCGCGCATGCACCAGCAGCGATTCGGCGGCATTGCAGGGGCTGTATTTCTGCGTCTTGGCGTTGTCGGTGACGGCCACGGCCAGTTCGAGGTCGACCTCGGCGTCCACGTAGACGTGGCAGTTGCCGTCCAGGTGCTTGATCACCGGCACGCGGGCTTCGGCGGCGATGCGCTCGATGAGCCCCTTGCCGCCGCGCGGGATGATCACGTCCACGTGCTGCCGCATGGTGATGAGATGGCCCACCGCGGCGCGGTCGGTGGTTTCCACCAGTTGCACGCTTGCAGCCGGCAGGCCGGCCTGCGTGAGCGCGGCCTGCACCTCGCGCCATAGTGCCAGGTTGGACTGCAGCGCCTCGGAGCCGCCGCGCAGGATGCAGGCATTGCCGCTCTTGATGGCCAGCGAAGCGGCTTCGATGGTGACGTTGGGCCGGCTTTCGTAGACCATGCCGAAGACGCCCAGCGGTACGCGCATCTGGCCCACGCTGATGCCGCTGGGCCGGCGCCTGACGCCGCTGATCTCGCCCACCGGGTCGGGCATGGCGGCAATCTGCTCGCAGCCCTCGGCCACGGTCTCGATGATCTTTGGCGTGAGCGCCAGGCGGTCGAGCAGCGGGCCGGCCAGGCCGGCGGCACGCGCGGCGCCCAGGTCCAGCGCATTGGCGGCCAGCAGGTCGGCGCCGCGGTCGCGCAGCCGCGCCGCCAGCCTTCGCAGCGCCTCGTCCTTGGCCGCCGTGGAGGCCGCCGCCATGGCCGTGGCGGCGGCGCGGGCCGCCGCGCCCAGGTGGGCCATGTAGGCGGACAGGTCGATCGGGTTCATGGGCAGGATTGTCGCAAGACCGCGCTTCACGGCTTGGCCGCGGCAGGCTTCCAGGCCAGCCCTTCGCGCTGGGCACTGGCGATCTGCTCGGCCGTCAGCAGGGGCAGCAGCCGGTCGCGCGCTGCGCCAGCCTCGCGCTGCCCTTGCGCCGCGGCCAGGTTGAACCAGAAATAGGCCCGGGTCTTTTCCATGCCGACGCCGTAGCCGTTGTAATACGCCATCCCCAGCCGGTACTGCGCCGCGGCGTGATTCTGCTGCGCTGCCTTCTCGAACCACTTCAGGGCGGTCGCAAAGTCCTGCAGCACGCCAGTGCCCGCCAAGTACATCGAGCCCAGCAGGTACTGCCCTTCGGCATGACCCTGGAAGGCGGCCTTTTCGGCCCATTGGCGGGCCAGGCCCACGTCCTTGGGCACACCCTGGCCGTACAGGTAGGCCAGCGCCAGACCGGACTGCGCGTTGGCATCGCCTTGTTCGGCGCGCTGGGGCAGGTCCGGGTACGCGGCCAGGTGCATCTCCCTGGGCACATCGCTGCGCGTCGCGTCGAGCGGCCTGGCGGCAGGGGCATCGGCCAGGGCCGGTTCGGGCGACGGTGCGTCGGTCTCGTGCAGGCCCAGGTCAGCGCCAAGGCCGACGGCAAAGACCGCGCCCAGGCTCGCCACGACAGCCGCCGGCACCGCCACGGCGGCGAAGCGCACGCGGTCGAAACGCCAGCTTCGTGCCCGGCAGCCGCGGCAGCGGTAGGCGGAAAAGAAGAGCCGGTGCCACAGGCTGTCCTCGCGCCGGCGCTTTGAGCGGCGCAGACTGCCCTGCTGGCAATGCGGACAACGCAGTGCGGTGGCAGGATTCGAGCGAGCGGTGGCCATGGGAGCGTTCGGATTGTCGTTCAGCCGACTTCGCCGCGGCGGGCGGGGCTGGGCGACGATCGTGGCAGGAGCACGAATGCCGGCGGTTTGGCCCTTCCTCTGGAAGATGCGGGGCCAGGCCCCACTCGCGGTATGCCGCGAACAGCCACTTGACGGCTGGGGAAGTCCTTGTAGAGGGGTCAGGCATCAGCTGGCGATGCGCTGCGCGAGTGCCTCTTGGGCCAATGTGTTGATGCTCTTGCCCTCAGCTTGAGCGGCGATGGCGAGTTTTTCGTGTAGTTCAGGAGGAATCCGAAGGTTGAACCTGCCGGAGTAGTTGCGCCGAGGTTCGATGCCCTTCTCCTTGCAGACTTCCAGAAACACCGTCAAGGACTTCTTGAACTCTGTTCGAAGTTCCTTTGGCGTCTTGCCATAGAAGTCTGCTCCGCCCGCAAGACCCAGAATCTCACCCCTGAACATGTCGATCTCGGGGTCGTATTCGATCTTCGCGTTGTATCCGTCTACCGTCATCACGTTCATGGCTTCACTCCATGTTGCTCAAGCCACTTCCTCACTGAGGCCACGGCACCCTTGTCTGTCTTCGGTGACGGGTGCGGTCTGTGGAAGACGCGCACCTCGGTGAAGATCACGATCGCGATCGCGACGCGACTTCCTTCGCGCTCGCTGACTTCCCCGCGCCGAGGCCTACAAGGAGTGCTTCGATGTCCTTCCAGGCAATGTTCGCGCTGGTCGGGTGGGCGAAGACTGCTTCCAGGGTCCTCCGATGGACACGCTTCATCTGCAAATGGTACCGCGAAGCGGTACCGAAGGCCACGGACGTGATTTCTGATGCCCAACGAATGGCGTCTATCCGACTCCGTGCCAGTGATGATCGAGTGCGCCAAGGTGGGAAGGCATCGGATAAAGGCTTTGGGCTCCGCTTGAACGCCGGGTCCTCCATCTGCATGATTCAAGGCCGCACCGATCCGCGCCTGTCGCTCATGCCGGTCATGGCAACCCGTTGGGCTTCGGTGAGTCAGAAACTGCTCTGAAATGCCGGCGATATTTGACAATCCATAACAGACTGATTGCGAAGCACAGGGCGGCGTAGGGGAGAAGAAGGAAAGGCCAACTCGCATACCCCAGGACGGCCAGCGCCACCAGCAACCCCAGTGTGATGGTCGCGAGTGTGACCAGGCGTCGGTCGTGCCAAAGAAGCATCGAAAGGCCGGGGCCAAAAACAAGCGCCAACAACAGTGGAATGCCAAGGGGAATGTAGACAAGGAATCCAAGCACACCATCGACGCCGCTGGTTCCACCGCTCGCAGCGGTGATCTCGGAGTGAACGAGATACGCTGTCCACAGAGCGATCAAGCCTAGGATCATGAATGAGAAATAGGCGATGTTGTGGCGCGCTTCTTGACTGAACTTCGGCATGTGGCCACTCCCGTAACTATTGTTGCTTCGGTTCATTCGATGGGTCTTCGCGGGTCAGAATCTCGCTCGTTGAAGATATTGTCAGGTGTTGACGGACTGCCTGTCCGAAGGTGGTTGCTCACGCACGGATTGCGCCCTGTGCGGTAACGCAAAGCACCATCGCCCACCCTGGGCCGGCCCCCGTGCTCGCCCGCCGCCCGGCGCCGGGTCTGGTGCGTCAGGCGCCGCTCCCGTGCCGCCCCAGCCACGCCAGCACGCCCAGCCACAGCGTGGCGGTGCCCGCAAAGGCCAGCGTCGAGAAGACGATGGCGGTGGTGGCCTGTGCCTGCAGCGTGTCGTAGCGCTGCGCGAAGATGAGCGCATTGGTGCCCACCGGCAGCGCCGCCATCATCACCAGCACCGCCAGCGGCAGGCCGGAAAGGCCGAAGCCCAGCGCGGCCACCGCCAGCACCAGCGCGGGCAGCACCAGCAGCTTGAGCGCCGCCGTGGCCAGCGCGCCGCGCGCATGGCCGCGCAGGCCGTATTGCGCCAGCGTCAGCCCGATCAGCACCAGGCACACCGGCACCACCGCCAGGCCCAGGCCGGCCAGCGCCTCGTTCACCACCGGGTGCAGCCCCAGGCCGGTGGTATTCCACGCCAGCCCGGCCAGCACCGGCAGCGTCACCGGGTGGACGAGCGCATTGCGCACGGTGGTGCGCACGGTGGAGCCCAGCGTGGCGGCCTGGTCGGCGCGCGCCAGGTCCAGTTCCACCAGCGTCGTCAGCAGCGTCAGCAGCACCAGCCCGTGCAGGCTGACCAGCGCGATATGCAGCGCCAGCCCGGCTTCGCCGAACAGTGCCGATGAAAGCGGTATGCCCAGCTGCACCCCGTTGCCATAGGTGGCGGCGATGGCGCGCGTGGCGGGGCCGGCGGGACCGGCAGCAGCGGCTTGCAACGCGGCCGCGGCACGGCGGTGCCACAGGTAGACGGCCAGCACGTAGACCAGCACCGGCAGGTAGTACGCCGCCAGCGTGCGCCAGGGCAGCGCCGCAAAGTCCAGCCGCGCCATGGTGCGGAACAGCAGCGCCGGCACGAAAAGGTAGAAGGCGGCGTCTGACAGTGCACGCGCCGCCGGGCCGATGCCGCCGCGCCCGCCCAGCCAGCCCTGGCGCCCGGCCAGCCAGCCCAGGGCGACGTTGAAGGCGATGGCCAGCAGTTTGTAAAGGATGGCCAGCGTCAAGTCAGCTGCTTCCCGGCGTGGCCGGCCACATCGACTGGGGCGACTGGGGCGACCGGGGCGACCGGGGCGACCTCCCGCGCCAGCCACGCGGCCACGGCGGCCACGGGCAGGTCGACTTCCACCGTCTTGCGCCGTGCCGCCGTGCCGCGCTGCAGTCGCACGGCGCGCTTGGCGCAGCCCAGTTCGGCGGCCAGCCAGGCCAGCAGGCGCGCATTGGCCTGGCCTTCCACGGGCTGGGCCGCCAGACGCACGCGCAGCGCGCCGTCGTGCAGGCCGTCGGCACCGGTGCGCCGGGCGTTGGGCACCACGGCCACGCGCAGCAGCGTGCCTTCACCGTTTGCGCTCAGGCAGGGCCAGGTGCCGGTGCCGTTCACGCCGCCGTCTTCTTGGCTGCGGCCTTCTTCGCAGGGGCCTTGCCGGCGGGCCGGGCGGGACGCGGTTCGAACTGGAACGTGACCTTGCCTTCCTTGGCGTCATAGGCCAGATAGGCCTTGAATTTGCGCCGCGTCTTGTTGCTGACGAAATGCTCCAGCAGCGCGGTCTTGCCGGTGGCCAGCAGGCGCGTCATCTGCTCGCGTTCCACCGGCTGCTGCAGGATGATCTTGCCGCTCTTGAAGTCGCAGGTGACATGCGCGCCCACGGCGTGTTCGCACACATAGCTGCTGCCGTGCTCGAAGACGCGGCCCTGGCACTTGGGGCAGTGGCCGAGCGATGCCTGGGCCGAGAAGTCCACCGGCTCGCCGTCGGCGGCACCGGCCTTGGCGTCGTCGCCGAAGTCGAATTCGAGCTTCCAGTTGGCAATCTCGTCGTCGTGCACCAACTTGATCTCGGCGGTGAATGGCCAGCCGGCCTTGGAGCGAAAGCCCTCCAGCGGGCCGATCTTCTTGTCGCGGATCAGGCCTTCGGCCTCGGCGGTCTCGAAGGCGCGGCCAGCCGGGATCTTGGTGATGGAAAAGCCGCAACCGTCCGAGCCGCCGTCCACACCCGTGCAGGCGAAGCGCCGGTAGTTTTCCTTCACCACGCCGCCGCAGTTGGGGCACGGTACCGCCAGCGTGGCGTAGTCGCCGGGAATGGTGTCGCGGTCGTATTCCTTGGCCTTCTTCACGATGCGCTCGGCCATGCGCGCAATCTCGGCCATGAAGGCCTCGCGCTTCAGCCGGCCGTGCTCCATCTCGCTGAGCTGGTATTCCCAGTTGCCGGTGAGTTCGGGCTTGGTCAGGTCGTCGATGGCCAGCCCGCGCAGCAGCGTCATCAACTGGAAAGCCTTGGCCGTGGGCACCAGTTCGCGGCCGTCGCGCAGCATATATTTCTCGGCGATCAGGCCTTCGATGGTCTGTGCGCGCGTGGCCGGCGTGCCCAGGCCCTTCTCGCGCATGGCCTCGCGCAGTTCCTCGTCGTCGATGAGCTTACCCGCGCCTTCCATCGCGCTCAGCAGCGTGGCTTCGGTATAGCGCGCCGGCGGCTTGGTCTTCAGCGCATTCACGTCCACCTGTTCGGTGCGCACCAGCTCACCCGGGGCCACGGCGACCAGGTTGGCATCGTCGTCCTGCGCTTCCTTGCCGTAAACGGCCAGCCAGCCGGGGTTGACGAGCACCTTGCCGTTGGTCTGGAAGACATGCTCGGCACCGGCCGCCGCCACCTTGCTGATGCGCGTCGTGACCATGAATTCGGCCGCCGGGTAGAACACCGCCAGGAAGCGCTTGACGACCAGGTCGTAGAGCTTGGCCTCGATGTCGCTCAGGCTGCGCGGCGCCTGCAGCGTGGGAATGATGGCGAAGTGGTCCGACACCTTGGCGTTGTCGAAGACACGCTTGGTGGGCTTCACGTAACCCTCGTTCAGGCCCTTGCGGGCGTGCATTGAAAGGGTCCGCAGCGGCCCCGGCAGGTCCTCGTCGGCAATCATTTCGAAGGTTTTTTTCACCACGCCCAGGTAGTCCTCGGGCAGGGCGCGCGAATCGGTACGCGGGTAGGTCAGCACCTTGTGCTTCTCGTACAGCGCCTGCGCGATGCTCAGCGTGGCCTTGGCCGAAAAGCCGAAGCGCGAATTGGCTTCGCGCTGCAGCGTCGTCAGGTCGTACAGCAAAGGAGAAGCCTGCGTGCTGGGCTTGGCCTCGTCGGTGACGCTGGCCGGCTGGCCGCGCACCGCGGCGGCGATGGCCTCGGCGTCGGGGGCATTCCACAGCCGGTCGGCACGCGCTTCCGCATCAGGGGTGGCGTCAGCCGGGGCCCCTTCCCCGGCTCGGGGGTTCTTCTTCCACTTCGGGTCGAACCACTTGCCTTCGTAGCTGCCGGCGCTGGCCTCGAACGTGGCCTTCACCTCCCAGTACGGCCGTGCCACGTGGCGGCGGATCTTCTCCTCGCGTTCGACCACGATGGAAAGCGTAGGCGTCTGCACGCGGCCCACGGTGGTGAGGAAGAAGCCGCCGTCGCGCGAATTGAAGGCCGTCATGGCGCGCGTGCCGTTGATGCCCACCAGCCAGTCGGCTTCCGAGCGGCTGCGCGCGGCGTCGGCCAGGCCCAGCATCTGTTCGTCGCTGCGCAGCGCGCCGAAGGCGTCGCGGATGGCCTGCGGCGTCATGCTCTGCAGCCACAGGCGGCGGATCGGCTTGGCCATCGGCTTGTCGCCGTAGGCGTACTGCAGGATCAGGCGGAAGATCAGTTCGCCTTCACGCCCGGCGTCGCAGGCGTTGACGATGGATCCCACGTCCTTGCGCTTGACCAGCTTGACCACCGCGTTGAGCCGCGTCTTGGCCTTGTCGATGGGCGCCACGTCGAAATGCGGCGGCACCACAGGCAGGTGGGCAAAGCTCCACTTTCCGCGCTTGACCTCGTATTCGTCGGGCGCCTTGATCTCCACCAGGTGGCCCACGGCCGAGGTCACCACGTGGGTGTCGTTCTCGAAGTGCTCGGCATGCTTCTCGAACTTGCCCACGGTGGCGGTGAGTGCGCGCACGATGTCCTGCGCCACGCTCGGCTTCTCCGCGATGATGATCGTCTTGCTCATGTGTCCTTCAGGCGGCCCGGGGGCCGGAATCTGCTGTGGGGCCGTGCCTACAATGCGCCGGTCTCGCGCGCACGCACGCGCGCTCGTACGATCTCAATGTACCGAATGATGAAGACAGTGCAAGCCGCCGGCAAAGATGCCCGCCGCATCCAGGTCCGCCAGAGCGGCGTGCACGGCAAGGGGGTGTTCGCGCTGAAGCCCATCGCGGCCGGTGAGCGCATCATCGAATACAAGGGCCAGGTCATCGGCTGGCCCGAGGCCTTGCGTCGCCACCCGCACGACCCGAGCGACCCCCACCATACCTTCTACTTCCACATCGACGACGAGCATGTCATCGACGCCAACGTGGGCGGCAACGCGGCGCGCTGGATCAACCACGCCTGCGAACCCAACTGCCAGGCCGACGAGACGGAGGGCCGCGTCTTCATCCGCGCGCTCACCGACATCGGCCCGGGCGAGGAACTGTTCTACGACTACGGCCTGGTCATCGACGAACGCCACACGCCGGCGCTGAAGAAGCAGTACGAGTGCCGCTGCGGCAGCCCGCGTTGCCGCCGCACCCTGCTGGCGCCGAAGCGGTCGAGCCGGCGCTGAGAGCCTGTGAAGCATTCCGCCACACCCGCTCGTGCGCCCCGAATGGCGCCGCTCGTCGTTGCAAATGCTCGCCGTAGCCCGAGCTACGGCTGCGCTTTGCGCCTGGATCGACACCATTTCGGACGCCCGCTCGGGCGCGCCGGAATACTTCACAGGCTCTGACACGATGCCCGGCCCGCACCACCTGCACTGGGGCGCCGAAGCCTTGTGGCAGCGCCTGGAGCCGCTGCTGCCGGGCTTGAGCGTGGAGGTGCTGGCGCGGGCCGAATCCACCAATACGGTGCTGCTGGAGCGCGCGCGCGCCATGAGCGGCCAGCCCAACGCACCGATCACACGACCCGGCGAGCTGAGCAGCGCGGCGGCGCCGGACGCGCGCACGCCGCTGGGCCGGCGCAGTGCCGACGTGCAGCCCTGCCTGCTGGTGGCCGAGCAGCAGACGCGCGGCCGCGGCCGCCTGGGGCGCGGCTGGACGGCCAGCGCCGGGGCCTCGCTCACCTTCTCGCTGTCACTGCCGCTGGCGCCGGTGGAATGGTCGGGCCTGTCGCTGGCCGTGGGGCTGGCGCTGGCCGAGGCGCTGGACCCCACGCCCGACCCGGCCACGCCGCCGCGCATCGGCCTGAAGTGGCCCAACGACCTGTGGCTCGCGGAAGGGCCGGGTCGGGGCCGCAAGCTCGGCGGCATCCTCATCGAAACGGTGAGCGTGGGGCAGCGCCGCATGTGCGTCATCGGCGTCGGGCTGAATGTGCGGCCCCAGCCGCATGAGGGGCTGACGCACGGCTATGCCTGCCTGCAGGAATTCGACCCCGGCGCCAGCGCGCCCGCAGCGCTGGCCTGCGTGGCCGAACCGCTGGTGCGCGCGGTGCTGGCCTTCCAGACGGCCGGCTTCGCGCCGCTGGTGGCGGCCTACGGCCGGCGCGACCTGCTGCGCGGCCAGCCGGTGAGCACCACGCTGGCCGAGGCGGCCGAGGGCATGGCCGAGGGCGTGGACGAGCACGGCGCGTTGCGCGTGCGCTGCGACGGGCTGCACCGCATCGTCGGCGGCGAGGTCAGCGTGCGCCTGCGCGGCGAGGCCGATTGAGGTGAAACCGCCACGTTCGCTCGCGCTCGCTGCCCCGCGGGCGGCCGGGCGCCACTGAGATGCTGCGGGCACTGGTGGTTCTGCTGCTGCTGGCCAATGCGCTCTTCTTCGGCTGGGCGCGCGGCTGGTTTGCGCCCGACTGGCCGCCGCCGCGCCACGGCGAGCGCGAACCCGAACGAGTGGCCGCGCAGGTGCGGCCGGACGCGATCCTCGTGCTGCCTGCCGCGGCGGCCAGCGCCGCCGAGCAGGCGGCGCACGCGGCGGCCGATATCTGCCTGGAGGCCGGCCCCTTCGATGCCGCCGGCCTGAGCGGCGCCGAAGCCGCGCTGGCGCAGGCCGGACTGCTGCCGGGCAGCTGGGAACGGCAGCCCGACGCGCAGGCGCCGGATCAGGTCTGGCTGCGCGTGCCGCGCGCCGGCAGTGAACGGCAGGCGCAGCTGCGCGCGCTGCCCGTTCTGTTCAGGCCCTGCGCATCGCGCTGACCCCGGCGCCGCGCCGCGAAGTCCACAGCAGGGCCAGTGTGGCCAGCACCACGCCGCCCACCCACGGCGCCGAAACGAGGCCACCACCGCCGCCGCCGGAGGCAGTGGGCGCGGCCGCCACCTCGATGCGGCTGTCCAGCGTGGCCGCCTGGCCCGCGCTGTCGGTGACCACGAGCCGCACCGTGAAGGCGCCGCCGCCCTCGGGCAGCACCCAGGCATCGGCGGTGTCGGTGGCGCTGCCCAAGCCGCTGACGATGCCGCCGCCGTCGACCAGGGTCCAGGCGAATCGGGTGATCGTGGCGCCAGCAGAAGCCAGGCTGGCTGCGCCGCTGAAGCTGACGCGGCTGCCGGCCGTGGGGGTGCCATCGACGTCGATGCGCGCCAGCGCGCCGGCCGCGGCGGCCACGGCCTGGCCGGCGTCGAGCATGCCGGCGCCGCAGAGCTGGCCGTCGTTGGGGCAATAGCACTGGCCGGATTCGCCAGCCAGGTCCACGCGGTAGCACGAGGGCACTTCGACGCCGCCCGGTCCGTTGTCGCCACCCGTGGCCGGGAAACGCCGCGCCGTGGCCTGCAGCACGTTGCGCACCTCGCCCGCGCGCAACGCCGGCTGTTGCGACAGCATCAGCGCGGCCACGCCGGCCACCAGCGGCGAAGCGAAGCTGGTGCCGACGCTGATCTCGAAGCTGTCGGTCCAGCCGTCGGCGACCGGCCCCCGCGCGCCGCTGTTGGTGGCGGTGACGATCGGGTACAGGCAGGGGTCGCCCGGCCCGACGTCGACGCAGTTGCCCGCCGGTGCGGCGATCGCGATCTCGGGCCCGAGGTCGGAAAAGCCCACCTTGGTGCCGGCGTGACGCAGTCCAGCCACCCCGATCACGCCCCGGCAGTTGGCCGGCGTGCCCACGGGCCCGCCGGCCGAGTTGCCGGCCGCGGCCACCACCACCACGCCGGCCTCCGTGAGGCGGTCCACCACCGACTGGTAGGCCGCGCTGCAACTGCCCGTGCCGCCCAGGCTGAGGTTGATCACGCTCGCCCGGTTCGGATTGGCCGGCACGCTGGCGTCGCCCGTGGACAGCCCGGCGGCCCACAGCATGCCGGCCTGGATGTCGGCGTCGGTGCCGTAGCACTTGCCCAGCACACGCACCGGCAGCACGCGCACCCCGGGGGCGCTGCCGGCCATGCCCAGGCTGTTGTTGGTGGCAGCGCCGACCAGGCTGGCGGTGCGGGTGCCGTGCCAGCTGCTGGGCGACTCTTCACAACCGGTGAAGCTGCCGCGGCCGGCTTCGGCGAGGCTGACCCAGTCGCCGGGGTCGCCAGGGTCGCCGTCGCGGCCGTTGCCGTCGTTGGCGACCGTGGCATCGGACACGAAGTCGTAGCCCGGCAGCAGCGCGCCGCCGTTGCCGGTGCGGCCCAGGTCGGGATGCTCGAAGCGCACGCCGGTGTCGAGCACGGCCACCACCACATCGGGGCGGCCGAGGGTGCGCGCCCAGGCGGCTTCGATGTCGATGGCGGAGACGATGTCGCCCGGGGCGCCCGCCGCGGCCGCGGTGGGCGCGCGCAGGTACCACTGGCCGCTGGCCGGGCCGCCGGTCTGCGCGGCCAGGTCGACCGGCGGGCCACGAAGATAGAAGGGATCGTCGGGCGGCGCGGTCAGGTTGACGATGCGCCGGCGGCCGTTGGGCACGGCGAATTCCACCTCGGGGTCGGCCGCCAGTTGCGCCGCCAGCGCCGCGGCGCTCATCTCGCGCGAACGCAGCACCTGCATGCGTTCGCCTACCGCGGGGCCGGCCTGCAGCGTGCGCCCGACGCGCGCCGCCAGCGTGGCCGCGCGGCCGTCCAGCATGCCGCGCACCGCCGCCGCGTCGCCGCGCGCCGCCAGTGCGTGCTTGCGCAGCACGGTGGCGTCGGCCCTGAACTGCACGATGACCTCGCCCGGCACCGGCGGCAGGGCGGTACGGGTGGCCCACGCAGGCGCGGCCGCCACGGCGGCCAGGAAGAAGGCAAGGCAGGTGCGGATAAAACTCATCCGCACAGTGTATGCAGGCCGCGCCAGCCTTGCCGGCGGATCAGCGCGCCATCACCTGCACCATCTCCAGCACCTTGCAGGAGTAGCCCCACTCGTTGTCGTACCAGGCCACGATCTTGACGAAGGTCTTGTCCAGCGCAATCGAAGCGTCGGCGTCGAAGACGCTGGTGCAGGACTCGCCGCGGAAGTCGGTGGCCACCACCTTGTCCTCGGTGTAGGCCAGCACGCCCTTCATCGGGCCGGCGGCGGCGGCCTTCATCGCGGCGCAGATCTCGTCCCAGCTGGCTTCCTTGACCAGCTCGGCGGTGAGGTCGACGACGCTGACGTCGCTGGTGGGCACGCGGAAGGCCATGCCGGTGAGCTTCTTGTTCAGCTCGGGAATGACCACGCCCACCGCCTTGGCAGCACCCGTGCTGCTGGGGATGATGTTCTCCAGGATGCCGCGGCCGCCGCGCCAGTCCTTGTTGCTGGGGCCGTCCACGGTCTTCTGCGTCGCGGTGGCGGCGTGCACGGTGGTCATGAGGCCGCGCTTGATGCCGAAGCTGTCGTGCAGCACCTTGGCCACCGGGGCCAGGCAATTGGTCGTGCAGCTGGCATTGCTGATGATGGCCTGGCCGGCGTAGCTCTTGTCGTTGACGCCGTAAACGAACATCGGCGTGTCGTCCTTCGACGGCGCGCTCTGGATGACCTTCTTCGCACCCGCGTCGAGATGCTTCTGGCAGGTCTCCTTGGTCAGGAACAGGCCCGTGGATTCGACCACGATGTCGGCGCCGACCTCGCCCCATTTCAGTTCCGCCGGGTCCTTCACGGCGGTGAGGCGGATCTTCCTGCCGTTGACCACCAGCGTATGGCCGTCCACGGCGACGTCGCCCTTGAAGCGACCGTGCACGCTGTCGTACTTGAGCATGTACGCCAGGTAGTCGGGTTCGAGCAGGTCGTTGATGCCGACGATCTCGATGTGTGGGAAGTTCTGCACCGCCGCGCGGAACACCATGCGACCGATGCGGCCGAAGCCGTTGATGCCAACCTTGATGGTCATGAATTCACTCCTTGGTTCGATTGCGGGACAAAACCTTGCGCACCGTGGCCACCACATTGTCCACGGTGAAATGGAAGTGCTCGAACAGCGCCGGCGCGGGCGCGCTTTCGCCATAGGTGTCGATGCCGATCACCGCGGCGCAGCCGTATTTCCACCAGCCGTCGCCCATGAAGACATACGTGCGGTGGTCGACCACGGTGTGGCCGGGGCGGTTGAATTCGGCCGCCAACAGCGTCTCGGCCAGCGCCATGCCCACGGCATTGGCCAGGCCCTGGCCCAGCGGCCCGGTGGTGGTTTCCACGCCGGGCGTCACGTCCACTTCGGGGTGGCCCGGCGTCTTGCTGTGCAGCTGGCGGAAACGGCGCAGCTCGTCCATCGGCAGCTCGTAGCCGGTCAGGTGCAGCAGCGCGTAGAGCAGCATCGAGGCGTGGCCGTTGCTCAGCACGAAGCGGTCGCGGTCGGCCCAGTGCGGGTTGGCCGGGTTGTGGCGCAGGTGGCGGCCCCAAAGCGCCACCGCCATCTCGGCCATGCCCATGGGGGCGCCGGGGTGGCCGGAGTTGGCCCGCTGCACGGCGTCCATGGCCAGGGCGCGAAGCGCATGGGCCATCGGCGTCGGGCCGTGGGGCGTGTCGGACGGGGCTGTGGCCATGGCGGGGACCGCCGCACGGGCGGCGCGCGGAGTGACGTGGTGCGGGTAAATATCGATTCTAGAAGGCCGCGCCCGCGGCGCGGCATGATCCAGCGCATGCTTCGTGCGCGCCGGCCCTGGCTCGGCCCGGGCCGCGGGCCGGCCAGGCGGGCGCGCCGCAGGCGCTTGACATGCGTCAAGGACGGCCGCGCGCCAGCCGCCATGCTGCCGGCCATGAGACATGCCACGCTCGACGTCATTCGCGACGAACACCAGGCCCTGGCCGCCATGCTGCGCTCGATGGTGCTGCTGCTGACCCACGCGCGCCACGAGGGCCGGCCGCCGCCCTTCGACGTGCTGCGGGCCATGCTGTTCTACGTGGACGAATTTCCCGAGCGGCGGCATCACCGCAAGGAAAGCGAGTGGCTGTTCCCCAAGGTGCGCGAACGTTGCCCCGACCTGGGCCCGGTGATCGACCGGCTCGACCGCGAACACGCCGCCGGCGAACTGATGGTGCGCGACCTGGCGCACACGCTGCTGGCCTACGAGGTGCTTGGCGAGTCGCGGCGCGAGGCCTGCGAGCAGGCCGTGCGGCGCTACGTGACGCGTTACCTCGACCACATGGGGGTCGAGGAAGAGCAGATTCTGCCGGCGGCGCGCAAGCATCTCGCCGCCGCCGACTGGGCCGAGCTCGACGCCGCCTTCAGCGCCAACCGCGACCCCCTCACCGGCTTCGAGCCGGACGACGAATACCGGCCGCTGTTCGACAAGATCCTGGCCCATACCCCCGCCCCCGTGGGCCTGGGTCCGGAGCGATAGCCGTGGGCAGGCTTCGGCAGGTCCGGCGCGTGGCGGTCTGCACCGTGACCGCGGCAGCCGGCGCGCTCTTGGGCAACCCGGTCCTGGCGCAGGCCGGCCCAGTGCCGGGCCGCGGCGAATTGCTCTACGACACGCATTGCCGCAGCTGCCACACCGAGCAGGTGCACTGGCGCGACAAACGCGCCGCGAAGTCCTGGCCCGGCCTGAAGGAAGAGGTCCGGCGCTGGCAGGCCGCGGCCCGCCTGGGCTGGAGCGAGGCCGACATTCTGGCCGTGGCGCGCCACCTGAACGAGTCCATCTACCACCTGCCGCAGACCGACGACGGCATCGGCAGCCTGCCGCCGGCCAGGCTGGCGCTGAGCGTTGCGCGGGGCGCGCCCTGAGAGCCTGTGAAATATTCCGCCACACCCGCTCGTGCGCCCGAAACGGCGTCGCTCGTCGTTGCAAATGCTCGACGTAGCCCGAGCTACGTCTGCGCTTTGCGCCTAGATCGACACCGTTTCGGACACCCGCTCGGGCGCGCCGGAATACTTCACAGGCTCTGAGCCGCCCGGGTCCCGGGCGCTGCGGTCAGCCCAGCGGCAGTTCCGCGCCGCACACCTGGTTGCGGCCGCGGGTCTTCGCCAGG
Source organism: Rubrivivax sp. (assembly GCA_034522875.1). Lineage (GTDB taxonomy): Bacteria > Pseudomonadota > Gammaproteobacteria > Burkholderiales > Burkholderiaceae_C > Rubrivivax. The sequence goes on along the minus strand of JAXHKY010000039.1, from coordinate 47,085 downwards.
TACAGCTGGGCGTCGGCCTCGCGCAGCAGTGCCGCCGCCGTGCCCGCGCCATCGAAGGGCTTGGTGCAGGTGCCCACGCTGACCGTCACCACGCCGGACACTGCCGAGCCGGCATGTGCCAGGCCGAGTGCCGCCACATCGGCGGCCAGCTGCCTGGCAAACGCCAGCGCGCCGGGCAGCGTCGTGTCGGGCAGCAGGCAGGCGAATTCCTCGCCGCCATAACGTGCCATCAGGTCGCCCGGACGCTTCAGCCCTTGCTGCAGGCAAGCGGCCACGCGGCGCAGGCAGTCGTCGCCGGCGAGGTGGCCATGACGGTCGTTGTAGGCCTTGAAGAAGTCCACGTCCAGCAGCAGCACGCTCAGGTCGGTGCCGTGACGTAGCGCGCGCGCCCATTCGATGGCCAGCTGCTCGTCGAAGTGGCGCCGGTTGTGCACGCCGGTCAGGCCGTCGAGATAGACCCAGCGGCGCAGCAGGTCGGACTGCGCCTTCAGCGTGAGGTGGGTGCGCACGCGCGCACGCACGATCCTCGGATTGACGGGCTTGGAGATGAAGTCCACGGCGCCGGCTTCCAGGCCCTGCGTCTCGGCGGCTTCGTCGTCGTGCGCGGTGACGAAGATCACCGGGATGTCCCGCGTGGCCGCATCGGCCTTCAGGCGCCGGCAGACCTGGTGGCCGTTCATGCCGGGCATCTCGACGTCGAGCAGCACCAGGTCGGGCTGCCGGCTGGCGCACAAGGCCAGCGCCTGCTCGCCGCTGGTGGCCATGAGCACCTGGTGGTCGGCGGCGAAGGCCTGGTACAGCGCCTGCACGTTGACCGGCTGGTCGTCCACCACCAGCAGGCAGGGTTGGCGCGCGTCGCCTGCGGCTTGCGGCGGTGGCCTCGTCATGCCAGCGCCTCGGCGAGCAGTTCCCGGCATAGCAGCAGCGCGCGCTCGAACTCCAGGCCGGCCACGGCTTCGTCCAGCGCCTGCCAGTGCCCGCCCGGGGCGCTGCTCGGCGGTGGCAGCAAGCGGGGCATGAGGTCGGTGGCGCGCATGTCCGAATTCTCCAGCAGCGCGGCCAGTTCCTGCAGGGCAGCCACGGTGTCGGCAGGTTTCGGGGCCCGGCCCGCAGCGCTGGCGCCGCGGGTCGGGCCGCCGTTGTTGTCTTGCAGGGCCTGCAGCAGCGCCAGCAGCGGCGCTGCGGCCTGGCGCATGGCCACTTCGGCAGGCCCGGCCGCGGCGCGGGCCGCGGCGGGCGTGGCGGCCATGGAAACGGCGCGCTGGGCGCTCTCGGCCGCGGCCGCCAGCGCCGCCGCACCCACGGTGGCCGCCAGACCCTTGAGCGTATGCAGCAGCCGGGCGGCGGCCTCGGTGTCGCCCGCCTCCAGCCTGGCCTTCAGCTGCGCGGGCATGCGGGCCAGGTCGTGGACGAAGGTGCGCAGCATGCGTTCGTAGACCGCTGCCTTGCCGCCCAGACGGGACAGCGCCCGCTCCAGGTCCACGCCAGCCGCGCTGGCGCAGGCTTCGACGCGGGCCGAGCCCGGCGTGGCGGCCAGCGGGCCGGCGCGTCCGGCGCCGGCCACCGGTGGCGAACCTTCGGTGCCATCCGCACCGAGGGGCCGACCCACCAGGCGTTGCAGCTGGTGCACCACGGCGTCGAGCTCGAAGGGCTTGCCCACATGCTCGTCCATGCCCGCGGCCAGGCAGGCCTGGCGGTCGGCAGGCGCGGCGTTGGCCGTCATGGCGATGATCGGCAACCGGCGCCCGCGCAGCCCCAGGCGGATCTGGCGCGTGGCGGCCAGGCCGTCCATCACCGGCATCTGCAGGTCCATCAGCACGGCGTCGAAGGACGGGCGGGCCGCCGCGACGGCGGTCACCGCCTCCTGTCCATCGCCGACGATGCGCACCCAGGCGCCTTCGTCTTCCAGCAACTCTCGCACCACCTGCTGGTTGTTGGGGTTGTCTTCTGCCACCAGCAGGCGCAGCCCGGTCAGCCGACCGCCCGGGGCCCCGGCCGGCGGTGGCCGCGGGCCGGGCCGGGGACCGCCGTGTCTCGCGCCCGCCGGTGCGGCGGCCGAGGTGGCGGCAGGAAGAAGCATCGCGGGCGTGAGCGGCTTGACCAGAAAGTCGTCGAAGGCCTCGCACTGCGCCGGCCACTGCGCTTCCAGTGCCTCGCGGCCCAGGGCGGTGACCAGGGCCAGCAGCGGCGCCCCGCCGGCCAGGCCGTGTGCGCGGAGCTGCTCCAACATCCGCGCGCCGCCGGTGTCGGGTCTGGGCATGGCGACGAAGGCTGCGCCGTAGCGCTCGCCGCGCCCGGCTCGCCGCTGCAGGAGCGCCAGCGCGGCCGGGCTGTCGGCTGCCGTGTCGAGCTCCCAGCCAAGCGCCAGCGCCATGCGCTGCAGCGCACCGCGGGCGGTGGCGTGGTCTTCCACCAGCAGCACGCGCATGGGCTGCTGCGGCTGGGCTGCCGCCGGCTCGTCGCCGGCGGGCGCCACCACCGGCAGCGAGACGTCGAAGAAGAAGCGGCTGCCCGCGCCGGGTTCGCTTTCCAGTTGCAGGTCGCTGCCCATCAAGGCCACCAGGCGCCGGCTGATGGCCAGTCCCAGCCCGGTGCCGCCGAAGCGCCGCGTGGTCGAGGGCTCGGCCTGCGTGAAGCCGCTGAAGATGCGCTCGCGGTGTTCGGGCGCGATGCCGATGCCGGTGTCGCGCACCTCCACGCGCAGCCGCACCGCCTGTTTGCCAGGCTGCAGCACCTGCACCGAGACCACGACCTCGCCGCGTTCGGTGAACTTGACGGCATTGCCGCCCAGGTTGATGAGCACCTGCTGCAGCCGCAGCGCGTCGCCCAGCAGCCGTCGCGGCAGCGCCGGGTCGAGGTCGAACACCAGTTCGACGTCCCTGTGGCCCACATTGGCCGACAGGATCACCGACAGCTCGCGCAGCATGGCCTCGAACTCGAACGGCTGCGGGTCCAGCGCCATCCGGTCGGCCTCGACCTTGGAGAAGTCCAGGATGTCGTTCAGCAGCCCCAGCAGCGAGCGCGCTGCGCCCTCGGTCTTCAGCGCGTAGTCGTGCTGCCGCGGCGTCAGGCCCGTGCGGCGCAGCAGCGCCAACATGCCCAGGATGGCGTTCATGGGCGTGCGGATCTCGTGACTCATGTTGGCCAGGAAGCGGCTCTTGGCCTGCGAGGCCTGCTGCGCGGCCTCGGTGGCGCGCACGAGTTCGGTGATGTCGACGCGGAAGCCCACGGTGTGCCCGTCGGGCAGCCGGCGTTCGATGATGCGCAGCGTGCGCCCGTCGTCCAGCCGCTGTACAAGGGTGCCGTCGGCGCGGGTATGCGCGGCCAGGCGTTCGGCCACCCAGGCCTCTTCGCGCCCCAGGGCGTCGGCGTAGTCGCCACGCTGCGCACCGGCGCGCAGCAGGTCCTCGAAGCGCGCGCCGGGCACGATCAGGTGGGCCACGCCGGCATAGGTTTCGCGGTAGCGGTCGTTGCACAGCACCAGCCGGTCTTCGGCGTCGTACAGCACGAAGGCTTCGTCGATGGCGTCGATGGCGCCGCGCAGCAACGCGCCGCTGCGCCGGGCCTCTTCCTCGGCGCGGCGGCGGGCGCTGATGTCGGTATAGGTGGTGACGAAGCCGCCGCCGGCCATGGGCGCGCCGCGCACCTCCAACGCCACGCCGTTGGGGCGCAGGCGGTCGAAGTGATGCGTGGCGGCAGGCTGGCGCGCGCGCGCCACGCGCTCGTCGACCAGCGCCTGCACGTCGCCCGGCCCATATTCGCCGCGCTCGGCATTGAAGCGGATGATGTCCTCGAAGGCCACCCGCGGCTGGTCGAGCAGCGCGTCGGGCAGGTCGAGCAGACGGCGGAATTCGCGATTGGCGGCCAGCAGATTCAGCTGGTCGTCGAAGACGCTCAGGCCGCAGGGCAGGCTCTCCAGCACGGCGGTGAGCAGCTCGTTGTTGCGCTGCATGGCGGCTTCGAGCTCGCGCCGCGCACTGATGTCCATGTGCGTGCCGGCGATCCACGCCGGCTGCCCGCCGGCGCCGCGCCTGAGCACGCGGCCGCGGCCCAGGGTCCACACCCAGTGACCCTGCTTGTGGCGCATGCGCGCCTCGCACTCGTAGAAGGGGCTCCGGCCCGCGAAGTGCTGTTGCAGCAGCGCCTCTGAAAGGGGGCGGTCGTCCGGATGCAGCAGCGCCTGCAGATCGTCGATCGTCGCCGGCCCCAGGTCGTCCAGCGTGTAGCCCAGCATCTGCGCCCAGCGCTCGTCGACGAAGACCTGGCCGCTGGCGTGGTCCCATTCCCAGGTGCCGGCCCCGGTACCCTCGACCACGTTGGACAGCCGCAGCCGTTCGCTTGCCAGTGCCTGTTCGGCGGCCTTGCGCTCGGTGATTTCGAGTTCGATGGCCATGAAGCCGAGCAGGGCGCCGTCGTCGGCGCGCAGCGGCTGGATCTCCAGCGAAAGCCAGTAGACGCGGCCGGTCTTGCCGCGGTTGAGAATCTCGCCGGTGAATCCTTCGCCGGCGTCGAGCGCCGCGCGCAGGCGCTGCACGGTGGCGGGGTCGGTGCCTTCGGCTTGCAGCAGCGCACCCGGCGAGCGGCCCTGCACCTCTGCGGCCGTATAGCCGGTGATGCGTTCGAAACCCTCGTTCACCCAGGTGATGCGGCGCCGCGCGTCGGTGATGACCACCGCGTTGGAGGTGCGGCGCGCCACCAGGGCCAGCCGGCCGAGGTCGGCCGTCATCCGTTGCGCCAGCGTCTCGGCGCGCCGGCGGCCGGTGGCCTGCTGGCGCAACAGCGCGGCCAGCAGGCCGCTGGCCAGCAGCGTGCCCAGGAAGAACGACCACGGCACCTGCGACGCGAAGGCCGCCTCGAAGGCGGGCGTGCTGCTCACGCGCAGCGTCACCAGGCGGCCGGGCAGCGTGAGCAGGTGCAGGGTCTCGAAGCGCGGAGGTGGCCCGCCCGGGCCCGTGTCGACCGGCGCCGCTTCGGGGGCGTGGTCGGCCAGTGCGGCAGCCTCGCGCCGCGAGTCGAACATCAACGGCCCCCGCGCCGTGCCGCTGGCGGTGTCGAAGAGCTCGACCCGCACCTGCCCGGCGGTGACGTCGCCCAGTTCCTCGAGCAATTCCCCGATCACGATCGGCGCGTACAGCAGGCCGCGCAGTGCGCCGTGCCTGCCGTCCACCGGCGCGGCCCCCGGCTCCGGCCGGAAGACCGGCACGACCAGCAGCACACCGGGGCCCTGGCGCTGGTCCTGCACCAGCGTCACGGTGCCGGTGAGGGTGGGTTCGCCGGTCAGCTGCGCCTGCAGCACGGCGTCGCGGCGCACGGCTTCGGAGCCGACGTCCAGGCCCAGTGCACCTGGGTTGCGCTCGGCCGGCTCGATGAACTTGATGACGAACAATTCGGCCGCGTCGCTCGGCGCGAGCTGCCGCACCGCGAACTGCGGCGCACCGTCGTCACGTTCGGTGGCCACGAAGGACGCCAGCGACTCGCGCGGCACGCGCTCGATGAAGCCGAAGCCGCGCACGCCGGGGAAGTCCACCGCCAGGTTGCGCGTGGCCAGATAGGCCTGGAAGGTGCTGCGCTGCACGACGGCGTGCGTGGCGTAGACACCGAGTGCGCCATTCAGGCCGTGCAGCGGCTTGCGAAAGCGCTCGGCGATGTCGGCCGAGACGCGCAGCACGCTGCGGCGGAACTCGGCCTGAGCGGCGGCCTGCGCACCGTCGTGCAGCCACCATGCGCCGGCCGTGGCCACGCCCAAACCGGCCAGCAGCACGGCGGCGGGCCAGGCCCACCCGGTGCGCCACGGCGCAGACCCGCTCGTCATGAACATGCTTGAACCTCAGCCGACCGGCGCCGATCATCCTTCATTCCGCCCCGCCGCATGCCGCGGAAAAGTGCCCGGTCCGCACGCCTGTTCGGCGTCTGCGTCACGCGGTCCAGCCCAGGAATCCCCCTGTAGACGGACCCCGCACGCGGCCACTAGGCTGCCGTCGCAGCGGCCGCCAGCGCCCGCAGGAGACACCGCCATGCCGCAGACCCGGCTCATTCTGGACCACGTGCTCGACCACGCCGAACAGCACCCCGACCGCGTCTACCTCACGCAGCCGCTGGGTGGCGGGCGGGTGGCCGACACCACCTGGGCCGAAGCGCTGGACCAGGCACGCCGCATGGCCGCGCACCTGCAGCAACGCGGTTTCGAGCCCGGCGCGCGCATCGCCATCCTGTCGAAGAACTGCGCGCATTTCATCATGGCCGAACTGGCCATCTGGATGGCCGGCTGCACCACGGTGGCGATCTTCCCCACGGAAACGGCCGAGACGGTGCGCTTCGTGCTGGAACACAGCGGCGCCAGCCTGCTCTTCGTGGGCAAGCTCGACACCTGGCCGCAACAGCAGCCGGGCGTGCCGGCGGGGCTGCCTTGCATCGCCCTGCCGCTGGCGCCGAAGACCGAATTCGAGACCTGGGACGCCATCACCGCGCGCACGCCACCGCTGCCTGGCCGTCCGCAGCGCGCGGCCGAGGACCTGGCCATGATCATCTACACCTCGGGTTCCACCGGTCAGCCCAAGGGCGCGATGATCGACTTCGGTGCCGTCACGCGCGTGGGCGAAGGGGCGGTGCAGGACGTGCGCCAGCGCGTGGGCCCGGGCGAAAGCCGCATGCTGTCGTACCTGCCGCTGGCGCACAGCTACGAGCGCGCCTGGGTGGGTGCGGCTTCGCTGGTGGACGGCAACACGCACCTGTTCTTTGCCGAGTCGCTCGATACCTTCCTGCAGGACCTGCAGCGTGCCCGGCCGACGCTGTTTCTTTCGGTACCGCGGCTGTGGCTGAAATTCCAGCAGGGCGTGTTCAGCAAGATGCCGCCGGCCAAGCTGGACCGGCTGCTCGGCGTCCCGCTGCTGGGACGCGTGGTGGCGCGCAAGGTGCTCAAGGGGCTGGGGCTGGACCAGGTGAAGCAGGCCGCCAGCGCCTCGGCGCCGATCCCCGCCGAGCTCATCCGCTGGTACCGCCGGCTCGGGCTGGAGCTGTTCGAGGGTTATGCCATGACCGAGGATTTCGCCTTCTCGCACGCTTCGAACGAACGCTTCCACGAACCGGGCTGGGTCGGCGTGCCGATGCCCGGCGTGCAGGTGCGGCTGGACGCCAGCGGCGAGATCCTGATCAAGTCGCCCGGGCAGTTCCGCGGCTACTACAAGCAACCGGAGCTGACGGCGGGCTCGTTCACCGAGGACGGCTTCTTCCGCACCGGCGACCTGGGCGAGCGCCGACCCGACGGCATGCTGCGCATCACCGGCCGCGCCAAGGAATTGTTCAAGACGGCCAAGGGCAAATACGTGGCGCCGGCGCCCATCGAGAACCTCATCAACGTGCACCCCGTGGTGGAGTTGTCGCTGGTGTCGGGGGTGGGCCAGCCGGCCGCCTATGCCATCGTGGTGCTGGCCGAGGACCTGCGGCCGCGCGTGGCCGAACCCACGGTGCGCGCCCAGGTGCAGGGTGAACTGGAGCGCCTGCTCGACCGCGTCAACCAGGGCCTGGCCGACTACGAGCAACTGCGCATGATCGTGGTGGCCAACGAGCCATGGTCCATCGAGAACGGCTGCCTGACACCGACGATGAAGATCAAGCGCAGCCGCATCGAAGCCGCGGTGGCGACGCAAGTGGAGCGCTGGTACGCCGAGCCGAAGAAGGTATTGTGGGCTTGAGCCCGCCGCCCGCACGCCACGGCGGCGACCGCATCGCCGAGGTGCTGCAGGCGCACGGCGTGCCCTGCGTCTATACGCTGTGCGGCGGCCACATCTCGCCCATCCTGAGCGCGGCCAAGGCACGCGGCATCCGCATCGTCGACGTGCGCGACGAGGCCACGGCGGTGTTCGCGGCGGACGCCGCGGCGCGGTTGTCGGGCCGGCCTGGCGTGGCCGCGGTGACCGCCGGGCCGGGCATCACCAACACCATCACCGCGCTGAAGAATGCGCAGCTGGCGCAGTCGCCGCTGGTGCTGCTGGGCGGCGCCGCGCCCACCGCGCTGCAGGGGCGCGGCGCGCTGCAGGACATCGAACAGCGTCCGCTGGTGGCGCCGCATGTCAAGCGCTTCTACAAACTGCGGCGCGTGCGCGACCTGGGCCCGGCGGTGGCCGAGGCCTTGGCGCTGGCGCAGAGTGGCGTGCCCGGGCCGGTGTTCGTGGAATGCCCGGTGGACCTGCTCTACGACGAGGCCTCCATCCGCCAGTGGTACGCCGAAGCCGGCGGCAAGGGCACGGCGCTGGCCGACCGCGCGCTGCGCTGGTATCTGAACCGCCATGTGCGGCGCATGTTCGAAGGCGACGCCGCGGCGCCGGCGCCGGCCGTGGCCACGGTGGCGGTGCCGCAGGCGAGCCAAACCAGCGTGCGCGCCGCGCTGGCCGCGCTGCACAAGGCCCAGCGGCCGCTGGCCGTGGTCGGCAGCCAGGCTGTGGTGCAGGCCGCGCAAGCCGACGCGCTGGCCCAGGCCGTGGCGCGGCTGGGCATTCCGGTCTACCTCTCGGGCATGGCGCGCGGCCTGCTCGGGCCGGCGCACCCGCTGCAATTGCGCCACCAGCGCCGCAATGCCCTGCGCGAGGCCGACTGCGTGCTGCTGGCTGGCGTGCCCTGCGACTTCCGGCTCGACTACGGCCGCCATGTGCGCCGCAGCGCCACGCTGATCGCCGCCAACCGCAGCGCCAAGGAGGCGCGGCTCAACCGCCAGCCCGACGTGGCCGCCATCGGCGACGCCGGCGCCTTCGTGCAGGCGCTGGCGCAACAGCCGCCCGATCCGGCGCGGCTGAGCGGCTGGCTGGCCACGCTGCGCGCTCGCGACGAGGCGCGCGAGGCCGAGATCGACGCGCAGGCGGCGCTGGCCGGTGAATTCGTCAACCCGCTGGCGCTGCTGCGCGCTCTCGAGCGCGAGGCCGCAGCCGACGCCGTTTTCGTGGCCGATGGCGGCGATTTCGTCGCCACCGCCAGCTACGTGCTGCACGCGCGCGGCCCGCTGGCCTGGCTCGACCCCGGCGCCTTCGGCACGCTGGGCGTGGGCGCCGGCTTCGCGCTCGGCGCCGCCACGACGAAGCCCGGGCGCGAACTGTGGATCGTCTTCGGCGACGGCGCCTGCGGCTTCGGCCTGGCCGAATTCGACACCTTCGTGCGCCACGGCATCCCGGTCATTGCCGTCGTAGGCAACGACGCCGGCTGGACCCAGATCGCGCGCGAGCAGGTGAAGATGCTGAAGGACGACGTGGCCACCGTGCTGGCGCGCACGGCCTACCACGAGGTGGCGGCGGGTTTTGGCGCTGCCGGGCTGCTGATCCGGCGCCCCGGCGAGGTGATCCCGGTGCTGAGGCAGGCGCGCGAGCTGGCGCGCCAGGGCCGCCCGGTGCTGGTCAACGTATGGCTCGACAAGACCGAATTCCGCGAAGGGTCGCTATCGATGTAGGGGCGGCCCGTCACGCTTGCCGGCGTTCCACCCGGCACCGCTGAGCGGATGCGTGGGCGTCGCGCCGGTCGCTTTCAGAGCCCGGCCGAGACGCCGGCGAAGCGTTCGCTCAGGCCACCTTCCAGCTGCGTGACGGTGCAGCTGGCTTCGAAGCCGTTGCGGCTGCCCAGCGGCTGGTCCGCCACGGCATAGCCGACGGGCAGGCCGCCGAAAAGGAGCCGGCCGACGGCAGCGCAGTTGTCCACCGGCACGCAGCCACCAGGCCGTGGCGAGTGCGCCGAGACGAGGCAGGCGCCCTGGTTGGCGTGCATCGCACTGGTGGCGGCCGCGGCCACGCCTTGCAGCTGGGTGGCCTGCGCGGAGCTGCCGAGCTCGGCGAATTGCGGCAGCGCCGCGGCGGCCAGCGCGCCGATCACGGCGGTGGCCACCAGGGGTTCGATCAAGGTCGTGCCGGCCTGGCGGCTGAATCGGGATCGCATCGCGGCTGCTCCTGTGGAGCGGGCATTCTGCGCCGGCAGGCCGGCCGCGCAAGCCCGCATTCGCGTGGAGCCACCGCAGGTGAGGGGGTGGCTGGTGCCGGGCATCGGCGCGGCCGGCATCGGTGCTGCGACGTGGCCCTGCATGGCGTCACCGTCGCTGTTGGCCTTGCAGGCCACCGCTGGCTGGTTGCGCCAGGCGATGTGGCATGGCGTCTCAGGCTTGTCGGCGCAGCGCAGTGTGGTGATCGGGCCTTGCGCCGTCGCGCCCCATGCTGCGACCTGCCGTGTCAGCCCAGCGGCAGGCCGACGTAGTTTTCCGCCAGCACCGTCTGCGCCGCCACCGACCCGCACAGATAGTCGAACTCTGCCTGCTGCATGCGCAGCCCGAAGCCGCCGGTCTCGGGGAAGCGATGCATCAGCGAGGTGAACCACCACGAGAAGCGCTCGGCCTTCCAGATCCTGGCCAGCGCGCGCTGCGAATAATGGGCGATGCCGGCCGTGCTGCCGCCGTAGAACTCGGCCAGCGCCTGCGCCAGCAGGCCGACGTCGGAAGCGGCCAGGTTCAGCCCCTTCGCGCCCGTGGGCGGCACGATGTGTGCGGCGTCGCCGGCCAGGAACAGGCGGCCGAAGCGCAGGGGTTCGGCGACGAAGCTGCGCAGCGGCGCGATGCTCTTCTCGATCGACGGTCCCGTCACCAGTCGCGCCGCCACCTCGGCGGGCAGGCGGCGGCGCAGCTCGGCCCAGAAGGCCTCGTCGGGCCATTGCTCCACCTGGTCGTCCAGCGGGCACTGCAGGTAGTAGCGGCTGCGCTGGTGGCTGCGCATGCTGGCCAGCATGAAGCCGCATTCGGTGTGGCCGTAGATCAGTTCCTCGTTCACCGGCGGCGTGTCGGCCAGCAGCCCGAGCCAGCCGAAGGGGTAGACCTTCTCGAAGGTCTGCAGCGCGGCGGCCGGCACCGCGCCGCGGCACACGCCGTGGAAGCCGTCGCAGCCGATGATGAAGTCGGCGTCGAGGCGCCGCCCGGTGCCGCCGTGACGGTAGCTTGCCCAGGGGTGGTCGCTGTCGAAACCGTGCGGCTGCACGTCTTCGGCTTCGTACACCGTGGTGCGGCCGCTCAGCCGGCGGTGGTCCATGAGGTCGCGCGTGACCTCGGTCTGGCCGTACACCATGACCTGCCTGCCGGTGAGCGCGTGCAAGTCGATGCGCAGCCGGCGCTCGCCGAAGGCCATCTCGAAGCCACGGTGCGACAACCCTTGCGCGTCCATGCGCGCGGCCACGCCCGCTTCGCGCAGCAGGTCCACCGCCACCTGCTCCAGCACGCCGGCCCGGATGCGGCCGAGCACGTAGTCGGCGCTGCGCTGTTCCAGCACGACGTTGTCGATGCCGGCGCGGTGCAGCAGCGCACCGAGCAAGAGTCCGGCCGGGCCGGCGCCGACGATGGCGACCTGGGTACGCATGTTCTGGGCTCCTCGTTTCGGGACGCGCCCGCGACCTGCGCCGCGGGCCCTGCACCCGTCGGCGTCGACCGGTATCCCTGGGCTCGATTTGACCATGGCCCGGTGCAAGCCGCACCCGGGGGCGACCCGGCCGTCGGTGCGCAGGTCGAGACACAACGCACGCCGGCCGGCCCCGGCTTCAGCTTGAGCCTCCGGCGCCCGAAGACCAGGCGAGCCGGGCGGTCGTGAGTGCCGCCGGCGCGCGACGTCCAGGTCGAGGAACGGGCCGCGTGAACCCCGGGCGGAAGGGGGTGCGGTCCGATGCGCCAACGGCCTGGGCGGCGCTGCTCGACGGCCTGGTGGGTGAGTCGGCGACCGCGTTGTCGAACTCGCCCGAGGACCTGGCGTACTCGGCCGCGGCAGCTGCCGGCGACTGCGGCCGCCTGCCATCCGACACCCTGGTGGCCGCGGCCGACGGCCGTGCCCTGCACGTCAGCCGCAGTGCGGCTTCCCGGACGACGCCGGTTGCGACGCGTTCCAGGGCTGGCTGTTCGCGCTGGCACGGCCGCCGCAAGCGTCACAATCGTCATTGACGACTCTTTAGACGCCCCAGGGGCGAACCATCCACCATGCTCTACAAATTCAAGTGCAAGGCCGCGGGCGACGTGATCATGCTGGGACCGAACGGCGACCAACTGTTGGCATTGCTGGGCCGCGAGCCGGCCGCGCAGGGCATCATCGAAGTGGCCGCCATGCCTGCGGCGCTGCGAGCGCTGCAGGCGGCCATCGACGCCGAAGCGGTCCGCGCGGCCGAAGCCGGCGAAACCGGCGCAGGCCTGGAGGACCACGACGAGGCCGCCAGCGCGCGCGTGGTGGCGTTGCGACAGCGCCTGTGGCCGATGATGGAGATGTTGCGCAGCGCCCAGGCCGCCAACGTTCCCGTGGTGTGGGGCGTGTGATGGCGATTGCGCCGGCCGCGATGGATCGCGAGTGGCTGCGGGCCCGGCCCAGGCGGCGCCGCGCCTGACCGAGGAACCCCGACGATGAAACTCTGGAGCGACAGCTGGACCAACGGCGACCGCATCCCGGCCCGCCACGCCGCGGGCCGCCCCGACGGGGCCGGCGGCGCCACCTTCAGCGACAACCTGAACCCGCACCTGGCCTGGAGCGACCTGCCGCCCGGCACGCAGTCGATGGTGCTGATCTGCCACGACTTCGACGTGCCGGCCAGCGCCGAAGGCGTGAACCAGCGCGGGCAGGAGATTCCGGCGGACCGGCCGCGCGTGGACTTCTTCCACTGGGTGCTGATCGACCTGCCGCCGGCGCCGACGGTGATCGCCGAGGGCGAATTCAGCCGCGGCTTCAGGCCACGCGGCAAGCCGGGCCCGGCGGCCCGCGGGAGCATCCGCCAGGGCCTCAACGACTATACGAACTGGTTCGCCGGCGACGCGCGCCTGGGTGGTGAATATTTCGGCTACGACGGCCCGTTACCGCCCTGGAACGACAGCCTCGTGCACCACTACGTCTTCACGCTCTATGCCGTGGCACTGCCGCGGCTGCCCGTGGAGGGCGCCTTCACCGGCGGCCAGGTGCGCCAGGCGCTGGCCGGCCGCGTGCTGGGCGAGGCCACCTTCTCGGGCACCTACACGCTCAATCCGCGGCTGCTGAGCAGTGAACTCTGAGCGAACGCTGGCGGCGCATGCACGAACCGACACGGGTCTTCGCGCTGCGTCACGGACAGACGGCCTGGAATGCCGAGCGTCGCATCCAGGGTCAGCTCGACGTGCCCCTGGACGACACCGGTCGCTGGCAGGCGGCGCGCCTGGCGCAGGCCCTGGCCGAAGAGGGCCTGGCCGCGATCTACAGCAGTGATCTGCAGCGGGCGCATGCCACCGCCTTGGCGCTGGCGGCGGCCACCGGGCTGGAGGTGGGCACGCAGGTGGCGCTGCGCGAACGCTTCTTCGGGCACTTCGAGGGCACCACCTTTGCCGAGATCGAGCAGCGCTGGCCCGAGGACGTCTTGCGCTGGCGCCGGCGCGAGGCCGGCTTCGGCCCTGGCGGCGGCGAGCCGCTGGCCGCCTTTTACGCCCGCAGCGTGGCAGCCGTGACGCAGCTGGCGGCGCGCCACCCGGGGCAGGCCATCGCCGTCGTCGCCCACGGCGGCGTGCTCGACGGCTTGTACCGCGCGGCCATGCACCTGGCGCTGGACGCACCGCGCACCTGGCAGATCGACAACGCCAGCATCAATCGGCTGCTCTACACCGGCGAGGGCTGGGCCGTGACCGGCTGGAACGATAGCTCGCACCTGGCGGGCGCGGCCGGGGCGGGCTCCGAAGAGGCCTAGCCGAGACCAGGACGGCGGCCTGCCGGCGCCCGCGCCCCTACCGCCGCAGCTCCCGCCAGGCGTTCTTCGCCGGCGTGATGTTCTGCCCCAGCGGCAGCTCACGCTGGAACACCGTGTTGTCGGAGCGGTGCGTGGTGCCGATGATGCGGCCGTTGACGACGCGCAGCGTGATCACGCGCGACGACGTGGCGTTGCTGGCGATGAGCGTCGAGACGAAGTCGGAGCCGGTCACGCGCGAGCCGGTGCCGATGTCCAGCAGGTACATGCGTGAAGACTGGGTGCAGCTGTTGCTGCCGTTCAGGTTGGTGACGAAGGCCACCGCACCGTAGGCCACGACGGGGTCGGTGTTGGCCTGCTCGCCGGCCGGCAGGTCGAAATACCAGCCGCGGTCGCTGACCCAGTTCACGGCGTTGTCGGTGATCTGGTCGGAGGCCAGCGTGTAGACCTGGCGCACCAGGCCGCTGCGCGCGTTGGGCAGGGCAGGGCCGTCGGCGATGGCGTAGAAGGATTGCGTGCGCGTGCTGCCGAAGTCGCCGACGTCGAGCAGCCGGCCGGTGCCGACCAGCACTACGCGGCGACTCTCGACCGTGGTCAGCTCGGGTGCGGCGGTGACCGGCTGGGCGTTGCCGTCGGCGTCACGCAAGGTGGCCAGCAGTTCGGCTTCCATTTCGCCCCCTTCGTTGCGCGTGAGGTCGAAACGCCAGAGGTTGCCGAGCAGGTCGCCGGCAAAGGCGTAGCGGACGGTGCCATCGGGTTCGCGGAAGGCCGACACCTGGGCCAGCCCGGCTTCGGCGCCCACGCCGCCGGCGGTCGTGCGAAAGGTCCGCAGCACCGCTCCCGTGCTCGCGTTGAGCATCCACAGGCGGCCCTTGCCGTCGCCGATGGACTGGCCGTTGTCGTAGCCCGAGGTGACCAGCACCACGTCGCCTTCGGCCGCCGTGCGCGCCACCACCGGCTTGCCCACGGTGTATCCCATCAGCGCGCGGTTGGCGGCGTCGCCGGTGGCCGGGAAGACCCAGCGGAACTGCGCTGCCGCGGCTGCAGTGTCCAGACCGCGCGGGTTGCTGACATCCAGCGCGTAGTAGCCGCGCCCGGCCGCGCCCAGCCCGCCCACCAGCAGCCGCGTGCCGTTGCCCAGCCGCGCATAGGCCGGCGTGGCGTCGAGCAAGGTCTGGTAGACCCATTGGCGCTGCACCGACGCACCCAGTGCCGCCAGCGTATCCGGCGGCGCATAGGCCCATTGCTCGGCGCCGGTGACGGTGTCGAAGGCGTGCAGCATGCCGTCGCCCGAGGCGAGGTAGACCATGCGCTCGTCCCGGGCCAGCACCGGCTCGGCGTTCACCACCGCGCCGAGCAGGCTGCTGCGGCTGCGGAAGAAGTCGCCTTCGCCGGCGCGGTTGCCGCGCAGGTACTCGACGACGGCCTGGGATGTGTAGGCGCCCGGGTCCGGGTTGACCGTGGCACCGACGTTGGCGGCGCTGAAGTCCACGCCGGCTGCGCCGCTGGAGGTGAAGATGATGCGCGTCGCCCAGGGGCGCGCCGCCAGCAGCGTGGCCGCCGACCAGTTGGGTGTGGCCGAGACCGCGGCGGTGGCGATGTCGATCGGGTTGGCCGTCAGGTCGCCCGACCAGCCGCGCGGGTTGTACACGCCCAGGTAAGCCTGAGAGTCGCTGCGGTCCAGGTTGACGGCGCTGACGGCGATGCCGCCCTGCGCGCCTTCCTGGTCCAGGATGTGATCCAGCCCGGAGCGGATGCGCTGCGCGGTTTCCTCCGGCGTGGTGGCCAGGTACATGCGGCCGCGGCCGCCGAGCGTGGCGCGCCAGAGGTCGTCGACCGAGGTCGGGTTGCGGTTGGTGTTGGGGTCGGGCCAGGCCGCCGTGGTGGCCGGCGGCACCGCGTCTTCGCCCAGGAACAGCGTGCCGCGCGCGCCCAGCGTCAGCCCGTAGGTGTTCACGTGCGGGTTGGTGTTGGCATCGCTGGGCGTGGCCTGCAGCGCGCCGCTGGCGAGGTCGGGGCGCGGGTTGTTCGTGTAGTAGCGCAGCGCCAGGTCGGCCAGGATGCCGTCGTGCGTGAAGTCGGCCTGGTAGGGCGCCCCGGACCCCCAGGTCGCGGCCGACTTGCCGGCGTCCCAGGCCGGCGGCGTGACACCGTCGTTGTTGGCGAAGCCGTCGGTCACGATGAAGGCATTGTTGCGCTGGCAGGCGTACTGCACCACGTTGTAGCGGCCGTTCGTCTGGTCCAGGCGCCGGTATTGCTCGCCGATGTGCTTGAGCGTCTGCCGCGTCGGCGTCCCGCCGCCGTTGGCGACCTCGTAGATCAGGCCGGCGACGCGGCGGCGGTTGGCGGTGGCGGCCACCGCGTCGGCGTCGTACATCGTGACCGCCGCGTGGTTGGCGAACGGCACCACGCCCAGACGCATGCCGGTCAGGTTCTCCATCGTCTCGCCCATCGCGGCGGCCAGCATCAGGCGGCGCTTGCGGTAGTACTGGAACCAGTTGGCGAAATTCTGCATTTCCGCCGCGTGGCTGCGGCCGGACGGGAAGGCATTGCCGTTCTTGATCTCGTAGCGCTTGAGCGTGCCGCCGCCGGGAAGCGCGGCACAGCTGTCGGTGGTCAGGTTGGGCGCCGCCGGCACGGTGCAGGCCTCCTTCACCCAGTAGGTGGCCGGGTAGTAGGCCATGGCCACCCGCGTCACCCGGCCCGCGGCGGCGGGCTCCTCGGCCACCACATCCGTCCAGGCGCCGCAGTTGGCGTTGTTGCCGTCGCAGACCTGCTTTTGCGCGCCGGCCGGGATGCGCATGCCGGGGAAGGCCGTGAAGACCCGGTTCGCGGCCGTCGATCGGGCCACGTCGGCCGTCAGGTTGAAGCTGGTGTTGCCGCGCACCGGATGCGACTTGGCGACACTGGGATTGGCGTTGGCCGGCGTGATGGCGCCTGTGCTCATCTGCGCCGGGGCCCAGGGGGTGTAGGTCACCAACGGGTTGTAGTACAGCGGGTTGTGCAGCGGCGACGCGGCCGGGTCGGCGGGCGCCGAGCGGTAGGTGCCGCCGGCGTCGCGGTAGGCGCCCGACCAGCGAAGGTGGGCCAATGGCGTCGTCGGCATGACGGCAAAGTGGTCGTTGGCGGCATCACCGTATTGCCGCTCGCCGACACCGTTGCCGTTGGGGAACAGATAGACCATCTTGCGCCAGCGGGTCGAGGCAGCGCCGGCGTTGTTGAACCAGGTGCTGGTGAGGGTGCGCAACGCCGCGTTGGGGTGGCCGGCATCGATGCCCCAGCCGCTGCCGGCGTTGTAGTCCCACCAGAAGGCGCCGTCGTTGTTGTAGAGCATGACCTCGGAGTCCATCGACCCCGAGTCGTCGAGCCCGAAGATGACGTTGGGCTTGGCCAGCACCGAGGCCTTCAGCGGCAGTTCCGACAGGTTGGTGGCGTGCGACGTGGCAGCAGCCAGCAGCGTGGCCAGGGCCAGGCCGGCGAGCGTCAGGCGGAAGGCGGATTTCATGGCGTGCCCCGGTGGCGGATGGAAGGGTTCAACCCTTGGTGACGAGCGACTGCACCCAGGTCTCGGTGTCCTTGGGTCCGGACACACGCACCGTGATGCGGAACTGGCGCGCATTGGGCGGGTCCAGTTCCTCCTGGCCGACGCGGTTGCTGCCCATCTGAGGTACCTGCTTGACGAGGCACTGGCGCAGCGTATTCGTCACCGGCGTCGTGTTGCACATGCGCTCGACGACGTAGCGCACGCTGTAGCCGCCGACCGTCACTTCGGGCGCGGCGTCCCAGTTCACGAACGGAATGCCGGCGAGGTCGGCGCCCTGGATGGTGGGCCAGTACCAGCCGGACACGGTGTCGTCCTCGGTGCCGACCCCAATGCCGCGCACCGCGGCATAGGCCGTGTTCAGGCCCACCTCGGAGGCCTGCAGCGAGGCTTCGCGGTAGGTGTTGTTGCCGCTGGCCAGGGTGCCGATCTCGGTCATGCGCGCCAGCGCGATGCCGCCCAGCAGCATCACCGACAGCAGGATCAGCACCACCAGCATCGTGACGCCCGCCTGGCGTCTGCGTTGCGCGCTTCTCACGGTGTCATCCCCATCACCAGATTGCGCAGCGGCACCGCGGCGATGACGGTGCGGTAGCGGAAGCAAGACCAGTTCTGCACGTCGGGCGCGATGGCTTGGCCAAACAGCTCGGGCAGTGCCGTCGTCGCCTCGCATTCGCCGGCCGCGTTGGGTTTTTCGGGCTGCGGGCTGCGCGTGACCAGACCGATGCGCAGCGCACGCACGCGCGGCAAGTCGGCCGGGGCCAGTGCGGCGAAAGCGCCGACGGCGCCCTGCCAGGCCTCCAGCGCGGTACTGCCGCTGGCGGCGGCGGCCAGGCCGTACTCGACACGGAAGGCGACCACGTGGCGCGCCAGCACGACCGGGTCACCGCCCAGCGGGCGCTCCAGACGCAAGTCGGTGCCCTCGAGCCGGAAGCGCGACCAGCGCAACTGGCCCAGCAGCGTGACGCGCCCGCGGTCGGCAAAGGCGGCGGCGGTGGTGAATTCGGCCGCGTTGTGGGGCCCGGCGGCGCCGAAGCTCAGCCGCTGGGGGGTGTCGTCCGTGCTGGCGGCCACGGCCGTGACGCTGCGTACCAGGCAGGGGTCGCCGGGCACGGGCGGCGCCAGCAGCACGACCTGGCCCGAACTCACCGGCAGCAGCGAGCGCAGTTGCGCGGCGTCGCCGGCACTCGGCGCGGCGAGCAGCACGTTGGCGCCCGAGGTCACCTGCGTGGCGTAGACGACGTCGATGCGGTCGCCGCGCGTTTCGGCCGTCACGCGAACCGGGGTGAAGGCGGTGCCGTCCTGCACGACGCTGGTGCCGACGCCGAGGTTCAGGCGCGGGCACAGAAAGCGCGCGTCGCCGAAGAAGCCCAGGCCGGCCGCCGAGGCGTCGTCGCGCATCACCGCCAGCGCATTGGTGGCGCTGAGCAGCGAGCCACCGGTGCCGATGCCCTGGCGCTGCGACGCCGTGAACGTGACGGCGCCACCGATGGCGGCCAGACCCACCAGCAGCGCCACGACGACGCCGACCATGATCTCGATGATCGACAGCCCACGCTGCGCACGTCGCGCACGCAGCCTGAAGGAGCGGAGCTCAGGGTCGCACATCGGTGATGTTCTCCAGGCGGCGGATCTCGCCCGAGTCCTTGCCCAGCCAGGTCAGGGTGACCGTCATGCGCCCGCTGACGGCGTCGAGCGCCGCCTCGGCGGTGACCGGTGCCGGCAAGCTGGCGGCCACGCGGTCGGCCCAGGCCGTGCTGCGACTGGCGGCGTCGGCATTGCCGCAGATGCCGGCCTGCGGCAGCGTGTAGCAGGCGGCATTGCGCACGTCCACCAGCACCGTGGACAAGTGTTCGGCAGCCAACTGGCTGGCGACCTGGCGCGTCTGCGACTCGGTGGCCTGGGTCACCAGGTGGCCCTGGAAGCGCGTCATGGCCAGCATGCCGAAGGCAAGGAGGGCCAGCGCGATCAACGCGTCCAGCAGCCCGATGCCGCGGCTCAGGCGCAGTTGTCGAGGTGGTTGCCGCATAGTCGGATGGCGCCGCCGGCTTCCACGCGCAAGCCCGGGCAGCGGTGGTCGGCGGAGCAGGTGGCCGTGGCGTGACTGAGGTCGATGGCCACGCCGGTGAGGTTGGCAGGCCAGCCCTGGCTGCCGAAGTCGACCACGGTGGCGGCGGCGGCGCGCACGCCTTCGGCCAACGCGCGCGTGCGCAGCACCACCGGGCGTGCGGGGTCGGTCAGGTCGATCACCTGCACCGTGCCGCTGCTCGCGGCCAGGCGCACGACGCGGTTGCGCTTGATGGCCTCGCTCTGTGCGATGAGGGCCTCGCTGTAAAGCGTATGGCCGCTTTCGCGCAGGCGCGAATTGACGCCATAGTCGCCGAAGTACGGCGACGCGGTGACCATCAGCAAGGCGGCGATGGCCAGCGCCACCATCATCTCCACCAAGGTGAGGCCCCGCGGGTGCCGCGTCACGAGTCGCATACCGTTCCCTTCAGGCTCCAGCAGGCGGTGGCCGGCGTGCCCTTGGGGTGTGCCGTGGTGTTGCGCACGCCCCGGTGGTCGATGGTGTAGACGTAGCCAGCCATCACCGCGCCCCCGGTGGCGGTGGCGGTGAAGCCCTGGCCGCCGTTGGCCAGCGTGCAGCTGAGCGCGAAGTTGGCCGCGGCGGGCAGGGCCACCGCGCAGGCGTCGCCGGCGGCGTAGTGGCCGACGTCCTGGTAGCGCTGCTCCATCCGCGTGTAGTACGACGACAAGGCATCCAGCGCCACCGGCACCCGCGAGCGCTGCACGTAGGCGCTGTAGGAGGGCAGCGCAATCGAGGTCAGGATGGCCAGCACGGCCACCGTCACCATCAGTTCGATGAGGGTGAAACCCTGGGCCTGGAATCGATGCATGCCTGTGAACCTCGGGGGAAATGCGGGCCGCTCGCCCGGCCGGGCCTGCTAGGGCACCGCCGGTCGGTCGCGCTCAGGACTGAGGTATCGGCCTGCCGCGCCCCGGCTTGAGGGTGCGGTTTTGCATGCAATCGTTACGGCTGTGCGGTAAACGTCACGGATGCCGAGACGCCGTGGCGCCGGTCACGGCGGCGCGGGCGCGGTGCGCTCAAGTGCCGAACAGATCGTCCGAGGGCAGCGCCGCCAGCCGTGCCGGCGGCGCCAGCCCCAGGTGACGCCAGGCCGCCAGCGTGGCGATGCGGCCGCGCGGCGTGCGCTGCAGGAAACCCTGCTGGATGAGGAAGGGCTCGATCACGTCCTCGATCGTGCCCGCTTCCTCGCCGATGGCGGCGGCCACGTTGTCCAGCCCCACCGGGCCGCCGTCGAAACGGTGGATCACCGCTTCGAGCAGCTTGCGGTCCATGACGTCGAAGCCCAGCGGGTCGACATCCAGCATCTTCAGCGCCAGGTCGGCGATGGCGGCGTCGACGCTGCCGCTGCCCTTGACCTGCGCATAGTCGCGCACGCGGCGCAGCAGCCGGTTGGCGATGCGCGGCGTGCCACGCGAACGGCGCGCGATCTCCAGCGCGCCGGCGGCGTCCACCGGCACGTTCAGCAGGCCGGCCGAGCGCGTGACGATGCGCGTCAGCTCCTCGGGCGTGTAGAACTCCAGCCGCGCCACGATGCCGAAGCGGTCGCGCAGCGGATTCGTCAGCATGCCGGCACGCGTGGTGGCACCGACCAGGGTGAAAGGCTGCAGGTCGAGTTTGATCGAGCGCGCGGCCGGACCCTCGCCGATCATGATGTCGATCTGGTAGTCCTCCAGCGCCGGGTACAGGATCTCCTCGACCACCGGGCTCAGACGGTGGATCTCGTCGATGAAGAGCACGTCGTTCTTCTCGAGATTGGTCAGGATGGCAGCCAGATCCTTGGGCTTTTCCAGCACCGGCCCCGAGGTCTGGCGCAGATTGACGCCCAATTCGTTGGCGATGATGTGGCTGAGCGTGGTCTTGCCCAGCCCCGGCGGGCCGAACAGCAGCACATGGTCCAGCGCCTCGGCGCGGCCGCGCGCGGCGTGGATGAAGATCTCCAACTGCTCGCGCGCCTTGGCCTGGCCCACGTAGTCGGCCAGGCCCTTGGGGCGCAGCGCACGTTCGATGGCCTCTTCGTTGGGCGTGGCCGCCGCGGCACTGAGCACGCGCGGCGTGCGCGCCGCACCCGTGGCGGCGAAATCGTCGGTCTGGATGGCCATGGGCGCATTATCGGCACCGGCGCGCGGTGGCCGCCGCTGGCTACACTGTCGGCATGTCTTTGCTGCGCCACAGGCTGCGCCACTTCACCTGGATCGCGCTGGTCGCGATGCTGGGCCTGGGTTTGCTGCCCGCGGTGTCTCACGCGCTGGCCTGGGCCGGCGGCCGCGGCGACTGGACCGAGGTCTGTACCGCGCGTGGTCTGACCCAGGTGGCCGCCGATGGCTCGCCCGTCGAGCCGGACGGCCTGTTCGCGCTGCATGCGATGGTGCATTGCCCGTTCTGTGCATCGGGCACGCCGGCGGCAGGGCCGCCGGTCGGAGCCTGGGCGGTCTGGCTCGAGCCTGTCGGCGCGCCTGGCGGCGCGCCGGCCATGCGCCTGCCGCCGGACTGTGCGATGTCCTGGCCCGCGGCGCAGCCGCGCGCGCCACCGGCCACCCGCTGATGCACCGCGGTCAGTAGCTCGCGCGCCTGCCGCCGCGGTCGCGAACGCGCCGATTCCACCCCTGTGTGCCGCACCTTCAGCCGGTGCGCCACAGGGTCATGCAGGCCTTGCTGCCTTCACCACCGGAGTACCCGACATGAACACCCGCCGTCATACCCTGCTTGCCTTTGCCGCCCTGATGCTGGCCCTTTCGACCGCCCCCCCCGCCATCGCCCAGACCACCCCCAAGGTGGAAGGTGCCTGGGCTCGCCCCACCGTCGCCGGCCAGGCCGGCGGTGGCGGTTTCCTGAAGATCACCAGTGCCACCGCCGACCGCCTGGTCTCGGCCAGCGCGCCCATTTCGAAGACCGTGGAACTGCACACCATGCAGATGGACGGCGACGTGATGCGCATGCGCGAGATACCCGCCATCGAGATTCCGGCCGGCCAGACCGTGGAGCTCAAGCCCGGCGGCCTGCACGTCATGTTCATCGGCCTGACGCAGACGCTGAACAACGGCGCCAGCTTCCCGCTGACGCTGCGCTTCGAGAAGGCCGGCGAAGTGAAGGTCGACGTGCAGGTCAGAAATCAGGGGCCGGCACCGATGAGCATGCACAAGCACTGAGTCGCGCGGCCGCTCCACCGCGACGGGCTCGTCGCGGGTCCGGCGCGCTTCACCGGTTCAACGCCTTCAGCGCGAGCTTGATGCCTTCGCTGACGCCCACCTCGGCGGGCAGCGCCTTCAGCGCGGCCCGGGCTTCGCGATCGTTGTAGCCCAGCGCCTGCAGCGCCTGGACGATGTCGCCCTGCGCCTCGCTCAAGGCGTCGGCGGCCGGTGCGCCGAGGTCGGCGCCGAGCTTGCCCTTCAGTTCGAGCAGCAGCCGCTCGGCGGTCTTCTTGCCGATGCCCGGCACCTTGACCAGGCGCGCGCCGTCCTGCCGGCTCACGACCGCGCCGAGCTCGGCCACGCTCAGGCCCGACAGGATGGCCAGCGCCGTGCGCGGTCCCACGCCGCCGATCTTCACCAGTTCGCGGAAGGTCGATCGCTCGGGGGCGGTGAGAAAGCCGTAAAGCAGTTGCGCGTCCTCGCGCACCAGGAAATGCGTGAGCAGCGTCACCGCCGCGCCGATCGCGGGCAGGTTGTAGAAGGTGCTCATCGGCACCTCGATCTCATAACCCACGCCATGCACGTCGAGCACCACCGTGGGCGGCGACTTGTCGACCAGCGTGCCGCTGAGCCGGCCGATCATGCGGCGGCCAGGTGCACAAGGTCCGCGGGTTGCGGCGGGTGCGGCAGTCGGTGGGGCAAGTTCATGGGGTGCGCCGAGTCTAAGTCAGGCCGCCTTGCCGCACCGGCGTTTGCCACACGGGCGTGCAAGGGCCCGGGCGTGCCGCTCAGTCGCCGCGGCCGAGCTCGAGATTCAGCGCGGCCGGCAGCGATTCGATGATGGCGTCGCGTCCGACGCAGCTCACCGGGCCGCTGTCCAGGTTGAGCACCTCGAAGGCCCGGCCCTGGTCGACGATACGCACGAAGCCGATTTCCGGTGCGTCGACCCGCCATTCCGCGCACAGGCGCTCGAATTCCGGGCCCGCCAGCGCAGCCTCGTAGACCACCACGTGCGGCAGGCTGCTGGCGCAGAGCTGGCGCGCTTCGTCGAGCGTGGCCACGAAGTCCAGCAGCAGCCCCATCGGGCGCAGTGCTTCGCGCACCAGGCCGCGCAGTTCGTGCCTTGGCGCCAGCGCCAGCACGTGGCGGCCGGCATGCGGCTGCGAGTTCACCGCTGGCGCGCCGGGATTGAAGAGCGTCTGCAGGCTGGGCGCCAGCGTGTCGGGGAAGTCCAGCGTCAGCTCGGTCCGGCCCTGGGTGTCGCGGCGCCACAGGTCCAGCCCCAGCACCGCGGCCGTCTGCAGCAGCAGTCGCCACGACAAGGTGTCCAGCGCCGGGTCCAACTCTGCGTCCAGCGGCGCGGCGGCTGTCACCAGTTCGTCGGGCACGCGGTAGCCGAAGCCGGCCCGCAGCTGTGCCCGCCCAGGCCAGCCGGGAACCGTGAGCCTGAGGTCGATCACGGTGCACGCGTGCTCGAAGCTCCAGTCCAGCACCGCGGCCAGCAAGCCGGGCAGCAGGGTGGCGTCGGTACGTACTTCGGTGGGCGCCAGCTGCTGCCGCAGTTCGATGCCGCGGGCGTGGATCTCTCTCGCGCGCGCGCGGACCGACTCGTGCAACAAGGCGGTCAGGTCGAGCCGCTCGGGGTTCACACGGACCCGCCCCGAGGCCAGCCGCGCCACCTGCCGGCCCTTCAGGATGGCGCGGCGCGCGTGATCGATCCCGTCGCGCAGCGCGCGCAGGCCGGCGCGGCTGATGCGACCCGTGGTGGCCAGCGACGTCACCCGTTCGGCCGCGTCGGCAAGCGCCACGGCCACTTCGTTGTCGAGCAGCTCGAGCAAGGCTTGCATGTCGAATGTCTCGGCGGCCGGCCGTGGGGCGGCGTCGATGGGGCTGGCAGGATCCGAGGCATGCACGACGTGGGTCTCTCCGAAGCGCCGGGCACCCCGCACTGAGCGCCGGTCCCGGACAGGACGGCGACATCGCCGATCCGTGGCTGCAGAGCTTGGGCCGCCGGCCGCAGCCACGCCACCCCGCGAGCAGGGGGCGCGGCCGGCGCGGCTGGCAACTACTTCACACCGGGGGGCGTGGGCGGGCTTCGGCGTCGGTGGCCATGCGGCCGATCGCGCCGATGGCGCGCAGGTGCTGCCGCGCGGACGCGTCGACGCCGATCTCGGCCAGCACCTCGTCGGTGTGCTGGCCCAGCAGCGGCGGCGGCCGGCGAAGCTGCACCGGCGTGGCCGAAAGCTTCATCGGACTGGCCACCAGTTGCAGCGCGTCGCGGTGCGGGTGCGGCACAGTCACCGTCATGCGGCGTTCGCGCACCTGCGGGTCGGCAAAGACCTCGGCGAGGTCGTTGATCGGGCCGCACGGCACCTTGACCGCTTCCAGCGCGGCCAGCCAGTCGGCCCGCGACCGTTGGCGCAGGCGCGCTGCCAGCAGCGGTACCAGCGTGTCGCGGTGGCGCACACGCTGGGCGTTGCGCGCGTAGCACTCGTCGCGCGCTAGCTCGGGGCAACCGGCCACGGCGCAGAAGCGTTCGAACTGCTGGTCGTTGCCCACCGCCAGGATGAGGTGGCCGTCGGCGACCTCGAAAACCTGATAGGGCACGATATTCTGGTGCGCGTTGCCCGCGCGCCGCGGCGGCACCTTCGTCACCAGGTAGTTGGCGCCCAGGTTGGCCAGCATCGCCACCTGGGTGTCGAGCAAGGCCATGTCGATGACC
Source organism: Rubrivivax sp. (assembly GCA_034522875.1). Lineage (GTDB taxonomy): Bacteria > Pseudomonadota > Gammaproteobacteria > Burkholderiales > Burkholderiaceae_C > Rubrivivax. Next base: position 21,916 of record JAXHKY010000039.1, on the reverse strand, counting down.
TGGCCGCAGCCGGTGGCGTCGCGGTGGCGCAGCGCGGCCAGGATGGCCACCGAGGCGTACATGCCGGTGAACAGGTCGGCCACCGCCACGCCCACCTTCTGCGGGCCGCCGCCGGGCAGGTCGTCGCGCTCGCCGGTGACGCTCATGAGACCGCCCATGCCCTGCACGGCGTAGTCGTAGCCGGCGCGTTCGCGGTAGGGGCCGGTCTGGCCGAAGCCGGTGATCGAGCAGTAAACCAGCCGCGGGCAGCGCCGGCGCAGCGTGTCGGCGTCCAGGCCGTAGCGCGCCATGTCGCCGACCTTGAAGTTCTCCACCAGCACGTCGCAGGTGTCGGCCAGGCGCAGCACGAGCGCCTGACCCTCGGGGTGCGCCATGTCGATGGTCACCGAGCGCTTGTTGCGGTTGGCGCCCAGATAGTAGGCGGCCTCGGCGGTGTCGTGGCCCTGGCGGTCCTTCAGGAACGGCGGGCCCCAGCCCCGCGTGTCGTCGCCGCCGGGGTGACCGGCGCCGGGCGGGCGCTCGACCTTGATGACTTCCGCACCCAGGTCGGCCAGCGTCTGCGTGCACCAAGGCCCGGCGAGTACGCGCGACAGGTCGAGCACGCGCACGCCGGCCAGCGCATGGGGGGAAGGCGGGGTGGGTGACGTCGGGGCGGAAGTCGGAGCGGTCAAGGTGGCAACCTTCGCGATGCGCAAAGTTTTCGATGCCGCGGGCGCAGCGGGTCGGGCGGATGCCGTTTATTCTCCGGCAAGGGTCAGGATAATCGAGGTATGACGTTGATGGCCCGAAGCGCGGCTGGCGCCGGCTGGGGTGGCGCGGCCGCCTTGCTGCTGGCGGCCTGCGCGCCCGCCCTGGATTGGCGCGAGGTGCGGCCCGAGGGTAGCCACATGACCCTGCTCATGCCCTGCAAGTCCACGGCACAGCAGAGGCAGTTGCCGCTCGCCGGAGCGGCGGTTCGCCTGTCGCTGCAGGCGTGCAGCGCCGACGGGCAGACCTGGGGCGTGGCCCATGCCGACGTGGAAGACCCTGCGCGCGTGGCTGTGGCGCTGGCCGAGTTGCGCGCCTCGGCCGCCGCCAATGTCGCCGCCGGTGCCGTCGAGCCCTTGCCGCTGCAGGTGCCCGGCGCCACGCCGCAGCCTGGCAGCGAACGCGTGCGCTTCGACGGCCGCCTGCCCGATGGCCGGACGGTGCAGGCGCAGGTGGCCGTCTTCGCCCAGGGCACACGTGTCTTCCAGGTCACGGCGCTGGGCGAGCGCCTGCCTGCGGAGGCGGCGGACACCTTCTTCGGTTCGATCCGCTTCGCGCCATGACGCGCACCCGCCGTCAGGGCGTGGTGATCTTTGCGGCGTTTGCCTTTGCCTACTTCTTCTCGGCCCTGTTGCGTGCCGTGACGGCCACGCTGGCCCCGGTCTTCAGCGCCGAGCTGGGCCTGCAGGCAGCCGACCTGGGCTTGCTCGCCGGCGCGTATTTTTTCGGCTTTGCCGCCATGCAGTTGCCGCTGGGTGGTGCCCTCGACCAGGTGGGTCCGCGGCGCACCCTGCTCGTGCTGCTGGCTTTGGCCGTGCTGGGCTGTGCGGCCTTCGCCGTGGCCGACAGGCTGCCGGGGCTGGTTGCGGCACGGGTGATGATCGGCGCCGGGGTGGCGGCCTGCCTGATGGCGCCGCTCACCTGCTACCGGCGGTTGTTCAGCCCCGCTACGCAATTGCGCGCCAATTCCTGGATGCTGATGACGGGGTCGTTCGGCATGCTTGCTTCCACCTTGCCGGTGCAGTGGCTGTTGCCGGCGCTGGGCTGGCGCGGCCTGTTCTGGGCACTGGCGGCTCTGCTGGTGCTGGCCATGGCGGGGATCGCATGGGGGGTGCCGACCGACCCACGGCCGAAAGCGATCGACCCGCAACGCACCGGCGGGACCGACGCCACCGCGGGCGCAGCCGCTGCCGACCTGGCCGCGATGCCCGCCGGCTACCGCAACATCCTGCGCCATCCGCTGTTCGTGCGCATGGCGCCGCTGGGGTTCTTTCTCTATGGTGGCCTGATCGCGGTGCAGTCGCTTTGGGCCGGCCCCTGGCTCACCCGCGTGGGCGGCTTGAGTGCGGAGCAGGCGGCGCAGGGGCTGTTCCTCATCAACCTGGCGATGCTGGTCACCTTCGGCACCTGGGGCGCGGTGATGCCGCGGCTGGCGCAGCACGGTATCGGCGCGCTGCAACTCATGACCTGGTGTCTGCCGCCGGCGCTGGCCTTGCTGTTCGTGAACGTGGCGCTGGGGGGCGCGGCCGGCGCCGGAGCATGGGCGTTGTGGTGCGTGGCCTGCACCTTTGCTTCGGTCAGCCAGCCGGCGCTGGGGGCGGCCTTCCCCACGGCGCTGGCGGGCCGTGCGCTTTCGGCTTACAACCTGATCATTTTCGGCGGCGTGTTCTGCATGCAGTGGGGCATCGGTCTGCTGATCGACGGCCTGCGCGCGCTGGGGGTGGTGGAGGCCGGCGCATTCCAGCTCGCCTTCGCCGCGTTCGGCGTGTGCTGCGTAGGGGCCTATGCGTGGTTCTTGCGGCCGGGTCGCGCCGGTGCCGATAATCCGCGCTGAATCGCCATGACCGCCATCCTTCTCGTCGCCCACGCTCCGCTGGCCACTTCGCTGCTGGCGGTGGCGCGCCATGTCTACCCGGAGCGCAGTGCCGGTCTGGCCGCCACCGACGTCGATGCCGACGCCGACCCCGGCAAGGCGCAGCAGCAGATCCGCGAGGCGCTCGAGGGTCTGGCCGGTGCCGAAGTGCTGATCCTCACCGACGTCTTCGGCGCTTCGCCCTGCGCGGCCGCCCTGGCGGTGGCCGACGGCGTGCGCATCCGCGTCGTCGCCGGGGTCAACGTGCCCATGCTCTGGCGTGCCCTGTGTTACTCCGAGGTGCGGTTGGAGGACCTGGTCACGCGTGCCGTCGACGGCGGTGCACAGGGTGTCATGCAGTTGGGCGTGCCGCGGCCGCAGAACCAGGCTTCGCTGCCTGCCAACCATGATCAAGTCGAGCATCAGCATCAACAATAAGCTCGGCCTGCATGCCCGCGCTTCGGCCAAGCTCAGCAAGCTGGCCGGCAGCTTCAAGAGCGACATCCACGTCAGCCGCAATGGCCGCCGCGTCAACGCCAAGAGCATCATGGGGGTGATGATGCTGGCTGCAGGCATGGGCACCGAGATCGAGATCGACGCCGATGGCGCCGACGAGCAGCAGGCTGTCGAGGCCCTGTGCGGCCTCATCGAGGCCAAGTTCGGCGAAGGCGAATAGAGGGCGCGGCGCCGGCCTCTGTGCGCTACATTGGCCGAATGAGCATCCAGCTTTTCGGCACACCTGTTTCCCGCGGGGTCGCCATCGGACGCGCCGTGCTCGTGGCGTCCAGCCGTGTCGACGTGGCGCACTACTTCGTCGGCGCCGACCGCATCGAGCCCGAGATCGAACGCCTGCGCAACGCCCGCAATGCCGTCGCCGTGGAGCTGGCCGCGCTCAAGAACGAACTGCCGCCCGAAGCCCCGCACGAACTGGCCGCGCTGCTCGACGTGCACCTGATGCTGCTGCACGACGAATCGCTCATCGGTGCCACCAAGGCCTGGATCTCCGACCGGCACTACAACGCCGAGTGGGCGCTGTCGGCGCAGCTGGAGGTGCTGGCGCGGCAGTTCGACGACATGGAGGACGCCTATCTGCGCGAGCGCAAAGCCGACGTCGAGCAGGTCGTCGAGCGGCTTCTGCGCGGGCTGCGCCTGTCCGCCGCCGGCCCGGCGGCGTTGGGTTCCGTGGTTGCGCCGGCGGCCAGCGACTTCGGCGGCGAAGACCCGCTGGTGCTGGTCGCCAACGACGTGGCACCGGCCGACATGATGCAGTTCAAGCGCAGCATCTTCACTGGGTTCGTCACCGATGTCGGCGGGCGCACCTCGCACACAGCGATCGTGGCGCGCAGCATGGACATCCCGGCGGTCGTCGGCGCGCGCGAGGCCAGCCGGCTCATCCGCCAGGATGACTGGGTCGTCATCGACGGCGATGCCGGCGTCGTCATCATCGATCCCTCGCCCATCGTGCTGGACGAGTACCGTTTCAGGCAGCGTCAGAGTGAACTCGAACGAGCCCGTCTTGACCGCCTGCGCCACATGCCGGCCGTCACGCTCGACGGCCAGGCGGTGGAGCTGCTGGCCAATATCGAACTGCCTGGCGACGCGGCCGGCGCGCTGGCCGCTGGCGCCGTGGGCGTGGGTTTGTTCCGCAGCGAATTCCTGTTCATGAACCGCGGCGGCAGTCTGCCTGGCGAGGAGGAGCAGTTCGAGGCCTACCGCGACGCCGTGGTCGCGCTGCAGGGCTTGCCGGTGACGATACGTACCGTCGACGTCGGCGCGGACAAGCCGCTGGAACGTAGCGCGTCGGACCATCGCTACGACCACGGGCTGAACCCGGCGCTGGGTTTGCGTGCCATTCGCTGGAGCCTCGCCGAGCCGGGCATGTTCCGCCAGCAGTTGCGCGCCATCCTGCGCGCCAGCGCCTACGGCAAAGTGCGCCTCCTGATCCCGATGGTGGCGCATCTGAGCGAAGTCAGGATGATCTTCGAGGCCCTGGCGCGGGCGCGCCAGCAACTCGACGACGCCGGTCGCGCCTTCAGCCAGGTCGAGGTGGGCGCCATGGTCGAGGTGCCGGCGGCCGCCCTGATGATCGATCGCCTCCTGCAGCACTTCGACTTCGTCTCACTGGGTACCAACGACCTGATCCAGTACACGCTGGCCATCGACCGCGCCGACGAGGCCGTGGCCCACCTCTACGACCCCTGGCATCCGGCGGTGCTGCAGTTGCTGCACCACACGATCTCCCGGGCCAATGCCCGTGGTCGCGCTGTCAGCGTGTGCGGCGAAATGGCCGGTGACGCGGCCTTCACGGAACTGCTGCTGGCCATGGGCCTGCGCAGCTTTTCCATGCACCCGGCGCGCATTGCCTCGATCAAGCAACGTGTGCTTCGTGCCGATACGCGCCTGTTGTCGGCGCACCTGCCGCGGGTGCTGGAGGCAGATCACCCCGGCGAAGCGCTGCGTCAGGCGTTGCAGGGCGGCCGCTCGCTCCAATGACGGCTTCTCCGGGACGGAGCGAAGAAAGACTTGCCGTGGACCAATCTCGCGTGCTACATTCGCAGGCTCGGCTGCAAGCAGACAAAGGGATGGCGCATGGCGCTGAACCGGCGACAGGCACGCAGTCCGAAAAGCCCGAGTGATTGACAGTGGTTAAAAAAACATGTCAGAATCGCGGTCTTGGCTGATCACAGATCGGCAGCGCTGAAAGTGGTTTTCGCGCCAAAGTTCTTTAACAACATACAGCCGATAAGCGTGGGCGTTTGAAGGCGAGTGCCGGAACAATGTGGAAACACAAAGTTCAGGTCTCCTGACCTTAAACGCTCGCGGAAATATGAATTGAAATTCAGCAATGAAGTTCACTTCGATTCCTAAGAGCAAATTCAAGATCGAACTGAAGAGTTTGATCCTGGCTCAGATTGAACGCTGGCGGCATGCCTTACACATGCAAGTCGAACGGTAACGCGGGGCAACCTGGCGACGAGTGGCGAACGGGTGAGTAATATATCGGAACGTGCCCAGTAGTGGGGGATAGCCCGGCGAAAGCCGGATTAATACCGCATACGACCTACGGGTGAAAGCGGGGGATCGCAAGACCTCGCGCCATTGGAGCGGCCGATATCAGATTAGGTAGTTGGTGGGGTAAAGGCCTACCAAGCCAACGATCTGTAGCTGGTCTGAGAGGACGACCAGCCACACTGGGACTGAGACACGGCCCAGACTCCTACGGGAGGCAGCAGTGGGGAATTTTGGACAATGGGCGCAAGCCTGATCCAGCCATGCCGCGTGCGGGAAGAAGGCCTTCGGGTTGTAAACCGCTTTTGTCAGGGAAGAAAAGCTCCGGGCCAATACCCTGGGGTCATGACGGTACCTGAAGAATAAGCACCGGCTAACTACGTGCCAGCAGCCGCGGTAATACGTAGGGTGCAAGCGTTAATCGGAATTACTGGGCGTAAAGCGTGCGCAGGCGGTGATGCAAGACAGATGTGAAATCCCCGGGCTCAACCTGGGAACTGCATTTGTGACTGCATCGCTGGAGTGCGGCAGAGGGGGATGGAATTCCGCGTGTAGCAGTGAAATGCGTAGATATGCGGAGGAACACCGATGGCGAAGGCAATCCCCTGGGCCTGCACTGACGCTCATGCACGAAAGCGTGGGGAGCAAACAGGATTAGATACCCTGGTAGTCCACGCCCTAAACGATGTCAACTGGTTGTTGGGAAGGTTCCTTCTCAGTAACGAAGCTAACGCGTGAAGTTGACCGCCTGGGGAGTACGGCCGCAAGGTTGAAACTCAAAGGAATTGACGGGGACCCGCACAAGCGGTGGATGATGTGGTTTAATTCGACGCAACGCGAAAAACCTTACCTACCCTTGACATGTCTGGAATTTTGCAGAGATGTGAAAGTGCTCGAAAGAGAACCAGAACACAGGTGCTGCATGGCCGTCGTCAGCTCGTGTCGTGAGATGTTGGGTTAAGTCCCGCAACGAGCGCAACCCTTGTCATTAGTTGCTACGAAAGGGCACTCTAATGAGACTGCCGGTGACAAACCGGAGGAAGGTGGGGATGACGTCAGGTCATCATGGCCCTTATGGGTAGGGCTACACACGTCATACAATGGCCGGTACAGAGGGCTGCCAACCCGCGAGGGGGAGCCAATCCCAGAAAACCGGTCGTAGTCCGGATCGCAGTCTGCAACTCGACTGCGTGAAGTCGGAATCGCTAGTAATCGCGGATCAGCTTGCCGCGGTGAATACGTTCCCGGGTCTTGTACACACCGCCCGTCACACCATGGGAGCGGGTTCTGCCAGAAGTAGTTAGCCTAACCGCAAGGAGGGCGATTACCACGGCAGGGTTCGTGACTGGGGTGAAGTCGTAACAAGGTAGCCGTATCGGAAGGTGCGGCTGGATCACCTCCTTTCTGGAAATACCAAGGCACGATCGCATTCAGGCTCTGCATGCAGAGTCCGATTGAGACGTAGCTGAGGTCAAAAGTGCACTCAAATTTGGGCGCCCACACTTATCGGCTGTTGTTGACGACAGAACTGCTCGGGCATCCGGGTCTGTAGCTCAGTCGGTTAGAGCACCGTCTTGATAAGGCGGGGGTCGTTGGTTCGAATCCAACCAGACCCACCAATCACAGGGGGGTGTAGCTCAGCTGGGAGAGCACCTGCTTTGCAAGCAGGGGGTCATCGGTTCGATCCCGTTCACCTCCACCATCCTCATTTTGGCTAAGTAGTTCGAAGCGGCGAGTGCATCACGGTGCAATCGCCGGTTCGATCTTCGGACCGCTGTCGTTCCTTAAAAATTCATAGAGTCGAAATCAGCGCTGCTGGCGGAAAGCATTTTCGGATGCACCGTGCCGCCGGCAGCCTAATGATTGCGTCAAAACAACTTCAATTTCAGAGATTGAAGTTCGGCATAACGCGTAATACTCAAACCAGTCATTGACCGACCCGGCCGTCAGCCGGCGTCAAAGTTATAGGGTCAAGTGACTAAGTGCATGTGGTGGATGCCTTGGCGATTACAGGCGATGAAGGACGTGGTAGCCTGCGATAAGCTTCGGGGAGCTGGCAAATAAGCTTTGATCCGGAGATTTCCGAATGGGGAAACCCACCCTTAGGGGTATCGCATGATGAATACATAGTCATGCGAGGCGAACCGGGTGAACTGAAACATCTCAGTAGCTCGAGGAAAAGACATCAACCGAGATTCCGAAAGTAGTGGCGAGCGAAATCGGAGAAGCCGGCGCGTTTTAGCAGTTGATTTATCAGAACAGTCTGGAAAGACTGGCCACAGCGGGTGATAGCCCCGTATGAAAAAAGTCGATTGTGGAACTGGGCGTGCGACAAGTAGGGCGGGACACGTGTAATCCTGTCTGAAGATGGGGGGACCATCCTCCAAGGCTAAATACTCGTAATCGACCGATAGCGAACTAGTACCGTGAGGGAAAGGCGAAAAGAACCCCGGGAGGGGAGTGAAATAGATCCTGAAACCGCATGCATACAAAAAGTCGGAGCCTCGCAAGGGGTGACGGCGTACCTTTTGTATAATGGGTCAGCGACTTACATTCAGTGGCAAGCTTAACCGAATAGGGAAGGCGCAGGGAAACCGAGTCCGAATAGGGCGTTCAGTCGCTGGGTGTAGACCCGAAACCAAGTGATCTATCCATGGCCAGGATGAAGGTGCCGTAACAGGTACTGGAGGTCCGAACCGACTAGTGTTGCAAAACTAGCGGATGAGCTGTGGATAGGGGTGAAAGGCTAAACAAACTTGGAGATAGCTGGTTCTCTCCGAAAGCTATTTAGGTAGCGCCTCAAGTATTACCGTCGGGGGTAGAGCACTGTTATGGCTAGGGGGTCATGGCGACTTACCAAACCATTGCAAACTCCGAATACCGATGAGTACAGCTTGGGAGACAGTGCACCGGGTGCTAACGTCCGGACACAAGAGGGAAACAACCCAGACCGCCAGCTAAGGTCCCCAAAATTGGCTAAGTGGGAAACGAAGTGGGAAGGCTAAAACAGTCAGGATGTTGGCTTAGAAGCAGCCATCATTTAAAGAAAGCGTAATAGCTCACTGATCGAGTCGTCCTGCGCGGAAGATGTAACGGGGCTAAGCCAGTTACCGAAGCTGCGGATTTGCACGCAAGTGCAAGTGGTAGGAGAGCGTTCTGTAAGCCTGTGAAGGTGGGTTGCGAAGCCTGCTGGAGGTATCAGAAGTGCGAATGCTGACATGAGTAGCGTTAAAGGGGGTGAAAAGCCCCCTCGCCGAAAGCGCAAGGTTTCCTACGCAACGTTCATCGGCGTAGGGTGAGTCGGCCCCTAAGGCGAGGCAGAGATGCGTAGCTGATGGGAAACAGGTCAATATTCCTGTACCGATGTGTAGTGCGATGTGGGGACGGAGAAGGTTAACTCAGCCGGGTGTTGGATGTCCCGGTTCAAGCCTGTAGTCGTGGTCCTTAGGCAAATCCGGGGATCTTAGATGAGGGGCGATAACGAGGAGGCTTGCCTCCGAAGTGAGCGATACCCTGCTTCCAGGAAAATCCACTAAGCTTCAGCTGCACACGACCGTACCGCAAACCGACACTGGTGCGCGAGATGAGTATTCTAAGGCGCTTGAGAGAACTCTGGAGAAGGAACTCGGCAAATTGACACCGTAACTTCGGAAGAAGGTGTGCCTTTAGTAGGTGAAGTCGTACAGACGGAGCCCAATGAGGCCGCAGAGAATCGGTGGCTGCGACTGTTTATTAAAAACACAGCACTCTGCAAAGACGAAAGTCGACGTATAGGGTGTGACGCCTGCCCGGTGCTGGAAGATTAAATGATGGGGTGCAAGCTCTTGATTGAAGTCCCAGTAAACGGCGGCCGTAACTATAACGGTCCTAAGGTAGCGAAATTCCTTGTCGGGTAAGTTCCGACCTGCACGAATGGCGTAACGATGGCCACGCTGTCTCCTCCAGAGACTCAGCGAAGTTGAAATGTTTGTGATGATGCAATCTCCCCGCGGAAAGACGGAAAGACCCCATGAACCTTTACTGTAGCTTCACATTGGACTTTGAACAGATCTGTGTAGGATAGGTGGGAGGCTTTGAAGCGGTGCCGCTAGGTGTCGTGGAGCCAACCTTGAAATACCACCCTGGTGTGTTTGGGGTTCTAACCTTGGCCCGTTATCCGGGTTGGGGACAGTGTGTGGTGGGCAGTTTGACTGGGGCGGTCTCCTCCCAAAGTGTAACGGAGGAGTTCGAAGGTACGCTAGGCACGGTCGGAAATCGTGCTGATAGTGCATTGGCATAAGCGTGCTTGACTGCGAGACGGACATGTCGAGCAGGTACGAAAGTAGGACAAAGTGATCCGGTGGTTCTGTATGGAAGGGCCATCGCTCAACGGATAAAAGGTACTCTGGGGATAACAGGCTGATACCGCCCAAGAGTTCATATCGACGGCGGTGTTTGGCACCTCGATGTCGGCTCATCTCATCCTGGGGCTGTAGCCGGTCCCAAGGGTATGGCTGTTCGCCATTTAAAGAGGTACGTGAGCTGGGTTTAAAACGTCGTGAGACAGTTTGGTCCCTATCTTCCGTGGGCGCTGCAAGATTGAGAGAGCCTGCTCCTAGTACGAGAGGACCGGAGTGGACGCACCTCTGGTGCATCGGTTGTCACGCCAGTGGCATAGCCGAGTAGCTAAGTGCGGAAGAGATAACCGCTGAAAGCATCTAAGCGGGAAACTCGTCTCAAGATGAGTCTTGCCGGGGCCTTGAGCCCCCTGAAGAGTCGTTCGAGACCAGGACGTTGATAGGCCGGGTGTGGAAGCGCGGTAACGCGTTAAGCTGACCGGTACTAATTGCTCGTGAGGCTTGACCCTATAACTTTGACGAACGCTTTTGAAGCGTTTGGTTCGAGCATTCAGGTTATGCCAGAGACGCAATCTGCTGATAAGACTCTATGAATTCGCTGCACCGTCGAGAGACGATGCGGCAACCAGTCAAGCCTGATGACCATAGCAAGGTGGTCCCACTCCTTCCCATCCCGAACAGGACAGTGAAACGCCTTTGCGCCGATGATAGTGCGGGTTCCCGTGTGAAAGTAGGACATTGTCAGGCTAATATCGAGGCGAGGGCCCGGTCGAAAAGATCGGGCCCTTTTCCTTTGGTGCGACGCGTTGTTCCGCAGTCTGCGCGCGGTCCCCAAGTCAGGAGTGGCTGCGCAGTTCCCTCCGCAGGATCTTGCCGACGTTGCTCTTGGGCAGCTCGTCGCGGAACTCGATATATTTCGGACGCTTGTAAGCGGTGAAATTGTCACGGCACCAGCTGGCGATATCCTCTTCCGCCAGGGTCGGGTCGTTTTTCACAACGAACAACTTCACCGCCTCGCCGGCGCGTTCATCGGCCACGCCGACCGCCGCGCATTCCAGTACGCCAGGGTGCAGGTTCACCACCTGCTCGATCTCGTTGGGATAGACGTTGAAGCCCGACACCAGGATCATGTCCTTCTTGCGGTCGACGATGCGAATGTAGCCGCGCTCGTCCATCACGCCGACATCGCCGGACTTGAAAAAGCCGTCCTCGGTCATGACCTTGGCGGTCTCATCGTCGCGTTGCCAGTAGCCTGCCATCACCTGCGGGCCGCGGATGCAGATCTCGCCCGTGGTGCCCACCGGCACATCGCGGCCGTTGTCGTCGCGAATGGCGATTTCGGTGGACGGAACCGGCAATCCGATCGTGCCGGTGAATTCTTGCAGGTCGAGCCGGTTGGAGGTGGCCACGGGGGAGGTCTCGGAAAGGCCATAGCCTTCAACCACGGGGCAGCCGGTCACTTTGAGCCAGCGTTCGGCCGTGGCCTTCTGCACCGCCATGCCGCCGCCGTTGGAGACCACCAGGCCGGAAAAGTCGAGCCGCGCGAACTCGGCGTCGTTGGCCAGGGCGTTGAACAGCGTATTGACCGCCGGGAACATGTTGATGCGGTACTTGGCCAGCGTGCGCACCAGGCCCGGGATGTCGCGTGGGTTGGGGATCAGCAGGTTCATGGCGCCGAAATGCGCGCCCATCAGCGCGCAGATCGTGAGCGCGAAGATGTGATACAGCGGCAGGGCGCAGACGATGGTCAATTGCTGGTCGCCGACGCGGTCCAGCATGGGCTTGAACCAGGCCTCGCACTGCATGATATTGGCGACCACGTTGCGGTGCAGCAGCGTGGCACCCTTGGACACCCCCGTGGTGCCCCCCGTGTACTGGAGGAAGGCCACGTCGTCGGGGCCGACGTCGACCCGGCGCAGCGACAGACGCAAGCCGTCGGTCAACGCGTCGCTGAACGCAGTGACCGTGCGCCCCCCGTCCAGCGGCAGGCTGAATTCGGGCACCATGCGGCGGACATGGCGCACGGCAAAATTGACGAGCCGGCCACGCCAGAAGCCGAGCAGGTCGCCCATGGCCGCCAGCACCACATGCCGCACGGGCGTGCGGTCGATGCATTCCTGCAGCGTATGGGCAAAGTTTTCCAGCACGATGACGGTTTCGGCGCCCGAGTCCGCCAGCTGGTGCTCCAGCTCCCGCGCCGTGTACAGCGGATTGACATTGACGACCACATAGCCGGCGCGCAGGATGGCGGCGATGGCCACCAGATACTGCGGCACGTTGGGCATCATCACGGCCACGCGTGCGCCGCGCTCCATGCCCCGCGATTGCAGCCACGCGCCCAGGGCTTGCGAGAGTTCGTCGATCTCCCGAAAGGTCATGCGCGAATCCATGCAGGCCAGCGCGTCGCGCGAGGCGTGGTGATGAAACGCGGCTTCCAGCAGCTCGGTCAGGCTGCGATAGGCGTCGATGGACGCCGCTGCCGGCACGCCGGGCGGGTAATTCTGGAGCCAGGGGGTTTGCACGGGGGGTCGCTCAGTGGAGGTGGCGCGAAGAACAAACTCGCATCGTGGCGGCGCGGCGAGTGGCTGGCCACGGTAGTTGTCCTAGCTGCCCTGCCACCGCGGGTCGGTCAGGGCGCCCGGACCGGGTCGAGCGCCGTGCCGCCGGCAAACAGCCAGGCCGCCAGGTCCCGCTCGCGACGTGTCACCGTGGCCAGGAACTCCTGGGCCCCGCGCATGTCGCGGAACGTATCGAAACCGCGTTCCAGGAAGGCCTGCAGCACGCCCAGCCCCGCAGCGGAGGCCGGGCCGCGCATCAGCCGCAGGCTGGTGCGCAGCAAGGGATTGCGTGTGTAGCGGTCCAGCGCCGACCCCACCGCCATCATGAGCGTGATCTGCCGTTCCCGATCCGCCGGGCGTCCGACCCTGCGCCAAGCCTCGGCGTAGTGGACATCGTCGATGGCCGGACCATCGATGACCGCACCCATCGCGGTGTCGAACTGCTCGGACAAGGCATGCAGCTCGCCCAGCGACATCACCGTGCCCACGATCTCATGCGGAAACAGCCGTACCAGCCCGGGTACCACACGCGCGAATTGTTCGTCGCGGCGCGTGAAATCCTCCGGCCCGTACAGGTCGTCCAGAAAGAACTGCGCCGCGCGCGAAAAGCGCGGGCTGGCCAGCAGGTCGGCGTAGGTGCGCTGGAACCGCAGGTGCTGGAATCGCTTGACCTCGTGCACGCGCTCGGCAAGTCCCGGGTCACCCTGGCGCCTCACGCGCTCGGCCGCCACCTCTTGCAGGCACTGCAGGATGCGTTCGGCCTGCGGATTCACGTTGTGCACCGCCTGCTGGGCGGCGTCTTCTGTGCTCGGTTCATGTCTTGTGTTAGTTCCCTTCCCCTAGGGTACCGCAGGCCAACGATGCAACACTATCAACCATGAAAAGACGCACTCTCCTGGTCGTCGGTGTGGGGGCTGGCACGCTGCTGGCCCTGGCCGGTGGCACGCTGGCCCTGCTGCGCCCGGGTCTGCAGGACGGCCGCCTGTCGCCCGCCGGGCGTGAGGTCTTCGCTGCCGTCGCGCAGGCCGTGCTCCACACCCTGCTGCCTGCCGATGCGGCGGCGCGGGCCCAGGCCATCCAGGCGCACCTGGGTCGTCTGGACGACACCATCGCCGGCCTGCCGCCCGCGCTGCAGGCCGAGGTCGGCGAGCTGGCCACGCTGCTGGCCAGCGCTCCGGGGCGCCTGGCGCTGACCGGCCTGACCAACGACTGGCCGCAGGCCAGCACGGCCGATGTCCAGGCCATGCTGCAGCGGCTGCGCACTTCGTCGCTGGCCGTGCGGCAGCAGCTTTATCACGCGCTGCGCAACCTCACCAACGGGGCCTGGTTCGCCGACGCCAGCACCTGGGCGGCGATCGGCTACCCCGGTCCCCGGCCGATCTGACGGGGGCCAAGGCAAGCTCATGAGCTCACTCCACGATCCCATCCAGGCCGGCCTCGAACGGGGCTGGAAGGTCCTCGGTGACCGCCACGGCCCGTTGCCAGAGAACATCAGCTGCGACGTGGCCATCGTCGGCACGGGTGCCGGTGGCGGCATCACGGCCGAATTGCTCACCGCCGCCGGCCTGTCGGTGGTGCTGATCGAGGAAGGTCCACTGCGCAGCAGCCGCGACTTCAAGCAGATCGAGGCCGAGGCCTACCCCGCGCTGTACCAGGACAGCGCCAACCGGCAGACCGCCGACAAGGCCATCTCCATCCTGCAGGGGCGTTGCGTCGGCGGCTCGACCACGGTGAACTGGACGAGTTCGTTCCGCACGCCCAGCGACACGCTGGCGTTCTGGCGCGAGCGATTCGACCTGCCGGGCCTCACCGACGACACCATGTCGCGCTGGTTCCTGCAGGCCGAGCAGCGCCTGAACGTCAACGCCTGGCTGGTGCCGCCGAATCCCAACAACGACAAGCTGCGACTGGGCGCGGGGCGGCTGGGCATCTCGGCCGGCGCGATCCTGCGCAACGTGAAGGCGTGCTGGAACCTGGGCTCCTGCGGCATGGGTTGCCCGACCAATGCCAAGCAGTCGATGCTGCTGACCACCCTCCCGGCGGCGCTGGACCGCGGCGCCACGCTGCTGGTGCAGACGCGCGCCGAGCGGCTGGAGATCGCTGGTGATGCCGTGCAGGCCGTGGTCTGCGTGCCAGTGGCGTTGAACGGCCGGGCGAACTCATCGCGCAGCACGCGCGTGCAGGCGCGCCATGTCGTCGTCGCCGGCGGCGCCATCAATTCGCCGGCGCTGCTGCTGCGCTCGCAAGCGCCCGACCCGCACGACCGGCTCGGCCGCCGCACCTTCCTGCACCCGGTGGTGGCATCGACGGCGATCTTCGACGAACCCATCGAAGGCTGGCGCGGCGCGCCGCAGACGATGTACAGCGATCACTTTCTCGGCATCGACCCGATCGACGGCCCCATCGGCTACAAGCTCGAGGCGCCGCCCATGCACCCGGTGCTGGCGTCGATCACGGTGCCGGGATTCGGCCCCGGCATGGCCAGCGCGATGCGCGATTTTGCGCGCACGCAGGCCCTGCTCGCACTCCTGCGCGACGGTTTCCACGAGCAGTCGCAGGGTGGCCGCGTCGAGTTGCGCAAGGACGGCACGCCCTTGCTCGACTATGCGCTCAACGACTTCGTCTTCGACGGTGCCCGCCGCGCCCTGCTGAGCATGGCGGAAATCCAGTTTTCCGCCGGCGCGCTGACGGTCTCGCCAGCGCACGAAATGGCGATGCCGTACCGCAGCTGGGTCGAGGCGCGGCAGGCGATCCAGGCCTTGCCGATGAAGCCCTACCTGACGCGCGTGGTCAGCGCCCACGTCATGGGCGGCTGCGGCATGGCCGGGCGCGCCGAGCTGGGGGTGACGCGCCCCGACGGCCGGCACTGGCAACTGCAGAACCTGTCGGTGCACGACGGCTCGCTGTTTCCCACCAGCATCGGCGCCAACCCACAGTTGTCGATCTACGGCCTGGTCAACATGCTGGCCAGCGGGCTGGCCCGCGAGCTCAGCGGTCGCAGCGTCACCCTCGTCTGACGCGCCATGCTGGCGCGCCTGCAGAAGTTCACCACGCTGGGCGGCCTGTTCGCCGCGCTGCTGTGGGCCTGGGTGGCGTGGACTGCGGGACATCCGCGCTGGGCCATTGCCGGTGCGGCCCTCATCGTTGCCGGCTACGCCTTCGTGCTGGCGCTGGAATTTGCGCTGCTGCCGCTGGTTCATGGCAGCGACCCTGCGCCGCGCGCCACACCGTCGCAGTTGCTGCGGGCTTGGTGGGGCGAGGTGTGCGCCGCGCCGCTGGTGTTTTGCTGGCGCCAGCCGTTTCGCAGCCAACGCTGGCCCGACCACCTGCCCGCCGCCGCGCAGGGCCGGCGTGCCGTGCTGTTGGTGCATGGTTTCCTCTGCAACCGTGGCGTGTGGAATCGATGGCTGGCACGGCTGCAGGCGCAGGGCGTGCCCTTCGTCGCCGTCGACCTGGAGCCGGTGTTCGGTTCCATCGACGAGTACGTGGCCATCCTGGAACAGGGCATGCTGCGGCTGGAACAGTGCACCGGCCAAGCACCGGTGATCGTGGCCCACAGCATGGGTGGCCTGGCAGTGCGGCGCTGGCTGGCCGAGACCGGCGAGGCCGGAGACGCCAGGGTCCACCACATCGTGACCATCGGCACCCCCCACCGCGGCACCTGGCTGGCGCGCCTGGCACTGAGCGCGAATATGCAGGAAATGCAGATCGACAGCCCCTGGCAGCAGCTGCTGGGCACACGCGAACCGGCGCAGCGCCCGGCGCGGTTCACCTGTTTTTACAGCCACTGCGACAACATCGTCTTCCCGCCCAGCACCGCCACGCTGCGGGGTGCCGACAACCGGCATCTGCCCGGCGTGGCGCACGTGCACATGGTCGACCACCCGGCGCCGTGGCAGGAAGTCCAGGCCCGCCTGGTGAACCCGGTCACGCCATGAACTGCCGTTCACCCGGCAGCACCACGCCGGCTTCGATCTCGCCCTGGCGCGAAATGGTCTCGCGCACGCAGGCGTAGATCGGTGTGAAGTCGGGCGCGGTGGCCTCGAAGAGCTGCCGGAACGAGTCGATGACGAAATAGGTGGCCTGGTAGGCGTCGATGCGGTAGCGGCTGCGCATCAGGCGCTGCAGGTCGAAGGCCACGCGAC
This sequence comes from Rubrivivax sp., assembly GCA_034522875.1. Lineage (GTDB taxonomy): Bacteria > Pseudomonadota > Gammaproteobacteria > Burkholderiales > Burkholderiaceae_C > Rubrivivax. Next base: position 5,268 of record JAXHKY010000039.1, on the reverse strand, counting down.
GCGGCTCGGGGCTGTTGACGCTGTAGCGCAGTTCACCCGCCGAGCTCAGAATGCCGGCACCGTAGGCGCGCAGGCCCTGCCTGGTGTCGATGAGGCCGAACTCCACCGTATACCAGTACAGCCGCGCCAGCAGTTCGCAGGCGTCCAGCCGGCTGGCCTTCAGCCCACCGGCGCCGTAGGCCTGCATATAGTCGGCAAAGGTGGGATCGAAGAGCAGCGGCACATGGCCGAAGAGGTCGTGGAAGACATCGGGTTCGACGACATAGTCGAACTCATCGGGCTGGCGGATCCAGTCGGTGACCGGGAATTTGCGCGCCGCCAGCAGCGCGAAGAAGGCTTCCTCGGGAATCAGGCCCGGCACGCAGACGATCTGCCAGCCGGTGGCCCTGAGCAGCCGCTCGGAGATGTGGTCGAAGCGCGGGATGCGCTCGGGCTCGCCCAGCTGCTGCACGGCGGCGATGAATTCGTCGCAGGCCAGGCCCGGCAGCTGCTGCAACTGCCGCGCGTAAAGGCGCCGGTAGGTATCGTGGTCGGCCTCGGTGTATTGGCCGTAGTCCTGCGCGCACGCGTAATCAGCGCCGGCGCGTGCGTAGTTGCCGCGAGGCGGGCGGTCGCCGGTGCCGTAGGTGACCGGCGCGACACCCTGGTTCACCGCCGAGTGTTTGGCCACGGGCGCCATCAGCGCTTCTCCAGCACTCCGCGGCGAATCTGGTCGAGTTCGATGCTCTCGAACAAGGCCTTGAAATTGCCTTCGCCGAAACCCTGATCGCCCTTCCTCTGGATGAATTCGAAGAAGATGGGACCGAGCTGGTTCTCGCTGAAGATCTGCAGCAGCAGTTCACCCGCCTTGCCGTCGATGAGGATCTTGCGCTTGTGCAGCTCGGCCACGTTTTCGCCGTGGCCGGGAATGCGCTTGTCGACCAGTTCGTAATAGGTGTCGATGGTGTCGAGCAGCTTGATGCCGCTGGCCTGCAGCGCGTCCACGGTGGCGGGCAGGTCGTTCGAACCCAGCGCAATGTGCTGGATACCTTCGCCGTGGTACTTGTCCAGGTACTCCTGGATCTGGCCGGCCTGTTCGTTGCCTTCCTCGTTGATGGGGATGCGGATCTTGCCGCAGGGGCTGGTCATGGCCTTGCTCTTGACGCCGGTGACTTGACCTTCGATATCGAAATAGCGCACCTCGCGGAAATTGAACAGGCGCTCGTAGAACTCGGCCCACTCGCCCATGCGGCCGCGGTGCACGTTGTGCGTGAGGTGGTCCACATAGGTCAGGCCGTGGCCGGCCGGGTTCAGGCTGGCTCCGGAGTCCTTCGCCAGAGGTTCGAAGTCGACGTCGAAGAAACCGATATTGCCGATGTCGCCTTGCCTGGCGCCGCCTTTGCCGCGCCACTTGTCCACCAGGTAGATCAGGCTGTCGCCGATGCCCTTGATGGCCGGGATATTCAGCTCGCCCGGTCCGGCGCTGCCGGCATAGCCCCAGGCGCCGAGCGAGAGCGCGCTTTCGTAGGCTGCGCGCGCATCCTGCACCCGGAAAGCGATGGCGCAGATGCTCGGCCCGTGCAGGCGAGCAAAGCGCTGCGCGAACGAATCGGGCTCGGCATTGACGATGAAATTGATGCCGCCCTGGCGGTACAGCAGCACGTTCTTGTGGCGGTGGCGGGCAATCGCCGTGAAGCCCATGCGCTCGAACAGCGCGCCCATCGCGGCCGGGTCCGGGGCGGCATATTCGATGAATTCGAAACCGTCGGTGCCCATCGGGTTGTCCCAGGGGGTGAAATGCATGGCGGTGCCTTGTCGCATGAAGGGAAAGCGCCAACTGTAGAACCTGCGGCGCGAAAGCTGTCGTCGACCCTGGGTGTCCAGTGGCGTGGCTTGGGCACCAAAGCGGCCACTTCGACCACATGGCAAAGCCATCGACCTCGGTGCGGCGGATCACCGGTTGCGTGCGGATCGGTGTGCGAGATGGCGCACGGATCGCGCGTCATCGTGGAGGTGATGGTCAAGCACCCGGTCGTGCAGAACGGCCGCACCCGCCTCGTGCCCGGGCAGCCCCAAGGCACGACGGCGCTGCCGCTGTGACGCGGGTCACGGCCCCGCCAGCCGTGGGGCCAGCGCGCGCCGCCACAATATTTGCTCATGTTCGAGTGGATCAACGAGCTGTCGGCGTGGCTGCAGTCCTGGCTGAGCACGGGCGCGGGCCTGTGGGGGTTGTTCATTTCGGCCTTTGCCTCGGCCACGCTGCTGCCCGGTTCCAGCGAGGTGGTGATGACGGGGCTGGTGACCGCTTACCCGGCCGTGGCCTGGCACGCCTTCTGGGTGGCGCTGGCTGGCAACGTGCTGGGTTGCCTGCTCACCTTCGGCATGGGCCACGCCAGCCGCCAGGGTTACGAGCGCTTCCAGCGCCTGCAGCACGACGTGCAGAGCAAGCACGTGCAGCGGCTGCGGCGCTTCGGTCCGCCGGCACTGCTGCTGTCCTTCCTGCCGCTGGTGGGCGACGCGCTGGTGCTCGCCGCCGGCTGGCTTAAGCTGCCGTTCTGGCAGAGCATGGCCTGGGTGGCGGCCGGCAAGGCGGCGCGCTACCTGCTGCTGCTGGCGGGACTGCTGGGCGTGTTGTCGCTGGCCTGAACGCCCGCTCCGGCCAGCGCGCCCGGCGCGCGCAAGCCGCGCCGGAATGCTTCACAGGCTCATGAGAAACAAAACTTGCAAGTCGTTGATTTGCGGGTAAGCAAATGTGTTTTTCCGCGAACGCCGGACGCCGCCAGGTGGCTGGGAGGCTCTCAGGCCGCCATCGTCTTCATGATCTGCGTCGGCGTCGGCGCCGGCCAGCCGGCTTCCTTGCACACGCGCACGATGGCCTCGTTGGTGTCGAAATAGACCTGCCAGTAGTGGTCGGTATGGCAGTAGGGGCGCACCGCGATCACCGTGCCGACGAGGTTGATGTCGAGCAGGTTGACTTCGGGCGCCGGGTCGGTGGCGACATTGGGAATCTGCGCCACGGCCGCCTTGAAGCGCGCGATGGCGTCCAGCGCGTCCACGCTGCCGGCCAGCTGCGCCGTGCGCTCCACCCGCCGCACCGGGCGGGCCGAGAAATTCTGGATCGTGTCGCCGAAGATCTTGCTGTTGCCCACCAGCGTGAACACGTTGTCGGGGGTGATGATCGTGGTCGCAAAGAGGCCCAGTTCGTGCACCGTGCCGACGAGCCCGCCAACCTGCACGAAGTCGCCCACCTTGATCGGCCGCAGCACGAGCATGAAGGCGCCGGCCGCGAAATTGCCGAGCATGCCGCTCCAGGCCACGCCGATGGCCACGCCGGCACCGGCCAGCATGGCCGCGATCGATGTCGTCTGGATGCCGAAGTAGCCCAGGATGCCCAGCACCAGCGCGATATTCAGCGCCACCGAGATGATGGAGCCGAGGTACTTGGTCAGCGTCGGGTCGATGGCGTTGCGATTCATCGCCCCGCTCATGATCGCGATGACGCGGCCGATCAGCCAGCGGCCGACGATCCAGAAGGCAATGGCGGCCAGCACCTTGATCGCCAGGTCGGCGACCGTGGTGCTGAAGAAATTCTGTATCGATTGCATGTCCATGGCGGTGGCATCCAAATTGGCGTTGAGGGGGCGCTGACTGCACGGCGGGAGAAAGCATAGGGCATTTCGGCGCCAGCCCACCCCCTGCCTCGCATGTCCGGGCGTGCGGGCAGCCGCGGCGTCAGGGCACGACCGACGTGTCCTGGCTGCAGCGACTCTACAGCCTGGCGGCCGGGCGCTCAGTCGGCGTCGATCTCGCGCAGCAGCCGCAGCGTCGGCTCGGGGCCGAGCTGCAGCAGGTGGCCGATCTCTTCCACGTCGTCGGGCAGCGCCGGGTTGTCCCAGCCCTGGGCACTGTGGCGCGCGACACGGATCGCCAGGCGCACGTTGCGCAGCTGCGGCGTCACCGTGCGCGCATGGTCGTCGGTGATGTGCACCAGCGTGGACGGCAGGCGCCAGGCCGACATCAGTGCATGCTGCAGTTCCGCCAGTTCCACGTGCAGGATCTCGCGCTGCAGCGCGGCCGAGCGCAGGCCGGGGTCGAGCTGCTGGCGGCGCGCGACTTCCAGCGCCAGCGCCGGCGCGCGCAGCCACAGCAGCAGTTCGGCACAGTCGTGCAGCAGCGCGGCCTCGTGGATCACCGGTGCGTCGTGGTCCATGCGATGCACCGCAAAGCCGATGGCGAAACGCGCCGCCCGGTGCGAGCGCTGCAGCACCGCGCGGAAGCCGGCCAGCGCCTGCGGCAGGCCAGCCAGCAGGTCTTCGACCGCCCTCTGCGGACCGAAGGCGCGGAAGAAGGGCGGAATGCCCAGCATCACCAGCGCCTCGGTCACGGTTTCGGTGTCGCTGCCGTCGCGGCCGCGACGCAGGCGCGCCAGGTGCGCCAGCAGCTTCAGCGTCATCAGCGGGTCGCTGGTGATGGCCTCGGCGAGCAGGTGCGCGTCGACCGCGTCTTCCACCGCGCGCAACTCCTCCAGCGCCAGCGCCGTGCCGGCCAGCACCGGCAGGGCGGCGGGGTCGAACAGCGTCACCCAGCCGGCGAGCGACTGCGGCGGGCGGGTGATGAATTCTTGAGCGGCTGGCATGGCGTGGACTTTCGACCCGAGTCGTCCACGGGTATCGGCTGCGCGGACGCCGGCCTTAAGGCTGCAGGGTCAGCATCAGCCCGGTGCGCGTGTCCGCCTGGCCATTCACAAGCGATGCGTAGGCCGCTTCCAGAGCGCGGGCGCCGCGCTCGGTGACGATGTGCAGCCAGGGGTCGTCGGCGCGGCCGACGCGCGCCAGGAAAGCAGCCCAGGCTGCGTCCAGTCGCTGCTGCAGGGCGGCGCGGCCCCAGCCTTCGGGTGGCGGCGCGCTGCGTTTCTTGATCTGCGACGGCGCGAAGAAGAGCACCGGCCGCGGTCCGGACAAGCCGGCGCCAGAGCCGAGTTCGGTCCAGTGCGTGCCGCCGATGGAACTGCTATGGACCAGCGCCGTGCCGAAGTGGTCGTGCACGGCGCGGCGCAGCGCGGCGTTGCCGGCGAAGTCGATATAGACCGTGGGCCGCTGGCAGTCCAGCGCCACCACCTTGCCGTAGGTCCGTACGTCGTCGTAGATGCCGAGCGAGCGCGTGAAGTCCAGGTGGCCCGACGAGGTGAGGCCGACGACCGCCGGGGCTGCGGGCGTGCCGCGGCGCTGCGCCAGGCAAAAGGCGGTGCCGTAGGCGGTTTTGCTCGAGGCGCTGGACAGCAGCAGTTGC
>JAXHKY010000038.1:0-10640 GCA_034522875.1 Rubrivivax sp. | reverse complement strand
GTTTATGCGGATGTACCTCGTTCAGTTACGTATTGCTGCCATTCCGGCCAACACCTCGGCCATCTTCCTGGAGATGACGCTGGCCGTCGGCCCCACCGGCGTGCAGCCGCCAGGAACCTGCGGCGTCGACCCCATCACCGGCGTGCCTAACCCATGCGACAACGGGCAGGCCAATGTGCTGATCGACGATGTGTCGGTGACCGTCGTGCCGTAAGCCCGAAAGTGCTGGGCCGCGCCCTGTGTTTGGCCTGCTGACAGCTGGAGTGCTTGGGGCATGTCCAAGACCATCCGAGGGGGACCTCTTCATGATCAACATTGACGGACACACCATGGCTGGTTCTGAGCAGGCCGACCAGCCTCGATTCACCCCTTCGGTGTTGGTGCTGGGTGCCACCGGATTCATGGGCCGCGCCATGGTCGAGCACTTGCTTGAAGAAGGTGTTTTGCTCCGGAGGCTGGTGCGAGATCCTTCCGATCTTGAGCCTGCGCTCGCCCGCTCCGGCCTTGAATGGGCCAAGGGCGACTTGCGCGACCCGGCAAGTGTGGAAGCGACCCTCGTTGGCTTCAGCTGCGTGCATCGCTTACCACGTGGGGCGGGGCGCGAATGGGACGACTACCCCAATCTCGATGTCGAACCGGTTTGCTTATGTCGTTCAGCACCACGACGCCGACGGTCTGCACCGTCAGGGGCACAACGCTCACGCTGGTGGCCGCGGGCACCTGCTCCATCAACGCCGAACAGGCTGGCGACCCGACCTACTCGGCTGCGCCAACGGTGACGCGCAACATCACCGTGAACCCCGCACCGCTGATCGCGCAGACCATCACCTTTGTCGGCCCAGGCGACCTGACGCTGGGCACGCCGCCGCAAGCGCTGTCGGCCACGGCCAGCTCCGGGCTGCCGGTGGCGTTCAGTTCGTCGACCACGGCGGTCTGCACCGTCAACGGTACGACCCTGGCCCTGGTCTCGGCAGGCAGCTGCACCACATCGATGCCAACCAGTCCGGAAATGCCACCTACGCCGCAGCGCCGACCGTCACGCGGACCTTCACGGTGAACCCGGCACCGATGCTCGCGCAGACCATCACCTTCACGTCACCCGGCGACCAGACGCTGGGCACGGCACCGCCGACCTTGTCGGCGACGGCCAGTTCAGGCCTGCCGGTGTAGTTCAGCTCCACCGCGCCGGCCATCTGCACGGTCAGCGACACCACGTTGACCCTGGTTGCCGTGGGCAGCTGCACCGTCAACGCCAACCAGGCGGGCGACGCCACCTATGCGGCTGCGCCAGCCGTGTCCAGAACCTTCAGCGTTGCGGCTGCGGCCATAGTGGGGTTCGCCAATGGCGGTTTCGAAACCGCCGGGGCGTCGACCCCTGCCGACGCTTGGCTTCCTGCATGCTACTCGGGATATATCACGCTCCGATCGACCAACGCCCGAACGGGTCGATTTCTCGGCGCAACTCGCCGTTCACCCGCACTGCAGGTTCCGCCGTAATGCTTGCAGAACTCGATCGAGCAGGGCGGGCGCCCCCCTCTGGTGGCAGGAACCTCCCCGACGCTCAGATTCTGGGCCAAGGGCACGGCGGGGGGCACGGGTAACGTGCTGTTCGCACTGCGCTATCTGGACGACGTAGGCAATATCAAAGCCGACAGCCTGAACGTGTTCTTCCAGGGCTCGATCAATACGACCACATGGACCGAGATCACCTACAACCTGGGCCCCGTGCCGGTTGGAGCCACTGCTGCGTTCATCGAATTTGCTCAGAACATAGGTCCGATTGGGGTCGGCCCTGCCGGGGAAGACTGGTTCGCTGGCGAGGTGCTGATTGATGACGTGTCGCTACAGTAACAGCCGCAAACCGAGACAGGCCATAGACCGATCGTTCGGGTTGCCAGCCCATTGAGAAGCGAGGACTTTGGCCAGGGTGTAGCGGCGATAGGTGCTGCCTCAGCACCCTCGCCCGCTATGGCCGCGACTCAGTGGAAATTGCCAGCGAATCAGAAGGCTGCGAGCACGACTGGAGGATTACCGGGATCGATCGAAACGGCATGGCCAGGGTCTGGAGCAGGCCTGGCAGCACACCGAAATGTCACATAGCGCCCTGGCGGGAAGGGAGGCCGCTCGGCCAGCGTCCCACGCAGACTCGCAACGAACCGTAAACCCCTGTCAATACTAGAGTTTTCATAATCTAACTTGTTCACGACGGCCCACTGCGTATCACTCCAGGCGCTTCCCCTTAAGAGGAATGGCACTTACTTTGTCGCCCACGCATGGCCGTAGCGCTGGACCTGGCGACGAGCATGAGCCCTGGGTGTCTTGAGCCAAGGGTAGGGTTTGGGCCTTCGTTTTCGCATTCGCGGCTCGATGCGCCCGGGCCGATGACCCACCTGGCATTGCGCGATCAGCGCGAACAGCCGCCCACTGTCGTGCGTGGCGGACAGACCGCACGCCGCCCATTGCGTCCACAGTTGCACGGTGTGCTTGAAGCTCAGGTTGCGTGGATCCACGTCAGCGTTGCTGGCGGCTTGTGCCATGAGCAATCGGATCACGTTGTAGGCCAGCAGGTGAACCCACAACTGTTTGTCGTTCATCTGCGGCGTCTGGCATCGCAGAACCTCCATGCCGGTGGTGGTCTTCAGATTGCGCAGGTCCAACTCGACGTTCCAGCGCCGCGCGTACAACTGCGACAGGTCGTCCTTGCTGACCCGTCGATGATCAAGCAGCGTGGTGACCAGCACCTGATTAGCCACCTTGCATTCACGCAACACGATTTCGTCGGGCGCGTTCGCATACTGCTCGTGCGTCATCCACTGCGGCCGGCTCGCTGGCTTGGGCCAGCGCACGACGTGGTCTCGCGTGCCCAGCGACTGCCCCCGGCGAAAGTCGGTGATGCGCGAGCCGTTCTGCTCGAACAGCACGTCCACGCCCGCGGCCATAAGCGAGGCGATCAGGAAGTAGTTGCAGTACAGGGCATCGGCGAGCATCACATCGCCCGGGCGCAAACTCCCCAGCACCTGGCGCACCAGGCCAAGTTCGCCACTGCCCTTGCCTTGATGCGGCCCGATGGCTGCATCCAGCGCCGCACCGGTGGCCAGGCAGATCACCATGACCAGCCGCGCCAGCGGGAAGCCCACGCCGAGGGCCTGCGTGCTGGGCTGGGGATACACAGCTTGGTTCTCGGGGGTATCGGGCATGGACAAACCCGTGCCGTCCACCAGCTTGACCGCTCGGCCGCGCCACAGCCAGTCCCTGTGTGCCTTCTCGCTGAGCAGGCGGCCAGTGTGGCGTGCCAGCGTACTGACCATCTCCAGCGGCAAGCGCTGACGCGCTCGGCAATACCCGCCGGTGCGAACACTGCAAGCGCGCAGGCCATCGGCGGCTCGCTGCGCTGCCCAGCCATTGACCGCGTTCTGGCACGAAGCGTCGGCCTCCAGCGTCTGACGCATGAACATCGACAGCGTCACCGTCGGCGGGTACAGCCGCTCGCGGTGCTGCGGCAGCAACGCCTCGGTGGTCTGCAGCAACTCCGCGCTGGTCAGCACGTTGAAGAACTCCACCGCTTGGGTCGATCCCGCGCGCCGCGTGATGCGGCTGCGGCGTTGATGCAAATCGCTTCGCGCTCTACGATCCATGCTGGCTGGCCTTCGGAAAGATGGTTTGGATGCTTCGTAACCAACCATCCTATCGATCCAGGGCCAGCCACCCCGCCCTTTGACATCAACCACTTACGCGCGTCCACGATGGCGGAGTTGCCAAAGTAAGTGCCATTCTCCCTAGAGGGGGGTTCTTTGGGGGGTACGAAATTGCCCAAGAAGGCTGCTCAATTGGGACCTCTGCAGGTCTCTCGCCTGAAGTCTCCGGGACTGCATCCGCAGATCTCGCCAAGCGGCGCCCGAAGCTGGATTCTCCGCACGACCATTGGCGGCAAGCGCAGTGAGAAAGGACTGGGGGGCTACCCGGACGTCACACTCACTGGCGCACGCGACGCAGCGCATTCCATCCGTGCAAAGGTCACCGCCGGCATCGATCCCATCGCCGAGTCCAAAGCAGCGCGAAGCGCATTGGAGGCTGCAGCGGCCTCTGGTCTGACCCTCGACAAGTGCGCTGCCGCGTACCTCGGTCGGGCTTGGCGTTCTTGGGCTTCAGGCCATGCGAGCCGACCATCCACAGGAAGCCGTCGGCCACAACCATGCCTTCCAGGTCGGCCTCTTCCTCGGCCGCACCAGGCAGGTCCAACAGGTCCGCCAGCCCGAAGTCGCGGACCTCGCCAAAGCGCAGGGCCTGGCGCCCCACGGGGTCGAGCCGACGCAGGCGGTCCTGGCCGCAGGCTTCGTCGCCCGCCACCCAGAGCCAGTCGCCGGTGAAGGCCGGGCCCGACAGGTTGGCGTGAACCAGGCAAGCCTTGGCCGGGGGCAACCCAGAGGGCTACAGCAGGTCTTCGCTCGCCAGCCGGTGGTAGTGCACCGCGCACAGCGCGGCGAAGCGCTTGCCGACCTCGACGAGGCGCTGCGCCGCGACGTCGTCGGGCGCGAAGACGATCAGCCAGCCGGCGCCCTGCTCGGCATACGCCAGATAACGGCGCATCAGCGTGATCTCGTAGCCGAAGCCGGCCGCCTGGCTGGCAGTGCGCACGCGCTCGCGCAGCCGCGGCGTGGCTTCGCTGGCGAGGTAGGCGAGGATGTCTTCGGCAGCGAAGCCGGCGCCGCGCAGCGCCTCCACCGCCTGTGCGGCGACGGCGTCGTCCTTGAACGCCAGCACCACGTGGCCGACCGGATTGAGGATGCCCGTGGTCTGGCGGATGTCTTCCTTGGTCAGGCGTTTCATGCCGGCTCTCCCGGGGCCGCCCCGCGAGCGGCTCGCCGCAGTCCAGGCACAGGCGCGGCCGCTTGGCAATCGCCCAGCCCCGATCAGCCGATCAGCTTCAACCCGAGTGGCAGGCCCTCGCCGAACACGCCGCGTTCGCCCGCCTCGTCCAGCGCTACCACCTCGCGCACGCGCTCGATCCAGCTCGGCGCTGCCTGGGCGGCTTGCAGCTTGGCGATCACGCGCTCGCGCCGTTCTGGGTTGAAGTCGCGCGCGCGGTCGCCGCTCAGGCGCGCCAGGTTCGCCGCGGCCGCGGCGGCACCTTCGACACGCTTCCAGTCGAGCGCGAGCAGCGCATCGAGCCACCGAGCGGCGCGGTCGACAGAGACGACGGCGTGCGCGCTGCCATGGAAGGGCACGCGCGCGCCGAGGCGGCCGATGGCCCACAGCGTCCAGGGGCTGGCGGTGCGAGACAACTGCCCGACCAGCCAGTCGCCGACCTCGGCCTTGTGTTCGGGCGCGATGCGCTCGAGCGAGGCGCCGAGCCGCATCATGTCGTCCCAGTTGCCCTTGACCAGCCGCGGCGGCCGTTCGGCCTTGCCGCCGAGTTCGGCGCCGCGCAGGTTGAAGGCGAAGTCCTGCAGTAGCCGCTGCTGCGCCGCCGCGTCCAGGCCGCCGGCGACGCGGCGCCACAGCGTCCACCACTCGGCGTTGACCTGCGCGTCGTGGCCGTGCTGCACGCCCTGCTCGTACTGCCGCCACAGCTGTTCGGCGCGCCAGCTGTCGAGCGCATCGCCGAAACCGGGGCGTAGGCACCAGCCGGCCAGGCTCAGCCACAGCCGCTCGTGTTCGGCCGAACGGCGGCGCGCGCGGGCGCGCTGCGCAAGCGCGTCGTACAGCGCGCGCAGCGTGCCCAGTGTCCAGCGCTCGCGCTCGCCGAGCAGTGCTTCGAGCCGGGCGCGAAGCTGCTTGACCGCCTTCGGGTCGGCCTGGCGGTCGCGCGCGCCGAACACACGCTCGATCGCCGCCAACGCGTCGTCAAAGCGCGGCGGCAGGCCGGTTGGCGGCGTTGGCGCGCCGTCGCCACGCAGGTTGAACTCGAGTTGCCAACGTCGCGCGGGGTCGTCGGCAGTGATGCAGTGCAGGGCCAGCGTGCCCACCTCGGTCAGCATCGACGCCAGCCGCACCGGCAGTTCGCGGCGCGCCGCGCCGTCGTCGCCCGGCAGAACGGCGGCGAGCGGCGGCAACGGCTGCGTGTCGAGTTCGGCCAACTCGACCAGGTCGCCGACCCGCGCGTCGCCGATGGTCGTGGCGACAAGGTCGAAGCGCACCGGCTGGCCGCTCTTCAGCGCGAAGCTGCGGCCTTGAAGCGCCAACTCGCGTCCCGCCTCGGTGCCGCGCGGCAGCACGCACACGCCGCGCTTCGAGCCGCCGCCGTCGATGACCAGGAAGTAGCTGCGCGCCGAGCCGCCGCCGATCGCCGGCGCCTTGCCGCGGCGCGCCAGCGCGTAGGCGACTGCGCCGCGCGCGACCGCGATGTCGGGGTCGGCGTTGTGCAGCAGCTTCAGCGGCGCGCCGCGCCAGCTCTCCAGCGTTGCCCGCAGGCGCTGCGCGATGTGGGCAGCGCGGAACACGCCGCCGTTCAGCAGCAGCGCATCGGGCCAACCGGCCTGGGCGTGCTGCTGCAGAAAAGCGGCGATGTGGCGCGTCACCGCCGGGTCGCTGGCGTAGGGCAGGCCGAAGGCGACCAGGCCGCCGGCCGCGCGCTCGCGCCGCGGCAGCTCGTCGGGCGCGCCGTCCGGGAAGAAGCCGTCGTCCACCAGGCGCTCGACCTCGTCGCGGCTAAGGTCGGCCGAACGCGCGCCGCCGATCAGCTTCGAGCCTGCGGCCAGCAACGTGACGGCGGCGCGCTCGGGCGCGTCGGCGGCGAGCAGCCGTTCCTTCACGCTGCGGCAGCGTTCGACCAACTGCGCCACCGCCGCGGCCGACAGCCGCGGAGCATCGGGCGTGGCCAGCCGTCCCTCGACCACGTGGGCCAGCGCCAGGTCCATGTTGTCGCCGCCGAGCATCAGGTGGCGGCCGACCGCGAAGCGTTCGAGCCGCGGCTCGCCGGCCTCATGCGCGACGCGCACCAGGCTCAGGTCGGTGGTGCCGCCGCCGACGTCGCAGACCAGCACCAACTTCGTGTCGGCCAATTCGGCCGCCAGCGTGCGGCGATGGCGGAACAGCCAGTCGTGCAGCGCCGCCTGCGGCTCCTCGAGAAGGCGCAGCGTGGGCAGCCCGGCCTCGCGCGCCGCCTGCAGCGTCAGCGCCCGGGCCGCGTCGTCGAACGAGGCCGGCACGGTCAGCACCAATTCCTGGCTTTCGAGCCGCGCCTGCGGGAAACGCTGGTTCCAGGCCGCGCGCAGGTGCGCCAGATAGCTGGCGCTGGCCGCCACCGGCGACACCTTGGGCACCTCGTCCGGCGCGCCCCATGGCAGGATCGGCGCCAGCCGGTCGACCGCGGCGTGCGACAGCCAGCTCTTCGCGCTGCTGACCAGCCGGCCCGGCACCTGCGCGCCGAGCTGGCGCGCCAGCTGACCGATGACCGCGCCGTCAGCCGCCGAGCCCCAGGGCAGCGCTAGGTCCGTGGCGGCCAGCTCACCGGCCGTCGGGTGGTAACGCAGCGAAGGCAGCAGCGGTCGCGCCGCCACCTCGCCCGGCGCCACCAGTTGTTCGATCTCGAACAGCTTGACCGTCGCGTCCGACACCCGGCCCGCCGCCGGTGCGTAGGCGACGACGGTGTGCGTCGTGCCGAGGTCGATGCCGACGTCATGTAGCGCGCAGCGCGTCGCATGCACGCACCGTCGCTAGCCGTCGCTCACGTCGCGGCTTGCGGCGCGTTCGCCGCTCGCCGCGCACGTCGAACTCGAGCTTCCAGCGCTCGTCGCCGCTGCGCGGCACCGCCTCCAGTTCCAGCGTGCCGGCTTCGGTAACGCGCGCGTGCAGTCGCACCGGCACCACGTCACCGGCGTTGCGGCCTTCGGTCGGCAGCGTGGCGCTGATCGCGTCCAGCTCCTGCAGTTCGTCGTCTGCCCAGCTGTCGAGCAGCGTACCAACGACATCGTGCCGCCGCACCGACGAGGCGAAGAAGCGGAAGTGCACCGGCTCGCCGACCACCAGACCGAGTTCCAGCGCCGGCAGCTCGGCGTCGGTGCCTTCTTCCATGCCGAAGGGCGCCAGGCAGAGCGACTGCACCGGCGGCTCGACGCCGGGCACCGCCGGCATCGCCGACTCGACCGCGATGTAGTAAGCGAACGCGGTGCCGCCGCGAATGCGCACGCCGCGCCCGCGCCGCACGTAGCCGTAGTAGGCGGCGCCGCGCGCCACCGCCAGGTCGAGGTCGGCGCCCGCCAGCTGGCGTGCCGGCGCGGCCCCTTCCGCTGCGAGCCAGGCGTTGACCGAGGCCAGCACGCGCTGGCTGAGCAGCGGCGACTTGAAGACGCCGCCGTTGAACAGCAGCGCGGTCGGGTGCAGGAAGCTGGCGCCGGCCTGCATGGCGCCGCTGAAGCCTTCCAGCTCGGCCACCGCGCCGCGCTGCCGGCTAAGGAAGGCCGCCAGGTGACGCGTGACCGCGGCGTCCTGCGCGTAGGGCAGGCCGAGCTGCGCTAGGCCGGCGCGCACGCGGCTCTGCGGCCGCGCCGACACCTCAACCTGCGGGAAGAAGCCTTCGACGATCGTCGCCATCAGCTCGTCGCGCGTCAGCTCGGTGCGCATCGAGCCGCCGATCGAGCTTGCTGCCGCGGCTGGGCACGACGATGGGCACGCTGCCGGCGCGTCGGTGCCCGCCAGCAGCGCCTCCTTGGCGCCGCGGCAGGCGTAGGTCAGCGCCCGCATCTGCCAGGCGTCGAGCGTGCTGCCGGCGGCGGCCAGCTTGCGCGCGACGACGTGGGCGAGCGCCAGGTCCATGTTGTCGCCGCCGAGCAGGATGTGCTCGCCGACCGCGACGCGGTGCAGCTCGAGCGTGCCCTCGCGTTCCAGCACGGCGATCAGCGAGAAATCGCTGGTGCCGCCGCCGACGTCGACGACGAGGATGATGTCGCCCGGCCGCACCTGCTTGCGCCACGCGCCGCCGCTGGCCTGGATCCAGCTGTACAGCGCCGACTGCGGCTCTTCCAGCAGCGTCAGCGGCGGGTAGCCGGCGGCCGTGGCGGCTTCGACCGTCAGCTCGCGCGCGGCGGGGTCGAAGGAGGCGGGGATCGTCACCGTCACGTCCTGCGCGCTGAACGGTGCGTCGGGGTGGGCGTGGTCCCAGGCGTTGCGCAGGTGCTCGAGGTAGCGCACCGAGGCCTCCAGCGGCGAGACCCGCGCCACCTCGGGCGGCGCGTCGTGCGGCAGGATCGGCGCGCGGCGGTCGACGCCGGCGTGGCAGAGCCAGCTCTTGGCGCTGGACACCAGCCGGATCGGCGTCGTCGCGCCGCGGCTGCGCGCCAGCTCGCCGACCGCCTGGCGGCCCTCGGCCGCCCAGGGCAGCGCCAGCTCGCCGGGCGCCAGTTCGTCGGCATGCGGCAGGTACAGGAAGGACGGCAGCAGCGGCAGCGACTCGACCGTGCCGGGCGCCGTCAGTTGCGGCAGCGGCAGCACGCCGTGCGCTGTCTTCTCGCCGTCGCTGGCGGCGAGGTCGACCCAGGCCAGCGCGCTGTGGGTGGTGCCGAGGTCGATGCCGATGGCGTAAGCGGGGTGCGGGCGTCGACGGTCACAGCTCCACCTCCGCCGGCGCCAGCACGCGCGGCATCGTGGCCTTTGGCCAGCTTGGGCAGCCGCACCTCGGCCACGCGCCAGCCGCGGTGGCTCAGGCTGCCGCTGAACGGCGGCTGGCCGACCACGTTGCCGGTCAGGCGCACGGCCGCGGCGTCGAAGCCGGGCGGCCAGCGTGATGCGCGCTGCCTTCGGCCTCGGCGCGCACCGGCACGATGCTGAAGTGCTCGCGCAGCACCTTGGCGCAGCCGTCGTGCACCACGCGCGCCGCGGCGCCGATCTGCGCGTCGTCGTAGGCCGCGAGGCTCTCGCCGGCGAAGTCGATCAGGCGGGCCTCGCGCTGCAGCAGCGCCAGCAGTTGCAGTGCGGCGTCGGGGGTGGCCTGCTTCAGCGTTGGGGCGGGCGGCGGCGCATCGGCGCCGTGACGCAAGGCGGCGAAACGCGCAGCCAGCTGGGCGTCGCCGAGCACGCCGAAGAACGCGCTGAACGCCATGCCGATGCGGCCAAGCAGCGAAGGTGGGGGTGGGGGGGTCATCGAAGGCTCCGTCCCGGCGGCTCGGCGGCCGGGATGCGTGAATGGGGAAACGCAACGCGCCGGCTGCGCGGTCGCTGCGATGGGCCAGACGTTCAGGCGGCTCAGCTCGTCGCGCGAAGGCCGGCGTTGGTGCAGCACAGCATTCTAGGGCGTCTGCACGTCCCGCAGCAGGGGCCCCAGCGCGCGGCGATCGTTCGGGTCGGCGCCGGAGGACGGCTGCGCCCGACTCCGAGGACCGCGTCAGGCCTGCCGAATGCCGTGGCCGCGGGGCATGGGGAGAACGAATCTGCGGCGGGGGTGACCGGTGGCGGGCGGGCCAGCGTCGAGGTGGAAGAGCTGGGCCGTCAACACCATTCTGGGCAACCTGAAGACGGCGATGGCAGGCACCTACCACGCGATCAAGTTCGCCAAGTACGCTCATCGATACCTTGCCGAAGTGCAATACCGCTTCAACCGGCGGCACGACCAGCGCGCGCAGCCTGCCGCGCCTGGTGCGCGCCGCGGCGGTCACCCCGGCGATCAACGAGGCGGGAATTCGGGCTTGCTGGATGTCGGCGATCGT
>JAXHKY010000037.1:0-108652 GCA_034522875.1 Rubrivivax sp. | reverse complement strand
AGGTCGACGATC
Source organism: Rubrivivax sp. (assembly GCA_034522875.1). Lineage (GTDB taxonomy): Bacteria > Pseudomonadota > Gammaproteobacteria > Burkholderiales > Burkholderiaceae_C > Rubrivivax. The sequence continues at coordinate 108,640 of JAXHKY010000037.1, read as the reverse complement.
TTCACCGGCTCGCCCATGTCGAGCACCAGCACCTGGCCGCTTTCGCCCACGGCCGCCGCCTGCAGCACCAGGCGCGCGGCCTCGGGGATGGTCATGAAATAGCGAATGATGTCCGGGTGCGTCACCGTCACCGGGCCACCCTTGGCGATCTGCTCCTTGAACTTGGGGATCACGCTGCCGCTGCTGCCCAGCACGTTGCCGAAGCGCACGGCCATGAAGCGCGTGCCGGGGTGCTCGGCGGCCATCGCGCTGACCACCATCTCGGCCGCGCGTTTGGTGGCGCCCATGACGTTGGTGGGGTTCACCGCCTTGTCGGTGCTGATGAGCACGAAGCGCTCGGCGCCGGCCTCGGCCGCGGCCAGCGCCGCGTGCCAGGTGCCCAGCGTGTTGTTGCGCAGCGCCGCGGCGGCGTTGTGCTCCTCCATCAGCGGCACGTGCTTGTAGGCCGCGGCGTGGAACACCACCTGCGGCCGCCAACGCCTGCAGAGGGCGCGCATCTGCGCCAGGTCCTTCACGTCGCCGATCAGCCGCACCAGTTCCAGCTGCGCGAAGGACGCGGTCAGTTCCTGCTCGATGGCGTAGAGGTTGAACTCGCTCAGCTCGACCAGCACCAGCCGCACCGGCTGCAGGCGCGCCACCTGCCGGCACAGCTCGCTGCCGATGCTGCCGCCGGCACCGGTGACGAGCACGGTCTTGCCCTGCAGCACCTGCGCGATACCCGCTTCGTCCAGCACCACGGGCTCGCGGCCCAGCAGGTCGTCGGGTTCGATATTGCGCAAGCGCTCCACGCGGGCCTGGCCTTCGCGCAGTTCGACCGCGCTGGGCACGGTGAGCACCGGCAGGCCGGTGCCGGCGGCGATGTCCAGCGCGCGCCGGCGCTGTGCGAAGCTGGCCGAGGGCAGGGCCACGATGACATGCGTGGCGGTGCCGGGCTGGATACTGCCGCGCAACGCCTCCAGCGGCCCCAGCACCGGCACGCCGGCAATGCGCGCGCGCTGCTTGGCGGGGTCGTCGTCGAACAGGCCCAGCACCGTCCAGCCCTGGCGGTGCAGCCCGGCGATGAGCAACCGCGCCGCCTGCCCCGCGCCCATCACCAGCGCGCGTCGGATCTCGCCGCTCTGGCCGGCGATCTGCGCGCGCGCATGTTCGTAGAGCATGCGGTAGCCGATGCGCACCAGGCTCAGGCCCATCAGGGCGACCACCGGGTGCAGCGCCAGCACGGCGCGCGGGATCTTCACCAGCCCCAGGCCCATGACCACCACGGCGCTGGCGGCACCGGCCAGCGCGCAGGCCAGGGTCAGGCGCTTGATCTCGCCGAAGCCAGCGAAGCGCCACATGCTCTGCGGCACCTTGAACAGCAGACTGGCACCGGTGTAGGCGGCCACGATGCCCAGCAGCACCCAGCCGTCGTAGGACGGCCGGGCACTGATCCAGCGCTCGAAGCCCAGGCGGAAGAGGTAGGTCACGTTCCAGCAGGCGGCCACCACGGCCGCGTCCACCAGCAGCGACAGCGGTTCGCGGTGCGGGCGCAACCGCGCCAGGAAGAGGTCCAGGCGGTGCCAGAAGCCGGGGGCGGCGGACGTGGTCATGCGCCTCATTGCGCCGCCGCCAGGCCCAGGTCGCGCCAGCTCAGTACGCGGTGGTCGGCGCGTTCGTGGCTCTGGTCGCCGCCATACAGGAGCACCGGTGGCGCGGCGACACCCCCGGCGGCCTGCTGCCACCGGCGCGGCGCCGCCATCCAGTCGGCCGCGTAGGTGGTGCCCGACTTGCACTCCACGCTGTGCAGCCGGCCGCGGTGCTCGAAGACGAGGTCGACCTCCAGGCCGTGGTTGTCGCGCCAGAAGAACAGGTCGGCGGGCAGGCCCAGGTTGTAGCGGTGTTTCAGCGTCTCGGCCACGGCCCAGGTCTCGAAGACGGCGCCGCGGGCCGCATGCACCTGCAAGTCGGCCGGCGTGGCAATGCGCAGCAGGTGGCACAGCAGCCCGCTGTCCAGGAAGTAGAGCTTGGGCGTCTTGACCAGACGCTTGCCGAAGTTGCGGTGGTAAGGCGGCAACAGCGTCACCAGGTGGCTGGCCTGCAGCACCGTGAGCCACTGCCGCGCCGTCGGCTGGCTGATGCCGCAGTCGGACGCCAGGCTGTTGAGGTTGAGCAACTGGCCGCTGCGTGCGGCGCACATGGCCAGGAAGCGCTGGAAGGTCATCAGGTTGCCGACGTTGAGCAGCTGCCGCACGTCGCGTTCAAGATAGGTGGCGACGTAGGCCGAGAACCAGTGCGTCGGCTCGGGCCCGCGGTGCGCCGCGTGCAGGGCCGGGTAGCCGCCGCGCCACAGGCGCTCTTCCAGCGTCAAGGCACTGCCGGCGGCTGCCACGAGTTCGCTGTGCGCCAGTGGCAGCAGCGTCAGCATGCCGGCGCGCCCCGCCAGCGACTGGGCGATGCCGTCCATCAGGCCGAACTGCTGCGAACCCGTGAGCACCCAGCGGCCCATCTCGTGGGCGGCGTCGGCCACGCCCAGCAGATACGAAAGCAGGTCGGGGGTGCGCTGCACTTCGTCGAGGATGGCGCCGCCGCGAAGCCGGTCCAGGAAAAGGCGCGGGTCGGCCAGGGCCCGTTCGCGGGTGTCGGGGTCTTCCAGGTTCACGTACGGCAGGTCAGCGAAGGCGCTGCGCGCCAGCGTGGTCTTGCCCGACTGCCGCGGGCCCGTCAGGGCCAGTACCGGGAAGCCGCGGGCCTGTTGCAGCAGCGTGGCGGTGGCACTGCGAGGAATCATGATGTCAGGATTGTACAGTTTCAAACTTTAACTTTGAAGTTGTACAATTCAGGTCTTCTCACACCTGTCGCAGCAGCAGGCGCAGCGTGCGCCACAGCACGCCCAGGTCGGTGGCCAGCGACGCCCGATCGGCGTAGTCGGCCGCATGCCGCAGCTTGGCCGGCAGGATGACCTGAACATACTCCCGCTCGGGGTCGGCGGCTGCGGCCAGCAGCCGGGCTTCGTCGATGTACGCCAGCGAGGCCGGGTCGGTGATGCCGGGGCGCACGGCCAGCACGCGCTGGCGCAGCTCCGGCGGGTACTGCGCCACGTAGCGCGGCACCTCGGGGCGCGGGCCGACCAGGCTCATGTGGCCCTGCAGCACGTCGATGAACTGCGGCAGCTCGTCGATGCGCGTGCGGCGCAGGAAGGCGCCCACGCGCGTGATGCGCGGGTCGTCGCCCACGGTCAGCAGCGGCCCGCCGGCGCCGTGGCGCATGGTGCGGAACTTGTGAATGAAGAACGGCACGCCATGGCGGCCCACGCGCTGCTGGCGGTAGAAGACGGGCCCGGGCGAGTCCAGCTTGATGGCCAGCGCCGCGGCCAGCAGCAGGGGGATGAGAAGCAGCAGGGCCAGCGTGGCGCCGAGCAGGTCGAAGGCGCGCTTGGCCAAGGCCAACTTGGGCTGCTTCAGGCGGGTTCGGTCGCGGCGGTGGCCGCGTCGGCCGGCGGGTCGACGCCGTCGAACACGTCGGCCAGCGTGATGCGCGCGCCCACGCTGGCCGCTTCGAGCGCGTCACCGTCGCTCATGTCGTGCAGCACCCACTGGTCTTCGGCGTTGCGGCGGAAGGCCTCGACGCGGCGGGTGTCGGGGTCCACCAGGATGTATTCCTTCAGCGCCGCGATACGGCGGTAAAGGGCGAATTTCTGGCTGCGGTCGTAGGCTTGGGTGCTGGGCGACAGCACTTCGACGATCAGGGTCGGCGCGCGGAAGACCAATTCGGTGGCAAGGTCGGCGCGGTCGCAGGTGACGAAAACGTCGGGGTAGAGGATCGTGTCGTCGCCGATCTGGACCTTCATCGTGTCGGAGAAGACCTGGCACTTCGAGCCCTTGAACTGATTGCCCAGCTCGCGAGCAATATTACCCTGCACTCTGCCGTGCACCCGACGCGCGCCCGTCATCGCGAAGACCTCTCCACGATGGAATTCATGCTTCTCGGTTTGGCCCTCTTCCCAAGCCAGGAAGGCCTCGAGCGACAGTTTCGGCTGAGCAAGTGCATTCATGGTGTGCCTCCACGAGAGGCTTTCATCGTAACGCCGCGCGCACGGCCTGCGCCACCCGTTGCACGTCGTCGTCGCTCATGCGCGTGTAGATCGGCAGGCTCAGCATTCGCTCGAAGGCATGCTGGCTGTGCGGAAACATCGCGGGCTGCAGCGCATAGCGGTCGCGCCAGTAGGGGTGCAGGTGCAGCGGGATGTAGTGCACGCTGCAGCCGATGCCGGCCTCGAACAGGCGCTCGATGAAACGGTCGCGCCCGACGCCGACGCCGTCGCCCAGGCGCAGCACGTACAAGTGCCAGGCATGCCGGTCGCCCGGCGCGGGCTGAGGTGGCAGCCGCAGCGGCAGGTCGGCGAAGGCGGCGTCGTACGCGGCCGCGATGGCGGCGCGGCGCTGCTGGAAAGCGTGCGCCTTCTTCAGCTGGTGAATGCCCAAGGCCGCGGCGATGTCGGTCAGGTTGTATTTGAAGCCCGGCGCCACGACCTCGTAGAACCAGCTCGGCACCTTGGCCGTGAAGCGGTCGAAGGCGTCGCGGTTCATGCCGTGCAGGCGCATGGTGCGGGCCCGTGCGGCCAACGCCGCATCACGGGTCACCAGCATGCCGCCCTCGCCGGTGGTGATGGTCTTGTTGGCGTAGAAGCTGAACACCGTGGCGTCGCTGTCGAGCGTGCCGACGAGTTGGCCGCCGCAGGTGGTGGGCAGCGCGTGCGCGGCGTCTTCCACCACCTTCAGGTCGCAGTCGGCCGCCAGTTCGAGCAGCGACGGCATGTCGGCCGCCAGCCCGGCGAAGTGCACCGGCACGATGGCCTTGGTTCGCGACGTGACCGCTTCGGCCACCGCCACGGGGTCGATATTCAGCGTGGCCGGGTCGATGTCGACCAGCTTCACGTCGGCCCCCAGGTAGCGCACCACTTCGGCGGTGGCGGTGAAGGTGTGCGTGGTGGTGATGACCTCGTCGCCCGGGCCGATGCCCAAGGCCTCCAGCGCCAGGTGCAGGCCGGCGGTGGCGGAATTGACGGCCACGCAGTGCAGCGCGTCGCCGCGGCTGTCGTCGTGGCCCGGGTCGCCCAGGAAGGCCGCGAAGTCCTGCTCGAAGCGCCGCGCCTTGGGGCCGGTGGTGACCCATCCGCTCTTCAGCGTGTCCACGACTTCAGCGATCTCTTCGTCGCCGATCTCGGGCAGGGCGAAGGGAAGGAACGGCAGCGCGGTGCTCATGGGCTTCTCACTCGGTTTTGGCGACCCACGCCAGCACATGGGTGCGCAGCAGGGGCAAGGCATTGAACAGTCGCCACGCCGCCGGGTGCAGGCGCACGACGTGGCGGCCGATGGGCGGCGCCAACGTCACGCGGCGGGCGTCGATGCGGCCGGCCGGAAACAACGAGCGCAGCCGACGCAAGGGCACGGCACGCACATCGGTGTTGCGCGGGTTGTCCAGGGTGAAGTCGTACCAGAGCACGGCGCCGCCCGGGCGCACCCAGCGCCACATCGCCCCGGCCAGGCGCTGCTGGAAGGCATCGTCGAGGATCGAGCTGAACACGGTGGAGGCATAGACGATGTCCAGGCTGCCGTCGGGCAGCGCCAACTGCGTCGCGTCGCCTTCCAGCAGCCGGGTCGCCACAGGCAGGCGCTGGCGCGCCGCCGCCACGCGCTCGGGCAGCAGTTCGTTGCCCGCCAGGCGCGCCGGGTCGAAGCCCAGGCGCAGCAGTTCGAGCAGGTTGTCGCCGTGGCCGCAGCCCACTTCCAGCACGTCCAGTCCGGCCAGCGGGCCGCGCACATGGCGCCGCAGCAGCGAAATCAGGGCGCGCTCGCGTTCCTGGCGCGCCTGCCAGATCTCGGGCCGCAGCGGGTGGTAGCGGTCGCCCACGTCGCGCCGCGCATAACGCTCGGCGATGGCGCGGGCTTCGTCGTGGCCGGGATCGTTCATCGTGTCAGGCGCGCAAAGCGCTCGCGGCCGCGGCCGTGGCGCCAGGCGTCCCAGTGGCCGAAGAGTGTGCCGATGCCGTAACCCAGTTGCTGCGCCGCCACCACCAGCGGCAGCCGCCACAGCAAGGCCCACGACGACCCGGCAGCCACCCGCACCGACAGCACCGCCACCGCCAGCGCATAGATGCCCAGCAAGGACAGCAGCGGCGCCGGCCAACCGGCCAGTGCCCCCAGCGCCGCCAGGCCCAGCGCCGCGACGAAGATCCCCGGCACGCGGTGGCGCAGCGCCGCCGCCTGGCCGTGTTTCTTCATCACGAAGGGCTTCCAGTAGCCGTATTGCAGCCACTGCCGCCACAGCGCCGCGAGAGAGTCGCGCGGCCGGTAGGTGGATCGGATTTCCGCGCTCTGCCACACCCGCCCGCCGCCGAGCACGATGCGCAGGTTGTGCTCGTCATCCTGGTTGCGCACCAGCGCCTCGTCGAAACCGCCGAAGCGCTGGAAGCTGGCACGCGGCCAGCAGCCCAGATACACGGTGTCGACCTCGCCCTCGAATGCCAGGTCGCGCGAGCGTGCGCCGCCGGCCACCCAGCGCGACTGGAAAGCGGCGGCGATGGCTCGCCCCCAGCCGCCGGCGCCTTCGGCGCGCCACGGCCCGCCCACGTTGTCGGCGCCGCTGCGCTGCAGCGCGGCCAGGCATTGCGCCACGTAGTCGGGGGCATATCGCGTGTGCACGTCCATGCGCACCAAGACGCTGCCCTGCGCCACGGCCAGAGCGCGGTTCAGGCCGGCGGCGACGAAGTGCGCCGGGTTGTCCACCACGCGCAGCCGCGGTTCGGTGGCCGCCAGCGCCTGCAGGCGCTGGCGCGTGCCGTCGTCGCTGGCGCCGTCGGCCACGATCAGCTCCAGCGTCCAGGGCGGCGGCAGCACCTGGCGCAGTGCATCGGCGCAGAAGGCGTCGACATGTGCAGCCTCGTTGCGGCAGGGCACGATGAGGCTGACGAGGTGCTCGCCGGCCATCAGCGCCCTCCCCGCCCGGTGGCACGGCGGCCCTCCAGACCCTTGCGGCCTTCGCGACCCGCTTCCGCCAGCAGCCGCCTGTACCAGGCCGCCATGGCGTCCATCTGCGTTTCGCGCCGGCCGTCGTGCCGGATGCGCGCCAGATTGCGCTCGCCCAGCCGCTGCGCCCGGGCGTCGTCCCGCCACAGTGCCAGCACAGCGGCGGCCAGCGCGGCGTCGGCATCGCTGTCGCGGCCCGCGGCCGGCACCCACAGGCCCTCGTTGTCGCCCAGCCATTCGCGGTTGGCCGGCAGGTCGCTGGCCAGCACCGGCAGACCGCAGGCCATGCTCTCCAGCATGGCCACCGAGGTGGCGTCGCTCAGCGGCACCGACACCGACACCTTGCACTGCGCCAGCACGGCCTGCATCTCGGCGTCGCCGACGCGGCCGTGGAACGTGACCTGGTCCTGCAGTCCCAGCGTGCGCACCTGCGCGCGCAGCTCGGCCTCGCGCGGGCCGCCGCCCAGCAGATGCAGGTGCACCGGCGCCTCGGGGGCGGCCTGCAGCAGCCGGCCGAGCGCGGCCACGATGACCTGGATGCGGTAGTTTTCGTCCCAGGCGCGCAGGCTGGCGATGCCGAAACCCGCCTTGGCGGCCCACGGCGCGGGGTGGAAGCGCGCTGTGTCGGCGCCCCAGTGGATGCGCACCGCAGGGCGGCGCGGACCGTAGGCGTCGATGGCCTCCACCAGGTCCTGCGAATCGCCGGTGACGAGGTCGGCCTGGCGCAGCGTCCAGCCGGTGAGCCAGCGCAGCAGCGCACTCTGGCGCGGCGTCACCAGCAGGTCGCTGCCCCAGGCCGTCATCACCAGCGGGCGGCGGCCGCAGCGCGCCGCCAGCGTGCCGTAGGAGGTGACGTAGTGAGCGTGCACGATATCGGGCGCCAGGTCCTGCACGTGCCGCCGCGCGGCGCTCACGCGCCACAGCCAGTCGGTCTGGCGCTGCACCGGCGCCAGCACGCGCTGTTCGACGCCGTCGATGGGCGCCGGCCGCGCCGTCACCACCGAAACGCGCCAGCCCCGCGCGAGCATCTCCTGCGCCCAGCGTTGCAGGTGCACGCTGTTGGCGTCGCCCAGCAGGCACAGGTGGCGCTTCATGGCGGCACGCCTTCGCGGCAGCGGCGCAGGAACTGCGCCAGTTCGCCGGCCAGCGCGCGGCGCTCGAACCGCGCCACGCTGGGCGCGGGTGCCGTCGACGCCTCGGCGACGTTCTGCATCATCTGCCGCAAGGCAGCGGCGATGGCCGCCGGCTGCGTTTCGTCGGCGACCCAGCCGCGGCCGTGCTGGCGCAGCAGTGCCGCCGCGTCGCCGGCTTCGTCACCCAACAGCAGCAGCGGACGCGCCGCGCGCAGGTACTCGAAGATCTTGCCCGGCAGCGTGCCGGCCACCGTGGCGCGGGCGCGCTGGCCGCCGCCCGCGCCCACCACCAGCAGCAAGGCATCGGCGGCCAGCATCTCGGCCAGCGCCTCGTGGTGCGGCACGTAGGGACGCTGTTCGACGACGCCCGGGTGCCGGGCCTCGAAAGCGCGCAGCTTCTCGGCGAAGCGGCTGCCCATCATGCCCACCAGCCGCAGGCGCAGCGGACGCGCGGCCGGCGACGCGCTGACCAGGTACAACGCCAGGGCCTCGAGCAGGGTGCCCGGGTCGCGCGGGCCGTAAAAGGCGCCGGTGTGGACGAGCCGGAAGACACCGTCGGCGCGCGGGGCCGGCGACAGCGCCGCGAAGTCGGCCTCGTCATAGCCGTTCGGGATGAAAGCCACCGGCCGACCCGACCCCAGCCGCGCCGCCAGCAGCCGCTGCCACGAAGGCGTCACCGTGACCACACCGGCCGCCTGCGCCAGCCAGGCCGCTTCGGTGCGGCGGTCCAGCGCGCGGCGCCAGGCCGGGGCGGCATAGGCCGGGTTCTCGGTCCACAGGTCGCGGTAGTCGGCCACCCAGGGCAGGCCCGCCCTGCGTGCCAGCGTGGCAGCCAGGGCGTGGGCCGACATCGGTGGCGCGGTGCTGAAGACGAGGTCGAAGCGTTCTTCGCGCAACCGGGCCAGCGCCGGCGCCCGCGCGCGCCGCGCCCAGCCGGCCTTGTCGTCGGGGAAGTGGACGCTGGCGTAGGCGGCCAGGGCGGCGTCGCGCAGCCGGTGGCGGCTGGCGCCGGCCGTCGCCCGGCCGGCGCCGGTGGGCGCCGGCGTGCGGGCGAGCTGGGTCGATGCCGCCGCTTGGGCCGGCGCTGCCGCCGCAGCCGCGCCTCGCCCGGCGCCGCTGCGCCAGGCCAGCGCCCGCTGCAGCAGCGGCCGATGCTCGATGCGCAGCACAGGCACTTCGCCGGGGATCTCGGCCAGCAGCGATGCGTCCTGCTGATAGCTGGGGTCTTGTGCCGCCAGCACCGTGCACTGCACGCCGAAGTCGCCCAGGTACTTGCTGAACTTCAGCGCCCGCTGCACGCCGGCGCCGCCCATCGGCGGGTAGTGGTAGCTCACCAGCAACAGCTTCATGCGCCACCCGGCGCGGCGCGGCGCAGCACCCAGTAGTCGCAATACGGCAGTTCGGCGAAGCGCTCCGTGGCCAGCCCGGCGGCGCGCAGCAAGCCCTCGACCTGACCGCGCGCGACCTGGCCGTCGCCGATTTCCCAGCAGTGGTGCGGGTCGATCCAGATGCGTCGGCGCACGAAGCGGTTCCAGGCCTCGCCCAGGTTCGTCAGCCCCACCGGAAAGCGCCACTTCAGCAGCCGCTGGCGCGGTGTCACCACCAGCATGTGGCCCTTGCGATGCGGCAGCGTCAGGAACAGCAGGCCGCCGGGCCGCAGGAAGCCGTGCAGCTGCGCCAGGCACAGCGGCAGGTCGGAAAACGGCATGTGCTCCAGCACCTCGGTGCAGACCACGGCGTCGAAGCGCGCGGCCAGTGTCGGCTGCGGCTGGCGCAGGTCGGCCAGCACGTCGGGCTGCAACTGCGCATTGATGTCGACCACCGTATAGCTGCGCACCAGCGGCTGCAGGCAGCGGCGCACCACGCCGTCGCCGGTGCCGACTTCGAGCACGTCGCCCTGCACGAGTTCGCACAGGTCGCGCAGTACGTGGTAATGCCGCGTCCAGGTGTAGAAGTCCACCTGCGACAGGTACTGCCGCGCGGTCAGCGTGTATTGCTGGTCGAAGGCCGCTCGGGAAGTGGCGCCGCTCATCGCAAGGGCATCATTTGGGCAGCAGCATACGGGCTGTCGACCCGGCACGGCGCCAGTCCAATGTGAAGTAAAGACCCGACCCCAGGACCAGCGCGCCGATCACCCGCGCCCAAGACACCGGCGCGGCTGCGTGCCACGGCCACGCCGCCCAGGCCAGCGGCAGTGCCGCCAGCGTCGCGCGCCAGGCCACGCTGGCCAGTTGCAGCCATGGAAACGACCACGGCATGGCGCGAGCCGCCAGTCGCGCCGCCCACGGCACCATGGCCGCGTTGGAAGCGGCCGCCGCCGCGGCCGCACCGACCGTGCCCCAGCGCGGCGCCAGCAGCAGGTTGAGCAGCGCATTCAGCGCCGCCGCCGCCACCGCCAGTGCCAGCACCTGCCGGCTGCGGCCGTCCAGCAGCAGCGCGTAGAGCAAGATCTGGTACACGCCGAAAGCCGCCACCGACAGGCCCAGCAGCGCGAAGAGTGCCGGTTCGGCGCGGTACTCGGCCGTGCTCAGCAGCGGCAGCAGCGCCGGTCCGGTCAGCGCCAGCACCAGCGCCACCGGCAGGCACAGGAAGGCAAACACCTGCAGCGCCTGCGTCGTCAGCCGCGCCGCTTCATCACGTCGCCCTTCGCTCCAGTGCCGCGCCAGCACCGGAAACAGCGTGAAGCCGAGCACGGTGTAGAACAGCGCCGGAATGCTGCTCAGCGAGACCGCCGCGGCATACACCGCCACGGCATCCAGGCCGAGCAGTTGCACGAGCAGGAAACGGTCGAAGCTGGCGCTGAAGGCGGTGAACAGCGCCAGCGCCACCAGCGGCAGGCAGAAGGCCAGCAGTTCGCCCAATTCGGGCGCCGACCTCGCGCCGCACGCAGCGGCGGCACCACGCTCGTCCCGCCTCAGCACGAACCACGTGACCGCCAGCACCCCCAACGCCAGCGCACACTGCACCGCCGCATAGTCGTCCAGCCAGTCGGCCAGCGCTGCGCCGCCGTCGCCCACCAGCCACAGCACCAAACCGAAGCGCAGTGCGCTGCGCAGCGAGAGCACGACCGCGATCCACCCCATTCGAGCGGTGGCGCGCAGCCAGGCGGTGGCGAAGTCCACCGTGGCATCGGCCGCCAGCAGCGCCAGCAGCGCCGGCACCAGGGCACCGCGGCCGGCTTCGCCATAGACGACGCCGGCGAAGGGTTCGCGCCAAGGCAGGACCAAGGCCGCGCAGGCCAGGAACAGCGCCAGTGCCACGCCGCCCAGGCGGCCGAAGAAGCGCAGTCGCATCGACGCGCCCACCGCGCCCGAGAACCACCGCACCACCGCCGTGGGCGTGGCCAGCAGCACCACCGGCATCAGGATGCCGGTGGCCACCGCCGTCTGCGTCCAGGCGCCATAGTCGGCCGACGACAGGGCGCGCGTGAGCAGCGGCAGCAGCAGCAGGCCGAGCAGGCGGTCGAGCAGGAGAGCCGACGCGTAGAGCGCCGTGCCGGTGCGCAGCGTGGCGGGCATGTCGGGTCGCACCGGGAGCGGCGCGCGCTGAATTCTACGGGCCGGCCTCTGCGGTGCCGCGGTGCCGGCGGCGCCGGCCGCGGCGTCAGCTGCGCCGCCTAAAATCCGCGCCTTCACTCCGGCCCGCCCGATGTCCGACACCCACGCCCCGCCCGCCGCTGCGCCTGCCCCAGCGGCCGACGACAACCAGCTCATCGCCGAACGCCGCGAAAAACTGGCCGCCCTGCGCGCCGCGGGCATCGCCTTCCCCAACGACTTCAAGCCGCGCCACCAGGCCGCCGAGTTGCACCACCGCTACGGCGAGGTGCCGAACGACGAACTGGAGCCGCAGGCCGTGACGGTGGCGGTGGCCGGCCGCATGATGCTCAAGCGCGTGATGGGGCGTGCCTGCTTCGCCACGCTGCAGGACGGTTCGATGGGCGACCAGCACGGCCGCATCCAGCTCTACGTGACGCAGGACGCGGTGGGGCCCGAGGCGCTGGCCGCCTTCAAGCGCTGGGACCTGGGCGATATCCTGGGCTGCGAAGGCACCCTCTTCCGCACCAGGACCGGCGAACTCTCGATCCGCGCAACCCGCGTGCGGCTGCTGACCAAGAGCCTGCGCCCGCTGCCCGACAAGTTTCACGGCATGGCCGACCAGGAGCAGAAATACCGCCAGCGCTACGTCGACCTCATCACCGACGAGACCGCGCGCGCGCGCTTCGTGGCGCGCAGCAAGGCCGTGAGCTCGATCCGCAACTTCATGGTCGAGCACGGTTTCCTGGAAGTGGAGACACCCATGCTCCACCCCATTCCGGGCGGCGCCAACGCCAAGCCCTTCGTCACCCACCACAACGCGCTGGACCAGGAGATGTTCCTGCGCATCGCGCCCGAGCTCTACCTGAAGCGGTTGCTGGTGGGCGGCTTCGAGCGCGTGTTCGAGATCAATCGCAGCTACCGCAACGAAGGCATCAGCGTCCGCCACAACCCCGAATTCACGATGATGGAGTTCTATGCGGCCTACTGGACGCACCATGATCTGATGGACTTCACCGAACAGGTGCTGCGCCACGCCGCGCGCGCCGCCGCCGGCACGGCCACGCTCAGCTACGGCGGCAAGCAGGTCGACCTGGACCGGCCCTTCGCGCGCATGACGGTGAGCGAGGCGCTGGTGGCCTTCGCCGGCCTGAGCGCGGCCGAGACGCAGGACGCCGCGGTGCTGCACGCGCGGCTGAAGGCGCTGGGCGAGGAACCGCCGGCGCACTGGAAGCTGGCCGAACTGCAGTTCGGCGTCTTCGAAGAGGTGGTGGAAGCGCAGCTGTGGCAGCCCACGTTCATCGTCGACTACCCGGTGGAAGTGTCGCCGCTGGCGCGCGCCTCCGACACCGACCCGGCCGTCACCGAGCGCTTCGAACTCTTCATCACCGGCCGCGAGATGGCCAACGGTTTCTCTGAACTGAACGACGCCGAGGACCAGGCGGCGCGCTTCCTGGCCCAGGCCGCGAACAAGGAAGCCGGCGACGAGGAAGCCATGTACTACGACGCCGACTTCATCCGTGCGCTGGAATACGGCATGCCGCCGGCCGGCGGCTGCGGCATCGGCATCGACCGGCTGATCATGCTGCTGACCGGCAGCCAGAGCATCCGCGACGTGATCCTCTTCCCGGCCCTGCGCCGGGAAGCCACATGACCCGCGCTCCGGGGCGCGAAGGCTGAAAGCACACCATGCCCGGGGCGCGACTCGAACAACTGGCCGAGATCGAGACCGCTGTCTGGGCCGAGCTGTGCGCGGCGGTGCGCGACAAGGGCCACCGCTGGCGCGTGGGTGTGCTGGCCACCGTGGACGGCGAGCGCGCCGACGCACGCAACGTCGTGCTGCGCGACATCGAGGCCGCGGCACGCACGCTGCTCATCTACACCGACTCGCGCAGCGCCAAGGCGCAGCAGGCCGAGCGCCATCCGCAAGGCACGCTGGTGCTGTGGTCCGCCGCTTTGGGCTGGCAGCTGCGGCTGCGCGTGCATCTGATGCTGCAGACCTCGGGGCTTACCGTCTCGTCACGCTGGGCGCAACTGAAGATGACGCCGGCCGCGCACGACTATCTGTCGCCGCTGCCGCCGGGCAGCAGCGTCGAGCACCCGATGCCGCAGCGCGGCAGCCGCGCGCACTTTGCGGTGCTGGCCGCCGAGGTGCAGGCCGTCGACTGGCTGGAACTGCACGCCGAAGGCCACCGGCGCGCCATCTTCGACGCCAAGGGCCGGCGCTGGGTGGCACCGTAGCGGCAGCCACCAGACGCTGCCTATCTCAACGCTGAATCTTCAACGCTGAATCTTCAACGCAGAGGCGCAGAGGACGCAGAGGACGCAGAGGAAAAAGCCAGGCACGGGTGTCAACTGGCTCCCGCGTCTGCATCTCTGGACTTCCTCTGCGCTCTCTGCGTTCTCTGCGCCTCTGCGTTGCGAGTTGCGAGTTGCGAGTTGCGAGTTGCGTCTTCGGCCTCCGACCTGCTGTGTGCTCAGCCGTGCCTGAACGCCGGTTTGCGCTTGTTCAGGAAGGCATCCATGCCTTCCTTCTGGTCTTCGGTGGCGAACAGCGAGTGGAAGATGCGGCGCTCGTAGCTCATGCCGTCGGCCAGGCCGCTTTCGAAGGCGCGGTTGACGCATTCCTTGGCGAAGGCCACGCTGGGCGCGCTCATGGCGCAGATGGCGGCGGCGGCGGCCAGCGCTTCTTCCAGCAGCTTGTCGGCGGGCACCACGCGCGACACCAGCCCGGCGCGCTCGGCCTCGGCGGCGTCCATCATGCGGGCGGTGAGCACCATGTCCATGGCCTTGCTCTTGCCCACCGCACGCGGCAGCCGCTGCGTGCCGCCGGCGCCGGGGATGATGCCGATCTTGATCTCGGGCTGGCCGAATTTCGCCGTCTCGGCGGCGATGATGAAGTCGCACATCATGGCCAGCTCGCAGCCGCCGCCCAGGGCGAAACCGGAAACGGCCGCAATCACCGGCTTCTTCACCTGGCGCAGGGTTTCCCAGTTGCGCGTGATGAATTCGCCGTGGTGCGCCTCCATGAAGGTCTTCTTCGCCATCGCCGAGATATCGGCGCCGGCGGCGAAGGCCTTCTCGCTGCCGGTGATCACGATGCAGCCGATGCCGGGGTCGCGGTCGAAGTCCAGCAGCGCGGCGCCGAGTTGGTCCATCAGCGCGTCGTTCAGCGCATTCAGCTGCTTCGGGCGGTTCAGCGTGATCAGGGCGGTGCGGCGTTCGCCCTCGCCGGGGCGCACTTCGGTCAGGATCAGGGCTTCGGTCATGGGGCTCTCCTTGCGGCTTCTGCAATCACTATACGGCGGCGTGACGGGCCTGCGCGCTGCGGTGCTCGCTCAACGGCCGGGTTCGGCCTGCAGCGGCAGGCGTTCGATGACCAGGTCGACATGGGTCTCCTCGTCCTGCCGGATCACGATGCGCACCGGCAGGTACTGCAGGCTGGGCGCCACCCACATCTCGGCGGCCAGGTCGCCGGGGCGCAGGACGTCGCGCCTGGGCTTGACGTGCAGCGCCAGCACTTCACCGGCCGGCGTGGACAGCCACTCCGGTGGCTGCACCTCGTAGACCCAGTCCTGCACGCGCCGCGGCAGCGCCAGCGGCAGCACCATGGCCACCCCCGGCTGCAGCAGGTCGGGCCGGGTGGTGAACAGCCAGGTCAGCTGCACGAACTGGCTGGCGCTGTCCTGCACGCCTGCGGGACGCGGCAGCTCAACGCCGCCGGGCAGGCGCACGCGGTCGGCGTCGAGGAAGATGACGAGCCGGCGCGGGTCGCGCATCACGATGCGGGTTTCCTCGTCGTAGCGGCTCGGCCGCAGGCCATCGGCCGTGATCTCGCCTTCGCTGGCCACGCGCCGGCTCATCAGCGGCGCGAAGAACGGGCCGATGCTCACCTCCATGTGCACCTGGTAGCGTGTGCCCGCACGCAGCCACTCCACCTGCGCCTGCCCTTCCACCGGGCCGCGGTAGTTGCCGGTCAGGCGATAACTCAGGCGCGTGGACGGCGGCCATTCGAAGGCGGCCGCCGCCACGGCCGGTGGCGTCGGCGAAGGTGACTCGGCGGTCGACTGCGGTGGCGCCTCGGCGGGCGTTTCCGCGGCCCGCTCCGGGCCCGCGTCCGCGGGCCACCCGGTCGGCCACTCGGAGGCCTGTTCGGCGGGCCACTCCAGCGCCGGCGGCAGCCCAGGTCCGGGCCGGGCCTCGGCCTGCACCGTGGCCGGCGCTGCCGATGCGGCCGGCGCCGGTGGCGCGGCCAAGGGCCGCGGGCGGCGGCGCGGCACTGGCTCCGGGGCGGCCGGCGGCGGTGGCGGTGTGGGGGCGAGTTCACGCACGAAGGCCACCTCGATGCGCCGTGGCAGGCTGTCGGCGGCGCCTTCGCCCAGGCGATCGGGCAGCCAACGGCCGGCCAGCCACAGGTGGGCCAGGGTCACCGCCGTCACGAGTGCCGCCCAGGCGAGCCAAGTCCGTGGCCGGGTCGCAGGCAGCGCACTCATGCCGGCCCGGGTGAGCGTGCAGCCACCGGCCGGCGGCAGGGGCCGCAGGCCTACTTGTTGGCGCTGGCCGCCACCAGCAGCCGTTCGACCTCGGCCTTGGGCAGGGCTCCGGGCTTGCGCGTGCCGTCCTCGAAGATGACGGCCGGCGTGCCGTTGATGCGGTGCGCGCGCGAGAACGCCAGGTTGCGCTCGATCGCCGCGTCGTCGCACTTGCCCATGGCCTTGGCCGGCACCACGGCGTCGAGCATCCAGTCGCGCCAGGCGCGCATGGGCTCCTTGGCGCACCAGATGTCACGCGACTTGGCGGTGGAATCCGCGCCCAGGATGGGAATCAGGAAGGTGTAGATGGTGACGTCCTTGACGCCGGCGATGTCGCGCTCGAAACGTTTGCAGTACCCGCAGTTGGGGTCCACGAAGACCGCCATCCGGCGCGCGCCGTTGCCCTGGCGCTGCACCATGGCGTCCTTCAGCGGCAGCTTGTCGAATTCGATCGCCAGCAGCTTTTCCAGCCGCGCCTCGGTGAGGTCGGTGCGCGTCTTCGTTTCGATCAGCGAACCGCTGAGGATGTGCTCGCCGGTGGCGTCGCTGTAGAGGATCTCGGTGCCGCCATAACGCACCTCGAAGACGCCGGGGATCGGCGTGCGCGTGACCTCGTCGATCTTGGGCAGGTTGGGCAGCCGTTCGGCCAGGGTCTTGCGGATCGCCGCCTCCTGCGCCAGCACGCCCAAGGACAGCAGCAGCATCGAGGCGGCCAGCGCCGGCTTGATCGAGAACGCGTTTTTCATGGGTGGAGGTCCGGTTCGGTTGGCTTCAGCCGTCGAGCGCACGCGCAGCCAGCAGCCGCTTCAGCGGCGTGAGGTGGTTGACGAGACTCAGCCCGCGGTTGCGAAGTTCCCGCGCCAGCGGCGCCGGGCTGGCAAAGAGGTGCAGCAGGCCGTCGGTGAGCCCGGCCATGGCCAGCGTGGGGCCGATGCGGCGGCGTGCGTAACGCTGCAGCAGCCGGGCGTCGGCCAGCGGCCGCCAGGGCTCACGCCCGGCCAGCACCTCGGCCAGCGCGACCACGTCGGCCAGGCCCAGGTTCAGTCCCTGGCCGGCCAGCGGGTGCACCACGTGGGCGGCGTCGCCCACCAGCACCCAGCCCGGGCCGTGCACGGTTTCGGCGCGCGCCAGCGACAGCGGCCATTGCGCGCGCGGGCTGGCCAGTTCAAGCGTGCCGGCCGCACCCTGGCTGGCGTGCATGAGCTCGGCCAGGAATTCGGCGTCGGGCAGGGCCATCAATTCGTCGGCGCGGGCGTCGGGCACCGACCAGACCAGACCCAGGCCGTAGCCGGCGCGCGGGCGGTCCAGCGGCAGCAGGGCCAACACGTCGGGGCTGCGAAACCACTGCCGCGCCAGGCCGGCGTGCGGCTGGCTGGCCACCAGCCGCGCGGCGATGCCGCGCTGCCCGTAGCCCTGGCGCGGCATGCGCACCCCCAGCCGGGCGCGCGTGGCAGAGTCCTTGCCTTCGGCCAGCACCTGCAGCGTGGCCGGCGCCTCGCGGTCGACGGCGCTGACATGCGGGGCAAAGCGTGCCGCGGTGCGCAACGCGGCTTCGAGTTCGGCGGCGTCGACGATCCAGGCCAATTCGCCCAGCGACTGCGTCCAGGCCGAGAAGTCCAGCATGGCGCCGGGCGCGTCGCCCTGCACGTGCATGTCGAAGACCGGCGTGCGGGCGTCGGCGGGCATGGCGTCCCACACCTTCAGCGACTGCAGCAGCGCCACCGAGCTGCGGTTGAGCGCATAGGCGCGCACGTCTTCGACGGCAGGCAACGAGGCCGCACCCAGCAGCGCCACGCGCCAGCCCTGGCGCGACAGCGCCAGCGCGGCCGTCAGGCCCACGGCACCTGTGCCGCGCACGAGAATGTCATATCGACTCACTCGCTTATTGTAGGAAGCCCCCCGGCGGCACAATGAAGCGAAGTGGATGACCCTTCGGAGATTTCTTGAGCGACCTCGCCTGCACCCTTGCCGCCCTCTTCGTGCACCCGGTCAAGTCCTGCGCCGGCATCGCACTGGACGAGGCCTTGCTGGTGGAGACCGGGCTCGACCTCGACCGCGCCTGGATGGTGGTCGACGAGCACGGCGACATGCTCACGCAGCGTGAATGGCCGCGGCTGGCGCTGGTGCAGTCCGCCTTCAAGGGCCAGGACCTGGTGCTGCGCGCCCCCGGCATGCTGGCACTGCACGTGCGGCTTGACACCGTGGAAGCCGCCACACGGGTGCGCGTGTGGGACGACGTGGTCAAGGCCTACGACATGGGCGCGCTGGCGGCCCAGTGGTTCAGCGACTTCATCGGCGGCGGCAAGCGGCTGCGGCTGGTGCGTTTCGACCCCGAACAGCAGCGCCTGGCCGACCCGAAGTGGACCGGCGAGCTGCAGGCCGAAGCCGCCTTCAGCGACGCCTTCCCGCTGCTGGTGACCAACCGGGCTTCCCTGGACGACCTGAACCAGCGCCTGGCCACACGCGGTGCGACGCCGGTGACGATGCAGCGTTTCCGGCCCAACCTGGTGCTCGACGGCCTGCAGCCCTTCGACGAGGACCACATCGAAGAGATCACCTTCGACACGCCCGCGGGCCCGGTGCGCCTGCGGCTGGTGAAACCCTGCATACGCTGCTCGATCCCCAACGTGGACCCGGCCACGGCTGACACCGGCACCGAGCCGGGCGCCACGCTGGCCGGCTACCGCGCCGACCCGCGTATGCAGGGCGGCATCACCTTCGGCATGAATGCAGTGGTCGTGGAGGGGGTGGAGCGCACGCTGCGCAGGGCTCAGGCGGGCCTGGCGCGGCTGCGCTTCTGACGCAGCGGCGGCGGCAACGCGCCGGCTATGCCGGGCGCCGGGGGGGAAGGCGCCCGCCCGCACCAGGGCATGCGCGCGCCGCCCGCGTCGGCGGCCTGCGAGCGCCGCGGGGACGAGACGAAGTTCCACCACAGGTGCCGCGGCCCCAGGGGTTCGCCGCCGACGAGCACGACGAAGGCGCCGCCGAGGTTCTTCCTGCGCGGGTGCAACGACAGCTGGCTGGGGTTGATCGGCGCAGTGTAGGAAAATCAGTGGTTTCCCGCTTCTCTCCCGAAAGTCCCTCATGAGCCTCAAGTGCGGCATCGTCGGCCTGCCCAACGTGGGCAAGTCGACCCTCTTCAATGCCCTGACCAAAGCGGGTATCGCGGCCGAAAACTACCCGTTTTGCACCATCGAGCCCAACGTCGGCGTGGTGGAACTGCCCGACCCGCGGCTGCAGCAGCTGGCCGCCATCGTGAAACCCGAGCGCGTGGTGCCGGCGATCGTGGAATTCGTCGACATCGCCGGCCTGGTGGCCGGCGCCAGCAAGGGCGAAGGCCTGGGCAACCAGTTCCTGAGCCACATCCGCGAAACCGACGCCATCGTCAATGTGGTGCGCTGCTTCGAGGACGACAACGTCATCCACGTCGCCGGCAAGGTGGACCCCGTCTCCGATATCGAGGTCATCCAGACCGAACTCTGCCTGGCCGACCTGGCCACGGTTGAAAAGAGCCTGCACCGCTACGTGAAGGCGGCGCGATCGGGCAACGACAAGGAGGCCGCGGCGCTGGTCAAGGTGCTCGAGAAATGCCAGGCCGCGCTGGACCAGGCGCAGGCGGTGCGCGGCATCGAATTCAGCAAGGAGGAACTCGCCATCCTCAGGCCGCTGTGCCTGATCACCGCCAAGCCGGCGATGTTCGTGGCCAACGTGGCCGAGGACGGCTTTCACGACAACCCCTTCCTCACCCGGCTGGAGGATTTCGCGGCGAAGCAGAATGCCCCGGTGGTGGCCATCTGCGCCAAGACCGAGGCCGAGCTGGCCGACATGTCCGACGAGGACAAGGCGCTCTTCCTGCACGAGATGGGGCAGGACGAGCCGGGGCTGAACCGACTCATCCGCGCTGCGTTCAAGCTGCTGGGCCTGCAGACCTATTTCACCGCCGGCGTGAAGGAAGTGCGCGCCTGGACCATCCACATCGGCGATACCGCGCCGCAGGCGGCTGGCGTCATCCACACCGACTTCGAACGCGGCTTCATCCGCGCCCAGACCATCGCCTTCGACGACTTCATCGCCTGCCAGGGCGAGCACGGCGCCAAGGAGGCGGGCAAGATGCGCTCCGAGGGCAAGGAATATGTGGTCAAGGACGGCGACGTGCTGAACTTCCTATTCAACGTCTGAGGCGCGCATCGCGGCCGGTGCCGTGCGGCACCGTTGCAGTGAGACTCCCGATGTGACCACCTTTCCCGCGCCGCTTTCGGCGCCGCCGCCACGGGCGTCCACGACGGCCTGGGCCTGGGTCGTGGCACTCGCCACCGCCGCGGCCTATGCAGCCGTGGGCGGCCTGGGGCTGGTGCTGGCCGAACCGCCGGGATATGCCTCGCCGCTGTACCCGGCCGCCGGCATCGCGCTGGCGGCCGCCCTCACCTTCGGACGCGCCGCGCTGACCGGCGTGCTGCTGGGGTCGTTCTTTGTCAACGCCGCACTCGGCATGCTGCGCGGCCAGGCCGGGCCGGCGCTGCTGGCGCTGCCGCTGTTCCTCGGTGCCGGCGCGGCCTTGCAGGCCGGTCTCGGCGCGGCGCTGATTCGGCGTTTCGTGGGCCTGCCGGCGCCGCTGGATGCACCGCGCGCCATCGTGCTGGCCGGCGGGCTGGGCGGCTTAGTGGCCTGCACCGTGAGCGCGAGCGTGGGCGTGCCGGCCTTGCTGTTCAACGGCATCCTTGGCGTGGACACGGCGCCGGCGACCTGGCTCACCTGGTGGGCCGGCGACACTTTGGGCGTGCTCATTGCTGCGCCCCTGGCCCTCACGCTCATCGGCCGCCCGCGCGAGGACTGGCGCGCGCGGTGGCGCACCGTGGGCCTGCCCATGCTGGTGGCGCTGGCTCTGCTGGCCGCGGCGATGGTCCAACTGGACCGGCTCGACCGCCAACGGCTGATGGCCACCTTCGAGCGCGGCGCAGACCGCCTGGCCGCGGAAGCCCAGGCGCGGCTGAGCGCGCCGCTGCATGCGCTGCAGGCGCTGCACAGCGCGGCGCTCGCCAGCGGTGAGTTGGACGCGATCGCGCTGCGCGAGGCCGCGCGCTGGTGGCTGGCGCAGCCGGTTCCAATGCAAGCCATGGGTTTCAGCGCCCGCGTGGGGCTGGACGCGCTGCCGGCGTTCGAAGCCCGGGCGCAGGCGCAGGGCCAGGCCGGCTACCAGGTCTTCGACCGCGACGGCGGCGCCGCACGCGCCACCGACGGCGAAGTGGTGGCCTTGCGGCATGTGGTACCGACCGAAGGCAACGCGACCGCGCTGGGTTTGAACGCGCTGTCGATACCGCAGGCGCGCGCCGCCATCCTGGCCACGCGCCGCAGCGGCCTGCCGGCCGCGACGGCGGGTTTCCGGCTCACGCAGACGGGGCCGGAAGAAGTCGGCATCGCCGTCTACCAGGCGCTGTACGACGGTGACCCGGACAACGAGGCCACGCGCATCGCTGCCTTCAGCGGTGTCGTCTTCGTCAGCCTGCGCACCGAGGCCGCGATGGCGGGGCTGGCACCTGCGGACCAGACCGACCTGCGCTGGTGCCTGGTCGACCCCGCCGCCCCGGCAGCCCACCGCCGCCTGGCCGGGGCTGCAGACTGCGACGCCACCGACAAGGCCACCGACACCGACTTCACCACCCGGCGCGCGCTGCAACTCGGCGACCGCAGCTACGAACTGCGTATCGCTGCCGCCGTGGCCAGCGTGCCCGGCCAGCAGCGCGAAACGACCTGGCTGCTGTCGCTGGCCGGACTGGTCTCGGCGGCGATGCTCGGCGCGCTGCTGCTCACCGTCACCGGGCACAGCCGGCGCACCGAGCTGGCCGTGCAGGCGGCCACCGCCAGACTTCAGCAGCAAGAGGCCGAGCGCGCCGGGGCCGAGCAGGCGCTGCGTGAAAGCGAGCAGCGCCTGCGCAGCATCTTCGAC
This sequence comes from Rubrivivax sp., assembly GCA_034522875.1. GTDB lineage: Bacteria > Pseudomonadota > Gammaproteobacteria > Burkholderiales > Burkholderiaceae_C > Rubrivivax. Next base: position 86,494 of record JAXHKY010000037.1, on the reverse strand, counting down.
CATGCGCCCATCGGCATGATGTTCCTCGACCCCGGGGGCCGCATCATCGAAGGCAATGCGCAGCTGTGCCAGATGACCGGCTGCAGCAACGGTGCCCTGCGCGGACGCTCGGTGCTGGAAATCGTGCACCCCGACGACATGGCCCGGGTGGTGCGACAGCGGCGCGACCTCTTCGCCGGCATGCCCAACCCCGTGCTCGAACCGGTGCGGCTGCGCCGTGCCGACCAGCGAGAGCTGCGGGTGCGCGTGAGTGCGGCGGCGCTGCGCAACGAGCGTGGCCGCGTGGTGCGCATCGTGGGCGTGCTGGAGGACATCACCGAACACCTGCAACTGCAGGCGTCGGAGGACGCGCTGCGCCGCGCCGAGGCCGCCAACCGCGCCAAGAGCGATTTCCTGTCGCGCATGAGCCATGAACTGCGCACGCCGCTGAACGCCATGATCGGCTTCGCGCAGTTGCTGGGCATGGACCACGAGCCCGGGCTGGCGCCGCACCAGGCCGAGTGGACACAGCAGATCCAGCGCGCCGGGTGGCACCTGCTGGAGATGATCAACGACACGCTCGACCTGGCGCGCATGGAGGCCGGCACGGTGCCGCTGGTGCTGGAGCCGCTGCCACTGGCGCCGCTGGTGTCTTCCTGCCGGGCCCTGATCGAAGCACCTGCGGCGGAGCTCGGCCTCACGCTGGAGGAGCGTCTGGCCGCGGACGCCCCGGCCGTGCGGGGTGACGCCACACGCGTCAGGCAGATCCTGACCAACCTGCTGAGCAACGCGGTCAAGTACAACCGGCGCAATGGCCAGGTCAGCATCGGCTCGCACCGCGCGGCCGACGGCCTGGTCGAGATCACGGTCGCCGACACCGGGCTGGGCATGACCGAAGGCCAGATGGCGGCGCTTTTTCAGCCCTACAACCGACTGGGGCGCGAGAACAGCGGCATCGAAGGCACGGGCATCGGCCTCGTCATCAGCCGTCGCCTGGCCGAACTGATGGGCGGCACGCTGCAAGCCAGCAGCCGGGCCGATGCCGGTTCCACCTTCACGCTGCGCCTGCCGGCCGCGGAAGCGGCCGCCACACCGGTGGCAGACCCCGGCACCGCCAGGCCCACCCCCTACGAGCAGCGCCTGGTGCACTACGTGGAAGACAACGCGATCAATGTCGAGGTCATGCGCGGCGTGCTGGCCATGCGCGAGCAGATCGTGCTGGAATGCTCGGCGCTGGGGCTGGACGGCGTGGCCGGTATCAGGCACCGGCGCCCCGACCTGATCCTGCTCGACATGCAGTTGCCCGACATCAGCGGGCTGGAACTGCTGCGGCACCTGAAGGGCGACGATGTGCTGGCCGGCATTCCGGTGATCGTGGTCTCGGCCGACGCCTCGCCGCAGCACATGGAACAGGCCTTGACCCTGGGCGCAGCGCACTACGTGACCAAGCCGCTGGACGTCACACAGTTCCTGAAACTCGTCGACGGCGTGCTGGAGAGTGCCCATCCCCATCTCTGAATGTGTGTGAACACTTTCGTATTTTCGTTTGATTTTTAACCTTCGACACCTCACGCATGGCCCGAAGCTCCGTGGTGTCAGCACTCGTCGCAGGAGAGTGCTAATATTTGTGGAACCGTTTCGCTTCACTCGCAATCTCAAACTGCATGAAACCATCCGCCTCGCAAGCCCTGACCTTGCGCGACCCCTGGTCGCTGGTACCTTCGCTCGGCAACCTGGACGCCTATGTCTCGGCGGTGAACCGTTTGCCGATGCTCACGCACGAGCAGGAACTGGACTTCGCGCGCAAGCTGCGTGAGCAGGGTGACGTTCAGGCCGCCGGGCGGCTGGTGCTTTCACACCTGCGGCTGGTGGTGTCGATCACGCGCCAGTACCTGGGCTACGGCCTGCCGCAGGGCGACCTCATCCAGGAAGGCAACGTGGGCCTGATGAAGGCCGTCAAGCGCTTCGACCCCGAGCAGGGCGTGCGCCTGGTGAGCTACGCCATGCACTGGATCAAGGCCGAGATCCACGAATACATCCTGAAGAACTGGCGCATGGTCAAGGTGGCCACCACCAAGGCCCAGCGCAAGCTGTTCTTCAACCTGCGCTCGATGAAGCAGGGCCTGAAGGAAGACGCGCTCGACGCCGACACGCACCGCAATACCCTGACCCCGGCCGAGGTGGACACGATGGCGCGCGCGCTGAACGTGAAGCCGGCCGAAGTGATCGAGATGGAAACCCGGCTCACCGGCGGCGACGTGGCGCTGGAGCCGCAGAGCGACGACAGCGAGGAGAGCTACGCCCCCATCGCCTACCTGGCCGACGACAGCAGCGAACCGACGCGGCGCCTGGAAGCGCTGCACCGCGACTGGCTGGCCGGCGACGGCATCGCGCAGGCGCTGCACACGCTGGACGCGCGCAGCCGGCGCATCGTCGAGGAACGCTGGCTGAAGGTGAACGACGACGCGTCGGGCGGCATGACCTTGCACGAACTGGCTGCCGAATACGGTGTGAGCGCCGAGCGCATCCGCCAGATCGAGGTGGCGGCGCTGAAGAAGATGCGCAAGGCATTGATGTGAGCCCCCAGGCTCGGTGACTTGAGCCCCCAGGCTCGCTGGCGCTCGCCACCCCCCAGGGGGGCTCTTGCAGCGGACCGGCAAAGTCGGTTCCGCGCAAGCGACTTGGCTTGTTCAGGCCTTCGGCGGTGGCTCGGCGAGCAGGATCTGCAGGTCGTGCTTCAGCGCCTCGGCGCCGGTGCCATAGCGTGTGAACAGGCGTACCTTGCCGTTGGCGTCGAAGACGTAGGCGCCGGCGGTGTGGTCCATGGTGTAGCTGCCCGGCGCCTGGCCCGGCACCTTGGCGTAGTAGACCTTGAAGGCCTTGGCCACCGCTGCCGTCTCTTCCATGGTGCCGCGCAGGGCCACGAAGCCGGCGCCGAAATTGTCGACGTAGGCCTTCAGCACCTCGGGCGTGTCGCGCTCGGGGTCGATGGTGACGAAGATGCCCTGGACGCGCTGGCCGTCGGCGCCCAGCGCCTTCTGCACCTCGGCGATCTCCAGCAGCGTGGTCGGGCAGACGTCGGGGCACTGCGTGAAGCCGAAGAAGACCAGCGTCACCTTGCCCTTGAAGTCGGCCAGCGTGCGCCGTTGGCCGCTGGCGTCGAGCAGGTCGAAACCCTGCGCATATTCGGCGCCGGTGATGTCGATGGCCTTGAACGACGGGGTGGTGGTGCGGTCACACCCGGCCAGCATCGCAACCAGAGCCAGGAGAGTCAGGAAACGGAAGAGAACAGCCATGGGCTCAGGTAGTGGTCGAGCAGCAGCGCGGCGAAGAGCAGCGACAGGTGCCAGATGGAGAAGCGGAAGGTCGCCCGCGCGAGCAGGTCGCTGTAGTTGCGCCACAACTGCCACGCATACAGGATGAAGATCCCGCCCAGGGCCAGCGCCGCCAGCAGGTAGATCCAGCCGCTCATGCCGTAGATGAAGGGCAGCAGCGTGGCCGCGAACAGCACCAGGGTGTACAGCAGCACCTGCAGCCGCGTGAATTCGGGGCCGTGGGTGATGGGCAGCATGGGCAGGCCGGCCTTGCGGTAGTCCTCCACGCGGTACAGCGCCAGGGCCCAGAAATGCGGCGGCGTCCAGAGGAAGATGATCAGGCACAGCATCATCGCCTCGGGCCCCACCTCGCCGGTCATCGCGGCCCAGCCCAGCACTGGCGGCATGGCGCCCGAGGCGCCACCGATGACGATATTCTGCGGCGTCAGCGGCTTGAGCACCACGGTGTAGACGACCGCATAGCCGACGAAGGTGGCGAAGGTCAGCCACATGGTCAGCGGGTTCACGGCCCAGTACAGCAGCGCGCTGCCCAGGGCGCAGAGCACGGCGGAAAACACGAGCGTCTGCGCCGAGCTGAGTTCGCCCTTGGCGCTCGGGCGCCAGGAGGTGCGGGCCATGCGGCTGTCGATGCGCTGCTCGACCAGGCAGTTGAAGGCCGCCGCCGCGCTGGCCACCAGCCAGATGCCCACGGTGGCGGCGCCGGCCAGCCGCCAGTCGGGCAGGCCGGGTTGCGCCAGCAGCATGCCGATCAGCGCGCAGAAGACGATGAGCTGCACCACGCGCGGCTTGGTCAGCACGTAGTACTGCGACCAGCGCGTGGCCAGGCTGCGGGGGGCGGTGAGGGTGTAGGCCATCGCGGCGGAGAAGACCCTTGATTCTAGGCAGCCGCCGCCAGCGGCCGCGGTCTCGCACCGACCACACGGCCGGGGGCGCTGCGCGCCAGCAGCAGCGTCAGCAAAAGCACCATGCCTGCGGCGCCGGCGCTGTGCCCCAGGGCCGCCACCAGCGGCCAGCCGAGCACCACGTTCGACAGCCCGCTGGCAAACTGCAGCCCCGTCAGCGCGGCCAGCGCGGCGCCCTGGCGGCGCAGCGCCCCTTCAGGCTGGCGCCACAGTCGCCATGCCAGCCACAGCAGCGCTGTGATGACCGCCAGCGCGAACAGGCGGTGCGCCATGTGCACGGCCACCAGCGCCTCGAAGGTGAGGCCGCTGCCGTCGCGCCCCTCGCCCAGGCCGCGCAGCAGCGTGAAGCCGTGGCCGAAGTCCATCGCCGGCCACCAGGTGCCATTGCACTGCGGGAAGCCGGTGCAGGCCAGCACGGCATAGTTGCTGCTGACCCAGCCGCCGAGCGCGATCTGCACGCCCAGCAGCGCCAGCACGACCCACGCGCCGCGCCGCAATGCGCTCCCGAGCACCAGGCGTCGACCGCTGAAGGTGGCGTGCTGCGCCGCCAGCAGTGCCAGCAGCAGCAGTCCGCCCAGCAGGTGCAGCGTGACAATCAGCGGGTAGAGCTTGAGCGTGACGGTGTACTTGCCGAACAGCCCCTGCACGACGACCCAGACCAGCGTCAGCGTCGGCCACCAGGGCGAGAACGGCAGCCGCTTGCGCTGGGTCCAGCTGACCACGGCCATGACCAGGATCAGCGCCCCCACCGTCATGGCCAGGTAGCGGTGGATCATCTCGATCCAGGCCTTCGACCAGGTGACCGGGCCGCCCGGCGTGGCCGACTGTGCGGCGTGGATGGCGTCGCGCGCGCCAAAGGGGCTGACCTCGCCGTAGCAGCCAGGCCAGTCGGGGCAGCCCAGGCCGGAATCGGTGAGCCGCGTGAAGGACCCGAAGACCACGAGGTCGAAGGTCAGGAACATCGTCAGCGCGGTCAGCGCCGCCAGGCGGCCGCGCGTGTCGCTGCCGCGCTGGCGCAGCCACAGCCAGGCCAGCGGCATGAGCGCGATCGTTGCGGCCAGCAGCAGCAACCGGGCCAGCGGCGCCCAGTCGACGAGCGGGGTGGTGTCCATCAGCGGCCCGCCTGGTCCCAGGACGCCGAGGCGCGCAGCAGGCGATCGAGATCGCGCTTGACGCGCGCGGGCTCGGCCGCGGCCGGCATGCGCATCATCCACTCACCCGTGGGGTCGACCAGGTAGAGGTGGTCTTCCAGCACCTGCCCCGCGGCCGGCGCCAGCCAGCCGGCCAGCGCCTCGCGCTCGACGCGCAGCGCGGTCATCGCCGGGCCGGCCTCGACGGCCGCGCGCAAGGGCGCCGCCAAGGGACCTTCGTCGGTGACGAACCAGACCTTGTCGAGCCGGTCGCGCTCACGGCCGAGCATCTCGCGCAATTGGCGCTGCATGAAGAGGCGCTCCTGGCAACGCCCGTCGCAAGAAGACGGCGCCACGACCACCAGCAGCCACTGGCCGCGCAGCGTGCGCGTCGGCACGGGGACGCCGTCCAGCGTGCGCAGCGCCAGCATCGGCAGGCTGCGCGTGGGCAGGATCAGGTCGCCGTAGTTGGTGCGGCCTTCAGGCCGGATGACGAAATAGGTGAAGTACGAAGCGATGACCGGCGCCGCACAGACCAGCAGCACCAGCAGCATGCGCACACGCCCGCGCCGCGTGCGGCCGCGCTCGATCTCGACCGGGTCCGTGAGGTCGGGCGTGGCGACGCCGTGCACGGTCATGCCCAGCGGCTCAGGCACCGTGGTGCTGCCTTGCCCGGCGCGGGCGGATGAGTTGGAACCAGACATACAGACCCAGGGTGAGCGCACTCAGCGAGAACCATTGAAAGGCATAGCCGTAGTGCTTGTGGACATCGGCGGCCGGGCGGGGCCACTGACGCAGCAGCCCGTCTTCGGGCGGCGACCTGCCATCTTCCTGCACCAGGGTCAGTGGCCGCAGGCGCAGGCCGGTTTCACGCGCATGATCGTCGAGATCGATATTTTGCCGGATCGGCCCCGACGCCGCGGCCTCGAACTCATACAGGCGCCCCGGGGCGGGGGCAATGCGTCCCTGCACCGTGACACGGCCGCCCGGCGGCGCGGGCGCGGCAATGCGAGTTCGCTCATTGGCGTCGCGCGGCAGCCAGCCGCGCTGCACCAGCAGGGCCGTGCCGTCGTCCAGCAGCAAGGGCGTGACGGCGAAGAAACCGGGCCGGCCGTTCATCTGGCGGTTGTCCAGGTAGACCGTCAGCGCGGGCAGCCAGCGGCCTTCGACGACGATGGCGCGGTGGTGCTGCGCGGCGGCCCCAGGCGCGTCGCGCGCCAGTTCGGCTGGCGGCAGCGGCGGCAGCGCCATCTGCTGGTCCAGCACGGCCTGCAGCTGGTTCTTCTGTGCCGCGCGGTCGAGCTGCCACAGGCCCAGGCGCGCCGTCAGCGCCGTGAACAGGAGCGCGGCCACGAGCACGGCCCAACGGCGCCCGGCCGATGTCATGGCGCCGCCCGGCGCGGATAATCCCGCGTCATGAAGACCTTGATGGTGTTGATCCTGCTGGCCGTGCTGGGAGCGCTGGCCGGCGCCGGCGTGCTGATGCTGCGCAAGACCCGCGAGAAGGACCCGCAGGGCAGGCAGATGGCGCGCGCCCTGGCGCTGCGCGTGGGCCTGTCGGTGGCGCTGTTCCTGCTGATCATGCTGGGCTGGGCGATGGGCTGGGTGCGGCCGGGGGGTCTGCCCGTCGGTGGTTGAGCGCCACCACGGACCTGAAACAAAAAGCGCCGCGGCGGGCGGCGCTTCCTTGATGCCCGAAAGCCGGGCGCCTAGAGCCAGTACACCACCACGTACAGGCCCAGCCAGACCACGTCCACGAAGTGCCAGTACCAGGCCGCGCCCTCGAAGCCGAAGTGGCGCTCGGGAGTGAAGTGGCCCTTCATGAGGCGCAGCGTGATGAACAGCAGCATCAGCATGCCCACCAGGACGTGGAAACCGTGGAAACCGGTGAGCATGAAGAAGGTGCTGCCGAAGATGCCGCTGCTGAGCTTGAGGTTCAGATCGCGGTAGGCGTGCATGTACTCGTAGGCCTGCACGCCCAGGAAGGTGGCGCCCAGGATCACGGTGACCCACATCCAGAACACGGTCTTGCCGCGCTGGTTGGCGATGAGCGCGTGGTGCGCGATCGTGAGCGTCACGCCCGAGGTCAACAGCAGCGCGGTATTGATGGTGGGCAGCGGCCAGGGGCCGATGGTCTGGAAGGGATCCACGGTGCCGGCCGGCGAGGCCGTGATGCCCGCACCGGCGCTGGGCCAGAGGGCCTTGAAGTCGGGCCACAGGATCTGGTGGTCCAGGTTGCCGAGCATGGGAACCGCGTGCACGCGGGCCCAGTACAGCGCACCGAAGAAGGCGGCGAAGAACATCACCTCGCTGAAGATGAACCAGCTCATGCTCCAGCGGTAGGACGTGTCGATGCGGTCGGAATACAGGCCGCCCTCGCTTTCGCCGATGGCCTCGCTGAACCACTGGAACAGCACCGACAACCAGATCACCATGCCGGCGAGCAGGACCCAGGCGGCCCAGCCGGCGCCGTTGATCCACTGGCCGGCGCCGAAGATCACCAGCAGCAGACCGAAGGCCACCATCACCGGGTGGCGCGAAGGCGCTGGAACGAAGTAGTACGGGGTGTGTCCCGCGGGGGTCATGACCGACATTTTGAACTCTCTCCTCGAACCTGAGATTCTCGCGTAACTGCAGCCGGCTTCAGGCGGCCACGCCACTGCCGACGACCCAGCGCACCACCAGCACCAGGGCCAGTACGAACAACGCAGCGCCGACGATGCCGGCAATGACCACGTGCACCGGGTTGAGCTTGTTCACGTCCTGCGCGTAGCCGTCGGAGCGACGGATGCCCAGGAAGGACCAGGCCACGGCGCGCATCGTCTGCAGCAGCGAGCCGGGCCGGCCGGCGGCCTTGCGCAGGTCGCTCACCGGACGACCCTTTGCGCTGCACGCTCCGGGATGAGCGCATGGGAGCGGCCCGTCAAGCTCATGCCCCCGGTCTCTTCGCGGCCGGCGCCGAACCCAGCAGGCCGGCAGGCGCCGCAGGCACCTTGCCCCCGACTTCGAAAAAGGTATAGGACAGCGTGATCGTGGTCACGTCCTTTGGCAGCTTGGGGTCGATGACGAAGACCACCGGCCATTGCTTGCTCTCGCCCGGCGCAAGGATGTACTCGTTGAAGCAGAAGCATTCCAGCTTGTTGAAGTGCGCGCTGGCCTGCATGGGCGCATAGCTGGGAATCGCCTGCGCGGCCATGGTGCGGTTCTGGATATTCCTGAACTCGTACATCACGGTCGTCAACTCGCCTGGGTGCACCTGCACCGAACGCTGCGCCGGCTTGAAGTCCCACGGCCCGCGTGCATTGGCGTCGAATTCGACGGTGATCAGCCGCGTCGTGTCGACCTGGGTGTTGGACGCCGCTGCACGCCCGCTCCAGCTGCCGGTGGCGATGCGCTGCTCCGACAGCGACAGCACGTTGATGCCCAGAGCGTCGCAGATGGCACGGTACATCGGCACCAGCGCATAGCCGAATCCGAACATCATTACCACCACCACCAGCAGCTTCATCAGCATGCGGCGGTTGTCGGCCAAGGCCCGCAACGCGGTGCGGCTCATCATGTCAGCCTCCGAAGGCAACGATCTTGGTCACGAAGCCGATGGCGAAGACCGCCGCCACCGACGCCAGGATCAGCGCCAGCCGCAGGTTCGCCTTGCGTTGCCGTTCGGTCAGGGCCATGGCGCGCGCTTCAGCCCACCACGCGCGTGGCGGTGGCGTCCAGCTTGGGCGGGTTCTCAAAGGTGTGCCACGGTGCCGGCGAAGGCACTTCCCACTCCAGGCCCTCGGCCGCTTCCCAGGGCTTCTGCGGCGCGGGCTGGCCCTGGCCACGCATCATGGGAACGACCACGAAGACGAAGAAGTACACCTGCATCAGACCGAAGCCGAACGCGCCCACGGAGGCGATGGCGTTGAAATCGGCGAACTGCATCGGGTAGTCGGCATAACGGCGCGGCATGCCGGCCAGGCCCAGGAAGTGCATCGGGAAGAAGGTGATGTTGAAGAAGATCAGCGAGCCCCAGAAGTGGATCTTGCCGCGCGTCTCGGAGTACATGACGCCGGTCCACTTCGGGCCCCAGAAATAGACGCCGGCGAAGAGCGCGAACAACGAACCCGCCACCAGCACGTAGTGGAAGTGGGCCACCACGTAGTAGGTGTCCTGGATCTGGATGTCGATCGGCGCCATGGCCAGGATCAGGCCCGTGAAGCCGCCCATCGTGAAGACGAACAGGAAGCCCACCGACCACAGCATGGGCGTCTCGAAGGTCATGGAGCCGCGCCACATGGTGGCCAGCCAGTTGAAGATCTTCACGCCCGTGGGTACCGCGATCAGCATCGTCGCGTACATGAAGAACAACTGCCCCGTCACCGGCATGCCGGTGGTGTACATGTGGTGCGCCCAGACGATGAACGACAGGATGGCGATCGAGGCCGTGGCGTAGACCATCGACGTGTAGCCGAACAGGCGTTTGCGCGCGAAGGTGGGGATGATGGCGCTGATGATGCCGAAGGCCGGCAGGATCATGATGTAGACCTCGGGGTGGCCGAAGAACCAGAAGATGTGCTGGTACATGATCGGGTCGCCGCCGCCGGCGGGGTTGAAGAAGTTGGTGCCGAAGTGGCGGTCGGTCAGCGTCATCGTGATGGCACCGGCGAGCACCGGCATCACCGCGATCAGCAGGTAGGCGGTGATGAGCCAGGTCCAGCAGAACAGCGGCATCTTCATCAGCGTCATGCCCGGCGCGCGCATGTTCAGGATGGTGACGATGATGTTGATCGAGCCCATGATCGAGCTCGCACCCATGATGTGCATCGCGAAGATGGCCGCGTCCATGCTCGGCCCCATCTGCAGCGTCAGCGGCGCATAGAGCGTCCAGCCCGCGGCCGGGGCGCCACCGGGCATGAAGAAGGAACCGCCCAGGATCAGCGCCGCCGGGATCAGCAGCCAGAAGCTGAGGTTGTTCATGCGCGCGAAGGCCATGTCCGCGGCACCGATCTGCAGCGGGATCATCCAGTTCGCGAAGCCCACGAAGGCCGGCATGATGGCGCCGAAGACCATGATCAGGCCGTGCATCGTGGTGAGCTGGTTGAACAGCTCCGGATTCACGTACTGCAGCCCGGGCTGGAACAGCTCGGCGCGGATGCCCAGGGCCAGCACACCGCCCACCATCAGCATGGCGAAGCTGAACAGCAGGTACATCGTGCCGATGTCCTTGTGGTTGGTGGCGAACAGCCAGCGCCGCCAGCCATGCGGGTGGCCATGGGCGTGGTCGTCGGCGTGGTGCGCGGGGTGGTCGAGTACGGCGCTCATCGGGGGGAATCCTCGGGCTGGATGCTGGAAACTGGAGGCTGAAAGACTACTTGCGGGCGGCCACGACTTCGGCGGGCTGCAAGAGCTTGCCGGTCTGGTTGCTCCACGAATTCTTGGTGTAGGTGATGACCGCGGCGAGCTCAGTGTCAGAGAGCTGCTTCCAGGCCGGCATGGCGCCGTTGGCCGCGCCGTTGAGCAGGATCTGCAGCTGCGCCGCGGGGTCGTTCAGCACGACGGCGCTGCCGTCCAGCGGCTTGATCGGGCCGGCGCCCTTGCCGTCGGGCCGGTGGCAGGCGGCGCAGTTGGCGTTGTAGACCTTCTCGCCGCGCGCCACCAGCTCGGCCAGTTCCCAGGTCTTGCCGGGATCGTCGGCCAACGCCGCCATCTCCTTCATCTTGCCGTCGACCCAGGCCGCGTAGTCGGCCTGGCTCAGCACCTTCACGTGGATCGGCATGTAGGCGTGTTCCTTGCCGCACAGTTCGGCGCACTGGCCGTAGTAGTCGCCGGTCTTCTGCGCGCGGAACCAGGTGTCGCGCACGAAGCCGGGAATGGCGTCCTGCTTGACGCCGAGCGCGGGCACCATCCAGGCGTGGATGACGTCGTTGGCGGTGGTGACGATGCGGATCTTCTTGTCCACCGGCACGACCAGCGGGTTGTCCACCTTGAGCAGGTAGTTGTCGGTGGCCGGTGGTGCGCCCGAATTGCTCATCTCGCGGTGCGCGACGTCCAGCGTGGACAGGAAGGCGATGCCTTCGCCCTCGCCCTTCAGGTAGTCGTAACCCCACTTCCACTGGTAGCCGGTGGCCTTGATGGTGAGGTCGGCGTTGCTGGTGTCCTTCATCGCCACCACGGTGCGCGTGGCCATGGCGCCCATGGCGATGACGATGAGCAGCGGCACCACCGTCCAGGCGATCTCCACGCCCACGCTCTCGTGGAAGTTGGCGGCCTTGTGGCCGAGCGACTTGCGGTGCTTGAGGATGGAATAGAACATCACCCCGAACACGCCGACGAAGATGACCACGCAGACGATGAGCATGAACCAGTGCAGCCAGGCCTGCTGCTCGGCGATGACGGTCACCGGCGGGTGCAGGTTGAGCTGGCGCACGGCGGGGCCGCCCGGCAGGTCGTTGACGGCCAGGGCCGTGCCCGCGCCGAACGTGGCGGCCAGGGTCAGCAGCCGGGGAACGCGGCGCAGCAGGGGGGTCATCTTCTTCATCATCCTGGGTTCACTTCGGTTCGGATTCGGGAGGCGCCTTCACGGCGGCCTGGCGCAGCGCCAGCCGCAATTCGCGCGCGAAAGCGGCGCGCAGTTCGGGGCGCACGAAGCGCCCGACGCGAACGGTCTGGCCGCGGCCGCTCAGCTCGACCAGCGAACCCTGTCCGGCGGCGGGCTCCACGGTCAGCCAGTCGGCCGCGAAATCGGTGTGCGCGACGCGGTGACCATAGCTCTGCTGCACCTGCAGCGAGCGGCCCACCAGCGTGAGCGACTCGAAGTCCCCGGCGTGGCGCGCGAAGGCCAGCAGGGCCAGCCCCACCAGCGTGAGCTCCAGCGCCGTGAAGGCCAGCACCAGCGGCGCGCCCTGCACGTAGAAAAAGGCTCCGATCACCAACGACACGACGCACAGTGACAGGTAGACGGCACCCAGCTGGCGCGGCGTGATCGAGCAGTTGCGCTTGAGCAGCCACTGCAGCGCGCGCGGCGCGCCCTGCCGGGCTTCCAGAGCGACCTCGCGGCCGAAGACCCACGGCAGGCTGCGCGGCTGGCCCGGCGTCAAAGCCCAGGAGCGGGTGGCGAATGTGGCGGTCATGCAGGCGATAGGGGGAGGGGCATGGCGTTTAGCGCGTGGCCTGGGGGTCCAGAACCTGCCCTCGATTGGGGTGGATGATAGCGTAGCGACGCTGCCGCGGCAGCAGCTCAACTGCGGTGGCGGCTGGCACGGACCATGGCCCGCATGTCGTCCACGGCCACCGCGGTTTCGGCGGCCACGCGCGGGCGCGGCGCGGCGCGGAAGGCATGGCCGTAGACCACCTCGAAAGCCAGTCGCGGGCGGCCTTCAGTGCCGGCTTGCGCCTCCAGGGCCTCGGCCAGCCGGCGGCGCCAGCGCGGCGTGCGCAGGCCGGCGAAGCGACCCGGGTCGACATTGCCGCCGAGCTGGCGCAGCTCGGCCAGCAGCGCCGCACCCGAAGGCCAGGTCAGCGTGACCGTTTCCTGGTCCATCACCGGGTCGGCGAAGCCGGCGGCTACCAGCATGTCGCCCAGGTCGTGCATGTCCACGAAAGGGGCATGCGGCGGCGGCCAGCCGCGCACGCCGTAGAGCGCGCGCAGACCGTCCAGCGAGCCCGGGCCGAGGGTGGAAAACATGAGGAAACCGCCCGCCTGCAGCACCCGGTGCCAGGTGGCCATCACGGCCTGCGGGTCGATGGCGCCGTGCAAGCCCATGTTCGACCACAGCAACTGCCCCTGCCCGGCGCCCAGTTCGGCTTCGGTGACCACCGCCGCGGGCCGTGCGGCCCAGCGCCGCGGCGACCACCACGCTTCCTGCAGCGCAGCCAGCGTGGCGTCGCGCCGCACCGGGTCCGTTTCCACCGCCAGCACCCGCGCCTGCGGATAGGCGGCCACCAGCAACGCCCGACTGGCGCCCAGGAAGGCGCCCCAATCGATGACGACTTCGGGTTTCAGCCGGATGACCGCCAGCCGCTCGGCCATGCGGCGCGCCACCTCGCCATGCAGCCACGGTGCCGACGGTGCACGCTGCAGGCGTCTGCTCACCTGCGACAGCGCCGCCGGGTCGATGGGACGGCGGGCGCTGCGCTCGGAGACAACCATCGGGGCAGTATATTGAGTCGATGATTCTCCACCTGAGCGCCAGGCCGAGCAGCCAGTGCGAGGTCTGCCGGCAGTGGAGCCACGGCGCCCTGTGCACGGACTGCGTGGCACGTTTTGCCCCTGCCGTGCCCCGCTGCAGCCGCTGCGGGCTGCGCCTGGGGTTGCCCGCACCGGCCTGCGGCGCCTGTCTGCGCGAGCCGCCACCCTTCGAACACACCGTGTGCGCCGTCGACTATGGCTTTCCCTGGGATGCCCTCATCTCGGACTTCAAGTTCCACGCCCGGGCCGAGCTGGCGGCAGCACTGGCCGAACGTCTGCAGGTCGCGGTTCGTGCCGCTGCCGCACCCCTGCCGCGCTGGGTGGTGCCGGTGCCGCTGGCGCCGGCACGGCTGGCCGAACGCGGCTACAACCAGGCCTGGGAACTGGCGCGCCGACTGGGGCGGTCGCTGGGTGTGGCCGCCGACCCCGGCCTGCTGTGGCGCCCGGCGGACCAGGCGCACCAGGCCGGCCTCAACCGCACCGAGCGCCAGCGCAATCTGCGCAGCGCCTTCATGTCCGATCCGCGCCGCCGCGGCGAACTGCAGGGCCACCGCGTGGCGCTGGTCGACGACGTCATGACCACCGGCGCCACCGCGCGCGAGGCCGCCGCGGCGCTGCTGCGCGGCGGCGCCGCGGCGGTGGACGTGTGGGTGGTGGCGCGCACGCCCGAGTGGTGATTCGCATCACCCGGGCCTTCCGTGCGCAACGATACTGTCCGCGATGTTCCACATCGTCCTCGTCGCGCCGGAGATCCCGCCCAATACCGGCAACGTGATCCGCCTGGCCGCCAATACCGGCTGCACGCTGCACCTGGTGGAGCCGCTCGGGTTTGCCATGGAAGACCGCTTGCTGCAGCGCGCCGGGCTGGACTATCACGAGTATGTGGATGTGCGCCGGCACGCGTCGTGGCAGGCGCTGCGGCAAGCCGCGGCCCCCGACCCGGCGCGCAGCTTCGCCTTCACGACCCACGGCTCGCGGCCCTTCGGCGAAGTGCACTACCAGGCCGGCGACTGGCTCGTCTTCGGCAGCGAGACGGCGGGCCTGCCCGCAGCATTGCGTGATGAATTTCCAGCCCCGCAGCGCGTTCGCCTGCCCATGCGCGCCGGCCAGCGCAGCCTGAACCTGAGCAACGCCGTGGCGGTGGCGGTGTTCGAGGCCTGGCGCCAGAACGGCTACGCGGGCGGGGTCTAGCGGCTAACCGCCGCCCGCAGTTGCGGTGTCTTCCACGCCCTCGGCCCGTGCCTGGCGCGCCATCAGCCGCACCATGGCCTGCACCGGGGCCACGCGACCTTCGAGCACCTCGACCACCGCTTCGGTGATCGGCATCTCGACGGCCAGCGCGCGCGCGCGGCGCAGCACGGTGGGCGCGCTGAGCACGCCCTCGGCCACGTGCCCCAGCGACTGCAAGGCCTCGTGCAGCGACTTCCCGGCCGCCAGCAGCAGGCCCACGCGGCGGTTGCGTGACAGCTCGCCGGTGGCGGTGAGCACCAGGTCGCCCAGACCCGACAGGCCCATGAAGGTCTCGGCACGGGCGCCCAGCGCCAGCCCCAGTCGCGTGATCTCGGCCAGGCCGCGCGTGATGAGCGCCGCGCGGGCATTCAGGCCCGCCTCGGGCATGCCGTCGACGATGCCAGTGGCGATGGCCAGCACGTTCTTCACCGCGCCGCCGACCTCGACGCCGATCACGTCGGAGCTGGTGTAGACGCGCAACGCGTCGCCGTGGAAGGCTTCGACCGCGGCTGCAGACAGCGCGGCATCGGTGCTGGCCGCCACCAGTGCCGTCGGCTGGCCGCGCGCCACCTCGAGTGCGAAGCTGGGCCCCGAAAGCACGCCGCAGGGCAGCCCGGGCCGCAACTCGTGAGCGAGCTCGTGGCCGAGCGCGCCGCTGCCGGCCTCGAAGCCCTTGCACAACCACAGCGCCGCCTGCCTGTCGGGCCAGGCCGAGAGTTGTCCGCGCAGGCCGGCCATCGGGGTGGCGATCACGGCCAGGCCGCCGCGGGCAAAGGCCAGCGCCTCGCCGCGATGCGCCGTGACGCGCAGACCGGCCGGCAGCGGCACTTCGGGCAGATAACGACGGTTACGGTGCTCACGCGCCAGGTCGGCCGCCTGCGCCGGGTCGCGCGCCCACAGCATCACCTCGTGTCGCGGTGAGGCGGCGATGGCCAGCGCGGTGCCCCAGGCACCGGCGCCGAGCAGGGCGATCCTCATGCGCGGCCCAAGCCTGGGCAGCCGGCCGCCAGGCCCTCAGTTGGCCGAGGTGATGATGCCCGAGCCGTTGCCGCCCTGCGCTGCCGCCTGTTGCTGCTGCTGGGCCTCGAACATGGCCTGGAAGTTGACTTCCGTCAACAGGATGGGCGGGAAACCGGCGCGCGTGCAGACGTCGGAGACGATGGCGCGCAGGTAGGGGTAGATCATCTGCGGGCAAACAATGCTGATGATGCCCTGCATCTGGTCCTGCGGCACGTGGCGGATCTCGAAGATGCCGGCCTGCTTGGCTTCCACGAGGAACAGCACCTTGTCCTTGACCTTGGTCGTGACGGTGGCAGTGACGGTGACCTCGAAGATGCCGTCGGCCACCGTGTTGGCGGCCATGCCCAGGTTGATATCGACCTGCGGTTGCGCCTGCTCGAGCAGGATCTGCGGCGAATTGGGCTGCTCCAGCGACAGGTCCTTCAGGTACATGCGCTGGATCTGGAAAACAGGGGTTTCGTCGGCCATGGTGTTGTTTCCGGTGCAATTTCTGGTGGGTCAAAGCCTGCCGCCGGAGGGCGGCCAACCGCAACCCGACATTATCACCGAGGCATCATGACGGACACCGGACGCGGCCCGGCGAAATGTGATCAACGCCCCAGCAGGGGCAGCAGGCCACCGCGCTGGTCGAGCGTGATGAGGTCGTCGCAGCCGCCGACGTGCGTTTCGCCGATGAAGATCTGCGGCACCGTGCGCCGGCCGGTGAGCGCCATCATGCGCTCGCGTTCGGCAGGGTCGAGGTCGATGCGGATCTCCTCGATGGCCTCCACGCCGCGCTGCTTGAGCAAGGCCTTGGCACGCAGGCAGTACGGGCACACCTGCGTGGTGTACATCTTCACCGGGGTCATGAACTCATCCTGAAGCGGAAAACGGGCGGATTGTTCCGCGGACGGCAAGCCCTTGCCGGCAGGGACGTCAAGCCGACTTGTCGACCGGAAACCCGGCCTCGCGCCAGGCCCCGATGCCGCCGGCCAGCGAAACGGCCTTTTCGTGCCCGGCCTTTCGTAGCTGCGCCGCAGCGCGGCTGGAACGTGCACCGGAGGCGCACATCAGGATCAGCGGCAGCGTCTTGTTGCTGGGCAGTTCCTTGGCGCCTTCCAGCTTGCCCAGCGGCACGTTGCGCGCGCCGGCGGCATGGCCGGCGGCATATTCGGCCGGCTCGCTGACGTCGACGATGACGCCCTTCTCGCGGTTGATCAGGCGCACCGCCTCGGCCGTGCCCACCGACAGCGCCCCGCCGCCGCGGCCCACCAGCGGCCACAGCAGCATGGCGCCGGAGGTGATGGCGATGAAGAAGAGGATCCAGTTGTCGACGAAGAAGCTCACGGCGTGCCCGAAATTTGCAGGTGACGTTGCAGGTGACCTGCAGAACCGCGAATTATAGAATCGGGCCCATGCACAAGCTCGTACTCATCCGCCACGGCGAATCCACCTGGAACCTGGAGAACCGGTTCACCGGCTGGACCGACGTCCCGCTCACCGAGACCGGCGTCGAACAGGCCCGGCAATCAGGCCGGCTGCTCAGGGAAGCGGGCTACGAATTCGACGTCGCCTACACCTCGGTGCTCAAGCGCGCGGTCTGGACGTTGTGGCACTGCCTGGAGGAACTCGACCGCACCTGGCTGCCGGTGCTGCACGACTGGCGGCTGAACGAGCGCCACTACGGTGCGCTGCAGGGCCTGAACAAGGCCGACACCGCCAAGCAGTACGGCGCCGAGCAGGTGCTGATCTGGCGCCGCAGCTACGACACGCCGCCGCCGGCACTGGCGCCCGACGACCCGCGCAGCGAGCGCGACGATATCCGCTATGCCCGGCTGGACCGCAGCCAGGTTCCGCTCACCGAATGCCTGAAGGACACCGTGGAGCGCGTGCTGCCATGCTGGCACCAGCGCATCGCACCGGCCATCCGCGGCGGCCAGCGGCTGCTCATCGCCGCCCACGGCAACAGCATGCGCGCCATGGTGAAATATCTCGACGGCATCAGCGACGCCGACATCGTGGGGCTGAACATCCCCAACGGCATCCCGCTCGTCTACGAGCTCGACGCCGACCTGAAGCCGCTCAAGAGCTACTACCTCGGCGACGCCGACGCCGTGGCAAAGGCGGCGGCGGCGGTGGCGGCACAAGGCAAGGCCTGAACGGCGTCGACGCCGCGGGCGCCCGCCCACCGGGCGCCCCCGCCCAGCGCGTGCTGTCGGTCATCGCGCCGATGACGCAGCTGAATACGCCCTACCCGAGCACGGCCTACCTCACGGGCTTCCTGCGCTCGCGCGGCATCGACGCGGTGCAGGTCGACCTGGCGCTGGCGCTGGTGCTGGAACTGTTCTCGCCCCGCGGGCTGCAGGCGGTGCGCGAGTGCATCGCCGCGTTGTCGGCGGAGCAGCGCACGGTGCGCGTGAACGCCTTCGACGCCGCCTTCGAACGCTACCGCAGCAGCATCGGGCCCGTGATCGCCTTCCTGCAGGACCGCGACCCGACGCTGGCGCACCGCATCGCGTCGCGCGCCTTCCTGCCGGAGGGGCCGCGCTTCGAGTCGCTGGACGTCTACGTGGATCCGAGCGACCCCGAAGGCGGCGACCCGCTGGCCTGGGCCTTCGGCGCCCTGGGCACGCACGACCGCGCGCGCCATCTCGCCACGCTGTACCTGAACGACATCGCCGACGTGCTGCGCGACGCGGTGGACACGCGATTCGAATTCGTGCGCTACGCCGAGTCGCTGGCCATGAGCCAGCCGAGCTTCGATCCGCTGGCCGCCGCGCTGGCCGCACCGCCGACGCTGGTGGATCGCACCCTGCAGGCGCTGGCGCTGCAGGCGATCGAAACCCACCGGCCCGACGTGGTGCTGATCTCGGTGCCCTTCCCCGGCACCGTCTACGGCGCGTTCCGCATCGCGCAGGCGATGAAGGCGGCGCAGCCTGCGATCCGCATCGCGCTGGGCGGCGGCTTCGTCAATACCGAGCTGCGGCAACTGAGCGAGCCGCGCGTCTTCGACTTCTTCGACGCCGTCACACTGGACGCCGGCGAGCGCCCGGTGCTGGCCTTGCTGGCCTATTGGCGCGGCCAGCGCTCGGCGGCGCGGCTGGTGCGCAGCTTCATCCGCGAGGCCGGCGCCGTGCGTTTCGTGGACATCGGGGAGGCCGACGTGCCCTTTGCCGAGGTCGGCACGCCGACCTGGGACGGCCTGCCGCTGCAGCGCTACCTGTCGCTGCTGGACATGCTCAACCCCATGCACCGGCTGTGGAGCGACGGGCGCTGGAACAAGCTCACGGTGGCGCATGGCTGCTACTGGAAGAAGTGCAGCTTCTGCGACGTGAGCCTGGACTACATCTCGCGTTACGACGCGGCCACGGCCGAGACGCTGGTCGACCGCATCGAAGCCATCGTGGCCGAGACCGGGCAGACGGGCTTTCACTTCGTCGACGAAGCGGCGCCGCCGAAGTCGCTGAAGGCGCTGGCGGCCGAGCTGCAGCGGCGCGGCGTGGCCATCGGCTGGTGGGGCAATATCCGCTTCGAGAAGTCGTTCACTCCGGAGCTGTGCCGGCAGCTGGCCGCCAGCGGCTGCATCGCCGTTTCAGGCGGGCTGGAGGTGGCTTCCGACCGCCTGCTCAAGCTCATGAAGAAAGGCGTGTCGGTGCCGCAGGTGGCGCGCGTGACCAAGGCCTTTGCCGACGCCGGCATCCTGGTGCATGCCTACCTGATGTACGGCTTCCCCACGCAAACGGTGCAGGAGACGGTGGACGCGCTGGAATATGTGCGCCAGCTGTTCGAGGCCGGCTGCATCCAGAGCGGCTTCTTCCACCGCTTCGCCTGCACCGTGCATTCGCCGGTAGGCCGGCATCCCGAGCCGTACGGCGTGACGCTGCTGCCGCTGCCGCCGGTGAGCTTTGCGCGCAACGACGTCGGCTTCGTCGACCCCACGGGGGTGGACCACGACGCGCTGGGCGTGGCGCTGAAGAAGGCCCTCTACAACTACATGCACGGCATCGGGCTGGACGCCGACGTGCGCAGCTGGTTTGCCGGCCGCGTGCCGCGCACGACCGTGCCGCGCCAGTTCATCGCGCGCGCCCTGGCCGGCGCCTGAGTTCCTGCCCCCTCTCCCGCCCGGGCGGGAGAGGGTTGGGGTGAGGGTGGGTGCAGCTACGCCGCCAGCTCGCGCAGCGCCTGCGCCAGCAGCGGCACCACCGAGACCACGTTGCTGGCGTGCGGCACGCAGTCGGTGCTCCAGACGTGGCGCACGCCGGCGGCGTGGATCTGCGCCACCGCATCGTCGACGAACAGGCCGTGCGTCACCGCCACGTCCACCGAGGCGGCACCGTGCTGCAGCAGGCCGCGCGCCGCCGTCACCAGGGTGCGGCCGGTGCTGGCCACGTCGTCGAACAGCACCACGGCGCGGCCGGCCACCGGTACGCCCGGCAAGGCGACATCGACATCGCGGTCGCCGTGACGCTGCTTGTGGCACACCGCGTGGTCCAGGCCATGGGCCTGGGCCGCCACGCGCACCCATTGCTCGGCCTCCTCGTCCGGGCCGATGAGCAGCGCGCTGGGCAATTGCCGGGCGATCCACGCGCCGAGCAGCGGTGCCGCGCTCAGGGCCACGCCACGGCGGCCGGGCACCACTTCGTCCATCGTCGCCACGCGGTGCAGGTGCGGGTCGACGGTGACGACGGCGTCGAAAAACGCCGCGAGCAGCCGGCCCAGATGGCGCTGGCTCACCACCTCGCCCGGGGTGAAGGCGATGTCCTGCCGCATATAGGCCAGGTAGGGGCTGACGAGCGTGAGCCGCGAGGCACCCAGCTCTCGCGCGCCGGCGGCGGCCAGCAGCAGCTCGGCGAGCTTCTCGTTGGGCTGTTGCAGGCCGCGCAGCAGGGCCACCTGGGCGGGCAGTTGCGGCGGCAGGCGCAGCCGCGTCTCGCCGTCGGGAAAGCGGTGGCGGTCGATGCGCTCGCAGCGCCAGCCCAGCGCCGCGGCCAGGGACTGCGCCAACGGCGCCTCGTCGTCGAAGGCCAGCACCAGGCTCAAGACAGATCTCCACCGCCGACGAATTCCGCCGGCAACTCGCCCGGTGCGCCGATGGCCACAGCGCTGTCCTGCAGCGCCATGCGACGCGCGAAATCCAGATCGGCTTCGAAGCGCGCATGCAGCCGGTACAGCGGCTGACCTTCACGCACCGACTCGCCCAGGCGCACGAACAGGTCGGCGCCGGCGCCGGCCACCTGCGGCGCGCCGGTCAGTCGGGCGATGCGCGCCAGGCGCAGGTTGTCGATGCCGACGACCACGCCGCTGCGCGCCGCCGGCACCTCGAACACCAGGGCGCCAGGTTGCGGTGGTGTGCGCCGGCCCTGGGCACCGATGATGGCGTTCATCTGCGCCAGCGCACGTCCCGACTCCAGGATGTCGCGCGCGATGCGGTAGCCGTCGCCGCCGCGCACGTCGGGGTCGAATTCGATCACCCGGCCGGCCAGGCGCAGCGCCTTCTGGCGCAGGTCGTGCGGCGCGTCGGGGTCGTTGTTCAGCACCATCATCACGTCGCGCGCCTCCAGCACCGGGCCGATGCCGCGGCCCACCGGCTGGCGGCCGTCGGTGATGACGGCGTCGAGCTGCAGGCCCAGCCGCGAGGCCACGTATTCGAACAGCTTCTTCAGCCGTTGCGCCTCGGGCATGCTGCGCACCTTGGCGCTGGGGCCCACGGGGATATCCAGCACCAGGTGCGTGGAGCCGGCGGCGATCTTCTTGGACAGGATCGAAGCCACCATCTGCCCCGGCGAGTCGATGGCCAGCGGCCGTTCCACAGAGATCAATATGTCGTCGGCGGGAGAGAGATCCGCCGTGCCGCCCCAGGCCAGGCAGCCGCGCGTGCGGCGCACGATCTGCTGCAGCCGCTCCAGCGGCAGTTCCACGTCGGCCAGCATTTCCATGGTGTCGGCGGTGCCGGCCGGCGAGGTGATGGCGCGCGAACTGGTCTTCGGGCACCACATGCCGTGCGCGGTGACGATGGGCACCACCAGCATCGAGGTGCGGTTGCCCGGGATGCCGCCGATGCAGTGCTTGTCGACCACCGGGCCGCGGCCCACCTCGCGCTGCCAGTCGATGCGCCGGCCGACGGCGATCATGGCCTCGGTGAGGTGCAGCACCTCGTCGCGGTCGAGTTCGAACTGGTTGGTGGCCACCACGAAGGCCGCCAGTTCGATCTTCGAATAACGCGCCGCCGCCACGTCTTGCATGACGGCGAAGAAGTCGTCGCGCGACAGCCGCTCGCCGGCGATCTTGCGGTGCAACGCCGCGATCGACGGTGGCGGCTCGGCATGCTCGATGCACGCGGCATGGCCCTCGGCCACCTGCAAGCGCGCAAAGGCCTCTTCGCTCAGTCCCAGGTCGCAGGTCTGCACGATATGCTCGTCGTCGACGACATTCAGCACCGCGGCAATCGTCTGCCCGTTGGCCTGCACGGTGACCTTGGCCAGCGCCTGGAAGCCGGCGGCGCGCACCACCGGGCAGTCGCGGTGCAGGTAGGCGACGTTCTCGCGCCAGGTATCGATGCCGACCCGGCGGATGCGCAGCGTGGGGCCGTTCATGCGGCTGACTCTACACGGCCACGTCGGGCGCTCGGGCGCCGGCGGCCGTTTCGGCGGTATCGGCGGTCTCGGCCAGCTTGGCCGCCACCAGCCCGCGCAGCCGCTCGGCCAGCGCGCGGCGGTCGGCATGCGCCACGGCCTGCGGCTCCAGCACCCACAGCCGCACCACGACGCCATCGCCGCAGGCCAGCCGCCACAGGCTCTGCTTGAGCGTGATGTCGCCGTCGAAACGCGCCGCCGGGCTCACCGCGTGCCGGGCGTCCGAGAAACGCAGCGCCAGCGGCTGGACGGGGGTGGCGGTGGCGATGGCGGCCTGCAACAGGTTGGCGTGGAAGGGCAGCAGCGTGTGGCCGTCGTTGGTGGTGCCCTCGGGAAAGACGGCCACCGTGTCGCCGGCGTGCAGCGCCTGGGCCATCTGGTGCACCACGCGCACCGCGTCGCGCGCTCTCTCGCGTTCGATATAGAGCGTGCCGGCGCTGGCCACCAAGCGGTTCACCAGCGGCCAGTGCTGCACGTCGGCCTTGGAGACGAAACGCGCCTCGGGGCACACGGCGTGGATGGCCATGATGTCGAGCCACGAGACATGGTTGGCCACCAGCAGCTTGGCGCCGGGTCGGAACGCGCCCTGAACTTCAAGCCGCAGGCCGAGCAGGCGCAAGGTCTTGCCCGACCACCAGGCGATGCGTGCGCGGCGGCCGGCCGCATTCAGCCCCGGGAAGAGCCACAGCACGACGAGCACGCCGTGCACGCCGTGCAGCACGGTGCGCACCAGCCGCCACAGCGCACGCGCGCCGCGCATCACGTCGACACGCCGACCCGGTTCACGCCGCTTCGTAGGCCACCGTGCCCGCCACCAGCGTGGCGCGCACGCGGCCCGGCAGCGCCATGCCGGTGGAGGCGAAGGCAAACGGCGTGTGCTTGCCCTGGCTGGCCAGGCGCCCGGGCGCCACCGCCCATTCGGCCGCGGGGTCGAACAGGCACAGATCGGCCACGCCGCCTTCCACCACGCGGCCGGCGCTGCTGGCCAGGGAGCCCAGCGCGTCACCGAGCACGTGCACCGGGTCGTGCGTGATGCGCGCCAGCGCCGTGGCCAGCGGCAGGCCGCTGTCCTGCGCCCAGCGCAGCGAAAGGCTCAGCAGCAGTTCCAGCCCCGTGGCGCCGGGTTCGGCCTCGCCGAAGGGCCGCTGCTTGGCGTCGTCGGCCACCGGGTCGTGGTCGGACACCAGCGCGTCGAGGGTGCCGTCGGCCAGCGCGGCGCGCAGCGCGTCGCGGTCGGCGCCCTGACGCAGCGGCGGCACCAGGCGCATGTCGGGGTTGAAGTAGCCGATATCGACGTCGGTCAGGTGCAGCGAATTGATGCTCACGTCGGCCGTCACCGGCAGGCCGGCGGCCTTGGCCGCGCGCAGCAGGGCCACGCCGGCGGCGCTGGACAGGCGGCACAGATGCACGCGCGCACCGGTGGCGCGCACGAGCTCGAAGATGGTGGCCAGCGCCACCGTCTCGGCCACCACCGGCACGCCGGACAGGCCCAGCCGCGTGGCCACCGCGCCCTGCGCCGCCACGCCCTGGCCCAGCCAGCCGTCGTTCGGCCGCAGCCACACGGTATAGCCGAAGGTGGCCGCGTACTGCAGCGCGCGCTGCAGCACCAGGGTGTCGGTGATGGCGGCGTCGGCCTGGCTGAAGCCCACGCAGCCGGCCTCGGTGAGCTCGGCCATCTCGGTGAGCGCGGCACCTTCGAGCCGGCGCGTCAGCGCGCCGAGCGGAAAGACGCGGCAGCGCGACAGCTTGCGGGCGCGGAACTTGAGCATCTCGACCAGCCCCGGCTCGTCGAGCACGGGGTCGGTGTCGGGCGGGCACACCAGGCTGGTGACGCCGCCGGCGGCGGCGGCCGCGAGCTCGCTTTCCAGCATGCCTTCGTGTTCCTGCCCCGGCTCGCGCAGGCGCGCCGCCAGGTCCACCAGGCCCGGCGCGACGACCAGACCGGTGGCGTTCAACACGCGGTCGGGCGTGAAGTCGGCCCCCTTGCCGATGGCGACGATGCGGCCCGAGGCGACAGCGATGTCGGCCACCTCGTCGCGGCCGGTGGCGGGGCAGACGATGCGGCCACCGTGGATGAGGATCTTCATGCTTCGCGCCTTCAGGCCTGGTTGCCGGCAATCGTGCTCATCACCGCCATGCGCACCGCAATGCCGAAGGTGACCTGCGGCAGGATCACGCTGTGCGCGCCGTCGGCCACCGCCGAGTCGATCTCGACGCCGCGGTTGATGGGCCCCGGGTGCATGACGATGGCGTCGGGCCGGGCCAGCGCCAGCTTCTCGGGCGTGAGGCCGTAGCTCTTGAAGAACTCGCCGGCGCTGGGCAGCATGGCGCCGCTCATGCGTTCGTTCTGCAGCCGCAGCATGATGATCACGTCGGCACCGCGGATGCCCTCGGCCATGTCGTGGCAGACGCGCACGCCCATGCCGGCCAGGTCGCCCGGCACCAGCGTCTTCGGGCCCACGGCGCGGATCTCGGGCACGCCGAGGGTGGTGAGGGCGTGGATGTCGGAGCGAGCCACGCGTGAATGCACGATGTCGCCCACGATGGCCACCGTGAGCTGCGTGAAGTCGCGCTTGTAGTGGCGGATGGTGTACATGTCCAGCAGCCCCTGCGTGGGGTGGGCGTGGCGCCCGTCGCCGGCATTGATGACGTGCACGTGCGGCGCCACGTGCTGCGCGATGAGGTAGGGCGCGCCGCTTTCGGCATGGCGCACGATGAACATGTCGGCGTGCATCGCGGACAGGTTCGCGATGGTGTCGAGCAGGCTCTCGCCCTTCGCGGTGCTGGACCTTGCGATGTCCAGGTTGATGACATCGGCGCTCAGCCGCTTGGCCGCGATCTCGAAGGTGGTGCGGGTGCGCGTGCTGTTCTCGAAGAACAGGTTGAACACGCTTTTTCCCCGCAGCAGCGGCACCTTCTTCACGTCGCGGTCGTTGACGCTGAGAAAGGTGCCGGCGGTGTCGAGGATCTGCGTCAGCACCGCCTTGGGCAGGCCCTCGATGGACAGCAGGTGGATCAGCTCGCCCTGGGCATTGAGCTGCGGGTTGCGGCGCATGAGCATGTCAGTCGTTTTCCCTGACGCTGAAGCTGAAGCGGCCGTCCGCGGCGCGTGCCAGGCGCAGGCGCTGGCCGGCCGGCAGCGCCAGCTTGGCGGCGGCGAAGGCCGCGGCGATGGGCAGTTCGCGGCCGCCGCGGTCGACCAGCACCGCCAGCGTCACGCTGGCCGGGCGACCGAAGTCGTACAGCTCGTTGACGACGGCGCGGATGGTGCGGCCGGTGTGCAGCACGTCGTCGACGAGCAGGACGTGGCGGCCTTCGATGGCAAACGGCAGCTGCGTCGGGTCGGTGCCCTTGCCGTCCTGCGTCACCAGCCCGCGCGAGCTGAAGTCGTCGCGGTGCAGGGTGCTGGAGATGACGCCGTAGCCCTTTTCGCCGCCGGGCAGGCCGAGGTCGCGCTGCAGCCGCTCGGCCAGCCAGGCGCCGCCCGACCAGATACCCACCAGCGCCGCGTCGGGCCGCGTGCCGTCGGCCAGCAGCGCGCGCACGTCCTGGCGCAACTGGGCATACAAGGATTCAGCATCGAGTTCCAGCATCGTCGTCCTGATCGTCTTCCCTTGGGTCGTGGTCTGGCTCGCCGCTGGGCAGGCCGCGCAGGAACTGGTCCAGGATCAGCGCCGCGGCCGCCGCATCGGCGTCGGCGGCTCCTGCAGCCAGCGCCTCGGTGGTGGTGTAGCGCTCGTCGACCTCGTGCACCGGCAGCCGGAAGCGGCCCTGCAACTGGCGCGCGAAGCGCCGGGCGCGCTGCGTATTGTCGTGCGGCGCGCCGTCGGGGTGGAAGGGCACGCCCACCACCAGGGCGTCGGGCTGCCACTCCCGGACGAGCCGTCCGATGGCCTCGAAACGCGCATCCCCCAGGGCCGCCACGGTCTTCAGAGCGCTTGCGCTGCGCAGCAAGGTATTGCCGCAGGCCACCCCCACGCGACGGGTGCCGAAATCGAAGGAAAGAAATGAAAGCGGGCGGGCGGCGGGCGACGAAGCAGGCGGCTGCCGCTCAGGCATGCCCGGCCTCCTGCGACAGCATGCGCGGGTCGAAGCCCAGCAGCGAAAGCGCGCGGTCGTAGCGCTGCTCGATGGGGGTGTCGAAGATCACCGCCGGGTCGGCGTCCACCGTGAGCCAGCCGTTGCGGCCGAGTTCGTCTTCCAGTTGGCCGGCCTGCCAGCCGCTGTAGCCCAGCGTGACGAGCACGCGGCGCGGTCCGCCGCCTTCGGCCAGGGCTTCCAGCACGTCCTTGCTGGTGGTCATGGCCAGCCCGCCGGGGATGGACAGCGTGGAGTTGTAGTGGATGGCCGCGTCGCCCGGCCGGTCGTGCAGCACGAAGCCGCGTTCGGTCTGCACCGGGCCGCCGAAGTAGACCGGCTGATCGGCCAGGTCGGCGCGCGCGGCGCGGTCCAGGCTGAGCTCGACCTTTTCGAACAGGTTCTTCAGCTTGATGTCGATCGGCTTGTTGATGACCAGGCCCAGGGCACCCTTCTCGGTGTGCTCGCACAGGTAGACCACGGTGCCGGCGAAGGTCTCGTCGGCCATGCCCGGCATGGCGATCAGGAACTGGTTCGTCAGATCGATGCGGGAACCGGAGGCCATGTCAGGCATTCTATTCCCGCGCACACTTGGCAGCATGAACAAGACCGTTGACAAAGCCCTCGTCTGGCTGCGCCGCGACCTGCGCGTGGATGACCATGCCGCCCTGTACCACGCGCTGCGCTCGGCGCGCCGGGTGTGGTGCGCTTTCGTCTTCGACCGCGAGATCCTGGACCCCCTGCTGAGCCAGGCCAGACAGCAGGACCGGCGCGTGGAATTCATCCGCGACAGCCTGGTCGGCGTGGACGCCGAATTGCGCGCTCTGGCGGCTTCGCACGGCATCGAAGGCGCCGCCTTGCTGGTGCGCCACGGCTGGGCGCACGAGGAGATCCCGGCCCTGGCCGCCGCCCTGGGCGTGCAGGCCGTCTACGCCAGCCACGACGACGAACCCGCGGCGCTGTCCCGCGACGCCCGCGTGCGCGGCCTGCTGGCCGAGCGCGGCGTGGCGCTGCACACCAGCAAGGACCACCTGGTCTTCGAAGGCAGCGAGGTGCTCACGCTGGGCGGCGGGCCGTTCTCGGTGTTCACGCCGTACAAGAACGCCTGGCTGAAGAAGCTGGCGCCCTACTACCTGAAAGCCTACCCGGTGGCGCACCACGCCTCGGCGCTGGCGCCGCGGCCGGCCGGCGAGGCCGGCGTGCCCGCGCTCGAGGCCCTGGGCTTCGCGCGCACCAACCTGCACGAACTGCGCCTGCCCAGCGGCCCGGTGGGCGCGCAGGAACTGCTGGACGACTTCCTGCAGCGCATCGACCGCTACCACGAAACCCGCGACTTCCCGGCCGTCAAGGGCCCCAGCTACCTGAGCACGCACCTGCGCTTCGGCACGCTGTCGATCCGCCGGCTGGCGCGCGAGGCAAACATGCGGCGCGAGGCCGGCATGCGCGGCGCCGAGGTCTGGTTGTCCGAACTGATCTGGCGCGACTTCTACCACCAGGTGCTGCACCACCACCCGCGCGTGGTGGCGCACGCCTTCAAGCCCGAGTACGACCGCATCCGCTGGGAACAGGGCAAACACGCCGACGCGCTGTTCGCCGCCTGGGCAGAAGGCCGCACCGGCTACCCGCTGGTCGACGCCGCCATGCACCAGATCAACCAGACCGGCTACATGCACAACCGGTTGCGCATGGTGGTGGCCAGCTTTCTGACCAAGGACCTGGGGCTGGACTGGCGGCGCGGCGAGGCCTACTTTGCGCTGCACCTGAACGACTTCGACCTCGCTGCCAACAACGGCGGCTGGCAGTGGGCGGCCAGCAGCGGCTGCGACGCGCAACCCTATTTCCGCATCTTCAACCCGGTCAACCAGAGCGAAAAATTCGATCCGGAAGGCAAGTTCATCCGCCGCTACCTGCCGCAGCTGGCGAAGCTGCCCGACAAGCTGATCCACGCCCCCTGGCTGGCGCGACCGGTGGACCTGGAAGCGGCAGGCGTCGGGCTGGGCCGCGACTACCCGCTGCCGGTGGTGGACCATGCGCTGGCGCGCGAGAAGACGCTGGCGCGCTATGCGGTGGTGAAGCAGGCGCGGTGAGCGCCCGCACAGCGTCAGAAGCTGGAACCCGGCTGCAGCAGGAAAGCGGCCTCCTCGGGCTGGCTGGCTCGCCCGAGGATGGCATTGCGGTGCGGAAAGCGGCCGAAGCGCATGATCACGTCATGGTGCCGCCGCGCATAGTCCAGCGCCCCGGACAGTGCCTCGCGGTGCGGTCCCGCTTCGGCGGCCAGCACCTCGAACAGGCGCACGCACTGCTGCTGCAGGGCCAGGTCTTCGGCATGTTCCAGCGGCAGGTAGGCAAACCAGCGCTGCAGCGGCGGCAGTTGCAGGTGCTCGCCGCTGTCCACCAGTTGCCGGGCCAGCGCCAGCGCCTGCACGTCGCCGGCAAAGGCCGCCGGGGTGCCGCGGTGGATGTTGCGCGTGAACTGGTCCAGCAACACGATCAGCGCAAGCGCGCCGGGCGGCCGCGCCGCCCAGGCGTCCAGCCGCCCGGCCAGTGCGTCCTGCACCGTGGCGCCGAAGCGCGCGCCGATCTCGGCGTCGAAGGCGTTGCTGCGCCTGAACCAGCGCGGGTCGGTTGCGTCGCTGCTGCCGAACCAGAAGGCCAGCACCTCGGCCGGCGTCACCAGCGTTGCGGCGCGCGTCATGCCGCCTCGACGCTGAAGCGCGCCAGGATGCCCGCATGCCGGGCCGGCCAGGCCTGCAGCGCGCTGCCGTCGCCTTCGAACACTTGCTGCAGGAAGGCCAGCGTCAGTTCCTGCGTCGCCGCCTTGACCTGGCCGTTGCGCACCAGGCCGCCGGTGCCCGCGCGGTCGGTGAAGATGCTGTGCGAGCCGCCCTCGAAGACCGCCAGCGCCTTGGGCCGGCCGCCGATGGCGTCGAAGACGGCGATGCGGTCGTCCAGGCCCGAGAAGTAACCTGGAATGCGGATGTCGTCGGCGGTGGCGGTGACGTGCAGGCTGGGCAGGTCCACGCCGCGCAGGATCGGCCCGAAGGCGGTTTCGCCGTAGAACGGCGGCGCCGACAGCAGCAGCGCGGCACGCACACGCTCGTCGCGCAGCGTCGGTGCGCGGCCGGGGCGTCGCACCCGCGCGCCGGCCGCCAGCAGCGTGGTGTTGGCGCCATACGAATGGCCGGCGGCGACGATGCGCGCGGCGTCCAGGCGCGGCGCCAGCGCGCCACTCAACAGCTGGTCGAGCGCGAAACGCAGGTCCAGCACGCGGTCCACCGCTTCGGCATCGGTGGCGGCGCCGTGCAGCCGCTGCACCACGGCGAAGGGATTGCCGCCCCACAGCGAGCGGTCACTGCCCACGTGCTGCGGGTGCAGGCTGGCCCAGCCGTGCGCCGCCCAGTGGCGGCCCAGGTAGCTGTAGCCCTGCCGCGAGCCGCCGATGCCGTGCGAGAACATCACCAGCGGCACCGGGCGAGATGCCTTGGCGGCGCTGGGCAGGTACAGCCGCGCCGGCACCGGGCGCTGGCGGTGGGTGTCGAAGCCCTCGAGGTCCAGTGTTTCGAAGCCGCCGGGCGCGCCGCCCGGGCCGGCTTCGGCGGCCCGGGTGCGACGGGCGTGAAATCCCGCCGCCAGGGCCACGGCCCCGCTGGCCAGACGCAGGCAGAAACGGCGGCGTGAGGAATGCAAGACGAATCCAGGGGCTGTGAGAACGAAGCCGCGAGTGTGCCCGCCTTGGCAAAGCCTTGCAGGGCGCGCGCCGCTGCCCGACAGACCCCGCCGGCCGGGCCCGGGCCCGGGAGCGGCGTTCAGGTCAGGATGTCGGGCACGGCCGCACCGGCATGGCGGGCCACCAGCGCAAGCAGCTCGTCTTCGGAGTAGGGCTTGCCCAGGAAGTGCTGCACGCCCAGCTCGGCGGCGTAGTCGCGGTGTTTCTGTGCAATGCGCGAAGTGATCATGATCACCGGCAGGTCGGCCAGGCGCGGGTCGGCGCGCAGGTTGCGCACGAGGTCGAAGCCGTCCATGCGCGGCATCTCGATGTCCGACAGCAGCACCAGCGGCCGCTCCTCGGCCAGCCGCTCCAGCGCGTCCAGCCCGTCCTTGGCCGTGACGACGCGCCAGCCCTCGCGCACCAGCAGGCGCTGAGTGACGCGGCGCACCGTCAGCGAGTCATCCACCACCATCACCAGCGGCGCCAGCAGCGGCGCCCGGACCGGCTGCGGCGCACCCGCCGCCGGGCCGGCACGCATGATCTGGCGCGCCGCTTCGGCGTAGACGCTGGCCAGCGCCACCGGGTTGTAGATCAGCGCCACCTCGCCCGAGGGCAGCAAGGTCACGCCGGCCAGTCCGGGCAGCCGCGCGAGTTGCGGGCCCACGTTCTTGACCACCACTTCCTGGTTGCCCACCACCTCGTCGACATGCACCGCCACGCGCTGGGCGGCGCTGCGCACGATGACCACCGCCTGCGCGCGCTCGCCGCCGTCGCTGCGTGTGCCGGACTGCAGCAGCGCGGCCAGCCAGAAGAAGGGCAGCACCTCGCCCTCATGGTCGATCGTGCCCTCGACGTAGGCGCGTTCGACCTCGGTCGCGGACACGCGGCGCACGACCTCGATCAGCGTCGAAGGCACGGCCACCTGCTGCTCGCCGCAGCGCAGCATCACCACCTGCGTCACCGCCGTGGTCAGCGGCAGCAGCAGCTTGAAGCGCGTGCCCTGGCCCGGGTGGCTCACGGTCTCGATGCGCCCGCCCATGGCGTTGACCTCGGCACGCACCACGTCCAGGCCGACGCCACGGCCGGCCAGTTCGGTCACGCTGTCGGCGGTGCTGAAGCCGGGGCTGAAGATCAGCTGCGCCAGTTCGGCTTCGCTGAACGGCTGGTCGGGGTCGATCAGGCCGCGATCGAAGCCGCGCTGGCGGATGCGCTGAAGGTCCAGGCCGGCGCCGTCGTCGGCGATTTCCACCGCCACCTCGTTGCCGGCCTGCGCCACGGCGATGGTGATGCGCCCGCCCTCGGGCTTGCCGGCGGCGGCGCGCTGCGGCGGTGGCTCGATGCCGTGCGCCACGGCGTTGCGCAGCAGGTGCTCGAAGGGCCCGGTCATGCGGTCGAGCACGCCGCGGTCGACTTCGATGGCGCCGCCTTCGATGTCCAGCCGCACGGGCTTGCCGGTGTCCCGGGCCGCCTGGCGCACGGTGCGGTAGAGGCGGTCGGACATGCTCTCGAATTCGACCATGCGCGTGCGCAGCAGGTCGTCCTGCAGCTCGCGCGTCAGCCGCGCCTGCGCCGCCAGTTCGTCCTCGGTGGACTGCAGCGTGCGTTGCAGGCTGCGCTGGAGCGTGGCCACGTCGTTCACCGACTCGGCCATGAAGCGCGTCAGTTCCTGGAAGCGCGTGAAGCGGTCCATCTCCAGCGGGTCGAAGCTCAGCGCCGCCGCCTTGGTCGCCTCGATGCGTGAGCTGATCTGCGTCTCGGCATGCAGCTCGATGTCGCGCAACTGGCGGCGCATGCGGTCCAGGCTGTCGGTGAGTTCACCCAGCCAGCCCTGCAGCTGGCGCACGTCGGCGTCGATGCGGGCGCGCGCGATGCTCACCTCGCCGGCCTGGTTGACGAGGCGGTCGAGCAGCGCCGGGCGCACACGCACGGCCGCCGTCGACGCCGCGGCCAGCGCCGGGCGGTCGGCGGCAGCGGCTGCCGGCTCGGCGCCGGTCACGAAGCGGGACCAGTCGATGGCCGGCGCGGCGGGCGGCGGCGCCGGCGCGGGCTCGGTGGCAACCTCGGCCGCCACAGGCGCCACCGGCACCTCCGGCTCGGAGCTCGGCTCAGGGGTCGGCTCAGTCGGTTCAGTCGGCCCGGCGGTCGGCTCTGACGCCGGCTCGGCCCAGGGCTCGGCAGACTCCGCCATTCGGAGCAAGGCCGGGGCGGGTTCCGGCACCGGCTCCGGCGCCGCCCCGCCTGGCGTCGCAGCCGCCACGCCGGCCTTGCGCAGTGCATCGAAGGCCAGCGCCATGGCGTCGGCACGGCCGAGCAAGGACTCGACGTCGGCAGGCGCCACGGTTTCGCGCGCGACCAGGCGCTCGACGGCGGACTCCAGCCGGTGCGCCATTTCGCCCAGGCGCATGGCCCCGGCCACCCGCGCACCCCCCTTGAACGTGTGCAGCGTGCGCATGCACGCCGAAGGCGCATCGCGGCCACCGGGGTTGTCGAGCCAGTCGCGCAGCCGCGTCTGCAACTGGGGCAGCAGTTCCTCGGCTTCTTCCTCGAAGATGGGGAACAGATCGGCATCGAGCGCGTCGGCAGCGTCGATATCTTCGTCCGCCGCCGCAGGCTCGGCCGCGGCCGGCAGCCGTTCGGTGAGCGCCAGCCGCTCGATCAATTCGGGCGCCACCGGACGCAGGAAACCGGCGGCAAACTGGTGCAGCAGGCGCCGGATCTCGTCGGCAGTCTGGATGAACAGCTCGGGCTCGCCCACGCGCCCGCGCCCGGCGGCGTGCGAGCGCATCAGCGCATGCTCCAGCGCCCGCGCCAGCGCCGACAGCCCGCTGTAGCCCACGGTGGCCGAACTGCCGGCCAGCGAGTGCGCCAGCGCCACGCTGCTCTCGGGTACCGGGTGGCGCTCGTGCTCGAGCGACCATTCGGCCAGTTCGGTGCCCAAGCGGCGCGACAGTTCGTCGGCCTCGTTCAGGTAGATATTGAACAGCGGGATGCCGATGCGCAGCGACCCGATCACCCGCACCTGCTCGTCGTCGGATTCGGCTTCCGCGGCTGGCACGGTTTCGCCCTCGGTCGACGAGCGGGATTCTTCGGCCACTTCGGCCACTTCGGCCACTTCGGCCACTTCGGCCACTTCGGCCACTTCGGCCAGGGCCGGCTCGGCTGCCGCGGCCGGGGGTTCCTCGGCGACGACCTCGCCCACCGGCAGCACCTCGGTGGGCCACTCTTCCCGGGCCACGGCCGCCTCCAGCGCCTGGACGTCCAGGTCCAGCGATGCCGCGGGTTCGGCTTCGGGCGCGAGCAGCGAGGCCGCGGCGTCGAAATCGATCTCCAGAGCCTCGGTCGCTGTCGACGGCAGGTCGCCGGCGGCCGGCTCGGGCCGCGGCGCTTCGAGCGGCAGGTCGAGCACGAACGGCTGCTCCGGCACCGCCATGGCGGCATCGGCGGGCGCCTCGGCCGGCAGCGGGGCTTCGAGTTCGGGCAGGCCCAGGTCGAGATCGGCCGCGCTCGGCAGGTCGGGCACACGCTGCATCAGCGACGAGACGGCCAGCGGCGTCGTCGCGACGGATCCGTCATCGCCGAGGTCGAACTCGAAATCGAGCACCAGGCCGGGCTCGGCCGGGGAACGCGCTGGCTCGGGCTCGGGCTCAACCACGGCGTCAGGCTCGACAGCCACGATGACTTCGGTCGGTGTCTCGGCGTCGAACGGCCAGGGCGACGCGGCCTGCGGGGACTCGAGGCCCAGGCGATGGCCTTGCAGCCGCAGCGAGTCGGCCGCCCGGGTCACGGTCTGGGCGTTGTGTCCGCCGTCGCGGTTGGCAGCGATGGCTTCGGCCCAGCCGCCCAGGTAGTTCAGCGCCTCACCGCTGAACAGCCGAAGCGGCTGGTCCATGTGCGGCGCCTGCGCCAGGCGGGCGTTGTACAACTGCTCGCAGGCCCAGGCCGCTTCGCCAAACTCAGGCAGGCCGACCATGCGTGCGCTGCCCTTCAGGGTGTGGAAGGCGCGCCGCACGGTCGCCATGTCGTTCGCACTGTCGTGCACATCGGCCAGTCGCTCGAGCGCTTCGAGGGCGGCGGCGATGACCTCGCGCGCTTCCTCGATGAAGATCTCGCGCACCTCGGCGTTGTCTTCCAGCCCGCTGTGACCGGGTGCGGCCGCCGGCACCGGAGCCGGCGGCGGCAGGTCGGGCGCGGCCGGCTTGCGCGCGGCAATGGCGGCGGCGAGCGCAGCCGCGAGTTCGGCGCGCACGGCGCCGCGGGAAGGCTCGTCGGCCGCATGCAGCAGCGCCGACTGCGCGCGGCCGAGCAGCCGCGCGAGGTCGGGCTGCTCGGCGGCCAGCGCCTGCTGCGCCAGCCGTTCGATGCGGGTGGCGAGTTCGTCGTCGCCGACTTCGGACCGTACCGCCGCATCGGCCAGCGCCGCCGCCTGCTCGTGCACCGAACGCGTCACCGGCTCGGCCACGGGAACCGCGGTTGCTTCGAGCTCTGCAAAGGCCGAGATGCGCTCGGGCTGCCCCATCACCGCGCTCAGGTTGCCGGTCTCGGGGTCGAAGCGGAACAGCGACTTGGCCAGCGCCGGCTGCACCGCCAGCATGTCGATGAGGAAGCTCAAGGCCCCCAGGTTGTCGGCCAGGCGGTCGAAGGTGCCGGTCTGGATCGCACGCTGCGGGTCGACCTCGGTCTGCGCCAGACCATCCACCGCGTCGCGCAGGTGCACCACGGCGTGCGAGGCCTGCTCCAGCCCCAGCACCGAGAGCACGCCGCGCATCGCCGACAGCTGAGCCGGCACGGGAATCAGCAAATCCCGCTGTGCCGGATCGCGGAAATACTGGTCGATCTGCTTTTCCACCTCGGACAGCGAGGCGCGCAGTTCCTGCACCACGCTGCCCATGGTCTGGCGGTCGCTGACGCGGCGGTACAGCTCCTCCATCCAGCTTTCCAGCGGCTGCGGCTCGGCGCCGATGCGCACGTCGTCGATGCGGCGCGCCAGGTGCTGCACGCGCTGCGCCAGTTCGGGGTGGTCGAACTCGCCATCCTCCAGCGAGGCGTCGAGGTAGAGCATGCCGGTGGCGACCTCCATCGCCAGCGCCGGCGGCGGCTCGGCGCCGGCGGCCACGGTCTGCGCCGCCGCGGTGGCCAGCACCTGGGCCAGGGCGTCTCCCGCCGGGAACAGCTTCTGCAGCGAGTCGCCCACGAGCGCAAACTGCTCGGCCAGACCGGCGCTGACCTGCAACTCGCCGCCGGTCATGGCCGACCAGGACTCCTTGGCAGCGGCCACGCGCTTGCGTGCCTGCGACACCAGCGCCGGGTCGAATCGGCCCAGGCGCGGCGTGTCGTAGTCGGCCGTGGGGCGGTCTTCCAGCCGCCAGGCCTGGCGCACCGCCGCCAGCCGCGGCGCCCGGTGGGCGGCCTGCGGCGGCCGGGCGTGGCTGCAGAAGAACAACAGGTCCTGCGCCAGACGGTCGGACAATTCGTCCTGGCCGCGCACACTCATGCGCAACTGCGCCAGCAGGCGCGAGGCCAGGCGCTTGGTGTAGACGTCGCCGGCCAGCAGCCCGCTGGCCTGGGCCTCGAAGACCGCGGCCGCCAGTTGCCAGAAGGTGACCAGCCGCAAAGGGCTGGCGCCCCGGGTCTGACCGGCAGCAACGCCCTGCCGCGCTCCCGCGGCCAGGTCGGCGCAGAAGTCGCTCATGTGCGCCAGGGCGCTGCGGCCGGGATCGCGCATCAGCGCCAGCACCAGCGTTTCCATGGCACCGCGCGCCGCGTCGTCGGCCGAACGCGGCTGCGCCGAGGCGTCGGGCGGCAATTCCCGCCACTGCCAGTCGATCTTCCACAGGTCGGCGGGATGGATGCGGTCGGCGCCGGCGAGCTGCTGCGCGGCGCGGTACTGCGGGAACAGCATCAGCGGCGACACCGGCTTGCCCGCGAGCTGGCGGCCCAGGAAGTCGAGCAGCGCGAAGGACACGCGCTCCACCGTGGCCACCGCCGCCGCGTCGACGATGGCCGGCCGCGCCGTCATGCGCTGCACCGCGGCCTCGGCGGCGCGCAGCACGTCGGCCACGGCCGGCAGGCCCACCAGTTCGAGTGCCCCCACGCCCTGGTGCAGATGCGAACGCGCGCTGCGCAGCACGGCCGGGTCGACGTCGGCGACATCGGAACCGGCTGCCGCCTCGCACTCCTTCAGATAACGCCGCAGCGCCTTGTGCGCCGTGTCGAGCGACCGGCGCAACTCGGCGTGCACCCAGGCCAGGGCGCTGAGGTCGTCGGCGGCGGCCGGGTCGGGGAGGTGCATGGCTTGGTTCATCGGGCGGCCGCGCGATCAGTCGATCTTGAAGCGGGCCACCGAGGCTTTCAGCTCCTCGGCCGTGCGCGAGAGTTCGCGCACCATGCGCGACGTCGAGCGCGTGCCTTCGGAGGTCTGCTCGGTGACGGCGAAGATGTGCTGGATGTTGGCCGCCACCACGTTGGCCGACTGCGCCTCGCGCAAGGCCTCGGCCGAGATGCGGGCGATGAGCTCCGAGAGTTCGCGCGTGACGCGGTCGATGTCGGCCAGCGCGGCGCCGGCGGCGTCGGAAAGCCGCGCCCCTTCCACCACGCCCTGCGTGCTGCGTTCCATCGCCGCCACGGCGTCCTGGGTGTCGGTCTGGATGGTGCGCACGATGGCGGCGATCTGCCGCGTCGCGTCGCCCGAACGTTCGGCCAGGCGCTGCACTTCCTCGGCCACCACGCTGAAGCCGCGGCCGGCCTCGCCGGCGCTGGCGGCCTGGATGGCGGCATTCAAGGCCAGCACGTTGGTCTGCTCGGTGATGTCGGAGATGAGTTCGGTGATCTCGCCGATCTCCTGCGAACTCTCGCCCAGGCGCTTGATGCGCTTGGAGGTTTCCTGGATCTGGTCGCGGATGGCATTCATGCCGCCGATGGTGTCGCTCACTGCCGTGCGCCCGGTCTCGGCCGCCTGCAGCGACTGCTGCGCCACGACCGCCGTTTCCTGCGCCTGCGCCGACACGTCGTTGATGCGGCCGGCCATCTGCAGCACCGATTCGCCGGTGTCGCGGATCTCGCGCAGCTGCTCGGTCGAGGCCGCCAGCAGCTCGGTCGAGGTCTGCTCGACCTGCGAGGTGGTTTCCGTCACGCGCGCCACCGTGCTCTGCACCTGGGCCACCAGCGAGCGCAGCTCCTCCACGGTGTAGTTCACCGAATCGGCGATGGCGCCGGTGATGTCTTCGGTGACGGTGGCCTGCTGCGTGAGGTCGCCTTCGGCCACGGCCTGCAGCTCGTTCATCAGCCGCAGGATGGCGGCCTGGTTGGCGTCGTTCACGCGCTTGGCCTCCTGCTCCTGGCGCTCGGCCTCGAAACGCTGCGCATCGGCCAGCCGCGAACGCCCGGTCTGGTCGGCCACGAACAGCCGCAGCAGGCCGAAGGCACCGGCGGCCAGCAGCAGCAGCGACAAGCCCCCGACCGCCAGCGGCGCGCTGCCCAGTGCCGCCTCTTCGGCCAGGCCCTGCTGCAGCCGCTCCAGACCCTGGCGCAACGGTTCGCTGTCGGCCAGCAGCGCCGTCTGCGCCTGGTGCGCCTGCACCAGACCCGGCAGGCTGGCGAGGATCGCACCCGCGTCGTTGCGCATCTGCTCGTATTGCGCCAGCAATTGCCGCAGCGGCTCACGCGCCGGCCCGTCGCGCGTGCCGGGCAGCCGCAGTTCGGGGTTGCCTTCGCTCAGGCCCTGCGCCAGCTCGCGAAAGCGGTTCAGGTCGTCGCCGAGCTGCTTGCCCGCCGCTTCGTTCACGCCGTCGGCGGTGAGCACCTGGTTGGCGCTGTTGCCGATGCGTTGCGTCAGCATCACGAGCTGGCCCGCGGCCGACGGCTCGGCCGCCGAGGCGCCGCCCTGCCACTTCAGCGTCGACACCGCCTCCGCGGTGGCCAGCCATGGCGCCGACTGGCGGTTGACGGCCTTCAGCGCGGCCGCGAAGCCGATCAGCACGGGCTGCTGCGCCAGCACCTGGGCCGCGCTCTTCTCGGCGCGGTCGACCAGCGGCACCAGCGCCGCCAACTGCGGTTGCAAGGCGGCCGGCACCGCGCCGGCACCCGCCAGCAGGCCACGCACGCTGCCGGCGAGCACGTCGCTGCTTTCCCTCACCTCCGCAAAGGCCGCAGCCTGGCCCTGCAAGGCCTGCGACGCCGATTTGGCCAGTCGTTGCGACTGCATCGTCGCCTGCCCGACCGATGCGGCCTGCTCGGCGCTGCGGCCGCTGGCCGTGAATGCCAGTGCGGCCGTCACCAGCAGGCCGGCCAGGCCGAGGCCGAAGACGATGAACAGCGCCCGTTGCTGGCGCGCCAGCGGCCAGCCGCCCAGCACCGGCAGGCCGCTCGGAAAGACGTCGTCTGCACTGCGGCTGCCGGGGTGGCGGGATTCGGCGAAGTCGGCCGCCAGTTCCGAGGGTGCGGCCTGGGAAATGATCGACGAGTCGTCGTCGCCCGCACGCTCACCGGGGACCAGCGTGCTCTGGCCCAGGCGCACGGTGCGTTCCATGGCGTTGTCCGGCGGGTCCAGTTCGTCGAAGGGCGTCGCTGCGGCCTTGGCCGCCACAGGGGGGCTGGGGTCGCGACCGGTGATCCTGTCCAGCAAGCTCATGTCGTCCTCTTCATCTCTGCAGGGGCGGCGGTGCCAACGCCGCGGCGGCCGTGCCCGCCGCGGCAGGGCCGCGTCGCCTGCACCGGCGTCATGCCGCGATCGCCAGGAACGGCTCGTAACGCGACAGCAGGTCCAGATCGATCTCCTGCCAGACGCGGCCGTCGGCGTCGTGCCAGCGGGCGGCGGCAAAGCCCGGGCGCGGCTGGTCGTCGGGCGGCTCGGCCTGCAGCTGCTCGGCACTGCGCAGCCCGGCCAGCCGGTCGACGAGCACGGCGCAATGCGAAGCCGTGGCGGCGTTCAGGCTCAGCAGCCGGAACGGCTCGTGCAAGCCCTCGGGCGACAGCGGCGCGCGCAGGCCCAGGAAGGCGGCGAGGTCGACCACCCCGTGCAGCCCGCCACGCAGGTTGGCCACGCCCAGGAACCAGGGTTGCGTATGCGGCACGGGCTTGAGCAGGCTCAAGGGGAAGATCTCGCCGGCCGTCGGCAAGGGCACCAGCAGGCCCTGCCCGGCGCATTCCAGCGCCAGCCAGGCGGCCGGGCGAGATTCGGTACGCGCCAGTTGCAGCCGCTCGGCCAGGCGGCTTTGCAGTTGGCGCAGTGCTTCGCGATTGGCCATCCTTCGTCGGCGGGCTCTCAGCCCAGTACCTTGATCTTGGCGATCAGCTCTTCGGCAGCGACCGGCTTGACGATGTAGTCGCGCGCGCCCTGGCGCATGCCCCAGACCTTGTCGGTTTCCTGGTCCTTGCTGGTGCACATGATCACCGGCACGTCGGCGTAGCGGGGGTCGCGGGTGATGGCCCGCGTGAGCTGGAAGCCGTTCTGCCCCGGCATCACCACGTCCATCAAGATGAGGTCGGGCTTGTCCTCGGCCAGCCGGCGCATGGTTTCGTCGCCGTTTTCGGCCGTGCGCACGGCGTAGCCCCGCCGGCCCAGGATGTCGGACAGGTGATGCAGCTCGGTCTTCGAATCGTCGACGACGAGAATCTTGCGGATCGGCATCGCTGGGTTATCCGGGGCAGTATCGGGCGGCCGGGGTGGAACCGGCGTTCAGGCGGCAACGCGGCGATGGGACTCCACCGCCCGCAACAATTGTTCCTTGGTGAAGGGCTTGGTCAGGTATGCCTGCGAGCCGACCATGCGCCCGCGCGCCTTGTCGAACAGGCCGTCCTTGCTCGACAGCATGATCACCGGCACATGCGCGAAGCGCGCGTTGCGCTTGATGATGGCGCAGGTCTGGTAGCCGTCCAGCCGCGGCATCAGGATGTCGCAGAAGATCAGCTCGGGCGCGTGGTCGTTGACCTTGGCCAGGGCGTCGAAGCCGTCCTCGGCCAGCAGCACCTCGTGCCCGCCCTGGCGCAGGAAGATCTCGGCGCTGCGCCGGATGGTGTTGCTGTCGTCGATGACGAGCACCCTGGCGCCGGGCGCGCCCGTCAGCACCTCGCCGGCGTCGATCTCGGTGACCTGAGTGTCCAAGCGCAAACTCCTTTCAAGCCAGGGAAGGACCACCGCGAAGTCGTCGACTTTCGAGATGGGCGGGTTCGGCAAGCCGGGTTCCGGCCACCCGACCCCCAAGCCGTGCGGCAACGCCGTCGGCCCGGGTCAGATCTGGACCATTTCGAAGTCTTCCTTGCGCGCGCCGCACTCGGGGCAGGTCCAGTTCATGGAGACGTCGGCCCAGGCCGTTCCGGCCGGCACGCCGTGCTCCGGGTCGCCCACGGCTTCGTCGTAGATCCAGCCGCAAATCAAGCACATCCAGGTACGGGGTTCGCTCACGTCGACACGTTCACGTCACTACAATGGATCGCGATTGTAGCCACCCCCCTCGGCCGTAAGCCCAGGTTTGATGGGTGTTGGCATGTCGTTTCCATGGTTCCGCTGCAGCCTCGGCAGCCCGCCCCGGCCGAGACTTGCACGCCTGCCCCTCCCTCCCACGCCGCCCGCCCATGACCCCCGAACCCCACCCGGCCACGGAGCTCGAAGACCCGAATGCCGAGCCGCCGGCCCCGGCCTGCGTGATGTGCTTCAACGCCAGCGACGCCAGCGGCGCCGCCGGCCTGGCCGGCGACATCGCCACCGTGGCCGCCATGGGCGCCCATGCGCTGCCGGTGGTCACCTCCATCGTCATGCGCGACACCGCCGACATCTTCGACCAGCACGCGATCGACGCCGACGCCGTGGCCGAACAGGCGCGCACGGTGCTTGAAGACGTCACGCTGGCGGGCTGGAAGGTCGGCTTCCTGGGCAACGCCGACGTGGTCAGCGCGGTGGCCGAGATCCTGAGCGACTACAGCGACATTCCGCTCGTTTCCTACCTGCCCAACCTGTCGTGGCTGGACGAAGACCAGCAGCAGCCCTATCTCGACGCCTTTCGCGAACTCATCCTGCCGGCCACCGAGGTGCTGGTGGGCAACCACAAGACGCTGCAGGACTTCCTGCTGCCCGAATGGGACAGCGAACGCCCGCCCTCGGCGCGCGAGCTCGCGGTGGCCGCCGGCGAACATGGCACGCGCTACGTGCTGGTCACCGGTGTCATGCTCACCGGCAAGCTCTCGACGCAGGGCCCCGAGCAGTACATCGACAACGTGCTGGCCTCGCCGCAGGGTGCCATCACGGGCGAGAAATTCGAGCGTTTCGACGCCGCTTTCGTCGGTGCCGGCGACACGCTGGCCGCGGCGCTGGCCGCATTGCTGGCCGCCGGCAGCGAACTGCAGGCGGCCGTGGGCGAGGCCTTGTCCTTCCTGGACCAGAGCCTGGACGCGGGTTTCCGCCCCGGCATGGGCAGCATCGTTCCCGATCGCTTCTTCTGGGCGCTGCCGCCGGCCGAGGAAGGCGAGGCCGACGACGGCGGGCCGGCCGAGCCCGGCCCGGACGACACCAAGAGTCATGGCGCGCCGCGCCGGGTGCATTGAGCCCCGCCAAGAGAGACACGATGTCGACCAACGAAGAGCTCTTCGCGCGCGCCCAGCGCGTCATCCCCGGCGGCGTCAATTCGCCGGTGCGCGCCTTTCGTGCCGTGGGCGGCACGCCACGTTTCATCCGCCGCGCCCAGGGCGCGTATATCTGGGACGCCGAGGGTCGCAAGTACATCGACTACATCGGATCCTGGGGCCCGATGATCCTGGGCCACGGCCACCCGGCGGTGCTGGAAGCGGTGCACAAGGCGGCCGTGGACGGTTTCAGCTTCGGCGCCCCCACCGAACGCGAGATCGAACTGGCCGAAGCCATCATCGCCCTCGTGCCCGGCGTCGAGCAGGTGCGGCTGGTGAGCAGCGGCACCGAAGCCGGCATGAGCGCCATCCGGCTGGCGCGCGGCGCCACCGGGCGCAGCAAGATCGTCAAGTTCGAGGGCTGCTACCACGGCCACGCCGACGCGCTGCTGGTCAAGGCCGGCTCCGGGCCTGGCCACCTTCGGCCACCCCACCAGCGCCGGCGTGCCGCCCGAAGTGGTGCAGCACACGCTGGTGCTCGAATACAACAACGTGGCGCAGCTGGAAGAAGCCTTCAGCACGCACGGGCCGCAGATCGCCTGCGTGATGATCGAGCCCATCGCCGGCAATATGAATTTCGTGCGCGCCAGCGTGCCGTTCATGAAGCGGCTGCGCGAGCTGTGCACGCAGCATGGCGCGCTGCTGGCCCTGGACGAGGTGATGACGGGTTTCCGCGTCGCTTTAGGCGGCGCTCAAAGCGTCTATGCCAGGCTGATTCCCGGCTTCCAGCCCGACATGAGCGTCTTCGGCAAGGTCATCGGCGGCGGCATGCCGCTGGCCGCCTTCGGCAGCACGAAAGAGGTCATGAGCCAGTTGGCGCCGCTGGGCCCGGTCTACCAGGCCGGCACGCTGAGCGGCAACCCGGTGGCCACGGCCTGCGGACTGGCGACGCTGAAGGAAATCTCCAAGCCCGGCTTCTTCGACGCGCTTTCGGCCACCACCCGTTCGCTGGTCGAAGGCCTCACCGCCGCAGCACGCGACGCCGGCGTGCCGATGGTGGGCGACAGCGAAGGCGGCATGTTCGGCTTCTTCTTCACCCGCTCCTTCGATGACAAGCTGCCGCAGAATTATGGCGTGGTGATGGCCACCGACCAGCCGCGCTTCAACCACTTCTTCCACGGCATGCTCGACCGCGGCGTCTACCTGGCGCCGGCGCTGTACGAAGCCGGGTTCGTGAGCGCGGCGCACACGGCCGACGACATTGCGGCCACGGTGGCCGCCGCGGCCGAGGCGCTGGCCGCCGAGGCGGCAGCCGCACCGAAGCGCGGCTGAACACCCACCGGCCGCAGCCGCCGTGGCGCCCGACGCCAAGGTCCTGGCCTGCAGCAACTGCGGCGCGCCGCTGCGCGCCTTGTCCCTGCCGGGGCACTACGGCAGCACGGTGCAGATCGACCTCTGCGCGCCCTGCCACCTGGTGTGGTTCGACGTCGTCGAGTCGGCCCGCCTGTCGGGCCCCGGGCTGCTGGCGTTGATCGGCGAGATGGCGGCGGCGCAGGCGCTGGCGCACCAGCCGCTGCGGCCCGGCATCGGCTGCCCGCATTGCCACCAGCCGGTGCGCACGGTGCACAACCGCACGCGCTGGGGCCCCTCGCTGCAGCTCGAATGCCCGCAGCGCCACGGCGCCTGGCAGACCTTCGGCGAGTTCCTGAACGAAAAGGGCCTGCTGCGCCCGATGTCGTCGGCCGACCGGGCGCGGGCGCTGCAGCAGCCCGGCGGCTGGCACTGCGTGAACTGCGGCGGCGCCCTGGGCGCAGGCGACCCCACCTGCCCTTGGTGCACCTCGGTGCCGGCGCTGGTGGACGTGGCGCGGCTGGCGCGCGCGCTCGACCCCGAGGGC
Organism: Rubrivivax sp.; assembly: GCA_034522875.1. Taxonomy (GTDB): domain Bacteria; phylum Pseudomonadota; class Gammaproteobacteria; order Burkholderiales; family Burkholderiaceae_C; genus Rubrivivax. The sequence goes on along the minus strand of JAXHKY010000037.1, from coordinate 42,878 downwards.
GCCACCGCTTCCCACGCCGTGCACCGCACCGGCACCCGCGCGTCGGCGCTGGCCTGCCAGGCCTGCGGCGCGGCGGTTCCACCCGACGCCGCCTGGCACTGCCAGCACTGTGGCGCCACCCTCACCGCGCCCGGCCTGGCCGAGGCGCACCGCCAGGTCAGCGCCCTGGGCCCGGCGCTCGAGGCCCATGCCGTCCGGCCCGCACCGCAGGTCATCCAGCAGCGGCTGGCTGCGCAGTCGGCCGGGCTCCAGCGCCAGCGCGAACGCGCCGCAGAAATGCAGGCCGAGGCCGATGCGCGCAGCGGCCGCCAGGTCCGGGCCGAAGTACCGGAAATCGATCTGGATGCGCTCAGGCGCCTGCCGCGCTGGGCCGCCTGGCTGCTGGGCGCCGCGCTGGTGCTGCTGTGGTGGTGGTTCTGAACCGCGTTCAGGCGGGCGACGAGCGCAACCCGTAGGCCTTGCCGCCGACGAAGACATATTCGCCGCGCAGGATCGCTTCGCCCTTCTCGCCGGCGAAGGTGAAGCCGAGCACGCCGACACTGTCGCCGACGCGGATCTCCGGCACCTGCCAGGCCTGCATGCGAAACAGCGGCGCCAGCTCGATCTGCCAGCGGCGGTCCTTGCGCGTGGGCAGCGTCGCGGCCTTGAGCAGCGCCGCCCCATCCACGGGCGCCGACTGCGCGGGCAGCGTGCGGCTGGCCAGGTCGGCCGGCAGCTTCGGCTCGGCCGGCAGCTCGAGCTCGAATTCGACATGCGGGTTGCGCCAGGCCACGCCGACGGCGCGGCCTTCCAGATACAGCGGACGGGTCTGGTCGAAGCTGCTCCAGCCATGGTGGGCCCAGGCCGGGCGCAGCGCGGCGAGTGCGGCGCCCGCCAGCAAGAGACGTCGGTTCATGGGGGTTTCCTTTGGCCAGCGAATCACGAATAGGCGATCCAGCGACCGCAGATGATGACGGCCAGCCACAACCCCAGTGAAAACACGGTCTGCACACGCGCCGTGCGGTCGGCCCGCGTGAGGCCGTCGCGGCCGTGGAACCAGGCGGCATTGAGCCCGGCCAACAGCATCAATCCCATCTTGACGACGAAGGTGCGGCTGGCCAGCAGTTCGGCCGGTGCGGCGGCGAACATCGCCAGGCCGCTGCATGCCAGCAGGCCGAAGCCCGCCAGCGACAGGGCGAGCGACAGCCGCGCCAGCGGCCGCAGCGGCAGTTCGGCCGCCACGCCCCAGACGCGCAGTTCCAGCGCCACCAGGTTGCCCAGCAGCAGGGCGATGCCGACGATGTGCACCACCTCCAGCGCCGGGTAGGCCCAGGGGCTGGCCGCGATCCATGCGATACCGGTGAAACCGCCGGAATTCATGCCCCGACCCTAGCAAAGATGCAAAGCCCGCCGCGGCCGGGGTCAAACCTAAAATGCCGCCATGCATCTCCACATCCTGGGCATCTGCGGCACCTTCATGGGCGGCCTGGCGGCGCTGGCGCGCGAGGCCGGCCACCGCGTCACCGGCTGCGACGCCGGGGTCTACCCGCCGATGAGCGAGCAGCTGCGCGCCCTGGGCATCGAGCTCATCGAGGGCTACGACGCCGCTCAGATGGCGCTGGCGCCCGATGTCTTCGTCGTCGGCAATGCCGTCAAGCGCGGCAACCCGCTCATGGAAGCGGTGCTCGACGCCGGCGCGCGCTACACCAGCGGTCCGCAGTGGCTGGCCGACCACGTGCTGCAGGGCCGCCACGTGCTGGCCGTGGCCGGCACCCACGGCAAGACGACAACCACCGCCATGCTGGCCTGGATGCTGGAACAAGCCGGGCTGCAGCCCGGTTTCCTGGTCGGCGGCGTGCCGCTGAATTTCGGTGTCTCGGCGCGACTGGGCCGCGGCAAGTGCTTCGTCATCGAAGCCGACGAATACGACACCGCACTCTTCGACAAGCGCAGCAAATTCGTGCACTACCGGCCGCGCACCGCCGTGCTCAACAACCTGGAGCACGACCACGCCGACATATTCCCCGACCTGGCCGCCATCGAGACGCAGTTTCACCATTTCGTGCGCACCGTGCCGGCCAGCGGCCGGCTGGTGGTGAATGCCCGCGACGCCGCGCTGCAGCGCGTGCTGGCACGCGGCTGCTGGAGCGAGGTGCTGCGCTTCGGCACCCGGCGCGAGGAACCCGGCGGCCTGTGCGCACGCGGTGAGGCGCCCTCCTTCGACGTGCTGCGCGGCAACCTCAAGGTGGGCCACGTGGCCTGGGACCTGCTCGGCGAACACAACCAGCTCAATGCGCTGGCGGCCATCGGCGCGGCCGACCACGTGGGCGTGGCGCCCGAGGCGGCGGCCGCGGCACTGACCGGTTTCCGCAACGTGCGCCGCAGGCTGGAACTGCGCGGCAGCGTGGCCGTGGCGGGCGGCGAGGTCAAGGTCTACGACGACTTCGCGCACCACCCCACCGCGATGCGCGTCACCGTGGGCGGCCTGCGCCGCCGTCTGGACCAGAACGCGTCGACACCCGGTGCGCCGCGAGAACGCATCCTGGCCGTCTTCGAGCCGCGCTCCAACACCATGAGGCTGGGCACCATGAAGGCACAACTGCCCTGGGCGCTGGAGGAAGCCGACCTGGCCTTCGGCCTGCAGGGTGACTATGGCTGGAGCGTGCGTGACGCGCTGGCGCCAATGGGCCCGTCCGCGCGGGTGGCCGATTCGCTGAACGCGCTGGTGGCGGCCATCGTGCAGGCGGCGCAGCCGGGCGACCATGTGCTGTGCATGAGCAACGGCGGCTTCGGCGGCATCCACGGCCAACTGCTCGACGCCCTGAAGGCGCGCCGCCCGTGACGCCCACGCACCTGCTGTACCTGCACGGCTTTCGCTCCTCGCCCCGCTCGTTCAAGGCGCAGCGGCTGCAGGCCTGGCTGGCGGCGCACCGGCCCGAGGTGCACTGGTGGTGCCCGCAGCTGCCGCCGTCGCCGCGCGAGGCGATGGCGCTGGTGCGGCAGGGTATCGCAGGCTGGCCGGCGGCAAGCTCGGCCGTGCTGGGCAGTTCGCTCGGCGGCTTCTACGCCACGGCGGTGGCGCAGGCCACGGGCTGGCCGGCGGTGCTGCTGAACCCGGCGGTGGATCCGGCGCGCGACCTGGCGGGCTATATCGGCGAGCTGACCGCCTTCCACGACCCGGAGCAACACTTCTTCTTCCGCGCCGAGTATGTCGATGAATTGCGCCAGCTGGTCGCGCCTGCGATCACTCATCTCGACCGAATCTTCGCCGTCATCGCCAAGGGCGACGAAGTGCTGGACTGGCGCGAGATGACCGCGCGCTACGCCGGCGCGCAGGTGCGCCTGCTCGAAGGCGGCGACCACGCCCTTTCGGACTTCGACGCCCACCTGCCGCACATCCTGAGGTTCCTGCAGCTGTGCCGCTGAACCGGAGCCCGGCACCCGGCACCGAACAGCGACAATCCGGTCGATGTACGCCCTCTTCGAAGAATCCGGCAAGTTCCACGCCGGCCGCCTGATGTCCGAGACCGACAGCTCGGTGCAGGTGGAACTGGATTCCGGCAAGCGCGTCAAGGTCAAGCTGGCCAATGTGATGCTGCGCTTCGACCAACCCGCGCCCGCCGAGCTGATGGCACGGGCGCAGGCGCTCGCGGCAGAGATCGACCTCGCGCTGGCCTGGGAATTCGCCCCCGAGTCCGAATTCGGCTTCGTCGACCTGGCACGCGACTACTTCGACGCCAAGGCCGGCCCCGAGAAGCAGGCCGCGGCGCTGCTGCGGCTGTTCGATGCGCCGCACTATTTCCGCCGCCTCGGCAAAGGCTTGTTCAGAAAGGCGCCGGAAGAGATCGTCAAGGCCGCGCTGCTGGGCATCGAGCGCAAGAAGGCGCTGGCGGCGCAGATCGACGCCTGGGCCGCCGAACTGGTGCAAGGCCAATGCCCGGCGCCCGTGCGCGAGCAGCTCTACCGCATCCTGTTCAAGCCCGACAAGAATGCGCCCGAATACAAGGCCGTGGTCGAGGCCGCCAAACACTCGCAGCGCGCGCCGCTCGACCTGCTGAAAGAGGCCGGCGCCATCGACAGCGCCTACCAGTTCCACTGGCGGCGCTTCCTGTTCGAGCAGTTCCCCAAGGGCCACGCCTTCCCGGCCGGGCTGGCCGCCCCCGAGGTCAAGGAGCCGCTGCCGCTGGCGCCCGTGCAGGCGTTCTCCATCGACGATTCGGCCACCACCGAGATCGACGATGCGCTGTCGGTCACCGGTCTGGGCCAGGGTACGGTGGTCCTGGGCATCCACATCGCCGCTCCGGGGCTGGCCGTGCAGCCCGGCTCGCCGCTGGACCAGGTGGCGCGCGAGCGGCTTTCCACCGTCTACATGCCGGGCTGGAAGATCACCATGCTGCCCGACGCCGTGGTGCAGGCCTACACCTTGCTCGAAGGCAGCGACTGCCCGGGCTTGAGCCTGTACGTGACGCTGGACGAGGACACGCTGGAACTGCGCGGCACCGAAACCCGCATCGAGCGCGTGCCGATCGCCGCCAACCTGCGCCACGACCAGCTCGACGAAGTGGTCACCGAAGCCTCGCTCACCGGCCAGGCCGTGGCGGAATATCCGTTTGCCGCCGAGCTGGCGTTCTGCTTCCGCCTGGCGCGCGAGCTGAAGGCCCGGCGCGAAGTGGTGCGCGGCAAGCCGGAGCTGTTCAACCGGCCCGACTACAACTTCCGCCTCGAACGCGACGACGACGAGACCGAACCCGCCGGCAACGAGGCGGTGCAGATCACCACGCGCCGCCGCGGCGCGCCGCTGGACCTGATCGTCAGCGAGGCCATGATCCTGGCCAACAGCACCTGGGGCGGCTGGCTGGCCGAGCACGGCGTGCCCGGCATCTACCGCAGCCAGGCCAGCATGGCACCGGGCATGAAGGTGCGCATGGGCACCAAGCCGGCGCCGCACGCCGGCATGGGCGTGGCGCAATATGCCTGGTCGACCTCGCCGCTGCGGCGCTACGTGGACCTCGTCAACCAGTGGCAGATCATCGCCTGCGCCCGCCACGGCCGCACCGCCGCGCTGGCCGCGCCGTTCCGGCCCAAGGACGTGGCGCTGTTCTCGGTGATCTCGGCCTTCGACGCCGCCTACGGCGCCTACAACGGCTTCCAGCAGGGCATCGAGCGCTACTGGACGCTGCGCTGGCTGCAGCAGCAGGCCGTGGCCGAGATCGACGCCGCGGTCATGAAGGACGGCCTGGTGCGCGCCGAGACGCTGCCGCTGGTGTTCCGGCTGCCCGGCAGCGAGAGCTTGCCGCGCGGCAGCCGCGTGCGCGCACGCATCACCGGCATGGACCTGCTGACGCTGGACCTGCACGCCGTGCTGGCGGCGCGCCTGGACGTGGCTGCGCCGGCTGGACCGGCGGAGGAAGAAGGCGCGGAGGACGAGATCGAGGCCACGGGCCCGCTCACCATTGCCATCGATCTGGACGACGGCGCCGCCGGTGGCGAGGCCGCCGCCAGCCCGGCCTGACCCTGCGCACGGGAACGATGCACTGGCGCGACCTCTCCGTCCTGCACTGGGCACTGCTGGCCTCGGCCGCCGTGCATGGCGCGCTGCTGACGGTGCGTTTCGTCGACCCCGAGGGCTTCAACCGCGCCTTCCGCGACACGCCGCTGGAGGTGATCCTGGTCAATGCGCGCAGCAGCGAGCCGCCGGCCCAGGCGCGGGCCATCGCGCAGGTCCACCTGGCCGGCGGCGGTGAGGCCGAGAGCGGCCGCGCCACGTCGCCGCTGCCGGTGGCGGCCACGGTGGCCATCGGCGACGCGGCCGACGACGCGCGCCGCCGCATCGACGAAATGCAGCAGCAACAGCAGCAGCTGCTCGCGCAGATCCGCCGCGAACTGGCCGCGATGCCGCCCCCGGACCCGCAGCGCGACGCCGGCGACCCGAAGGAACGCGAGCAGGACGAACGCCGCCGCCAGCTGCTGCAGTTGCTGGCCGCGATCGAGAAGCGCATCAACGAGCAGAGTGCGGGACCGAAGAAGCGCTATGTCAGCCCGGCCACGCGCGAGGCGGTGTACGCGCTCTACTACGACGGCCTGCGCCGGCGCATCGAGGAGCGCGGCACGCGCAATTTCCCGCAGGCCGACGGCCGCAAGCTCTATGGCGAGCTGACGATGAATGTCACCATCGACGCCGCCGGCCGTGTCGTCGAGGCCGAGATCGTGCGCCCTTCCGCTTCGCGCCGGCTCGACCAGCAGGCGGTGGCCATCGTGCATGCGGCCTCGCCTTTCGGTCCCTTCAGCCCGGCCATGCGGGCGCAGGCCGACCAGATCGTCATCACCTCGCGTTTCCGCTTCACGCGCGACGAGGGGCTGGAAACGCAGCCGCTGGCGCAATGACGACCTTGCCCGACCGCTACGCCGTGCTCGGCAACCCGGTGGCGCACAGCCGCAGCCCGTTCATCCACGCCGCCTTCGCACGCCAGACCGGGCAGGTCATCGACTACGGCCGCGTGCTGTGCCCGCTGGACGGCTTTGCCGCCGCGCTGCGCGCCTTCGCCACCGGCGGCCAGGGCGGCCATGGTGGCCGTGCGTGCGGCTGCAACGTCACCGTGCCGTTCAAGTTCGACGCGCTGCGGCTGGCCACGCGCCGCAGCGAACGCGCCGCGCTGGCCGGTGCGGCCAATACCCTGCGCTTCGACACCGAGGGCTGGTTTGCCGACAACACCGACGGCGTGGGCCTGGTGCGCGACATCGAGCTCAACGCCGGCCTGCCGCTGGCCGGCCGGCGCGTGCTGCTGGTGGGCGCGGGCGGTGCCGGCGCCGGGGTGCTGGGGCCGCTGCTGGCGGCGCGGCCGGCCGAGGTGGTGGTGGCCAACCGCACGGTGCACAAGGCGCGGGCGCTGGTGGACCGACATGCCGCGGTGGCGCAGGCGCATGGCGCGCGGCTGGCGGCCAGCGGGCTGGACAGCCCGGGCGCGGCCTTCGACGTGGTGCTCAACGCCAGCGCCAGCAGCCTGCACGGCCAGGCCGCGCCGGTGCCGGCGTCGGTGCTGGCCCCCGGCGCGCTGGCGGTGGACCTGATGTACGGCGCCGCCGCCGAACCCTTCCTGGCCTGGGCGCGCGCGGCCGGTGCCAGCGCCCGCGACGGCCTGGGCATGCTGGTGGAACAGGCGGCCGAGTCGTTCCTCGTCTGGCGCGGCGTGCGTCCTCTCACGGCACCGGTGCTGCAGGCGCTGCGGGCCAGCCTGGCGGCAGCGTCATGAAGTCCGGCCTGGGGTGGGGCTCGCAGTCGTGGCGGCTGCTGGCGCTGCTGCTGCTCAGCGCGGTGGCGCTGCAACTCGTCTTCGTCCTGCGCATCGGCCTCATGGCCATGGTCGACCCACAGTCCACCGCCTTCCAGCGCAGCGAGGCCTGGCGGCTGCTCACCGAGCAGGGGCACATCCTCTGGAGCCAGGACTGGGTCGCCGACGCCCGCATCTCCAACCACCTCAAGCGCGCCGTCATCGCCAGCGAGGACGCCGGCTTCGCCGACCATTCCGGCGTCGAGTGGGACGCCATCGAGAAGGCCTGGGAACGCAACCAGCGCGCCGAGGAGCGTGCCGCCCGGGCGGCGCGGCGCCAGCCCGAGCGCGCGCCGCAGCCGAAGCTGGTGGGCGGCTCCACCATCACCCAGCAACTGGCCAAGAACCTGCTGCTGTCGGGCGAACGCACGGTGCTGCGCAAGGGCCAGGAACTGGTGCTCACGCTGACGCTGGAAACCCTGCTGGGCAAGCAGCGCATCCTGGAGATCTATCTGAACCACGTGGAGTGGGGTGAAGGCGTGTTCGGTGCCCAGGCCGCGGCGCGGCATTATTTTCGCGTCGACGCGTCGCGGCTGTCGCCGCTGCAGGCGGCGCGGCTGGCGGTCATGCTGCCGGCACCCAAGCGCTTCGAGAAGCGCCCCGGCTCGGCCTACGTGGCGGGCCGCGCCGCCACCATCGTGGCGCGCATGGCGGCGGTGGACTTGCCATGAGCGCGCCGGGCCGCTCCCAAGCGCTCATCCCGCAGCGCGTAGCGCGCAGGGTAGTCGAGTGAGCGTCAGCGCAGAGATCGCCATCGCCGCCGCGCGACTGGTCGTCGAGGAAGGCATGGAATACGCCGCCGCCAAGCGCAAGGCCGCGCGCAACCACGGCCGGCGCGCCGAGCTGCCGGGCAACGAAGAAGTGGAGGACGCGGTGCGCGAACATATCGAGCTCTTCTGCGCCGACACCCAGCCGGCCGAGCTGCGCGCGCTGCGCGAGGTGGCGCTGGTGTGGATGCAGCGGCTGGCGGCATTCCGCCCGCATCTGGCCGGCGCGGTGTGGCGCGGCACCGCCACGCGGCATTCGGCGGTGCTCATCGACCTGTATTGCGACGATGCCAAGGCCGCCGAGATCGCCCTCGTCAACGCCGGCCAGCCCTACGACAGCGGCGCCGTCGACCGCCCGGGGCGTGAACCGCTCAACGTGCTCAGCGTGGCCACGCCCAGCCGCACCCTGGGCGAGCCGGTGACGGTGCACCTGAGCCTGCACGACCACGACGACCAGCGCGGCGCGCTCAAGCCCGACGCGCGCGGCCGCAGCTGGCGCGGCGACCTGGCCGCCGTGCAGCGGCTGCTGGTGGAGGGCGCATGAAGCGGCGCGCCTGGCTCATCGCCGGCGCCGGCGCCGGGGCGGCCGTCACCGGCATCGGCTGGCGCGGCTTCAGCGACAGCCGCCGCGAAGCGCATGTGATGGCCACCACCGCCGGGCTGTGGCAGATGAGCTTCGATCGGCCCGACGGCACGCCGCTGGCCCTGGCGTCGCTGCGCGGCCAGCCGCTGGTGCTGAATTTCTGGGCCACGTGGTGCCCGCCGTGCGTGAAGGAGATGCCCGAGATCGACCGCTTCCAGCGTGAATTCGCGGGCCGCGGCTGGCAGGTGCTGGGCCTGGCCGTGGACCGCGTGCAGCCGGTGCGCGAATTCCTGGCCCGCACGCCGGTCGGCTATGCCATTGCCATGGCCGGACTCGGCGGCACCGAGCTGAGCCGCCAGCTCGGCAATACCAGCGGCGGGCTGCCGTTCACGGTGGTGTTCGACCGCGAAGGTCTCATCGCGCACCGCAAGCTGGGCGAGACGAGCTTCGACGAACTGGTGCGCTGGGCGAGCGCGATGTAGGCCTTGCCGCGGGCGCGGGCCGATTCCGCCCGCCAAGACCGGTTCTGCAGCAAGCTGCGGCCAGCCGCTTTCAACAGCCGTCAAAAAGCGTAAAGTCCGCGACTCTGCGCCAACTTCGGCACCTCTCCATGAGCATCCTCGTTCTTCACGGCCCCAATCTCAACCTGCTCGGCATGCGCGAGCCGGCGGTCTATGGCCTGACGACCCTGGCCCAGATCGACGAAGAACTGGCAAAGATGGCAGCAAATGCCGGCGCGAAGCTGTACAGCTTCCAGAGCAACCACGAGGGCGCGCTGATCGACCGCATCCACGCCGCGCGCGAGGACGGCACCGGCCACGTCATCATCAACCCGGGCGGCCTGACCCACACCAGCGTGGCGCTGCGCGACGCGCTGGCCGGCGTGGCGTTGCCTTTCATCGAGGTCCACCTGTCGAATATCCACCGCCGCGAGCCTTTCCGCCACCATTCCTACCTGTCGGACCTGGCGCTGGGGGTGATCTGCGGCCTGGGCGCCAACGGCTACCGGCTGGCGCTGCAGCACCTGCTGTCGCTGCGCATCACCGCAGTCACCTGAGCGGTGCCGGGCCACCCGGCCTGACGCATCGCCATAACAACGAACTGATGAGGAGTCTGCCGCCATGGACCTGAGGAAACTCAAGACCTTGATCGACCTTGTGTCGGAGTCGAATATCTCCGAGCTCGAGATCACCGAAGCCGAGGGCAAGGTGCGCATCGTCAAGGCCGGCGGCGCCGCCGCAGCCGCCGCAGCCGCAGCCGCGCATGCCGCGGCAGCCGCGCCGCCGTCAGCCGCCGCACAGGCCGCCGCCGTGGCGCTGGCCGCACCGGCTGCCGAGGCGCCCGCCGAGCCCGAGGGCAAGGTCATCAAGTCGCCCATGGTCGGCACCTTCTACCGCGCCGCCAGCCCGGGCGCGAAGGCCTTCGTCGAACTCGGCGACGAGGTCAAGGAAGGCATGCCGGTGTGCATCATCGAGGCGATGAAGATCATGAACGAGATCGAGTCCGACTGCGCCGGCAAGATCAAGCGCATCCTGTGCGAGAACGGGCAGGCGGTCGAATTCGGGCAACCGCTGTTCATCGTCGAATGACGCGGGCCTGACTCCGTGTTCAAGAAAATCCTGATCGCCAACCGGGGCGCTCGCGCGAAGCGCGGACGTGCCTTGGGCACGGCACATTGCGCTGCGTGCGCAGCACGCGAGGGCGATTTCGCCGCATAGCCATGTTCAAGAAGATCCTCATCGCCAACCGGGGCGAAATCGCCCTCCGCATCCAGCGCGCCTGCCGCGAAATGGGCATCAAGTCGGTCATCGTCTATTCCGAGGCCGACCGCGAGGCCAAGTACGTCAAGCTGGCCGACGAGGCGGTGTGCATCGGCCCGGCCTCGTCGACGCTGAGCTACCTGAACATGCCGGCCATCATCGCCACCGCCGAGGTGACCGATGCCGAGGCCATCCACCCCGGCTACGGCTTCCTGAGCGAAAACGCCAATTTCGCCGAGCGCGTGGAACGCAGCGGCTTCGTCTTCATCGGGCCCACGCCCGAGTCGATCCGCATCATGGGCGACAAGGTGGCGGCCAAGCAGGCCATGATCAAGAGCGGCGTGCCCTGCGTGCCCGGCAGCGAAGGCACGCTGCCCGAGGACAACAAGGAAGTCATCCGCCAGGCACGTGCCATCGGCTACCCGGTCATCATCAAGGCGGCCGGCGGCGGCGGCGGGCGCGGCATGCGCGTGGTGCACACCGAAGCCGCGCTCATCAATGCCGTGCAGATGACCCGGTCCGAGGCCGGCGCCGCCTTCGGCAACCCGGCCGTCTACATGGAGAAATTCCTGGAGAACCCGCGCCACATCGAGATCCAGATCCTGGCCGACACCTACCGCAACGCGGTATGGCTGGGCGAACGCGACTGCTCCATGCAGCGCCGGCACCAGAAGATCATCGAGGAAGCGCCGGCGCCGGGCATCCCGCGCCGCATCATCGAACGCATCGGCGACCGCTGCGCCGCGGCCTGCAAGAAGATCGGCTACCGCGGCGCCGGCACCTTCGAATTCCTGTTCGAGAACGGCGAATTCTTCTTCATCGAGATGAATACCCGCGTGCAGGTGGAACACCCGGTGACGGAAATGGTGACCGGCATCGACATCGTGCAGATGCAGATCCGCGTCGCCGCCGGCGAGAAGCTGCCCTTCACGCAGCGCAGCCTGCAGATGCGTGGCCACGCCATCGAGTGCCGCATCAACGCCGAGGATCCGTACAAGTTCACGCCGTCGCCGGGCCGCATCAGCCTGTGGCACCCGCCCGGCGGCCCGGGCGTGCGCGTGGATTCGCACGTCTACACCAACTATTTCGTGCCGCCCAACTACGACTCGATGATCGGCAAGATCATCGTGCACGGCGACACGCGCGACCAGGCGCTGGCGCGCATGCGCACGGCGCTGTCGGAAACCGTGGTCGAGGGCATCCAGACCAATATCCCGCTGCACCGCGAACTGATGGTCGACGCCAAGTTCGTCGAAGGCGGCACCAGCATCCACTACCTGGAAGGCTGGCTGGCCCAGCACAAGCGATGACGTGGGCCCCCAGGCTTGCCGCTGCGCGGCTTCGCCACCCCCCGAGGGGGCTCGGCCGCCTTGGGGCGGCCCGGCGGCGGCCGTGACGATGTACGAACTCGTGCTGCGCGCCCCGCAGGCGCTGGTGGAACCGGTGTCCGACGCGCTGATGGACGAGTGGGGTGCCTTGTCGGTGTCGGTGGAAGACGCCGACGCCGGCACCGCGGGCGAGCAGGCGCTGTTCGGTGAGCCCGGCCTGCCGGCGCCGGCCGCCGGCTGGCAGCAATCGACATTGACCGCACTGTTCGACAGCGAGGCTGCGGCCGAGCGCGCCGCCATGGCGCTGCTGGCGCAGGAAGGCACCACCGGCTTGCACCTGCAGGCGCTGCACGCCGTGGCCGAGCAGGACTGGGTGCGGCTGACGCAGTCGCAGTTCGCCCCGGTGCAGATCACGCCCGAATTCTGGGTCGTGCCGAGCTGGCACGAGCCGCCGGCCCAGGCCAGGCAGGTGATCCGGCTCGACCCCGGCCTGGCCTTCGGCACCGGCACCCACCCCACCACGCGCATGTGCCTGCGCTGGCTGGCGCGGCGGCCGGCCGGCGCACGGCCGCGGCGCGTGCTCGACTACGGCTGCGGTTCGGGCATCCTGGCCATCGGCGCGGCCTTGCTCGGCGCCCGTGCCGTGGACGCCGTCGACATCGACCCCGCCGCCGTGCAGGCCACGCGCGACAACGCGGCGCGCAACGGCGTACCCGGCAGCGTGCTGGCGCCCGGCCTGCCCGACGCCGCGCGAGGCACTTACGACCTGGTGCTGGCCAATATCCTGGCCACGCCGCTGAAGCTGCTGGCGCCGCTGCTGTGCGGGCATGTCGCGCCGGGCGGTGCCCTGGTGCTGGCCGGCATCCTGGAGCGGCAGGCCGACGAACTGACGCAGGCCTACGCGCCCTGGCTCGCGCTGGCCGTGAGCGACCGCGAGGACGGCTGGATCCTGATGACTGCGCAATGCCTGGCGCCGGCGACCGCAGCGCCGGTCAGGCCTGCCTGATGTCGGCACCGCTGGCCACGCGCTGCCCTGCCTGCAGCACGGTTTTCCGCGTCGTGCCGGACCAGTTGCGCGTGTCCGAAGGCTGGGTGCGCTGCGGCCGCTGCGCCGAGGTCTTCGACGCCACCGAAAGCCTGGTCGACCTGGAGTCCGGCGAGCCGCGCCGCTGGGGCGGCGAGACGCTGCGCCGGGCCGCGCACGATGCCGATGCGAGCGCAGCGCCACGGCCGGATGCCCCGTTCGACCCGGCGGGACCAGGCCTGGCATCGCTCGCGCCGCCGCAGTCCGAACCGGCGCCGACCGGCCTCGGGCCGGCGCCAGACGCCGACCCGCCTTCGCCGCCCGCCGAAACCGACACGGTCGCGGCGCCCGCAACGGCCACCGGCGATTCAGCAGACGCACAGGCCCCCCCGCGGGACGTCACGGCTGCCGCGGCCGGCGCCGCCACCGATGCGGGCACCGAGCCATGCGCCGACCCCGCCGACCCCGCCGACCCCGCCGACAGGCCTTCCTTCGTGCGCCGCGCCGAACGGGTGCAGCGCTGGCAGCAGCCGCGTGTGCGCGCCGCGCTGGTGGCGCTGGCCGTCCTGGGCGTCGCGGGACTGGCCGGCCAGGTCACCTACGCCTACCGCGACCTGGCCGCCGCGCGCTTTCCGCAGGCCAGGCCCGCGCTCGAGCAGGCCTGCGCGCTGCTGGGCTGCCGCATCGAGGCGGCGCGCGCCATCGGTGCGCTGGCGGTGGACAGCAGCGGCCTGGTGCGCGTGGAAAAGTCCGGCCTCTACAAGCTCTCGGTGGCCCTGCGCAACCAGGCCGGCATCGAGGTGGCGCTGCCGGCGCTGGAACTGTCGCTCACCGACACCCAGGGCCGGCTCATCGCGCGCAAGGTGCTGCTCGCGGCCGACCTGGGCGTGGCGCCCTCCACGCTCGGCGCCGGCCGCGAACTGGCGCTGCAGGCCACACTGCAGGCCGCGCTGCCGGCCACCGAGCCCGTGGCCGGCTACACCATCGAACTCTTCTACCCCTGACCCCGGCGGCGCCGCCGTTAACCCACCTTCACGGAGCTGCCATGCCGGCACTGATCTGCGGATCCCTCGCCTTCGACACCATCACCACCTTTCCGGGCCGCTTTGCCGAGCAGATCCTGCCCGAGCAGGTGCACATCCTCAACGTCTCGTTCCTGGTGCCCACGCTGCGGCGCGAGTACGGCGGCTGCGCCGGCAACATCGCCTACACGCTGAACGCGCTGGGCGGCGCGCCGGTGGTGATGGCCACGCTGGGCAACGACGGCGGCGACTATCTGGCACGGCTGGCCGGATGGGGCGTGGACACCACGCTCGTGCGCAGCGATGCCGGCACCTACACGGCGCAGGCGATCATCATCACCGACACCGACAACAACCAGATCACCGCCTTCCATCCCGGCGCGATGCAGAACGCGCACCAGATGGAGGTGCCGGCGCGTGCCGACCTGAAGATCGGCATCATCGCGCCCGACGGCCGCGAGGCGATGTGGCAGCACGCCGCGCAGATGCAGCGCGCCGGCATCCCCTTCATCTTCGATCCCGGCCAGCAATTGCCGCAGTTCGACGGCGACGAACTGCGCCGCTTCGTCGAGATGGCCGGCTGGGTGGCGGTGAACGACTACGAAGGCCGCATGCTCAGCGAACGTACCGGTCTGAGCCTGGCGCAGATGTCACGCTCGCACCTGCAGGGCCTGGTGGTCACGCTGGCCCACGAGGGCGCCGACGTCTGGGTGCAGGGGCATTGCACGCGTGTGCCCGGCGTGGCCGCGGCGGCCGTGGTCGACCCCACCGGCTGCGGCGACGCCTTCCGCGCCGCGCTGCTCTACGGACTGGAGCGCGGCTGGGCGCTGGAGCGCTGCGTGGCCCTGGGCAACCGCATCGGCGCGCTGAAGATCGCCTGTCGCGGCGGGCAGAACCACGTCATCGACGCGGCGGTGGTCGCAGCCGCCTGACCGGGTGACCCCCTCTCCCCGCATGCGGGAGGAGGGCCCTCACCCCAACCCTCTCCCACAAGCGGGAGCGGGAGCGACGGCCTTACTGCACCGTCTGCGCCAGCGCGCCGCTGGTGTAGCGCTTGGCGACATCCGACAGCGTCACCGGCTTGATCTTCGCCGCCTGGCCCTCGCAGCCGAATTCCACGTAGCGCTGGCGGCAGATCTGCTTGGCCGCCTCGCGTGCCGGCTTGAGCCAGTCGCGGGCGTCGAACTTCTCGGGGTTCTCAGCCAGGAACTTGCGCACCGCCGCGGTCATGGCCAGGCGGATGTCGGTGTCGATATTGATCTTGCGCACGCCGTATTTGATGGCTTCCTGGATCTCGGACACCGGCACGCCGTAGGTCTCGCGCATCTTGCCGCCGTACTGGTTGATGAGGGCCAGCAGGTCCTGCGGCACGCTGGAGCTGCCGTGCATCACCAGGTGGGTGTTCGGGATGCGGCGGTTGATTTCCTTGATGCGGTCGATGGCCAGGATGTCGCCCGTGGGCTTGCGGCTGAACTTGTAGGCACCGTGGCTGGTGCCGATGGCGATGGCCAGCGCGTCGAGCTGCGTGCGCTTGACGAAGTCGGCGGCCTGCTCGGGGTCGGTGAGCAGTTGCTCGCGCGTCATGGTGGAATCGGTGCCGTGGCCGTCTTCCTTGTCGCCGCGCATGGTTTCCAGCGAACCCAGGCAGCCGAGCTCGCCTTCCACCGTCACACCGACCTTGTGCGCCATGTCCACCACCTTGCGCGTGACGTCCACGTTGTAGTCGTAGCTGGCGATGGTCTTGCCGTCGCCTTCCAGGCTGCCGTCCATCATGACCGAGCTGAAGCCCAGGTCGATGGCGCCGCGGCAGACGTCGGGGCTCTGGCCGTGGTCCTGGTGCATGACCAGCGGCACCTGCGGCCACGATTCGATGGCAGCCAGGATCAGGTGCTTGATGAAGGGCTCGCCGGCATATTTGCGCGCACCGGCGCTGGCCTGCAGGATGACGGGCGCGCCCACCTCGGCGGCGGCGGTCATCACCGCCTGCACCTGTTCGAGGTTGTTGACGTTGAAGGCCGGGATACCGTAGCCGTTTTCGGCGGCATGGTCGAGCAACTGGCGCATCGAAACGAGAGGCATGGTGAACTCCGGAAGTGGCGAAGGGGGTTGGGTGCAGAAGAACCGGCACCGGCGTGACCGGACCGAAACTGCTGCAATTTTAGCGGCGCCCCTGCGCCGCCGGCATGCGCTGGCTCAAGCCGGACCTGAGCACGCGAAGATTCCGTCGCGAGCGGGCAGAGCGTGGGTCGAGCAGCGCAGCCGTACACCCGTACGGCGAGCAGCGCAGGCCCGCGATCTGCCCGCGCAGCAGGAAGATTCGCGTGCTCAGCCCACCTGGCAGACCTTGGCTTCGCCGAGTCCCGCCTCGCGGCTGCGCCGCGCGCCGCGGTGGGCCTTCAGCCCACCTGGCAGACCTTGAGCATGTTGGTGCCGCCGGGGTGGCCCATGGGTTCGCCGCAGGTGATGGCATAGGTATCGCCCGGCTTGAGCACGCCGCGCTCGACCAGCAGCGCTTCGGCCAGGCGCAGCGCCTCGTCGCGGTCGGTGTGGGCCAGCGTCAGCAGCGGCCGCACGTTGCGGTACAGCGCCATGCGGCGCTGGCTCTGCACCTGCGAGGTCAGGCCGTAGATCGGCACCTTGATGTTGTGTCGGCTCATCCACAGCGCCGTGGAGCCCGACTCGGTGAGCGCCACGATGGCCTTGCAACCCAGGTGGTGGGCCGTGAACAGCGCCCCCATGGCGATGCTCTGGTCGATGCGGCCGAAGCGCTTGTTGCTGAAGTCGGTCTCGATCGACACGTCCTCGGCATTCTCGGCCTCCAGCGCGATCTGGTGCATCTGCTCCACCGTCTCCACCGGGTACTTGCCGGCGGCGGTCTCGGCACTCAGCATCACCGCGTCGGTGCCGTCGAGCACGGCATTGGCCACGTCGCTGACCTCGGCGCGCGTGGGCACCGGCGCCAGGATCATGCTTTCCATCATCTGCGTGGCGGTGATGACCACCTTGTCCATCTCGCGCGCCATGCGGATCATCTTCTTCTGCAGCGCCGGCACCGCGGCATTGCCCACCTCCACCGCCAGGTCGCCGCGCGCCACCATGATGCCGTCGCTGGCCTTCAGGATCTCGGCCAGCTGCGGAATGGCCTCGCTGCGCTCGATCTTGGCGATCATCGCCGGGCGGTGGCGCGTGGCCTCGCCCGCCACGTTGGCAAGCTGGCGCGCCATCTCCATGTCGGTGGCGCTCTTCGGAAAGCTCACGGCCAGGAATTCGCACCGGAAGGACACCGCGGTCTTGATGTCCTCCATGTCCTTCATCGTCAGCGCCGGGGCGGTGAGGCCGCCGCCGGCCTTGTTGATGCCCTTGTTGTTGCTGAGCTCGCCGCCCAGCACCACGCGCGTATGCACCTGCTCGCCGCGCACCGCCACCACGGTGAGCTTGAGCAGGCCGTCGTTGAGCAGCAGCGTATCGCCCGGGCGCACGTCGCGCGGCAGTTCCTTGTAGTCCAGGCCCACACCCTGCACGTCGCCGGGCTCGCTGCGCTGCGCGTCCAGCACGAAAGGCTCGCCGGCCGCCAGCATGACGCGGCCCTCGGCGAACTTGCCGACGCGGATCTTGGGGCCTTGCAGGTCGGCCATCAACGCCACCGTCTTGCCCACCTTGTCGGCCACCGAGCGCACGAGCTCGGCACGCGCGATATGGTCGGCCGCCGTGCCGTGGCTGAAATTCAAGCGCACCACGTCGACGCCGGCGCGCAGCAGTCGCTCCAGCACCGCGGGGTCGCTCGACGCAGGGCCGAGGGTGGCAACGATCTTGGTGGCGCGGGTCATGGCGGGGGCTCCGGGAACGAGCGCCGATTATCGGTGCCGGCCCAGCCCCGGAGTTACCAGCAGGTTACGCCACAGCACGGGCTGCGGCTTCCGCGCCCGCCGCCGCCACGTCGGCCACCGCCAGTGCCGTCATGTTCACCACCCGCCGCACGGTGGCCGACGCGGTGAGGATGTGCGCCGGCTGGGCCGCCCCCAGCAGGATCGGCCCCACCGTGACGCCGTGGCCGCCGGTCACCTTCAGCACGTTGAACAGGATATTGGCGGCGTCCAGGTTGGGCAGCACCAGCAGGTTGGCCGCACCCGAGAGCGTGGTCTCGGGCAGGTAGCCACGGCGCACGCTGTCCGACAGCGCCGCGTCGCCATGCATCTCGCCGTCGCATTCGATGTCGGGCGCCCGCTGCCTGAAGAGGTCGCGCGCCGCACGCATGCGCCGCGCTGCCGGGCGCGACGACGAGCCGAAGACCGAATGCGACAGGAACGCCACCTTGGGCGGCATGCCGAAGCGCCGCACCTCGGCCGCGGCCATGAGCGCGATCTGGGCCAGTTCTTCGGCGCTGGGTTCCTCGTTGACGAAGGTGTCGGCGATGAACAGCGTGTGCTGCTCCAGCATCAGCGCATTCATGGCCGCCATGGTGGGCGCACCCGACTTCGCGCCGATGACGTTGCGCACATGGCCCAGGTGGGCGTCGAAGCTCCCGCTCAGCCCGCACAGCAGCGCGTCGGCCTCACGGCGGCGCAGCATCAGTGTCGAGATCAGCGTATTGGAGCGGCGCACCGCCGCCTTGGCCACCTCGGGCGTGACGCCTTCGCGCGCCATCAGGCTGCGGTACAGCTCCCAGTATTCGCGGAAGCGCGGGTCGTTCTCGGGGTCGCAGAGCTCGAAGTCGCGTCCCTCTTGCAACCGAAGGCCGGCGCGTTCGATGCGCATCTTCACCACCTCGCGCCGGCCCACCAGGATGGGCTGTGCCAGGCCTTCGTCCAGCACCACCTGCACGGCGCGCAGCACGCGTTCGTCCTCGCCCTCGGCATAGACCACGCGCGCCGGCTTGCGCGACTGCTGGCGCTTGGCGGCGTCGAAGACCGGGCGCATGAACATGCCGGTCTGGTAGACATAGCGGCCCAGGCTCTGGCGGTAGACGTCCAGGTCGGCGATCGGCCGCGTGGCCACGCCGGATTCGGCCGCGGCCCTGGCCACCGCGGGCGCGATGCGCAGGATCAAGCGCACGTCGAACGGCGTGGGAATGAGGTAGTCGGGCCCGAACTTGAGTTCCTTGCCCGAATAGGCGGCGGCCACCTCGTCGCTGGCCTCGGCCTTGGCCAGCGCCGCGATCTCGCGCACGCAGGCCAGCTTCATGGTCTCGGTGATCTTGGTGGCGCCGCAGTCCAGCGCGCCACGGAAGATGTACGGAAAGCACAGGACGTTGTTGACCTGGTTCGGATAGTCGCTGCGCCCGGTGGCGATGATGCAGTCGGGCCGCGCGGCCTTGGCCACTTCGGGCCGGATCTCGGGCTCGGGGTTGGCCAGCGCCAGGATGATGGGCTGGCGCGCCATCGTCGCCACCATCTCGGCGCTCAGCACGCCGGGCGCGCTGCAGCCCAGGAAGACATCGGCGCCCTTCACCACGTCGGCCAGGGTGCGCGCCTCGGTACGCTGGCAATAGCGCTGCTTGCTCTCGTCCAGCTTGCCGGCGTTGAAGTCTTCGCGGCCTTCGCGGATGACGCCCTTGCTGTCGCAGACGAAGATGTTTTCGCGCTTCACGCCCAGGCCCACCATCACGTCCAGGCAGGCGATGGCCGCGGCGCCGGCGCCCGACACGGCCACCTTCACCTCGCCGATGTGCTTGCCCACCAGTTCCAGCCCGTTGAGCAGCGCGGCCGAGCTGATGATGGCGGTGCCGTGCTGGTCGTCGTGGAAGACGGGGATGTTCATGCGCTCGCGCAGCTTCTTCTCGATATAGAAGCACTCGGGCGCCTTGATGTCCTCGAGGTTGACGCCGCCCAAGGTGGGCTCGAGCGCCGCGATGATGTCGATCAGCTTGTCGGGGTCGTGCTCGGCGAGTTCGATGTCGAAGACGTCGATGCCGGCGAATTTCTTGAACAGGCAGCCCTTGCCTTCCATCACCGGCTTGCCGGCCAGCGGGCCGATGTCGCCCAGGCCCAGCACCGCGGTGCCGTTGGTGACCACGCCCACCAGGTTGCCGCGGCTGGTGTATTCGTGCGCCAGGCTGGGGTCCGCCTCGATCGCCAGGCAGGCGTAGGCCACCCCGGGCGAATAGGCCAGCGAGAGGTCGCGCTGATTGCTCAGCGGCTTGGTCGGCGTGACCGAGATCTTGCCGCGCGTGGGTGAGCGGTGGTATTCCAGCGCGGCTTCGCGCAGCGCACGTTCGGCGTCGGAAAGAGGTTGGGTCACGGCGGTCTCCTTTGTTGTGATCGGGAGCGCCGAGATTAGCGCGGATCGGCCGCCGCGCCGCAGGCCGGCAAGCGGAATCAGCTTTGCGCCGCGCGCCGGGAAAGGATCTCGAACGCCGGCAGCGTCTTGCCCTCCAGCACCTCCAGGAAGGCGCCACCGCCCGTGCTGATGTAGCTGATGTCCTTTTCGATGCCGTATTTGGCGATCGCCGCCAGCGTGTCGCCACCGCCGGCGATGCTGAAGGCCGGGCTGGCCGCGATGGCGCGGGCGATGGTCTCGGTGCCGCGGGCGAAGGCGTCGAATTCGAACACGCCCACCGGGCCGTTCCAGACGATGGTGCCGGCGCTCTTGAGCTTGTCGGCCAGCAGCGCCGCGGTCTTGGGGCCGATATCCAGGATCAGGTCGTCGGCGGCCACGTGGGCCGCGGACTTCACGGTGGCCGGGGCGTCGGCGGCAAAGGTCTTGGCCACCACCACGTCCACCGGAATCGGCACTTCGGCGCCACGCGCCTTCATGGCGTCGATCACGGCCTTGGCTTCATTCACCAGGTCGGCCTCGGCCAGGCTCTTGCCGATGGCAAGACCGGCGGCGAGCATGAAGGTATTGGCGATGCCGCCGCCGACGATGAGGCCGTCGACCTTGCTGGAGAGCGCCTTCAGGATGGTGAGCTTGGTGCTCACCTTGCTGCCGGCCACGATGGCCACCAGCGGCCGCTTCGGATTCGCCAGCGCCGCATTCACGGCGTCGATCTCGGCCGCCAGCAGCGGGCCGGCGCAGGCGATGGGCGCGAACTGCGCGATGCCGTAGGTGCTGGCCTCGGCGCGGTGCGCGGTGCCGAAGGCGTCGTGCACGAAGATGTCGCACAGCGCGGCCATCTTCTTGGCCAGCGCCTCGTCGTTCTTCTTCTCGCCCTTGTTGACGCGGCAGTTTTCCAGCAGCACCACCTGCCCGGGCGCCACGCTCACGCCGTCGACCCAGTTGGCCACCAGCGGCACCCCATTTTCGTAGGGATGGCCCAGCAGTTCGCCCAGGCGCTTGGCCACCGGCGCCAGCGAGTCCTCGGGCTTGAACGCGCCCTCGGTCGGCCGGCCCAGGTGCGAGGTGACCATCACCGCCGCGCCGGCGTCCAGCGCCATGCGGATGCAGGGCACGCTGGCGCGGATGCGGGTGTCTTCGGTGATATTCCCGGCGTCGTCCTGCGGCACGTTGAGGTCGGCGCGGATGAAGACACGTTGGCCTTTGACGCGGCCCTGGGCCACGAGGTCGGCGAGGCGGATGACGTTCATGAGGGGCTCCAGTCGGGGGTTTGCCCTGATTCTAGGCACGCCCGGGCCGCAGCCCTCCCGCGGCCCTCCCAGCCGTCACCAGCCCAGGCCCAGCCGCAGCGGCAGCAACACCGCCATGCCGGTGAGGATGGTGCCCAGGATGCTGCGCCGCCACCAGAACCAGGCCGCGCCGGCGGCGGCGGCGAACAGGCGTGCGTCGAGCAAGGTGCCGATGAGCCGGCCCTGCGTCGTCACGATCTCGGGCACCACCACCGCCGCCAGCGCGGCCAGCGGCGCGTAGCGCAGGCCTTGGCGCAACCAGGCGGGAATGGGGATCTCGCGCTCGCTCAGGAAGAAAAAGCCGCGCGTCGCCACCGTGATCAAGGCCAGGCCGACGATGGCCAGCGCCACTTCCCAGGTCTGCATCGCACCCACCTCAAGTGCCGTCGTCCACCGGCGCGGGCTGCGCGCGGGGCGTGGTGTGGTCCATCAGCAGGCCGATGGCCACCGCCGCGGCGATGGCGACCACGATATTCAGTTTCAGCGGCAGCGCATACGCCGCCACCGCCGCACAACCGGCCACCAGGCCGGCCACGCCGGTGGCGCGGTCGGTCAGCAGCGCCAGCGCCAGCCCCATCAGCGCCAGCGTGCCGGCGAAGCCGAAGCCCCAGTGCACCGGCACCGAGCCGGCCAGCACGATGCCGACGATGGAAGGCAGCTGCCAGGCCGTCCAGTTCATGGCCACGCCGCCCCAGAAATACGGCAGCTGTTCCGGCGCCGGCGTGGCTTGCGGGAAGCGGCGCAGGAAGAGCACGTAGTTCAGGTCGGCGGCAAAGTAGGCCACGCGCAGCCGCACGCCCAGCGGCTGGCCCATCAGGTAGGGCCGCCACATGGCGCTGAAGATGACGAAGCGCAGGTTCACGCACAGCGCCGTGGCCCACACCACCCACAGCGGCGCGCCGCTGGTCAGCAGCGGCAGCACCGCCAGCTGCGCACTGCCGGCAAAGACCAGCAGCGACATCGCCAGCATCAGCGGCACGCCCAGGCCGCTGTTGCCCATGGCCACGCCGGTGATCAGCCCCCAGGCGGCGATGCCGATAGAGGTGCCCACCATGTCGCGGGCGCCGCGGGCAAATTCGGGGTGGCGCCAGGCGGGCGGCGCGGACGGAAGTGCTGCTCACCTGCCGATTGTCGCCAGCCGCTGTGGCGACATTGCCACGCGCCGGGCCGACCAACAGCCGACCAACAGCCGCGCCAAAGGGCTTATCGCTGGGGGTCGGGCCGCTGACCGTCGCGCGGCGCCGCGTCGTCGGCCGCGAAGCGCTCGATGACGTGGGTCTGCCAGAACTTCTGCGCCAGATGCGGCAGCAGCAGGTGCGGCGGCATGCGCAACCAGTGGCTGCGCACGTACAGCGCCCAGGCCGCGAAACCCGAGCCGGGCCGGCGACAACTGTGGTGCGCCGTGGCCAGTGCCGGCATGAAGAGGGCATCCATCGCCGCCGCCGCGCGCGGGCCCGGTCGACCCGGGCAACGCTGCAGAAGACCTGCCGGCACCGGCGTGGCCAGCAGCCGCTCGCAGTAGCGCAGCCCGTAGAACAGGGGCCGGCCCAGGTTCAACAGCGCCGCGCGTGCGATCAAGCCGTCCCAGAATTCCGGATCGGCACCCTGGGCCCGCAACAACGCGTCCAGGTCCACGAGGTCGCGCAACCCGTGCTGCCACTCGCCTTCGTGGAACAGGTGCGTGGCGCTGTGCAGCACCAGGTCGGCCGGCGCCGGAATGCTGAAGCGCGGGTGCTCGGGCAGTGCGCGCGCCGACGCCAGGATCAGGTCCGGCCGCGTCTGGATGCGCGCCGTCTCGGGCAGGATGTTGTGGTGCAGGTCCAGCACGGTCCTGCGGCGGATATGCGTCATCGGCGGCAGTTCGTGCATCCACTGCCGGTAGTAGCGCTGGTCGTATTCGCTGTGGTGGCTGCTGACCCAGCCGTCGAAGGTGAGCAGCGCCTCGGCCGTGGCGATCTGCGCCTTCGGTACCAGCAGGTCGATGTCGGAGAACAGCCGCCCGGCCGCCGGTGGCAGGCCGGCCGCGGCATAGGCGGCTCCCTTGAGCAGCAGCACCGGGCCGTCCAGACGCCCCAGCACTGGGGCGAGCTGGACGAGTTCCCAGCGGACCGCCCGCTGCTGCTGCTCGGCGATGGTCGACGCCGCGCACAGATGGCGACGCACCGGCGTCGGCAGCCCGCCCTCGACGCCGGCTTGCTGCGCCAGCGCCGCCAGGCGGCCGAGCAGTCCTGCGGAAGACGCTTGCCGCAGCAGCAGGTCCCAGGTGTCGGCGTCGAAGCCGGCCATCGCCCCCGGCTCGCGAAGCGCCCGCAGCAAGGTGGTCCAGCCCGCCTTCATCGCACCAGTTCCTCGAAAGCGCGCAGCGCGTCGTCGAGTTGCGAATATTCGAAATCCCAGCAGTCGCAGTCGTCGATCAGCGCCGCATTCAGCTCGAAGCCCAGGCGGCCGAGCAGGCTGTAGTTGAAGGCGTGGCTGGCGTTGTGCATGAAGGCATCGGCCTTCGGCCGCGGGCGCAGGCTGGTCGGCGCGTCCGCCTTCCAGCGCGGAAAGACGATGTGCGCTGCGCGCGCCTTCTCGTCCATGCGGTGCACGCTGTCGGTGCTGGGGCGCAGGTGCGACACCGTTCCCTTGTGCGTGTCGTGCGCCACTTCGCCGAAAACCGCGCTGGGGTCGAAGGCGCGGATGATGTCGATCGAGCGGTTCTTCAGGCTCACCGGCCGCGCCAGCGGCACGATGAGGCCGTCGTCGCGGTCGATCATCGTCATCTCGTCGGACAGCAGACGCCAGCCGCAGAGCATCAGCGCGGCGGTCAGCGTGCTCTTGCCGGCCCCGGGTTCGCCGGGCAGGATCACCGCCTGGCCGTTGCGCTCCAGCACCGCGGCATGCAGCAGCAGGTAGTGATGCGCGCGCGTGGCGATGCACCAGTTCATGCCCCACTCGAGCATGGCAAAGGCCTGGTCGGCCGGCAGCGGCTTGAACGGCGCCTGGCCGTCGTGCAGGAATTCGATCTGCGGCCGCAGCCAGCGCCGCGGGCCGGGTACACGGTCCACGCTGACATGGAAGTCGCGCAGGCCCTCGTCGCCGCCCAGCGGGAAGCCGGCGTACAAGGTGGCGAGCCCGCGCGCCACGCCGGGCTCGGCGGACTGGATGCGGAAGCGGAAGGGGCCCGTTTGCAGCGTCAGGCCGCGGCGCAGGTGCTGCGGTGTCGCGGCGGCGGCCGCGGCCGGCGACATCAGCACCGGGCGATCAGGCCCAACTGGCTCAGCGCGTCCAGCGCGGGCGTCAGGTCGGCGGCAGCGTAGGGGCTGTCGGCAGCGATCTCGTTCACGTCAAGGGCGCCGGCAGCGGCCAGCCGGTCGAGCACCCAGCCGGCCGGCTCGGCCAGCCGATGGGTGTCGTTGCTCAGCCGGTGGTGCACCACCGTTTCCCCGTCCCAGTGGCGGCAGGAAACGTCTGCCTGGGCATTCAGGGTCCAGCGCTCGCTCATGATGAATGGCGGTCAGGGAACAACCCCTGATCTTGCCACTCGATGGCGGCGGAAGAGGCGCTGCCGATCAGCGGCTCAAGGTGCGGAGCGGCCGGATTTCGCGCCTACGGCGGCGCCGTGGGCCGCGGTCAGGAGTAGAGCGATGAAGTATGACCAGCGAGTCAGATAGGTGCCCCAGCGACATGGTACGGGCTTACCGCAAATTATACCGATTAGTGGTACTGGGTAATGGGGGGTTGGCTTCGTATCTTAAATCCTAAAGTGTGGTTTACGTGGCATTTGCGCCATATCTCGTTCCGACATCCAACGTATCGTTGTCGAATGCCCACGCTTGCCTGAAGCATTCCCCGACACCGTGCAGATGTACTCTGCACCCAGCACCGGCTTGCTCAACAGCGAACCCAGCACGACCGGCGCGGCTCCCTTGGCGAAACGGCGCCGGGCGGCGGAGACCGGTGCGCCTTCGCGGATGGGCTGTTCGAAGGGGCAGAGATGGTTGGGAGTTATATGGAGTAGAATATGGGGGAGATAAAGATTATGTTAATCAGGGGATATGGGGGTTGCCAACGGCGCGCCTGCGGTCATTGTAAAAACAGTAGGGCGCCGTGCCAGCAAGGGCGCCCTGGGCGCATGGTTCCCGTCGGCGCTGGCGATAGTGTTTGGCAGCCACCGGCTTGGATCGGTCGGCGTCGCCGCCATCGGCCTGCGCCGCCGCCAGCTCGGTATCCGCCTCCGCCGGCATGGCCTCGATCTTGTTCTCGCGCATGTAGTCGTTCATATCGCGCCAGCCGGCGAAGACGGCCGCCTTGTCGGCACGCCGGTTGAGCGCGTAACACTGCTCCACCGAGCGCGCCGCGTGGCGGCAGCCGGCACCGATGGCCTTGCCCTCGGCCTCGCGCTTGGCCGCCAGCGCGCTGGTCGACTCGATGCCCAGCATGTCGCAGCCGGCCAGCCACAGCGGGGCGGTGATCGACAGCAGCAGGGTGAGGCGGCGCATGGGCAGGCGGGCGGGGCAGGTCGCGAGAAGACTGCTGCTGTTATCGGCCGCGGCGCCGGCCGGCTTGAGCGCACGACCCGGCAGGTCTTGCGGGGAGCACCGGCGATGGCTCCACCTCATGCGCCGGCCGGCCGCGGCTTTGCGCCCTGGAGCCCCGCCTCAGCCGGCCCCCAGCGGATGCCGCTGCAGGAAGTCGCGCGCCGGGATGCGCTTGCCGCCCGCAAGCTGCAGTTCCAGCAGTTCCAGCGCCCCTTCGCCGCAGGCCACCACCAGGCGGCCCTCGCCAGCCTGCAGCACCTGCCCCGGCGCGCCCGAACCCGGAACGACGCGGCCGCGCCAGACCTTCACCGGCTGGCCACCGAGCACCGCGGTGGCGCCGGGAAAGGGGTCGAAGGCGCGCAGCCGGCGTTCGACCACGGCCGCCGGCGCCTGCCAGGCGATGGCGGCTTCGGCCTTGTCGATCTTGTGCGCGTAGGTCGCGCCCTCGGCCGGCTGCGGCCGGGGTTGCAGCGCGCCTTGCGCCAGCCGCTCCAGCGCCTGAACGATGAGCCGCGCACCCAGCGCCGCCAGCCGGTCGTGCAGCGTGGCGCTGGTGTCGCTGGCAGTGATCGGCAGGGCCTCGGCCAGCAGCATGTCGCCGGTGTCGAGCCCGGCGTCCATCTGCATGATGGTGATGCCGGTCTCGGTGTCTCCGGCCTCGATGGCGCGCTGGACGGGCGCGGCGCCGCGCCAGCGCGGCAGCAGCGAGCCGTGGATATTCAGGCAGCCGTGTCGGGGCAGCGCCAGCACCCAGGGCGGCAGGATCAGCCCATAGGCGGCCACCACCATGACGTCGGGCGCCGCGGCCTGCAGCGCCGCACGCGCCGCAGCCGCTTCTTCGGGGTATTTGCCGTCCAGCCGCAGGCTGCGCGGCTGCGCCAGCGGCAAGCCATGCGCCTGCGCGAACTGCTTCACCGGCGAGGCCTGCAGCTTCAGGCCGCGGCCGGCCGGGCGGTCGGGCTGGGTCAGCACCAGCGGCACCGCGTGCCCGGCCGCGTGAATGGCCGCCAGCGCCACGCGGGCGAATTCGGGGGTGCCGGCGAAGGCGGCCTTCATGCGCTCATCCCGTCAACTTTCATGATGCAGACCAAAGCCCCGGATCATGGAGACTTCCACGTGAAATGGTTCCAACGCAGAGACGCAGAGGTAAACAGCCGAGGACGCAGAGGAATACCAAGAAAGTCGCGAGTCCCCAGACTTTCCTCTGCGTCCTCTGCGCCTCTGCGTTGCGCCTTTCAGGCCTTGACGCCAACCGTGACCGCCCGGACTTCCACATTGACGGGTAGGTCACCGGCAGCGTCACTTGCCCCGCAGTTCGTCGCGCGTCTTCTTCAGCATCTTGGTGCGGATGCGGTCGCGCTTGAGCGGGCTCAGGTATTCCACGAAGACCTTGCCCATCAGGTGGTCCATCTCGTGCTGCACGCACACCGCCGTCAGGCCCTCGGCTTCCAGCTCGAAGGGCTGGCCGTCGCGGCCCAGCGCACGCACGGTCACGCGCGCCGGACGCTGCACGCGGTCGTAGATTAAAGGCACCGAAAGACAGCCTTCTTCATTGACTGCCATCTCGTCGCTGCGCTTCAAGATCTCCGGGTTGATCAGCACCAGGGGCCGGTCGTGCTGCTCGGAAGTGTCCATCACGATGACGCGCTCGTGCACGTCGACCTGCGTCGCCGCCAGGCCCACGCCGTCGGAGGCGTACATGGTCTCGAGCATGTCGTCGACCAGGCCGCGCACACGATCGTCGACGCCGGCCACGGGCCGGGCCACGGTGTGCAGGCGGGGGTCGGGGTAACGCAGGATGGGCAGTCGGGCCATGGCAGCGGGCTGGGGATCGGTCGGCAACGCAAGCGGAAGCGGAAGAGGGAAGAAGCGGGAAAGAGGCGGGAAAGAGGCGGGAACGAGGCGGGCTCGCAGTCAGGCGCAGCAAACCGGCGCGGAAACAGCTCGCAACAGCTGTGGATCGGCAGCCACGCCAAGCGCCGTGACAGGCTGCACGCAGCGGCCTGCGCCGGACCGGTTTGTTTGCGGCATCAAGGGTTTACGGGCAGAATCTATGAAAGCATATGAGCATTGTCGCCGCAGCTCGAGGCCCCTGGGGAACCTGCGAGCCGATCACCACAGGCCCTGCCGTATTTTGGCATCGCGCCGCAGCGCGCCCGGAGAACCCAGCCTCATGAGCCACAGCCATCATCGCGGCGCTGCCGCCGCGCGGCGGGTCACGACCCTGGCCGCCCTGGCCGTGGCCGGCATGGCGCTGGCCGGCTTCGGCCGCCACGCCCTGGCGCAGCCCAGCCAGATGCCCGTGGCGCCCGAATGGCGCGACACCGCGCAGCGGGTGGCGCAGGCCGGCGTGCCCTTGTCCGAACTGGCCCCCAACGCGCCCGACGCGTACACCGTGCAGCGCG
This sequence comes from Rubrivivax sp., assembly GCA_034522875.1. Lineage (GTDB taxonomy): Bacteria > Pseudomonadota > Gammaproteobacteria > Burkholderiales > Burkholderiaceae_C > Rubrivivax. Next base: position 14,597 of record JAXHKY010000037.1, on the reverse strand, counting down.
GCGACACGCTGTGGGGCATCTCGGGCCTGTTCCTGAAGACACCCTGGCGCTGGCCCGAGCTCTGGGGCATGAACCTGGAGCAGATCCGCAACCCGCACCTCATCTTCCCGGGCCAGATGCTGGTGCTGGAAAAGGTGGACGGCCGCGCCCGCCTGCGCGTGGCCCAGGGCACCGGCGGCGAACCCACGAATACCGTCAGGCTGTCGCCGCGCGTGCGCAGCGAGTTGCTGGAAAGCGGCGCCATCGCCGCCATTCCGCTGAACCTGATCGGCCCCTTCCTGAACGAGGCGGTGGTCTTCGACGACAACGCGCTGGAAGCCGCGCCGCGCATCGTGGCCACGCAGGAGGGCCGCGTCCTGGTCTCGCGCGGCGAAACCGCCTATGTGCGCGGCGAACTCGGCGGCGCACGCGACTTCCGGCTGTTCCGCGAACTGCGCCCGCTGGTCGACCCCGACAGCCGGGAGGTGCTGGGCTACGAGGGCCGTTTCGTCGGCACCGCCGAATATGTGCGCCCCGGCGAGATGCGGCCGGTGGCCGACGGCAAGAGCGTGGTCGTGCCGGCCAGCTTCAGGATCACGAGCGCGCGGCTCGAAGCCGGCGTGGGCGACCGCCTGTCGCCGGTGCCGCAACAGGAAGAGGTGGCCTACGTGCCGCACCCGCCGGCAGGCCCGGTGCAGGGCCGCATCGTCTCGATCTACGGTGAAGGCCTGCGCGCCGGTCAGAACCAGGTGGTGGCGCTCAGCCGCGGCCGGCGCGACGGCATCGAGCGCGGCCACGTGCTGGCGCTGTGGCGGGCCGGCACCCCGGCCGTCGACACCACCGGCGCCGAGCGCGTGGCGATGCAGCTGCCCGACGAGCGGCACGGCCTGCTGTTCGTCTTCCGCGTCTTCGAGCGCGTGTCGTATGCGCTCATCCTCACCGTGCAGGAACCCGTGAGCGCGGGCGACCGCTTCACGCAGCCCTGAAGCCGCCACCGGCGGCGCCGCCGCGGTCCGCTCCCTTGCTCGGCGACGAAGAATTCGCAGCCTGGTTCAGGCTGCTGCAGACCCCCGGCGTCGGCCGCGACACGGCGCGGCGCCTGCTCGCCGCCTGCGGCTCGCCCGAGGCCGTCTTCGCCGCCCGCCCGGCCGCGCTGCGCCAGCTGGTGAGCGGCGCAGTGGCCGAGGCCCTGCAGCACGAACCCGAGGCCCTGGCGGTGCGGCTGGCCGCGGCGCAACACTGGCTGCAGGGTGGCACCGACCGCCGCGTGCTCACGCTGGGCGACGCCGCCTACCCGCCGCGCCTGCTGCAGACCGCCGACCCGCCGCTGCTGCTGTACGTGCAGGGCGACGCAGCCCGGCTGGCCGCGCCGTCGATCGCCGTGGTCGGCAGCCGCCACCCCACGCCGCAGGGTGCCGACAACGCGCGCGCCTTCGCGCAGGCGCTCAGTGCGCAGGGCTACGTGGTCGTTTCGGGCCTGGCCGAGGGCATCGACGGCGCGGCGCACGAAGGCGCACTGGGCGGCAGCGCCGGCACGGTGGCCGTGGTCGGCACCGGGCTGGACCGCGTCTTTCCGCCCAGGCACCGCGAGCTGGCGCACCGCATCGCCGCCCAGGGCGCGCTGGTGAGCGAATTCGCGCCCGGCACCCCGGCGCTGCCGGAGCACTTTCCGCAGCGCAACCGCATCATCGCCGGCCTGTCGCTGGGCACGCTGGTGGTGCAGGCCGCCCTGCGCTCGGGTTCGCTCATCACCGCCCGGCTGGCCACCGAGGCCGGGCGCGAGGTGTTCGCCATTCCGGGGTCGATCCACGCGCCGCAGTCCAAGGGCTGCCACGCCTTGCTCAAGCAGGGCGCCAAGCTGGTGGAAACCGCGCAGGACATCCTGGAGGAATTGCGCGGCGTGCAAGCGGCACGGCCCGCGCAGGCGGCGCGGCCGCTGGCCGAGCCCGAGCCCGAGCCCGCCCCGGCCGACACGCTGCTGCAGGCCCTGGGCCACGACCCCGTGACGCTGGACGCGCTGATGGCGCGCACCGGCGCCGGCGCCGCCGAACTCACCGTGCGCCTGCTCGAACTCGAACTGGACGGCCGCGTGTCCCGCCTGCCCGGCGGGCTGTACCAGCGGCGCTTCGCCGGCTGAACAGCCCTGGGGTATAGTGAATTCATGTTCGAAGTGCTGGTCTACCTCTACGAGAACTACTGGCGCCCCGACGCCTGCCCCGAACCCAGGCAGCTGTCGCGCAAGCTGTCGGCGGTGGGCTTCGAGCCCGAAGAAATCCAGGACGCGCTGCGCTGGCTCGACGGCCTGGCACACAGCGCCGAGGCCTGCACCGGCACGCCCGTGCCCGGCAGCATGCGCATCTATACCGAAGCCGAGAGCGACACGCTGGGCGAGGCGTCGATCGGCTTCATCGCCTTCCTCGAATCGGCCGGCGTGCTGCCGGCGCCGATGCGCGAGATGGTCATCGACCGCGCCATGGCCGTGGGCAGCGGCCCGGTGGAACTGGACGACCTGAAGGTCATCGTGCTGATGGTCTTCTGGAGCCTGGGCGAGGAACCCGACGCGCTGATCCTGGACGAACTCTTCGTCGACGCCGAGGACCGCCTCATCCACTGACCGCCGGGCGCCTCAGCTGAGCAGCCGCCCCGCGTCCACGTCCAGCTTGGCCAGCGCGCTGCGCGTGGCACGCACGGTGAGCGCCTCGTCCTGCGCCGGCAGCATCAGCCCGGCCTGCAGGTAGCTGGCCAGCCGGTGCTGCTGGAACAGCACGCAGCGCCCCTGCGGCGTGACGAACAGCGAGAGCTGCTTGCGCATGCCGTGCCAGGCCAGTTGCACCGGCTCGCTGTGGCCGCCGCGGTCCAGCATGTACCAGCTGCCCACCTGCAGTTCACGCGCCCAGGCCACCATCGCCGGCGCCGGCATCGAGCCGCCGTCGAGCACCACTTCCAGCTCGGAACTCTGGTGGCCCGACAGGTCGAGCACCATCGACTCGTCGATATCCACGTCGGCCTGGTCGGGCAGCAGTTCTTCCAGCGTCTCCAGCCGCTCCATCAGTTCGCGCAGCCGCTCGTCGGGAATCACCGCCGCCTTGGCCGTGAAGGCCGCGGCCAGCGAATTGTTCAGCTGCTGGATATGTTCGTCCTGCTTGGCCATCTCCATGCCGGCCGCGGCCATGCCTTCGCGCAAGGACTTCAGCAGCACCGGCAGGCGCTGGATGACCTCGGCGCGCTCCTCGCGCGTGACCTTGGCGCTGGCCGACCAGATGAGGTCGGCCGCGGCGCGCTTCATGCGCCGCGTGGCTTCTCCCTGCGCGCCGTAGCGCACGGCGGCGGTGGCCAGCACGTCGGCCCACACATGAAAGAGGAACTGGCGCACGCCTTCCTGCACCGGCACCTCGTTGAGCATCTTGCGCAGCTCGATGGTGTACTGGATGGCCATGGTCTCGCGCTGCTCGACCTGCTGCGCCAGCGAGACGCCGCGCCGGGTTGCCTCGTTCTCGTTGCGGAAATAGTGCTCCAGGAATTTCTCGAATTCGGTGAGCACGGTCTGGAAGACGCGCCGGCCGGTGTCGGGGTAGGCCTCCACCACCTGCACCACGCGCTTGATTTCCCGCTCCAGCGCCTCGCCGGAACTGCCGGCATTGCCGCTGCCGGCGCTGTCGAAGCCCATCACGCAGGCGCCCATGCGGTCGATCAGGCGCCGCGCCGGGTGGTCGATGGTGGCGAAGAAATCGGGTTCGGTGACGGCCACGCGCAGCACCGGCATCTGCAGCCGCGCGAACCACACGCGCACGCTGGCCGGGATGCGCTCCTCGGTGAGGATGCTCTGGAACAGCAGCGCCACGATCTCGATCGTGGCCCGCTCCTCGGGCGTGGCCGCCGCCTTCTTGAGCACCTGCTTGCGCTGGTGCATTTCTTCCAGCAGCACCGGCGCCGTGATCGGCGACCCGCCGAACTCGGTGGCTGCCGCCAGGCGCCGGCGGATGCCCTGCTCCGCCGTTTCGATGGCGCGTGCCAGGCCGGGCGAAAGCGGTCTTTCCGACCGCGGCAGCGGTGGCGAACGCGTGGATGCGGCGAAATCGGGCACGTGGCGGCTGATCAGCCGGTTCAGCCGGCCGAGCACGGCCTCGGCGTGTTCGCGGCTGCGCGCCAGCGGCGCGGTGCGGGTCATGAGCCGGGTCTCGTCGCCCACCCCGGCACCCGACCCCTCGCGGCGGCCGCCCCAACTGCCATAGCCGGCGCCGCCGGGCGCGGCCCCACCGTGCAGCTGGCCGTAGCCCGAGGCCTCGAAGCGGTCGCTCGGAAGAGGTGGCGTGCCGGTACCGGCCTGCCAGCCCAGAGGGGCATTGGGGTGCGTGCGTGAACGGCGGATGTAGGGCCGCAGGTCGACTTCGGGCAGCACGCCCTGCTCCATGAGCCAGCGGTTGACCTCGTGGTAGGCGCCTTCGACGAGCAGCGCGAATTCATCGTGCAGCACCGGCTGCAGCTCGCGCCAGCCCTCCAGCGTGAGCCCGGCGGCGCGCCAGGCGTCGAAGACGATGCGCGCCAGCACGTGCGCACGCAGCATGTCGTGCGGGTCGAGTTCGGTGCGGCCCTCCAGGTGGGCCACCCGCGAACGCAGGTCGGCAAATTCCCACGAGGCACGGTCCATCATGGCCAGCGCCAGGCGCGAGGTGACGATCTCCAGTTCGATGGTGTCGTCCGACACCAGGGTGAACGGGTCGCGCGCCGCGCCAGTGGGCGGCAGGTCGGCCGGCCGGGTGGCCGAAACCCCGTACATCAGTGCCTGCCGCAACCCGCTCACGATGCCGCGGTGCCAGCTCTGGGCCGCGCCGGAAAGGCTTTGCACGAGTTCGCGCCGGCGCTGGAAGACGGCATGTTCACTGGGCTTGTCCAGCAAAGAGCGCGCGTTGTCCAGCGCCGCCTGCACCAGGGCCACGAGGCCCTTGACGAGTTCTTCGGAATACAGGCGCCGCGCCTGGCCGGCCAAGGAGTCGGGCGAGGCGCTGGGGGGCATGTCAGGGGCTGGGTTCGTCGGCAGGCGTGTTCGAAGTCACTCTACACCACGGCCCCTGCATTCGGGTCGTCGGGATCGATCTCCTTGCCGCCCTGCTTGACGAGGTCTTCGCGCCGCACACCCAGCCGCAGCGCAATGCCGGCGGCAACGAAGATCGACGAATAGATGCCGAACAGGATGCCCACCGTCAGCGCCACCGCGAAATAGTGCAGCGTGGGGCCGCCGAAGATCAGCATCGACAGCACCATCATCTGCGTGGACCCGTGGGTGATGACGGTGCGGCTGATGGTGCTGGTGATGGCGTGGTCGATGGCCTGTTCGGGGCTGAGCTTGCGGAAGCGCCGGAAGGTCTCGCGGATGCGGTCGAAGATGACCACCGACTCGTTCACCGAATAGCCCAGCACGGCCAGCACGGCGGCCAGCACGGCGAGCGAGAACTCCCACTGGAAGAAGGCGAAGAAGCCCAGGATGATGACCACGTCGTGCAGGTTGGCAATGATGCCGGCCACGGCGAACTTCCATTCGAAGCGCAGCGACAGGTAGGCCATGATGCCCACGATGGTGACCAGCAGCGCCAGCGCACCGTTCTCGTAGAGCTCGGCGCCCACCGAAGGGCCGACGAATTCGGTGCGCATGAGCCGGAGCGGCTCGGTGCCGCTGGCCGCCGTGCACGACGGCCGGCTGACCTGCTCGCCCTGCGGCGTGGTGTATTCCTTAGTCGCCAGCGTGCCGGACTCGGCCTTGCATAGCTCGGCGAAGACGAGGCCGGCGACCTCGGTCTGCTTGACGTCCTCGCGCACCGGCAGGCGGATCAGCACGTCGCGCGAGGTGCCGAACTTCTGCACCTGCACTTCGCCGAAGCCCATGCCTTCGACGGCGCTGCGCGTGCGTTCGATATCGGCCGTCTGCTCGTACTGCACCTCCACCAGCGTGCCGCCGGTGAATTCGATCGACAGCTGCAGGCCGCGCGTGGTGAGAAAGAACACCGCCAGCGCGAAGGTGGCGAACGAGATCAGGTTCAGCACCGTCACATGGCGCATGAACGGGATGTCGCGGTGGATTCTGAAGAATTCCATCTCGTGCTCTCCTCAGGCCTCGGCCGCCGGCTTGGCGCCGCCGGGGCGCCAGACCTGGCCGATGGACACCGACTTGAGCCGCTTCTGGCGCCCGTACCACAGGTTGACCAGGCCGCGCGAGAACATCACCGCCGAGAACATGGAAGTCAGGATGCCCAGGCAGTGCACCACGGCGAAGCCGCGCACCGGGCCGGAACCGAAGGCCAGCAGCGCCAGGCCGGCGATCAGCGTCGTGATGTTGCTGTCCAGGATGGTGCCCCAGGCCTTCTCGTAGCCGGTCTGGATGGCCACCTGCGGCGGCGCGCCAGAGCGCAATTCCTCGCGCACGCGTTCGTTGATCAGCACGTTGGCGTCGATGGCCATGCCCAGCGTCAGCGCGATGGCCGCGATGCCCGGCAGCGTGAGCGTGGCCTGCAGCATGGACAGCAGGGCCACCAGGCACAGCAGGTTGAAGGTCAGCGCCAGCGTGGAGAACACGCCGAACAGCAGGTAGTAGGCGCACATGAAGACGGCAATCGCCAGAAAGCCGTAGATCACGCTGTCGAATCCCTTGGAGATATTCTCGGCGCCCAGGCTGGGGCCGATGGTGCGCTCCTCGATGATCTCCATGGGCGCGGCCAGCGAACCGGCGCGCAACAGCAGCGCCTGGTCGTTGGCTTCCTGCGTCGTCATGCGGCCGCGAGATCTGCACCCGGCCGCCGCCGATTTCGCTGCGGATCACGGGCGCGGTGACGACCTCGCCCTTGCCCTTCTCGAACAGGATGATGGCCATGCGCTTGCCGACGTTTTCACGCGTCACGTCCTTGAAGACGCGCGCGCCCTTGGCGTCGAGCGTGAGGTTGACCACCGGCTCCTGGGTCTGCGAATCGAAGCCCGGCTGCGCGTCGGTGAGGTTCTCGCCGGTGAGCACCACCTGGCGCAGCACGATGATGGGCCGGCCGTCGCGTTCCAGGAAACGCTCGCTGCCGAAGGGCACCGGCGTGCCGCCGCGCTCGGCCTCGCGCGCCTCGGCCGACTCGTTGACCATGCGCACCTCCAGCGTGGCGGTGCGGCCGATGATGTCCTTGGCCTTGGCCGTGTCCTGCACGCCGGGCAACTGCACCACCACGCGGTTCAGGCCCTGCTGCTGAATCACGGGTTCGGCCACGCCGAGTTCGTTGACGCGGTTGTGCAGCGTGGTGATGTTCTGCTTCACCGCCTGTTCCTGCACCAGCCGCGCGGCCTCGGGCTTCAGCGCGCCGGCCAGCACCACGCCGCCGCTGCCGTTGGCCGCGAGCTGCCATTCCAGGTCGGGCAACTGGTCGGACAGCAGTCCACGCGCCTGCTGCGCGGTGGCCTCGTCGCGGAAGCGCACGTCCACCGCATTGCCTTCGCGCACGATGCCGGCGTGGCGGATATTCTTTTCGCGCAACAGCGAGCGCACGTCGCCGGTGAGCGCCTCGGCGCGCTTGGTCAGCGCCGACTTCATGTCCACTTCCATCAGGAAATGCACGCCGCCGCGCAGGTCCAGCCCCAGGTACATGGGCAGCGCGCGCATCTGCGCCATCCACTGCGGCGAGCGCGAGACGAGATTGAGCGCCACGATGTAGCGCGGGTCGGCCGGGTCGGGGTTGAGCGCGGCGCTGATGGCGTCCTTGGCCTTGAGCTGGGTGTCGGTGTCGGCGAAGCGCGCGCGCACCGAATTGCCTTCCAGCTGCACGAAGTCGGGCTTCAGGCCGGCCGCGGCCAGCGCCTGCTGCACGCGGTCGACCATGGCGGCCTCCACCTTCACGGTGGCCTTGCCGCTGGACACCTGCACCGCCGGCGCCTCGCCATAGAGGTTGGGAATGGTGTACAGCAGGCCGACCAGCAGAGCGACGGCCAGCAGCGCGTACTTCCACAAGGGATAGCGGTTCATGGGACCTTCCTGGACCGCCAGGCGCCCGTCGAGGCGCCGCGGGCCGCGAGCGGATTATTTGAACGTGCCCTTGGGCAGCACCTGGACGACCGCCACGCGCTGCACCTGCAGTTCCACGCCGTTGGCCACTTCCACGTGCAGGTAGTTGTCGCCCAACTTGGCGACCCGGCCCAGCACGCCGCCGGCGATGACGACCTCGTCGCCCTTGGCAATGGCCTCGACCATGGCCTTGTGCTCCTTCTGCTTCTTCATCTGCGGCCGGATCATGATGAAGTACAGCACCACGAACATCAGCACCAGCGGCAGCAGGCTGAACAGGGTGGACTGGGTGTCGCCCCCGGCGGCGGCGGGGGCGGCTTGGGCGTAGGCTTGGGAGATGAACACTTTGGCGCGGTCCTCGTGGCTGACCCGCTGACGGCGGGCGAATCGAACATTTTAGGGGCGCCGGCACTGAAGGGCGATCATGGGCGGAAAGGGCGTGCCACTGGCGCGAATATGAGGACACTGTGAAGTTCAAATTCTTGGTCTGCCGCTGCGGCGGATTGGTCTGCCGCGGGCTAGACGCGGATCGCACCCACCTCCCACATGGCCGCACATGAACCGTCCATTCGCGGCCTGACGCCGGCCTGGCTGGCCTGGTGCATCTTCATCTCTTACGGCAGCCTGCTGCCGTTCGAGCTTCGGCCAGCGCCGGCCGAAGGGGCCCTCTCAGCCTTCCTGCACATGCCTTGGCTGCAGATCGGACTGGGCGGGCGGCTCGACTGGCTGGCCAATCTGCTCCTGTACGTTCCGGCGGGCTTTCTCGGGACGCTCGCGCTGCGGCAGTGGGTCCCGCCCCGCGATCATGGTCGGTCCAGCGCAGGGGCACTGCTTTCGGCGCTGACCGTGCTGTTGCTCAGTGCGATGCTGGCGCTGACCATCGAGTTCGCGCAGATCTACGTCACCCCACGCACGGTTTCGCTGAACGATGTGGTGGCCGAATTGACCGGCGCGGCCGTCGGCTGCGCCGCCGCGCTGATGTTTGGCACCAACCTCATGCGTCTGCTGGCGCGCGCCAGTGCGGCTGGCCCTGCCATGCAAAGCGCATGGCTGAGTCTGTACGTGCTTGCCTACCTGGCATTGAGCTTCTTTCCGTTCGATATCAGTACAGCCAGGGCGGTCTATGAGCAGAAACTGGCAGTCGGCCATGCGGGGTGGTGGTGGGCTCCCTACCAACAATCGCGGCCGGCGACCGCGGCGCTCAAGCTGCTTTTGGAAGCGGCGCTCACGCTCCCTTTCGGCGTGGCACTGGCCGCAGCGCCTAGGCGACTGTCTTGGCAACGCGCGGGTCTGTGGGGCCTCGTGCTCGGCGCAGCCATCGAGACCGTGCAGCTTTTCCTGCTGAGCGCAACGTCCCAGGGGGCCTCGGTGGTTTCTCGGGCCGTTGGCATGGCGGCGGGCGGCGCAGTGGCCTCGCACTTGCCGGCTCTAGGCAGAAGCATGACGCAAGCCAGGCTGCGGGCTGCAACCGGCGTTCTTGCGCTGCCCTGGCTTCTGGTTGTGGCCTATCTGGCAGGCTGGGGCCGCAGCGAGGTCTTACTTTCGAACTGGGGCGAGCGGGCCGCGGGCTTGAGTTTTCTGCCCTTTTACTACCACTACTACGCCGGCGAGGCGCAGGCCGTGACCAGCGTTCTCATGGGCATCGCGAGCTATGCGTGGGTGGGCATCGGTATCGCACTGTGCTGGCCACGCGCGGGCGCGGCTTTCGCGGCAGTGACTGCCGGGCTGGTGTCGACTGCAGCCGAGGCCTCGAAGCTGGTCCTGGCGGGGCAGCGTCCCGATCCGACGAACGTGCTCGTTGCCGCCGCTGCTGCGGCGACGGCATGGGCGCTGTTGCGACAGTTTCGCAATCGGGTACCCGTGCTGGCAGCGACCCCGCCACCTGCGGCCGAGCGAGATCGAATTCCGCCACAAAGCCCAAAGTCATTGGCGGCTGACACGGCCGGCGTCGACGGTCGGAACACCCTCTGGGCGCTCGCGGTGGCGGGCATCGTGGTTGCCGGGGCCTGGATCGGCCCAGGAGATCCTGCAGCCGGGCTTGTCGCGGTTGCCGCGTTCACGGTCTGTGTCTGGCGCAACCCGAATGCAGCGCTGCTGCTGACGCCAATCGCGATCGCACTGACCGACACCGCGTCGTTCACTGGGCATCGGTGGTTCGAGCTGCTTGACCTGGTTTCGCTGGCGACGCTGGGCATCGCCATCCTGCACCCCATCTTGAAACGGCCTGCCATTGGCGCGCCTGGCGCTGGGTTCTGGTTGGTAGCGACATGCGTCTTGCTGCTTGTTCCCAGCGTGTTGATTGGCCTGCAGGGCGCCGTGTGGCCCGACGCGAATGCGCTGCTCGGCCCACTCAGCCCCTGGACTTCGCTGCTGCTCGCCAAGGGACTCGCCGGAGCGTTGACGCTGGCCTGGTTCGCACGCCGCCTTCGGCTCGACGCTGCACTCGGGGCGCGGTACTTCGGACGGGGCATGGTGCTGGCACTCGCTGGCGTGGTGTTTCTGACCGTCAAGGAGCGAGTGGCCTTCGTTGGCCCTTTCGACTTCAGTTCGGACTACCGAGCCCCGGGGCCATTTACGGCGATCGCGCTTGGAGGCGCCTACATCGAGGCCTTCCTGTGCGCCGCGGTTCCGTTCGCAGTCGTCGGTGCGTTTCGCGAGCGACTTCGCGCCGTGCGGCTGGGTTGCGCCGTGCTGATCTTGGCTGCAGCCTACGCCACCATGGTCACTTACTCCCGTGCGGGTCAGGTCGTATTCCTGGCGGTAGTCGGGGCTTCCATGCTGTTGCTGGCAGTTCAACGCCCCCTTTCCGGCAACGCGGGGTCACGCGGCGGGCGGCTGCTGATCGGGGTTGGGCTTGCATCCGCAGTGGCATTGGTTGCAGGCGCAGTCCTGAAGGCACCGTACGCGACGGCACGGTTCAAGCAACTCGAAGGCGATACGCAGGTGCGACTGGACCACTGGCGACAGGGCATGAGTTTCGGCCACCGCGATGCCAGCGCAACGCTCTTCGGCAACGGCCTGGGCAGCTTCGGCCGCATGTCTTATGTGGAGGGATCACCAGCTGGCCGGCCCGGTCTCTTCCTGCTGCATGATGAGGACGGGAATCTAAGCGTCCGTGCGCATGCCGGCAGATTGTCGTATCTCGATCAGCGCGTCGACGTGCGGCACGGCGAACCGCTGACGGTAAGCGCACGAGTGCGCACTGCTCAGGGCCGTGGCCTGCAGGCGCTGCTGTGCGAGAAGGATCTGGTGCAGAGCCGCAGCTGCGGGGTCGCAAACCTTCGAGTTCCCCCGGACGGTCAGTGGCACCGAATCGAAGTGCCCGTCACGCTTCCCATCAATGCTTACGCCGGCTGGCCGGTGCGACCCGTCCGGTTCACCCTGTTCCATGGCGCCGGTGGTGTTTGCGAGATTGACGACATATCGCTTCGCGATGGACAACAGCAGGAGTTGCTGCGCAACGGCAACTTCGAGAATCGGTCGGAGCATTGGATGTACTCGTCGGACATGCACCTCGTGTGGCACATGAAGAATCTGTGGCTACAGGTCTTCTTCGAACAAGGGGCACTCGGCGCGGTCGCACATGCCTCACTGTTGCTGGCAGGCCTTGCTGGCGCCTGGCGCGTTGCCCGGCACAACCCCTGGCTCCTGGCGTTCGGCATGGCAATGCTGGCCTTTCATGGCGTCGGCCTGATCGACACCGTCATCGACAGCCCTAGGTTTTCGCACCTTTACCTTTCGATCGCGATGTTGGCCGTTGGCTTCGGTCACAGAGGAACGGCCTGGGGTCGAAGCCGTGGCGCAGATCCCGACCCCGCTCCGTGAGGGTCTCAGAGGGACTCAGGGGTCAGGGACTCCGGGGACTCAGGGGGGGACTCAGGGGTCAAGTCTCTCCGGGGGACTCAGGGGTCAAGTCTCTCCTGTCTCCCCCGCCGCGAGACAGGAGAGACCTGACCCCGACCCTGCCGACCCCGACCCTGCCCTCCGCTTTTGGGTGCGGCGCCTGAGCTCGCCAAGTACGTCGGCCGTTGAGTGGGCTTCTCCCGTGGCCCGGAAGTGTTCGAGCGAGGCCCGGCTGTGCTCTTCGAACTTCTGCTGCACGGCTCTGTGTTCCAGCACTCTGCGCACCGCGGTCTCGACCAGGTCTGACAGCTTCTCTCCAGGCAGCAACGCGGCCTCGGCTTGCTCCGGGCGCGCAGTTCCCGGTGGCCTTTGCAGAGCCCACTTCCGGGATCACCTGGACTTGTGGAAGGAGGGCGGTCTTGGCCATGGTCAAATTGTGGTTCAGTTGCGTTGCGCGGGCAAGTTTGCAGGGGCTCTTGCCATTCGTCACCTCCACGCCCGCATGCGCCCCCCTTCTCCAGAGACTCAGGGGACTCAGGGACTCAGGGGATTCAGGGGTCAGGTCTCTCCTGTCTCGCCCTCCCGGACTCAGGGGTCAAGTCTCTCCTGTCTCCCCCTCCGTGAAACAGCCTTGACCCACCGCCGGGCTCGTGAGACGGGAGGGAGGATGAGACAGGAGAGACCTGACCCCGAGCCGTGCGCTGACAGCGCGACCGCGCCGCCGCTGGCCCTCAGCGCGGAAGACCGCCGGCTCGTGCGCGGCATCATCGACGCCGTCGTCCCTGGCGCGGTGGTCAGCGTCTTCGGTTCGCGCAGCACGGGCCGCGCGCGGCCATACTCCGATCTCGACTTGCTGTTCACTCAGCCTGCGCGCCTGAGCCTGGCCCAGCGCGCCGAATTGCGGCAGCGCTTCGACGCCAGCCGCCTGCCCTATCGCGTGGATCTCGTGGACGCCGACGCCCTGGCGCCCGGGATGGCCGAGCGCGTGCGGGCGGAGTGCCGGCGCCTGTAGCCACCGTGAAAGGGTCACCAAGCGCCGCTTTTTCTGACGGAAGTCTGTTATTCTGACGGACAGTACCAAATATCCAATACCCAATACCCAATTCCCGAGGCCAATCACATCATCATCATGACGACCGTCACCCTGCGCGAGCGACGCCAGATCACGCTACCGGCGGAGGTGGTGACTGCTGCGGGCATTCAGGTCAACGACGAACTCGACGTCCGGGTCGTTTGTGGCGTTATCCAGATGGTGCCCCGGGTCGGCGCGAGCCCGCAGCGCCCCAAGATGAGCCGCTTCCTGGGAGCCGCGACTGGCGTGTACGGCGGCAGCGCCGAGGAGTCCGACGCCTACGTCCGACAGCAGCGCGACAGTTGGTAGCCAATGCTCGACGTCCCCAGCCTGCTGGCGCGCCTGGAGGGCCGCAGGGTCTACCTCGACACCAACATCTTCATCTACGTACTGAACGACACCCCCGGCTTTGCAGCGCCGAGCCTGATGCTGCTGCAGGCCTGCGCCGAGCGCCGGATCGTCGGCCTGACGGGCGACGTCACGCTGGCCGAGCTGCTGGTCAAGCCGCTGCAGACCAACGACGCCGCAGCCGTTGCGGCGGTGAAGGAATTGCTGGTACACGACGGCGCCATCACTCTGGTCGGGCACGACCGCGCTGCGTTCGAGCGGGCTGCCCAGCATCGCGCCCGTCATGGGTTGAAGATGGTCGACGCCCTGCAGCTGGCCACGGCGGAGCTGGCCGACGCGCGCTGCCTGATCTCCAACGACCGGCAGTTCCCGCCCCTGCCCGATATCGAGTGCCTGAGCCTGGCGGGATGAGTCGGGTACGGGGCAGGTCTTGCCTTTTGGCGCGGGGCAGTCGAACTTGAGCCAAGGCGCACGCCTCGACCGTGCCAGATCGGCCCTTCGCAGCGCCGGCCCCGGGCAGACCGTGGTGCTGGCCCCTGGCGATCACCACGGCGCCCTCGGCGTCATCGACCAGCCCGGGCTGACGCTCACCAGCCCGAGTCCCGGCGCCGTGCTGCACGCCGACGGCCAGCATGTCGAGGGCAAGGCAACGCTGGTGGTGCGCGCGCCGGGTGTGCGCATCGAGAACATCGAATTCCGCGGCGCCCGTGTGCCCACCGGCAACGGCGCCGGCATCCGCTTCGAGGCCGGCACGCTGGCGCTGCAGCGCTGCCGCTTCTTCGACAACGAGATGGGCCTGCTCAGCGCCGGCCGGCCCGAGATGCAGCTTTTCGTTCAAGACTGCGACTTCGGCGATGCCCCGCGCCACGACAGCGGCATGCTGCACCACCTGCTCTACGTGGGCGCCATCGGCCTGTGCGTCGTCACCCACAGCCGCTTCGGCAACGGCTGGCAGGGGCATCTGCTGAAGAGCCGGGCGTACGTCAACCGCATCCTGTGGAACCAGCTCGTCGACAGCCCCGACGGCCAGGCCTCGTACGAACTGGAATTCCCCGACGGCGGCGACAACTTCGTGCTCGGCAACCGCATCGAGCAGTCGGCCCAGACGCGCAACCCGGCGCTGCTGAGCATGGGCGCCGAAGCCGGCGGCCGGCGTGGCGGCCGGCTGGTGCTGCGCGACAACCGCTTCGTCAACCACCACCCCGGCACGGCCGAGGCGCCGGCGCGCTTCGTGCACCTGTGGCCGGATCGCCTGGCCGGCGCGCTGGAAGTGGCGGCCGAAGGCAACGTGTTCGAAGGCCCGGGATCGATCGGCCTGCCTTGAACGAC
>JAXHKY010000036.1:0-238869 GCA_034522875.1 Rubrivivax sp. | reverse complement strand
CGCAGCAGCTTGGCCACCACCGCCATCTGCCACGGCACGACGCGGTAGCTGGCGCCGGACTCGATGGCGTTGAAGACCAGCTCGGCGCAGCGGTCGGCGGACATCAGGAATGGCATCGCATAGGGGTTGCGCGCAGTCAGCGGCGTGGCCACGAAGCCGGGCAGCAGGGTCACGACGCGCACGCCCGAGCCCCGGCAGTCGCCGCGCAGGCTCTCGCAATAGGCCACCACGGCAGCCTTGCTCGCGCCATAGGCGCCGTGGCCGGGCATGCCGCGGATGGCCCCCACGCTGGCGATGCCTGCCAGCACCCCCGAGCCGCGCTCGCGCATCGGGCGCAGGAAGGGGTGGAAGGTGGCGGCCAGGCCGACGTTGTTGATGGCGAAGACCTCGCGCATGACATCGAGGTCGGCGCGAACGCCGGTGTCCATGCCGACGCTGATGCCGGCGTTGGCGATCACCACGTCGGGCAGGCCCTGGCGCTCGATGCAGGCCTGGCCGGCAGCAACGATGCTGTCGACGATCGCCACGTCGGCGCCATAGACGCCAACGCGCTCGCTGGCCAGCCCCTGCGCGCGCACCCAGGCCTCGAGCACGTCGGTGCGCCGAGCCACCAGCGCCAGCTGCCAGCCGGACCGCGCATAACGCGCCGCCAGCGCCTGGCCGATGCCGCTGGACGCGCCTGTGATGAAGACCAGCGGCGCGCTCATCGCCCGCCGCCGGCCGCCGGTACCCGCGGCGACATCAGCATGCGCATCGGGCCTTGCAGATCGAGCCGCTGCGCCGCATGGTCGTAGGCCAGGCCGGCCGCCCGCATCTCGCGGCCCGCCGTCTGCACCTGCACCGGCAGGTGGGTCTGCACGCGCTCGGTCACGAAGAACGCATGCAGGAATTCGCTGCGCATCACCATCTTCTGCCCAGCCGCGTCTTCGCTCGTCACCTCGGCACCGCCCAGCAACTGCATTTCGCTGCCGTCGCCGTTGCCGACGGCGCGCGCGGCATGCGCCTGCGTGACGCGGCCGTCGGGCGCGATGGCGCGGATCTGCACGCCGTCGATCTCGATGCGGTCGGTGGCCGGGTAGTGGCGCAGCTGCTCGCCTTCGATGCGCAGCTTCAGGGCGCCGGCGGCGTCGAAGCGGTCCAGTGAAAAGGCCGTCATCGTGTAGTCGGGCTCCTTCGACACCGGTCGCTCGGCCTGTTCGCCGGCCGGGCGCGGCGAATTCGTCACCAGCCACCAGGTGGCCAGGGCCAGCGCGGCCATCAGCAGCAGCGGCAGGTAGGTCGACAGCGCATCGCGGATGCGCAGCGGCCATGGTCGCGCCCCCTGCGGCGGGCGGGCCGGTCCGCCCAGCGAAAGGGGCACCTCCGGAAGGTCGGGCAGGTGCAGTTCGACCGTCATGGCCCGGCGCCCGCCACGTCAGGCGCCGTCCAGCGTCTGCAAATGGCCCTGCAGCAGCGCCGCGTAGCGGCCGGCGGCCATGAGCAGCAGATCGCAGCATTCGCGCGCCGCGCCATGCCCGCCGGTGGCCTGGGTGACGTGGTGCGCCAGCGCCTTCGCTTCGGCATGGGCATTGGCCGGCGCGCACGCGAACCCGGCGCGGGCCAGCAGCGGCAAGTCGGGCCAGTCGTCGCCCATCGCCGCGACCTCGGGCCAATCCAGGCCCAGCGCGGCCAGCAGCGCGGTGGCCGCGGCCAGCTTGTCGCCGGCGCCGTAGACGGCGTGCACCAGCCCCAGGTCGGCCACGCGTCGGCGCACCGCAGGCGAGTCGCGCCCGGTAATGATGACGGGCTCGATGCCGCCCTGCTGCAGCAGCTTCAGGCCGTGGCCGTCGAGCGTGCTGAAGGCCTTGACGGTCTCGCCATGCTCGCCGATATAGAGCCGGCCGTCGGTGAGCACGCCGTCGACATCGAAGAGGGCGGCCTTCATGCCCAGGCCGGGGCCCATTGCGCGCAGCAGCAACTCGGGCGGAAAACTCAACGCGAACCCCGCCGGCATGGTCAGATCACCTTCGCCCGCATCAGGTCGTTCGAGTTGAGCGCACCCACCAGCCTGCCGGCTTCGTCGACCACCAGCACGCTGGTGATGCGCTGCGTTTCCATCACCCCGGCGGCGTCCACCGCCAGCGCGTCGGCGCGCACCAGGCGCGGGCTGCGGTGCATCACGTCCTGGGCCTTCAGCGCGCGCAACTCGGCGCCGCGCTCGATGAGGCGGCGCAGGTCGCCGTCGGTGAAGATGCCGATGGGCCGGCCTTCGCCGTCGGCCACGGCTGTGAAGCCCAGACCCTTGCCCGTCATCTCGCGCAGCAGTTCGTTGAAGCTGGCGCCGGGCGCCACCTGCGGCACCGCGTCGCCGCTGCGCATGAGGTCGCGCACGTGCATCAGCAGCTTGCGGCCGAGCGAACCGCCGGGATGCGAACGCGCGAAGTCCTCTTCGCGAAAACCCCGAGCGTCCAGCAGCGCCACGGCCAGCGCGTCGCCCAGCGCCATCTGCGCGGTGGTGCTGGCGGTGGGCGCCAGGTTCAGCGGGCAGGCCTCTTCGTCCACCGCACTGGACAGCACGAGGTCGGCGTGCCGCGCCAGCGTGGAATCGGCATGGGCCGTCATCGCCACCAGCGTGACGCCCAGGCGGCGCATCGCCGGCAGGATGGCCGCCAGTTCGTCGCTTTCGCCGCTGTTGCTGATGGCCAGCACCACGTCGCCCGCCATGAGCATGCCCAGGTCGCCGTGGCTGGCCTCGGCCGGGTGCACGAAGAACGCCGGCGTGCCGGTGGAAGCCAGCGTGGCCGCGGTCTTGCGGCCGACGTGGCCGCTCTTGCCCATGCCCATCACGACCACGCGGCCGCGGCATTCCAGCATGGCCTGCACGGCGCGCGCGAAGCCCTCGCCCTGGCGCGCGGCCAGCGCCAGCAGCGCGCGCGCCTCGATCTCGAAAGTGCGCTGCGCCAGGTGCAGCGCGCGTTCGGCGTCGAAGGGGCGGGCGGGGGTCACGGCAAGGCGGTCGAATACGATCGAGTCATTCTAGGCACCCATGGCCACCACCCTCGAACTGACCCTGCTGTATCTCGTCGCCGCGGTGTTCGGCGTCGTGGTCTTCCGTACGCTGAAGCTGCCGCCCATGCTGGGCTACCTGGTGGTGGGCGTGGTCATCGGACCGCATGCGCTGGCCTTCGCGCAGGACAGCGCCGGCGTGCGCTACCTGGCCGAGTTCGGTGTCGTGTTCCTGATGTTCGTGATCGGGCTGGAATTCAACCTGCCCAAGCTGCGCAGCATGCGCACGCTGGTCTTCGGGCTGGGCATGTCGCAGGTGGTGCTCACGGTGGCCGGCACGCTGGCCGGCCATCTGCTGCTGGTCTGGGTCTGGAACAGCCTCAGCACGCAGCCCTGGGAAATGGGCTGGCAGGGCGCCGTGGTGCTGGGCGGCGCAATGGCCATGTCGTCCACCGCCATCGTGGCCAAGATGCTGGCCGAACGGCTGGAACTGGAAGCCGAGCACGGCCGCCGCGTCATGGGCGTGCTGCTGTTCCAGGACCTGGCCGTGGTGCCGCTGCTGGTGCTGATTCCCGCGCTGGGCTCCAGCGCCGAAGCCCTGGCCACCGAAATGGGCTGGGCCCTGCTCAAGGCCGCCGCCCTGCTGACCGTGCTGCTGGTTGGCGGCCAGCGCGTGATGCGCTGGTGGCTCACGCTGGTGGCGCGGCGCAAGAGCGAAGAGCTCTTCATCCTGAACCTGCTGCTCGTCACGCTGGGCCTGGCCTGGGTGACCGAACACTTCGGGCTTTCGCTGGCGCTGGGCGCCTTCGTCGCCGGCATGCTGGTGGCCGAAACCGAATACAAGCACCAGGTGGAAACCGATATCCGGCCTTTCCACGACGTGTTGCTGGGGCTGTTCTTCATCACCATCGGCATGAAGCTGGACTGGCGCCCGGTGCTCGAACAGTGGTTCCTGGTGCTGCTGTTGACCAGCCTGCCCGTGCTGGTGAAATTCGCGCTCGTGGCCGGGCTGGCGCGGCTGTTCGGCGCCCAGCCCGGCGTGGCGCTGCGCACCGGGCTGTACCTGGCGCAGGCCGGCGAATTCGGCTTCGTGCTGCTGACCCTGGGTGCCGGCCGCGGCCTGGTGGCGCCGGAGTGGGTGAGCCCGGTGCTGGCGAGCATGGTGCTTTCCATGCTCGCCACGCCCTTCCTCATTCTCTACAGCAACCGCATCGTCAACCGGCTGAGCGCCACCGACTGGATGACGCAGTCGCTGACGCTGACCACCATCGCGCGCAAAGCCATTGCCACCGAACGCCACGTCATCATCTGCGGCTACGGCCGCAGCGGCCAGAACCTGGCACGCCTGCTGGCGCCCGAAGGGATTCCCTACATGGCGCTGGACCTCGACCCCGACCGCGTGCGCCAGGCCGCCGCCGCCGGCCAGAGCGTGGTCTTCGGCGACGCCGCGCGGCTGCAAAGCCTGATGGCCGCCGGGCTGGCACGCGCCGCCGCGGTGGTGGTGAGCTACCCCGACACGCCCTCGGCGCTGAAGATCCTGCGCCTGGTGCAGGAACATGCACCGCAGGTCCCGGTCATCGTGCGCACGGTGGACGACAGCGACCTCGACCGGCTGCGCGCCGCCGGCGCCACCGAGGTGGTGCCCGAGGCCATCGAAGGCTCGCTCATGCTGGCCGGCCATGCGCTGGCGCTGGTGGGCGTGCCGATGCAGCGCGTGGTGCGCATCACGCGCGAGGCCCGCGACGCGCGCTACAGCCTGCTGCGCGGGTATTTCCACGGCGCCGACGACGACACCGTGGAAGAGCTGCACCAGGCGCGGCTGCGCAGCGTGACGATTCCGGACGCCGCACGCTGCGTCGGCCAGGCGCTGGAAAGCCTGGCGCTGCAGGCCATGGGCGTGAGCGTGGTGTCGATTCGGCGCGCCAGTGGTGGGGGTACTCCACCGCGGCCCGAGCATCTCATCGCGGGTGGCGATACGCTGGTCATTTCCGGCTTGCCCGAGCCGCTGGCGCTGGCCGAAGAGAAGCTGCTGCGCGGCTGAGCGCGGGCGCGGCCTGCTGCGGGAGTGACGATGTACCGACGACGCGATCTGCTGGCTGCCGGCCTGGTGTTGCCGCTGGCCCCGCTGCCGGCCCTGGCCGATGACGAGGACGCCGCGCAGCGGCTGCGCGCGGGTGGCGTGGTGGTCGCCTTGCGCCACGCGCTGGCCCCGGGCACCTTCGACCCGCCGGGCTTCACGCTGGACAGCTGCGCCACGCAGCGCAACCTCAGCGACGAGGGCCGGGCGCAGGCGCGCCGCATCGGGCAGTGGTTCCGGGCGCGCGGCCTGCAACCGGCGGTGGTTCGCACCAGCCCCTGGTGTCGCTGCGTGGACACCGCCACCCTGGCCTTCGGCGGCGCCGAGACCTGGGCCGCACTGGGTTCACCGCGCGGCTCCGACCCCGCCACCAACGTCCGCTCACCTGCAGCAGCTGCAGGCGGCGCTGGCGGCGGCCCGCTTGCAGCGCGGCCGCTTCGAGGTCTGGGTGACGCACATGTTCGTGCTGGCCGACCTGGTGCAGCAGGGTTCATCCTCGGGCGAAGGCCTGGTGCTGCGCGCCGATGACACGGGCGCGGTGCAGGTGCTGGCGCGGCTGGCGCCGGCCTGAGCGCACGGCGGGCCCTGGGCCGACGCCGGCCGCCTATGCCTATCATTCCGCGCATGGCCGCCGACCCCACCGATTCACCCGCGGACTACATCCGCTCGCACATCCGTACCGTGCCCGACTGGCCGGCGCCGGGCGTCATGTTCCGCGACATCACGCCCCTGCTGAGCCGGCCGCGCGTCTTCCGCGTGCTCATCGACCAGTTCGTGCACCGCTATTTCGACCTGCGACCCGACGTCATCGCCGGCCTGGACGCGCGCGGCTTCATCATCGGCAGCGTCGTGGCCTACGAGCTGAACGTGGGCTTCGTGCCGATCCGCAAGAAGGGCAAGCTGCCCTTCACCACCGTGGAAGAGACCTACGAACTGGAATACGGCAGCGCCACGGTGGAAATGCACACCGACGCCGTGAAGCCCGGCGACCGCGTGCTGCTCATCGACGACCTCATCGCCACCGGCGGCACCATGATGGCCGGCAAGAAGCTGCTGGAGCGGCTGGGCGCCCAGGTGATCGAGGGCGCCGCCATCGTCGACCTGCCGGAACTCGGCGGCTCCGACAAGCTGCGCGCCGCGGGGCTGGCGCTGTTCACGCTGGTGCATTTCGACGGTCATTGAAGCCGCCTACGCGCAGGCTTTGGCGCGGGCGGCGGGCGGCCGGCGGCCCAAGGGCCGGCGTTGTGGCCTAATCCGCCTTTCGCCTTCCATTTGTTCACCCCTTTGCCGGAGCCTGCCATGGCCAACAAGATCAGAACCGAAGCCGACCGCCGCGCCACCCCGCCCGTGCCCACCACGCCGGGCACCAATCGCACCACCGGCCGCGGCCAGAAGGTCAGCCTGGAACGTGGCTCGCACACGCGCAGCAAGAAGAACCCGGGCAAGCGCGCCGGCAAAGGCGGCTGAACCCCGACGGGACAGCCCGCGCGGCCACCGCCGCATGCCCGGCCCGCGGTCCCCGGCCGAATCCCGACCCTGGCCGAACCGGCCGTCAAGATGCTGCGCATCACCGAACTGCGCCTGCCGCTGGACCACGCCGAAGGCGCGCTGCGCGCGGCGGTGCTGTCGCGGCTGGGCCTGGCTGAAGTTGATCTGCTGCACTTCAGCGTCTTCAAGCGCGCCTTTGATGCGCGCAAGAAGTCGGCGGTGGTGCTCATCTACACCGTCGACTGTGAACTGGCGGCAGGCGTCGACGAGGCCGCGCTGCTGCAGCGCCACGCCGGCGACACCGCACGTGCGGCCCAGCCCCGACACGCGCTACCGCTTCATCGGCCATGCGCCGGCCGATTTCCATGCCGCCGGCCGGCCGCGGCCGCTGATCGTGGGCTTCGGCCCCTGCGGCCTGTTCGCGGCGCTGATCCTGGCGCAGATGGGGCTGCGGCCCCTGGTGCTGGAACGCGGCCGCCGCGTGCGCGAGCGCACCAAGGACACCTGGGGCCTGTGGCGCCGCGGCGTGCTCGAATCCCGAATCCAACGTGCAGTTCGGCGAAGGCGGCGCCGGCACCTTTTCCGACGGCAAGCTGTGGAGCCAGATCAGCGACCCGCGCCACCTCACACGCAAGGTGCTCGCCGAATTTGTCAAGGCCGGCGCGCCGGAAGAGATCCTGTTCGTGAGCAAGCCGCACATCGGCACCTTCCGGCTGGTGAGCATGATCGAGAAGATGCGCGCCGAGATCGAGGGGCTGGGCGGCGAGATCCGCTTCGAACAGCGCGTGACCGACGTGTCCATCGAGGACGGCCATGTCCGTGGCGTGACCCTGGCCAGCGGCGAGCAGATCGCCGCCGACCACGTGGTGCTGGCGCTGGGCCACAGTGCGCGCGACACCTTCGCGATGCTGCACCGGCGCGGCGTATTCATCGAACCCAAGCCGTTTTCGGTAGGCGTGCGCGTCGAGCACCCGCAAGGCCTGATCGACCGTGCCCGCTACGGCGCCAACGCCGGCCACCCGGTGCTGGGCGCGGCCGACTACAAGCTGGTACACCACGCCGCCAACGGGCGCAGCGTGTACAGCTTCTGCATGTGCCCGGGCGGCACGGTGGTGGCCGCCACCTCGGAGCCCGGCCGCGTGGTCACCAACGGCATGAGCCAGTATTCGCGCAACGAGCGCAATGCCAACGCCGGGCTGGTGGTGGGCATCACGCCGCAGGACTACCGCCAGGACGGCGCCGCCGGCGGCCCGGTGCACCCGCTGGACGGCATTGCCTTCCAGCGCCACTGGGAGAGCCGCGCCTTCGAGCTGGGCGGTGGCGGCTACGTGGCGCCGGCGCAGCTGGTGGGCGACTTCATCAAGGGCCAGCGCTCCAGCGTGCTGGGCAACGTGCTGCCCTCGTACCAGCCGGGCGTGCAGCTCACCGACCTGGCGGCGACGGGCCAGGCCGTGCTGCCCGACTATGTGCTGGCCGCGCTGCGTGAAGCGCTGCCGGCCTTCGAGCGCCAGATCAAGGGCTTCGCGATGCCCGATGCCGTGCTCACCGGCGTGGAGACACGCACCTCGTCGCCGCTGCGCATCACGCGCGGCAGGAACCTGCAGAGCCTGAACGTGGCCGGCCTGTACCCGGCCGGCGAAGGCGCGGGTTATGCCGGCGGCATCATGTCGGCCGGCGTGGACGGCATCGAGGTGGCCGAGGCGCTGGCGGCCGAACTGCTGGGGCTGGCGACCGCCTGAGGAGCGCCTGCGGGCCAGGTCACTTCCCGATGCAGAACCGCCCGAAGATCTCGCCCAGCAGGTCCTCGCTGCTGAACTGCCCGGTGATCTCACCTAGAGCCCGGTGCGCCAGCCGCAGTTCCTCAGCCAGCAGTTCCAGCGCCGTGTCGCGCGCCGCCGCGTGCTGCTGCGCCGCGTGCACGTGGTCGAGCGTGCGCCGCAGCGCCTGCACGTGCCGCGTGCGGGCGATGAACAGGCCTTCGGGCGCCGCCTGCCAGCCGGCCATGCGCAGCAGCGCGTGGCGCAGTTCGTCCAGGCCCTGGCCGGTGCGCGCCGAGATGAGCAGGCGCGGCGCGCAGGGTTCGGCGCCGGGGCCTGGCAGCGGTGCCTCCAGCCCCGCCGCGGCCGCACGTTCCGCTGCGCCGGCCAGGTCGGCCTTGTTGTAGACCTGCAGCACCGGCACACCCGCCGGCAGCCGCGCCGCAATCTCGGCATCGGCCGCCGCCGTGTCTGTGTCGCCGAGCCGCCCCAGGTCGTGCAGGAACAGCACCGCGTCGGCCTGGCCGATCGCCTCCCAGCTGCGCCCGATGCCGATGCGCTCCACCTCGTCGGCGGCGTCGCTGCGCAACCCGGCGGTGTCGATCACGTGCACCGGCACGCCCTCGATCTGGATCGTCTCGCTCACCCGGTCGCGCGTGGTGCCCGGGATCGGCGTGACGATCGCCAGTTCGGCCCCGGCCAGCGCATTGAGCAGCGAACTCTTGCCCACGTTGGGTTGGCCGGCAATCACCACGCGCAGGCCTTCACGCAGTAAGGCACCCTGCCTGGCGCGAGTGAGTGCCCGCTCCAACATCTCTTCGATGGCGTCCAGCTGCGCCCGGGCGCCGGCCTTTTCCAGGAAGTCGATCTCCTCTTCGGGAAAGTCCAGCGTGGCTTCCACCAGCATGCGCAGGTGCACGATGCGCTCGGCCAGCGCCGCCACCTCGGCCGAGAAGGCGCCGGAAAGCGAACGCGCCGCCGAGCGCGCCGCCGCCTCGGTGCTGGCGTCGATGAGGTCGGCCACGGCCTCGGCCTGGGCGAGGTCGAGCTTGTCGTTGAGAAAGGCGCGCTCGGTGAATTCGCCCGGTTCGGCCAGCCGCAGCCCGGGCTGGGCCTGCAGACAGCGCGCCAGCAGCAATTGCAGCAGCACCGGGCCGCCGTGCGCCTGCAGTTCCAGCACGTCTTCGCCGGTGTAGGAGTGCGGCGCCGGAAAGTGAATGGCCAGGCCGCGGTCCAGCGGCTGGCCGTCGGCGCCCATGAAGGGCAGCAGCGTGGCCTGGCGCGGCGCCAGCGGCCGGCCACAAACGGCCTGGATCAGCGCCGAGAGATCGCGCCCCGAGGCACGCACGATGCCCACGGCACCGCGGCCGGGCGCGGTGGCCACGGCCACGATGGCGTCGCGGTGGCGGCCGGGCAGCGGCCCGGCGGGTCGGGAGTCGGCGCGCATGGGATTGTCATTCTGGCGCGCCGCCGGGCTGCTTGCGGCAGATGGCGCGGGTGGAGCGGTGCGCCACCCTACCGGGTCTTGCGCCTGGACCTCCTGAGCCGGCTCTTGGAAAGCCGGGTCGCCCGCATGAAATCATCGTCGGCTCTTCAGGGGCGCTTCTCAACCCCCATCCAGGGGGTCGGCGTGAAGCCTTGCTCAGGCTTGGCGACTACTTGCCCAGCACCCCGAGCTGCTTGTTGATGAACCACTGCTGCGCGATCGACAGAACGTTGTTCGTCAGCCAGTACAGCACCAGGCCGGCCGGAAAGAAGAAGAACATGATGCCGAAGGCCAGCGGCATGAACCACATCAGCTTGGCCTGCATGGGGTCGGGCGGGGTCGGGTTGAGCCAGACCTGGAACAGCGAGGAAGCCGTCATCAGCACCGGCAGGATGAACCAGGGGTCCTTGGCCGAGAGGTCGGTGATCCAGCCGATCCAAGGCGCGTTGCGCATCTCCACGCTGCTCAGCAGCACCCAGTACAGGGCGATGAAGAAGGGCATCTGCACCAGGATGGGCAGGCAGCCGCCCAGCGGGTTGACCTTTTCCTCGCGGTAGATGCGCATCATTTCCTGCTGCATCTGCTGCGGCTTGTCCTTGTAGCGCTCGCGCAGTTCGGTCACCTTGGGCGCCACGGCCTTCATCTTGGCCATGCTGCGGTAGGCGCTGGCATTCAGCCAGTAGAAGGCGATCTTCAGCAGCACCACCAGCGCCACGATGGCCCAGCCCCAGTTGCCGATGACGCCGTGCAGCTTGTCCAGCAGCCAGAACAGCGGCTTGGACAGCACCGTGAACCAGCCGTAGTCCTTTACCAGGTCGAGCCCCGGCGCCAGCGCGGCGAGCTCGTTTTCTTCCTGCGGGCCGGCAAACAGCGTGGCCTCGTGCACCACCGTGGCGCCCGGGGCCAGTTCGCCCAGCGGCAGCACCATGGCCACGGTGTAGTGGTTGTCGGCCACCTTGGCGGTGCGGAATTCGCGCGGCCCGGCCTGCGGCACCAGCCAGGCCGAGGCGAAATAGTGCTGCACCATCGCCACCCAGCCGTCGTTGGCGCCCTTGGCATGGCTGGCATCGCCTTCGGCGATGTCCTTGAAGTCGACCTTCTGGAACTTGCCGGCATCGGTGTACACCGCCGGGCCGGTGAAGGTGAAGTAGAAGCTGGACTCACCCTCGGGCGGGTTGCCGTCGCGCGCCAGCTGCAGGTAGAGCTGGGGGGTGACGGGTTCGGCGGCAGCATTGCCGAGCTCGTGCCTGACGCCGATGGTGTATTCGCCGCGCCTGAAGGAATAGGTCTTGGCCAGCGTTACACCATCGGCGCCCGTGGCCTCGAAACGCACGGTCAGTTCCTGCGCCCCGGGCGCCAGCGTGCGCTCGCCCGGCACCAGAGTCATCGGGCTCAGGTGGTTGGGCAACGAAACCCCGGCCTGAGTGCTGATGAGCCCGGTCTGTGCCACGTACAGCCGCTTCGCACTCTGGTCGAGCAGCAACACGCTGCGCCCGGGGTCTGCGTGGTCGCGGTAGCCCAGCAGTTCGAGCTGGATCAACGTGCCGCCCTGGCTGCTGAAGGTGGCCTTGAACACGTCGGTGGTCACGGTGACCAATTCACCCGCTGGCGCAGCCGGTGCCGGCTTCGGCAGGGCGGCCGCAGCGCCGGGTGTGGCTGCGGCGGGCATCGGCACCGCAGCCGGTGCGGGTACGCCGGCGGCGGCCGACGAGGGCTTGGCCGGGTCGGCGCCAGCCGTGACCGCCGGCGGCGGCGCGCCGCCGAAGATCGACGCCTGACCCGTGTGCTTGTTCCAGGCGTCCCAGATCAGGACGAGCGACATCGTGAACACCACCCACAGCAGGGTACGGCGCATATCGGTCATGGCAGGTTCCGGGTCGGCGGGCGGACATCGGCCGCCGCGGGGTCAGGGGTCGTCGGCTGCGGTCCGGGACCGTCGTTCAGCTTGAGGCGGGTGAACAGCCCGGCCACGGGATCGGGAAACTGCCTGGGCACGGCGTCGCAGCCGCCCTCGCACCAGGGCTGGCAACGCAGCAGTCGCCAGCCGGCCAGCGCCGAGCCGCCAAGCGCACCGTGACGCTGCAGCGCTTCCATGGCATAGGCCGAGCAGGTGGGCTCGAACCGACAGGCGCTGCCCAGCCAGGGTTTGAGCAGGAAGCGGTACCCACGCACCAGCAAGATGAGCGACTGTTGCGGCAAGCGCAGCAGGCGGTTCAATACAGCATGAAAGATGGGGGGCATGGCCATGTCAGCCCGCGGCGCCGGCAAGCAGGCGGTCGAGTTCGGTGCGCACCGTCGCCGCCAGGCATGCCGACCGTGCCGAGACGAACTCTTCCGCAGCGAACGGCAACCGCAAGCGCACCAGCCACAGGCCCCCGGGCAGGGTGGCGGCGTGGCGCTCGAAGGCGACCCGGATCTGGCGCTTCAACAGCGTGCGTGTCACGGCACGGCGGGCATGTCGCTTGGGTACCACACCACCGGCCCAGACGGCGCTGGGCGTCGCCGGCACGGACGAGTCATCCACAGACATGGAGCTACTCTCTTCTCTTCCTGTGGATAACTTCGCCTGACCAGATCTGGCCCGCCGAGTTTGCAGGGCCAGCGGCTCGCTTGGAAGGTGGTGCAAAGCGAAGTGAGTACTTCGCTTCAGCGAGCGGGTGGCCAGCACGCGTTCGAAGTCGGCTTTGTGGACAAGGCGGCCCAACGTGGCGTGCCGGGACATGTCTGCCCCGGCGTCCAGGGCCGGCGCCGGTGTCAGACCGCCAGGCGCTTGCGGCCTTTGGCGCGCCGCGCATTGATGACGGCGCGGCCGCCGCGCGTCTTCATGCGCACGAGGAAGCCGTGCGTGCGGGCGCGGCGGATCTTGCTGGGTTGGTAGGTGCGCTTCATGGCAAATCCTCGATGGGAGATGGGGGCGGGGGAGCAACTGGCACGAGCCGGGCGGGCCGGGCGGGCCGGACGGGCCGGTCTGCAACGAGCACCCGGTGCCTTGCGGCGTGGCCTTCGGTCGTGTTCGTCCTGTCCGTCCTGTCCGGCCCATGGACCCGACGGCAGGGCGTCACACGACACACGCGAAACTCGTCGATTCGCAACTCGTCTTCCGGCTGCTCCCGAATGCCGAACTGTACCTGCCTGGCGAAATTCAAGCCGCCAAGCAGAATTCGGGAAACCCAGGATTACAGCAAAATTTTCCTTTGCGGTCAAACACTTGCACCACAAGCCGGGGCGCCTGACGGACTTGACGGCGGTCTCGAAGTTGTGGATAACTGCGTTCCGCCGGCCGCAAGCATGCGACTTTTCGGCGGCTCCAAAAACAAGATGTCCACAATGAGCCTCGACCTGTGGCAACGCGGTTGCGAACGTCTCGCCGCCGAGTTGCCTGAACAGCAATTCAATACCTGGATCCGGCCGCTGGCTCCCACGACCACCTGCACGGCCGGCGGCGGTGACGCCGACACGCCCGGCGTGGTGGCGGTGAGCGTGCCCAATCGATTCAAGCTCGACTGGATCCGGACCCAGTATGCCGACCGCATCGAGTCGGTGCTCAGCGACCTGGCCGGCCACCCGGTGCGGCTGGAACTGACGCTGGCCCCACGCTCCGAAGCGCCACAGGCCGCAGCCGTGGCCTTGCGCGGCGGCGTGGCTTCGGCCGCGGCCATTGCCGCCGCGGCGCTGGACCGAGCGGCCAGCGGCAACCCGCTCAGTGCCAGTGGCCATTTCAACGCCACGGCCGTCGCCGCCCCGCGACCCCCGGCACCGGCGGCCACGCCGCACCGCCTGAATACGGCACTCACCTTCGACACCCTGGTGGCCGGCCGCGCCAACCAGATGGCGCGCACCGCCGCGCTGCACGTGGCCGGCGCGCCCGGTGTCATGTACAACCCCTTGTTCATCTACGGCGGGGTGGGCCTGGGCAAGACGCACCTGGTGCACGCGGTGGGCAATGCGCTGCTCAAGGACAAGCCCGACGCCCGCGTGCTGTACCTGCACGCCGAACAGTTCATCAGCGACGTGGTGCGCAACTACCAGCGCAAGACCTTCGACGAACTGAAGGCCAAATACCACCACCTGGACCTGCTGCTCATCGACGACGTGCAGTTCTTCGCCGGCAAAGACCGCACGCAGGAGGAGTTCTTCAATGCCTTCGAGGCATTGCTGGCCAAGCGCGCGCACATCATCATGACCAGCGACACCTACCCCAAGGGCCTGGTCGATATCGACGAACGGCTGAAGAGCCGCTTCGACGCCGGCCTCACGGTGGCCATCGAGCCGCCCGAGCTGGAAATGCGTGTCGCCATCCTGATCCGCAAGGCGCTGGCCGAAGGCGCCGAGATGCCCGAGGACGTGGCCTTCTTCATCGCCAAGAACGTGCGCGCGAACGTGCGGGAACTCGAAGGTGCGCTGCGCAAGGTGCTGGCCTACAGCCGCTTCAACCACAAGGAAGTCAACATCACCCTGGCGCGCGACGCGCTGAGGGACCTGCTGAGCATTCAGAACCGCCAGGTCGGGGTGGAAAATATCCAGAAGACGGTGGCCGACTTCTACAAGATCAAGGTCGCCGACATGTACAGCAAGAAGCGGCCGGCCAGCATTGCGCGGCCGCGCCAGATTGCCATGTACCTGGCCAAGGAGATGACCAAGAAGAGCCTGCCCGAGATCGGCGAACTCTTCGGCGGTCGCGACCACACCACCGTGCTGCACGCCGTGCGCAAGATTGCCGCCGAGCGCAGCACCAACCCCGAACTGAACCAGCAGCTGCATGTGCTGGAGCAGACGCTGAAAGGGTGAGCCACAAAGCGGCTGCAAAGCCTGTGGAAAGAGCTGGCACAAGCCCGGTCTTCTCCACAGCCCGCCACCGGGGCCGGCACTTGTCCCCATTGGCAGTGCAGCGGCGCCGGGGCTGCACCCACAGGGTTCGCCACCTGCTAAACCCTTGATGGAAAAGGCGAAAATCGCCTTGTCCCCAGAAGCCACGCGACCCTACTACTGCTACCAAGTTAAAAAAGAGGAAGACATGATCGTTCTCAAGGCCGCACAGGCCCAGGTCCTGGAAGCCCTGCAATCGGTGGCCGGCATCGTGGAACGGCGGCATACGCTGCCGATCCTGGCCAATGTGCTGCTGCGCAAGAACGGCGACTCGATCGAGTTCACCACCAGCGACCTGGAGATCCAGGTGCGCACCCATGCCACGCTGGGCGGCGATGTGGGCCAGATGGCCACCACCGTGGGAGCGCGCAAGCTCATCGACATTCTGCGTGCGCTGCCGCCCGACCAGGTGATGACGCTCAGCTCGGCACAGAACAAGCTGGTGCTGCAGGGCGGCAAGAGCCGCTTCACGCTGCAAACGCTGCCGGCCGACGACTTTCCGCTGGTCAACGAAAGCGTGGACTTCGGCCCCACCTTCAGCGTGCCGCAGAAGACGCTGCGCGACCTGGTCAACCAGGTGCATTTCGCGATGGCAGTGCACGACATCCGCTACTACCTGAATGGCATCCTGTTCATCGCCGAAGGCAGGACGCTCACGCTGGTGGCCACCGACGGCCACCGCCTGGCGCTGGGGCAGGCGCAACTGGCGGCCGAGGTGCCCAGCAAGCAGGAAGTGATCCTGCCGCGCAAGACCGTGCTCGAACTGCAGCGCCTGCTGAAGGACGAGGAAACGCCGATCGAGATGCGCTTTGCCAACAACCAGGCCAAGTTCAGCTTCTCGGGCATGGAATTCGTGACCAAGCTCGTGGAAGGCAAGTTTCCCGACTACAACCGCGTCATCCCGAAGAACCACAAGAATGCGCTGGTGCTGGGCCGCGCACCGCTGCTGGCCAGCCTGCAGCGTGCCGCCATCCTGACCAGCGAGAAGTTCAAGGGCGTGCGCGTCAACCTGGAGCCCGGCGTGCTGCGCATCGCGTCGAGCAATGCCGAACAGGAAGAGGCCAAGGAAGAGCTGGAGGTGGACTACGAAGGCGACGCCATCGACATCGGCTTCAACGTCACCTACCTCATCGACGTGCTGGCCAACATGGGCCAGGAGATGGTGAAGCTGGAACTGCAGGACAGCAGCGCCAGCGTGCTGATGAGCGTGCCGGGCGAAACCGGTTTCAAGTACGTGGTGATGCCCATGCGCATTTGAACCGCTGCCCTCGCACCAGCTTGTGAGCAAGCGGGCCGCGGCCCGCTTCAGCGTTTTTGATGGGACCTGCCAACGCGGGCCCCGATGCCGGAAGACCGAGAAAAGAGCCCCTGATGAGCGACCCCAAGCAGCCCCGAGACCCCAAGACCGATCCTGATTCCGATCCCGACCACGGCGTCGTGCGGCGTGAATTGCCGTCGGCCGAAGGCCAGCATGCCAGCACCGGCAACGAAGCGTCTGCCGCTTATGGTGAGGGCAGCATCCAGATCCTGGAAGGCCTGGAAGCCGTGCGCAAGCGCCCGGGCATGTACATCGGCGACACCAGCGACGGCACCGGCCTGCACCACCTGGTGTTCGAGGTGGTCGACAACAGCATCGACGAAGCGCTGGCCGGCCACTGCGACGATATCGTCGTCACCATCCACAGCGACAACAGCATCAGCGTCGTCGACAACGGCCGCGGCATCCCCACCGGCGTGAAGATGGACGACAAGCACGAGCCCAAGCGCAGCGCGGCCGAGATCGCGCTCACCGAATTGCACGCCGGCGGCAAGTTCAACCAGAACAGCTACAAGGTCAGCGGGGGCCTGCACGGCGTGGGCGTGAGCTGCGTGAACGCACTCTCCAAGTGGCTGCGCCTGGTCGTGCGGCGTGACGGCAAGGTGCACGCCATCGACTTCAAGCGCGGCTTCACGCAGGACCGCGTGATCGAAGTGCGGTATGACGACAAAGGACAGGGTTTCGAAACCAGCCCGATGAAGATCACCGGCGAGACCGAGAAGCGCGGCACCGAGGTGCATTTCCTGCCCGACGAAACGATCTTCAGCCACATCGACTTTCACTACGACGTGCTGGCCAAGCGCCTGCGCGAACTGAGCTTTCTGAACAACGGCGTGAAGATCCGCCTGGTGGACGAGCGCACGGGCAAGGAAGACAACTTCGCCTTCGCCGGTGGCGTGCGCGGCTTCGTGCAGTTCATCAATACCGGCAAGAAGGTGCTGCACCCGAACGTGTTTCATGCCGCGGGCGACAAGCTCAGCGACCAGGGCACGAATATCGGCGTCGAAGTGGCCATGCAGTGGAACGACGGCTACAACGAGAACGTGCTCTGCTTCACCAACAACATTCCGCAGCGCGACGGCGGCACCCACCTGACGGGCCTGCGTGCGGCGATGACGCGCGTCATCAACAAGTACATCGACGACAACGAACTGGCCAAGAAGGCCAAGGTGGAAATCGCCGGCGACGACATGCGCGAAGGCCTGGCCTGCGTGGTGAGCGTGAAGGTGCCCGAGCCGAAATTCAGCAGCCAGACCAAGGACAAGCTGGTGAGCAGCGAAGTGCGCGGGCCGGTGGAGGAAATCGTTTCCAAGCTGCTCACCGACTGGCTGCTGGAGAACCCGGTCGACGCCAAGATCATCTGCGGCAAGATCGTCGACGCCGCGCGCGCCCGCGAAGCGGCGCGCAAGGCGCGCGAGATGACGCGCCGCAAGGGCGTGATGGATGGTCTGGGCCTGCCCGGCAAGCTGGCCGACTGCCAGGAGAAGGACCCCGCGCTGTGCGAGATCTACATCGTGGAGGGCGACTCGGCGGGTGGCAGCGCCAAGCAGGGCCGCGATCGCAAGTTCCAGGCGATCCTGCCGCTGCGCGGCAAGATACTGAACGTGGAGAAGGCGCGCTACGAGAAGCTCTTGTCCAGCGACAGTATCGTCACGTTGATCACCGCTCTGGGCACCAGCATCGGCCCCGAAGAATTCAACATCGACAAGCTGCGCTACCACCGCATCATCATCATGACCGACGCCGACGTGGACGGCGCGCACATCCGCACCCTGCTGCTGACCTTCTTCTACCGCCAGATGCCGGTGCTGGTGGAGCGCGGCCACATCTACATCGCGCAGCCGCCGCTGTACAAGGTGAAGCACGGCAAGCAGGAGCAGTACCTGAAGGACGGCGGTGAGCTCGATGCTTTCCTGCTCAACGTGGCGCTGGCCGGTGCCGTGGTGCTGCCCGACGGCACCACTGAAGGCGGCCGCCCGCCCATCGAAGGCCCGGCGCTGGAGAGCCTGGCGCGCAGCTACCTGCTGGCCACCACCGTGGTGGAGCGCCTTTCCAACTGGATGGACCTGGACGCCCTGCGCGCCATGGCCAACGGGCTGGTGCTCGACCTGGACAGCGCGGCCGCCGCCGAGTCCAGCGCGGTGGCCCTGCAGGCGGCACTGAAGGACGCCGAGGTGAGCGCCGAATTCGACACCCGCAGCGACAAGCACATCCTGCGCGTCAGCCGCCGCCACCACGGCAACGTGAAGAGCAGCGTCGTCACGCAGGACTTCCTGCACGGCGCCGACTACGCCGCGCTGAAGGAATCGGGACTCACCTTCAACGGTCTGCTGGGGCCGGAAGCGGTGGTGCGCCGCGGCGAAGGCGAGCGCATGAAGGAACAGAAGCTGGCCGACTTTCGCGCCGCCATGGGCTGGCTGATGCAGCAGGCCGAAAGCGCGGTGGGACGCCAGCGCTACAAGGGGCTGGGCGAGATGAACCCCGAGCAGCTGTGGGAAACGACGATGGACCCCACCGTAAGGCGGCTGCTGCGCGTGCAGATCGACGATGCGATCGAGGCCGACCGGGTATTCACCATGCTGATGGGGGACGAGGTGGAGCCCAGGCGTGAGTTCATCGAGTCCAACGCTTTGCGGGCGGCGAATATCGACGCCTAGTATTCCAGCATCGTTCGCCACGACAGCGCCATCACGTTGGCCCGCCTGCGGTGCGCCGTGGTTGGCAGCACCACGGGCCCGGGTTCGAGCAGGCCATGCACCATGGACACCGGATACGAACGCCTGGCCCACAGCGCGCACCTTCAGGTGCCATGTTGCGCCCACTGGCGTTGACGTTGCGCAAGACCCTTCGACCCGGCTGCGGCACAGTCAGGGCACCGCGATGCCGCAGCACGGCACGGAGGAACCCATGGACAAGCCCTGGCTTGCGTCATACCCGGCCGGCATTCCGGCCCAGATCGACCGCCACGCCTTTGCGTCGCTGAAGGACGTGCTGGCGGCCAGCTGCAAACGTTTTGCCGACCGGCCCGCCTACAGCTCGATGGGCACGGTGATGACGTATGCCCAGCTCGACGCCGCCAGCCTGGCCTTTGCGGCCTGGCTGCAGAAGCGGGCCGGACTGCAGCGCGGCGACCGCGTCGCGCTGATGATGCCCAACCTGCTGCAGTATCCGGTGGCGCTGTTCGGCACCCTGCGCGCCGGTCTGGTGGTGGTGAACGTGAACCCGCTGTACACGCCGCGCGAACTGGAGCACCAGTTGAAGGACTCGGGCGCCGTGGCCATCGTGGTGCTGGAGAATTTTGCCCATACGCTGCAGCAGGTGATCGCCGCCACGGCCGTGCGCACGGTGGTCACCACGCAGGCGGGCGATCTGCTGCCGCCGCTGCAGCGGCTGCTCACCAACGCCGTGCTCAAGCACGTGAAGAAGGCGGTGCCGCCATGGCGGCTGCCCGGCGCGCTGCCCTTGCGGGCCGCGCTGGCCGGCGGCCGCGCACTGGCGTTGGCTGACGTGGCGCTGGGCCCCGACGACCTGGCCTTCCTGCAGTACACCGGCGGCACCACCGGCGTGGCCAAGGGCGCCATGCTCAGCCACGGCAACATGGTGGCCAACGTGCTGCAGGTGGCGGCCTGGATCGGTCGCGACATGAAAGACGGCGCCGAGACGCTGGTCATACCGCTGCCGCTGTACCACGTCTTTGCACTGACCGGCGCGCTGTCGTTCTTCAGCCGCGGCACCCACACCGTGCTGGTGGCCAACCCGCGCGACCTGCCGGCGTTCATCAAGACGCTGAAGGCCTCGCCGCCCTCGGCCCTCATCGGCGTCAACACGCTGTACCGCGCGCTGCTCGACGCTCCGGGCTTCGCCGAGGTCGACTTCAGCCGGCTCAAGCTGGCCGTGGCCGGCGGCATGGCCGTTCAGCACGTGGTGGCGCAGCGCTGGAAACAGGCCACCGGCGTGCCGCTGGTGGAAGGCTACGGCCTCACCGAGACGGCGCCGGTGGCCATCGCCAACCCGACCGACATCGCCGAATGGAGTGGCGGCATCGGCGTGCCGCTGCCCAGCACCGAGGCCACGATCCTGGGCGAACAAGGCCAGCCGCTGCCGCCTGGCGAGGTGGGCGAGATCGCCCTGCGCGGCCCGCAGGTGATGAAGGGTTACTGGCAGCGGCCCGAGGAAAGCGCCAAGGTCTTCAGCGCCGACGGCTGGCTGCGCACCGGCGACATGGGCGTGATGGACGAACGCGGCCACTTTCACCTCACCGACCGCAAGAAGGACATGATCGTCGTCTCGGGTTTCAAGGTCTTCCCCAACGAGATCGAGGACGTGCTCACGCTGCACCCCGGCGTGCTGGAGGCCGCCGTCATCGGCGTGCCCGATGAACGCGCCGGCGAAGCCGTGAAGGCCGTGGTGGTGCGCAAGGACCCGGGCCTGACCGAGGCCGAGTTGCTGGCCCATTGCCGGCAGCACCTGACAGGCTACAAGATGCCGCGCAGCGTGGAATTCCGCACCGAGCCGCTGCCCAAGACCAACCTGGGCAAGATCCTGCGCCGCGAACTGCGTGCGGCGCCGGCCGCCCCGGCGGGCCCGGTGGCGCCTGAGGCAACAGCGATTGCGGCCACCGTGGCCGGCACACGCGCGCCGGCGCACGCGGGCTGAGATGGGCACTGCCGCACCGCGGTCTGCCTACCGGCCGCGCCGGCTGCGTCTGCGCGACGGCCGCGAGGTCACGCTGCGCGGCATCGCCGAGTCCGACGCGCCGGCCATCGCCCGCGCCTTCGAGCAGCTTTCGCCCGATTCGCGCTACCAGCGCTTCATGCAGCACAAGAAGCAGCTCAACCCCGAGGCGTTGGACCGCGGCGTGCACCGGCGGCCGGGCGAGGATTTCGCCTTCGTTGCGGTGGTCCCCGGCGCCGAGGGCACGGCAGGCATGGAGATCGTCGGCGCCGCGCAATTTGTGCTTTCGGGCGACGGCGACCCCGGCTTGTGCGAGTTTGCCATCACGCTGGCCGAGGGCTGGCGCGGCTTGGGCCTGGCCACGCAGCTGATGCGCAGCCTGTTGCGCCGCGCCCGCTACGACGGCTATGCAGCCATGGAGGGGCTGGTGCTGGCCACCAACGAACCCATGCTGGCGCTGGCACGCAAGCTTGGTTTCAGCGTCGAGCCGGTGCCGCCCGACGGTACCGTGGTGCGCGTGCTGCGTCGCCTGCAACCCGCACCCCCGCTGGAGCCGGCCGACCCGCCATGACCACCGAGCGCATGGGCCTGCCGCCTTTGGTGCTGGTGCTGTGGGGGTGCTTCGTGCTGCGCTGAAGCGGCACGTCTGTCGTGCTTCAGGCCCAGCTCTCGCACACCAGTCCCGGCGCGCGGGCGAACTCGGCCAGATTGTTCGTCACCAGGGTGGCCCCCAGCGCCAGGGCGTGGGCCGCAATCAGCATGTCCAGCGAACCGATGGGTTGCCCCTGGCGCTGAAGGGCGGCACGCAGCGGGCCATGGACCCGCATCGCTGCCTCGTCGAAGGGCAGCACCTCCAGTGGCGCCAGGAACTTGTCCAGCGCGTCGCGGTTGCGCGCCGAACCGCTCTTGGCCACGCCGAAGCTCAACTCGGCGCCGGTGATGCTGGAAATGCCCACGGCCCCATAGCGCAGGCCGTCGAAATGCGCCAGAACCTGCGGCGGGCGCTTGTTGATGATGTAAATGCAGATGTTCGTGTCGAGCAGGCGGATCACGGCGTTACCCCATCGGCGCGCTCCTGCGGCGCAGGTTGCTCGCGTTCGATCGTGAACCCTGGCTCGAACTCGCCCAGCGCCTGGAACAGCATGAGCCACGGTGCCGCCACGGGCAGTGACAGCACATCGCTGCCGAAGCGCTTGACCACCACCTCGGTGCCTTCGAAGCGGAAGGTCTTGGGCAGCCTGACGGCCTGGCTGCGCCCGAAGAAAAGAGCTTGGCGGTTTTCATGTCGGTCTCCTTCGTGGGCTCCATCGGTTGAATCGCAATCCAAACGATAGGCCTGTGAACGGAGGCCGGCCTCGCGGGCTAGATGTTTATCAAGTCTCTACTGTCTCCTCGTCCAGACGAGACCGGGATGAGAAAAGAGAGACCTGACCCTACCACCCCGACCCTACCACCCCCGCTGACCCTACCACCCCCTACCGCCCCCGCCCCGGTGATCGCTCGGCACCGCGCACCCGCACCTCCACGCGCTTCATGTGGGGCGGCAGGTGGGCGTCGGCAGGCAGACGGCCTGCCATCGGTTGTTGGTGAAGACGGTCGAACGGCTGATGGACTTTGCAGCCCGTTGGGATAGACCTTCAGCGCAGCACCACAGCGCCGGTCGCAGGGTCGGCCAGTGCAGACTCGATGGCGTCGGCGCCGGACAGCCATGCCGCGAGATCCTCGCTCCCGCGTTCCCATCGCGACGTGTATCGCTGGGCCGATAGGCGCACGTCCGCGAGCCGCTGAAAGTTGTCTTACCGGAACCTCGTTGACGCAAAGGTGGTCTCCAGTCCGGCATGCGAGGTTCTCTGTCCAACGCCAGCAGCTACAGGCGATGCGGTCGCGATGATGCACCTCGTGCTGCATGCGGTCGGCCGGAGTGGCTCACCGGCAGGCCTGGATGACGGCGTGCAGTCAGTTCGGAGACGTCAGATAGGCTAAGAAATCACGTCGAAAGCGGGCATGACCCGGGCAAGGCGCGTCCCGGAGCAGCGCCAAGGCGGCGCTGATATCGAGACGGCGCTGCGCGACGACGAACAAGCGCTGACCAGCAGCCAGCGGCGAGCCCGGCGGGGGTGCAGCAAGTTGCTCAACGGGTGAAGAGTCGACCTCGGGAGTGTCTACTCGGGTGGTTTTGCTCGGATCATGCAGATTGCTTTATCGGCATCAGCGGCAATACAGGCTGGCTGGCGGCTTCAACAGGTGCTCCGGCCTTGCGCGGCCAGGGTGCAGCAAACGCGTGGCGGGGGATGGGCGGCCAGCCAGTGGGGCGGGAAGTGACGTCGTCCGTCTGCTCAGGCGGAAGTCGCCGATCCCGGTTTCGGCCACCTTTCGGGGCTGGCCGCCCCTGCCGTTGCGGGGGATCGTTCCCTTCCACAACCCCGTCCGTCAAGGAGATAGATTCATGAAGCGAGTTCAACAAGGTTTCCACTGATCGAACTGATGTCGTCGTGGCGATCTCGGCATCCTGGCGGCGGTGGCGCTGCCGGGCGTATCAGGATTTCCGATCAAGGCAGAGGTGTCGGGTCATTGGCCGCCAGCGAGTGCCGCACCGGCATTGCCGGACCTCTCAGACGGCGGCGGCTGGCGCCGCGCCGGGGCAAACGGGTGGGGCTGCGCGCAACTGCGCCGCCCTATGTGGCGGCGTGCCACGGATGCCGACGGTTCAGTCAGCGGTGACGGCCGCGACGATCGGTGCCTGGCGGCGCCGCGGCGGAACGTCCTGCGCCGCGACGGCCCAGCGGAACTGCCTTGACCGTGGCCTCCATCCCGACGCAGGTGGCAGCATTCAAGTGCCAACCTGTCAGTATGCCGGCGAAGTACCTGCCTGGCTCCTGCAAGTAAGCGGAAGCCAGAACGCCAAAGGGCGCTCCTGGCGCCCTCCGCTCGACTCAACTCGGCGGCCCGCGGGCCACAAGCGGGCGCTCGGGTGGCGCCCTCGGTGGGTCGGAGCGATAGCGTTCCAGGCCTGGACTAGTGCCACGCGCAAGGTCACGTCCCTGAGACTGTGTTCGGCATGCATGAGGTCGTGCCATCGAAGGAGAGAGTCATGACCACGAACCCGCCGTCGATGTCGCTTCCGCTGACCGAGTTGACAATCCTGATGCCGTGCCTCGACGAGGCTCGCACGCTGCCCGCCTGCATTGCCAAGGCCCGGCGCTTCCTCGATGCGGCGCAGGTCCGGGGCGAGATCCTCGTCGCCGATAACGGCTCGACCGACGGCTCACAGGCCCTCGCGCAATCGCTCGGGGCCCGCGTGGTCGATGTGCCCGAACGCGGCTATGGCGCCGCGTTGATCGCCGGCATCGAGGCGGCACCGGGCCGCTTCGTGGTGATGGGCGACGCCGACGACAGCTACGACTTCGAGCGGCTGCAGCCGTTCGTCGACGCCCTGCGCCGCGGTGCCCAACTGGTGATTGGCAACCGTTTTGCCGGCGGCATTCAGTCGGGTGCGATGCCGGCCTTGCACCGTTACCTGGGCAACCCCGTGCTCAGCTTCCTGGGCCGCTCGTTCTTTAAGGTGCGCGTGCGCGACTTCCACTGTGGGCTGCGGGGCTTCGACCGCGCCGCCATTTTCGGTCTCGGCCTGACTTGCAAGGGCATGGAATTCGCCAGCGAGATGGTGGTCAAGTCGGCGCTGTCCGGGCTGCGCATCGCCGAGGTGCCGACGACGCTGTCACCCGACGGCCGCGACCGCCCGCCGCACCTGCGCAGCTGGCGCGACGGCTGGCGGCACCTGCGCTTTCTGCTGCTCTTCAGCCCGCGCTGGTTGTTTCTGTACCCCGGTGCCGCACTGACGGCGCTGGCTCTGCTGCAGCTCGCCTACGCGCAGTTGCACCTGTCGGTCGAGACGCGCTGGCCGGTGGGTATCCATACCCAGTTGTTTGCCGCCGGCGCGATGGTGCTCGGCTTCCAGACCATGCTGTTCGCGATGGGCGCTGTGTTGGCTCGGCACTTCGCCGGCCTGGACGCGCCGCACCCGCGCGACCGCTGGGCACGCCGCGTGGCCAGTGGGCCGCTGCTTTCAGTGGGCGGCACCGCGGCGGCCCTGATCGGCCTGGCATTGTGCGGCGGCCTGACACTGCAATGGAGCCGCTCGGGCTTCGGCGCGCTTGACCCCGACGTCGCGATGCGCCAGATCATCCCGGGTCTGGCGCTACTGCTCGTCGGCAGCCAGGCGCTGCTGGCCTCGATCTTCTTCGCGGCCATGCGCAGCGCCTTCGAATGGCACCGCGCACCACGAGATGCGGCACCCGACGCCGTGGCATGACCACGGCGATGACGCGCAGGCTCAGAGTCGAATTGCTGCTGCTTACGGTCGTGGCCGCCATCGCGGCGGCGACACTGCCCCTGCACGCCGGTTCGCTCGGCTGGAGCTGGGACGCACTTAACCACCACATCTACCTGGGCCTGATGGCCGAGTCGCCGCGATTCGACCGTGACGTCATCGCGGCTAGCTATCAGAGCTATCAGTACCCATACCTCTACTGGCCGGTCTACCGATTGAGTCTGCTCGACGGGCCGGGCGCGGTCGTTGGCGCAGGGTGGGCCGCCCTGCAGGCTGCCTTGCTGCTGCCGCCGGTATGGCTGATCAGCCTGCGCCTGTTGCCGGTGCGCGAGCAGGCACTCATCGGCATGGCTGAACGGGTGACCGCCTGCGGCCTCGCCTTCATGAGCACGGTCGTCCTTGCCGGTCTGGAGACGACTGCCAACGACCTGCTCGCCGCGGTGCCGCTGCTTTGGGCCTTTGCCGTGATGGCGGGCGAGCCGAACACGGATCGCCACGCCCTCGTCGCCGCTGCGCTCTGGGGCGTTTCAGCGGCGTTCAAGCTGTCGAACGCGCTGTTCCTACCGCTGCTTCTGCTGTGGTGGTGGATGCCTGGCCATGGCCGGGCCTCGCTTCGGCGCGGGGTCTCGATCGGAGCAGGTGCCGTGTCCGGCTTCGGCGCTGCCTACGCGCCTTGGGGTTGCCAGCTCTGGACGCACATGGGCAACCCCTTTTACCCCTACTTCACGTCGCTGCTCGGCACGGCGACCGGGGGCTGACGCGTGCTGCGCTTCAAACCCGATGGCTGGCTGGAGGGCCTGCTGCGCCCGTTCATCCTGGTCGATCCGAATGGCTTCATCTATTACGAATTGCCCGCGCCGGACCTGCGCTTCGCGGCCATCACTGTCCTGATGGGCATCGCGCTCGCTTCGGGGCGGTTGCGTGCACGGCTGGGCGCGCCTGCATGGCGAACCCTGCTCGGCCTTTGGCTGATCTTCTACCTCTGGACATTCCTCACGGGCAACGGCCGCTACTTCATGACCGGGTTGCTGCTCGCGGGGCCGCTGGTGGTCCTGCTGGTCGGTAGCCTGCCATTCACGCGGTCGATGCGGCTACTTTTGCTGGCGGGCCTGCTCGGCCTGCAGGGGATGGTGGTCCTACAACACTTCAAACACGGCATGTGGGCTATGGCCTACTGGCGGGACGGGCCGGGACTGCCGCTGGGGGAGACCCCGCTGCGCAATGAGCCGGCCGTATTCATCACGATCTCCAGCATTTCCCAGTCCATACTCGTGCCGCAGTTCCACCCGCTCTCGCGCTGGGCGAACATCAGCGGGCAGGTGGACATCGCGCCGGGCATCCCGGAGCACGCCGCCCTGCGCGAGCTGCTGAAATCGCCCATGCCACGGTATCTGGTATTGCACGTCGTTACGGGCATTCCGGAAAACGGGACGCAGCCCCAGGGCGAGATCCTGGAGATGATGCGCGACACCCTGGCCCGGCACGGGCTCCAGCGCGACGATCGGCCTTGCGAGGCCTTGGGGTCGCACCTGCTACTGCAGCACATGTTAAAGAGGGGGACTCCGTCTTTGCCGCTGGCCTACTGGTTCTGCCCCTTGAGCGATGGTTTGCTGACAGGACCCGCCGTGGCCCCGACAGCACAGGCCTGGAACGACGTATTCGACGCGGTCGAGGAACGCTGCCCCCGCTTCTTCCCGCCCGGGCGAGGGCAGACTGGGAATTGCCGGTGATTGGCGATGCGCAGCTATGTCGGTTCCGACACCCGGCTGTACGTCGACGGCTCCGGCAACGTCTTCTTCCGGTATTTGCGGGCGTTGAACCCGACGCTGATTGGCAGCGTGGACGAAGTGCGACGAGGCAACTTCACACTCGACTGCAAAAAGCCGCCGGGCCGATATCTCTACCCGTGGCAGCGCGAATGAC
This sequence comes from Rubrivivax sp., assembly GCA_034522875.1. Taxonomy (GTDB): domain Bacteria; phylum Pseudomonadota; class Gammaproteobacteria; order Burkholderiales; family Burkholderiaceae_C; genus Rubrivivax. Next base: position 211,965 of record JAXHKY010000036.1, on the reverse strand, counting down.
GGTCGACTGAGTGATGCCGACCGCGTTGCGCAACCAGGTGCAGAACTCGTCGCAGCAACGGATACCCTCCTCGACTGCGCCCGAGTGGCCCGAGAAGACGATCTCGTCTGTATCCGGACTCCTGGCGGCAGGCGGCCTGCGAGTTTGGCCAACTGGTGGGGTGGTCGTTCAGTGGCGAACCTGAGGCCGCATGGGCCGGAATGATCTTCAGCCGGACGGGGCGAGCACGTCGGCAGTTCCTTCCATCAACTCAGGGGCGCGCTCTTGCAGCAAGCCCTTCACGGACATAGAGGTGGACCTCTGCATCCTGCTCGTTGCCGATGACCTTCGTCAGACGAAGGCCCACTGCTTCCAGGCGCTGGCGAACGTCGTCGGGCTGCACCAACCACCGGTGGATCTCGATCACGACGTACTTGCAGCGCTTGATGAAGTCCAACTCGTGATCCACGAAGTGCCCCTCCGAGCCCTCGATGTCGATCTTGAAACATCCACGGGACGTCGCCATGGACCGATGTCCACAGCGTCTGCAAGTCAACACCGGCACTTCTATAATTCCAGCTTTTTCTTCGACAGGTGTCCGGCTGGTGTGATGTCGAACTGTGACGAACCTGCCGCGTCGGCGTTGACATAAAAGGCAGACTTCTTGCCAAGCCCGGCCGCGCCGACAAGGCCCCAAGCTGCGTGCACCTGGCTCAACCCGTTTGCCTGCAGATGCCACAAAGTGTTTTCGGACCATCTGTGGGTTGGCGTCGACGCACAGGCCTCTCAGGCGTCGGGCAGGCACGAAGCTCGCTAGGAAGAGCGGAAAGTAGCCACAGTTACAGCCCAGGTCGACGAAAGTCTCGAAATTTGGGGCAAGTCCTTGAGATGCCGATACTCCCCCTGCACGAATATCTCGCGCGCCACCAGCAAGTTGTCCAGCGTATTCACCCGGTAGAACAGCGACTCGCTGCCGGGAACTCTGCGCCGGATGGGCGCATGGCGCAGACCAAAGTTGGTGATTTCCCGGAACCGGATCCACAGCAAGATACAACGGATCAGCGGGCTGGAAATGGCCAGGGCGATGAGGCGATTCAGCATGGGGCGGACCGGGCGGCCTGAAGAACTGATCCTACTTGGGCGATGGGACTTCAGGCGTCATCAAATTCTCGGCCCACGGATCCGGTCGCCAGGGCCTTGTCATAGACCTCTAGCACTCGCGAGGCAAACTCGCGCACATCGAAGCACGCGCTGACCCTCTCGCGACCTACGGCCACCTGTGCCGCAAGGCGCTCGGGTTCGTCAAGCAAGCGCTCGATCGCGGCAGCCAGTGCGGACACATCGCCCGGCGGGACCAACGCGTCGCGCAGTGCGGTGCCCAGGGTCTCGCGGACAGCCGGAATGTCATAGGCCAGAACTCCGGTACCGCAGGCCATGGCTTCGGCCAGCACAAGGCCGAATCCCTCCCGTGTTGACGGCAGCACGAGCAGTCTGGCTGACCGAATGTGGCCCACCACGTCACTGTGTCGCTCGACCTCGCCCCACCACAAGATGTCGTCCTGTAAACCGAGCTCCTGGGCACGCTGCCGCGCTGCGCCGCTGAGCGGCCCGGCACCCACCAATTTCACACGCACGCGCCTACATCCCTGCAACTGGCGTCGTGCGCTGACCCGCGCCGCGGCCTCGAGGAAGTGTTCCGGGTGCTTGTGCGGGACGTGCCTGCCAACAAAGATGATGTCGCAAGCCTGTGGGTGACGGGCGTGCATCGCCAGGGCCCTCACATCCACGCCGTTCGCAGCCACTGCGACGCGACTCGCCGCCAGGCCGAAGCGTTGGATGAGGTCTTGCCTGACACTCTCGGCAACGGTTAGCACTTGGTCATAGCCCAGCCGATACAAGTAGCCCTCGACCAAGGTTGCCAGGCGGCGGTCGGTTGCGGAGAGCCATTGGTCGTCGGCGACGCCAAAGCCTCGGGGCGGTGCCGATGTGTCGTGAATGCAGGCGACGATCGGCGTGCGTGTGAGCCAGCAGCCTAGCCGCGCAGCGGGCAGGGGTGCATAGGGTTGGCAGTCGACCAGGTCGTAACGGTGCCGCAGCAGGTGGATTACGACAGTGCCCATGAAGCGAACCTTTTGCCACAGGCTTCGCACCGGTGGCTGCGCGATGCGTGGCCCGGCATGCCGGTGCAGCACACCATTTAAGCGCTCGATGTCAGGGCTTTGACGCTGGCGCATAGAGAGCCAGGTGACGTCCAGCCCGCGCTCAACCAGCTGCGTGCTGAGCAAGCCGTAGCGGGGTATTCGCCACCCCGCCCGTGGTACGGGACCGACATCTCACTCACAATGAGTGCACGCGTGCCCTTCATCGTGTCTTTCGCCGGGCCAGAGTCATCAGGAGTACGACCGCCACGATCCCTTCCGAAAAGACCAGTGCGCACGCGGCCCCAGTGGCGCCGTGGCGCGGCACCAGGAGCAGCAGCCACAGACACTGCAAGGCAAGAACCGTCAGCGTGGCCAGCGTGTAGTGCGGACCCAGGCCGCAAGGCAGCATCACCTGCACACCCAGTCCCGCCAGCATCGTGGTGCTGAGCAAGGCGAAGGCCAAGACACGAAGCACGGGCGCGGACTCGAGGAACTGCGGTCCGAGAACAACTCGCACGATTTCGGGCGCAAATATGAAGATGGGCAATCCCGCCAGGAGTGCAGCGACCACCTGCAGCCGCAATAAAGGCCAGACCATGGTCTGGCCGACCGCATAGCCTTCGACCTGATCCTGGACGAAACGGGGGAACACCGCCGAACCAAAGGCGGTGAAGAGACCCTGGACGCCGGCGCGTACGCGGTCGGCGGCTGCGAAAAGACCCAGCGTGGCGCTGGTCGTACTGCTGAGCAGCAAACTCTGGAAAACCGCAGCCGACGCTACACCATAACCGGACAACCAGAGCATGGCTGCTCCCGAAGCCGCCGCGGCGCGCAGTTCTGCCCGAGCTTGTCGAGACAGGGCCGCAGCTGTGCACGTACCTCCAAATCTGCAAGCAGGAAGATGGCGGCCAGCATCGGTGCACCCAAGGTGAATATCACGGCCCATTGCAGTTGTGGCGGGCCTTGGACAACGATCACGACCGCGAGCAGACACGACACGCGAGCGACCAGCAGGCTGGACGATATCCAGATTACCTTTTGCCGACCGAACAGAAACCACATCGGGAAACAAATGGCAGCAGCCGAACCGACGGCCACCGCCAGTGCGATCAACCGTGCCTGTTGCGTACCGGCGACCGCGGACCAGGCCAACCCAAACAACAGGGTCGCCCCGCCGGCCAGCGTCTTGACTGTTTGCACTGCCCAGAAGTGGCGATGCGCCGCATCACTGTCGCGGGCGAGTTCGACATGACGTTTGACGCCCGCGAAGTTGAAGCCGAAGTCAGTCACCGTGCTAGGCCAGCACGCCCAGTGCGCAGGCCAGGGCATAGCTGCCGTAAGCCGCTGGCCCGAGAGGCCCGCATCAGCAACGGCTGCATCAGAAGCCTACGTGGAGACTCAGACCCTACCATGCCCGCAAACAGCACCGCGCGCGACGCCAGGGCCCCAGTCGAACTCATGAAACTGGCACTCGCTCGACTCCAGCTTCCAGCTCCTCACCCATGCGAAACTCGCCAGCGAAAACGCTCAGCTCAAGCGGCTGCACTAGGCCTGCACATCCTCAGGCCAGCCGACCTCTGACTCTCTTCCGAGAGGACTTCGCGCAGAACCAGGCCGCCAGTCCGCGCACCGCCACGCGCCAGGCAAATGGCGCCTAGAGTGCCAGGGCGTGCCGAGTCTTCACCGCGGCAAAGATAAACGCAGAGGCGCGCTGGAGTTGGTACTGCGCGTCCTCGTCGCGCAGATGGCCGCGCAAAGCCCACGGCGGCGCGCGCTTAAGCGCTAACAAGGGGCCGATTCCGATGACGGTGAGCTCGCGATCACCCAATAGGCGAAAGGCGCGCATCGCCCGCCCAGACGCCCACGGTCCCACCGGAGGGGACACTGGGGGCAACGCGCACAGGCGGGGGAGACCGGGCGCGGAGGCTCAAACGCCCCCAGGGCGCAGTCACCGCGGCGGCGCGGGCCCCGAATGCCGCGACTCAATCCCTTTCGGAGGGTGGCCTCGCACGTCCCAGGCGTACGCCGGCGGGGCGGCACAGGGCGCGCGCGGGCGGCACGATGACACCCTTCGCCACGCAGTGGCTGCTGGAGACAACGAGATCGTGGCCGCTCAGATCGAACTGCTGCATGGCCAGCGGCATGAGTGGAAGGCAGCGCGTGAAGTACCCTTCTACCCCGGGCAGGCGCTGCAGGAATGATGTGACGACGCGGCGATCTGCGCGAGCCGCGCTCGGTCGGCGGGCGCCATTCGGTCGATCAGCGTGTAAAGAACGGCCCTGCGGGAAGAGGGCCAGGATCTCTTCGAGCACCCGCTCTGCGCCGCCCCGGTTTCCCGACCCAGTCGTGAACGATTGCGACGCGATGGGGTGGAGGCGGCTGCATCAGAGGGCATTGACTTGTTAACGAGAATTATGGTCACCTGCTTAGGGCACCAATCGATCGATTGGCCTGAGCCGAACGGTGTATTCGTGGCATCAAGAAGCCGCTCGGGACTCGGGATCGGCGGGATCGGGGTTTGCGGCGGAGTCGGGGTCACGGCGGGGTCGGGGTCAGGTCTCTCTATTCTCATCCCGCGACTTTGGGTCTTGAGTTCGAAGTCCCTGACCGTTCCCTCCCCACCTCCTCCGACTCCTCGAAGTCAGCAAAGCGGCCTCCGGGCCGCCCTTTTCGCTGTTACTGGCAACCTGGGGTCAGATCCCTCATTCCGACATGTGAAAGGCGTGACCCGGAAGATGGGGCCTTGACTTCAACAGCTTGACCCGCCGGTCGACCCCTTCTCTCGCACATCTGCAAAGCGGCCCTCGGGTCGCTTTGCATTTGTCTGGCGGCGTGGCGCATGAAGCCGCCCGAGCGCGACCGCGGCACGGGCGTGCGTCAATGGCGCCCTGCGACCCTGGGGGTTCGATCCCGATCCTGCGGGCCATTCGTTCGGGCCCGTGGAATTCGTTGACCCGACGCCGCGGGCGGGGCCCCGTGGGCGGGCGCGGAGCCAGCCGCTCCTGACGGCCCATTCACCGAAGCATCAGCGGCAGGACGCGCAACCGGGTCCGTTTCGGGTCGACCGTGACCAGCGCTCCGTCAGCCAGCTCGGACTCGAGCTGCCGCAGCGCGCGAACAAGGGCGGCACCGATCGCCTCGGGGCTGACGTCATCCGCGCGGACCTGCACAACGCTCGGTTTGCCTGCTGTCGTGGCAGCCAGGATGGTCCCGAAGTCCAGATCGTGGGTGAAGACAACCCAGCCGTGCGACGCGGCATGGGCCAGGATCTCGGCATCGGGGGCGCTCGGCGCGCCGAGCGCCGACCAGTGGACGGCGTCGACGCCCGCGTCGCGGAGCCAATCCACCCATCGAGGCGACAGGTTCATGTCGACCAGCAGCTTCATGGGCCCACGAACTGCAGCTCGCGCTCTTCCGCTCGCCAGGCTGCGTAGCGCAGTGCTTGCAGAACATCTTCGCGCTCGAGATAGGGATAGTCCTGCAGTACCTGCTCGACCGTGCGGCCGGCGCCGATCTGCCCGACGATCGCTCCAGCCGTCACACGCATGCCCCGAATGCAGGCCTTGCCGCCCATGACGTCCGGGCGATGGGTGATGCGATCCAGTTCCTGCATGGGGTGTCCTTCTCGGTGGCCGAAGGTTTCGGCCCGGGCACCAGTATGAACCACCCGCGATGCTGAGGTCAGGTCACAATAGTGTCAGTTTAGAAAGTCGGGGTCACCCATTTGCCACCTCCGTCAATAGCGAGGAGCAGACGGGGTCAGATCCCAAGACTGTTAAGGGGGGGGGGGGGGGGGGGGGGGGGGGGGGGGGGGGGGGGGGGCGGGGCGGGGTCAGGTCTCTCTTTTCTCATTCCGACCTGATCTGATTGGGTTTCAGAAGAGACCTGAAGCCTCTGCTCTTTAACCGACGCCATCAACGCCTTCGGCGCTCCCGCTGCAGAGCATGCTAGGATTCCTACTTCCAATTCCTACCAAACCGGAAGGAGCCAATGTATGCTGGTCAGCGAGAAGGGGCAGGTGACGATTCCCAAGGACATACGCGCCGCAGCGGGCGTGCTGCCTGGAGCCGAGGTTTCGTTCAGCATCGACGGCGGCAAGATCGTCATCACGCTGGTGGCCAGCCATGTCAGGAACGACCGGCGTGAAAGGCTGCGTGCCGCCGCGGCCAGGGTGCGAGCCACGCTGAGCCCGGAGTTCCGGCAACTGGGAGCGCAGGAGATCATGGACTTCCTTCGCGGGGGGGACGACGCCACCGAAGATGCCAAGCGTGGTCGCCCCTAGCCTTGCCGGCTACGACGGCAGTGCGGGGGTGCTCGTCGACACGAATGTGTGGGTGGACTGCATCGACGCTGCAAGTCCGTGGCAGGAATGGGCCGTGAACCAGCTTCAGCACTGCAGCGAGCGGGGTCTGCTGCACATCAACGTGGTCGTCTACGCGGAATTGCTGGTGCCGGGGCCCGATGTCGCGGCGCTGGATGAACTGCTCGACGTCTACGATGTCCAGCGCAGCAACCTGCCGTGGGCGTGCGCGGCCCTTGCCGCAAAGGCGTTTGGTCTTTACCGGCGCCGCGGGGGCCAGCGGCTTCTTCCGCTTCCCGACTTCTTCATTGGCGCCCATGCCGCCGTGGCCAATCTGAGCGTTCTCACGCGAGACCCGGCTGGGTATTCCAGCTATTTCCCCCGGCTCGCACTGATTGGGCCGCGGGGAGACGGGGTCAAGTCTCTCCTCTCTCATTCGGGGGAGACTCCCCCAGAACCGGGGTCTTAATTCTTAAGACCGCGGGTCTACCCCCACCCCTCACCCCTTACCCTTCCAACGCAAAGCGGCCTTCGGGCCGCTTTTCCGCTGACGGCCGCCGGGGAGAAGATCGCGGACACACGGGAGCGTGACCCCCGCCGCAGCGCCGGGTCAAGCGCGAACGGTCAGGCGGTCGCGCCGCAACTCGACGAAGCCACCGTTCTCGAACCCGCGCTCAAGTTGCGGCATCGAACGGCGCACCAGGGATTCGAGCGCCCGGTTGTCGACGTTCCCAGTGGCGATGAGCCACAGCAGTCTGGGCCGGCCGCGCACAAGCCGGGACTGAAAGAAGTCGTCGTCCTTGGTTACAAGCACACGCCCTTGCGCGTCTGGGGTGGGGTGAGGGTGGGGGGTGGTGCGGCGGCGGCGACGGCGGGGGCGGGGGGGAGCCGCGCGAGGATTGGGGGGGTTTGGTGGTATGGCGGGGGGGAGGGGAGGGGGGGAGCGGGAAGTCGCCCCGCGCCGGATGGGATCGGGACGAGGGTCCGGCGGGGAGCCACCCATCGTCCCGATCGAACCGGAGGGCGGGGGGCCGGGTGGGGCGGGGGAGATGAAGGGGGAGGGGGGAGGAGAGGGGGGGGGGGGAGCGGCAGGCATCCCTCGGGGGGGGAGAACCGTCCCCCCGAGAGAGAGGTGGACCCGCCCGCCGGGCCCCCGGGGGGGGGGGGGGAAAAAGAAAACTCAAAATTTAAGCCCCCCTTCCCCTTATCGGGAAACGGGGGTTCGCCCTCGCCCCCGCCCCCCCGGGGCGGGCGGCGGCGGGAACGGGGGGGAGGGGGGGACGAGGTGGGGAGACGTACGGGGGACGGGGGGCGCGGCGGGTGGCGGGGAGGGACACTGCGGGGGGGGGCGTCCGGACCGGCGGCAGGAAGGCCCCTAGGCCCGGTATCCGGGGGGAAGGGGAGGGGGAGGGGGAGGAGAGGAAGAGGAGAGGAAGGGGGGGGGGGGGGGGGGGGCGGGGGGGGGGCGCGGGGGGGGGCCGGCGGCGGCGGGGGGGGGGGGGGGGGAGGGGAGCGGGGAAGGCCCCCCGCGGCGGGGGGCGCCGCCCCCCCCCCCGGGCGGGAGGGGGGCGCGCCCGCGGAGGAGGGAGGGGGCCGCCGGGAGCCGGGCGGGGGGGATGATCAAGTTGCCCCAAACCGGCCCCCCCGCGCCACGGACTGCTCTGGGTGGTGATGATCACCAGCGCCGAGAATCGCGGCTGGCCCGGTGACGTGGCGGTGCTCAACCTGGACATGGCAGGCTTGCCCGTGGCGTCGGTGGTGCGCACGGCGAAGATCGCCACCATCGAAAGCGCAGACGCGCAGCGCCTGGGGCGCGTCTCGGCAAGCCAGATGGGGCTGGTCAGGCAACACCTGGCCGCGACGCTGGGCGCGGCCTGACCGGAATGGTGGGGGTCAGGGACGAGGGGGTCTCTCGATTCTCATCCCGAAAGCCGGGATCAGGTCTTGAAATTTAGGAGGCGGAGGAGGCGGGGTCAGGTCTCTCTTCTCTCATTTCGGGTCCGCCCGAGCGGGAGACAGGAGAGACTTGACCCCCGCCGGTTTGCCCGTTCATTTCCCCCCTCAAACAGCAAAGCGGCTTCCGCGCCGCTTCTTCGTTGGGTGCGCCCGAGGTGCGGTCCGGGTCGCCGCTGGGAGATGCTGAATATGATGTCATAATGCATCACATTCGGAGAGGGCGAAGATCATGCGAACCACTGTCACCATCGACGACGAGTTGTACCGGAGGGCGCTCGAGGTCGCCGACCCCGGCATGGACAAGGCCGATCTCTTTCGCGAAGCGATGAAGGTCTTCGTGCGGGTGCAGGCGGGAAACAGGCTTGCCGCGCTGGGCGGAAACCTGCCAGGAATGAAGGACATCCCGCGTCGCCGCGCTTCTGCGGAACCGTTGCGGTGACGAGAGTCCTCGCCGACACTTCGGTCTGGGTCAGACACTTTCGGCGCGCCGACCCGGTGCTGCAATCCATGGTCGCCACCGACCGGATCATGGTGCACCCGCTGGTCGTGCTTGAGCTTGCGTGCGGCACGCCACCGGCACCGCGCGACCGAACGCTGCACGACCTGCAGTCGCTGAAGCAGGCGGTCGTCGCAACGTTTGACGAAACGTTGGCGTTGATCGAGAAGGAGCGCCTCTATGACACCGGTTGCGGTGCAGTCGACGCAATGCTGCTGGCGTCCACCCTTCTGACCTCGACGGCCCTTCTCTGGACGGACGACCGCAAGCTCCACGCCCAAGCGCTTCGCCTGGGCGTGGCCTTCCAGAAATCGGGGTCAGGTCTTCAATCTTAAGACCCCAACTCTTTCCCCCTCCCCAAACACCAAAGTGGCCTCTGGGCCGCTTTTTAGCTGTTGAGTGAGGGGATCGGGGTCAGGTCTCTCTCTTCTCATCCCGGGGAAAAGAGCGGGGTCAGGTCCCTCCTCTCTCGTTCCGGTCCCGTTTGCGCAAGGAGACGGGAGAGACCTGACCCCCGCCCGCAGAGTTGAGTGCAGTGCAGGCCGGACTGATGCCTTCGGACTTCAAGCCTATGGCCACGGTGGGCCTGGGTGCCTACGAGATTCGTGTTCATATCGAAGGCTAATGGCGCGTGATCTGCGTGGCCAAGTTTGCGCGGGCTGTGTACGCGCTGCACGCTTTCCAGAAGAAGACACACAGGACTCGACAGGAAGACATCGAAGTCGCCTGAACCCGTTACGCGCAAGCCAACGGGAGAGATGGGGTCAGGTCTCTCCTCTCTCATTCCGGCCCCGTCCGAGCAGGGAGACAGGAGAGACCTGACCCCCACCGTGGACCCCCACCGTGCCGCTGACCCCCACCGTGCATTTCTGCAGCCGTTCCCGCAATCTTGCGGCCGACTTGCCTGTGCCCATCTTGCTAGACATACTGATGCGAATTAAATATGCTTCGATGCATGCGCACCACCGTCCGGCTCGACGAGCACCTTCTCCACCAAGCCAAGCAGCACGCCGCAGCGTCCGGCACGACGCTGACGGCGGTACTGGAGCAGGCCTTGCGCGAGTTGCTCGCGCGGCGCGCTGCCGCCGTCCGGCCTGAGCCTGTGCGGCTGAAGACTTTTCGCGGCGGTGGCGTGCGCCCCGGGGTTGACCTGGACGACAGCGCATCGCTGCTGGACGTCATGGTGGACCAGGATGAAGCGAACCCAAGTCCACTGCGTGCGCTGCCTGCCGCCGGGTTCGGCGGCCCTGCGGACGGTCGGGCGCCAGTGACATGATGCTGCCCGACGTCAACGTGCTGGTCTACGCGCACCGCGAGGACTCGCAGCACCACGCCGGTTGCCGCGCATGGGTCGAAGCGATGATCAATGGCGATGCGTCCTACGGGCTGTCCGAACTGGTGTTGAGTGGTTTCGTGCGGGTCGTCACGCACCCCAGGGTCTTTGCCGATCCGAGCCCACTGGCCGACGCTCTGGAATTTGCCGAACAACTGCGCGGGCGTCCCCACTGCGTGCCGGTCGCGCCGGGCCGCAGGCACTGGGACATCTTCCGCGCCCTTTGTGTCGAGTCCGGCGCGAAGGGAAATATCGTGCCCGATGCCTATCTGGCCGCGATGTCGATCGAGTCCGGCTGCGAGTGGATCACCACCGACCGCGACTTCAGCCGCTTCAGCGGCCTGCGCTGGCGCCACCCGCTGCGATAGGCAGGTGCCCGAAGTGGGGGTCTTGCCCCATGCCCCTTGCCCCCACCCCCGCAGGCCCGGGCCGACCCGGCTTACTCCAGCGCGATGGATGCGTTGCGTGCCGAGAGCCGGCGTGAACCGCATGCCACGCTTCAGGTCGGCTTCAGATCGGCCTCAGCGGCCCCTTGTACCGCTCCTTCAACGGCTCGTGGCCCAGCGGCGGAAACTCGACCTGGGTTTCGGGCACCTTGTGCTCGGGTACCGCTTCCAGCAGGTGCCGTATGAGCGCCAGGCGCCCGCGGCGCTGGTCGTTGAAGTCGACCAGCGTCCAGGGCGCGTGCTTGGTGTGCGTGGCCTCCAGCATGGCGTGGCGCGCCTGCGTGTAGTCGGCATATTTCTGGCGCGCGGTCAGGTCGATGGGTGAGAGCTTCCAGCGCTTGAGCGGGTCTTCGGCGCGCTCGGCGAAGCGTTCTTCCTGCTGCGCCTGGTCCACCGTGAGCCAGTATTTGAGCAGCAGGACGCCGTCGTCGACGAGCATCCTTTCGAAGACCGGCGCCTGCTGCAGGAAGGCGGCCACCTGGTCCTCGGTGCAAAAGCCCATCACGCGCTCGACGCCGGCGCGGTTGTACCAGCTGCGGTCGAAGAGCACGATCTCGCCGGCCGAAGGCAGGTGCGGCACGTAGCGCTGGAAATACCACTGCGTGCGCTCGGCCTCGCTGGGTTTGCCCAGAGCCACCACGCGGCACTGGCGCGGGTTCAGGGTGTCGGCAATGGCCGAGATGACGCCGCCCTTGCCCGCAGTGTCGCGGCCCTCGATCAGCACCAGCAGGCGCTTGCCGGTGTGCTGCAGCCAGCGTGCCACGTCGTTGATCTGCAGCTGCAGCGGCTCCAGCGCTTCGTAGTAGTCGTCCTTGCTCAGCCGGTCTGACTTGTCCTGGCCGTTCGACTTCGCGCTCCTCTTGCCCATGATGTGCACCTCCGTGCCTGCGGTTATAGCGCCGACATGACTGCGGATCGCTCGATCGAGCGCACGGGCAGAGTGGCGGCGCCAAGAAAAAGCCCGCCGCGGCAGGGCCGGGCGGGCTTCGCGGAACGCCGAGGCGGGCTACTTCTTGCGCAGCTTCTGGATCGCCGCCAGCTGCGCGGCCATGGTGGCGAATTCGCTCTGCGCCGCGGCCAGGTCGATGTCGCTCTTGGCATTGCGCATCGATTCCTCGGCCAGCTTCTTGGCCTCGGTGGCCTTGGCCTCGTCGAGGTCGTGGCCGCGGATGGCCGTGTCGGCCAGCACCGTGACCAAGCCCGGCTGCACCTCCAGGATGCCACCGGCCACGAAGACGAATTCCACCTCGCCGCTGTCGGCGCGCTCGATGCGCACTGCGCCGGGCTTGATGCGCGTGATCAGCGGCGTGTGGCGCGGCAGGATGCCGAGTTCACCGCTTTCGCCCGGCAGCGCCACGAATTTGGCCTCGCCGGAGAAGATGCTCTCCTGCGCATTGACGACGTCGACGTGAATGGTGTGGGCCATCGCGGTTCCTTATTGAATCTTCTTGGCCTTCTCGAAAGCCTCGTCGATGGTGCCCACCATGTAGAACGCCTGCTCGGGCAGCGCGTCGCATTCGCCAGCGACGATCATCTTGAAGCCGCGGATGGTTTCCTTCAGCGGCACGTACTTGCCCGGGCTGCCGGTGAAGACCTCGGCCACATGGAAGGGCTGGCTCAGGAAACGCTGGATCTTGCGCGCGCGGCTCACCGCCAGCTTGTCCTCGGGGCTGAGTTCGTCCATGCCCAGGATGGCGATGATGTCGCGCAGTTCCTTGTAGCGCTGCAGCGTGGCTTGCACGGCGCGCGTGGTGCTGTAGTGCTCCTCGCCCACCACGTGCGGGTCGACCTGGCGGCTGTTGCTGTCCAGCGGGTCCACCGCCGGGTAGATGCCCAGAGAAGCGATGTCGCGGCTAAGCACCACGGTGGCGTCCAGGTGGGCGAAGGTGGTGGCGGGCGACGGGTCGGTCAGGTCGTCGGCCGGCACGTACACGGCCTGGATGGAAGTGATCGAGCCCACCTTGGTGGAGGTGATGCGCTCCTGCAGGCGGCCCATCTCCTCGGCCAGCGTCGGCTGGTAGCCCACGGCAGAAGGCATGCGGCCCAGCAGCGCCGACACTTCGGTGCCGGCCAGCGTGTAGCGGTAGATGTTGTCGACGAAGAACAGCACGTCGCGGCCTTCGTCGCGGAAGCTCTCGGCGATGGTCAGGCCCGTAAGCGCCACGCGCAGGCGGTTACCCGGGGGTTCGTTCATCTGGCCGTAGACCATGGACACCTTGCTTTCGCCCAGGTTCTCCAGGTTCACGACGCCCGACTCGGCCATCTCGTGATAGAAGTCGTTGCCCTCGCGGGTGCGCTCGCCCACGCCGGCAAATACCGACAAGCCACTGTGCGCCTTGGCGATGTTGTTGATGAGCTCCATCATGTTCACGGTCTTGCCGACACCGGCGCCGCCGAACAGGCCCACCTTGCCGCCCTTGGCGAACGGGCAGATGAGGTCGATGACCTTGATGCCTGTTTCCAGCAGTTCCTGGCTCGGGCTCAGTTCGTCATAGGCCGGCGCCTTGCGGTGGATGGACGCGGTGAGCGTCTGGTCGACCGGACCGCGCTCGTCGATCGGGTTGCCCAGCACGTCCATGATGCGGCCCAGCGTGGCTTTGCCCACCGGCACCGTGATCGGCTCGCCGGTGTTGTTCACCATCAGCCCGCGGCGCAGGCCGTCGGAAGAGCCCAGCGCGATGGTGCGCACCACGCCGTCACCGAGCTGCTGCTGCACTTCCAGCGTGAGCGCGGTGCCTTCGAGCTTCAGTGCGTCGTAGATATGCGGCATCTGGTCGCGCGGAAATTCCACGTCAACCACCGCGCCGATGCACTGAACGATCTTGCCTTGTGCCTGGACATTCGCCATGGTGAATAACCTCTTTGCTTCGATTCGGGGTCAGACCGCGGCGGCGCCGCCGACGATCTCACTCAATTCCTTGGTGATCGCGGCCTGCCGGGTCTTGTTGTAGATGAGCTTGAGCTCGTTGATCAGGTTGCCGGCGTTGTCGGTCGCCGCCTTCATGGCCACCATGCGCGCCGACTGCTCCGAGGCCATGTTCTCGGCCACCGACTGGTAGACCAGGGCCTCGACATAGCGCGTGAGCAGTTCGTCGATGACGCTCACGGCGTCGGGCTCGTAGATGTAGTCCCAGCCGTAGGCCGACTTCTCCTCGGTGGTCTGCTGCAGCCGCTCGGCGCCCAGGGGCAGCAGCTGCTCGATCACTGGCTCCTGTTTCATCGTATTGATGAAGCGCGTGTAGCACAGGTGCACGGAGTCGACCTCGCCGTTCACGAAGGCGTCGAGCATGACCTTGACCGGGCCCACCAGGCGGTCGACCGGCGGTGCGTCGCCCAGTTGCACGGCATGGCTGATGACCTTGGCGCCGATGCGGCCCAGGAAACCCATGCCCTTGTTGCCGATGGCCACCGAGCGGGTGCTCACGCCTGCGTCCTGCCACTCGCGCATGCGGTTCGTCACCGCACGCAGGATGTTGGTATTCAGGCCGCCGCACAAGCCCTTGTCGGTGGTGACGACGATGAGGCCGGCCACCTTGGCCGTGCCGCCGGTGCGCATGTAGGGCGACTTGTATTCCGGGTTGGCTAGCGCCAGGTTGGCGGCGATGTTGCGCACCTTGTCGGCGTAGGGCCGGGCCTGGCGCATGCGTTCCTGCGCCTTGCGCATCTTCGAAGCCGAGACCATTTCCATGGCCTTGGTGATCTTCTTGGTGCCCTCGACCGACTTGATCTTGCCGCGTATCTCTTTACCGACCGCCATAACGGTGTTCCTTCAAGCGTGGCTGAGGCAACTTCAGGCGAACGACTTCTTGAAAGCGGCGACGGCGTCGTTCAGCTTGGCCTCGGTGTCCTTGTCCAGCGCCTTGTCCTTTTCCATCTTGGCCAGCAGGTCGGCGTGGCTGGACTTCAGGTACTGGTGCAGGCCGCTTTCGAACGGCAGCACCTTCTTGATGTCCAGGTCGTCGGTGAAGCCCTTGTTCACCGCGAACAGCGTGGCCGCCATCAGGCTGATCGGCAGCGGCGAATACTGCGGCTGCTTGAGCAGTTCGGTCACGCGCTCGCCGCGGTCGAGCTGCTTGCGCGTGGCGGCGTCCAGGTCGGAAGCGAACTGCGCGAACGCGGCCAGTTCACGGTACTGCGCCAGGTCGGTACGGATGCCGCCCGACAAGCCCTTGATGAGCTTGGTCTGCGCCGCACCGCCGACGCGAGAAACCGAGATGCCGGCATTGATGGCGGGCCGGATGCCGGCGTTGAAGAGGTTGGTTTCCAGGAAGATCTGGCCGTCGGTGATCGAGATCACGTTCGTCGGCACGAAGGCCGAGACGTCGCCGGCCTGCGTCTCGATGATGGGCAGCGCCGTCAGCGAACCGGTCTGGCCCTTCACCTCGCCCTTGGTGAAGGCTTCCACGTAGTCGGCATTCACCCGCGCGGCGCGCTCGAGCAGGCGGCTGTGCAGGTAGAACACGTCGCCCGGGTAGGCTTCCCGGCCCGGCGGGCGGCGCAGCAGCAGCGACACCTGGCGGTAGGCCACGGCCTGCTTGGACAGGTCGTCGTAGATGATCAACGCGTCCTGCCCGCGGTCGCGGAAATATTCGCCCATCGTGCAGCCCGAGTAAGCCGACACATACTGCATGGCCGCCGATTCGGACGCGCTGGCGGCGACGACGATGGTGTAGTCCATCGCGCCATGCTGTTCCAGCGCGCGCACCACGTTCTTGATCGACGAAGCCTTCTGGCCGATCGCGACGTAGACGCAGGTCATGTTCTGACCCTTCTGGTTGATGATGGTGTCGATGGCCACCGCGGTCTTGCCGGTCTGGCGGTCGCCGATGATCAGCTCGCGCTGGCCGCGGCCGATCGGCACCATCGAGTCGATGGCCTTCAGGCCGGTCTGCACCGGCTGGCTCACCGACTGGCGTGCGATCACGCCCGGCGCCACCTTCTCGATGACGTCGGTCATCCGTGCGTCGATCGGGCCCTTGCCGTCGATCGGCTGGCCCAGGGCGTTGACGACGCGGCCGATCAGTTCGGGACCCACCGGCACTTCCAGGATGCGGCCCGTGCACTTGACGATGTCGCCTTCGGAGATGTGCTCGTATTCACCCAGGATGACCGCGCCGACCGAGTCGCGCTCCAGGTTCAGCGCCAGGCCGTAGGTCGGCTGGCCGCTGGCGGTGGGCGGGAACTCGAGCATTTCGCCGGCCATCGCGTCACTGAGGCCGTGCACGCGCACGATGCCGTCGGTGACGGACACCACGGTGCCCTGGTTCTTGATGTCGGCCGAAGCACCCAGGCCCTCGATGCGGCTCTTGATGAGTTCGGAAATTTCTGCGGGGTTCAGGTTCATGGTGTTCTCTCCGATGGGCCTTCAGGCGGCAGGCCGCCTGCGCGGCCGTTATGCCGCGGTCAGCGCAGCCTTCATCTGTTGCAGGCGGGCCTTCACCGAGGTGTCCAGCACCTCGTCACCCACGACGACGCGCACACCGCCGATGAGTTCGGGTGTGATCTCGACGCGGGCATTGAGCTTGCGCCCGAAGCGCTTTTCCAGCGCCGCCACCACGTCGCCCAGTTGCGCATCGTCGATGCCGAAGGCGCTCTGGATGGTGGCGTCAGACACGCCGGTGCTGGCATTCACCAGCGTCTGGAACTGCGCCGCGATCTCGGGCAGTGCCGCCAGGCGGCCGTTGTCGAGCACCGTGCGCATCAGGTTGGCGACCTTGACGTCGAAGCCCAGGCCCTGGCTGAGCGCGATGCCGGCGATGGTGTCGAAGACCTGCAGCGGCGCGACCCTGGGGTTGTCGGCGTACTGCCGCATCTCCGGGCCCGAGGTCAGCGCCACCAGCGTGGCCAGCTGCGCACTCAGCGCCTGCCGGTCGGCCCCGGCCGTGGCCTTGAACATGGCCTCGGCGTAGGGGCGGGCGAGGGTTGCCAGCTCGGCCATGTCAGAGTTCCGCTTTCAGGCGGCCCAGCAGTTCGGCGTGCACGGCGGCGTTGACTTCCTTGCGCAGGATCTGCTCGGCGCCCTTGACGGCCAAACCCGCCACCTGCTCGCGCAGCACCTCGCGCGCCTTCATCGATTCCTGCTCGGCCTCGGCGCGTGCGGCAGCGATGATCTTGGCCGCCTCTTCGCTGGCGCGGCCCTTGGCTTCCTCGACCATCTGCTGCGCCAGGCGCTCGGCGTCGGCCAGGCGCTTGGCGGCGTCGGTGCGCGCGGCCGAGAGCTGCTGCTCGACACGCTGGTTGGCCACGGCCAGATCGGCCTTGGCCTTGTCGGCGGCCGAAAGGCCGGCGGCAATCTTGCTGGCGCGCTCGTCCAATGCCTTGGCGATGGGCGGCCAGACATATTTCATCGTGAACCCGACCAGGATCAGGAACACGATCATCTGGATGATCAGTGTCGCGTTGATGCTCACTTGGGTCTTCCTCGAAATCGCTGCGGGAGCGGCCCGCTGGGCGGACCACTGCTCGTCCCGGCAGCGCCAGACCGGCGCCGCCGCGTGCCAGGTTTACTTGGGCAGGTTGGCGATCTGGCCGAGGAAGGGGTTGGCGGTGGCAAACCACAGCGCGATACCCGTGCCGATGATGAACGCGGCGTCGATCAGGCCGGCCAGCAGGAACATCTTGGTCTGCAGTTCGCCCATCAGCTCGGGCTGGCGGGCGGCGGACTCGAGGTACTTGCTGCCCATGATGCCGATACCGATACAGGCACCGACAGCGCCCAGACCGATGATCAGGCCCGCGGCGAGGGCAACAAAGCTGATGACTTCCATTTTTGGCTCCTGGTGTGGAAGGTGAGTGAGAAAGGGGTGAAACGGGAAAGGGAAATTGAGACAGGGAAAACGGTTCAGTGCGAGTCGTGTGCCTGGCCCACGTAGATCAGCGTCAGCATCATGAAGATGAAGGCCTGCAGCGTGATGATCAGGATGTGGAAGATGGCCCAGGCGGTACCGGCGATGATGTGGCCCACGGCCAGCAGGATGCCGGTGGCGGAAAGCGCCCAGGCGCCACCCATCAAGGCGATCAGCATGAAGATCAACTCGCCGGCGTACATGTTGCCGAACAACCGCATGCCGTGCGAAACGGTCTTGGCCACGAACTCGACCATCTGCATCAGGAAGTTGATCGGATACAGGAACCACTTGTCGCCGAAGGGCGCGGTGAACAGTTCGTGGATCCAGCCGCCGGCGCCCTTGATCTTGACGTTGTAATAAAAGCAGATCAGCAGCACGGAAAGGCTCAGGCCCATGGTGATGGACAGGTCGGCGGTGGGCACCACGCGCATGTAGTCCTTGGCGCCGATGGCCGGGCCGGCGACGTGCCAGATGGCGGGGATCAGGTCGACCGGCAGCAGGTCCATGGCATTCATCAGGAAGATCCAGACGAAGACGGTGAGCGCCAGCGGGGCCACGAACTTGCGGCTCTCGGCGCTGTGCACGATGCCCTTGGCCTGCCCATCGACCATCTCGACCAGGATCTCGACCGCGGCCTGGAAGCGCCCCGGCACGCCCGAGGTGGCCTTGCGCGCGGCCAGCCACAGCAGCCAGCAGGTGACGATGCCCAGCGACACGGCCCAGAACACGGAATCCATGTTGAAGACCGAAAAGTCCACCACCCCGGTCTGCTTGCCCGACTGCAGGTGCTGCAGGTGATGGATGATGTACTCGCCGGCAGTCGGCGCGTTTGCTTCGTGACCCTGGGCTGCCATGTGTTCCCGTCCGGTTTTCTATTTCACTGGCCGCCCGCGCCACGACAGCGCCAGCCAGTACACCTTCATGCACAGCACCAGACCCACCAGCAGCGCTGGCCAGCTCAGGGGCTGCACGAGCTTCGGTGCCAGCATCAGCATGGCCACCGAAACCGCAATTTTGACCGCCTCCCACAACATGAAACTGACGGCGCTGGCGCCGGGGTTCATGCTGCTCAGCCGGCTGGTCATGCCGCGCGCCATCAAGGCCCCCGGCACCACCACCGTGGCGGCGCCATAGAGCGCCGACCACCCCATTTCCTGCTTGCCGGTGAGCAGCAGCGCCAGCAAAGCCACTGCGACACCCACCGCCCCTTGCACCGCGACCACCCGCCAAGGAGAAAGTGGCGGATCGGCCGCGCGCAAGGCCTGCGCCTGCTCCCGGGTCAAGGGCTTGAAGGCCTTCGACCGCCCGCCCGCGGGGGCTTGCTCGTCTTCATCATCCCAGCGGTCGTTCCGGGTAGGCCGTTCGATCGCTGTCATGGTGGGTGAGCTGGGCAAAGCCAGTCGATTATACGAGGAAACCCGCAGCCCCCAATGGCAAACCGGGACGGTCGGGCTTCACTATGGAAGTGCTGCCGTCGCGGGCAACCGGCGACGGCGGAGCGACGCACAATCGGCGTTTGCGCGGAACCTGCCACGAGGCGCCCTCTCCAATGCGTTCCATGAACCGCTTCAGCCACACACTGCTGCTGGCCGCCACCCTGGCGGCGCCCTGGCTGGCCCACGCGGCGACCGGTGCAGTGGTCACCACGCCGCAGGTGCGCGCCGAACTGGTGGCACACGCGCCCGACGGCGTGGCTGCAGGGCTGCCGCTGTGGCTGGGCCTGAAGATCGAACACCAGCCGCACTGGCACACCTACTGGAAGAACCCGGGCGATTCCGGCCTGCCCACGACGCTGGAATGGACCCTGCCGCCTGGGGTGGCGGCCGGCGAGATCGAATGGCCCACGCCGGGCAAGCTGCCGATCGGGCCGCTCATGAACTACGGCTACGAAGGCACGCTGCTGCTGCCGGTGGCCGTCACCGTGCCGGCCGACTTCAAGGCCGAGAGCCTGAGCGTGACGTTGCGTGCCGAATGGCTGGTGTGCAAGGACGTGTGCATTCCGGAACAAGGCGAGTTCGCGATCGAACTGCCGGCCCGGGCAGCGACCGCCGGACATGCCGCGCTGTTTGCCGCAGCGCGCGCTGCGCTGCCGCAACCGCTGCCCGACGCGCGCGCCACGGCCGCCGTTGAAGAGGGTGCGCTGGTCGTTCGCGTGGCCGGCCTGCCTGCCGAATGGCGCGGGCGGGCACTTACTTTCTTCCCCGAGACGCCGGGCGTGATCCACAACGCCGCACAACCCGCCAGCGACTGGCAGGGCGGTGAATGGAGCGCTCGCGTGCCGCTGGACCCGCAGCGCAGCGACTCGCCCACCACCATGCCGGCCGTGCTGGCTGCACCCGGGCAGCCGGCCGGGCTGCAGGTGCAGGTGGCGGTGACGACGCCGTGGCCGGCCGTGGCGGCGGTGCCGGTGCCCACCTACGGCGAGGCGCCTGCCGCGGCGCCGCAATCGCCCGCCCCACCCGCCACCGCACCCATTGGCCTGGCACTGGCGCTGCTGTTTGCGCTGGTCGGCGGCATGCTGCTCAACCTGATGCCCTGCGTGTTCCCGGTGCTGTCGCTGAAGGTGCTGGGCTTTGCCGCCCACGGCGGCGACCGCCGCACGCTGGTGGCCGGCGGCCTGGCCTATACCGCGGGCGTGGTGCTGTCGTTCCTGGCGCTGGCGGCGCTGTTCCTGGCGCTGCGCGCGGGCGGCGAACAGATCGGCTGGGGTTTCCAGCTGCAGTCGCCAGCCGTGGTGGCCACGCTGGCGGCGCTGTTCACGCTGATCGGGCTGAACCTGGCGGGCGTGTTCGAACTCGGCTCGGTATTGCCTTCCTCGGTGGCCTCGGTGCGGGCGCGGCACCCGCTCGTGGACTCGCTGCTCACCGGCGTGCTGGCGGTGGCCATCGCCTCGCCCTGCACGGCGCCTTTCATGGGCGCTTCGCTGGGCCTGGCCATCACGCTGCCGGTCTGGCAGGCGCTGGCGGTATTTGCCGCGCTCGGCCTGGGCATGGCGCTGCCCTACCTGGCGGCCAGCGCCTGGCCGGCGCTGGCGCGTGCACTGCCGCGGCCGGGGGTGTGGATGGCGCACTTCAAGACCGTGATGGCCTTCCCGATGTTTGCCACCGTGGTCTGGCTGGTGTGGGTGCTGGGCCAGCAGGTGGGCATCGACGGCGCGGCCGCGATGCTGGCCCTGCTGCTGGCTCTGGCCTTCGTGGCCTGGGCGCTGGGGTCGCCGACGCTCGGGTCGCGAGCCCGCGGCGGCTTCGGCGCGGCTTCGCTGGTGCTGATGGCCGCGGCGCTGTTCTGGGCCGTGCCGGCGCTGCGCCAGGAGGCCGTGGCCCAGGTGCCCGCGGCGGGCGAGGACTGGCAACCCTGGTCGGCCGAGCGCGTGGCCCAGGCACAGGCCGCGGGCCAGCCGGTCTTCGTGGACTTCACCGCCGCCTGGTGCGTGACCTGCCAGTTCAACAAGCGCACCACCTTCGCCCGGCCCGAGGTGCAGGCCGCCTTTGCCGACAAGCGGGTGCTGCTGCTGCGCGCCGACTGGACCCGGCGCGACGCAGCCATCAGCGCCGAACTCACCCGGCTAGGGCGCAGCGGCGTGCCGGTCTATGCCCTGTATTCCCCAGGGTCGGCGGGGCCACGGCTGCTGAGCGAGATCCTGAGCGTCGATGAAGTGCAAAGTGCGTTGGCCGCCCTGCCCTCTTCCTGAACCCGATCAACCCGCAAAGGAGCCTGACGATGAAGCCGACCCTCTTCGCCACCGCCCTCGCCGCCACCTGCGCCTTCGGCGCACATGGCGCACAGGCCGCCGCCGCCGTGGGCCAGCCCGCGCCCGCCTTCAGCGCCGTCGACACCAGCGGCAAGACCGTCTCGCTGGCCGACTTCAAGGGCAAGCACGTCGTGCTGGAGTGGGTCAACCCCGGCTGCCCCTATGTGCAGAAGCATTACGGCAGCGCCAACATGCAGGGCACTCAGCAGGGTGCCGTGGCGCAGGGTGTGGTCTGGCTGGCGGTCAATTCCACCGCGCCCGACGCCGGCGACTACAAGACCCCGGCCGCCATGGCGCAGTGGATGCAGGCGCAGAACGCCGCCGCCACCGCCACGCTGATGGACAGCGACGGCAAGGTCGGGCGAGCCTACGGCGCGCGCACCACGCCGCACATGTATGTCGTCAACCCGGCTGGTACGCTGGTCTACGCTGGCGCCATCGACAGCAAGCCCACGTCCAATCCGGCGGATGTCGCCACCGCCACCAACCACGTGAAAGTGGCGCTGGCCGAGTCGCTGGCCGGCAAGTCGGTGAGCACGGCGTCCACGCGCGCCTACGGCTGCTCGGTCAAATATTCGTCGATGTAGCCGGCCCTGGCCGCGCCGGGCGCTGCGCCCGGTGCGCTACGGCAGCCGGGCGTAGGCCGCCGCCAGCGCCTTGAAGCCTGCGGCGTCGACCTCACGGCCCAGTTCCTGGGCCAGGATGGCGGCCACCCCGTCGGCCTGGCGCGCCGCCTCGGCCGCGTCCAGGAACAAGAGCCGGCAGCGCCGCGCCAGCACGTCCTCGACGCTGCGTGCCATCTCGTAGCGCGCGGCGAAACGCACCATGGCTTCGCTCAAGCCGCCGCGGCCCGACTCGGCGTCGTTCCACAGCCAGTGGTGGGCGCCGGGCAGCGTGCGAAGCAGCGCCGCTTCGCTGCCGTACAGGTGTTCCCCCGGTGGCTCCGCCTGCGGCCGGCCCGGGGCCGCGCCCAGCAAAGGCAGCCTGGCCGTCACGCCGCCCGGCCGGCGCGGCAGCAGGCCGCGTGTCATGGCGTGGTCCAGCACGTCTTCGGCCATCGAGCGGTAGGTCGTCCACTTGCCGCCGGTCACCGTGATCAGCCCCGAGCGGCCGACGATCACCGTGTGCTCGCGCGAGATGGCCTTGGTATTTTCTCCGTCCTCGCTCTGCGGCTTGACCAGCGGCCGCAGCCCCACCCAGACCGAACGCACGTCGCTGCGCTGCGGCGCGCGCGCCAGATAGCGCCCTGCTTCCTGCAGGATGAAACCCACGTCCTGCGCAAAGGCCTCGGGCTCGCGCGCCAGGTCGTGGCGCGGCGTATCGGTGGTGCCGAGGATGGTCTTGCCGTACCAGGGCACGGCGAACATGACGCGGCCGTCCTCGGTCTTGGGCACCAGCAGCGCGTGGTTGCCGGGCAGGAAGCCGCGGTCGACGACGAGATGCACGCCCTGGCTCGGCGCCACCATCGGCGGCCGGTGCGGCGCGCCTTCGTCGCGGTCCATGTCGCGCACGGCGTCCACCCACACGCCGGTGGCGTTGACGACGCAGCGCGCGCGCAGCGCGGTCTCGGCGCCGGTCTCGGTGTCGCGCACGACCAGTCCGCGCACCATGGCACCGCCCGGCGGGCCCTCGCGCTGCAGCGTCGTCACCTCGCAATGGTTGAGCAGCAGCGCGCCGCGCGCCGCCGCCGTGCGCGCCAGCAGCAGCGCGAAGCGGGCGTCGTCGAACTGGCCGTCCCAGTAGCGCACGCCGCCCCACAGGCCGCGCGGCCGCACGCCGGGCAGCAATTCCAGCGTGCGCCGCGTGCTCAGCCATTCGGTGCCGCCCAGGCCCTGGCGGCCGGCCAGCGTGTCGTAGGCCTTCAGGCCCACGCCGTAGAAGCCGCGCTCCCACCAGTGGTAGCCGGGCATCACGAACGGCAGGCGCTGCGCCACGTGTGGTGCATTCGCCAGCATCGCGCTGCGCTCGTGCAGTGCCTCGCGCACCAGGCCCACGTTGCCCTGCGCCAGGTAGCGCACGCCACCGTGCGCCAGCTTGGTGGCGCGCGACGAGGTGCCGCCGGCGAAGTCGTGCGACTCCACGAGTACGACGCTGAAGCCGCGCACCACGGCGTCCAGTGCCACGCCCAGGCCGGTGGCGCCGCCGCCGATGACGGCCAGGTCCCAGTCGCGGGGCTCACGCAGCCGCGCCAGCAGGGTGGAGCGATCGAGGGGCTGGGTCATGGAAGCCTTCGCCGGGCGGTCAACCCTTGGCGAAATTCACCGGCAAACCCGGCACCGACACTGGCATCGCAAGCACGCAACCGGCCAGCGGCTGCGCGGCCAGCTCCTGGGGCGGACGCTGGTGGCGCGCCGTGGTGACGAACAGCGTGCGCAGGTCGGCGCCGCCGAAACACGGCATGGTGGGGCAGCGCACCGGCAGCGGCACTTCCTGCAGCAGCTCGCCCGCCGAGGACAGGCGCAGCAGCCGCTGGCCTTCGTACATGGCCACCCAGTAGGCGCCTTCGGTGTCCACCGCGGCACCATCGGGGCGGCCGCCGTACCCGGCCAGGTCCTGCCCCGGCGCCTTGAGCGGAAATTCGGCGAAGACTCGCTGGCGCGACAAGCTGCCGTCGCTGCCATCGAAGTCCAGCGCGTAGATGCGGTGCGAGTGGGTGTCGCTCCAGTACATGGTTCGGCCGTCGGGGCTGAAGCCCAGGCCGTTGCTCACGGTCACGTCGCCGGCCATGCGCTGCAGGCGGCCGCCGTCCCAGCGGTACAGCGCGGCCTGTGCCGGCGTGCGCGGCTCGTAGATCGTGCCCACCCAGAGGCGACCCTGCGGGTCGGCCTTGCCGTCGTTGAAGCGTTCTTTCCGAGGGTCGTAGGGTGGCGGTGCCAGCCGTCGGCGCTGGCCGCTGGCCGGGCTGAAGCGCCAGAGTCCGTCGCGCATGGCCAGCAGCAACTCGCCACCGGGCAGCGGCGCAATGCAGCCGGGTTCGGTCTCCAGCGCCCAGGTGGTGTGCTGGGCGCCGGCCGGCACCCAGCGGTGCAACGCACGGCCGGGGATGTCGCACCAGTACAGCGCCGCCTCGTCGGGGTGCCACAGGGGCGACTCGCCCAGCAGCGAGGGCGGCACGGGCAGCGCCGCGACGGCACCTGCGACGGTCATGCGTGGTCGACCTCGATCTTCATCCACGCGTCGAAGGTGGCCTGCGGCGCCAGCGAACGCAGTCCCTGTGCCGTGGGCTCGGCCATGTGCAGCGCATTGCTGACGTGGCTCACCGGCTCGACGCAGTAATAGGGTTTGGTCGCGGGCGTGTAGACCACCAGGTAGGGCAGCGACGAGGTGAGCCGCAGCGACATCTTCTCGTCGCGCAGGCGCGCCGCGCCGCGCCAGCCTTCGAAGCAATGGTCGAAGCCGAGGTGCGCCACGTCGCCGTCGATGCCGGGCTGCGGCACGCGGCGCGTGGGCAGGCCGCTGGCGTCGTTCTCCCAGCGGTCGGTGAGTTCGATGTGCAGCCGGCTGCGCGAGCGCTTCGGGAAATACGGGTGCCAGCCCAGGCCCACCGGCGCCAGGTGCGCGGCGTGGTTGGTGAAGGCCAGGTGCACTTCCAGCGCCGCCGGCGTGAGCACATAACGCTGGCGCAACTCGAACGCGAAGGGCCAGTGTTCGTCGGCCGCGTGTTCGTAGCGCAGTTCGGCTTCGTGTCCATGCGTGCCCAGCACTTCCCAGGGCCGCTGCCAGGCCACACCGTGCACCGAATGCGGGTTGTCGTCGAAATTCGGTGCCGTGGTGTGGTTCTGCCCCAGCCAGCGGAATCGCCGGTAGCCCAGCCGGTTGGAATAAGGCGCCAGCGGGTAGCAGCCCGACAGCCGCGGCGATGTCAGTTCGCCAGGCTCGGTGCTGCGCAGCACGGGCTGTTCGCCCTGCGGGCCGCCGAGCCACAAACCGGCAATCGAGCCGCCGAGGTCGGGTCGCAGGGCCAGGCGCAGTTCGCCGGCGCGGAGTTCGATGGGTGTGGAGCTCATGACCTGGATGATGCCGCAAGCGGTATGGTTTCAACGCAGAGGCGCAGAGAACGCAGAGAACGCAGAGGACGCAGGGGACGCAGAGAAATGCGGGAGATGCAAGAACAGGCCCAGGGCGTTTCCGTTCATCCGCACTCCGATTGACTGCGTCAGTCTTTCCTCTGCGTCCTCGGCTGTTCTCCTCTGCGCCTCTGCGTTCCTGACTTCCGCTTTGACCCGCCCGTCACACCGTCCACGGATCCGGCGACGGACCGATGCCGTAGCGGGCCCGCGCTGCGGCGGGCAGGGACGCATCGACAGCGCCGTCGTCGGCCAGCGCCTGCAGCGCGCGCAGCACGATGTGGCGCGGGCCGACCTCGAAGAAGTCGCGCAGCTGGGCGCGGCTGTCGCTGCGGCCGAAGCCGTCGGTGCCCAGCGTCACGTAGCGCCGGCCCGCCGGCACCCAGGCGCGCAGCTGTTCGGGCACCGCCCGCACGTAGTCGGTGGCGGCGACGATGGGGCCCACGGTGTCCTGCAGCAGCTGTGTCGCCCACGGCAGGGCACCGGCGGCGCTGCCGAGCACGCGCGCGCGCTCCAGCGACTGGCCCTCGCGCGCCAGTTCGCTGAAGCTGGTGGCGCTGAAGACGTCGGCCTGCACCTGCCAGTGTTCGGCCAGCCACCGGGCGGCCTCGATCACCTCGTGCAGGAGGGCGCCGCTGCCCACCAGCACGCAGCGCAGGCACGGTGGCGCCAGCGGCGCCGGCAGCGGCAGCCGGTACAGGCCGCGCAGCACGCCTTCTGCCACGCCGGTCGGCATGGACGGCTGGGCGTGGTTCTGGTTCATCACCGTGATGTAGAAGAACACGTCGTGCTTCAGGGCCAGCATGCGCCGCAGGCCGTGGTGCACGATGAGCGCCAGCTCGTAGGCGAAGCCCGGGTCCCAGGCCACGCAGTTGGGCACCGTCGAAGCGACGAGGTGGCTGTGGCCGTCCTGATGCTGCAGGCCTTCGCCGCCCAGCGTGGTGCGGCCCGCGGTGGCGCCGATCAGGAAGCCGCGCGAACGCTGGTCGGCGGCGGCCCAGATCAGGTCGCCCACGCGCTGGAAGCCGAACATCGAGTAGTAGATGTACAACGGCAGCATGGTCAGCCCATGCGTGCTGTGGCTGGTGGCCGCGGCCGTCCACGAGGCCAGTGCACCGGCCTCGCTGATGCCTTCTTCCAGGATCTGGCCGTCGCGCGCCTCGCGGTAGCTCATCAGGCTGGCCGCGTCCTCGGGTTCGTAGCGCTGGCCCTCGGGCGCGTAGATGCCGACCTGGCGGAACAGGCTGGCCATGCCGAAGGTGCGCGCCTCGTCGGCAACGATCGGGACGATGCGCGGGCCCAGTTCAGGCGCCTTCATCAGGCTGGACAGCATGCGCACGAAGGCCATCGTGGTGCTCATCTCCTTGCCGCCGGAATGCAGCGCAAAGCCGGCGAAATCGTCGACCGCCGGCACCGGCAGCCCCGGTGCGTCGGTGCGGCGTGCAGGGAGCGGACCGCCCAGAGCGGCGCGGCGCTGGCGCAGATGAAGCATCTCGGGGCTGTCGTCGGCGGGGCGGAAGAAGCGCTGCGCCAGCGCGTCTTCGTCGCTCATCGGCAGCCGGAAGCGGCGCACGAAGTCCAGCAGGTCGGCGCCTTCGAGCGTCTTCTGCTGATGCGTGGTCATGCGGCCCTGGCCGCTGGCGCCCATGCCGTAGCCCTTCATGGTCTTGGCCAGGATCACCACCGGCGCGCCGCGGTGCTCAGTCGCCGCGGCATAGGCGGCGTGGATCTTCACCAGGTCATGACCGCCGCGGTGCAGGCGGTCGATCTCGCCGTCGGTCATGGCGTTGACCAGCGCTTCCAGCTCCGGGCTCTGGCCGAAGAATTTCTGGCGGTTGTAGGCGCCGTCGTTGGCGCTGAAGGTCTGGAACTGGCCGTCGACCGTGCGCGCGAAGGCGCGCACCAGCGCCTGCGTGTGGTCGCGCGCGAACAGCGCGTCCCAATCGCTGCCCCAGACCAGCTTGATGACGTGCCAGCCGGCACCGACGAAGACCGTTTCCAGCTCGTCGATGATGCGGCCGTTGCCGCGCACCGGGCCGTCCAGGCGCTGCAGGTTGCAGTTCACGACGAAGACCAGGTTGTCGAGATGCTCGCGCGCCGCCAGGCTCAGCCCGGCCAGCGATTCGGGCTCGTCCATCTCGCCGTCACCGAAGAAGCCCCAGACGCGACGGTCACTGCCGGGGGTCAGGCCGCGGTGTTCCAGGTACCGCATGAAGCGCGCCTGGTACACCGCCGACAGCGGTCCCAGGCCCATCGAGCCGGTGGGAAACTGCCAGAAGTCTGGCATCAACCAGGGGTGCGGGTAGGAGCTCAAGCCGCGCGCCGTGGCGCCCGCCGCGCGCTCGGCGCGTGCCGCCACTTCCTGCCGGTAATGGTCGAGGTCGGCCTCGCTCAAGCGCCCTTCGAGGAAGGCGCGCGCATAGACACCCGGTGCCGAATGCGGCTGGAAGAACACCAGGTCGCCGCCATGGCCACCCGGCCCGTCCGCGCGGGCGCGAAAGAAATGGTTGAAGCCGACCTCGAACAGGTCGGCCGCCGAGGCGTAGCTGGAGATATGGCCGCCGAGCTCGCCCTGACGCTGGTTGGCGCGCACCACCATCGCCAGCGCATTCCAGCGCATGAGGGCTGCCAGCTTCTGTTCGATCTCCAGATGGCCCGGGAATGCGGCCTGGTCCTGCAGGGCAATGGTGTTGACGTACGGCGTCTGGCGCTGCGGTTGCCAGGCCAGCGCATGGCGCCGCGCTTCGTCCTGCAGCGCGCTCAGCACGAAGCGCGCGCGCTCGGGCCCGCCGCTGCGCACCAGGGTGGCCAGCGCGTCCAGCCATTCGCGCGTCTCCAGCGGGTCGGCGTCACCCGGAAAGCGGATGGCGTGCAGCAGCGCCTCGAACTCGGGCGTGCCTGGGGCGGGAAGTGACGTCACCAGCGCGTCCCGGGGGCGTCGAGATCGACCTTGAGGTAATGCGCGCCCGGGATCGGGTTGTAGTAGTAGGGCGGGATCGACTCGAAGCCCAGCGAGTCGTAGAGCCCGCGCGCCGCTTCCATGTCGTCCAGCGTATCCAGCAGCAGCGTGGAATAGCCCGCCTGCATGGCCAGGTCGATGAGCTGCTGCGCGATCAGCCGGCCCAGGCCGAAGCGGCGGAAGGCGCGCGGCACGTACAGGCGCCTCATCTCGCAGGCGTTGGGGTAGTCCACGTCGCGCAGCGGCCGCAGCGCGCCGCAGCCCGCGGGCTGGCCGTCGAGCAGCGCCACCAGCAGCGCGCCCGCGGGGGCTGCATAGTCGCCGGGCAGGCCGTCGACTTCCGCGTCGAAGTTCTGGAAGCACAGGTCGACGCCGATGGCCTGGGCATATTCGCGGAACAACCGACTGGCGGCTTCCACGAGCACAGGCTCGTCGGCCGTGGCCAGGGTGATCTGCGGCGTGCCGTCCATTGCGTCAGCTCCCCAAGCTCACGACCCAGGACACCAGGCCCGTGCAGGCGACCAGTACACCCAGTGCCAGCAGTCGCTGCGGCAGGCCGTCGGCACTGGCCGGCGTGCCAGGGGGCACGGGCTTGTCGCCCGACACCATGGGCCGCACCAGGTTGGTCTTGCGGCGCAGCAAATAGAAGAAGATGGCCGCGACGTGCAGCACCACCAGCCCCAGGATCATCCATTGGCCCCACTGCTTGTGCCAGCCGGTGGCGGCCAGGCCGGTGGCGCTGCTGACGAAACGGTTCAACGGCCCCAGGTTGGCGATCTCGTCGTCGGCCACCAGACCCGTGCCCACCTGCACGGCCAGCACGGACAGCAGCGCGAGGACCGACAGGCTGCCCAGCGGGTTGTGGCCGACGTCGAGGTTTTCACCCGGCCGCAGCTCGCCACGCAGGTAACGAAACACCGTGCGCGGGCTGTACAGGAAGCTGGCAAAACGCGACCAGTGCCCGCCGATCAGGCCCCACAGCAGCCGAAACCCCAGCAGCGTGAAGACGACATAGCCGAAGCGGAAGTGCCAGACCATCGCATTGCCGCCGATCTTGGCGCTGAACACCGAACCGGCGACCGTGATCGCCAGCACCCAGTGGAAGAGCCGCGTCGGCAGGTCCCAGACGCGCACGGGTTGCAAATGGGGGTCGGGCATCGATCGGATGAAGCCGCCGTGGGCGTGTGCCAAGAATTGCAACCATACCCCGACTTGGCCGCCGCGGGCACCCGGTCTGCGCCCATGTGGGGACTTGCCCCATGTCGCGAATGGCGCGACCGCGCCGTTCGTACACTTGGCCCGGGGTGTGGACCACACCCTGGCACTCGACCCCACCCACCTTCGGAGACCCACGCATGAGCCGTCTTTTTCTCGCCGCTGTCGTCGGCCTGGCCACCGCACTGCCCGCCGCCGCGCAATTCAAGAATGCTGAAGCGGCCATCACGTACCGCCAGAGTGTGATGCAGGTCCAGAACTTCCACCTCGGGCGCATCTTCGCCATGGTCAACGGACGCATGCCCTTCGACGCCAAGGTGGCGGCACAGGACGCGATGATCCTGGATACGATCGACAAGCTGCCTTTCGTCGCTTTCGTCGACGGCTCCGACATGGGCGACACCAAGGCCAAGCCCGAGATCTGGAAGGAGCGCGCGAAGTTCGACGCCGCCGCGCTGAAGATGCAGGACAACGTGGCCAAGCTGAATGCCGCAGCCAAGACCGGTAGCCTCGACGCGATCAAGGCCGCCGCGGGCCCCGTGGGCCAAAGCTGCAAGGCTTGCCACGACGACTATCAGGCGAAGTAGGCGGGTCAGCCTGCGGCTGGCTCGGCAAAGCCGAGGACGACCCTGCGGGTCATCGCGCTCTTCTTTTCAATCTTGGTGACGATGACGGTGCCGACTTCGGCCGTGTTGGCCACATGCGTGCCGCCACAGGGCTGCAGGTCCACGCCTTCGATCTCGAGCACACGCACGCGCCCTGTGCCGCGCGGCGGCTGCACGCTCATGCTGCGCACCAGCTGAGGGTTGGCGTCGAGCTCGGCCTCGCTGATCCAGCGGTGGCGCACCGGGCGCGCTTCGGCCACCAGGCGAGCGATGCCGTCGGTGAGCGCTTGCTTTTCCAGCGGCTCGTTCATGTGGAAATCCAGGCGGGCATAGCCGGCGGTGATGGAGCAGCCGTCCACCGGGTGCGGCACCAGCGCGCACAGCAGGTGCGTGGCGGTGTGGAAGCGCATGTGGGCGTGGCGGCGCACGGCGTCGACGGCCGCCACCACGCGCGTGCCGGGTGCAAACGTCGACAACAGCGCCGACACGTCCGCGCCGGCCGCCGGCACGTGTGCGATGTCACCCGGACGCGCCGGATGCTTGCGTGCATCGGCAATGCGCAGCACGGCACCCGAGGCCGCGGTCAGCGTGCCGGCATCACCGGCCTGACCGCCGCCCAGCGGGTAGAACACGGTGCGGTCGAGCACCACGCCGGCGTCGTCGCAGGCCAGCACGGTCGCCTCGCAGGACAGCAGCGTGGCGTCTTCGCGGAACAGTTCTTCGGTCATGGCGATTCCAGGGTGACTGTGCCCAAGGGCGTGGTCAGCGTGGCGCTCAGCGCCGGGCCGAGCCCGGACTGCACCTGCACGCCGCGCAGCTGAAGCAGTTCGCGCGCTGCAGCCGGCACGCCGTTGAGTGCGAGCGCGCGCAGGGCCAGTCCGCAGTCCGGCATCTGCTCCGCCGGATGCCTGCCGTCCCACTGAATGAGCGTGGGCAGTGCGCCGCCGCACAGCAGGCGGCCGTCGGCTCGCACCAGGATCTGCCAGGCCAGCCGGCCCTGCGGTATATCGCGGCTGGCCTGCACCGCGTCGCCCGGGTCCAGCCCGGCAGCGAGCAGGGCGCGCCGCATCGTGCCCAGCGTGTCGGTGCGTGCCACGGCGTGAATCAGACACGGCGACCGGGCCAGCCGCTGCTGCAATGCGGGTTCGTCCAGCCCGAACCAGCGCACGCGGCGCTGCGGCGGTGCCGCCGGGTCGACGGCAATGATCTCCAGGTACGCCTGCGGGAAGGCCGGCGTGGCAATTTTCAGCAACCGGTTGTGGGTGCCGAACAGCACGTGCGGTCCACCCGGCCCGGGCGTCACACCCAGCGTCGCCTCGCACCAGGCCACGCCCTGCGCCAGCGACGCGGCAGCCACCACCAGATGGTCGACGGCCAGCGTCACAGCGCCACCGTGCCTTCCACACAGCCGGCCACGTCGCCGCCCACCCAGACCGTGTCGCCGGCCTGTTCGACGAACACCCGTCCCGCGCGGCCGAGCACCGTGCCCTGCGTCGCCAGGTACGCCGGCGGCGCCAGGCCGGCGCCGATGAGCCACTGCGCCAGGCTGGCGTTCAGGCTGCCGGTGACCGGGTCCTCGCCCACCCCCAGTGAAGGCACGAAGGCACGCACCTCGAACAGCGCCTGGCTGCCGGAGTCGCTGCCGCCCTCGTGCCGGCCCACGATGCCCAGCCGCAGGTCGCCCAGCAATGCGGCGTCGGGCCGGCAGGCCAGCACCTGGACTGCCGAACGCAGCATCACGGCGCACCAGCCGGGACCGTTGTCGACCCATTGGTGGTGCAGCACGTCGTGCCGCACGACGCCCAGCGCGGCCGTGATGCGTTGTACCAGTGCTTCGTCCAGCGGCCCGCTGCGCCGCAGCGGCGGCGCGGCGAAGAACAGCCGCCCGGCGGCGTCGCCCGCCGGCGCCGAGGCGCTGCTGCCGCGCCGGATCTGCACCAGTCCGACACCACATTCCTGCACCACCACGCCCGCCGTGCGCGGCACGCCGCCCGCCGCCAGCCAGGCATGGCAGCTGCCCAGCGTTGGGTGGCCGGCGAAGGGAAGTTCGCCGCCGGGGGTGAAGATGCGCACGCGGTAGTCGGCCGCGGCATCGATGGGCGGCAGCAGGAAAGTGGTTTCAGAAAGATTCGTCCAGCGCGCGAAGGCGGCCATCGTCTCGTCGGCCAGGCCCTGGGCGTCGTGTACCACGGCCAGCGGGTTGCCCTTCAGCGGCACGGCGGTGAAGACGTCGAGCTGGTGGAAGCGGCGTTTCATGGCTTCTCCCCTGCAAATTTCAGGCGGGCCCCGTGCCGGGCCGGCAACGCGCCGTGCAGCAAGCCCAGGGCCCTCATGCCGCGCGACCATGCACCGGCATGCGCCGGCCCAGGAAGACCACCGCGATGACGGCCAGCGAGAACAGCACCGTCAGCGGCTCCAGCGTCTCGCCCAGCACCGGTGCCGCGAACAGCAGCGCCAAGAAGGGCTGCAGCAGTTGCGTCTGGCTGACGCGCACCACGCCGCCCAGCGCCAGGCCGCGGTACCAGGCGAAGAAGCCCAGCCACATGGAGAAGACGGCCGTGTAGCCGAAGCCCAGCCAGGCGCTCGGCCGCGCCGGCGCGTCGGGCCACAGCCACAGCGCGGCGGGCAGCGTGAACGGCAGCGAGCCCACCAGCACCCAGCAGATGACCTGCTGCGCCGGCAGCACGGTCGCCACCTGCGCCCCGGCCACGTAGGCGATGGAGGTGGACAGCACCGCCAGCAGCAGCAGTCCGTCGGCCGCCACGAGGCGCCCGCTGCCCTGCCAGGCGGCAAAACCCAGCACCAGCGCACAGCCCAGCACCGCGCAGGCCCAGAAACCCGCCGACGGCCGCTGCCGCAGCGCCAGCGCCGCCACCACCGCGGTGCCCAGCGGCATGACCCCGGTGACCACCGCGGCGTGCATGGCATCCACTTGGCGCAGCGCCAGCGCCAGGAAGAGCGGAAAACCCACCACCGTGCCCAGGGCGCTGAGCGTCAGCGCCGGCCAGTGGCGGCGCGCCGGCGGTGGAGCGCGCAGCGCCAGCAGGTACAGCGCACTCAGCAGCCCGGCCACGGCGGCGCGGCCAGCCGTCACGAAGCTGGGCGGCAACTGCGGGTCGCTCACGTCGCCCACGGCCAGGCGCGTCATGGGCAGGGTCATGGCGAAGATCACCACGCCCAGCGCGCCCAGGGCAAAGCCGCGCCGGGCGTCGGTCATGGCGCGGTCCGCCGGTGGCATGGTGCGGGCTGATGCATCGCCGCAGTCTATGCGGCGGGCGCACACATCCCGTCACACCTGGAATCGGTATCGCACCGCGGTCGCGGGTCCAATACCGTCAAAGCCATGGCGCGCGCCGCGCACGAGACCCACGCATGTTCGAATCGACCCTGCCCGCCGACGGTGCCGAGCTGATGCACCTGAGTGACTACCAGCGCCAGCAGGAAGGGGCGGTGCACGACGCCGAGACCGAAGCGGGCGCCACGCTGCTGACTTCGCTGAATGCCTCGCTGCTGCAGGACTTGATGCGTTTCGACCCCGCCGCCGACGAAGGCGCCGGGCTCGAGGCGCTGGAAGTGCTGGCTGCCGCCGTGCGCCATGGCCGCGCCTTGTTGCTGCATCTGCAGTACCACTACCGCGTCATTCCCCTCACCGTCTTTGCCGCCGCCGGCTCGCTGCACTGCAAGCTGCCGCTGCAGCAGTTGCTGGCGCTGGAACTGGGCGACCTGCGCGTGCTGCACGTGGAGCCGGCGCGGCTGCGCCCGCTGTCCAGCGCCGAGACCGACCGCGTTGGCGAAGCGGGGGAGTATGCGGTGCTGAGTCCGCTGCTGTGGGAGCTGGCCCTGCGCGGTGCGCGCGAGACGCTGCTGCCCGAAATCGCCGGTCCGGCCGCCTACCGCGTGGCGCCGGGGTCGGCGCTGCAGCGACTGGGCTTGAGCGGGTCGCTGCAGGCGGCGGTGGAACAGCTGCGCCGGCGCTCCTGCACTGTCACAGAGATCGCCTCCTGGCCCGGCTTCGACCGCGAGCGTGCGACGCGCCTGCTCAATGGCCTGTACCTGCATACGGCGTTGATCGTCAGCCGCACGCACCCGGCAGCGATCAGCGAGGGCCAGGCGGCCGACCCCGGCTGACACCGACGCCGGGATCGGCCGGGCGGGGCCGGGCCGCAGGCGTCGCGCAGCACGCTTCGACGAGCGTGGCCAGGTGCCGCGGGTCGGGCGGCTGCGGCGCGCCGGGCAGCCCGGCCAGGTAGCGTCCCAGGCCGGCCGCGACCGCGATGGGTGGTCGTTTCGGCCTCGCCGGCGCCGGCCAGCCGCATGCCAGTTCGAACAGCAGCGCCTGTTCGACCGATTCGGCCTCGAGCTCGAGTGCTGCGATGCGCCGCCGCAGCGCCAGGGCCGGCGCCGCGGTCGAACCCGTCGGGGCGCCGTGCTTGAGCGTTTGCCGCACGGCACGCAGCGGGGCGACCACTTCGGCCTGCCAGCGCCCGACGCAGGCCGTGGCTTGCCGCAGGAGACGCTGGTCGAGCGCTCGTCCCGCCAGGCCGACCCAGCCGCAGAAGAGCAGCAGGTTGACATCGGCACCGCACCGATGCTGCAGCGCCAGGCAGGCTTCCTGCACGCCCGGGGCCCGGTAGACGCGCAGCGACCAGCGCCAGAACGGGTTTGCCTTGCGGTTGGCCGCCGCCGCAGGCGTGCCGGGCGCATTCGAACGCGGCTGCGGCGGGCCTTTTCGGGGAGATGTGTTCATGGCGCTCATCCAGTGTGCAGGAAGTGCCGGCTCGGGCCGTCGAGCACGAGGCAGGTCAGGACGCCGCTGCGGTAGGCCCCGGTGTCGATGCCGATGCGATTCGGCCGCAGCTGCGGGCACTCGGCGATGCTGTGGCCGTGCAAGACGACCGCACCGTGGTCCAGGGTCGAGTCGAGGAACGGCGAGCGGATCCACCTCAGGTCGCGCGCCGCCGGCCTGCCCAGGGGCACGCCCGGTCGAACCCCGGCGTGGGCGAAGGAATGGTTGCCGCAACGGTAGCTCAACTCGGTCGACCGCAGGAAGCGGCGGTGGGCCGCCGGCAGCAGCGCGTCGAAGGCGTCGCGCAGGGCGGCGACGCTGGCGTCGTCGCGGCGGCAGCGGTCGGCCATGGCGACGAAGCCCGGCTCGCGCGGCAGCGCTACGGCGGCGAGTTCCCGCTCGTGGGCCGGCTGGCCAGCGCACGCCGGGTCATCGCCGCCGCGTTGGCCAAGGTGCACGGGTATCGACTGCAGCCCCGGCACATGCACTTCATCGACAACCGCCGAGGCTTCGGCCATCGCGAGCCAGTCGACCGCGACGGCTGGCCCTGACAGCCCGGCAGCCTGTCGGCCGCTGTCTCGCGCCGGGCGTGACGCAACACACGACATCAGGCCGGCGCCCCCCTGACGAGGGGGTGCAGCGTGACGGTCGGCTGCCGAGAATGAAACATGGGCGTGTCCGTATTTCCCGAGCGACCCGTCGAACTGGGCGACGACGGCGACTGGGCCGCTGCGTGCCCGCCGGCGCGGGACAACGACCGCCGGCGTGAGGCGCCGCTGTCGCTGGCCGACGGCGCGTCCCGGGCGCTGTTGCCGATCTTGCAGCAGCCGCGCCGCCGGCGCCGGCAATCGGCGCTCGAGGAGCGGCTCAACGCCTTCAGCCACGGTGCGGGCTTCGTGGCCGCGGCCGCGGCCTGGCCGCTGCTGTCGGACCTTGCGGCGCAGCGCGGCGGCGCGCTGGCGGCGGTGGGCATCGCCGTCTTCTGCCTGTCGGCGATGCTGGTGTACGCGGCCTCGATGCTCTACCACGGCCTGCCCCACGGGCGCGCCAAGGCGTGGGCGCGCCGGCTCGACCATGCCAGCATCTTCGTCTTCATCGCCGGCAGCTATACGCCGTTCGCGCTCGGCCCGCTGCAGGGCGGGCTGGGCGAGCCGCTGCTGGCCGGGGTGTGGGGTGTGGCCCTCGTCGGCGCCGGCTGCAAGGTGGGTGGCCGCCTGCAGCACCGGCTGGCCTCGACACTGGTATACGCCGCCCTCGGCTGGACGGCGTTGGCCCTGCTCGGGCCGCTGGCCTCGCGCGCCGGGGGCGCGGCGGTGCCCTGGCTGCTCGCCGGCGGCGCTGCCTACACGCTCGGCACCTTGTTCTACCTGACCGACCACCGGCTGCGCTTCGGCCACTTCGTCTGGCACCTGCTGGTGCTGGCGGGCAACGGTTGTCACGTGCTGGCCGCGCTCGCACTGCTGGGCTGACGCGGCACGTCGACGGGTCGCGCTGTGACGCGCAGGCCACAATCCGGCCCGCAGGAGAGCCGAACGCTTCAGCCATGTGCATCATTTCCAGGTCCACGATCGAGGGCGAAGCGGCCGAGCACCCGGCGCGGGACGCCGGCGCCGCCGAAATCGCCACGCCAGACATTCCGCCCGGCGCGCAGCGGTTGCGCCGGCTCATCGAAGCCGAAGAGCAGGCCGGGCCGTGAATCCGTCCGGTCTGCCGCACAGCCCCGCGGCCGAGCGCAACCGCGAGCCCATTCTGCAGGTGCTGCGCCGCTTGCTGCCGCCGGTGGCCTGCGTGCTGGAAGTGGCCAGCGGCACCGGCCAGCACGCGGCCCACTTCGCCGTCGCGCAGCCGGGCTGGAGCTGGCAGCCGACCGAGGCCGACGCCGCCGCGCTGCCGGCCATCGCCGCGCGCTGTGCCGGGCTGGCGGGGGTGCACGCGCCGCTGGTGCTGGACGTGATGCGGCAACCCTGGCCGCTGCCGACGCAAGAGGGGGCGAAAGCCTTCGACGCCGTCTTCTGCGCCAACCTGCTGCACATCGCGCCCGGGTCCACCTGCGCGGCGCTGATGGCCGGCGCGGCGCGGCACCTGGCGCCGGGAGGCCTGCTCGTGCTCTATGGCCCCTTCTTCGTCGACGGCGAAATCCCGTCGCCCGGCAATCTGGCCTTCGACGCCGACCTGCGCTCACGCGACCGCGCGTGGGGACTGCGCCGCCTGGCCGAGGTGGCCGACGAAGCGCGGCGCGCCGGGCTGGCGCTGGAGCGGCGTTTCGACATGCCGGCGAACAACCTGATGCTGGTCTTCAGACACGGGCCGCAGCGGGGCCAGCGCAGCGGCTAGCGCGCGGCCAGCGCCTCCCAGCGCTCCAGCGCGGCCATCAGTTCGGTTTCGATCTGGTCGTGGCGCGCTTGCAGCGACGCCACTTGCTGCGGTGCTTCGGTGTACAGCGCCGGGCTGGCCAGGCGTTCGATCAGCGACTTCTGCTCGGCTTCCAGTGCCTCGATGCGGTCGGGCAGCGATTCCAGTTCGCGCTGCTCCTTGTAGCTGAGCTTGGTGCGCGCGGCGGTCGGCCGCGGCGGGTCCGCCGCCACCGGCCTGGGTGCCTGCACCGCCGCCTGCGCGGCCACGGCCACGCGCGTGCGCTCGCGCTGCCGCGTCCAGTCCTCGTAGCCACCTTCGTATTCGCGCCACAGCCCGGGACGGCCGCCCCAGGCCGGGTCGCCCTCCCAGGCGATGGTGCTGGTGACCACGTTGTCCAGGAAGCGCCGGTCGTGGCTGACCAGGAAGACCGTGCCTTCGTAAGACTGCAGCAGTTCCTCCAGCAATTCCAGCGTGTCGATGTCCAGGTCGTTGGTCGGTTCGTCGAGCACCAGCACGTTGGCCGGCAGCGCGAACAGCCGCGCCAGCAGCAGCCGGTTGCGTTCACCGCCCGAGAGCGTGCGCACGGGTGCGCGGGCGCGTTCGGGGGCGAAGAGGAAGTCGCCCAGGTAGCTCATCACGTGCTTGCGCGTGGCCTTCGGCGGCTGGCCGATCTCGATCCATTCGCTGCCCGGGCTGATGGTGTCGCCCAGCGTGGCGTCCAGGTCCAGCGCGGCGCGCATCTGGTCGAAATACGCCACCTGCAGCCGCGTGCCCTGGCGCACGCTGCCGCGCGTGGGCTGCAGTTCACCCAGGATCAGCTTCAGCAGCGTCGTCTTGCCGCAGCCGTTGGGGCCGATCAAGCCGACCTTGTCGCCACGCAGAATGGTGGCCGAGAAGTCCTCTATCAGGAGCTTTTCGTGGAAGTACATGCTCACATGCTTGAGCTCGGCGACGATCTTGCCCGGCGCCAGCCCGGCGTCCAGTTCCAGCCGCACCTGGCCCAGCACGTTGCGCCGTGCGGCGCGCTGTTCACGCAATTTCAGCAGCCGGCCGATGCGGCCGACGCTGCGCGTGCGCCGTGCCTCCACGCCCTGGCGCACCCACACCTCTTCCTGCGCCAGCAGCTTGTCGGCGCGCGCATTGGCCAGCGCTTCATCTTCCAGTTCACGCGCCTTGGTCGCTTCGTAGGCGGCGAACGAGCCCGGGTAGCTGCGCAGCCGGGCGCGGTCGAGTTCGACGATGCGCGTGGCCACGCCGTCGATGAAGGCACGATCGTGCGA
The DNA here is from genome assembly GCA_034522875.1 of Rubrivivax sp. GTDB lineage: Bacteria > Pseudomonadota > Gammaproteobacteria > Burkholderiales > Burkholderiaceae_C > Rubrivivax. The sequence continues at coordinate 173,448 of JAXHKY010000036.1, read as the reverse complement.
GACGAAGACCAGGGCGCCGCGCCAGGCCAGCAGCAGGCCCTGCAGCCATTCGATGGCATCGATATCGAGGTGGTTGGTGGGCTCGTCGAGCAGCAGCAGTTCGGGTTCGGCCACCAGCGCCTGCGCCAGCGCGACGCGCTTCCTGGTGCCGCCCGACAGCGCCTGCACCACCGCGCTGCCGTCGAGTTGCAGGCGCTGCATGGACTCGGCCACGCGCTGTTCCCAGGTCCAGCCGTCCAGCGCTTCCAGACGGGTCTGCACGGCGTCCAGGTCGTCGGCCGGGTCGTGGCGCTCGAAGCGCTCGCGCAGGGCGCGCGCCTCGGCCACGCCTTCGGCCACGGCTTCGAAGACGGTCACGCCAGGGGCGAAGACCGGTTCCTGCGCCACGTAGACGCGGCGCAGGCCGGTCTGCACTTGCAGCAGGCCATCGTCGGGCTTGTCCAGGCCGGCCAGGATCTTCAGCAGCGAGCTCTTGCCGGCGCCGTTGCGGCCGATCAGCGCCACACGCTCGCCGGCCTCCAGTGCCATGGCCGCGCCGTCCAGCAGCGGCACGTGGCCGAAGGCCAGGTGGGCCTCGGTGAGGGTCAGCAAGGCCATCGGCGGCAGGACTCAGGCGCTGCGCGGCGAGGCCTCGGCGGCAGGGTGCACCAGGCTCAGCGAATGGCCGCACAGCGTGTCGCGGCCCTGCGCCTTGGCGCGGTACAGATGCCTGTCGGCCTCGGCCACCAGCGCGTCCAGCGTCTCGATGCCGGCATGGCGCTCGGCCGTGCCCATGGAGAAGGTCACGCCGTGCGGATGCGGCAGGCCCGGCACACGCTGCTCGGCCAGTGCGTGCCGTAGGCGATCGAATACCGCCGGCAGTTCAGCGGCACGGGTACCCGGCATCACCAGCAGCCACTCCTCGCCGCCCCAGCGGCCGATGCGGTCCTGCCCGCGCACCACGTGCGTGGTCGCGGCCGCGAAGGCCTGCAGCACGCGGTCGCCGGCGGCGTGGCCATGGCTGTCGTTGACGGCCTTGAAATGGTCCAGGTCGATCAGCGCCAGCGAAATAGGCAGGTCCAGCCGGCGCGCCAGGTGGAACTGCTCGCGCGCGAAGGCCAGCACGGCTCGGCGGTTGGGCAGGCCGGTGAGTTCGTCGCGCAGCGCCAGTTCGGCCAGCCGACGGCGGCGCTTCAATGCCAGGCCGAAGAACCAGCCGCCGCCGGCCAGCCCGGCCAGCAGCACCAGCACCAGCGCCCAGAGCGCACGCTGGCGTTCGGCGCGGGCCTGCAACTCCAGGCGGGCGTGCTCGGCGGCATGGCGCAGCTCGCGGTTCTCGGCGTCGCGCAGCGTGGCTTCGTAGCGCGCCTGCAGGCGCTGCGCATCGCGCTCACGCGCAGCACGGGCATCGTGGTTGGAGATTTCCAGGTAGTGTTCAAGTTCGGCATAGGCTTGCTCATGGCGGCCCAGCGCGCGGTAGCCGCGCGCCGCGCTGCGGGCAATGAGCGAGGCGTTGCGTGCCGACGGGTCGCGCGCGGCCATGGCGCGAAGGGCTTCCACCGCGTCGGCCAGATCGGGGTGCTGCAGCAGCGCCAGGGCCTCGACGACCTGGGTCTGTGCCGTCACGTCGCGAAAACGCAGGCCCGGATGACCGGCGGACTGTTGCAGCGATGCCCGCGCATGGCGCAAGGCGCCCTGGGCGTCGCGCTGGTGCAGCAAGACCTCGGCCAGGCCCTCGTGGCCGCGCATCGTGAAGGAAACGTCGCCGATCTCGCTGGCCAGCGCCAGCACCTGTTCGAAGGGGCCGCGGGCGGCCGCCGGCTGGCCGCCGTTGACCAGCGCCCAGCCCAGGTCGTCGAGCAACCAGGCGCGCTTGTAGCGCGCCGGCCGCTCGCCCAGTGCCGCCAGCGCACGCTGGTAGTAGGTCTGCGGCGGCTGCAGCGAACCGATGCGCCAGGCCAGCGGGCCCATGGTGCCCAGGGCATAGGCGCGCAGCCCGGCGTCACCGAGTTCTGCGGCGCAGCGGTCCACCGCCTCCAGCGCCGCCCAGGCTTCGTCGACGGCGTCCAGTTCCACCAGCAGCGCGGCCTCGTTCAGGTTCAGGCGGCACAGCAAGACCGCGTCGCCGACGGCGCGGGCCTGCTCGCGCATGGCGGTCTGCTGGCGGCGAAAGGCCTCCAGGTCGACGGTGCCGGTATCGACGTAGCGCTGGAAATGCTCGAGCCAGAGCCGCTCCTGCGGCCCACCGGTGCCGGTGGGCAGGGCCTGCGCCGCCGCGGCGAGTTCGCGGCGTGACTCGGACTCCTGGTCGGTGTGCACCAGCACGTCCACCTGGGCCAGGCGCAGCCAGAACGCCGTGCCGGCGTCGCTGGCGGACAGGGCGGCGAGGCGCTCGCGCACCCCGGACAGCGCCGCACTCGGGTCGTCCAGCGCCTGCTCGGCCACGCTGCGCATCAACGCCGGGCCATCGGTGGCGGCGACGGCCGGAACCCACGCGAGTGCGGCGGCCCACACCAGCAGTGTCACCCGCCAAAGGCACCCGCGGCGGCACGTGCGCAGGTGCAGGCGTCGGATGGGCTGGGTGGCGAACATGGCGTGGTGCGGGTCCCGCAGGTGCATTCTCGCCGCAGTCCGGTCCGGCAAGGCGCTGCGACGTGGACGGTCGGCGCGCCTTCAGAAGCGCAAGGACAGCCCCAGGGTCAGTGCATCGACGCGTTCGACCCTGTCGCCGGTCTCGTAACGCGTGCCGTCGAACGACAATTCGGCGGCCAGATTCGGCGCCAGCATAACGCCCAGCGTGAGGCCGTAATAGCCCTCGGCCGAGGTGCTGCGCGACTCTGCCGGCCCAGCCCAGGGGGCCTGCCAGGTGGCTTGCACCTGCGCCACGCCGAAGCGCAGCAGGCCGTTGAAGCGTGCGCCGTAGTCCAGCGTCAGCGCGATGCCCACGCCGGCCATGCGCACGTTGAGTTCGGCGTCGCCGTAGGGCGTGCCGATGCGGCTGTCGCCGAAATCGGCCGCCGCCAGCTCGAAGGCCACGAAGGGGGTCACGAACACGCCAGCGGCGGCGCGCACGGCGTTGCCGACGCGGTCGCATTGCGCGCTGCCGCCGCACGACACCGAAGACGAGGATGCGCCGGCGCCCAGGCTCAGATAGCCGCGCGGCGCCGGGAGGAACTGCGGACCGGGGCTGTACTGCGCCTGCGCGGCCGGCGCTGCGCCGAGTGCGGCCAGTGCGGCCAGGGCCAGCACACAGCGCCGCAACGACCGTCGCTGGACGGCCGCAAGCCCCGCCTGGCGGCATGCCGTCGTCATGCGCGCGCCCCGTTCGCCTGGCTGCCGACCCGCAGCGCCGCTTCCAGCGCGTCGATGAACCTCTTCGCGACGTCGAAGCCGCTTTGCCGGCTGATTTCCTGAAAACCCGTCGGGCTGGTGACGTTGATCTCGGTCAGGCAGTCGCCGATGATGTCCAGCCCCACCAGCAGCAGCCCGCGCGCGGCCAGCAGCGGCGCCAAGGTGGTGGCGATCTCGCGGTCGCGTGCGCTGAGCGGCTGCGCCACGCCCTTGCCGCCGACGGCCAGGTTGCCGCGGATTTCGCTGCCCTGCGGAATGCGCGCCAGCGCAAACGGCACCGGCTCGCCGCCGATGAGCAGCACGCGCTTGTCGCCCTGCACGATCTCGGGCAGGTATTTCTGCACCATCACCGTCTGCGCGCCGCCGCGGTTGAGCGTCTCGACGATGCTGCCCAGGTTCAGCCCGTCAGGGCCGACGCGGAAGATGCCCATGCCGCCCATGCCGTCCAGCGGCTTGAGGATGATGTCGCCGTGCGCGGCGTGGAAACGGCGGATGTCGGCGGCGTCGCGTGTCACCAGCGTGGGCGAAATGAACTGCGGGAATTCCAGGATGGCGAGCTTTTCCGGGTGCTCGCGCAGCGCCGCGGGCTGGTTGAAGATGCGCGCGCCTTCGCGTTCGGCCTGGCTCAGCAGGTGCGTGGCGTAGAAATATTCGCTGTCGAAGGGCGGGTCCTTGCGCATGATCACGGCGTCGACCTCGGCCAGCGCTTGCGGCCGTTCGTCGGGCGCTTGCTGCGTGGCGCGGAACCAGTCGTGGCCGCCTTGGCCGCCTTGTTCGGCGTGTCCGGTGAGTTCGATGTCGCGCACGAAGCCCAGCACCTGCTCGCCACGCTGCCAGCGCAGGTCTTCGCAGCGGCAGGCCATCAGCGTGTGGCCGCGCGCGGCGGCCTCGCGCATCATGGCGTAGGTGCTGTCCTTGTAAGTCTTGAACGACTCCAGCGGGTCGGCGACGAAGAGCAGTTTCACGCGGTTCTCCTCAGGCGGGTCGCCGCGCTGGCTTTGCGCGGCGGGCAAGCATAAGCGTTGCGCCCGCGCTGCCCGTGCGGCGCCAGCGAGCCATTCATGCGCCCGTGGCGGCAATTCGCCGCATCGCGGCGGCGGTCCGCCACCGCCACCGCCCCGGCGCGGCCCGGGGCACCGCAGAATCCGCGCCCATGCAGAACCTTTCCCTACCGGCGGTGCCGATGGCCGTTCGATGGCCCGCCCAATGGCTCGCGTGGCTGCCGCTGCTGACGGCCGTCGCCCTGGCGGCCCCGCCGGTGCACGCTGCAGAAACGCGGCCCGGCCTTTCACCCTGCCGGCTGCAGGGCGTGGAATACGAAGCGCTGTGCGGCAGCGTGCGCCGGCCGCTGGACCCGGCGGCGCCACGGGGCACCATGATCGACGTGCACTTCGCCGTGCTGCCGGCGCTGGCGCGCAACCGCAAGCCCGACCCGGTGTTCTTCTTCGCCGGCGGCCCCGGCCAGAGCGCGGTCGAGATCGCCGGCCACGTGGCGGGCCTGCTCGGCCGCGTTTCGAACCGCCGCGACATCGTGCTCGTCGACCAGCGCGGCACCGGGCGCAGTGCGCCGCTGGTCTGCGACGAACCGGCCCCCACGCAGCCGCTGGCCGAAGCCGTGGACGCCGCGCGCCTCTTCGACCGGCTGGCCGACTGCCGCACGCGACTGCAGCAGCTGCCGCACGGCGACCTGCGTCACTACACGACCGCGCTCGCGATGCAGGACGCCGATGCCGTGCGCCGGCAGCTTGGCGCCGAGCGGGTCAACCTCGTCGGCGGCAGCTACGGCACGCGCGCGGTGTTGGACTTCATGCGCCAGTTTCCACGGGCGGTGCGGCGCGCCGTGATCGACGGCGTGGCGCCACCCGACATGGTGCTGCCGGCGGCCTTTTCCACCGACAACCAGGCGGCACTGGACGCCGTATTCAGCGCCTGCGAAGCCGAGCAGGCCTGCCGTGCCCGCTACCCGGCGCTGCGCGCCGACTGGCGCGGCCTGCTCGCCACGCTGCCGCGTGAGGTGCGCGTGGCGCACCCGGTCACAGGCGAGGTGCAAGGCCTGACGCTCGGCCGCGATACGCTGCTGGGCCTGGTGCGCACGCCGCTGTACGTGCCGGCGCTGGCCTCGGCGCTGCCGCTGGCGCTGACCGAGGCGGCGCGCGGCCGCTTCGAAGCGCTGGTGGGGCTGGCCACGGCGCTGCAGGGCGGACGCCCGGGCGGCCTGGCCGAAGGCATGCACTTCTCGGTGGTCTGCGCCGAAGACGTGCCGCGACTGGCGCAGTCGACCGACCGGCCCGGCGCCGATTTCGGCGACGCCTTCGCCGAGCTCTACCGCAGGGTCTGCAAGGACTGGCCGCGCGGCGCGGTCCCGCTCGAGTTCTACACACTGCCGCCGGCGCCGGTGGCGACGCTGGTGCTTTCCGGCGGAGCCGACCCGGTGACGCCGCCGCGCCACGGCGAGCGCACCGCCAAGGCCTTGGGCAGCAAGGCGCGCCACGTGGTGGTGCCCGAAGCCGGTCACGGCGTGATGAGCCTGGCCTGTCTGCGCGACGCCGTCTTCCGCTTCCTCGACGCTGCCGGCGACGACGATGCGCTGCAGGTGGACGCCGAGTGCGCGCGCGCCGTGCCCCGGCCGCCGGCCTTCGTGCCGGTGACGGCGGCCACGGCGGAGGCCCGCGAATGATCGAGGTGCAGCAGTTGTGCAAGCGCTTCACCCAGGGCCGGGGCGCCCAGGCGCGCGCCGTGCTGGCCGTCGACGGCGTCAGCTTCACCGCCGCCGACGGCCGCATCACCGGCCTGCTGGGCCCCAACGGCGCCGGCAAGACGACCACCCTGCGCATCGCCGCAGCGCTGATCACACCCGACGCCGGCCGCGTGCAGGTGGACGGCATCGACGTCGCCGCCCGGCCCGTCGAGGCATTGGCGCGCATGGGCGTGCTCAGCGACGCGCGCGGCCTGTACCCGCGGCTGACCGCGCGCGAGAACATCGTCTACTACGGCCGCCTGCACGGCATGACGCGCGACGCCGCCGCCGCGCGCACCGAAACGCTGGCCGGCATGCTGGACATGCAGCCGCTGCTGGACCGCCGCACCGAAGGTTTCAGCCAGGGCGAGCGCATGAAGACGGCGCTGGCGCGTGCGCTGGTGCACGACCCGGCCAATATCGTGCTCGACGAACCCACCAACGGCCTGGACGTGCTGGCCACGCGTTCGCTGCGCGACACCTTGCGCCGGCTGCGCGACGAACACGGCAAGTGCATCGTCTTTTCCACGCACATCATGCAGGAGGTGGAGCGCCTGTGCGACCAGGTGGTGGTGGTCTCGCACGGCCGCACCGTGGCCGTGGGCAGCGTGGCCGAGCTCAACGCCGCGCGCGGCCAGGCCGACTTCGAGCAGACCTTCGTCGACCTCGCCTTCAGCGCAGAAGAACGCCGGCAGACGGTTCACCCGGGAGCGGCCGCATGATGGCCGCCGCCTGGACCGTGTACCTGAAGGAACTGGTCGACGCGTTGCGCGACCGGCGCACGCTGCTGGTGGTGCTGCTCAGCTCGGTGGCCATCGGCCCGGCGGTGCTGGTGCTGATTTCACAACTGGTCGCCGGCGTCGAGAAGCGCGCCGAGGCGCGCGAGGTCGTCGTGCACGGCATCGAGCATGCGCCGACGCTGCGCAACTACCTGGAGCGCCAGACCTATACCGTGCGGGAAGCGCCCGCGGGCTACGAGCAGCAACTCAGGGACAGCCAGCTCGGCGACCCGGTGCTGGTGGTGCCGGCGGACTTCGAGGCCGACCTGGCCCGCGGCAAGGCCCCGCGGGTGGAACTGCTGGCCAGCGCCACCAACCAGCGTTCGCAGACCGGCAGCGGGCCGGTGCTGCGCCTGCTGCGCGGCTTCAACCAGGAACAGGCCACGCTGCGGCTGGCGGTACGCGGGGTGTCGCCGGCAACGCTGGAGGCCACGCGCGTGGAGGAACGCGACCTGGCCGACCCGGCCAGCCGTGCCGCCCAGCTGTCGACCATGGTGCCCTTCTTCGTGCTCATGGCGGTGCTCTACGGTGCGCTCAACGCGGCGCTGGACACCACGGCGGGCGAACGCGAGCGCGGTTCGCTGGAGCCCCTGCTGATGAACCCGGCGCCGCGGCTGGCGCTGGTGCTGGGCAAGTGGGGGGCGGTGGCCAGCGTGGGCATCCTGATCGCGGTGCTGTCCTGCCTGAGTTTCCTGCCCGGGCAGTGGCTGCTGCGCAGCGAGGCCCTGGCGGCGCTGTTCCGTTTCGGCATCGGCGAGGCGCTGTCCTTCGTGGGCTTGCTGCTGCCGCTGGCCGGTGCGCTGGCCGCCGTGCTGATGGCGGTGGCCATCCGCTGCAGAAGCTTCAAGGAGGCACAGGCGAATGCCACCATCGTGGTGCTGGGTGTTTCGCTGCTGCCGCTGGTGACGATCTTCAACCAGGAAGGACAGGCGCCCTGGCACCTGTGGGTGCCGGCCTTGGCGCAGACCACACTGATGGGCCGCGTGCTGCGCGGCGAGGCGCTGCCCTGGGCCGACGTGACCCTGGCGGCGGGCGTGTGTGTGCTGCTGGCGGCTCTGGGCATCGGCTTCGTCGCCCGCACCCTGCGCACCGCGGCGCTGAAGTAGCCGCCTGGTGGACGGTGTTGCTGTCGCCGCGGCCCGGAGGGCGGTGCCGCAGTCACCAGCGCCTGGGCGGCGGTGCTGCAGTCACCAGCGCCTGGACGGCGCCGGGGCCGCCGCGGTCAGTGCGTGCGCTCGCCCAAGGCGCGCTGCACCTCGCTCTGCCAGGGCAGGGCGCGGACGATCTCGTTGAGAAAGCGCGCCGATTGCTGCGCCGTCAGCACTTCGCCCTGGTCTCCGACCAGACGCAGGTTGCTGATGACCGACATCGGGTCGGCCATGGCGACCACGCCGCGGGTGATGAGCACCCAGTCCCAGGCCATGCCGGCTTCGCCTTCGGCCGCACTGCCGGCCCAGATGGTCTGGCCGGCCGGGGGCGTGAGCGGGTCACCGGTGAACGTGATACGCGTGCCAAGGTGGTGAAACCGCACACGCGCCGGCTCACCGGCCTGCCACAATAGGGGGGCCAGGCACGAAGCGACCAGGGTGTGACGATGGGCGCTGGCATCGGCTGGGGAACGACGGTTGTTTGTTGCATGACGCTATCTTTGGGCAAGAGGGCATAAAGCGAAAGCTGTAAACCCTGTCAGGGCAGTCGGCCCGGGCGCGGTTGCCGTGACTTTTCGTGCATGAGGAGAGCAATGCTCCCTGGCGGCTATTCGGCAGTGATGCAGGCACGCGACCGCGGCGAGTTTCGCGAGGAAGTGGTTCGCTTCACGCACAAGCTCGGCTTCGAGACGGTGTCGGCCATTGCGGTCATCGACCACGGCATGGGCAAGAGCGAGTTCATCAATATCGACAACACGCCCGGTGAATACGGCGAGCCCTACGCCGACCCCACCTACTACCGGCGCGACCCGGTGCTGCAGCACTGCAAGCGCCAGAGCGTGCCCATCATCTGGAACCAGGAAACCTACGTCGAGCATGGCGCGGCCGATCTCTGGGAACAGCAGGCCACCTACGGCTACCGCACCGGCATCGCGATGGCGCTGCACCTGCCCGAGGGCAAGCATTTCCTGCTCGGCGTCGACCGCGACCAGCCACTGCCCACCGACCCCGAGGAACTGCAGCGCCTGGTGGCCGACTTGCAGCTCTTCGCCGTGCACGCTCAGGACGCCGCGATGCGCCTGTTGGTTCCGCCGGCGCAGCAACCCGAACGCCCTTCGTTGACGCCGCGCGAACTGGAGGCGCTGCGCTGGACGATGGAAGGCAAGACGGCCTGGGAAGTGGGTGCCGTGCTCGGCATCAGCGAACGCACCGCGGTGCTGCACGTGACCAACGCCATGCACAAGTTGGGCTGCGTGAACAAGCACCAGGCGGTGCTGAAGGCGCTGCGCCTGGGCCTGATCGACTAGCACCGGTGTCGGATCCGCACCACGGTGCGGCGTACCCTGTAAGACTTGACAGTTATCGCGAGCCATTGCGGCTGCTCCAATCGGTAAGAACCGTGCGAAATTGCACGACCTTTTCCTCAGGAGTCCGTTCATGCAACGCTCGCAATTCCGCCCCCAGGTCCAGCCCTCAGCCCCGGCACAGCGTTCCGCCCCGGTGCCGCTAGACCCCAAAGACCTTCAGCGTGTGGCCGGTGGCCTGCCGCGCGGCGGCTGGTCTAGCACCGAGGAAGTCCAGATGCTGCCCCGCGGCGGCTGGCTCTGACCCGACGCGCCGGGTCACTCCGGCGCCGAGGGCCATCATTCGGCTCGTGAACTGGCGCCGGCTGGCGTGACCTGTCCGCTTGCCTGTGCCTGAGACCCGCTCGCTGTTCCGGCCCGAAGCGCTGGAAGCACAGCGCCAGCAGTGGCTGGGCCGCGTGCAACTGGTGCGGCCGCTGTCACTGCGCGTGCTCACGGCCGGCGTGGTGCTGGTGGCGGTTTCACTGGTCGCCTTCCTGATACTGGCGCAGTACACACGCAAGTCCACCGCGGTAGGCGTGCTCGTTCCCGATCGCGGTCTGATCCGCCTGGTACCGGCGGCCGCCGGTACCGTGCTCGAACGCCGCATCGCCGAAGGGCAGGCCGTGCAGGCCGGCGAGGTGCTCTTCATCGTGGGCGTCGACCGGCCCCTGCTCGAGCCCGTGGCCCAGGCGCAGGTGCAGCGCAGCCTGGCCGAGCGACGCCGCAGCCTGGAAGGCGCGGCACGCCAGGAACAGGATCTGGTGCGCGCGCGCGAGCTGGCGCTGGAGCGCCGCGTGCAGGCGCTGGAACTCGAACAGGCGCAGGTGGACAGCGAGACCGGGCTGCAGAAGCAGCGGCTCGCGCTGGCCCAACAATCCCTGGCGCGGCTGGAATCGCTGCAGTCGCAGCAGTTCATCTCTGAAGCACAGGTGCAGGCTAAGACCGAAGAGGTGCTGGGCCTGCGCGCCGCTGCCCAGGCCCTGGCCCGGCAGCGCGCCGCCCTGGGCCGTGAACGCGCCGAGCTGGAAGGTGAGCTGCGCGCCTTGCCGTTGACCGCCGGCAGCGCGGTGGGCAGCCTCGAGCGCGACCTGGCTGTGCTGGCGCAGGAGGCTGCCGAGCAGGACGGTGAACGCCGCCTTGTCGTGCGCGCCCCGCAAGCGGGTACCGTGAGCGCCGTGCTGGCCGAGCCCGGCCAGAGCGTGACGCCGGCTTCCGCGCTGGCCAGCCTGATGCCCGAGGGCGCGACCTTGCAGGCGCACCTGTTCGCGCCGTCCAGCGCCGTGGGCTTCGTGCGGCCCGAACAGCCCGTGCGGATGCGCTTCGAGGCCTTTCCGTACCAGAAGTTCGGCCACCAGCCGGGGCGTGTGGTGCAGGTGTCGCGCACGCCGCTGGCGACCAGCGAGCTGGCCGCGCTGTCGCTGCCGGCCGTGGCCGCGGGCGGCGAGCCGATGTTCCGCATTACCGTGGCACTGGGCGAAACCCCGGCGCCGCAGGCCATGCCCTTGTCGGCCGGCATGCGGCTGCAAGCCGACGTGCTGCTGGAACGTCGGCGACTGATCGAGTGGCTGTTCGAGCCGCTGCTCGGCCTGGGGAGCCGCCTCTGATGTCGATCACCGGCCGCCTGCGCTTGGGCGCCGGGCTGCAGCGCGTGCCGCTGATGCTGCAGACCGAGGCCGCCGAATGCGGCCTGGCCTGCCTGGCCATGGTGGCCGGCGCGCACGGCCTGGCCACCGACCTGCCCACGCTGCGCCAGCGCTTTTCGCTGTCGCTCAAGGGCGTGACGCTGGCCGACCTGGTGCGCATGGCCGATGCGCTGCAGTTCAATTCACGCGCGCTGCGCGCGGAGCTGGACGAACTCGACCAGCTGCAGCTGCCCTGCATCCTGCACTGGGACCTGAACCATTTCGTGGTGCTGGTGTCGCTCAAGCGCGGCGAAGCCGTGATCCACGACCCGGCGCGCGGCCTGCGGCGGCTGAAGATGGACGAGCTGTCGCGCCACTTCACCGGCGTGGCGCTGGAACTGCAGCCCGCGCCCGGCTTCGTGCCCGCCACCGAACGCCAGCGCGTCACATTGCGCCAGTTGCTGGGGCCGGTGAGCGGGCTGAAGCGCTCGCTGGCGCAGATCCTGGTGCTGGCGCTGGCGCTCGAGATCTTCGTGCTGCTCAGCCCCTTCTTCATGCAATGGGTGGTGGACGGTGTGATCGTCAGCGCCGACCGCGACCTGCTCGTCACGCTGGGGGTGGGCTTCACGCTGCTGGTGCTGGTCCAGACCGCCACCGCCGCGGCGCGCTCTTGGGCGGTGCTGGTGCTTTCGGCCACGCTCAACCTGCAGTGGCTGGTGAATGTGTTTGCGCACCTGATGCGGCTGCCCGTGGGCTGGTTCGAAAAGCGCCATGCCGGCGATATCTGGTCGCGCTTCGGCTCGGTGCAGCAGATCCAGAAGACGCTCACCACCAGCTTCATCGAGGCCATCCTCGACGGCGCCCTGGTGCTGCTGACGCTGGCGATGATGCTGCTGTACAGCGTGAAGCTCACGCTCGTGGCGCTGGCCGCGGTGGCGGGTTATGCGCTGCTGCGCTGGGTTTTCTTCCGACCGTTGCGCGAAGCCAGCGAGGAGGCGCTGGTCTTCGAGGCCAACCAGGCCAGCCACTTCCTGGAGTCGCTGCGCGGCATGCTGGCGATCAAGCTGTTCAATGCGCAGGCCGACCGTCAGTCGCGCTTTTCCAGCCTGGTGGTCGACACCATGAATGCGAATATCGCGATCCGCAAGCTGGAACTGCTGTTCGCGGTGTTGCACCGGCTGCTTTTCGGTCTGGAACGTGTGGGTGTGGTCTGGATCGGCGCGCTGCTGGTGATGGACCGCCACCTCACGGTGGGCATGCTTTTCGCATTCTTCGCCTACAAGGAGACCTTCGCCACGCGGGTGAGTGGCCTGATCGACAAGGCGGTGGAACTGCGCATGCTGCGACTGCAGGGCGAGCGCCTGGCCGATATCGTGCTCACCGCGCCCGAGGCCGACACCGGCCTGGCGCGGCCCGGCGAGCGCGGCGCAGCCGATATCGAACTGCGCAACGTGAGTTTTCGGTATGCCGACGGCGAGCCCGACGTGCTGCGCGGTGTGAGCCTGAAGATCGAGGCCGGCGAATCGGTGGCCATCGTCGGCCCCTCGGGTTGCGGCAAGACCACGCTGCTGAAACTGATGCTGGGCCTGCACGCGCCCGACAGCGGCGAGGTGCTGGTGGGCGGCGTGCCGCTGGCGCGGGTGGGGCAGCGCGCCTGGCGCGACAGCATGGGCGTGGTGATGCAGGACGAGCCGCTGTTCTCGGGCTCGATCGCCGACAACATCTGCTTCTTCAGCCCCGAGCCCGACCGCGCCTGGCTGGAGCAGTGCGCGCGTGTGGCCGCAGTGCATGAGGAGATCGAGGCCATGCCGATGGGCTACCACACGCTCATCGGCGACATGGGCGCGGCGCTTTCGGGCGGGCAGAAGCAGCGCATCCTGCTGGCGCGGGCGCTGTACAAGCGCCCGCGCATCCTGCTGCTGGACGAGGCCACGAGCTCGCTCGACGTGGACCGTGAACGTGTCGTGAACCACGCCGTGCGGCAACTGGCGCTGACGCGGGTGATCGTGGCGCACCGGCCGGAGACCATTGCCTCGGCCGGCCGCGTGATCGCCCTGCACGAAGGCCGCGTGGCGCAGGACCTGCGAAGCGTGCCGGGGACGGCGCCGCTGCAATAGCCCGACGGCGCCGGCCGGGTGCGGCGGCGCTTACGCCTTCTTCATCGGGCAGCTGCTGAAGCCCAGCAGCGGGTACAGCGGGCAGAAGCTGAAGGCGCCGGTGGCCAGCGGCACGACGCCGATCCAGCCCCAGACACCGATGGTGCCGGTGAGCGTGAGCGCGATCAGCACCAGGCCGAGAACGATGCGAAGGATGCGGTCGATGCCGCCGACATTGGCTTTCATGAAGATCTCCGGGCTTGTACACGGCGGGATGGCCGATGCAGAGGAGTCTGCGCGGACGTCCGGCCCCGGTCGGTGACCTGGGTCACACAGCGCCGGGACCGCGCCAGGGCCCGGGTTTGAAGCTCAGCCCGCGGGCGGCCACGTCGCGCCCCCGGCCATGGCGCGCAGTGCGGCGCTGTCGAGCACGGCTATGCGTTCCCGCGCCAGCCGCACCCAACCGGCGCGCTCGAAGCGCTTGAGCAGCCGGGTCACGATCTCGCGCACGGTACCCAGTTCGTCGGCCAGGGCCTGGTGCGTGGTGTGCACACTGTTGCCGTGGCCCAGCAGCGCATGCGCCAGCCGCTGGTCCAGGCGCTGGAAGGCCACGGCTTCGGCCAGTGCCATGAGGTCGGCCAGCCGGTCAGCGAAGATGCCGAAAACGAAGCGGCGGAAGGACTCGTGCCGCACCCAGCGCTCGAATCCGGCCGGCGACAGCAGCACCAGTTCGGTGGCCTCGGCGGCTTGGCCATGCGCCGTGAGCGGCGTCTGCCCGAACAGGCACGACGTGGACACCACGCACAGCTCGCCCGGTGTCACGCGGTACAACTCCAGTGTGCGACCGCCGGGTGATCCGCGTGCCACGCGCACCGCGCCGGAGAGCACGAGCGGGAAGCCGCGGCAGGGCGCACCTTCCTGGAACAGCACCGTGCCTGCGGGCACCAGGGCCTGCTGCGTCTCGTGGGCCAGGACGGCGTCGCGCTCGTTGGCGTCGATATCGGCCAGCGGCGGATAGAGCGCGGTCAGGCGGTCGGCGGTGGTGGGGTCCATGATTTCAGTCGGGGACGGTGGCGACTTCCAGCCGGGCCAACCAAGTGAGCGCATGCTCTCTTGATTCACCGCACATCTGGAGCGCCGGTTTCAGTGACGCGCAGACTGCCGGGCGTTCGGGCTGGCCGAAGAGCCGGCAGCGTTGCTGCGCGTCGAGTTGCACGCAGCGCACGCCCGCCGGCTTGCCCTGTGGCATGCCGGGGATGGGTGAGGTGATCGAAGGCGCGGTGCAGCACGCGCCGCAGGCCGTGCGGCAGTCCATGGCTTGGATGCTATCCGGGACATTGGCACAAACGATCGTGCCTGCGCGACAACATCGACATAATACGAATCATTCGTATTGGAGATGCCTCATGGTCAAGTCCATCACCTTCGGCGTCCTGCACCTGGGCATCGCTTTCACGGTGAGCTACGCGCTCACGGGCAGCGTGGCCATCGCCGGGGCGATCACGCTGGTGGAGCCGGTGGTGAACACGGTGGCCCATTATTTCTTCGATCGCTGGTGGGAACGACGCGCCCGCTCGCGCGCCGGCGGGGGCGGCTTCGTAGAATCGGCACCTCCATGCTGCACCCCCAAACTTTCGACGTGATCGTGGTCGGCGGTGGCCACGCCGGCACCGAAGCCGCGCTGGCCGCCGCCCGCATGGGATGCGTCACGCTGCTGCTCACGCACAACATCGAAACGCTGGGGCAGATGAGCTGCAACCCCAGCATCGGCGGCATCGGCAAGGGGCACCTGGTCAAGGAAGTCGACGCGCTCGGTGGCGCCATGGCCGAGGCCACCGACGAAGCGGGTATCCAGTTCCGCATCCTCAACGGCAGCAAGGGCCCGGCGGTGCGCGCGACAAGGGCGCAGGCCGACCGCGTGCTGTACCGCGCCGCGATCCGGCGGCGGCTGGAGAACCAGCCCGGGTTGTGGTTGTTCCAGCAGGCGGTGGACGACCTGATGCTCGAATCGACGGGTGATGGCGACCGCGTGGTCGGCGCCGTCACGCAGGCCGGCGTGCGATTCCGTGGCCGGGCGGTGGTGCTCACGGCTGGCACGTTCCTGGACGGCCGCATCCACGTGGGGCTGCAGAACTACAGCGCCGGCCGTGCGGGCGACCCGCCGGCGCTGGGTCTTTCGGCGCGGCTGAAGGAATTGAAGCTGCCGCAAGGGCGGCTGAAGACCGGCACGCCGCCGCGCATCGACGGCCGCTCGATCGACTTCAGCCGGCTGCAGGAGCAGCCCGGCGACGGGATGCCGGCCGCCGACGGCAGCCCGCCGCTGCAGCCGGTGCCGGTATTCAGCTTCCTCGGCACGCCCGAGCAGCACCCGCGCCAGCTGCCCTGCTGGATCACTCACACCAACGAGCGCACGCACGAGATCATCCGCAGCGGCTTCGACCGCAGCCCCATGTTCACCGGCGGCATCCAAGGGGTGGGGCCACGCTACTGCCCGAGCATCGAGGACAAGGTCAACCGCTTTGCCGACAAGACCAGCCACCAGATCTTCCTGGAGCCCGAAGGCCTGACGACGCACGAGTTCTACCCCAACGGCATCTCGACCTCGCTGCCCTTCGACATCCAGATTGCCGCCGTGCAGTCGATGCGGGGCCTGGAGCAGGCGCACATCCTGCGGCCGGGCTACGCCATCGAGTACGACTATTTCGACCCGCGGGAGCTGAAGCAGAATTTCGAGACCAAGGCCATTGCCGGGTTGTTCTTCGCCGGTCAGATCAACGGCACCACCGGCTACGAGGAAGCGGCGGCGCAAGGCCTGTATGCCGGCGCCAATGCGGCGCTGCAGGTGCAGGGCCGGGGCCCTTGGCTGCCGCGCCGCGACCAGGCCTACCTGGGCGTGCTGGTCGACGACCTCGTCACCAAGGGTGTGACCGAGCCCTACCGCATGTTCACCAGCCGAGCCGAATACCGGCTGCAGCTGCGCGAAGACAACGCCGACCTGCGCCTGACCGAAGCCGGTCGTGAACTCGGTCTGGTGGGCGACGCACGCTGGGCCGCGTTCGAACGCAAGCGCGAACGGCTGGCGCGGGAACTGCAGCGGCTGCGATCGACCTGGGTGCGCCCGGCCACCGTGCCGACGGCCGACGCCGAGCGGTTGCTGGGCAAGGCGCTGGAACGTGAATACAGCCTGGCCGACCTGCTGCGGCGGCCGGGCGTGGGATTCGACACGGTGGCCGAACTGGCCGCCATCGCGGCGCACCCGGCCGCTGTTTCACGTGAAACCCTGCGCGCCGAATATGGTGGACGCGATGCCGACGCCGTGATCGAGCAGGCCGAGATCGCCATCAAGTACGCCGGCTATATCGAAAAACAGAACGACGAGGTCGACCGCGCCTCGGCGCTGGAGGATCTGGTGCTGCCCGAAGACCTGGACTACGCCGCGGTGAAGGCACTCTCGTTCGAGGTGCGGCAGACCCTGTCCCGGCAACGGCCCGCCACGCTGGGGCAGGCGTCACGCATTTCCGGGGTGACGCCGGCTGCGGTTTCGCTGCTGCTGGTGCACTTGAAGAAACGCCGTATGGGATCCTTTCTCGCCGACGAAGCGGCCTGAGCGTCAGTGCCCCCACGTGCCGAGCGAACTGGACCCGATCTGCGCTGAACTGGGCCTGGCGCTCACCGAGGCCCAGACCTCGGCGCTGCTGCGATATCTGGATCTGCTGCAGCACTGGAACGCCACTTACAACCTGACGGCGGTGCGCGACCGTGCCGGCATGCTCACGCAGCATCTGGCCGACTGCCTGGCCGTCATCGCGCCTTTGCAGCGCCGCGCACCGCAGGGCCGTCTGCTCGACGTGGGCAGTGGCGGCGGGCTGCCGGGGGTGGTGATCGCTACGCTGATGCCCGGCTGGGACGTGACCTGCGTGGATGCCGTCGCGAAGAAGACGGCCTTTGTCCGCCAGGCGGCCGGCGTGCTGGCCTTGAGCAACCTCCACGCGGCGCACAGCCGTGTCGAGAATCTGCAGGCCCCGCCTTTCGACCTCGTCACGTCGCGCGCCTTCGCCTCGCTGGCCGACTTCACCGCACTGACCCGGCAGCATCTGGCACCAGGCGCCGCCTGGTGCGCCATGAAGGGCAGGGTGCCAGACGACGAGATGGCTGCGCTGCCCCAGGACATCCAGGTGTTTCACGTGGAACCACTCCACGTGCCCGGCCTGGACGCACAGCGCTGCCTGGTCTGGATGCAACCCCGAAAGACCGAATGAAATCCTTGCCCTCGCTCCTCTACGCCTTGGTGCTGGCGACAACCGCCCCCGCGCTGGCTCAACCCGCAGCGCTGACCGCGCTGCCGACGCTGAACGTGCCCAGCTACATGGGCACCTGGTACCAGGTCGCCTGGTACCCCAATCGCTTCCAGAAGCAATGTGTGGCCGACACCAGCGCCACCTATCGTCGCATCCCCGAGGGCGTGGAAGTGACGAACCGCTGCCGCAACGCCGAAGGCAAGGTCGAAAGCGTCGTCGGGCTGGCACGGCCGGCGGGTTCGGAAATCCGCGGCGACACCCTGCAGCCGGCGCAACTGGAAGTGAGTTTCCTGCCGAGCTGGCTGCGCTGGCTCCCCGTCTGGGGCTCCTACTGGGTCATACAACTCGCCGACGACGGACGCTACGTCGTGGTCAGCGAGCCCACGCGCGAGTACCTGTGGGTGCTTTCACGCACGCCCAGCCTGGCGCCGGCCGACGAATCTGCGATACGCTCCCGGCTGGCCCAGCAAGGCTTCGACCTCGCGCGCTGGCAGGCCCATCCCCACACCCTCGCGACTGAAGCACCCCGCTGAAGCCGGCTCCGGAGTCCACCCATGCTCGGCATCGCCGACTACGGCGCTTTCTGCGCGGCCATCCTGTTGTTCCTGGCACTGCCCGGCCCGGGCACCTTTGCCTTGCTCACCTCCACCGGCAAGGGCGGCTTTCGCGCCGGCGCCGCGGCCACCCTCGGCTTGATTGCAGGCGACCAGGTGCTGCTCTGGCTGGCAGTGGCCGGCGTGGCCGCGCTGCTGGCGGCACAGCCGGTGCTCTTCCAGGGCGTGCAGTATCTCGGCGCAGCCTATCTCGCCTGGGTCGGCCTCAAGCTCATCTTCGCCCAACCCGGCTCGGCCGGCCCGGTGCGCATCGAGCCGCGCCACTACGCCCGACAGGCCTTCCTGATCACGCTGCTCAACCCCAAGGCCATCGTCTTCTACATGGCCTTCTTCCCGCTCTTCATCGACCCCGCCAGCCACCGCGGCGCCGTCACCTTTGCGGCGATGGCCGCCACCATCGCCATCATCACCGCTGTGTATTGCCTGCTGCTGTGCGCCTTCGCCGACATCTTGAGCGCCAAGATCAAGGCCCATCGACGCCTGGCGCGCAGCCTCGAAAAGCTGGCCGGCCTCTTTCTCGTCGGCTTCGGCATCCGGCTGGGCACACAGTGAGCAAGATCTACTGCATCGCCAACCAGAAGGGCGGCGTCGGCAAGACCACCACCACCGTCAACCTGGCGGCCGGGCTGGCGCAGGTGGGCCGGCGCGTGCTGCTGGTCGACCTGGACCCGCAAGGCAACGCCACCATGGGCTCGGGCATAGACAAGCGTGCGCTGGAAGTCAGCGTGTACGACGTGCTGCTGGAATCGGCCACCGTGGCGGAGGCTCGCCTGCCCAGCCCGAAGGGCGGTTACCACGTCGTCGGCGCCAACCGCGAACTCGCCGGCGCCGAGGTGGAACTGGTTGAACTCGAACGCCGCGAGAAGCGGCTGCGCCACGCGCTGGCCGCCGTGCGCGAAGACTACGACTTCGTGCTCATCGACTGCCCGCCCAGCTTGAGCATGCTCACGCTCAACGGCCTGTGCGCGGCGCACGGCGTCATCGTGCCCATGCAGTGCGAATATTTCGCGCTCGAAGGCCTGTCGGACCTGGTCAACACCATCAAGCAGGTACACGCCAACCTGAATCCTGACCTGCAGATCATCGGCCTGCTGCGCGTCATGTTCGACCCCCGCATCACGCTGCAGCAGCAGGTGAGCGAACAGCTCAAGGCGCACTTCGGCGACAAGGTCTTCGACACCGTGATCCCGCGCAACGTGCGCCTGGCCGAGGCGCCCAGCTACGGCCAGCCGGGCGTCACCTTCGACCCCGCCTCCAAAGGCGCGATCGCCTTCGTGGCCTTCGCGCGCGAAATGGCGCAGCGCCTTGGATGAAACGCTGCTGTCCCGCGTGGAGGACGCAGGCCTGAACGCCAGCGCGCCGCCGCAACAGCGCTGGCTCGACGGCTGGCTGCTGCGGTTCTCGCCAGGCAAGGCGCAGCGCGCGCGCTGCATCAATGCCGTCGCCAGCGGGCGGCTGCCGCTGGAAGATCGGCTGCGGCTGGCGCTGGCGGTCTTTGCAGAAGCCGGCCTGCCGGCGCTGGTGCGCATCACCCCTTCACGGAGCCCCCAGGCCTGGACGCATGGCTGGCCGGCCGGGGCTGGCGTCTGCACGACGACACCCGCGTCATGGTCTGCACCCGAATCCCGACCGGTGCGCCGGCACCCTTGCCCGCCGGCACACACTGGGAACGGCTGGAAGGCGAGAGCTTCGCCCGCACCGTCGGCCAACTGCGCGGCTCGCCGGACGACCAGCAACAAGCCCACGCCCAGCGCCTGGCCGCATCGCCCGTGCCCTGGCAGGGCTACGCGATCCGGCAAACGGCCGACGGCAGCGTACTCGCTTGCGGCCAGTTTGCACGCGAAGGCGAGCTGGTGGGCCTGTACGACATTCACACTCACCCGCAGGCGCGAGGGCGGGGTCTGGCAACAGCTATATGTGAGCGCTTGCTTACACAATCCTGTTTGCAAGGAGCGGCCGTCGCCTATCTGCAGGTCGGTGCCGACAACGCCGCAGCCCGGCGCATCTACCAGCGCCTGGGCTTTGCCGATGGTTATGCCTATCACTATCGCGCGGCTCCCTGAGCGGACCGAAGCGCCCCGCATTTGATGCCGCCGGTATGACGCCGCTGCACCGATCACTACCGTTGCTCGCGCGAACACTGCTGCTTGCGGCACTGTGCGGGCTGCCGTTGGTTCCGGTCGCTGCTCTCGCGCAGGAGACCGCGGCTGCTGTACCGGACGACGCTGCAGCTCGCACTCACCGCCCCGGCGAGCCCGCCCAGGTGCTCGTCATCACCGGCACCGACCCCTACCTGCCGGCCTTCGTGGCCGTCGACGCCGCCATGCGCGCCACCCTCGTGCGGCGCCACCAGCGCACGGTCGTCTGGCTGTACGAATCGATCGACGGCCTGCGGCTCGGCGGCACCACCGGCCCGGCGCTGGCGGAGTTGATCGCGCGCAAATACGAAGGCATGCAGATCGACGCCGTCGTGCTCGTGGCCGATCCCGCCGTGGCGTTCTACCTGCAGTACCGCAGCCGCCTGTGGCCCGAGGTGGGCGCGATCTATGACTCGGTGTCGCCGGATTTCGCCCGCGTCTTGCCGCCCGACGCGGGCTTGACCGGCATTCCCACCGTGGCCGATATCGACGGCACCCTGCGCATCGCTTTCGCGCTGCAGCCCCAGGCGCGCCGCATTCTGGTCGTCGGGGGCGTCTCGCAATTCGACGAGATGCAGTTGCGGGTCGCCCGCGCCGCGCTGGAGCCCTACCGCCAACGGCTGGAGGTCGAATTCCTGGTCGGGCCGTCGCCCCAGGAGGTGGCCGCGCGGCTGGCGCGTGAAGATGCCGACACCATCGTGCTCTACACGACCCTGTTCCGCGACGCCGCCGGGCAGGTCTACGTACCGCGCGACGTCGTATCCACGCTGAGCGCTGCCAGCGGCGCACCCATCTACGGCGGCTTCGAGACCTATCTCGGCCATGGCCTGCTCGCCGGCTCCATGGAGTCGTTCGCCGACCATGGCCAACGCGTCGGCGATCTGGTGGCCCTGGCGCTGGACGGCCGGCTGGCGGGCGCCCCGGTCGTCCAGCCCCCCGTGCCGTCGAACTGCCTCGTCGACGGCCGCCAGCTTCGGCGCTTCGGCCTGAATCCCCAGGCCTTGCCGGCGGGCTGCGAGGTCCGCTTCGTCGAGCCGCCGTTCCTGCAGCGCTACGCGTGGCAGACGGCAGCGGTGGGGCTGGCGCTGGTGCTGCAGTCGGCGCTGATCGCCTCGCTGCTGCTGCAGCGCCGCCGCCGGCGCGCTGCCGAGCAGCGGCTGCAGACCCAGCGCGCGCAGCTGTTGCATGCGTCGCGGCTGGCGGTGGCGGGCGAGCTGACGGCGTCCATCGCCCACGAGATCAACCAGCCGCTGACGGCGATCCTGGGCAATGCCGAGGCCGCGGAGATGTTGGCCGAGACCGGCCGCTTGTCCAAGGACGAGCTGCTGCAGATCCTGGGCGACATCCGGCGCGACGACCTGCGCGCCAGCGAGGTCATCCGGCGCCTGCGCACCTTGCTGGCCGGTCACGAAGGCGAGCGGCGACTGTTCAAGCTCGACGACACCGTGATCGAAACCGCCACACTGTTGCGCGCCGAGGCACGGCGGCGTGAGGTCACGCTCGAACTGAGCCTGCAGGCGCAGCACTCCAGCCTGCTGGGCGACCCGGTCCAGATCCAGCAGGTCATCATCAACCTGTGCCTGAACGCCTTCGATGCCAGTGACGCGCAACCCGCAGACCGGCGCCGCGTGCTCCTGGAAACCTCCGACACGCCCGCTGGCGTGCAACTCAGCGTGCGCGACTTCGGCACCGGCATCGAGCCGGCCGACCTGTCGCGGGTGTTCGACTCCTTCTTCACCACCAAGCGCAGCGGCATGGGTTTGGGACTGGCCATCGCGCGCAGCATCGTCGAAGCCCACGGCGGTACGATCGTCGCCGTCGCCCACGACATCGGCGCGGAATTCCGGCTCGTCCTGCCGACAGCGCCCGCGACCGTTCAGCCCACGCCACCCGCAACGAACGCGCCATGACCGAACCCGCGGTGATCCATGTCGTCGACGACGACGACTCGGTGCGGCAGGCGCTGCAGCGCCTGTTGGCGGCGGCAGGCCATCGCGTCAAGACCTATGCCTCGGCGGGCGAATTCCTGCTCGATCCGCCGAGCGATGCACCGGGATGCCTGCTGCTGGACCTGCGCATGCCGGGCCCTTCGGGGCTGGACCTGCAGGAAGCGCTGGAGCGCCGCGGTGTGAGCCTGCCGGTGATCTTCCACACCGCCCATGGCGACCTGCCGACCGGCATCCGGGCGATGAAGGCCGGCGCCGTCGACTTCCTCACCAAGCCGGTCGAGCGCAAGCCGCTGCTCGACGCCGTCGCCCGCGCGCTGGAGCTCGACGCCAGATGGCGCGAGAGCCGCGGCGCCGAGGCCGACCTGCAGGCCCGGTTTGCCCAGCTCACGCCGCGTGAGTGCGAGGTGCTGGAGCTCGTCGTCGCCGGCAAGCTGAACAAGCAGATCGCCGACACGCTGGGCATCGCCGAGCGCACCGTCAAGGCGCAGCGGTCCCAGGTCATGGCCAAGCTCGGCGCGACCACGGCCGCCGAGCTCGGAAAGATCGCCGCCCAGTTGCAACGGCGCGGCGCCTGAACCTGCGGCACCGCAGGGCAGCCCAGGGCGGCGGGCCATGGCCTTCGCCGCTGCCCGAAAGGGCAGGACCTGTTGCACGAGTGCGCGATGCGCGCTGCGGCGGCTGGCGGCACGATGCGGCGGTGTGTCGAATTCCAGCATCGACCCAGCCCGGGGCGGCTGGCCTGCGGGCCCGCGTGGTGATCCTCGTCGAGGACGACGAGGGCTTGCGCGTGGCCCTGCTGCGCGTGCTGCGGGCCTCCGGCTTCAAGGCTCGCGGCTACGACAGCGCCCAGGCGATGCTCGACGACGCACAGGCCGAACCGGCCGACTGCCTGGTGGTGGATGTCCATCTGCCGGGCATGTCTGGCCTGGAACTCGTGGACCGCCTGCGCGGATGCGGCCTGAATTTGCCCGCCGTGGCGATCTCGGCCCACGACGAAGCCAGCGTGCACGAAGCCGTGCGGCGCCGGGGCATCGAGCGCTTTCTCGGCAAGCCCTTCCTCGGCAGCACCCTGGTGCGCACCTTGAACGAGCTGTTGCCGGCAGGCTGAAACCGGGTCCGGCAGCCACCCCGAAACCACGGGCCGGGTCTTGCACCAAAGGGCAACGCCGGTTGCCCCAGCGAACGATGCGCCCGGGTGCGTCAAACCGCACATTCCCCAACCGGGTGCGCCATGCGCGCCCGACGCAATCCGCACCGCACTATCTCCTCGAGGAAGGCACACCCCATGACCGGAATTCGACGCGTCGCAGCCCTGTTCGCGCTGCTGCTCGGAGCGCTGGCCGCGCTGCCCGGCTGGGCCCAGGGCACGGCCAAGAAACCCAACATCCTGATCATCTGGGGCGACGACATCGGCCAGTTCAATGTCGGCGCCTACAACCACGGCATGATGGGCTACAAGACGCCCAATATCGACAGCATTGCCAAGCAAGGCGCGATGTTCACCGACTGGTACGGCCAGCAGAGCTGCACCGCCGGCCGGGCCGCCTTCATCACCGGGCAGTCACCCATCCGCACCGGCCTCACCAAGGTGGGCCTGCCGGGCGCGCCCGAGGGCATGACGAAGGGCGACCCGACGATTGCCACCCTGCTGCGCGCGCAGGGCTACATGACGGGCCAGTTCGGCAAGAACCATCTGGGCGACCGCGACGAGATGCTGCCCACCAATCACGGCTTCGACGAGTTCTTCGGCAACCTCTACCACCTGAACGCGGAAGAGGAGCCCGAAAACGTCGACTATCCGAAGAACCCGGAGTTCAAGAAGAATTTCGGCCCGCGCGGCGTGATCCACAGCTTCGCCGACGGCCGCATCACCGACACCGGCCCGCTGACCAAGAAGCGCATGGAGACCATCGACGAGGAAGTCAACGTCAAGGCGCTGGACTTCATGGAGCGCGCGAAGAAGGCCGACAAGCCCTTCTTCATGTGGTGGAACTCCACCCGCATGCACATCTTCACGCACCTGAAGGCGGAGTCGGTAGGCAAGACCGGCCTGGGTATCTACGCCGACGGCATGGTCGAACACGACGGGCACGTGGGCCTGGTGCTGGCCAAGCTCAAGGAACTGGGCCTGGACGAGAACACCATCATCATGTACTCCAGCGACAACGGCGCCGAGACCTTCACCTGGCCCGACGGTGGCACGACCATGTTCCGCGGCGAGAAAAATACGCAGTGGGAAGGCGGCTACCGCGTGCCGACGCTGATCAAGTGGCCCGGCGTCATCAAGCCCGGCACGGTGGTCAACGACATCGGCGCGCACGAGGACATGCTGACCACGCTGCTGGCCGCTGCCGGCGACAAGACGGTCAAAGAAGACCTGCTCAAGGGCCGCAAGGTCGGCAATGCCACCTACAAGGTCCACCTCGACGGCTACGACCTCGGGCCGGCGTTGATGGGCCAGGCAGCCTGGCCGCGCAAGGAATTCATCTACTGGACCGACGACGGCAGCGTGGCGGCACTGCGCTACGACAACTACAAGGTCACCTTTCTGAAGCAGGAGGCCTTGGGGCTGAAGGTCTGGCAGCAGCCTTTCACCGAGCTGCGAGCGCCGACACTGACCAACTTGCGCATGGACCCCTTCGAGCGTGCCGAGGAAGAATACGCGATGGGCTACCAGCGCTGGTACATGGAACGTATGTTCGCAATCGCGCCGGCCGGCGCCTATGTCGGGCGGTGGCTGCAGAGCTTCAAGGATTTTCCGCCGCGCCAGAAGCCCGGCAGCTTCAACCTCGACCGCGTGATGGAAGCGGTGATGAGCAGTTCTAAACGGTAGCCCGCGGCATGGGCTGAGCAGCAAGGCGCGTGAGATGGCACAGAGCATGACTTCGGCCGCCGTGCCGGCCTCAGCTTGCCGGGTGACTTGGCGGCGGTGGTTCGTGCTGGCCGTGCGCCTCGCCGCCATGACGGGCGTCATGGCGGCGACATCGAACGCGCTGGCACAGAGCCAGCAGGAGCTGGCCAAGAAGCTCGCCAACCCGGTGGCCGCACTGATCAGCGTGCCGTTCCAGTTCAACTGGGACCAGAAGATCGGTCCGGCCGACGACGGCACGCGCTACCAGCTCAACGTGCAGCCGGTGGTGCCGGTCACGCTCAACGACGACTGGAACCTGATCTCGCGCACCATCGTGCCGGTGGTCAGCCAGCGCCACATCTTCCCCGGCGCGGGCAGCCAGTTCGGTTTGGGCGACACGGTGCAGAGCGTGATCTTCTCGCCCAAGGAACCGGTCGACGGCCTGACCTGGGGTGCCGGCCCGGTGCTGCTGCTGCCCACCGGCACCGACGCCTTGCTGTCGGGCCGCAAGTGGGGCCTGGGGCCCACCGGCGTTGTGCTCAAGCAGGCCGGCCCGTGGACCTATGGCGCGCTGGCCAATCACATCTGGTCGGTGGCGGGCAGCCACTCGCGCGCCGACATCAGCGCCACCTTCGTCCAGCCCTTCGTCTCGTACACCACGCCTGATGCGGTGACCTACACGCTGAATACGGAATCGACCTATGACTGGGAAGGCCGGCAATGGTCGGTGCCGGTCAATGCGCTGGTCAGCAAGGTCACCAAGTTGGGCGATCAGCTCGTCAGCTTCGGTGGCGGCGTCAGGTACTGGGCCGACAGCCCGGACGCCGGCGCCAAGGGCTTCGGCCTGCGCGTGGCGGTGACGCTGCTGTTTCCCAGGTGAGTGCAGGCCAGGCGAAAGCGATGCAGGCCGATGCTTCGCCGTGAGAGTTTTAGAGCGTCGGGCGAGCGTCGCCTGACGTTGATCAATGACCAAGGAGACAGACCGATGAGAACTTTGTGGAGCCGCCTGCTCGCTGCCGCTGGCCTCAGCCTCGTACTGGCCGGCAGCGCGTTGGCCCAGCAAGGCACGGCGCCCGCGACGGGCAAGAAACCGAACATCCTCATCATCTGGGGCGACGATGTCGGCATGTGGAATATCAGCGCCTATCACCGCGGCATGATGGGCGGCCGCACGCCGAATATCGACCGCATCGCCAAGCAAGGCATGCTCTTCGTCGATCACTACGCCCAGGCCTCCTGCACTGCGGGGCGCGCCGCGTTCATCACGGGGCAATACCCGATCCGTGTTGGCCTGAGCACCGTGGGCTTGCCCGGTTCACCGGGCGGCATGTCGAAGGAAGACCCGACGCTGGCGAGTCTGCTCAAACCGCTGGGCTATGCCACGGGGCAGTTCGGCAAGAACCACCTCGGCGACCGCGACGAGCACCTGCCCACCGCGCACGGATTCGATGAATTCTTCGGCATTCTTTACCACCTGAACGCGGGCGAATACGAGGAGCAATACGACTTCCCCAAGAAGGGCTCGCCGATGGCCGAGAGGTTCAAGCAGCGTGGCGTGGTTCATTCCTTTGCGCTGGCGGATGGGTCCCAGAAGATCGAGGACAAAGGCCCATTCGGTCAGGAGCGGCAACGCACGCTGGACGCGGAGATACTGGTCGAATCCAAGCGCTTCATCGCTGATGCAGCCAAGGCGGGCAAGCCGTTCTTCGTGTGGCACAACACCACACGCATGCACTACCGCACCAATCTGTCGCCGAAATACGATGGCAAGTCGGGCTATGGTGTTTACGCCGACGGCATGACGGAACTCGACGACACGGTGGGCGAGCTCCTGAAGACACTGGAAGATGCCGGTGTGGCGGACAACACCATCGTCATGTTCTCCACCGACAACGGCGCGGCCATGAACAGTTGGCCCGACGGCGGAAACACGCCGTTTGGTGGCGAAAAAGGCACTGGCGGCAAGGAAGGCGGATTCCGCGTCCCCATGGTCGTGAAATGGCCAGGCAAGATTCCGGCCGACACCACCACCGATGGCTTCATGACCATGGAGGACTGGCTGCCGACGCTGATGGCAGCCGTGGGTGCACCAGGGGTCAAGGACAAGCTGCTTACGGAATACAAGGCCGGCGGGAACACCTACAAGCGCATCCACCTCGATGGCTATGACCAGACGGAATTGATTACCGGCAAGGGCCCGAGCCAGCGCAAGGAGTTCTACTACTTCACCGAAACCAAGCTCCACGGCGTGCGCTACGGCGACTGGAAGTTCCTTTTCGTCAACCAGGACAAATGGTTCCGTGCCACGCAAAACAACTTGACGACGCCGATCGTCACCAACCTCAAGATGGATCCGTTCGAGCGTTTCCACGAGGCGCGTGGCTACGACGAATGGGCGGAAAACCGGGCCTGGACCTATGGCCCGGCCTTCGAGCAAGTCGGGGTCTTCGTCAAATCCCTCAAGGACTATCCGCCCCGCGCAGCAAGCGTCGATTTCAATATCGATGAGGCCCTGCGCACGCTGAAGCCGGGTGCCACTCAGAGATGAGGGTCTGTGACGGCCTTTGGCGTCACTTGGAAAGGTCTGGCATGTTCCCAAGTGCTTCATCACTGCGACGTACCTGTGCGGCCGGATTTCTGTTCTTCGTGGCAGTTGTCGGGTCGCACGCCCAGCCGACTGACCCGCTGCCTTCGTGGAATGCCGGCGTAAGCAAGGCGCGCATCGTGGCCTTCGTGCAGGCGGTGACTGAGTCCGGTGGCAAGGACTTCGTCGCGCCCGCCGACCGCATCGCGGTGTTCGACAACGACGGCACGCTGTGGAGCGAGCAGCCGATGTACTTCCAGCTTGCATTCGCGCTGGATCGCGTCAAGGCCATGGCGCCGAAGCACCCGGAGTGGAAGACGAAGCAGCCCTTCAAGGCCGCGATCGAAGGCGACATGAAGACGCTGGCCGCGGCCGGCGAACACGGCTTGCTGGAACTGGTGGCGGCCTCGCACGCTGGCCTCACCACCGATGAGTTTGCCGCCGTGGTGAAGGACTGGCTGGCGACGGCCCGCCACCCGAAGTTCAAGCGCCCGTACACCGAGCTGACCTTCGCGCCGATGGTCGAACTGCTGGCCTACCTGCGCGCCAACGGCTTCCAGACCTGGATCGTCTCGGGTGGCGGCATCGAGTTCATGCGTGTCTTCGCCGAGCAGGCCTATGGCGTGCCGCCGCAGCAGATGGTGGGTTCGAGCCTGGAGTTGAAGTACGAAGTGCGCAATGGCCAGCCGGTGCTGGTGCAGCAGCCCAAGGTCGCCTTCATCGACGACAAGGCCGGCAAGCCGGTCGGCATCCACAAGGCCATCGGCAAGCGTCCGATCGCGGCTTTCGGCAATTCCGACGGCGACTTCCAGATGCTGGAGTGGATCACCAGCGCCCCGGGCGCACGGCTAGGCCTGATCGTGCACCACGACGACGCCGAGCGCGAATACGCCTACGACCGCAAGTCCTCCATTGGCAAGCTCGACCGCGGGCTCGACGAAGCCGGCCCGCGCGGCTGGACGCTGGTCAGCATGAAGAACGACTGGAAGCAGGTCTACGCACCGGCCCGCTGAACGATCGACGCCGTGCCGGTTCCGCATTCCCGCCCCAGCGTCGGCGCCGCCTTCTCGCCCGTCGAGAACGAGGCGCCGCTGCGCTGGCTGCGCGGGCTGCACCTGGCGCCGAAAGAGGGTCTGGGCGCCGGCCGGCGAGCCCTGGGCCTGGCGCTGCTGACCTGGCTGCCGATCGCGATCTGGGCACTGGCCACCGGCCGATTGGTTGGTTCGGGCGGTTCGGGCAGCCCGGATGATTCAGGTGAATCGCTGCTGCGGCACTATGGCGTGCATGTGCGCTGCCTGCTGGTGATCCCGCTGCTGATCCTGGCCGAGCCGATGGTGCACCGCGCCGCGCGCGCCATCGCCGCGCGTCTGGCTGCCACGGCGGCCACGCCCGAAGCCCGCACCGCTTTCGATGCCGCCACCCGCGCCGTGGCGCGGCTGCGCGACGCCACACTGCCCTGGGTGCTGCTGCTGGGTGCGGCCATCGCCTGGTCGCTGGCCGACGATCCGCGCACGCATGGCGATGCCATGGCCTGGGCTCTGGATGCCGACGGCAGCCTGGGCTTCGGCGGCTGGTGGTTCGGCTATGTCGTGCGCCCGGTCTTCCTGGCGCTGCTGCTGGCTTGGGCTTGGCGCATCGTGCTGCTCAGCCTGTGGATGGGGCGCGTCGGGCGCATCGACCTGACTCTGGTGCCGACGCACCCCGACCGCGCCGGCGGCGTGGCTCTCATCGAAAAACTGCCCGGCGCCTTTGCGCTGGTGAGCCTTGCGCTGTCGGCCATGCTGGCCTCGCGCTGGGCGCACGAGATCCTTCACCACGGCGCCAGCCTTGCTGCCTACCGGCACGTCGCCGTCGTCTTCGTCATCCTCTGGTCGCTGCTGTTGCTGCTGCCGCTGCTGGCCTTCGCGCCGGCACTCGGCCGCACACGCAAGAACGCGATCCTGGCCTATTCGGCGCTGGTCGGCCGGCAGGGCGAATTGGTGCACCAGCGCTGGATCGAAGGCCGCCAGGTGGCGCCGGAGCCGATTCTGGAAGCGCCCGAGATCGGGCCGGTGGCCGACGCCGCCGCGATGTTTGACGCGGTGGTGAATATGCGCCGCGCCCCTGTCGGCAAGGTGTCGGTCATCGGCATCCTGCTGCCGCTGGCCTTGCCGCTGTTGGTGGTGGCTGCCGTGCAGGTGCCGCTGAAGGACTTGCTGCTCAAGCTGGCCAAGGCGCTGGTGTAGCGGTTGCCACGATGTTTTTCAACCCGGAGAAGAAGATGACGAGAAAACTACTGCTGCTCGGCCTGCTCGGCTTGCTTGGCCTGTTGGGCCTTTCCCTGGCCGCCCCTGGCGCGTATGCACAAACGGCGGCGGCCACCACCGCGCCAGCAGCTCAGGAAGCGAATCCGGTCGATCCGGCATCGATCCAGGCCCTCAGGGACATGGGCGCGCACCTGCAGTCGCTGAAGCGCTTCCGCGTGTCGACCGAACTGACCGGCGAGCGTGTGCTGGCCGACGGCCAGAAGCTGCAGCACAGCGCCAGCGCGCAGATGGACGTCGCGCGCCCGGACCGGCTGCGCGCGGTGATGCGCAGCTCGCGCGCCGAGCGCGAACTGTTCTTCAACGGCAAGACGGTGTCGCTGTTCGTGCCGGCGCAGAAGACCTACTCGACGATCGAGCTGACCGACACGCTGGACGGCCTGATCGACAAGCTCGAAAGCAGGTTCGGCATCGAAGTGCCGCTGTCCGACTTGTTCGTCTGGGGCACGCCGGCCGCACCGCTGGACAAGATCGAGTCGGCGATGAACGCCGGGCAGGACTTCATCGGCAATGACCTGTGCGACCACTATGCGTTCCGCCAGGGTCCCTTCGACTGGCAGATCTGGATCACCACGG
Source organism: Rubrivivax sp. (assembly GCA_034522875.1). Classification (GTDB taxonomy): domain Bacteria; phylum Pseudomonadota; class Gammaproteobacteria; order Burkholderiales; family Burkholderiaceae_C; genus Rubrivivax. Next base: position 143,077 of record JAXHKY010000036.1, on the reverse strand, counting down.
GCGCCAAGCCGCTGCCGCGCAAGGTGGTGATCACCAGCCGCGCCGACGAGGCGCGGCCGCAATCGGTGTCGATCATCAGCTGGAATCTGAACCCGGGCTTCAACGACTCGGTATTCCGCTTCGTGCCGCCCAAGGGCGCGACCCGGGCCGAGATCGTTGTGCCGAAAACCAAATAAGGACTGACGCCATGAATTCCACATACAGCAAGATGCCATTCAGCAAGATGCAACTGGCCGCGCTGGCCCTGTTTGTCGCCGCCGGCCTTGGCGTGGTGCCATCAGCCGAAGCCGCCGGCAATCGCGGCGGCGGGGGTGGTGCTCACCACGGCGGCGGCGGCGCCAAGGGCAAGCCACAGATCAACAACAGCCGCACCGACAAGCGCACCAACAACGTCCGCAACACCAGCGTCAACAACGTCAACGTCAACAAGAACGTCAATGTCAACGTGAGCAACAACCGCGGTGGCTGCTGCAACAACGGCTGGGACAACGACTACCACCCCATCGCCACGGCGGCGGCGGTGACGGCCACGGTGGCGGTGACCTCGGCCATCGTCGGCTCGATCGTGAATGCCCCGCCGCCCGGCTGCGTGCCGGTGAACTACGGCGGCTACATCTACCAGCAATGCGGCAGCACCTGGTACCAGCCGCAGGGCGCGCAGTACGTGGTGATTGCACCGCCGTATTGAGCCGCGGCTTGCGGGGCGAAGGCCCAGACTTGAAGGCGGGTCTTCGCGGCGCGGTAGTCTTGCGGGGCACGACGCGTTGCCGAGACTGAACTTGCCCCGCAAACCCAGCCCACCCGCGGCCACTCCCAAGCCCCTGGCGACCACCGCGTCGCCGCGCCGGTTCTCGCCCTGGCTCGCCGTGGCCGTGCTGGCGCTGCTGCTCGGCGCCGGCCTGTTCTTCGCCCTGCACGAGCCCGGCGTGGCGCCCCCGGTGCCGGCGGTGGCCGTGGCGCCCGAGCCGGCGAACGCGCCCGGGCCGGCGGCGCAGTACGTGGGCGGCGCGGCCTGCACCTCTTGCCACGCCAAGGAAACCGAGGCCTGGCAAGGCTCGCACCACGACCGCGCCATGGCGGTGGCCGACGAGGCCTCGGTGCTGGGCCGCTTCGACGGCACGACATTCCGCCACCAGGGTGTGATCTCCACCTTCTTCAAGCGCGACGGCAAGTTCTTCGTCAACACCGACGGCCCCGACGGCCGGCTGGCCGATTTCGAGATCACGCACACCTTCGGCGTGACGCCGCTGCAGCAGTACCTGGTGCCGCTGCCCGGCGGGCGGCTGCAGGCGCTGGGCATCGCCTGGGACACCCGGCCCGCGGCACAGGGCGGGCAGCGCTGGTTCCACCTCTACCCCGACCAGAAGCTCGAACCCGGCGACCCGCTGCACTGGACCGGCATCGACCAGGTCTGGAACTACCAGTGCGCCGACTGCCATTCCACCAACCTGCGCAAGAACTACGACGCCGCGACGAACGCCTACGCCACCACCTGGACCGACATCAACGTGAGCTGCGAAGCCTGCCACGGCCCCGGCTCGAACCACGTCGCGTGGGCGAAGAAGGAAGGCGACTGGCAGCGCTTCGGTGGCGCCGGCAAGGGCCTGCCGGTGGCGCTGGACGAACGCCACGGTGCGGGCTGGGCCATGGACGCCGCTTCAGGCAACGCCGTGCGCACGAAGCCGCGCGAGACCTCACGCGAGATCGAAGTCTGCGCCCGCTGCCATGCGCGCCGGGGCCAGTTCACCGACGAATGGCACGCCGGAGACCGCTTCGCCGACGGCTTTCGCACATCGCTCATCGAACCCGGCCTGTACCACGGCGACGGGCAGCAGCGCGACGAGGTCTTCAACCACGGCTCGTTCCTGGGCAGCAAGATGCACGCCAAGGGCGTCACCTGCTCCGACTGCCATGAGCCGCACACGCAGAAACTGCGCGCTCCGGGCAACGCCGTGTGCAGCCAGTGCCATCTGCCCACCAAGTACGACGCCGCCACGCACCACCACCATGAGCCCGGCACGAGTGGCGCCGCGTGCGCCGCTTGCCACATGCCGACCACCACCTACATGGTCGTCGACCCGCGGCACGACCACAGCTTTCGCATTCCGCGTCCCGACCGCACGGTGAGCCTGGGCGTGCCCAACGCCTGCAACCAATGCCATGCCGACCGCAAGCCGCAATGGGCCGCCGAAGCGGTGAAGTCCTGGTTCCCGCAGGCCCAGCCCGGTTTCCAGACTTTTGCCGAGACCTTCGCGGCCGCCGATCGCGGCGAGGCCGGTGCCGCGGACGCATTGGCGCGGGTGGCCCAGGACCGCGCTCAGTCGGGCTTCGTGCGCGCCAGCGCCGTTCGCCGGCTGGGCCAGGACCTGCGCCCGGCCACGCTGCCGGCGCTGCGTGGCGCCTTGACCGACCCCGACGCCCTGGTGCGCGCCGCCGCCACCACCGCGCTGGCCGCCATCGACCCCGGCGCGCGCGCGTCATGGCTGGCACCGTTGCTCACCGACCCGGTGCGCCAGGTGCGCATGGACGCGGCGCGCGCGCTGGCCGGCGAACCGGAGTCGCGCCTCTCGCCACCGCAGCGCGCGGCCTTCGCGACCGCGATCCAGGAAACCATGGCGGCCGAACGCTTCAACGCCGACCGGCCCGAGGGCCGAGCGAACCTGGGCAACCTGCACGCCACCCAAGGCCGGTTCGACGAAGCCGTGGCGGCCTATCGCAGCGCGCTGGCGCTCGACCCCAGCTTCGAGCAGGCGGCGCTGAACCTGGCCGACACCTACCGCGCGGGCGGCATGGAGGCGCAGGCCGAACAGAGCTTGCGTGACACATTGGCGAAGCATCCGCGCTCCGCGCCCGCCCACCATGCGCTGGGCCTTTCACTGACGCGCCAGCAGCGCGGCGCCGAGGCCTTGAAGGCACTGGGCGCGGCGGCACGGCTGGCGCCTGAAAGCGCACGCTTCGCCTACGTCTACGCCGTGGCGCTGAACGACGCCGGCCAGCGCGGGCCGGCCCTGCAGGTGCTGCAAGCGGCGCTGAAACGCCACCCCGACGACCGCGACCTGCTGCTGGCCCTGGCACTCTTCGAGCGCGACGCCGGCCAGCGCCCGCGCGCGCTGGCCCACGCGCAGCGCCTGGCGACGCTGGAACCCGGCAACCCCGAAGTGCAGCAACTGGTGCGCGAGTTGAGTGCGGCCGGCCGGTGAACCGCCGTCCCTGACGGCCGGGCGCCTGCGACCAGGCAAGCGCGTTGGTCGTCGACCTCAGGGGCCGGTGGCGGACAAGAGTGTTGGCAGGCCCTGATAATTGTCGCGAGTAAGCGCAAACTTGCGCGTCGCCCTGCCCCAGGGGGCTCCAGCCGCCAGCGCGTTCCTGAACGCCACAGCGTCCAGCACCCAGGTGCCCCCCAGCAAGGTGACGCCGCGGGCGAACAGCCCGTCGGGCAGGCAGCCGGCGCCCGGGCCGACCAGCGCGATGTGTCGCGCCGACCGGCACGCCGCCAGCACGCCTTCCAGCGTGTGGTTCAGCAGCACCGTGCTCGTGCACAGCACCTGCGTGCAGCCTGCCAGCTCGGCCGGGTCGAGCGTGATCGAAAAACCCTCGCGCTTGCCGGCGAGGTCGGCACGCAGTTCCAGCACGGTGAGGCGGGCGCCGTGCGCGGTGACCTGCTTCACCAGCGGCGGGAAGAAGCCCACCATGCCGATGTGTTCACCCGACTGCGGGGCGAGCCCGCCTATCGAGTCGGCCGCCGCCGGCGGCACGAAGCCGGCGCGGTCGAACAGTTCGCGCGTGAGGGCATTCACCGCCGCGAAGCCGAGCGCGCGGCGGGCGGCACCCACCCCGGCGCGGCCCTGCACTGCGCCCTCCACCCACCAGCTTGCCACGTCCAGCGCGTCGGCCCCCTGCACCGCGGCGCCGGCCTGGGCCAGGGTGGCCAGCGTGTCGTCGAGCAGCACATAGCTCAAACCCAGCGCGCCGCTGTCAAGTTCCAGCGCGCCGAACTCGCCGTCGCGGGTACCGGCCCACGGCACCGGCGGCAGGTGCAGCGCCTTCACGCGCGGCACGGCGCGGCCGGCAAAGGCCTGGCGCAGCTGAGCGTGGAGTTCCTCGGCGAATCGCACGCCATCGGAAACGCCGGTCCGGTCCGCCCGCGCTTGCACTGCCAGCCCTTCCCGCGTTCCTTTGCGCATCAATCCAGCAGCCGCTTCTGCCCGCTGAGCTGCTGGATGGCAGTGATGTCCTGCACGGTTTCCAGACAGCCCAAATAACCACCTTCGGCGCCGTGCACGGCCAGGTAGCGGATGTGCAGTTTCCGACCCGCCATGTCGATCCAGAAATCGGCGCTGTCGCGGCGGCCGGCCTTGAAGTCGGCCAGGATCTGCTCGACCATGTGCAGGCTCTTGGGCGGGTGACAGTTGTGCACCTTCATGCCGATGACGCCGCGCGACCGCGGAAAGATCTTGGCCTGGTTCTCGTGGCTGAAATAGCGCACGCGGTCGTCGGCGTCCACGAACGAAAGCTCCACCGGCAGCGTATTCAGCATGGCCGCGAGCACGTGCTTGTCCAGCCCCGCGGACAGGTCTTCGATGCTGCCCTGAGTGAGTTCGCGCGCCAGCGCCTGGTAACGCTGGCGCGTGTCGGCGCCCAGCCCGGCCTCCAGCGCCTCGATGCCGGCCACGATGTCGGCGCTGTCCTGCGGCGAAAGCGCGCGCCGGCCCATCGGGTACAGGATGTCGTTTTCCTTCCAGTAGTGGTTCTTCAGCAGCGCGCCGTATTCCAGGAAGACGCTCACCATCTCGGCGGCGGCACCCGCCTCGCCGCCGGCCACGCGGGCGCCCAGCATGCGAAAGCGGGCCAGCAACTGCTGGCTGCGCTCGTGCTCGGCCAGCATCACGGCCAGCGGGCCGCCGTGGCTGGGAATGCCGGCCGCCTGCAGCCGCGGGAACAGGTGCTGTTCCTCCTTCTGGTTGTGGCAGGCGTCGGCGAATTCGGAGAAATAGCGCAGCGCCTTGGCCACGGTGGCCGGGTCGGGCGGCTGTTCGCTCCAGCGCTTCTCCAGCGCGTCGATGACCTTCTCGGTCTGCTCGTGATCGGCCATCAGCAGATCGGACCAGGTGTGGGACATGGCAACTTCCTTGCAGGTAACAGGTATGAGGCGGCGCGCGGCGCGCGACCGGTTCGGGCTTCGGGGATTGTCGCCCGGTGCGGCCCATGCGCAGCGGCGCTGGGTGCGCTCTCAAGCTGGGCCAGCGTCTGCCGAAAACCTGAATAGCCCGGCAGGACGGATGCCACCGCGGCGGGCAAAGCCACAACGCATCACCCAAGAAGTCAGGACCGCCATGCGCAATCAGCCGCCCACGACACCGGCCGGATTCGGCACCACTGCCGCTGAGGCTTTCCTCGCCACCCCAGGCGCACACGGCCACGGTCACCCGTCGACTGCGGTTGCGCGCCTGGGCTGCGCCAACGGCGTTGGCACGGCCCGCTTGTCCGCCGCTGCCGCAGAACGGGCGCTGGAAGTGACAGCCGGTGACGCCGGCAAACGCCGGTTCGGCTGCGACCGTCGGCGCCTGTTCACCGGGCTGACGCTGGCGCTGGCGCTCGAACCGGCCGTTGCCGCAGCTGCGGCCGACCCGGCCCCGGCCGCTGCGCCGGGCGAGCCGCTGCTGGAACCCACCCGCCCAGGCGATCTGGCCTGGCGCAAGCTCATGGCCCCCGGCTGGGATTCGGCCCGCTACTTCGGCAGCCTGCCGGCGGCCCAGGTGGCCAGCCTGACGGACGAGGATCCGCGCGCACGCGTGCTGCTGGCCCAGCTTCGCCGCCTGGGTGACGAAGCGCCGCCGGCCCCGGCGCTGCATGCGGGCGCGGTGCGCATCGCCGGCTTCGCACTGCCCTGGCCGCAAGAGGAAGCATCGGACCCGCGGCGGGTTGTCTTCGTGCCCTTTCTCGACGGCTGCATCCATCGCCCGCCGCCGCCGGCCAACCAGCGCATCCATGCCACCGGCATGCAGCCGCTGCCGCGCGCGATGCTGCCCTACAGGCTGTGGCTTCAGGGCACGCTCGAGGTGGCCCCCGGCAGACACCCCGCACGGCCGCGCCGCCTACCGCGTGCGCGACGCCCGCTTCGCGCGGGTGGACGAACGCAGCAACCTGCATCACCTCTTCTCGCGCTCGGCGTTCTGAGCGGCGCGGCCGGCACGCCGTGGCGTTCGACTGCCCGCGACGCGGTCCATCGCCGGCCTCGTACGGCAAGAGGCCCGACGCATGGCGGCTGGTCTGGGCAGCGTCTCGAAGGTGCTTTGAAGTAACCTGAAGCTCGCCGGGAGGTAAACCTCAGCGTGGCGACTTGCTGTCGCTCACGAGCTTGCTGCTGGCCAGCAGCGTGGGCGTGCAGGTGCCCGGCAGCTCGCACCACCCCGCCGGGAGACACGAAGACTCGTGATGCAGTTAGTCGATCTTGAAGCACGTTTCAGCCTCCATCACCGTTGTTATCTGCCAGGCGAGATAACAACGGGATCGGGCCTTCTGCGGTGCTAGGCTTGGTGTAAGCCATGTTCCGCTTCGCCCGCCCGGGCAGTGGGACCAGCAGCCCCTGCTCGCGCCAGGCGATCAGCATCTTCGATGCCTTGAGCGTGTCGACGCCGGCAATGCGCACCACGTCGGCGTTGGCGATCGCGCCTTCGCGGTCGATCCAGTCGCTGACTTCGTCCCAGGCGCTGGGCCGCTTCAGGTTGAACAAGGTGACCGTGACGCTCTCCACCGCGGCGTCGGTGTTCTGCCGGTACTGCGGCGGGTAGAGCTCGGAGCGCGCCATTTCGGCGAACATCATCGGCACGCCCTCGCCAGCGTCGATATTGGGCGGGTCTGGAAACTCGCGCAGGTTGACGGCGATCAGCGGGTTGCGGGCCTTCGATCCGGCACGGGCAATCGTGGCCGGTGTGATGGCGCCGGGCAGCAAGCCCGGGCTTTCGACCTTGATGCGGTCGTCGAAGATGCGCACGAAGATGTCGCGGTTGAGCCGGTAGTCGCGGTGGATCACGGCGTTAACGATGGCCTCTTTCACCACCCGTGCCGGGTAACCATGCACGGTGCGGAAACCGCTGCTGCTGAGCGTCAGCCCCTGGGCCAGCTCGTCCAGCACCAGGCGCACGGCGACGTCGATCTGGTCGACCAGCGGGCCGCGCACGGTCTTGGGCGGCTTGCGCAGGTTGGGCGTGGCGCCAGCCACGGCGTGCTTGCCGTCGTAGACCATCACGCGGATATCAGCGCGGCTGTCGAAGGCCGCCAGCAGGTTGCCCGGCTCGTCGGCAAACAGCAGCACGGCGGCGCGGCGTGGCAACACGGCCCCGTCCACTTCGTCGGCCAGGCCGATGCGGAGCAACTGGTCGCCGAAGGCGCCGGTCAGCGGGCCGCGCTGGGCGGCGAAGCGCTGCCAGGCACCGGTCTGCAGGCGGGTGAGCGGCACCGCCACGGGCTCTCTGGTGGCGCTGCGCTCGCCACGCTGGTACGACAGCGCCGTGACCTCGCTGGCACTCAGCATGCGGTTGCCGGCATCCAGCCGGGTGTAGGTGCCGCCGTTGACGATGGAATGCACGCGCGGGCTGCGTGGCACCTGCAGCAGCAGCACGGTGCCGGCCATACCCTTGGCCGGGCCGTTGTGCAGCGGGCTGGTGATGCGCTGCAGCCGCAGGCCGTCGATGGCGGGCTGGAATTCGGTGAGCAGCTTGCGCTGCAGCTCGTCCACGGCCTCGGGGTTCTCTTCCACGCCGAACAGGCGGGCCGTGCCTTGAAACTCCTTCAGGTCGGCAATGCCCAGCACCAGCGTGCCACCCTGGGTGTTGGCGAAGGCGCAGACGGTTTCCAGCGCCTTGCCCACCATCTTGCCGCTGACGCGCTTGAATTCCAGGCGCCGCGATTCGCCGCGGAGTATCAGCTGAGGCAGCAGGGTGCTGGCGAGGGATGGAGGCAGGTCGGTCACGTCCATGGCCGTGGCGCACTCAGGCGATCGCGGAATCGACCAGGGCTTCGGCCAGGCGGGACTGGGTGGTCTGGCTGGCGGCCAGGCGCTGGCGGAGGTCGGCGCAGAGGCGGCGGAGTTTGGTGACGCGGGCGGCGATGCGGGCTTGCTCGGCACTTGGCGGCAGCGGAAATGTGTATCGCTGAAGAGCCTGTCGGTGTGATCCACGGGATCAACCCCGACCAATATGTGGGGTTCTGTTTGCTCGGTGTCTTGCCACCGCAGAATTCCCCGAGATTACTCAGGCGTATCCGCCCCCAGCCCGCCGGTAGATCGCACGGCAAAGTTGACGGATCGCAACTGGCAACGTCAAAAAAGTCGGCGTCGATACCCTGCTTCCTGCGTTTGGATCGCGATGCCACCAACCGAGCGACCATGTCCGAGGCGGGTTCGTCAGCTGGATTCTGCGGCACCAGCTTCCCTTGCACCGCCAGCGTCAGAATCAACTCCCGCAGCCTCGCCACCCCACCCGGCGCCGTCGCCAGCAACTCAAACCGCCGCACCAGCGCCGGCTGCACCGCCTCCAGATGCCGCGCCCCCGGCTCCCGCGCCTCCAGCACCGCACTCACCCGTCGCCCTCCGCCTGCCCCAATTCCCACAGCGCGCGGTCACGCGACAGTTCGGCCTGCAGCTCGGCTTCGGTCGGCAGCCAGGCCTGGTAACGGCTGGCGTAGAGCGGCCCGCCATCGGCCAGCCGTGAATAGCGCGCCACGGCATCGTTGCGCTCGCTGCACAGGATCAGGCCGATGGTGGGACCGTCGCCAACGCTCCGCTGGCGCTCGTCCCACACGCGCACATACATGTCCATCTGCCCCACGTCCTGATGGCTGAGCTTGCCCACCTTCAGCTCCACCAGCACGAAGCATTTCAGGATGAAGTTGTAGAACACCAGGTCGACGAAGGCGTCTTCGCCTTCCACCCGCAGGTGCTGCTGGCGCGCCACGAAGGCAAAGCCCTTGCCCAGCTCCAGCAGAAATTTCTGCAACTGGTTCAGCAGACCTTGCTCCAGGTCGCGTTCGTACAGCGCCGCGCCGGGCTGCGCGCCCAGAAAGTCCAGCACATACGGGTCGCGGATGAAGTCGCGCGGGTCGGCGCGCGCTTCGCGCTGCACCAGCGCGTTTGCCTCGGCCTGCACGGCGGCCTTGTCCTGGCTGGACAGCAGGCGTTCGTAGTACAGCGCGCCGATCTGGCGGTCCAGCGCCGCCACGCCCCAGGTCTGCGCGGCGGCTTCGGTGGCGTACCAGCTTCGGGCGTCGGGGTCGGCCACGCGCATCAGCACCCGCAGGTGCGACCAGCTCAATTCGCTCCACGGCGTGGAGCGAATCTCCTGCACGCCAAACGCCTGGTACAGCTGGCGGAAGTTGCGCAGGCTCTGCACGGCAAAGCCCGGCCCGAACTCGGCCGTCAGCCGCTGGGCCAGCGCGGACAGCAGCCGCGTGCCGTAGGCGGCGCGGGCCTGGCCGGCCTGTTCGTGCTCCACGATCAAACGGCCCACGTTCCAGTAGGCCAGCACCATGGCCTGGTTCACCTGCCGGTGAGCCAGCTTTCGGGCCTGGGCCAGCACCTCGCGGATCTGGCCGTACAGCGCTTCGTCGCCGGGGCCGACCGCCGCTTGTGGGGGCACCAGGGCTGCGGGCCGTGTGGGCTTCTTCCGGGTCATCGTCCACCCACCAGCGACTCGGCCAGGATCGCCTTCAGCTGATTCCGCAGGCCCTGCGCCTCGGCTTGCAATCGTGCGTAGTCACGCAGCAATTCGTCCGGGTCATGGCTCACCGCCTCCGGCGCGTGCGGGTTCTTCTGGTCCAGGTTGTAGCCCGCTGCCTTGATGGCCGCGATGTCCACCTTCCACGCCCGCTCGTTCTCCACCCGCGCCGCAAAACCATCGGCCTCGCTGCCCCACCAGGCCTTCTCGGCGTCGAACTCCTCGATGCGGATCGGCTTGGTCTTGTTGTAGTTCTTCACGCCCGTCGGGTAGGGGTGCTCGTAGTACCAGATGGTGGAAGTCGGCCGGCCCTTGGTGAAGAACAGCAGATTGGTCTTGATGCCGGTGTAGGGCGCGAACACGCCGTTGGGCAGGCGCACGATGGTGTGCAGGTTGCATTCGGCCAGCAGCTGTTCCTTGATGCGCGTATTCACGCCTTCGCCGAACAGCGTGCCGTCGGGCAGCACCAGTGCGGCGCGGCCGTTGGCCTTCAGGATGTGCTTGATGAGCACCAGGAACAGGTCGGCCGTTTCCTTGGTGCGCACGTCGGCCGGAAAGCCGGCCTCGATGCCGGGCTCCTCGATGCCGCCGAAGGGCGGGTTGGTCAGCACCACGTCCACGCGCTCGGCCGGCGTGACGTCGCGCAGCGGGCGGGCCAGGGTGTTGTCGTGGCGCACGTTGCTGGGCACCTCGATGCCGTGCAGCAGCAAATTAGTCACGCACAGCAGGTGCGGCAGCTGCTTCTTCTCCACGCCCAGGATGCTGCTTTGCAGCAGGGCCTCCTGCTCGGTGTTGTTCACCTGCTGGCGCAGGTGTTCGATGGCGCAGACCAGAAAGCCGCCGGTGCCGGTGGCCGGGTCCAGCACCTTTTCGCCCAGTTGCGGGTTCACCATGTCCACCATGAACTGCGTGACGGCGCGCGGCGTGTAGAACTCGCCCGCGTTGCCGGCGCTTTGCAGGTCGCGCAGGATCTTTTCGTACAGGTCGTTGAACTGGTGGCGCTCGGCCTGGCGGTTGAAGTCGATAGCGCCCAGCTTGTTGATCACCTGCCGCAGCAGCTGGCCGCTCTTCCACAGCCGCCAGATGATCTGGAAGGCGGTATAGGTCTTGCCGGTGCCGGTGGCCATGACCAGCAGCGCACGCTTCTGGCCGCGGGCCACCGCCTCGACCGTGCGGTTGATGGCATTGAGCTGGTAGTAGCGCGGCGTCTTGGCTGGCGCGTAGTCGTGCTCGGTGACCTGGCGTACCTCGGGCGTCCAGCCTTTCCAGGCGCAATAGCGCGCCCACAACTCGGCGGGGGACGGGAACTCGGCCAGCGTCAGGTTGCGTTCAAGCACCCCGTCGGTGAGTGTCGCGTCGCGGAAGACGAAGCCGTCGCCGTTGCTGGCGAAGCTGAACGGCACGTCCAGCAGTTGGGCGTAGTGGATGGCCTGCGCCATGCCGGCGCCCACGGCGTGGTGGTTGTCCTTGGCCTCGACGACGGCCAGCGGAATGTTGGGCTTGAAGAACAGGGCGTAGTCCGCCCGGAGCACCGTCGAGGCGTCACGCTTGGCCCGGCGGCCGCGGACCACGACCCGCCCGGCGCGCAGCGGGAATTCGCGATAGACCTGCACCATGCCATCCCAACCGGCCTGTTCCATGGCCGGCCGGATGAACTTGTCGCAGATGTCGCTCTCGGACAGGGCCTTCTTGTTCATTCACCTCCCGGGAAGGGATGCGGCGATCTGGTGCGGCAGGACTGCCCTGACATCCGCGCTTCCGTCGCCCTGCACTGTTCATGACGTTCGCGGCACACGCTCATCGGTAGCCATTGTGGTGTGTCGATCGGAGCCCAGGCGGGGCACATCGTGGCAGCGCTTGGCGTCAAGCGAGTGTTGGCAGAACCGACACGGATTGCCTTGGATAACAGCGGGGAGCGTGGCTCGACCCGCCTGGTGCGACCGGCAGGAATCGAACCTGCGACGTGGCCTTCGGAGGGCCGCATGATATCCACTTCACCACGGTCGCGTGGCAGCGCGCATTCTAGCGCCGCCACCTCTGCCGGCCCCGCTGCGGCGTGGAAGCCAGGCTCGCGGCACCTATAATCATGGGCTTTTGCCCGCTCCGGCCTAGCGCCCCAGACCCGAGGATCCCATGAGCGACCCGCACTCCACCGCGCCCCACGATGACGGCCCACACGAAGGCCCGATCAAGACGCCCAAGCAGCTGATCATTGCGGTGGTGGCCTCGTTCGTGGTGCCCATCGTCGCCATCATCCTGCTCGTGAATTACGTCGACTTCGGCGCCAAGCCGTCGGCCGGCAGCGACGGCCTCGGGCCGGAGGCCGTGGCCTTGCGGCTGCAGCGCGTCGGGTCGGTGGAAATCCGCGACGCCAGCGCGCCGCGCGCGCTGCGCACGGCCGAGCAGGTCTACACCGGCCAGTGCGCCGCCTGCCACGCCGTGGGTGCCGCCGGCGCGCCCAAGTTCGGCGACGCCGCGGCCTGGGCGCCGCGCATCGCCACGGGCTACGAGGCGCTGCTGACTTCGGTGCTCAAGGGCAAGGGCGCCATGGCCGCGCAGGGTGGCGGCGAATACTCGGACTACGAGATCGGCCGCGCCATCGTGTACATGACCAACCAGGCTGGCGGGAAGCTCGCCGAGCCGCCAGCGCCGGCCGCATCGGCCGCCAGCGCGCCGAACTGAGCTTCAACCCGCCCGATGCGAAGCCGCCCCCGGGGCGGCTTTTTCCTGGGGCCGCAGCACATAGCCGAAACGTGCCGGCATGTCGGCGAAAGGCAGCTCGGCCGGCACCCAGGCGCCGTCGTCCAGCGCCTGCGCCGCCAGCCCCATGTCCAGCGAGTGCACCAGACCGAAACCGAGGTCGGTGTCCAGGAACAGGCGGCCGCGTTCGTCGAGCCAGATGCTGCGCACCTGCGCTGGCTGGCCGGTGTGGGCCGTCACCGGCCAGCCGGGTGCGGCGTCCAGGCGCCATACAAAAGGCGCGGCTTCCAGTTCCACGTACACGCGCTGTGGCCCGTTCTGGAAAAACCAGGCGCCTTGCCCGTCATGCGCATAGTTGCGCTGGATGAAGGCCAGCAGCTTGTCGTGCACGATGCGGCTGCCCTTGACCTGCGGAAAGGAGCCGGCGGCCTGGGCCTGGTCGTCGCGCAGATACCAGTCGCCGCGCGCGTCCAGCGCCAGCCAGCCGTGGCAGTGCGGCACGTGGGGCCACTTGGCCATGGCCGCCTTGACGATGTCGTCCATGGCCTGAAGCTTAGCGCCCGTCAGGCACGCTCGGCCAGCCAGTCGGCCACCGCCTGCGGCATGGCCAGCACGTGGCCAGGGAAGCCGCCGCGCGGAAAGCCCACGTGCCCGCCGTGCGTCGGCCGCCACAGCGTGACGAAACGCCCCAGCTGCGCCGGCCCCGGCGGCAGCGAAGCCGCCGGCACGAAGGGGTCGTTGGCGGTATTGAGCACGAGCGCCGGAATGCGCAGGCGCGCCAGGTGCGGCTTGGCCGACGCGCGCTGCCAGTAGTCGGCCGTGTCGCGAAAGCCGTGCAGCGGCGCGGTGAAGACGTCGTCGAACTCGTACAGCGTGCGCGCCGCGGCCAGCCGCTCACGGTCGAACAGCCCCGGGTGCTGCTGCCACTTGGCCAGCGCCTTGGGCTTCATCGTGGCCAGGAACATGCGCGTATAGACGAGCCGGTTGAAGCCGCGGTCGATGGCCGCGCCGGAAGCGGCCAGGTCGATGGGCGAGCACACCGCGGCCACCGCAGCGGCCGTGGCGGCGGCGCTGTCGCCGGCTTCCTGCGCCCAGCGCAGCAAGGCATTGCCGCCCAGCGAGATGCCCACCACCAGCAGCGGCGCACCGTGCAGGGCGCGCAGGCGCTGCAGGATCCAGCCGACCTCCTCGAAGTCGCCCGAGTGGTAGGCGCGCGGCGCGCGGTTGAGTTCGCCCGAACAGCCGCGGAAATGCGGCACCGAATAGGCCCAGCCGCGGCTGCGCGCCACGCTGGCGAAGGCCTGCGCATACTGGCTTTCGCTGCTGCCCTCCAGGCCGTGGAACAGCACCAGATGGTGCCTCGGGGCGCCCGCCGAAACCACGGGCTGCGGCGTCGCGGTCGGCGGCGGCACCAGGTGGTCGACGTCGATGAAGTCACCGTCGGGCGTGGCCCAGCGCTCGCGTTCGAAGCGCGGCGGCGGCCCCAGGTGGCGGCGCGAGGCGCGCGCGGCCCAGATCGTCTGCAGGTTGCCGCCCGGCAGCCAGCGCGGCGCGCGGTAGCCGTGCATCGCTGCGTTCTTCTCAGTGCAGCGTGGACGGCGGCTCGCCGCCGACCACCGGCGGTTCGTGGCCCAGCGCCGGACTGGCGTGGTGCGAAGCCAGACGCCAGCCCCGTGTCGTCTTCAGGTACAGGTTGGTGGCGGTCACCCAGGCCGTCTGCGGACCTTGTTCGCCGCTCACCTCGATGCGCTCCACCAGGTGGTGCAGCGCGCTGCCCATGGCGGCCAGCCGGTGCACCTGCTCGGGCCGCACCGGAATGCCGCCATTGGCGAAGATGGCCTCGAAGCTGGCCCGGATGGCCGCGCCGCCCACGATGCGCATGCCGCCGGGGTGCACGCAGACGATCTCGTCGTCGTCGGCCCACAGCGCCATCAGGCGTTCGACATCGCCGCGGCGCAGCGCTTCGTAGAACTCGGCTTCCACTTCGTCGGCGCTTCCGATCAGGCTGGCGGCGGGGGGTCGGGCCATGGCTGGCGCTTCAGCGGAAGACCACGCATTTGTGGCCGTTGATCAGCACGCGGTGCTCCACGTGCCAGCGCACGGCGCGTGCCAGCACCATGTTTTCGATGTCGCGTCCCACGGCGGTGAAATCGTCGGCCGACAGCGTGTGGTCCACGCGCTGCACGTCCTGTTCGATGATCGGCCCTTCGTCCAGGTCGGCGGTGACGTAGTGCGCGGTGGCACCGATGAGCTTGACGCCGCGTGCATGGGCCTGGAAATACGGCCGCGCGCCCTTGAAGCTGGGCAGGAAGCTGTGGTGGATATTGATGGCGCGGCCGGCCAGCGCGGCGCAGAAATCGGCGCTCAGGATCTGCATGTAGCGCGCCAGCACGACGAGATCTACGCGCTCGGCGGCCACGATCTCCTGCACGCGCCGCTCCTGCGCCGCCTTGGCGTCGGCTCTCGCGCCAGCATCGCTGCCGGCCGGCAACGGCAGGTGGTGGAACGGGATGCCGTGGCTGGCCGCCAGGTCCTCGAACGCGCGATGGTTGGAGACGATCGCCGGGATGTCCACCGCCAGCGAGCCGCTCTTCCAGCGGTACAGCAGGTCGTTCAGGCAGTGGCCGTGCTGGCTGACCATGAGCAACAGCCGCGGCCGCGCGGCCAGCGCGTGAAAGTGCGCCTGCATGCCGAACTGCTGCCGCGTGTGCTCGAACAAGGCCTGCAGCGTGCCCGGCGTGGCCAGCTGCGGTGGCGCCTGGAAGTGAACGCGCATGAAGAACAGGCCGGTGGCGTCGTCGCCTTGCAGGTCGCCGAACTGCTGCGAGTCGATGATGTTGCAGCCGGCCTGGTAGAGCAGGCCCGAGACCGCGTGCACGATGCCCTTGGTGTCGCGGCAGGCGATCGTGAGGACGAACTGGTGGTCGAGCGACATCGCCGCGATTGTAGGCAGGCCGTCGTCGCTGCACCCCCGCCACGGCCGGTCGCGACCGGCCGTGGCGGGGCGCGTGGCTCAGCCGAGCAGCTGCTTCAGTTCGCCGCTGCGGATCAGCCGCTCCAGGTCTTCCGCGCCGCCCACCAGCGCGCCCTTGACGAAGACCATCGGCAGCGTGGGCCAACCGGTCCACATCTTCAGCACATTGCGCCGCCGCCATTCGCTCAGGTAGCTGCCGTATTCCAGGTATTCGAAGGGCACGCCGGCGGCATCCAGCGCCTTGCGTGCCTTGCGGCAGAAGGGGTTGTGGCGCATGCCCACCACAACCACGGCATGCTGCGCCACGGCGTCCTGCACTTCACGCAGCGTATCCTGGTGATGGCTGGCGATGCGTGCGCGCACCGCGGGGTGGATGCCGGATTCGTCAAGGATGGGTCGGCTCATGGTCGGTAGGCGGACTGCGTGGACAGGGCGACGAGTATCGCGCCGGCCGGCTCAAGGCACGGCGGCGTCCAGGAAGGCCGCCGCCAGCAGTTCCTGCGTATACGGCTGGCGCGGCGCGGCAAACAAAGCTTCGGCTTCGCCTTCCTCGACCACGTCGCCATTCTTCATGACCATCACGCGGTGCGACATGGCGCGCACCAGCGCCAGGTCGTGGCTGATGAAGATGTAGCTCAGGCCGTAGCGCCGCTGCAAATCGGACAGCAGCTTGAGCACCTGCTGCTGCACCGACACGTCCAGCGCCGAGGTGGGCTCGTCCAGCACCAGCACCTCGGGCCGCAGCACCACGGCGCGCGCGATGGCGATGCGCTGGCGCTGGCCGCCGCTGAATTCATGCGGGTAGCGCTGCAGCACGCCGGCCACGCCCTGGCGTTCGGACAGGCCCACCTCTTCCAGCATGTCCAGAACCAGCTTTTCGCGTTCGGCGGCGCTCAAGTCGCCGCGGTGCAGGGCCAGGCCCTCGCCGACGATCTGGCCGACGGTCATGCGCGGGCTGAGCGAGGCGAAGGGGTCCTGGAACACCACCTGCATGCGCCGACGCATGCCGCGCAAGCGGGTGCGGTCGGCGTTGTCGATGCGCTCAGCGCCCAGGTGGATGCTGCCGGCCGACAGGGGCTGCAGCGCCAGCAGCGCCATGCCCAGCGTCGTCTTGCCCGAGCCCGATTCGCCCACGATGCCCAGCGTTTCGCCGCGGCGCAGCTGCAGCGTGGCGTTCTTCACCGCCTGGAACTGGCGCTTGCCGAAGAGGCCTTCCCTGAAAGTGAAGGCGACGCCGACGCCTTCGCCTTGGACCAGGATCGGCGCGTCGTCGGGCACCGGATGCACGACCCGCTGGGGACGGCTGGCGAGCAGCTTCTTCGTATACGGATGCTGCGGTGCGCCGAAGACTTCGGCCGTGGCGCCGGCCTCGACCAGCCGCCCGCGCTCCATCACGCCCACGCGGTGCGTGAAGCGGCGCACCAGGTTCAGGTCGTGGGTGATGAACAGCAGCGCCATGCCCATTTCGGCCTGCAGTTCGTCCAGCAGCGCCAAGATCTGCGCCTGGATGGTGACGTCCAGCGCCGTGGTGGGCTCGTCGCAGATCAGCAGCTTCGGCCGGCAGGCCAGCGCCATGGCGATCATGGCGCGCTGACGCTGGCCGCCGCTCAACTGGTGCGGATAGACATCGACGCGCTTTTCGGGTTCCGGAATGCCGGTGCGCGCCAGCAGTTCGATGGCGCGGGCGCGCGCCGCTGCCTTGGGCAGGCCTTCGTGCAGCGTCAGCATTTCGGCGATCTGGTTGCCGACCGTGAACAGCGGATTCAGCGCCGTCATCGGCTCCTGGAAGATCATGCCGACGCGCGCGCCGCGGATGGCCCGCATCTGCGGCTCGCTCCTGGCCATCAGGTCTTCGCCTTCGAAGCGGATGCTGCCGGTGGTGACGGCGGCATCGACGAGGCGCAACACGCTCAGCGCGGTGATGCTCTTGCCCGACCCGCTCTCGCCCACAAGCGCAAACTTCTCGCCAGCGGCGATCGAGAACGAGACGTCGTCGACCACCGTGCTGGCGCCGAAGCGCACGCTCAGGTGGTCGATCTGAAGCAAGGGTTGGGTGGGCATCGTGAATACGTTCAACGCAGAGGCGCAGAGGACGCAGAGGGCGCAGAGGCATGCCTGGTATTGGCGACGCGGCGGATGCCGTGGCGCAGGACGGGAACGTTGAAGTTGATCAGCAGGCCTGCGCGCAACCCTGTCAAGCGCAGGTAGCTCAGTAATTGGGCGGCATGCACTTCCTCCAATGCCGCGACGGCCTTGACCTCGACGATGACACGCGCATCGACCACCAGGTCCAGACGGAGATCGCTTCCCAGGGACTGGCCCTTGTAGACCACAGGCACGGGTACCTGGGCACGGCAGGCGATGGCCCGCGACGCCAATTCCACTCGCAGTGCCCGTTCATAAATTCCTTCCAGCAGCCCTGGCCCCAGCACCCGGTGAACCTCGATCGCCGCACCGATCACAACATCGGTCAAGGATTTCTCTGGAGCCGTGTCTTCCTCTGCGCCCTCTGCGCCCTCTGCGCCTCTGCGTTGAAGTCTTTCGCCCATCACGACTTCCGCGTATCGAACGCGTCGCGCAACGCGTCGCCGATGAAGGTCAGCAGCAGCATCGTGCCCACCAGCACGACGAAGGTGCTGCCGATGATCCACCAGGCGTCGAGGTTTTCCTTGCCCAGCCGCAGCAGCTCGCCCAGGCTGGGCACGCTCTGCGGCACGCCCAGGCCCAGGAAGTCGAGGCTGGTCAGCGCCAGGATCGCACCCGCCATGCGAAAGGGCATGAAGGTGATCACCGGCGTCATGCTGTTGGGCAGCACGTGGCGCCAGATGATCTGGGCGTTGGACAGGCCGAGCGCGCGCGCCGCCTTCACGAACTCCAGGCCGCGGTTGCGCAGGAATTCGGCGCGCACGTAGTCGCTCAGCCCGATCCAGCCGAACAGGCTGAGCAGGATCAGCAGCAGCAGCAGCGAGGGCTCGAAGACGCTGGCGAAGATGATCAGCAGGTAGAGCTCGGGCAGCGCGCCCCAGATCTCGACGAAGCGCTGCAGCAGGATGTCGACCTTGCCGCCGAAATAGCCCTGCAGCGCGCCGGCGGCGATGCCGATCGCGGTGCCGACCGCCGTGAGCGCGAGCGCGAACCAGACGCTGATGCGAAAGCCGTAGATCAACCGCGCCAGCAGGTCGCGGCCCTTGCTGTCGGTGCCGAGCCAATTTTTCGCGCTCGGCGCGCCCGGCGGCAGCGTGGGGTCGAAATAGTCCAGCGAATCGGCCGAGTGCGGGTTGAGCGTGAACAGCGCGATGTTGCCGGGCCTGGCCAGCAGCTCGTCGACGAGCGGGTCCTTCCAGTCGGTCGCGGTGTCGAAGTCGCCGCCCAGCGTGCGTTCGCTGGGGTTGCTGAACACCGGCGCGTGCCACTGGCCGTCGATGCGCGCCAGCAGCGGCCGGTCGTTGCTGATCAGCTCGGCGCAGGTGGCCAGCAGCAGCAGCACGCCGAAGATCCACAGCGAGACGTAGCCCATCCGGTTGCGCTTGAAGCGCGCCCAGGCGCGCGCGTTGGGCGACGCGGGCTTGGCGGCAGCGGCCGGCGCGATGGCGTCGGCATCGGACCCGGACGAGGGGTTGGGCAGGACGGCGCTCATGGTCGTTCTCTCACTTGCCCACCGAGGCGAACTGCACGCGCGGGTCGACCACCGTGTACAGCAGGTCCGAGACCAGCTTGACGACGACGCCGATGAGCGCGAACAGGTACAGCGACCCCAGCACCACCGGGTAGTCGCGCCGGATCACGCTCTCGTAGCTCAGCAGGCCCGAGGCCGTCGAGCGAGAACAGCGTCTCGATCAGCACGCTGCCGGTGAAGAAGGCGCCGATGAAGGCGGCCGGGAAGCCGGTCACGAGCGGGATCAGCGCGTTGCGGAAGATGTGCTTGAAGAGCACGCGCTCCTGGCTCAGGCCCTTGCTGCGCGCCACCAGCACGTACTGCTTGCGGATCTCCTCGACGAAGGTGTTCTTCGTCAGCAGCGTGACGACGGCGAAGCTGGTGATGACGAGGCAGGTCAGCGGCAGCGTCAGGTGCCAGAAATAGTCCTTGACCTTGCCCCAGGTGCTGAGCTCGGCGAAGTTGTCGCTGATCAGGCCGCGCAGCGGAAACCAGTCGAAGATGGTGCCGCCGGCGAACAGCACGATCAGCAGCACGCCGAGCACGAAACCCGGGATCGAATAACCCAGCAGCACGAAGAAGGTGGTCACCAGGTCGAAGCGAGTGCCCTCGCGCACCGCCTTGACCACCCCGAGCGGGATGCTGATGGCGTAGCTGATGAGGAAGGTCCACAGCCCGAGCGAGACGCTCACCGGCAGCTTCTCCTTGATCAGCTCCCACACCGTCTTGTTCTGCAGAAAGCTCTTGCCCAGATCGAAGCGCGCATAGTCGCCGATCATCTTCAGGAATCGTTCGTGCGCCGGCTTATCGAAGCCGAACTGCTTCATCAGTTCCTCGCGCTGCTGGGCGTCGACGTCGCGGCCGGCCTTGTAGCTGATGCCCTCGCTGCCGCCGCCGGCGCGCGCCTCGGCGAGGATGGTCTCGACCGGGCCGCCGGGAACGAACTGCAGCACGACGAAGGTCAGCAGCAGCAGCCCGAGCAGGGTCGGCACCATCAGGGCCACACGCTTGAGGACGTAGGCGAGCATGCGAGGGTCTCAGGTCTTGCGCTTGCGCTTGTCCAGCGACTGGTCCCACCAGGTCCACAGCGGCCAGGGGCCGTGCTCGACGAAGCCGCCGATCAGCGTGTCGGCGCGGAAATACGGCGCCATCACCTTCGGTTTGCCGAACTTGTCCCAGTGCGAGACGTTCTCGGTGGCGCTGAACAGGTCGGGGACTTGCCAGAAGCTCCAGGTGACGACGCGGTCGAAGGCACGCGCGGCGTCGCGCAGCTCGGCCATCGAGCGTGCATCGCGGATGGCGGCGATCAGCGCGTCGGCGACGCGGCTGTCGACGCCGCGGTAGTTGCTGTTGCCCGGCTCGGCAAAACTCTTGCTGCCGTACAGCGCCGCGAGCGTCGCCGCCTCGGGCAGCGTGAAGGCGCCCTCGGCGATCGTCACCATGTCGTAGTCGTAGTTCTGCAGGCGGCGGCTGTAGAGCGCGAAGTCGACGACGCGGTCCTTCATCGTGATGCCGAGCTTGCGCAGGTTGCGCTGCCAGTCGACGTTGCTCGATACCTGCGGCTGCATGTACTCGAACTCGAAGGCCTCGCCCTTGGGATTGCGCAGCACGCCGTCACCGTCGAGCTTCCAGCCTGCCTCGTCCAGCAGCGCGCGCGCCCGCAGCAGGTTCTGGCGCAGGCCGTGCGGGCTGCCGTCGGTGCGCGGCGCCACGAAGGCGGGGCCGAAGACCCGCGGCGGCAGCTCGGCGCGCCAAGGCTCCAGCAGCGCCAGCTCACCCGGCCCCGGCAGGCCCTCGGCGGCGAATTCGGTATTGTTGAAGGCGCTGTTGACGCGCGTGAACACCTTCGTCTTGTTCAGCGTCTCGAAGTCGTAGGTGTAGACCAGCGCCTCGCGCACGCGGATGTCCTGGAACAGCGGTCGGCGCAGGTTGATGTTGTAGGCCTGCATGTAGTAGCCGAAGCCGGTCTTCAGATCGGACTTGACGATGCGGCCGTCGTCCCACTTCACGCCCTTGTGCTGGCGCACCCAGGTGCGCGAGCGGTATTCCTTGATGAGGTCGAACTCGCCGGCCTTGAAGGCTTCCAGCGCGATCAGGTTGTCGCTGTACATGCGGTAGACGACGCGCTCGAAATTGAAGTGCCCGCGCCGCACCGCCAGCTTCGCCCCCCAGTAGGCCGGGTCGAGCCTGAACTCGATGCGCCGCGGCATGTCGACCTTGTCGATGACGTAGGGGCCGCTCAGGATGGGATGTTCGTTGACGATTTCGTCGAAGGGCTTGCCCTCGCCCCACTTGCGGCTGAAGACCGGCATCGTCGCGGCGACGAACACCTGCTCGCGCGACTTCTCGGCAAATTCGAAGCGCACCCGCCTCGACTCGAGCACCTCGACGCGCTTGATGCCGGCCACCAAGGTCTGGACACTCGGGCTCGCGCCCTTGCCCGAGAGCATCGCGTGGCTGTGGCGGACGTCCTCGGCCAGCACCGGGTCGCCATTGTGGAAGCGCGCCTCGGGCCGGATGCGGAATTCGACGCTGCCGAAGTCGGGCGCCACCTTGATCGCCTCGGCGAGCAGGCCGTAGACCGCCAGCGGTTCGTCCTGGCACAGGTGGCCCAGGCTCTCGACCATCCAGATGAGGATGCCTGCCGGCGCGTTGCCGCGCGTCGTCCAGGGGTTGAACTTGTCGAAGCTGGTGCGGCGGTCGGGGTTCTTCAGCCGCAGCGTGCCGCCCTGGGGTGCCTCGGGGTCGACATAGTCGAAGTGCGTGAAGCCGGGGCCGTATTTCGGCGCGCCGTAGGCGGCGAAGGCGTGTACCCAGCGGTCGGTGAAGTCGTCGGCGTCATCGGGGGCGGTCGGCGCCGCCGCGGCGGAAGCTCGTGCCGCCTGGGTGGCGGCGTGCAGGGCGCCGGGCAGCGTGGCCAGCGGAGAGCCCAGCAGCAGCGCTGCCAGGCGGCGGCGCGCGCGGTCGACATCCTCGTCGGCGCTCACGCCGCGGGCTCCGCCTTCTTCGGCGCCGGCTTGAGCAGCGCCTGGCAGGCCGCACGCTGGCCGTCGGCGGTGTCGACCTTGGGACACAAGCCATCGAGCTGCTGCTGCAGCCGCTTCAGCACCGCCGCCTGCTTGCCGTCGGCGTTCCAGGTGCCCAGCTTGTTGCCCACGCGCTGCAGCGAACGCAGGCTGCGGCCTTCGAAGGCACCTTCGTCGCGCGCCGCCTCGGTCAGCAGTTGCGACGCCGTCTTCTCGACGCGCGCGGCATCCTGCGGCGCCAGGTCGACCAGCGCCGAGAAATAGCCCGAACCCCATTGCAGCCGTGTCGCCGGGCCTTCGCTCTTCTCGAAGGCCTGTGCGTACCAGCTCAGCGCTTCGGCGTGGCGGCCCTGCTTGCGGGCGTTGCCGCCGAGCTGGCTCATCAGGTAGTAGGGCGAATGGCTCTTGGCCAGGTTGGCCTTCAGCAACGCATCGCTCTCGGCCCACAGCCCGGCGCGGCCCAGCACGCCGGCACCGAAGGTGATGACGGCCTGGCGCTCGTAGCCGTCGCTGATCTCGCGGTCGGCACGCGCCACGTGGTCGCGCACGTCCTTCAGCAGAGGCTCGGGCAACTGGACCTGTGCCGCTTCCTCGGGTGCGTCCAGGCGCGCCAGTTCGACGCGACCATACAACGCCCCCATGCGATCCCCGCGCGACAGCGTGGAGTCGGCTTCCAGCCGGCGCAGCGCGGCGTCGAACTGGGCCACCAGCGGCGCGCGGCCGGCGCTGCCTTCGGGCTCCATCACGCGCACCATGGCCGCGGCGTCGCTGCCGCTGAAAGTGTCCATCTGCACGCGGGCCAAGGCCGGGTCGGTCAGCACACGCTGCACACGGGTGCGCAACGCGGCGTCGGGCTTCACGCCCTGGCCGTCGTCGCTGGCGGCCAGCGCCTTCAGCCACAGCCGGGTCTGCGTCTCGGCCTCGGACGCCGGGCTGGCGACGGCCAGCTGCACCAGGGTGGAAGCCACCTCGGCGCGCGGCAGCAGTTGCTCGTCGTCGGTGGCCCAGGAATAGAAGGCCAGCGACTTCCACTCGTTGGCTGGCAGCGCCTTGCCGGCCAGCGCATCGGCCAGCACGGCCTTCGCCGGCCGACCGCCGGCCAGGCCGAGCTGCAGCAGCGCCATCACCTGCGGCGCGTCGGCCTCACCCGGCAGCCGCGTGATCTCGGCGCCTTCGGGCGTGAACAACACCATCGTCGGGTAGCCGCTGACCTTGAAGCGGCGGCCCAGCTTCTGTGCGCCCGGCCGGTCGCCGTCCACGTGCACGGCGACGAAACTCTTCGACAGTGCGGCGAAGTCCTGCCGGTTGAAGAAGGTCGCCTTGAGCTGGTTGCAGGGCGGGCACCAGGTGGCGCCCCAGTACAGCAGCACCGGCTTGCGCTCGGCGCGGGCCTGGGCGAAGGCGCGCTCGATATCGGCGTCGGCCGCGGCCGGCAGCCAGGCCACGTTGGTGGAAGGCAGCCCGGGTGCGGCGGCGGCGGGCCCGGCCAGCAGCGCGGCAGCCAGGGTCAGCGCGGACAAGGCAGCGTTCAGGTTTCGCATCGCAATGGACCTCCGGCGTGGGGCGCCGCAGGCCCGGGCGATGGCTTTTAGCCTGCGCCGGCCCGCGCGAGCGCGGTGTCGAGAGAGGCGGATTGTGCGCTGGCCGCAGTGGTCTCGTGGTCTCGCGGCGCGGACGTCCCCCCGGAGTGCGGGGCACTGCGGGAGCCCTCAGCAGGCTTCGCCCTCCGGGCCCGGCGCATCGAGCCGGGCCTGGCCGTCGTCGTCGGGCGCCGGTTCGGCATTGGCACGCGCCAGTGCCAGCCACACGGAAAAAGGCACGCGCGCCGCCCGGCGCGGTGCCGGCCGCGCCAGCTCCAGGCCGACGCTGTCGGCGAACATCACGCCGTAGGCCGGCGGCACCTCGTCGGGTTCGGCAATGCCGCGTTTCAGCACGTACCAACACTGGCTGGCCAGCGCCAGATAGGCCGCACCCTTGTCGGCCTGGCGCAGGTCGGAAAGAAGGTCGGCGCGCCGCACCTTGATCTCGTGCACCACCGGTTCGGCGTAGTCCTCCACCGTGGTGTGGCGGATCGAGAAAACGTCGGGCATGGCGCTGGCCCAGCGTGTGCCACCGTCCTCGGCCGTCAGCGGCGCGCGCAGGGTCAGGCCGCGCCAGGCGATGCGCCCGGCGCGCTGCATCTCGCGCGCCACGCGGGCCACCAGGTCTTCGTGGTCGGTGCGCGCGGCCTGGTGGCGGCGGCGCGTGGCGGCCAGCGCCTGCAAGCCGGCCTCGGTGACGAAAACCGTTTCGCGCCCTTGGTCGTCGAAGCGGCGCGCCAGCAGCCCGCTGGCCAGCAAGTCCAGCTCCAGCCCGTCGCGGCAGGGCCAGCCGGCCGAGCGCCACACCTCGCGCAGGCGGCGGCCGTGGCCGGCGCCCAGACCCGGGCCGAGTTCGCCCATGGTGAGCGTGCCGCCGGGCTAGTCGACGACCTGCACGCCCTTCCAGAAGGCCACGCGGTCCTTGATCTGCGCCGCGGCTTCCTTGGGCTCGGGGTAGAACCACACGGCGTCGGGGTTGGCGTCGCCGTTGACGAACAGCGTCAGGTAGCTGGCCTGACCCTTCCACGAACACATGGTCTTGGTATTGCTGGGCAGCGTGTACTCACGCTTCAGCGCGGCGGCCGGGAAATAGTGGTTGCCCTCGACGACCACGGTGTCGTCGCTCTCGGCCACGACGGACCCTTTCCAGACGGCTTTCATCGCTGCGCGCTCCCGCTGTTGTCACGATCGGACAGCGTACCACCAGCGCCGCTGAATGCAGCGTGCAGCGCCGCGCAACCCCGGCCGCCGGCGCGCTGGCTAGAGTATAGGCATGAACACCGCCACTGCTCCCGCCACCGTCGTCACCGTCACAAACCCGCGCACCGTGGAGCGCCTGGTCCAGGGCCAGGCCACCAGCGACGGCGCCGGTGTCGCGCTCACCCGCGTGCTGACGCAGAACCTGCAGCGGCGCCTGGACCCGTTCCTGATGCTCGACGCCTTCGCGCACCGACCACCCGGGCGACTATATCGGCGGCTTCCCCGACCACCCGCACCGCGGCTTCGAGACCGTGTCGTACATGCTGCAGGGCCGGCTGCGCCACCGCGACAGCGCCGGCCACGAAGGCCTGGCCGTGCCCGGCGGCGTGCAGTGGATGACCGCCGGCCGCGGCATCGTGCACAGCGAGATGCCCGAGCAGCAGGACGGCGCCATGGAAGGCTTCCAGCTCTGGCTCAACCTGCCGGCGCGCCGCAAGATGATCGCGCCGTGGTACCGCGACATCGCGCCGGCCCAGATTCCCGAATGGCAGGGCGAGGGCGTGCGGGCGCGCGTGATCGCCGGCCACACGCACGGCGTGGCCGGTGCCATGCAGCGCGAGGGCACGGAGCCGCTCTACCTGGACCTGCACCTGGCCCCCGGCGCCACCTTCGAGCAGCCGCTGCCGGCCGCGCACAACGCCTTTGTCTATGTCTACCGCGGCGAGCTCGCCATCGGCGCCACGACGGTGCCCCGTCGGCGCATGGCGATCCTGGCCAATACACCGGGCAGCGACGGCGTGTCGCTGCGCGTCGGTGCCCAGGCAAGCGAGGGCGCGCGCGCCATCTTCATCGCCGGCCGGCCGCTGAACGAGCCGATCGCGCAGGTCGGGCCGTTCGTGATGAATACCCAGCAGCAGATCTTCGAAGCGGTGCAGGACTTCCAGGCCGGCCGCCTGGGCTGAGAGAGTGTGAATCTCTCTGCTGCGCGGGCGAGTGGCGACGAACTCTTCACACGCTCTCGGCGGAAGCACGCGCCGCCGCGTCAGCGCCGCCAGCAGTCGGCCTTGGCCGCGCCCTTCACACCCGTTTGCGTGACGGTCAGCGTGCCGCAGGCGTCGCCGGTGTGCGCGCCGGCGGGTACTGCCTGCAGCGTATAGGCATTGACGCTCACGCTCTGCAGCGATACGTCGTAGAACTTGCTGCCGCCTTCCTTGGGCGCCTTGGCCAGCGTGGCCGGCAGCGCCACGGCCGTGCCGGCCGCGTTCTGGTCGTAGCGCATGTTCATGGTGGCGTAGCGCTCCAGGAATTGCGAAGCCTCCATCAGCACCGCCTGACCCTCGGCGCGCCGGCCCTTGCGCACCTGGTCCATGTAGCTCGGGTAGGCCACCGAGGCCAGGATGGCGACGATGGCCACCGCCACCATCAGCTCCACCAGCGTCGAGCCCGCCTGCCCGCACCGGCCCTGCGGCCGCACCGCCTGCTCATGGCCGCACCACCTCACGCCAGTTGATGCGCCGCGAGGCCTGCAGAATCTCCTCGGGCGCCCGCCCCAGCGCGCCGGCCGACATGCGCGTGCCGTTGGTGACCTTGCCGTCGCGGTCGGTCATGGTCACCTGCTCGGTGCCGTCGCCCAGGCTCTTGATCACGGTCGTTGCCTGCTTGCCGTCGGAATAGTCGATCACGATCGTCGTCGTATCGCCATTGATGGTGGTGGCGACGTTGGTCACCGTCACGCCCGCTGGCGCTTGCGACCGAAGCGTGCCGTCGTTGCGGGTCGGCCGAACGCTGTGCGGTGGCCGGGCCTTGGGCTTGACGCCGTGGTGGTCTTCGGGCGCGGTCGGGGCGATCCAGCCGAATCTGGCCGTAGCACTTGCCATTGGGGTGGTGCCAGAAGGTCGTGTACTCGGCCAGCACATAGTTGGTGAACTCGCTGGCCTTGACACGCCAGCCGTACTTGGCACCGCCGGTCGCGGTGATCGAGCTCCAGCGCGCTGGCCGGCGTCGGTGCCTCGATGAGCTGAAGGTGAACGCGCCGTTGTGGCGTTCGCCGTTGGGCCCGATGTTGCTGGCGTTGGCCGCCAGCCGTTGGCATTGACCCTGTTCACGCATGCCGGTCTGCGTGGGGATCAGGCCGGCACGCCCCGCCGTGCCGTCGCCCCACCAGTCCTTGGACTTGAAGGCGTCCAGCGGCACCTTCCAGGCCAGGCTGTTGACACTGCCCAGCGTGTAGGTCGGCAACCCCGCCAGCGCCGCGGCGGCATCCGCCGGCCGTAGACAGGCCGCCATAGGTCGTTGGCCGCTGACGTACGTCGCCGCCGCCGACCGAGACCATGGACGCCGGATTCAGGTACTGGTTCATCACCAGCACCTTGAACTGCACGCCGTTGCCCAGCTTCGTGCCCAGGTTGAACGAGGGGTTGCTGGCGTTGAGGAAGTTGACCCCCGTGACGTCGTAAATGTCGTCGTATCGTGGGTGTGCTTGATCTTCGAGAAGGTGCTGGACGTGGCTGCTGTTGGGTTTGCCGTAGAAGAAGTCGACGTCGAAATGGCCGCCCGAAACCCCGGGGTCGGTCGATGCTGTGGGCAGGCTGTAGTCCAGGTCCGACTGGCGGTTGAACAACGTCTGGCTGAAGGCGGTCAGGTCGGTCAGCACGGCCTGCGAGGACACCCCTTCGCCGAGGAATTTGCCCACGATCACGGCGCCGCCCACGTTGTCCGTGGCGTCGATCTTGTTGTCGCCGTTGACGTCGAAGATGGGGCCGGCCGGGCTGCCGCCGCTGAGGTAGTTCACCTCCATCAGCCAGTTGCTGCCGTCGGCCTGGCCGTCCTCCTCGGCATGCACGGTGGGGTTGGTGGTGGTGAAGTAGAAGCGGTCGTCGCTGAGGAACTGGCCTTCGCCGACCACGCGCTCGCCCTCCGTGAGCGTCAGGCGCCAGCCGCGGTGGCCGCCGCTGGCCCAGTTGGGCTGGTGGGCCGACACCGTGCGCAGGCGCTGGTCGCCCGAGCTGAGCTCGGTGAGGGTCTGCTCCAGCCAGCCGGTATTGGCCGCCGGCGCGCCGTCCCACACACCATAGGCATGGTGTCCGGTGCTGTCGTCGCTGTCGGCGGCGTCGAGCGTCCGCCCGGTGCCGAACAGCACCATGCGTCCCCCCAGGGGATGCTTGGCCACCACCGGCGCCGTGGTGATCGCCTGCTGCGGCGAGGTGGTGAGCAGCTTGCTCACCGACCAGTCGGCCTTGTCGCTGGACGTGAGGTCGAAGCGCCAGAGGTTGCCGTCGATGTCGCCGGCATAGGCCAGGTCGGCCTTGCCGTCGAGGTTGGTGTCCACCAGGGTGGCGGTCGACAGACCATTCGGGCTGCCGGTGCTGCCGCTGCCGGTGTCGATCTCGCGGATCAGCGCGCCGGTGTCGGCGTTGATGACGAACAGCGTGGCGCGGCCGGTGCTGGCATTGAGATAGCCGTTGCCCACCACCACGGCCGCGCTGCCGTCGTTCAGCCGGGCCAGCCGCGGCGCGGCGTAGGTGTAGCCCAGGTTGGCGAAGCCGCTGCTGGCGGGCGTGATCTCCCACTTGATGGCCGCGGCGGCGGCGGCTTCGTCGGCCGGCGCGGCATTCGTGACGTCCAGCAGGTACAGGCCCTTGCCGCCGCCGCCCAGGGCGCCGGCCAGCAGCGTGCGCACCTCGGTGCCCACGCGCATGTCGGCGGCCATCAACCCGCCGTCGACGAACAAGGTGCGTGCATAGGGGTCGGCGGCCAGCCGCGGCAGGCGCGAGACCAGCATCGAAGGCACGTAGGCGAAGACTTCCGCGCCCGTGGTGGCGTTGAACGCATGCAGCATGCCGTCGTTGCCGCCCACGTAGAGGCGCTTCTTGCCGTCGGGGTGGGTCCAGTACACCAGCGTCGAATGCTGGATGTCGCCTTGCTTGGACTCGCGCTTGCGCAGCTTGGCCGCGGCCGGGGCTTCGTTGCTGCGCTCGCCGCGCACGTAGTTCAGCAGCACCGGTCCGGTGGTGGCGGTGCCCAGCGCTGCCTGCTGCGTGGCGTCCAGCGAGGCCCAGCGGAAAGGAACCGCGGACCCGTCAGTGGTGCGGGTGACGATGCGCCGGCCGCTGTCCCAGTCTGTGGCGTCGAGCTGCGTCGCGGTGTCGCCATTGATCCAGGGGCTGTTGCCCTGCACCTCACCGAACTCGTTGATATAACTGGCGCGCACGGTGCCCGACCAGACGCCGGCGCGGTAGTCGGCACGGAACAGCACCTCGTTGCCCGAGCGCAGGTCCGCCGAGCTCAACGCGGGCCGGCTGACCCAACCCGTGGGCTGGCCATCGGGGTCGAAGGTGGCGGCCGCCAGCGACCAGAAGGCGGCGGCCAGCAGCCCGGCGGCCAGGCCCAGGCCGACGGCGGCGCGCGGCACGCGGCGGCGTTCCGACAGGGTGACGACTGTTCAGATGGCTGCATAACATTCTCCGACTCGGTGGCGATAAACGGACTGCAGGACGACGTCGGTGGCCGCGCTGGCGCCGCGCGCCCGCGCTGTCAACAGGTACAGCGCGACGCAGGGCTTGCCGGGCTCGATCGGCTGCGCCGTGCCCTGGAATTCGATGACGTAGCGCGGCCCCGCCGCAGCGCCGGCCAGTGCCGTGGCGCCGGTGGCTGCGCCGTAGGCCCAGGTCTTGCCGCTGGCCCAGTCGCTGTCGCTGAAGTCCGTCCACAGCGGCGCGCCCGGCGCCGAACGGCACAGCCCGTTCAGGCAGTCGGCCGAGAACATGCCCGGCCGCAACGGCCGGAAGGGGCCGTCGGCGTCGTCGGCGATCACTTGTTCGGCGTCGCGCAGCGCCGCCTCGGCCAACTGAAACGCCACCTGGCGTTCGCGCGTGTTGCTGGCCATGCGCTCTTCCAGGTTGGCGGTGCGCACCGAGGAAACCGCCATCAACATGGTGATGACCAGCAGCAGCATGACGACGATCAGTGCGCTGCCGCGCTGCTTCGCGCCGCTCGCGCCACCGCACCGGGTGCAGGGGTGTGTCGTCATGGCAGCAGGTTCCGCAAGGCGACGACGGCCGCGTAATTGCGGCGCAGGCGGCGGTCGCCGGGCGTGACGGCCGTGCCGTCGAAACCCAGGTACGGCTGTGCCGCGTCGGCCAGTCCGTCGTCGCCGGAGACCAGGCGCACCTGCACATTGACGCTGGCCACGCGCGACCAGTCGGTCACCGCGGCGGCTGCGCGGTAGGTGTCGGCGAAGCCGTCGCCGTCGTCGTCGATGCCGTAGGTGATGGACAACGCCTCCACCTGCGGGATCAGCGCCAGCGTCTGGTCGCTGTTGGTGGTCAGGTTGCGTGCGCGGCAGCGCAGTTCGCCGCCTTCCAGCCACAGCGTCTGCCGCACTTCCTGGCCGTCGCCGATGGCGTTGCCCAGGCAGTCGGTGGTCCAGTTGTCGCCGCTGCCCTGGAAGCGAAAGTCGATGCCGCTGTCTGAGGCAAAGCCGGCCACCACGCTGCCCGCGGTCACGAAGGGCGCGGCGCCGGCCGGGAACAGGTCGGCCAGCGCACGCTCGCGGTCGCTGCGGAAGCCCGCCTTGCGCACCTCGCGCGCGATCAGGTCCACCGCCGCGCGGCCGGTGGCCTGCAGCTCCAGCAGACTGCGTTCGACGCGGCTGGTCTGCCGCGACCCCACCACCAGGCCGGCCACACCGGCCATCAGCACCAGCCCCACCGCCAGGCCGACCATGATCTCGACGATCGAGATACCGCGCTGGCGACGGGTGTGCCGGGTGTGCCGGGTGCACCGGGATTGCAGCGTCTTCATAAGCGGGAGTCGAAGGTGAAGGACTGGGTCTGCAACTCGGCATCCTGATCGCCGCGCTCGGTCCACTGCAGGACCACGCGCACCGTGCCGTCGGCTGCCACCGCCACGCTGCCGGAACCGCCGGGCAGGTTGGACGCGATGCCGCGCCGCCATTGCGCCAGGTCCACCTGCGCCACACCCACCGGACTGGCCGGGGCCGCGGCATCCAGAGCCAGGTTGTAGTTGCCCGCCACCGCGCGCCCCGGGTTGGCGCGCATGCGGTCCAGGATGTCGGTGGCATGGACCGAAGCGGCCGCGCGCGAATTGGCCTGGCCGGTGTACTTGAGCCCGGCCATCTTGAGGCCCAGCATGCCCATGAGTCCGAAGGACAGCAGCAGCAAGGCCACCATGACCTCGATCAGCGAGATGCCGCGCTGGCGCCGCGCCCTCATGAGCACACCTGCTCGACGTTGCTGACCAGCCCCACCGGACTGACGCTGATGCGGCGGCCGGTCGGCGCCTGGCAGACCGTGAAGGCACCATTGGCCGGTCCACCGCTGGTGCGCACCAGGCCCTGCGCGCTGTAGGTCAGCCAGGCCCCCAGGTTGCCGGTGGTGGTGACCGTCGACCCGGTGGCGGGCTCGCCGACGCGCAGCACGCTATCGGCGCCGTCCACCACGCCGGCGGCGTTGCCGCCGACCTGCACGTTGTCGACGAAGACCAGCCAGCCGCTGGCCCAGGTGCCCGAGCTGCTGCAGGCTGGGCTGCTGGCCAGCGGGTCGGCGCTGCGGCAGACGGTGACGCGCACGCCGCGGCGCAGCGATTCGCTGCGCGCATAGCTCAGCGCGCCCTGCAGTTCCGAGGCCTGCGTGACGACCCGCGTGGCGCGGCCGAATTGCTGGTACGAGGGCGCGGCGATGGCCAGCACGACCGCCAGCAGGGACACGCCGACCATCAGCTCGATGAGCGTCAGGCCGCGGTCGCGGCGGCGGCAGTGGCGGCAGGAGGATGGCAACGGGGGGGCGGCGGGCACGGTGAGCTCGGGTGGGTTTTCAGCCTTCCCGACGCTCTTCGGCCGCTGGCGGGCGAAACTGAGCGTCGGCCCGCCCGCCGCCGCGATGAAGGGCCGCGTGCGTGAACCGCGTCACGCGCTCAGGCCGCGCGCGTCAGTGGTCCTTGCGCAGGATGCCCACCGCCGCCGCCGGCGCGCCGACCACGAAGACCGAATACACCGCACCGGCGGTCAGCGGCTGGTCGACGGCGCTGAACAGCGGTGCGGCCAGGCCGGCCGCGGTGACCGACAACTGCGCCGTCAGCGTGGCGTCCAGCGACAGATAACCCGAGGCCGCACCGGCCACCACGCCGTCGGCGGCGGGCACGAAGTCGACCGTCATCGACAAAGGTGCCGTCAGGTCGGCCACGCCATTGACGAGCCGCAGCCGCACCTGGCGGCTGTCTGCCGCGCGGTGGTTGTCGTCTTCGATCCAGCCCGACTGCGGCGCCGCAGGCGTGCCGCGCACGAGCAGGGTGTAGTCGGCGCCCGCGGCCAGGGTCACCGCCGGGGCGGCCAGTGCCGTGCCGTTGACGGCCAGCGCCACCGGCTGCGTGCCAGCCGGCAGCAGCGCGTAAAGGCCCACCGCCGGCGAGCCCACGCTGGCCATCAGCGCCCGGCCGCCCACCGTGGCGCTGACGGCGCCGCTGTCGGCGACGCCGGCGGCCACGCGCACGCGGGCCAGCGCCGTGTCCTGGCGCGCGATGCCGGCCTGCTGCGTGAGCAGCAGCATGTTCATCAGCACGCCGCCGCGCGCCGGCGTGAGCACCAGGGTGGCGACCTGCTTGCTTTCCAGCACCAGGGCGGGCAGGTCCAGTCGCAGGTCGGTCTTGCTGCCGGCGGCGGTGACGCGCAGCTGCCAGCTCGTGCTGTCCACGGTGAGCAGGCCGCTGGCCACGCCGTATTCGGCGCCGGCCTGCAACGGCACGGCCGAAGCCAGGGGCTCGCCGGCAGCGGTGAGGTAGATGTCCAGCTTGCCGGCGTCGGGGGCGGCATTCACCACCCGCAGCAGGGTGCGCCCGCTGTCGGGTTCACCCACGTTGTCGTCGACCAGCATCTGCCGCAGCGCCCCTTCGGCGCCGTAGGCCAGCACGGTGTAGTGCTGGTCGCGTTCGATGCCGGGCGTGAACGACAGCAGCGCGGTGGTCGAGCCGCTGCGCGTGATCTTGCTGTCGGCCTCGCCCGGATCGACTTCGACATAGCTGGCGGTATTTCCATAGCCGACGCGGCCCTGGCGAAGGGTGTCTTCGACGAACAGGTCGATTTCGGCATAGGCGCTGCTGGCATTGACCAGGCGCAGTTTGGCCTTGGTGCGGTCGTTGTCGTCGCTGCCGCCGCAGGCGACCAGCAGCAGCGCGGCAGCGGCCAGCGCGGTGATCCAGCGGAGTGTCATGGGGCAGGCTCCCGGCAAAGGCTCGGCATGCCGCCATGATGCCCGGTCTGCGAGCCGGCGGGCGTCAACCCCGCGCCGCGGGCTGCGAAGCGGCCACGTGCAGCTGCAGCCATTCGCCCAGCGGCAGGTCGTTGGCCACGGCATCGGGCGTGGCATGCTCCAGCACCCACAGGCCGTGCTGCAGTTCGTGACTGGAGTCGAACCAGCCGCAGCCGCTCGCCGGGTCTTCGACATCGGCGGGTCCGGGTGCGATCGACCGCGCGTGGGGCGGCTGTGGTGAGCGGCCGAGCAGGCGTTGCAGCATCTTCATGGCGGGCTCCTGTGCGACGAAGTCGTCGATGCGCCATCGTCACGGGCCGGTGCCAGCCTGCCCATCGCCCCGAGGACGGGGCCTGGCGGGCCCCCTTCCCGACGCCCCCGACCGAGGGAAGCCGTGCCAAGATCGCGCCATGTGCGGCCGCTATGTCGTTGCCTACGATCCGCAGACTCTGGTCTCGGGCTTCAGCGTCACCCGGGTGGTGCCCTTCCCGCGGCGCTGGAACGTCACGCCGCAAAGTCCCGTGCCGGTGGTCTACGAGACGCGGGAAGGCCAACGCGTGGCCGAACTCATGCGCTGGGGCCTGGTGCCGCACTGGGCGAAGGACCCGGCCATCGGCCACAAGCTGAACAACGCGCGCGCCGAAGCGCTGTTCGACAAACCCTCGTTCCGGCAGGCGGCACGCCGCCGCCGCTGTTTGCTGCCGGCCAGCGGCTTCTACGAGTGGCAGGCCACCCCGGCCGGCAAGCAGCCCTGGTACATCAGTGCCCGCAGCGGTGAGCCGCTGGCCATGGCCGGCCTGTTCGAAGCCTGGCGGTCGAATGAATCAGAGGAGTGGCTGCTCACTTGCTGCGTCATCACGGTGGCTGCCAATGCGCTGATGGCGCCGATCCACGACCGCATGCCGGCGCTGCTGCCCACCGAGCACTGGGCCACCTGGCTGGCGCGCGACGATCAGGAACCCGCGCGGCTGGCGCCGCTGCTCGCGCCCTGCCCGCCGCCATGGCTGCGGGCCTGGCCGGTCTCGCGCGCCGTCAGCCGCGGCACGGCCGAAGGCGAGGCGCTGATCGCTCCCCTGCCCGATCCCCTGCCGGAGCCGCCGGCGGTCTAGCCGAACGGGCGTACCCCGATCCAGGCCGCATGGGCCCAGAAGGCGAAGCCGGCCCAGGCCGCCAGCCCGACCAGCACCACTGCGATCGTCGGCCCCACGTGGCCGTGCAGGTAGACCGTGCCGGCGGCGTTGTCGCGCCGGCGCGCGGCCGTGAAACTGGCCACCGACCAGGCCAGGAAGCCGCCGAAGAGCAGCAAGTCGGCCAGCATGCCGTTGGCCAGCAGGTGCGACAGCGCCCACACCTTTACCCCCAGCACCATGGGGTGGTGCAGCTTCGCCTTGATCATGTTTCCAGGAAAGTAAGCGGCTACTAGCAGGATAAAGGCGGGAATCGTGAGCAGCGCCGCCAGGTGCCGTGTCCAGATCGGTGGCAGCCACAGCATCTGCGGGTCCAGCCGCGTCTGCCCGTAGCCGTAGACGATGGCCACGAAGCCGGCGATCGACAGCAGCGAATAAACGCCCTTCCAGGCGTTCTCGCCCAGCCGATCGCGCATGCGCGTGCGCCAGCCGTCGGCAAAGATGCGCACCGAGTGCACGCCCAGGAAGACGATGAGGCCGAGGATCAGCAAGGTCATGGCGGTGGTTCTGAGGCGTGGTGCGAAGCGCGCATTGTCGCGCCGCTATGCTCGGCGGTCATGACGACGAACCAGATCCCCAGGACCTGCTGGGAAGACTTTCCCGTGGGCCACCCGGTGCGGCACGGCGGCACGCCGGTGTCGCGCGAGGCGGTGCGCACGATGGAAGGCTCGAGCATATCCAGGCGCCGGCGCGGCCCATGAACGCCACCATGAACAGCCTGCCCGAGGGTTACCGCGCCGTGGTGGTGGGTGCCGGCGGCGCCATCGGCGCGGCGCTGGTGCAGACGCTGCAGGCCGACCCGCGCTGCGCCGCGGTGCACGGGCTTTCGCGCCGCGGCGAGCCGGCGCTGGATCTGGGCGACGAGGCCGGCATCGCCGCCGCCGCGGCCCGCCTGCGCGGTGCCGGCCCGGTGCACCTGCTGCTGTGCGCCACCGGCGTGCTGCAGGTGCAAGGCCGCCTGCCGGAAAAGCGCCTGGCCGAACTCGACGCCGCGACGATGGCGCACGCCTTCGCCGTCAACGCCATCGGTCCGGCGCTGTTGATCAAGCACTTCCACGAGTTGCTGCCGCTGCGCGAGCGCTCGCTGCTGGGCGTGCTCTCGGCACGCGTGGGCAGCATCGGCGACAACCGCCTGGGCGGCTGGTACAGCTACCGCGCCAGCAAGGCGGCGCTGAACATGATGCTGCGCACCGCCGCGGTGGAGGTGGCGCGCAAGCGCCCGCTGGCGGTGCTGGCCGCACTGCATCCGGGCACGGTGCGCTCGCCGCTTTCGGTGCCCATCATCGGCAGCGCCCCGGCCACCCGCCCACCCGAGGCGGCGCGGCACTTGCTTGCGGTGCTGGACGGCCTGCCGGCCGAAGGTGCCAGCGGCAGCTTCTTCGCCTGGGACGGATCGCCCATCCCTTGGTGAGGGCACCGTGCCGCCGGCCGGTATGGGCATTTCCGGCACCCGGACAGGTCGGCCACAATGCCGCCCGATTCGTTATCTGCTGGACCTGAACCCGACCCGGAGCGCCATCGCCATGTCCCCCTGCAAGACCCTCACCCGCACCCTGCTGGCCCTGGGCCTGGCCGCCGCCGCCGTGGTGGCCCAGGCCCAGGCCGCCGAACCCAAGGTGCTCAACGTCTACAACTGGTCGGACTACATCGCCGACGACACGATCAGGAATTTCGAGAAAGAGACCGGCATCAAGGTCCGCTACGACAACTACGACGCCAACGAGATCCTGCAGGCCAAGCTGGTGGCCGGGCGCAGCGGCTACGACATCGTGGTGCCTTCAGCGCATTTCGCCAAGACGCAGATCGCCGGCGGCCTTTTTCAGAAGCTCGACCGCGCCCAGCTCACCAATTGGGGCAACCTCGACCCGGCGCTGCTGGAAAAGCTGGCTGACATCGACCCCGGCAACGCGCACCTGGTGACCTGGATGTGGGGCTACGTCACGGTGGGCATCAACACCGCCAAGGTCAAGGCCGCCCTGGGCACCACGCCGATGCCGGCCAATCCCTGGTCGCTGATCTTCGACCCGCAGTACGCAGCCAAGCTCAAGAGCTGTGGCATCAACGTGCTGGACTCGGCCTCGGAAGTGATGCCGGTGGCCATGATCTACGCCGGCAAGCCGCCGTACAGCAAGACGGCCAAGGACTACGACGCCGCGCGCGAGGCGCTGATGAAAGCCCGCCCCTACGTGACGCGCTTCTCCTCTTCGGGCTATATCAACGACCTCGCCGCCGGCCAGCTGTGCGTGGTGATGGGCTATTCGGGCGACATCAATATCGCCCGCCAGCGCGCCATCGACACCAAGAGCGGCCACGACATCCTGGCCCTGGTCCCGCCCAACGGCGCGACGCTGTTCTTCGACACCATGGCCATTCCCAAGGACGCCAAGCACGTGAAGAACGCGCACCTGTTCATCAACTACATCCTGCGCCCCGAGGTGCATGCCTCGCTGACGAACAAGGTCTTCTATGCCAACCCCAATGCGGCGTCGAAGAAGTTCGTGAAGAAGGAAGTGGCCGAGAACCCGACCGTGTTCCTGGGCCCCGACGACCTGAAGAAGCTGACCTCGCCCGACGCGGTGCCGCAGGACATCCGCCGCGTGCAGACGCGCATCTTCACCAGCTTCAAGGCGAATACGAAATAGGCCGCGCCGGCGCCGGGCTCGGCGGCCCCGATAATGCCGGGTTTCCCCTGTGTGCCCACCATGTTCAAACGTGTCGTCCTGCCCCTGGTCCTGGTCCTTGCGCTGGCCGCCCTCTATTTCTGGGCTGCCCTGAGCTGGAACTTTTCCGAGGGCGAGCGCGCTGGCTGGGTGCAGAAGCTTTCGAAGAAGGGCTGGATCTGCAAGACCTGGGAGGGCGAGCTGGCGCTGGTGTCGCTGCCGGGCACCACGCCCGAAAAGTTCCTGTTCACGATCCGCGACGACGCGGTGGCGCAGCAGGTGACCCAGGTCATGGGCAAGCGCGTGACGCTGCACTACGAGGAAAAGGTCGGCCTGCCCAGCAGCTGCTTCGGCGAGACGCGGCACTTCGTCAGCCGAGTGACGGTGAGCGAGGAGATTCCCATCGCCGCCGGCGTCATGGTGCAGACCCCTGAAGGGGCCGCGTCGGCGGCGGCGCGGGCAGCGGTGTCGGCGGCATCAGCGGCTTCGCAGTGAGCGCCGGCCGGGGGGCGACTTCAGCGCGCGCCAGGCCTTGCGCGAAGACCATCGGGCGCGTGGCCTTCAGCACCTCGCACTCGCCCTCGACCCAGGCGCCCAGCGGCACCGGCGCCAGGGAGTCGAGCTGCAGGCTCAGCGGCAGCAGCATGTCGCAGAAACTGGCCAGCATGCCGCCGTGGCACACCCCCGTGGGGTTGCAGTGGCGGGGCTCGACGCGCAAGCCCACCTTCACCGCCGCGCCTTCGTGCAGCAGGTACAGCGGCCCGTTGGCAGCCATGAAGCCGCCACCCGCGTCCACCGGCCGGTAGCCCGGCGGAATGCTTCACAGGCTCTCAGGCCTGGTGCCAGATCACCTTCTTGCGCATGCCCACCCATGCGTCGTAGTTCTTGGCGAACAAGTCCTCGACGCGGTTGCGCTTGACCTTGAAGGTGGGTGTGATGAGGTCGTTGTCCACCGTCCAGGCCTCGGTCATGACGACCAGGCAGTCGAGCTGTTCGTGCGGGTCCAGCGCCTCGTTCACGTGCTTCAGGTGCTGCGCCAGCGAGGCCTCGAGCTCGCTCTTGCCGGCGGGGCTGGCCGCCTTCTGCACCGCGTCCACGTTCAGCATCAGCAGCGCCAGCGGCTGGCCCAGGTTGGCCCCGGTCACGCAGCAGGCCTCGACCGAACTGTGCATGACGAGCCGGTCCTCGATGGGCGCCGGCGCCACGTACTTGCCCTTGCTGGTCTTGAACAAGTCCTTCACGCGGCCGGTGATCTTCAGGTGGCCGCGGTCGTCGATGGCGCCTTTGTCGCCGGTGTGCAGCCAGCCGTCGGCGTCGAGCGTGGCGCTCGTCATCGCGGGTTCCTTGTAGTAGCCGAGCATGTTCCACGGTGCCTTGGCCTGGATTTCGCCGTTGGCCGGGTCGATGCGGCACTGCACCATGTCGTAGGGGCGGCCCACGGTGCCGAAGCTGTCGGGGTCGCCGGTGGTGATGTGCGTGGCGCCCAGGTTTTCGGTCATGCCGTAGCCTTCGGCCACACGCAGGCCCAGCCGGGCATACCAGCGCAGCAGCTCGATGGGCATCGGCGCGGCGCCGCCGGCGGCGAAGATGCACTGGTCCAGGCCCAGCGCCCCCAGCACCTTCTTCTTCACGATGCCGTTCAGTATGGGCAGCTTGAGGAACAGGTCCATCTTCTTCGGCGGCATCTTGGTCTGCACACCCTGCTGGAACTTCACCCACAGCCGCGGCACGCTGAAGAACACCGTGGGTCGTGCACGCTGCAGGTCGGCGGCGAAGGTGTCCAGGCTTTCGGCAAAGTACACGTGCATGCCGGTGGCGAGCTGGCCGTGTTCGACCAGCGCGCGCTCCACCACGTGCGAAAGCGGCAGGTAGCTCAGCATGCGGCCGTCTTCGCGCAGCGGAATGCGCTGCAGGCCCTGCTGGACGGCCAGGGCGAAATTGCCGAAGGTGTGCATCACGCCCTTGGGCGCGCCGGTGGTGCCGCTGGTGTACATGATGGTGGACATGTCGCTCGCGTCGCGCACCGGCTTGCCCTTCAGCGGCTCGGTCTTGGCGATGACGTCGTCCCAGCCGCGGTAGCTCTTCTTCGCATCGTCGGGCGCCAGCGGGTGGCTGATGCAGGACAGGCCGGCCGGGATGCCGGGCTTCATGCCTTCCCAGCCGTCGAGCTTGCCCACGAACAGCAGCTTGGACTCGCTGTGCTCCAGGATCTGGCGAATGGTGCCGGCGGCCAGCGTGGGGTACAGCGGCACCGAGACGCAGCCCGCCATCCAGATGGCGAAGTCGCTCATCAGCCAGTGCGCGGTGTTCTTCGACAGCAGCGCCACCTTGTCGCCGGGCTTCAGGCCCAGGCTCTGCAGGTGGGCGGCCATGCGGCGCGTCTGGTCCATGACTTCGCGCCAGGTGTAGTCGCGCACGGCGCCGCCGCCTAGCGGCTGCGTCAGCGCCACGCGGTCGGCGGCGGTGGACTCCCAGTGGTACAGGCGCTGCAGTGCCAGCGTGTCGGGGGAAGCAGTGGTGGCCATGGTGTGTTGGGGCCCGGCGGGCCGGCTGTCTGGGTGAATTTGGTAGCGTAACCGACGGCAGGCGGTGCCGGCCCGCAGAATGACCCGCAGGGCACATCCCCCGAAAGGGGGACGGCGGCGGTGTGCAGCCGGCGGCCAGCCCGTCCGCCATGCCGACGACCCCGCCCACGCGCACAGGCTGGCCCTGGCCGGTGACGGCCTGTCTGCGCTGGCGGCAGGCTGTCCCGCGTGCATGGCGGCGCGTCGCGCCAGGCTGGCGGCGCGCCCGCGGCTGGGTACAGTGCACGGCATGCCGTCCCGTCCGCCCTGCCCGCGCCCTCGCTGCCCATGAACGCCCAGGCCCCCGCCGCCACCGACTGGCCTGGCCGATGGCAGCGCTTCTCGGCGGCCGCCCTGCGCGGCTACCATGCCTACGGCAGCTGGCTGGTCGGCATCAGCTGGAAGCGCTTCGTCGTGCTGGCGATCTTGTTGCTCATCGTGATGGGCATCCTGCACGACCTGCCGCCCTTTACCTGGACCTTCACCGAAGAAGTCAAGACCGAGCGGCCGCGGGTGCTGGTGCTGCCGCCGGCACCACCCCGGCCCGCCGCGGCGCCGCGGCCGCCCAGGACGCCCGACGCACCGGGCCAGGGCGGCGCCGACGACGGCGTCGACATCAGCATCGGCAAGGACGGCATCCGCATCACGCCGCGCAGCGAGCGCGCGGCGCCGGCGGCCTCGGCGGCTTCGGCCGCCGAAGCCGCCGCCGGGCAGGCGCGCCGGGCCGCCGAAGCGGCCGCCTCGGCCGCCGAGCGCGGCCTGACCATCCAGTTGCCGCCGGGCGAAGTGTCGCAGGCGGTGCGCGAGGCGCTGGCCGAGGCCCAGCGCGAGATCGAACAGGCCGTGCGCGAGGCACGCGAAGACGCCGCGCAGGCTGCGCGCGATGCCGCCGAGGCACAACAGGAGGCGCAGCGCGCCATCGCCGAGGCGCTGAACGAGGAGCCGCGTTCGCGCAAGCGCACCACGCGCGTGGGCATCGGCGACGTGTTGATGCAGTTCACCCTCCTGTTCATCGTGGCCTCGGCGATCCTGAAGTTCACCTACAAGGGCCGGCTGCAGGCCGAGGTGCAGGCCAAGAAGGCGTCGGCCACGGCCGAGGCCGAGTCGCTCAAGCGCCAGGTGGTTGAGGCACGCATGGCGGCCATGCAGGCGCAGGTGGAGCCGCACTTCCTGTTCAACACGCTGGCCAGCATCGACCACCTGATCGAGACCGACGCCGCACGCGCCAGCGCGATGCAGAAGAACCTGATCGCCCTGCTGCGCGCCAGCATGCCGACCATGCGCGAGGCCAACGACGGCGGCGTGCGCGACCTGGGCCGCGAGCTGGCGGTGATCCGGCCCTACCTGGAGATCCTGAAGGTGCGCATGGAGGAACGGCTGACGACCGAGATCGCGGTGCCCGAAGGCCTGATGTCGGCCGAATTCCCGCCCATGATGATCCAGACCTTGGTGGAAAACGCCATCAAGCACGGCCTGGAGCCCAAGGCCGAGGGCGGCCACCTGCGCGTGGCGGCCGAGATCGTGCACGGCAAGCTGCAGGTGACGGTGGCCGACACCGGCCTGGGCTTCGGCAAGGCGGCCACCGCGGGCACGGGCGTGGGCCTGGCCAACATCCGCGAGCGGCTGCAGCTGCTGTACGGCCCCAAGGCGACGCTGACCGTGGCCGAGAACCAGCCCAGCGGGACGGTGGTCACGGTGACCGTGCCCTACAAGACCGTGGAGGGCAGCGTGGCATGACCGAAGACGACATCCATGCCGGCCCGAGCCACCGCACACCGGCGTCGACGCCACCGGCCCGGGCCCTGCGGCGCAGCCTTTGGCCCCGGGCGCGGCCGGGGTTGTTCATGCCGATGCCGATGCCGATGCGGCGCCGCCGGTCACGCGCCGCCGCTACGATGCGGCAATGAGCAGCGACGCACCCGACACGATCCCACCGCGTACGCCGCATGCCGCTCCGGCGCCGACCGCCGTGCTGGCCGACGACGAGCGCCTGATGCGCGAGCAGTTGCGTGCGCGGCTGGTCGAGGTCTGGCCCGAACTGCGCATCGTGGCCGAGGCCCGCAACGGCCTGGAAGCGGTGCAGCTGGTGGACGAATACCGCCCGGACATCGTCTTCCTGGACATCCGCATGCCCGGACTCACTGGCGTGGAAGCAGCCCGGCAGATCGCGCAGCTGCCGCCGCGTGCCGGACGCGACGGCGACAAGGTCAGCGACGACAACGACGACAGCGACCTGCCGCCCGAGATCGTCTTCATCACCGCCTACGACCAGTATGCGGTGGAGGCATTCGAGCAAGGCGTGGCCGACTATGTGCTGAAACCCGCCGAACGCGAGCGCTTGCAGGTCACCGTGGACCGCATCCGGCAGCGCCTGGCGGCGCGCCACGGCGGTGCCGAGGCGCCGCCGGGCCCGCACCTGCAGCAGCTGCTGCATCAGCTGGCGGCGCGGCTGAACCCGGGTGGCGCGCCGCAGTACCTGCAGTGGATCCAGGCCACGGTGGGCACCGCGATCCAGATGATCCCGGTCGAAGACGTGCTCTTCTTCATCAGCGACGAGAAGTACACGCGCGTGCAGACGGCGCAGGTCGAGGCGCTGATCAGGAAGCCGATCAAGGAGCTGGTCGACGAGATCGACCCGCGGCTGTTCTGGCAGATCCACCGCAGCACGCTGGTCAACGTGAAGGCCATCAGTGGCGTCACGCGTGACTTCCGCGGCCGCCAGATCGTCAGCGTGAAGGGCCACCCCGAGAAGCTCGAGGTGAGCCGCAGCTATACCGGGCTGTTCAAGGGCATGTGAGCGCCGGCCAGTGCGGCCCGCGACGCTTTCAGCGCGGTTTCAGCCACGAGGCGATGCACCACTGCGCCGACCAGTACGTGCCCAGGATCCACAGGCTGGCCAGCGGCAACGGGCCGGCGAATTTGTTCGTGGCCAGCAGTGCGTCCGAGGCCACGAACAGCGCCCCGCCCAGTGCCAACAGCGCGCCGCGCTCGGCGCCGCGGCGCCACAGTACGGCCGCCTGCGCCGCCATGGCGGCCAGGCACAGCACGTAGGCCAGCACGGGAATCTGCAAGGCCGCGGGCACGCCAGGCCACAGCCGCCACAGGATGAAGCCTGCCACCCCCGCATAGGCAACGAAGGCCATGGGCCAGGCCGCCAGCCGCTGCACGCGCGTGAAGGCCACCAGGTACGCCAGATGGGCCAGCAGGAAGCTCACCAGCCCGGGCAGGAAGCCCTGCTGCGGCCACAGCAGCGCCACGTCGCCGCCCAGCGAGAACACGAGCCCGGCCAGCACCCAACGGCGCACCACCGGCGCATCCTGGCCACGTGGCCAGGCGTGGGCGATGACGACCAGCGTGGCCAGCGGCTTGAAGACGAAATTCAGCACCGGCATCGCCAGCGCCCAGGGTGCCGAAGCGATGGCCAGCGCGGCACAAAGGACCAGCGCCGATGCCAGCCAGGGGGTGCGCCAGGGTGCCGCCATCGCCGCCCTCAGGGCGCAGGCACCGGCACGACGCGCGCCGCCATCGCGTCGCGCAAGGCCTTGAGCCGCGCGCGCGGATCTTCCTTGACCACGCCTTCGTCCAGCTTCATCTCCTTGATGAAGCGGCTGGGCACGGCGGCGACGGTTTGGCGGCCTTTCTTGCGCCGCCGCAGCGTGCTCACCGCCAGCGTGCGCTGGGCGCGCGTGATGCCCACGTACATGAGACGGCGTTCCTCCTGCAGCCGCTCGGGGGTCATCGGCTCGGCGGCTTCGCTGCCGCTCTGGAACGGCAGCAGCCCTTCGTTGACGCCGGCCAGCACCACATGCGGCCATTCCAGGCCCTTGGCAGCGTGCAGCGTGGACAGCGTCACCACGTCCTGCTCGTCGCCGCGCTCGGCCAGGCTGATGATGACGCTGATGGTCTGCGCCACCTGCAGCACGCTGGCCTTCTCGCTTTCGAAGGGGGCGCCGCCGTCCTGCGTGATCTCGCCGCCGCAGCGCCTGGCGATCCAGTCGACGAAGTCGAGCACGTTGCTCCAGCGTGCGGCGGCGAGCTTCTCGCTGTCTTCACCGTCGAACAGGTGCTGCTCGTAGCCGATGTCTTTCAGCCAGCCGAGCAGCAGCGACTTGGCGTCCTCGCTGCCGCTGGTGTGGCGGGCGCGGTGCTCCAGGTCGTTCACCTCGCGGCCGAACTCGTGCAGGCCGTCGATCGCCTTGCCCTTGAGCACGCTGGGCAGGCTGGGCGAGAACAGGGCCTCGAACAGGCTCGTCTTCCACTTCGACGCGAACTCGCCCAGGCTGGCCAGCGTCTGGTGGCCGATGCCGCGCTTGGGCGTGGT
Source organism: Rubrivivax sp. (assembly GCA_034522875.1). GTDB lineage: Bacteria > Pseudomonadota > Gammaproteobacteria > Burkholderiales > Burkholderiaceae_C > Rubrivivax. The sequence goes on along the minus strand of JAXHKY010000036.1, from coordinate 99,233 downwards.
CACCGCGCGCAGGAAGGCCGGGTCGTCGTCGGGGTTGACGAGCAGGCGCAGCCAGGCGCACAGGTCCTTGATCTCGGCGCGGTCGAAATAACTCTGCCCGCCCGACACCTTGTACGGGATCTGCGCCGCGCGCAGCTTCTGCTCGAACACACGCGCCTGGTGGTTGGCGCGGTAGAGCACGGCGAAGTCGCTGAACTTCACGGCACCGCCGGCGGCGCGCAGCGCCTGGATGCGCGCCACCGCGCGTTCGGCCTCGTGCTCCTCGCTGTCGCATTCGACCAGCTTGACGGGTTCGCCGTCGCCGAACTCGCTCCACAGCTTCTTCTCGAACAGCTTGGGATTGTTCGAGATCACCGCATTGGCGGCGCGCAGGATGTGGCCGGTGCTGCGGTAGTTCTGCTCCAGCGCGATCAGCTTGAGCTGCGGGATAGTCCTGCGGCAGGCGCTTCAGGTTCTCGATGGTGGCGCCGCGCCAGCCGTAGATGCTCTGGTCGTCGTCGCCCACCGCGGTGAAGATGCCGCGCTCGCCCACCAGCGCCTTGAGCAGTTCGTACTGCACGGCGTTGGTGTCCTGCACCTCGTCGACGAGGATGTGGCGAAACTGCGCCTGCCACTTCTCGCGTGCCTCGGCGTCGCGCTGCAGCAGCTTGAGCGGCAGGCCGATCAGGTCGTCGAAGTCGACCGCCTGGAAGGCCGCCAGGCGTTCCTCGTAGCGCCGCATGATGCGTGCGGCGACGCGCTCGTCGTCGTCGGCCGCGGCGCCTTCAGCTGCCGCGGCGTCCAGCCCCTGGTTCTTCCACAGGCCGATGGCCCACTGCCAGCGCCGCGCCAGCGCGTTGTCGGTGTTGCCGCCGCAGTCGCGCAGCACGCCCAGCACGTCGTCGCTGTCGAGGATGGAGAAGTTCTCCTTCAGCCCGATGCGCGTGCCGTCGCTGCGCAGCATGCGCACGCCCAGGCTGTGGAAGGTGCTCACCGCCAGGTCACGCGCGGCGCGCGGCCCCACCAGCGCCTTGGCGCGTTCGCGCATTTCCTGCGCCGCCTTGTTGGTGAAGGTGATGGCCGCGATCTGCTTCGGCTCCAGCCCGGCCTGCAGCAGCCGCGCGATCTTGTGCACGATGACGCGCGTCTTGCCCGAGCCAGCGCCGGCCAGCACCAGGCAGGGGCCGGCCAGGTGGTGCACGGCCGCCATCTGGGCGTTGTTCAGGGAAACGGCAGGGGCATTCATGCGGGGCGCGGATGATAGCCGCGCTGGACCCTTGCCTTGCTCCCTCTCCCCCAAGGGGCGAGGGAGGACGGCGGATCAGCCCAGCGCTGGCGCCAGCGCGCGCCGTGCGTCGGTCTCGGCCAGGCCCTGGCGCCGTGCCCAGTCGGCGAGCTGGTCTTCGCCAATGCGGCCGACGTTGAAATAGGTCGCATCCGGGTGCGCCAGGTAGAAGCCGCTGACGCTGGCCGCCGGGGTCATGGCCAGGCTCTCGGTCAGGCCCATGCCGATTTCCTCGGCCTGCAGCACGCGGAACATGTCGCGTTTGACGGTGTGGTCGGGGCAGGCCGGGTAGCCCGGCGCGGGGCGGATGCCGCGGTATCTCTCGGCGATCAGCGCCTCGGTGTCCAGCCCCTCGTCGGGTGCATAAGCCCAGAGTTCGGTGCGCACGCGCTGGTGCAGGCGTTCGGCGAAGGCCTCGGCCAGGCGGTCGGCCAGCGCCTTGAGCATGATGGCGCTGTAGTCGTCGTGGTCATCCGTGAACTGCTTTTCCTTCTTCTCCACGCCGATGCCGGCAGTGACGGCGAAGAGGCCGATGTAGTCGTCGGCCACGCCCCTGGGTGCAATGAAGTCGGCGAGCGACCGGTTGGGCCGCTTCATGCCTTCAACCACAGGCCGCTCGGTCTGCAGCCGCAGCGGGTTCCAGCGCAGCGCCACCTCGGTGCGGGTCTCGTCGGTGTAGACCTCGATCGTATCGTCGTCCACCGTATTCGCCGGCAGCAGCGCCAGCACACCGTGGGCCTGCAGCCAGCGGCCTTCGATCAGCCGCTGCAGCAGCCGCTTGCCGTCGCTGAAGACACGCTGCGCTTCGTGGCCCACCACCTCGTCGCGCAGGATGTCGGGGAATTTGCCGGCCAGGTCCCAGGTCTGGAAAAACGGGCCCCAGTCGATGCACGCGGCCAGGTCGGCCAGGTCGTAGTTGCGAAAAGTCCGGCGGCCCAGGAACTTCGGCTTCGGCGGTGCATAGGCCGCCCAGTCGATATGCGCCTTGTTGGCCCGCGCCGCCGCCAGCGTCACCAGCGGCGTGGCCTTCTTGCTGGCGTGCAGTTCCCGCACATGGGCATAGTCGGACTCCAGCTCGGCGATGTATTTCGCCGCACGTTCGTCGCTCAGCAGGTCGGAGCACACGCCCACGCTGCGCGACGCGTCGGGCACGTAGACCACCGGCCCTTCGTAATGCGGCGCGATCTTCACCGCCGTGTGCACGCGGCTGGTGGTGGCGCCGCCGATGAGCAGTGGAATCTTCTTCACTCGGAACCAGTCGTCGCGCTGCATCTCGGCGGCCACATGCTGCATCTCTTCCAGGCTTGGCGTGATGAGACCGGAAAGACCGATGATGTCGGCGCCCTCGACCCGTGCCTTGGCCAGGATGTCCTGGCAAGGCACCATCACGCCCATATTCACCACTTCGAAGTTGTTGCACTGCAGGACCACGGTGACGATGTTCTTGCCGATATCGTGCACATCGCCCTTGACGGTGGCGATGACGATCTTGCCCTTGGGTTTCGCCTCGCCGCCGCCAGCGACCAACAGCTTCTTCTCTTCCTCGATATAGGGCAGCAGGTGGGCCACCGCCTGCTTCATGACACGCGCGCTCTTCACCACCTGCGGCAGGAACATCTTGCCCTGGCCGAAGAGGTCGCCGACGATATTCATGCCGGCCATCAGCGGCCCTTCGATGACGTGCAGCGGCCGCCCGCCGCCAGCCGCAATGGCCTGCCAGGCTTCTTCGGTGTCGGTGGTGATGAATTCGGTGATGCCGTGCACCAGCGCGTGACTCAGGCGGGCGTTCACGTCGCCGGCGCGCCAGGCCATGCGCGCGCTGTCGTCCTTGGACAGGCCCTTGGCACTTTCGGCAATCTCGACCAGCCGCTCACCGGCCGACTTTTCGGGCTCGCCTTCGGCGAGCCGTGGCCGCCGGTTCAGCACCACGTCTTCCACACGTTCGCGCAGGACCGGCTCCAGGTCGTCGTAGACCCCCACCATGCCGGCATTCACGATGCCCATGTCCAGCCCGGCCCGGATGGCGTGGTACAGGAAGACGGTGTGGATGGCCTCGCGCACCGGGTCATTGCCGCGGAAGCTGAAGCTCACATTGCTGACGCCGCCCGACACCTTGGCCCCCGGCAGGTTCTGCTTGATCCAGCGCGTGGCCTCGATGAAGTCCACCGCGTAGTTGTCGTGTTCCTCGATGCCGGTGGCGATGGCGAAGATGTTGGGGTCGAAGATGATGTCCTCGGGCGGGAAACCCACCTCGTCGACCAGCACGCGGTAGGCGCGTTCGCAGATCTGGATCTTGCGCTGGTAGGTATCGGCCTGGCCCTGCTCGTCGAAGGCCATCACCACGGCGGCGGCACCATAGCGGCGCACCAGCGTGGCCTGGCGCTTGAACTCGGCCTCGCCTTCCTTCATGGAGATGCTGTTGACGATGCCCTTGCCCTGGATGCACTTCAGGCCCGTCTCGATGACGCTCCATTTGGAGCTGTCGATCATGATGGGAACCCTGGCGATCTCGGGCTCGCCGGCGATCAGCTTGAGGAAACGCTCCATGGCCGCGGCGCTGTCGAGCATGGCCTCGTCCATGTTGATGTCGATGATCTGGGCGCCGTTTTCCACCTGCTGGCGCGCGACGGTCAGCGCGTCCTCGAAGCGGCCTTCCAGCACCATGCGGGCGAAGGCCTTGGAGCCGGTGACATTGGTGCGCTCGCCGATATTGACGAAGAGGTGGCCGTCGCTGATGGTCACCGGCTCCAGGCCGGCAAGGCGCATCGGCGGGGGCACGGGGCGGGGTTCAGTGGAACTCATTCGGCGGTCACCCAGGTCAGGCAAGAAGTGGGTGAGCGCCGTTGCGGTGCCGGGCGGCTGGCCCGGCGTGCGCCCCGAGCCTGGCGGCGCGACCTGGGTCGGTCGGGGCCGTTGCAACGCTCCTCGGGAAGGCTCGCATTCTAGGGGCCGGGCCTTTAGACTGAGCGCCATGAGCCTCGTTGTCTCGGAGCCTCGCGTGGGATATGCACTGGAGAAGCGCCGCATGACGGCGGACGAATTTCTGGCCTGGGACGAAGGCCAGACGATCAAGCATGAATTCGTGCACGGCGAGGTGTTCGCGATGGCGGGAGGTGAGGACCGGAACGACATGGTCGCCGGCAATCTCTACATCGTGCTGCGTAAACACCTGGGCGGCAGCGGCTGCCGCGTATTCGGCAGCGACGTCAAACTGCGTGTCGAAGCCGAAGACTGCTTTTTCTACCCCGATCTCATGGTCACCTGCAGCGCCACCGACGCGGCCGACCGACTGATCAAGCGCGAGCCGGTGCTGGTGGTGGAGGTGCTGTCGCCTTCCACCGCCGCCTTCGACCGCGGCGATAAATTCGCCGCCTACCGCCAGTTGCCCAGCCTGGCTGAATTCCTGCTCGTCGACATCGACGCCCGCCGCTGCGAGCTGTTCCGCAAGGGCGCCGACGGGCTGTGGGTGCTACACCCGACGCAGGGCGAAGAGGCTCTGCATCTGGCCTGCGTGGGGCTGACGGTCGGTGCCGAGACGTTGTGGGCCGACCTGGAACCCAACCCTCCGGTGCAGACCGCGGGCTGAACGCGACGGCGCCATGGCTGGCGACCGGTCCCAGGGTCGGGTCATGGGTAGTATCGCAACCGGCACAGCACGAGTCCACACAGCACAAGTCCAAAACGTCCGCGGCCTGGATGCAGGCCCACCTTTCAGCCCAGGCCATGACAGTCACCCCGCCATCTTCCACCCCGCCCGCGCCCGGCGCCCCGGGCTCGCCCGACCCGGCGGGGCCGTCGAGCAGCGGCCTGCCGGGTCCCTGGCTGGTGGCCGATATCGGCGGCACCAATGCCCGCTTCGGCTGGCTGGCGTCCGGCGCCGGCCCGGTCGAAGACGTGGTCACGATTCCCGCCGCCGGCCACGCCGGCCCGGCCGAAGCCGCTCGGAACTACCTGCAGCAGCTGGCGCGGCGGCGGGGTGCCGACTTCCGGCCGCCACGCGCCGGCGCCTTTGCCGTGGCCACGGCGGTGGGCGGGGACCGCGTTGAATTCACCAACAGCGGTTGGGCGTTCTCGCGCCGCGACACCCAGCGTGCCCTGGGGCTGGACGAACTGCTGCTGCTGAACGACTTCGAGGCGCTGGCGATGTCGCTGCCGCGCCTGCACGGCGCGCAGCTGCGCCCCTTCGGCCCTGCCCCGCTGCCTTCGGCCGGTGCGCCTGCCGCGGGCACGCTGGCCGTCGTCGGCCCCGGCACCGGCCTGGGTGTGGCCGGCCTGGTGCCCACGCGCCACGGCTGGGTGGCGGTGCCGGGCGAAGGCGGCCACGCCAGCCTGTCGGCCGCCGACGAGTTCGAAGCCGCGCTGCTGGCCGCCGTGCACCGCTTCTACGCCCATGTCTCGGCCGAACGGCTGTTGTCGGGCATCGGCCTGCCGGTGCTGCACGCGGCGGTGGGTCATGTGCTGGGGCAGGCGGTCGACCCGCTGAGCACCGAGCAGATCGTGCAGCGCGGCCTGGCGCGAAGCGACGAAGCTTGCAGCCGCACCGTGGACGGCTTCTGCGCGCTGCTCGGCAGCTTCGCCGGCAACGTGGCGCTCATCCTGGGCGCGCGCGGCGGCGTTTACATCGGCGGCGGCATCGTGCCGCGGCTGGGCGAGCGCTTCTTCGAGTCACGCTTTCGCGAGCGTTTCGAAGCCAAGGGCCGCTTCCAGGCTTATCTGCAGGCCATCCCCACGGCACTGATCACCGATACGCTGGCCGCGCTCACCGGCGCGGCGCTGGCACTGGAACAAGCCGGCCGTTGACCGGGCCCGCGCGGACAGGCCGCGCGGCTCACCACGGCAGCAGCTTCACCTCCCACACCCGCTCGGCCAGCCACACCGCCGCCAGCGCGGCGATGAGCAGCGAGCCGCCCAGCAGCACGGCGCGCCTGTAGAACCAGCTGCGCCGCACGGCCCAGGCCAGCGGCAGGAAGACCAGCACGATGGCCAGCTGGCCCAGTTCCACACCCACGTTGAAGCCCACCAGCGCCAGCGCCAGCGTGTCCTGCGGCAGGCCCAGTTCGGCCAGCACGCTGGCGAAGCCGAAACCGTGCACCAGGCCGAAGGCGAAGGCCATCAGCCAGCGCCGGCCCAGGAACAACGGCCAGACGTTGTTCAGCGCCGCCAGCACCACCGAGGCCGCGATCGCCGACTCCACCAGCCGCGACGGCAGCGAGACGATGCCCAGCGTGGCGAGCGACAGCGTCACCGAATGCGCCACCGTGAAGCTGGTGACGATGCGAAAGACGTCCCAGAACGCCGGCGCGAAGCGCTCCACCGGCTGCCAGCGCCGCGCCACCCACACGCCCACCGCCGGCAGCAGCAGCGAGAGCAGGAACAGGATGTGGTCGAAACCGATCCAGATGTGCCACACACCTTCTTCCAGGTAGGCCAGGAACTGCGCCCAGGCCCCGGCCTCGGCGAGTTCGAACTCCTGGCTCGGTGCCTGCGGCCCCAGGATGGCGGCGCGCGTGCGGCCTTGGGCACTGAGCTGCAGCAGGCCGCGGTGCTGCGGGTCGAGGTCGGCGAAGAGCGAGTAACTCAGGCCCAGGCGCGACGGCGACCGCGGGCAGGCCGCCCGCAGCGGCAGCACGCTGTAGGCACCGTCGGTGTGCGTGTCCACCTGTTGTTCGCCCACCTCCAGCGGGCAGGCCGTGCCGTCGGCGGCGATGCTCAGGCGGGCCGCGGCATAGGCCGCGATATCGCCGTGGCGGCGACGCAGTTCGCCCCAGGTGATGAGGCCGTCGCCGTCGGCGTCCAGCCCGAGCGCGTGGTCGAGGTCGCGCAGCGCGATATCCCAGCGGCCGGTCACCGTGGCGTCGGCCACGGTCAGGGTCAGGTAGCTGTCCGAGGGTTTGTGCGCCCGCGCGCTGCCGGCGCCGAGCACGAACAGCATCAGCGTGGTGTGCAGGATCAACCGCATCCAGGCCGATGCCGCCGGCCGCCGCAGGGGCAGCGCCCCGGCAGCCTGGCCGTCAGGCGGCCGGGCCGGCCGGGCGAGCCGCATCGTCTTCATTCCAGCACCCGCACGCGAGCCGCCAGCGACTGCAGCGCGACGCTCTCGAAGCCGCTCTCGGCCAGCCACCGCAGCACCGGGGCCGCGGCGGCCGCATCGCGCGCGGCCAAAGCTGCCTCCAGCAGGATGCGGGCATCTGCGGCCTCGCGCTGCTCGGCCCAGTTCTCGCGCGCCAGGGCCAGCGCACGGGCGACATCGCCCTGCAGCGCCAGCGCAAAGCGCGACTCCTCCTTGCGGTGGCTGGTATCGCCGCGGCGGCGCGCGGCGTCGAAGCGGGCCTGCAGCTCCTGCGCAAACCCTGCGGCTCGGGGGTCACCGGTGGCGCCGGCGGCCAGCGCCAGGCGCAGCAGCAGCACGTCGGCGCGGCCGCGGTCCTGCAGCAGGCTCAGCACCTCGGCCGGCCGGCCGCGGTCGAGCAGGAAGTCGGCATAGGCGGCCTGCACGTAGACGTCGGGCAGGTCCAGCGCCAGCGCAGCGCGGAAGGCGGCTTCGGCGGCCAGGAATTCACCGCGGCGTTCCTCGGTCTCGGCCAGCCGCGTCAGGCTCCAAAGCCGTTCCGGCGCACTGGCCTGCGGGTTGGCGAGCACAGCGGTGCGCAATGCCGTGGCGGCCTGGGTGGCGCGGCCGGTGGCGGCGTCCACCTGCGCCAGGCAGGCGGCTGCGCCCAGCGGCGTCGCGTAGGCCGTGAGTTGCCGGCAGCTTTCGCGTGCGCCGGCATAGTCGCCACGCACCATCAGGATCGCGGTGCGCCAGGCGCCGGCTTCCACATGGCCGGGGTCGGCGCGCAGCACGGCTTCCAGGTCCTGCAGCGCCGGCTCGAAGCGATGGTCGAACTGCAGCAGGACGGCGCGCAGCACGCGCACCGCCGGCGGCGGGTCGGCCAGCCCCAGCCAGGGCTGCAGGGCGGCCTGGGCGTAGCCGATGTAGCGCGGGTCGCCCTGGGCCGCCACCTCGTCGTAGCAGCGCTGCGCGAAACGCACGGCCAGATCCAGATCTTGCGGGTTGCGCCGCAGCTGCTGGCGCAGCGCGTGCAACTCCTTCGCCCGCGGGTCGCTGGCACGCGCCGGCACACGCTCGACGACCTGGGCGTCGTCGGTGGGGGTGGTGGGCGCTGCCGGCAAACCGGCCGGCAGGCACAGCAGGAACAGGGTCGACAGGCGGCGGCGCACGGCGCGCATGGTAGCCGGCCAAGGTGAGTGAACGGGCTGTCAACGCTTGCGGTCGCGGCGCGTTATGCAGCGGCCGATGCCGGCGCCACAATTCAGGGCACCGGGATCGGCGGGCGCGGCGAACGCCGGGCTCCATGATCCAGGACCTTCCAACACAGACTGAAAGACAAGCATGAACAAGACCCTGAGCACGCTCCTGCTGGCCGGCGTTGCCGCCGTGGCCTTCAATGCCCAAGCTGCTTCGCACGCTGGCGCCGCCCCCATGAAGAAGGCCGAAGAGCCGGCCAAGGCAGCCAGCGCCGCCGCGCCGGCCGCCAGCGCCGCCCCGGCCAAGAAGGACGCGGCCAAGAAGTAAGCCACGCGTTTTCGCGAGCAAGAGGGCGGGGGCCTGTCTCCCGCCCTCTTTCTTTTGGCGGCGCCGTGGCCGCGGCTTGCTTTCCCGCGGCGAAACGCTTGGCACCCGCCGGTTATGAATGACCATGGCGTGCCGGCTGGCGGCCAGCCCCTCGCACGGCCGGTGGCCAACTCGGCCTGCGACTCGCCGATCACCGCCACGGAGTCGTCGTCGATCGAAGACGACTCTCCGCTGCAGGGTCGCAACGACCTAGGGTAAGCACGAGAGTTCGACCTCCCTTTCCGCCACTAGAGTGCCCGCTCGAACAAGACGAGTGGTCAAGCCTGGGCCCTGGAAGGGTTCGCGTCTGACCCGGCAGCGGCTGTGGCCGCCTTCGGGGTGGCCGGCGTCTTCAAGCACTCCCACGGAGCAAACGAAGAGGGCGAGCGCAAGTGCCACGGTCAACGTTTGCCTGCCTTCCCGGACTGCGCCGCTTTTTCCTGATGCAGGTCGGCGCTTGCCTGGCCTGCATGGCGGTGGCGGGCGCGGCATGGGGGCAGCCCGCGAAAATCAATCCCTGGGGCGACGAAGTGCTCTACTTCGTGCTCATCGACCGCTTCGCCGATGGCGATGCCGGCAACAACCCGCGCGTGGAGCTGCGCAACCCCGGGGGCTGGCACGGCGGTGACCTGAAGGGACTGACGCTGCAACTCGACGAACTCAAGGACCTGGGCATCACCGCGTTGTGGATCAACCCGGTGCAACTGCAACAGGCCCGCGGCGAGATGGCGCAGGCGCCGGGCTTGCCGGAGTTCAGGCACGAAGGCTTCCACGGCTACTGGATCTACGACTTCGAACGCCTGGACCCGCGTTTCGGTAGCGAGGCCGAACTCAAGACGCTGGTCGAACAGGCCCACCGGCGCGGCATCAAGGTGCTGCTCGACGTGGTCTACAACCACACCGGCTACACGTCCAGCTACACCGCGCGCAAGACCGCCTCCGGCGCGGGCTGGATCCGCGTCGGCGAAGGCAATTGCGAGGTCAACGCCGTCACCTGTGCGGTCGGTGGCTTGCCCGACCTGCGTACCGAAATCCCCGAAGTGCGGCACCACGTGCTGGCCGCCAATATCGGCCTGGCGCGGCGCACCGGCGTCGACGGCTTCCGGCTCGACACCTACAAGCACCTGGCGGGCGACTTCTGGGCCGAGCACCGCCAGCGCACGCGCGCCGAACTCGGCAAGGACTTCTTCCTGCTGGCCGAATACTGGGGCGGCACCGCGGAGGCGCTGGACGGCTTCTTCGCGCGCGACGAGGTCGACGCTGGCTTCGACTTCAGCTTCAAGGGCAGTTGCGAAGGCTGGGTCACCGGCCGCGGCCGCTCGGTGGCCTATGCCGCCTACCTGCGCTCCAGGCACGCCGCGCGACCGGGTTATGTGCTGGCGCACTACCTGTCCAGTCACGACGAGCCCATGGCGCTGGGCAACCTGGGCGGCGACCGACAGCGTTTCCGCGTCTGCGCGGCGCTGCAGATGACGTCGCTGGGCATGCCCGTCATCTACTACGGCGAAGAGGTGGCGCGCGGCGGCCACGAGTGGCCGCTCAACCGCAACGACATGCCCTGGGGCGAGCGCGACATCTTGCCCGGCCAGGGCGTCGCGCGCGACGAGGCGATGCGCGCCTTCTACAAGCAGCTGATCCAGATCCGCAAGGAGCGCCCGGCGCTGCGTCGCGGCGACTATCAGCTGCTGATGCAACAACAGGACGCGGCGCTGGCCTTTGCCCGCCGTGACGCCGCCAGCGGCGACATCGTCGTCGTGCTGGCCAACCGCGATGACCAGCCGGTGGCTGCCGACGTCGCCGCACCGGCCGGATGGTCCGCCAGCGCGCGCGACCTGCTCGGCGGCGAGACCGTGGTCACCACCGAGGGCCGCATCAAGCTCGTGCTGGCACCCAAGTCCGTGCGCATCCTCTCGCCCCTCCCCAACTAGGCGGACCGGCCATGGCCTCCATCACGCTCGACCACATCGGCAAGTCCTACACCCCCGAAGTCACGGTCATCCGCGACCTGAGCTTCGACATCAAGGACGGCGAGTTCATGGTCTTCGTCGGCCCGTCGGGCTGCGGCAAGTCGACCGTGTTGCGCATGATCGCGGGCCTGGAGACCATCACCAGCGGCACCATGAAGATCGGCGAGCGCATCGTCAACGGCGTGCACCCGAAGGACCGCGATATCGCCATGGTCTTCCAGAGCTATGCGCTGTATCCGCACATGACGGTGTACGACAACATCGCCTTCGGCCTGCAGATTCGCAAGATTCCCGAGTCCGAGATCAAGAAGCGCGTGCAGGACGCGGCCGACACGTTGGGACTGAACGCCTTCCTCGACCGCAAGCCCAAGGCGTTGTCCGGCGGCCAGCGCCAGCGCGTGGCACTGGGCCGCGCGATCGTGCGCAACCCCTCGGTCTTCCTCTTCGACGAACCGCTGTCCAACCTGGATGCCGAGTTGCGCGTGCACATGCGTGCGGAGCTGTCCAAGCTGCAGCGCCAACTCAAGACGACCACCGTCTACGTCACGCACGACCAGGTGGAAGCGATGACGATGGGCCACCGCATCGCCGTGCTGCGCCCCTGCGGCAGCGACCCCAAGGTCAGCAATCTGACGCAGGTCGGCACGCCGATGGAGATCTACGACACGCCCGCCAACCTGTTCACCGCCGGCTTCATGGGCACGCCGAAGATGAACCTGCTGAAGGCCAAGATCACCGACGACGGCCATGACGTGCTGTTCTATGGCGTGCGCATGCCCGTCTCGGCACAGTTCAAGGCTGCCGCGCTCAAGCACAAGGGCCGAGATGTCGTCCTGGGCATCCGCCCCGAGCACATCGGCGCCGCGCACGAGGTCGACTGGACCAGCAACTGCAGCATCACCGGCACGGTGGAGATCCTCGAGCCGCTGGGCCACGAGGTCATCGTGCACTTCGAACTGCAGGGCGAGACGCTTGCCGGCCGGCTGCGCAGCCACGCCAAGCTGCCCGGCATGGGCGACCCGATCACGCTGCTGGTGCAGACCGAAGCCATGCACCTGTTCGATCCGGCCAGCGAGCAACGGCTCGCCTGACCCCGCTTGTGAGAGGAAACCGACGATGACGACGAAGAGCTTGCTGAGGAATGTGCTGGCTGCCGCCGGTGCGATGTGCGTGGCCGGCGCCGCCTTCGCACAAGCCGCCAACGAACTCGTGGTCTGGCACGCCTACCGCGGCGCCGAGAAGACCGCTTTCGAGAAGGTGGTCGACATGTTCCAGAAGAGTCCGGCCGCCAAGGGCGTGAAGGTCAGCACGCTGGCCATCCCCTACGACGCCTATGCCGACAAGATCAGCGCCGCGGTGCCGCGCGGCAAGGGTCCCGACCTCTTCATCTACGCGCAGGACCGCCTGGGCGGCTGGATCGAGGCAGGCAAGACCGTCGAGCCGATCGACTTCTTCCTCGACAAGGCCACCAAGGACCGGCTGCTGCCCGGCATGCTGGACGCCATGACCTACAAGGGCGGCGTCTACGGCTTGCCCATCAACTACAAGATGACGACGCTGATCTACAACAAGGATCTCGTCAAGACACCGCCCAAGACCACCGACGAGATGGTCAAGCTCGCCAAGACGCTGACCAATGCGCAGAGCGGTCGCTATGGGCTTGCCTACTGGTACACCAACTTCTACTTTCATTCGGCGCTGATGAATGCCTTCGGCGGCGCGGTGTTCGACAAGGACGGCAAGCTGATCGTCAACAGCCCGGCCACCGTGGCCTCGCTGAACCAGATGATGACCTGGTACAAGAAGGACGGCATCATGCCCACCGAGCCTTCGGAGGCCCTGATTGCCTCGATGTTCAATGAAGGCAAGGCGGCGATGGTCATCAACGGGCCCTGGTTCGTCGGCGACATCGACAAGAAGATCAACTTCGGTCTGGCGATGCTGCCGGTGGTGGACGCCGCCAAGAAGCCGATGCGGCCCTGGATGACGATCGAGGGCGCCTACGTGGCCGCCAGCTCGAATAAGAAGGACGCCGCCTACGAGCTGGCCAAGTACCTGACCAGCGAGGAAGCCGGCCTGGTGCTGGCCGTGGAGGGTCGCCAGCTGCACACCAACAAGGCGGTCTACAACGACCCCAAGGTCAGCGGCGACCCGGTGCTCAAGGCGTTTCGCGAGCAGCTCGAGAACGCCGAGCCAATGCCCAACCGGCCCGAGATGACCATGGTCTGGTCGCCGGCCACCACCGCGATGAACAAGATCGTGAAGGGCAATGCCAGCGTCGAAGCCGCCCTGAAGGAGGCCGCCGGCACGATGCAGGACAGCATCGGCGCGTTGCGCAAGGGCAAATAGGCGTCCTTCCCGCGCCGATCTCCCGCACCGTCCGCGATGAACCCCGGCTCCTGGATCCGCTCCACCGCGCTCGCCGGTCTTGGCCTGGCCATGGCCGTGGTGCTGGCGCTCAGCGGCTGGCTGTTCGGCGGCGTCGGCGGCGACCTCGATGCGCAGCAGAAGCAGCGCGAGGCGCTGCTGGTGGCCAACGCGATCAGCGCTTCGCTGGCCGGTGCGGCAGAGGGCGAGGTGCCGGCACGCGTGCAGCGCTGGAAGGACGCGATGCCGGCGCTGCAGTCGGTGCTCGTCGTCGCCGGCCGCGAGTTGCTGGCCTCCACGCGCGCCGAGGACCGGGCGCCGCGTGCGCTCCAGCGCGAGGAGAAGCCGCTGTTCGACCTGGCCACGCTGCTGCGCTCGGCCGGCGAGACCAACGTCACCGAAGGCGCGGTACGCAAGAAGGTGGTGCAGGTCGACGACCCGGGCACCGGCATCGTCACGGTGACCGTGCCCTACGCCGTCGACGGCAGCTTCGAGGGCATCGTGCAGTTGAGCGTGAAGGTGCGCGACAGCACCGGCCTGGCCGCTGGCGGCTGGGCGCTGCCGTTGGCCGTGCTGGTCGCCGCGCTGGTCGCCGGCGCCTTGCTGCGCGTGCATCCCGAACGGCGGTTCGAGATCACTCGCGGGGTGGCCATCGTCGTGCTGCTCGGGCTGGCGCTCGTCTACCAGCAGCAGCGCCTGGGTCTGCTGGCCGACGCCACCGTGGCCGCCGACAAGGCGGCTGGCGAGGTGCAGGGTGTCGCCGCCGCGGTGTACGGCCGCAGCGGCGCGCCGCCGCTGGCCGCCTCTGCGCCCAGCCCCTGGGACACCGACGCCTACGAGCGCCCGCGCAAGCTCATTGCCACCGACGGCTCGCTGCTGCCGCGGGAAGGCGCGGCGGCCAAGGACGAGCACACCGTGTTCCTCGAACGCAGCCTGTGGGCCGTCAGCGGTATCGGCCTGGTCGTGCTGCTGTTCTTCGTGCAGGGCTACGCCGCACGCACGGCGAAGGCACTGCGCGAGCATGCCGACGCCTATGCCTACGTGGCGCCGGCCATGATCGGCATGCTGCTGCTGGTTTTCTTTCCGTTCTTCTACGGCATCGGGCTGTCATTCACCGACACCACGCTGTTCAACGAGTCGGCGCCGTTCCGCGAGCGCTGGGTCGGGCTGGACAACTTCATGGCCATCCTCGGCGACTTCAACATCGTCACCAAGTCGGCCGAAGGCACGGTCTTCAACTACCAGAACTTCTACTGGACCCTGATGATGACGGTGATCTGGACGGTGACCAATGTCACCGTCGGCGTCACCTTCGGCTTCGTGCTGGCGATGGCGCTGAACACCGAGAACCTGCGCGGCAAGACGATCTACCGCATCCTGCTGATCCTGCCCTGGGCGATTCCGAACTACATCACGGCGCTGACCTGGCGCGGCATGTTCCATCCGCAGTTCGGCGTCATCAACCAGTTCCTGCAGATGTTCGGCATGGAGCCGGTGCGTTGGTTCGACGGCGTCTTCAGCTCGTTCATGACCGGCCTGGTGACCAACGGCTGGCTGAGCTTCCCGTTCATGATGGTGGTGATCCTGGGCGCGCTGCAGTCGATCCCGCGCGACATGTACGAGGCCGCCGAGGTGGAAGGCGCCACCCGCTGGCAGCAGCTCAAGGGCATCACGCTGCCGCTGCTGCGGCCGACGCTGGTGCCGGCCATCATCCTGTCGGTGGTGTGGACCTTCAACATGTTCAACATCATCTTCCTCGTCAGCGGGGGCGAGCCTGGCGGCGCCAACGAGATCCTGATCACCAAGGCCTACAAGATCGCCTTCGAGCAGTACCAGTACGCCTACGCGGCGGCGTACTCGACGGTGATCTTCGTCATCCTGCTGGTCTACGGCTACTTCCAGACGCGCATGACACGCGCCACGGAAAGCTACTGAGCCGAGCTGCCGACATGGCCCACGAGCGCAAGAGCAACCACTTCTGGATCCACGTCGGGCTGATCAGCTTCACGCTGGTCGCCATCTACCCGGTGCTGTGGGTGCTGGCGCTGGCCTTCTCGGGCCAGCAGAGCGTGGGCATCGTCGACCTGCCGGTGGACCCGAGCGTGCTCGAGCGGCTGCGCGGCGTCATCCCGTGGCCGGCGCAGTTCTCGATGAAGAACTTCGTCGACGTGATGACCGAGCAGCCCTTCGGCCGCTGGTTGCTCAACAGCCTGTTCGTCTCGCTGCTGACCACCGCCCTGGGCGTCTTCCTGGCCTGCACCGCGGCCTACGCGTTCAGCCGTTTCCGCTTCCCCGGCCGCGAGGGCGGCATGCTGGCCTTCCTGGTGTCGCAGATGTTCCCGGGCACGCTGATGCTGATCCCGCTGTTCATCATCATCGTCAAGTGGCTGGGGCTGGGCAACACCTACTGGGGCCTGATCATCGTCTACGCCACCACCGCGATCCCGTTCTGCGTCTGGATGCTCAAGGGCTACTTCGACACCATCCCGATCGACATCGAGGAGTCGGCGCTGATCGACGGCGCGTCGCGGCAGGTCATCTTCTTTCGCATCATCCTGCCGCTGGCCAAGCCTGCGATCGCCATCACCGCGCTGTTCTCGTTCATGACGGCCTGGAACGAATTCATCCTCGCCTCCGTGTTCCTGGAATCGGAGACCATGTACACGGCCCCGGTGGGGCTGCGCTTCTTCGTCGGGGGGTTCTCCTCCCAATGGGGATTCTTCGCCGCCGGCTCGGTGATCGTGTCGCTGCCGGTGGTGATCCTGTTCATGTACCTGCAGAAGTACCTGGTGTCCGGCCTCACGGCCGGGAGCGTGAAGTAGTGTCCACTTTCAAAGAGGAGCCCTCCATGAAGTCTTGTTTCTCCCTGCGCGCCATCACGGTGGCGTCGCTCGTCCTTCTCGGCGTTGGCGCGGCGCACGCGATGATCCTGTCGACAAGGGACCCGGCACTAATCACGAGGCGTTAAAGGCCGGCTTACGAGGTAGGTGCCGGCCTGAGACCCCTGGGGCATGGGCGGCGGGTCGCCCGATGATCTTCTCTCTAAGCGGCCCCGGCGGCTACACCGACGCGCCCCCGGGGCTGAACATCCAGTTCGACAAGGGCCACGAGTGGAACAAGCTCGTGATCCTGTCGCCGCAAAAGAAGGCGCGTGTCACCGCCGAGGCGGAGCAGTAAGGACATCAGGTGCCAAACCTCACGCGGCCGGCGCGGGGACGGCGGGACGGGTGCGGCCCGGGTGTGGAGTTGGTCGTGATGAGAGCGAGGCTTCCCCGGGCCGACTTCTGGAGGAATACGAGGGCCAGCACGGCGGCGGCACGACGGCGACTGCCACGTATGGACGTGCGGCCGACGCCTGCGAGGCAAGCAAGTGCGTGCCCTGGCGGCCGGTCCTGTGGCCCTCTTAGCGGCAACGCGCGAACATTATGTTCGACGGCGACCAGCGCATGAGGAGACACGCCAGCGGCGCCGACCAGGGTCAGTGGACCGAATTCGAACTGCGCATGAAGGTCAACATTTCCAAGCAGGTCGAGGCCGGCGTGCGCCTGCAGAGCCGCAGCCCGGCGTTATGGAAAGGGAGAGGGCGACGCAACGAGCAGAGAATAAGCCGGGGCTATGGCGGGCTACGCTGGCTGACCAGGCGTGATCGGTCAGCAGGGGCATGTGACCCGTGATGGCAGGTGGTTATACCGTGCAATTAAACGGCTTTTTAAGGGCAAGCTCCGTGGCTGGCAGATTGGGAATCGGCCGCCTTCGGAATAGGGGGCGAGAACAAGGGGGGGTCGAGACCAGCTCGGGACACCACTAGCGAGCCGCGAGGGCGAGGAGACCTCGCAAGAACAAGGTCTTATAAGGGCGAGGCAGCGTATGATGGGAGAGGTCTACAACGATACGGCCGATAAACCACGCTTAAGATGCTTGAGTCACCCGGCCTTAGAATGGGGTGCAACATGCGGCGTGAAATGTGTGAGGCTGGAGGGAGGGGGGCGGAGCCGTGTGTGGCGGGGCGGCGAAGGCAGCAGGCTGGAGAAGGGGGCGGCGGTTGTGTAGGGCTAGGAAGGCCCAACGGCCTAACGACTAAGGACCGACGAGGCACCTGAGGGAAACGGGGCAGAATGGGCGGTAGCCGAGTAGGCACCGGGCCGAATGATGAGGCGGGCAGGGGGCGGGCGGCGAAGACAAGATGGGGACACCAAAGGGAGGAAAAGCACTTGGCGGCAAAGTTGGGACCTGGGTGGGGCAAGTACAACGATCACCAAGTAGGCGCCAAAAAGAAGACAAGAGCAGGGGGCCTGCCTACAACCTGGCGGGCTTTGAGGTCGGCCTGCTGACGCAGTGGGTCAGCGGCGACGGCGACCCGAACGAGACCGGTACCAAGGGCGATATCGAGCAATACCGCATGAAGGCTTTCGTGAAGGCGATCTTCTGATCGCGTCCGGGGGTTGACCACGGCGCCGGCGCCGGGGGCCCTTCCCCATGCGGGGCGGGGCCCTTTGCTTTACGCTCGGCTCATCTCTGGCGCACCCTTGCGCGTCTCTCATTCCAGCCGAGTCCACCGATGAAAACGAGTTTCCTTGCCGCCGCGCTGCTGTTGCCGCTGGCGGTGTTGGCACAGCCGGCGCCGCTGCTGACCGCCACCGATCCCGAGGGCGACGACGTCGGACGGTCGCTTATCGGCACAATGCTGGCGGCCGGCGACCACCTGTTTCGCCGAGGGAAGGACCTCTGAGGCAGCCTGCATGGGCCGGCAGGGATGGCCTGGCATGGGCACGCAGAGCCTGTCGGCGTTTGCGCGCCATGGTTCAATAATACACCGACCGTGCCGGATGGGCAACACGGCACCGCAGGCGCGCCCAACTGGACCCGGCGCACGCGTGGGAAAGGGCGATCGTGCTGACGCCGCGGCCCGAATTCGCGATCGCGCGGACCTCAGCGAGGAAGGCCAGGTGAGCTTGGGTAGGGGCGGCAGGCGGGGGGAGGCCAGGGCGCCATATGGCGTAGAGGGGGCGGGCGGGCCGTCCTGGGCGTGGCGCAGGCCGGGGGGCCGGCCGGTGGCGGGTGGGCCGGGGGGGCGCGGCGGTGGTCTGGGGGGGCCGGGCGGGGGGGGGGGGCGGCGGGTGGCGTTGAGGGGGGGGGGGGGGGGGGGGGGCGGGGGGGGGTGGGGGGTAGGTGGCTGGTGGGGGGGGCGGCCGGGGGGGCGGGGGGGCCCTGGAGGGGCCTGGACCTACACAACGGCCGGCGGAAAAGGCGGCGCCCCGCCTAGTCCAGGCGAGAACCCGACGGGGCATGCAGGGAGGAGGAGGTGTAGAAAACCCACGTAGGGCAAGGCCTCGTCTCACCCGGTCCAGCGCGGCAAATGCGGCCGACAAGCGCGCCGCCGGCGCCACCTATGCAGTGGCCACCGGCGGCTTCACGGTGCCGGCACGCACGGCGGTGGTCTTCGTCGTCAACTGACTGCCAGCACGCGCTGCGGCCGGGGCGTTCGGGGCCGCCCTCAGGGGAGGCCCTGGCGGCCCTGGCGATCCTGGCGTTTGGCGGCGCGGCCGCTGCGCGCGATGGCCGCCGCCACCGCGTCCCAGGTCGTCTCGAAGCCCTCGGGGGTGAAACCGGCCCCCGAAGGCAGCCAGTCGGCCGTCTTGCCGGCCAGCGTGTAGTGACCGACCACGTCCAGGTGATCGGCGCGCGCCACGTGCAACACGCGCCCGTGCAGTTGGCTCAGCGTCGGCACGATGCCGTCGTTGACGGCCGGCGTGGCCTTGAAGCCCAGGGCGCGGTCCAGCCCGCGCTGCGTGGCGGCCGAGGGCACGGGATACGGATAACGCGGGTGTGGCCGCGACGTCAGGCCGTGCAGCAGCCGGAACAGCGCGCGCAGCGTCACGTACTCCGGGTCCAGCCACTCCGACACCTTGACCCGCTCGCGCGGCTTGGGCACGCCGGCCACCACGCAGCCGTAGGCGATGCCTTCGCGGTCGGCCACCGCGGCGTCGAAGAGTCCGATGCCCTCGGGCGTGAGCTGCAGCACCGCGCCCTGGTCGCGTTCGATCTCACCCAGGTAGCGCCACACCGGGTCGCGGCGGTCGAAGCGGATCTTGCGCAGCAAGCCTTCGGCCAGTCGGTCCAGCGGGCCCTGCTTGCGACCCAGCCAGTCGTCCAGCCGCGCCACCATGGCGATGGCCTTGGCCGCTGCAACGATGGCGCCGCGCCCCTGCCCCGAGGTGGCCAGCGCGCTCAGCACCAGCAGCAGTGTCTGTCCCTGCAGCGTGAGGAAGTGGTTGGCCAGCGGGGTGCCGTGGTGCGGCGTGGCCACGGAAATGGCACTTCGGGTGAGGCGGGCGATGCGCTCCTCGGAGTCGCCGCGCGAGATCTTCACGCCCGGCGTGAGCAGCATGCGCATGTCCAGGCCGCCGGTGGAGTGGCCGACGAAGTGCAGCTCATCGGCCTTCAGCCCGCCGCGGGCCAGCACCTGGCGGCGCAGGTCGTTCACACGGCGCGGGATCGAGGCCGTGGGTTGCGTCTTGCAGCGCACGATGCGCGCCGGCGCGCCGTGCCTGCGCAGCGCTTCGCCCAGCGTCTGCTCCACGCGTTCGAAATAGCTCACCGACCCCACCGAGGTGAAGCCGAAGAAGCCGGGCACCAGGAAGACCAGACGCCGCGACTCGGTGACCCCCATGCTGGACCTCCGCCGCATAGCCCGCGGCCATCGTAAGCCGCGGCTGGCCGGGTCGATTGCGCACGATCAAGGGCCAGGCGCAGCCCGGCCCCGGGGGCCATCAGTGCGCAGCGATCACGCCACAGGCGATGCGCGCGCCCGAGTTGCCCGTGGGTTGCGTGGTGTAGTCGTCGGGCTGCGCATGCACGATCACCGAGCGGTTGACGACGCTGAGCGGCCCGGTGCCCAGGGTCGGACCCGTCAGCATGAACTTCTGGTCGGCCAAACCCTGCGCATCGGACTTCAGAGCGGGCATGTCGCCGGCGTGGTGCGCCGCGCCGGGGGGACCGTGGGGTTTGCCGTCGGGGTTGAAGTGGCCGCCGGCGCTGCTGCCGTCGGTGCTGGCGCAACTGCCGACTTCGTGGACGTGAAAACCCAGTTCCGCATTCGGCTTGAGCCCGGTGATGCGGGCGTGCACCATGAGCTGGCCGTCCATCTGGTGGAACATGACCCGGCCGTGCACCTGGTTGCCCTGGGTCGGCGAGAGCGAAGCCACCGCCATGCGGCCCTTCATCATGCCGCCGCCCATCTTGCCGGCCATCATGCCCGTCGATCCGGCCTGCGCCGGGGCGGATCCGTGGTCATGGCCCGTCCCGGGCGCGGCGCAAGCCGCCAGCAGCAAGGCGGCCACCGCGAGTGTGGGCAAGGAAAGGGCGTGCGACAGGGTCATGAGCAGGTCTCCGGTTCATGCGACAAGGCGTGGACTGTAGGGGCAAGGCGGCCTGCCGGTGGCCGCGTGGATTCGTTCAGGGCCGAGGGTGGCGCGCGGCGTGGCGCGACAGCGCGCCGGGAAAATACATCGCGGTGAGGCTGCGGCTGTGCACGGGCGAGAAGCCGCGCCCGTCGCCGCCGGCCGCCGCGTCGGCAAATCGCCGCCAGTCGCGCACCCAGTGGATGTGGTCGCAGACCTCGAGCAATCCCAGGGTCTCGCGGTCGCCGGCCAGCACGCCGTGCACGCGCAGGCCCAAGCGCGCGCGCGCCGACTCCAGGCTGTCCAGCGTACCGGGTGTGCAGCCGAATTCACCGTCGCTCACGATCAGCAGGTCGGCGCCGGACCAGCGGGCGTCGTGTACGCTCTGAACGGCGCGTTCGATCGGTGTCTGCACGTCGGTGCCGCCGTCGAAGCTGCGGCCCATGAGTTCGAGCAGCGGCTGCAGGCCGCCGCGCTTCAGGTCGAGGTCGGTCTCGAGCAGTTCGCCCGCGCCGCCGAAGGCCAGCAGCCGGCAGGGCCGGCCGCCCTGGTGCGCCACGCGCAAGGCCGCGATGACCACGGCCTTGGCGATATTCTCAGGCGCGCCGCGCATCGAGCCCGATGTGTCGAGGCACAGCACGATGGGGCCGCGCTCCAGGGGTTCAGGCACCGGTGCGGCCGCGGCGGCGCGCCACGGGGCCAAGGGGTCGGGCCGCCAGTCGGTGAGCACGGCTTCACTCTGCCAGGCCAGCAGCCGTGCTTCGGCCTGGCGCGCGCGCCAGAGCCTTTTCAGCACCGGATGGCGCAGCATGGCCGCTTCGCTGGGCAGCATGCCTTCGATGCGGCCCGAGAAGCGGATACCGGTGATCTCGCCCGGCGCGTCGGGCAGTCGTGTCGTCACGGCGCGCAAGGCGTGCCGGGCGTGGGGGCGGTCGGCCGCGGGCGGTGCCGCCGCAGGCGGCGCGGCGTCGGCACGTTCGCGGCGTCCCAGCCGGCGCAGCAGCTCGGCCAGTGCCGGCAACTGTTGCAGCCATTCGCTGGCGCGGCGCGCCGCCTGCCACTCGCGTGAACGCAGCTGGCCGCGCAGGGTGTCCCACTGCAGCTGCGCCAGGTCGCCCAGGCCGCGCAGCAGCGCCAGGTCGTCGTCCAGGCCCTGGGTCTGCGGCTGCCATTCGTCGCGGAAGTCGTGCGCTGCGCGCTGGATCGCCTGCGCCCGCGTCAGCCGCGGCTGGTGGCCGGCGATGCGGTCCAGGTGCCACAGCGCGGTGCGCAGCACCTGCTCGGCCAGCGCCGGCGTGCCGTGGCACAGCGTCGGCAGGCCGAGGTCGGCCACCGCCTCGCGCAGCGGCGGCGCGGCGGCCGCGTCGCCGAAGTCGGCCGTGGCCGGTGGCAGCTCGCCGGCCGTCAAGGCCCGCAGCCAGACCGCCACGTCGGTCAGCCGCTGCCCCCGTTCGCCGCTGCTGTTGACCAGGCTGGGCAGCCACAGCCCGCGCGGCAGCGGCTGCAGCCGGTGATAGGGGCGGTCGATGGCGTGTGTGCTCATGGTCGAACCCGGCCGCCGGCGCGCCTTACGCCGGCAGCGGATCCAGCGCCACGGGCGCGGGCGGGCCGTCGAAGGACTGCGTGTCCAGCGGCAGCGCGGCGAAGCCGGCGCGGGCCTGGTGCAGCCGGTCGAGCAGGGCGTCGAGCACCGCCAGCGTCGTTTCATGGGCAGCCAGCCAGCGGGCCGCCAGCGCCGGCGGCAGCCACAGCCGCCCGGCCAGGCGCTGCTGCAGCGATGCCGCGCGCGCCTTCGCCTCGTCGCGCTGCACCCGGGCATGGGCCAGGATCTCGTCGAGCTGCGCCAGCCGCGCCGCCACGTGCACCGGGCTGTAGTGCCGTCGCAGCCGCTCTTCGAGTGCGCGTGCCACGATGCGCAGCGGGCCCCCTTCGGTTTCGAGTCCGCCGCCGCCGCCGAT
The DNA here is from genome assembly GCA_034522875.1 of Rubrivivax sp. GTDB lineage: Bacteria > Pseudomonadota > Gammaproteobacteria > Burkholderiales > Burkholderiaceae_C > Rubrivivax. Next base: position 76,662 of record JAXHKY010000036.1, on the reverse strand, counting down.
GGCCCGCACCAGCGCGGCCTTGCCCGCGGCCGGGTCGACGCCGGAGGTGCCTTCGGGCGGCGCCGCTTCCTCGATCTGCAACTGCCGTTCGAAGGCTTCGACCGCACGCGTCAGCCAGGGGGCTTGCTGCGGCACGGCCTGCAGGCACTCGGCCTCGAACCACTGCGCCAGGCGCGGCACGTGCTCGGGCGCTGCGGCGGCCACGTAAGGGGCCAGCCAGAGGTCGAGCCGGTCGACCTCGTGGCGGCCCTCGCAGGCCGCGGCCACGCGCATCAGCGCCACCCATTGGCGCCAGCGGCGGTCGGACACCACCAGTTGCTGTGCGGCCAGCCAGGGCCGCAGCATCGCCAGCGCGGCCTGGGCCTCGTCGCCCAGCCGCACGCCGGCCGCGGCTGCCACCACCGCCTGCCGATCGCGGCCGTCGATCGGCCGCACCGGTGCGGCCGCGGGCTCTTCGCCCAGGCGCAGCAGCGCGCCGAACGCGGCGTCGCTGACCGGGCCCACCGGCACGCGCAACAGGAAGCGGTCGAAGAATGCCAGCAGCGATTCGTCGGCCGGCAGTTCGTTGCTGGCCCCCACCACGCTGACCAGCGGCGTGCGCGCCCGGCCGCTGCCGTTGTCGAATTCGCGCTCGTTGAGCAGCGTCAGCAGCGAATTGAGGATGGCGGAGTTGGCCTTGAATACCTCGTCCAGGAAGGCGATGCCGGCCTGCGGCAGGAAACCCGTGGTCAGCCGCTCGTAGCGGTCTTCCTCGAGCGCCTTCAGCGACAGCGGGCCGAACAGTTCCTCGGGCGTGGAAAAGCGCGTCAGCAGGCGTTCGAAGTACGGTGCGCCTTCGAAGCAGCGGTGCAGGCGGCGCGCCAGTTCGCTCTTCGCGGTGCCGGGCGGGCCGATGAGCAGCACATGCTCGCCGGCCAGCGCGGCCAGCAAGACCAGCCGCACCGCGGCCTCGCGTTCGAGCAGGCCGTGGCCGAGCGCGTCGATCAGCGCGCGCAGCCGGGGCAGGGAAGGAACGGTGCTGGCGGGCATGGGGCTGCCATCATGGCACGGCCGCCGCCGGCGGCGCTGGCCGGCAACGCCAGGCGCAGGCCAGGGCGCAGGCCGCCAGCGCCGGCGCCAGCCAGGCCAGCGGCGCCTGCAGCACCCAGGCCAGGGCGCCGCCCAGCGTACACGCCAGCACCGGCACCACGAACAGCCACCACGGCGGCCGCTGCGCCAGCAGCAGGAAGCCCAGCGTCGCCAGCGCCGTGGGATCGGGCATGACGGCAAAGCTTTGCGCCTGCAACCAGGTGCCGCCCGCCGAGCGGCCGAGCCACGGCCAGGCCAGCAGGCTCGTCAGGACAAGCCAGGCACCCAGCGCGCGCGCTGCGCCAGGCACTGGCGCGGCCCGGGCCGCGGGGCCCGCGTCGAAGCCCCTCGGTTGGCGCCACCCGAGCCGCCCTTGCCGCACGCCCAGCCACGCCAGCGCCAGTCCCTGCGCGCCAAAGACCCAGGCGACATGACCGGCCGCCCAGTTGATGGTCATGAAGCGCTGGTGCAGAAACGCCCAGGCCACCCACAGCCAGGCCGCCGCCAGCAGCCACCAGACCAGGCCTTGCTGCCGCGGCGACCGCGCGCGCCAGGCCAGCCCCAGCGCCGCCAGCCCCGCTGCCACGGCCAGCGGCTGCAACGGCCACCAATCGGCGTTGGCCTGTTCCAGCAGACGCGCGTAGGTGCGCGGCGAGAACATCAGGAAGCTGTCCAGCCGGTAGGTCCACCACTCGCTCACGGCAGTGCCCGGTGCGTGCGCGCGGCGCCTTGCGCGACGGGCACTCTGCGATGGGCCGGGCGTTTCATGCCGGGGGGTCTACGACAGGCCTTCCACCAACGCGGCTGCGCGCCGGCGCATGGCCTCGTCGGGCAGCGGCCCGCGCGCGGCGCCGACGTTTTCGCGCACATGGTCCACGCGCGTGGTGGCGGGAATGGCGCAGGTGACGGCCGGATGCGAGACGACGAATTTCAGCGCCAGCTGCGCCCAGCTCGTGCACTGCCATTCGCCCCGTTCGCCGGCCCAGGGCGGCAGCGGGTGGCGCTGCAGTTGCCGCAGCAGGCTGCCCTGCTCGAACGGACGATTGGCGATGACGGCGATGCCGCGTTCCTGCGCCAGCGGCAGCAGTCGCTGCTCGGCGCGGCGGTCGCGCAGGCTGTAGCTGAGCTGCACGAAGTCCAGCGGCTGGCTGCGCATGATCTGTTCCATCTCGTCGTGGCGCCGGCCTTCCGACGTGGTGATGCCCACGTAGCGCACCCGCCCGGCGGCCTTCATCTCCAGCAGCACCGGCAGGTGTTCGCGCCAGGCCAGCAGGTTGTGCACCTGCAGCAGGTCGAAACGCGGCACGCCCCAAAATGCGCGCGAGGCCTCCATCTGCGCCGGCCCGCGGCTGGCCGGCGCGACCCACACCTTGTCGGCGGCGAAGACGCGCTCCAGCGTCCCGACGCGGCGCAGGCCGTGGCCGATGACGGCCTGCGACGAGCCGTACATCGGCGACGAGTCGATGAGCCGCCCGCCTTCGGCGAAGAAGGCCTGCATGACGTCGGCACAGGCCTCACGGGCCGCCGGGTCGTTGCCCACGTTGAAGGTGATCCAGCTGCCCAGGCCGACGAGCGGCAAGGCCTCGCCGCTGCGCGGGATGGCGCGGGTCTGCAGGGGCGGGGCGTTGGACGGCCCGGATGTCTGCGCGAAGACGCTTGCAGGCGCCGACCAGCCTGCCGCACCCGCCAGGGCCAGCGCCTGTTGCAGCAGACGGCGTCGTTCCGGGGCGAGGGCGGGCAACATTTTCTCCATCGGTGGGCAGCGCAGCGGCGACAGACCGCCGAAGGGGGCGTGGGTTCCCTGCCGCTGCGGTCGCTTCGGCCGTGCCGGCGCCCGCCCAGCGGGGCCGGCTTCAGTCGGCCAGCGGCCGGGTGACGGCGTCGATGCGCGCCATCACCTCGGGCGTGAGCTTGTCCAGCAGTTCCAGCGCACCCAGGTTGGCCTGCAGCTGCGACAGCTTCGAAGCGCCCGTGATGACGGTGCTGACGCGCGGATTCTTCGCCACCCAGGCCAGCGCCAGCTGCGCCAGCGTGGCGCCGAGCTCGGCCGCGATCGGCTCCAGCTGCGCCACCGCGGCATTCTTCGCCGGGTTCGTGAGCCCGTCGCGCAGGAAGGCCATGCTCTCCATCGCGCCGCGGCTGCCTTCGGGCACGCCACCGCGGTATTTGCCGGTGAGCAGCCCGCTGGCCAGCGGGCTCCAGGTCGTCAGGCCCAGGCCGATGTCGCCGTACAGGCGCGAATACTCCTCCTCCACGCGCTTGCGGTGGAACAGGTGGTACTCCGGCTGCTCCATCACCGGCTTGTGCAGGTGGTGTCGCTCGGCGATTTCCCAGGCCGCGCGGATGTCGGCGGCCGGCCATTCGCTGGTGCCCCAGTACAGCGCCTTGCCCTGGGTGATGATGTCGCTCATGGCGCGCACGGTTTCCTCCACCGGCGTGTGCGGGTCGCTGCGGTGGCAGTAGATGAGGTCGATGTGCTCCAGGCCGAAGCGCTGCAGCGAGCCGTCGATGGCCTGCATCAGGTATTTGCGGTTCAGCGTGTCCTTGCGGTTGACGGCATCGCCGGCGCGGTCCAGGCCCCAGAAGAACTTGGTCGAGACCACGTAGTTCAGTCGCGGCCAGGCCAATGCCTTGAGCGCTGCGCCCATGATCTCTTCGCTGCGGCCGCCGGCGTAGACCTCGGCGTTGTCGAAGAAATTGATGCCGGCATCAAACGCCGCGGCCATCATTTCGCGCGCCTGGCCAGTGTCGACCTGGTTGTGGTACGTGACCCAGGAGCCCAGGGACAAGGTGCTGACGCGCAGGCCGGCGCGGCCGAGACGGCGGTATTGCATGGGGGGTGCTTTCGTGGCGGGTGGCTGAGCCGACAAGCGTAGCGCAGCGGGCGCACGGCCGTGGCCGGCCTGTCGAGAACCCCGAGGTCGCGCGTGCGACAGGGCCGGGGCCCGCCCATGGCCACAATCGCGCCGATGGGAACCCTGATCCTCGTGCGCCACGGCCAGGCCAGCTTCGGCGCAGCCGACTACGACCGGCTCAGCGACCTGGGCACGCGCCAGTGCCGCGAGCTCGGGCGCTGGTTCCGCGAACGCGGCGTGGCCTTCGAGGCCGTGCTGCGCGGCACGCTGCGTCGGCACGAACAGTCGCTGGCGGCCATCGCCGAGGGCCATGGCGACCTCCCCGTGGCGCTGCCCTGGCCGGGGCTGAACGAATACGACGGCGACGCGCTGGTGCGCTCCGTGTACCCGGCCCTGCCGCGGCCCGAAGACGTGAGCTCGCCGGAGGCCTATCGCGCCCACTTCCGGCTGCTGCGTGACGGCCTGGCGGCCTGGATCGAAGGCCGCACCGCGCCTTCAGGCATGCCGGCCTGGCCGGAATTCGTGGCCGGCATCACGGCCGCGCTGGACCATGTTCGCCAGCGGCACCAGGGCGACGTGCTCATCGTCTCCAGCGGCGGGCCCATCGCCACGGCGGTGAGCCAGGTGCTGGGCGCGCCGCCGCAGGCGATGATCGAACTCAACCTGCGCCTGCGCAACAGCTCGCTGACCGAATTCGCCTTCACGCCCAAGCGGCACGTGCTGCACAGCTTCAACCACCTGCCGCACCTGGATCACCCCGAGCGGCGCGACTGGTTGACCTACGCCTGATCCGGGCGGGCGGCCGTCAGGCTCCCGGCCCGCCGCCGTCAGGCGATCTTCTTCAGCAGCTCCGCCTTCTTCGCCGCGAATTCGACTTCGGTGAGGATGCCCCGGGCCAACAGCTCGGCCAGCTTCTCCAGGGTGGCCATCACCTCGTCGGGTTTCGCCCCCGTGGGTGCGGCGGTGCCGCTGCCCTGCAGGCCCTGGCCCAGCTGCTGCGCCATCACCTGGCCCAGCGCCACGCCGGCGCCCAGGCCCAGGGCGTCGCCCACGACACCGCCCCCGCCGCCGCCGCCGGCCGCGCCCCTGGCGAATTCGGGGATCGCCTGCGCCGTCTGGTACTGCATGAAGCGGCCCATCTGCTCGGCACTGCTGCCGACCATGCCCATGCCGATCTTCTGGTCGAGCACCTGCTGCAGTTCCTCCGGCAGGCTCAGGTTCTGCACCGTCACGCTGTCCAGCGCGAGGCCGAGGCGGGCAAATTCGCCGGCCGCGGCGGTGCGCAGCTGCGCGGCGAACTCCACCTGGTTGGCGGCCAGGTCCAGGAAGGGCACGCCGCTGGCCGCCACCGCGTCGCTCACGTGTTGCAGCAGCAGGCCGCGCAACTGGCCGTCGAGGTCGTCCACCGTCACCTGCTGGCGCGTGCCCGAGACCTCGGTGTGGAAGCGCCGCGCATCGGCGACGCGGAAGGCGTAGTTGCCGAAGGCGCGCAGCCGCACGGCGCCGAAATCGGTGTCGCGAATCGTCACCGGCTGCGTCGTGCCCCAGCGGCGGTCGAGCTGCAGGCGCGTGCTGAAGAAATGGACGTCGCTCTTGAACGGACTCTGGAACAGCTTGTCCCAGTGCCGCAGGTAGGTCAGTACCGGCAGCGTCTGCGTGGCCAGCCGGTAGCGGCCGGGTTCGAAGACGTCGGCGATGCGGCCCTCGTCGACGAAGATCGCGACCTGGCTCTCGCGCACCGTGAGCGAGGCACCGTGCTGGATTTCGTTGCCGGCCATCGGGAAGCGCCAGGCCAGCGTGCCTTGGCCATCTTCGGTCCATTCGATGATGTCGATGAACTGCTTCTTGATGAACTCCGTCATCGCCATGGCTTGACCCTTTCGCGCGCCCCACCGGCAGGGCGCGGCAAATAATACGGCGCAGCCAGGGAGGCGGAACGTGACGAATACGGCATGGAAGATCGCAGTGGTGGGCGCCGGCCCGGTGGGGCTGGCGCTGGCGCTGCACGCGGCCAAGCTGCTGCCGCACGCCGGCATCACGGTCTTCGACGCGCGCGCGGCCGATCACGACGTGAGCGCCGACCCGCGCACGCTGGCGCTTGCGATGGGCAGCGTGCAGTTCCTGCGCCGCCTGGGCGCCTGGCCGGCGGCCGCGGCCGAACCGATCCTGGAAGTGCATGTCTCGCAGGCACCACCGACGCTGGTGACGCTGTTCGGCGAAACCGCCGTGCGCCTGCGCGCGGCCGACCTGGCCGTGCCGCAGCTGGGTGCCGTGCTGTCCTATGGCGCCCTCGTCGCGCCGCTGCAGCGCGCGTGGCAGGCCGAGGTGGCGGCCCAGCCCGAGCGGCTGCACAGCCGTTTCGGCACGCCGGTGGCGGCGATCAAGCCCTTGCCGGCGGGGGTGGAGGTGGATGCCGGCATCGCCGAGCCCTTCGACCTGGCGGTGGTGGCCGAAGGCGGTGTCTTCGCCGAGCAGGCGCGCAAGGCCGTGGTGGGTAACTACGGCCAGACGGCGTGGGTGGGCCAGGTCACGCTGCAGGGCGCCACGCGCGGCATGGCCTTCGAACGCTTCACGCGGCATGGGCCGGCGGCGCTGTTGCCCTTGCCGCCCTTGCCCGAAGGCGAGGCCGCGACCGGCACCGCGCCGGCCAGCCAATCGCGCGCCGCGCTCGTGTGGTGCGTGGCGAGCGGCGACGACCCGGTGCAGTCGCTTTCCGACGCGCAGCGCGTGGCCGTGCTCAACACCCTCTTTCCGCCCGAGGCCGGGCGCATCACCGGCATCACGCCGCTGAAGTCCTTCGCGCTGGGCCTGAACGCCGAACGCACGCTGGTCAACGGCACCACGGTGCGCATCGGCAATGCCGCGCAGACGCTGCACCCGGTGGCCGGACAGGGCCTGAACCTGGGCTTGCGCGACGCGCACGAACTGGTGGCCGTGCTGCGCCAGTCCGGCACGCTGGAAGCCGCGCTGCGTCGCGCCGAATGGGCGCGCGCCGCCGACCGCTGGAGCATCATCGCGGCCACCGATTTCCTGGCCCGCAGTTTCACCTGGAAGCTGCCCGGCGCAGCCACCGCGCGCGGCCTGGGCCTGGCCGCGCTGCAAGGCCTGCCGCCGGTGAAGAGCTGGCTGGCGCGGCGCATGATGTTCGGCAGCCGCTGAGCGCGGGGCGGGCGGCGCCGTACCCGCCGCTTCAGCCGCCGCTACAGCCGCCGGTGCGCCAGCGCAGGCAGCTGCAGGCGCAGTTGGGCAATGCGGGCCGGGTCGACCTCGGCCACGACCACGCCAACGCCCTCCTCGCGCACGGCAACCACCTCGCCCCAGGGGTCGACCACCAGGCTGTGGCCCCAGGTGCGGCGCCCGTTGGGGTGGGTGCCGCCCTGCGCCGCGGCCAGCACGTAGCACTGGTTCTCCACCGCGCGGGCGCGCAGCAGCAGCTCCCAGTGCGCGCGGCCGGTGGTGTAGGTGAAGGCGGCCGGCACGCAGATCAGGTCGCAAGGCGGTTGCATCAGCGCGCGGTAAAGCTCGGGGAAGCGCAGGTCGTAGCAGATCGACAGGCCCACGCGCAGCCTGGTGTCCTGGGCATTCACCTCCAGCGCGGCCGGCGCTGCGCCGGCCTGCAGCGTGCGGCCTTCGTCGTAGCTCTCGCGGCCGTTGTCGAAGGCGAAGAGGTGGATCTTGTCGTAGTGCGCCGCCTCGCTGCCGTCGGGCGCGAAGACGCAGCAGCGGTTGAGCACCTGCCCCGGCGCGCCGGACTTCAGTGGCAACGTGCCGCCCACCAGCCAGACGCCGCACTCGCGCGCCATGCCAGCCAGGAAGTCCTGGATCGGACCGGCCCCGGGGGCCTCGGCCAGCGCCAGCTTGTCGGTGTCGCGCCGGCCCATGAGGCAGAAATATTCGGGCAGCGCCACCAGCGCGGCGCCGGCCGCGGCGGCCTGCCGCACCAGGGTCGCCGCGGCGTCACGGTTGGCGGGCCAGTCGGGCGTGGACACCATCTGCACGGCAGCGATCTTCATGCACGGATTGTGCGGTCGGCGGGGGCCTGCGGCGGCCTCTTCATATCCCCCCGGCCCCGTAGGCCATGGCATCGCGACTACGCTTGCGGCCCTGCAGCTGCCCAGGGCAGCCTGGCCTGGCCGGAAACGAGCGCAGCGCGCCAGAAGAACCGACCCCGGAGGAACCCTCGATGCCGAATGCCGCCGGCGGCCCGCCTGCAACCCTGCCACGCCAGCGGATCTGAGAGCCTGTGAAGCATTCCGCCACACCCGCTCGTGCGCCCCAAATGGCGCCGCTCGTCGTTGCAAATGCTCGCCGTAGCCCGAGCTACGGCTGCGCTTTGCGCCTAGATCGACACCCTTTCGGACGCCCGCTCGGGCGCGCCGGAATACTTCACAGGCTCTGACGCCCCGCCATGGCCGACACCGTTTCCCATTCGCCGCCGGCTCTTGCTGCGGCCGACCACAGCCGCTTCGTGCAGCGTGTGCGCCGCCGCTGGCCGGCGGAGCTGGCCCTGCTGCCACCGGTCGCACCCGGCTTCGACGAGATCACGGCGCTGGTGCAGCAACTGCGCGAGGGCGGCCGCGACCTGCCCTCGGCGCTGCGCGTGGCGCGCCACCTGGTGCTGGAGCGGCTGGCCGTGCTCGACGTGGAGCAGTCCGCGCCGCTGGACACCGTCACCGGCGCCATGACCGATCTGGCCGAGGCCACGCTGGAACTGGCGCTGGCGCAGGCCGAAGCCGAGGCCGATGAACGCCACGGCCCGCCGCTGGACGAAGCCGGGCAGCGCGTGCAGATGTGGATCGTGGGCATGGGCAAGCTCGGTGCGCGCGAGCTCAATGTCTCTTCCGATATCGACCTGATCTATGTCTACGAAGACGACGGCCAGACCGCCGGGCCGCGCCCGGTGTCGTTCCACGAATATTTCGCCTTCGTCGCCAAGCGGCTGTATGCGCTGATCGGCGAGACCACCGACGACGGCATCGTCTTCCGCGTCGACCTGGCGTTGCGCCCCAACGGCAATTCGGGCCCGCCGGTGGTCAGTCTGTCCATGCTGGAGGAATATCTGCAGGTGCAGGGCCGCGAGTGGGAGCGCTTTGCCTGGCTGAAGAGCCGTGTCGTGGCGCCGCGCGTGGCGGTGAGCAGTGGTCGCGCATTGGCGCTGCGATCGCTGGTCACGGCCTTCGTCTACAGGCGCTACCTGGACTACGGTGTCTTCGAAGGCCTGCGCCAGTTGCACCGCAAGATCCGCGACGAGGCGCAGCGCCGCGCCGCCGGTCGCCCCGAGCGCGCCAACGACGTGAAGCTGTCTCGCGGCGGCATCCGCGAGATCGAATTCATCGTCCAGCTCATGCTGGTGGTGCGCGGCGGCCAGTTCCCGGAGATCCGCACGCGCAGCACCTTGCGTGGCCTGCAGCGGCTGGTGGCGCGCAGCCTCATGACTCCCGAGATGGCGGACAAGCTCGCCCAGAGCTATGTCTTCCTGCGGCGCATCGAGCATCGCATCCAGTATCTGGACGACCAGCAGACGCACCTGCTGCCAGGGGCCGACGAGGACCTGGCCTGGATCGCACGCAGCCTGGGGCTGGTCTGCCGGCCCGAGGCCTGCGAATTGCTCGATCGCCTGGGTGAGGTGCGCGAAGGGGTGGCCGCCGAATTCGACGCCCTGCTGCGCGAAGGCCAGGGCAGCGCGTCCGACAGCGGCAAGGGCAACGGCAACTGCCGCCGTTGCGGCACCGGGCCGCTGCCCATCGACAGCGAGGCCTTGCTGGAAAAGATGCCGCCGGCTCTGGCCGAGCGGTTGCGGCCGCTGGCACAGAGCCCGCGTGTGCTGGCGCTTCGTGACGAGAGCCGCTTGCGCCTGGGCCGGTTGATGCAGAAGGCGGCGCAGACCGTGGGCGCGGGCGAATGCACCGAAGTCGCCGCGCTGCGCTTCGTCGACTGGGTCGAACCGCTGTTGCGCCGCGAGAGTTATCTGGCGCTGCTGCTGGAGCGGCCTTCGGTGCTGCACCGCCTGCTGCGCGTGCTGGGCACGGCGCGCTGGCCCATGCAGTACCTGATGCGCCACCCGGGCGTCATCGACGAACTCGCCGACGAGCGGCTGCTGCACCAGCGTTTCGACCGCGCCGCCTTCAGCGCCGAACTCGAGGGCCGGCTGGCCGGTTGGCAGCGCTCGGGCGAAGACGGCGAGGAAAACCTGCTCGACACGCTGCGCCACGCCCACCACGCCGAGGTCTTCCGCACGCTGGTGCGCGACGTGGAAGGCGATCTCACGGTGGAACAGGTGGCCGACGACCTGTCGGCGCTGGCCGACGCCGTGCTCGACATCGCCGTGCGCTGGGCCTGGACGCGGCTGAAGCAGCGCCACCGCGAAACGCCGGGGCTGGCTGTCATTGCCTACGGCAAGCTCGGCGGCAAGGAGCTCGGCTACGGCGGTGACCTCGACGTGGTCTTCGTCTACGACGACCCCGGCGCCAGCGACGAAGAGAAGCTGCGCGCGCAGGAGGTCTATCCGGCCTTCGTGCGCAAGCTCATCACCTGGCTCACGCTGCGCACCTCGGCCGGCGAGCTGTTCGACATCGACACCGCGCTGCGCCCCAACGGCAACTCGGGCCTGCTCGTCACCTCCATCGGCGCCTTCGAGACCTACCAGAGCGGTCGCGGCAGCAATACGGCCTGGACCTGGGAGCACCAGGCGCTGACGCGGGCCCGCTTTGCCGCCGGCGCCGCGGCCATCGCGTCACGCTTCGACGCCACGCGGCGTGCCCTACTCACGGCGCCGCGCGACGCGATGGCGCTGCGCGAGGAAATCCGCGCCATGCGCGAGAAGGTGCGCGCCGCGCGCCCGGTGCCGGCCGGCCGCTTCGACGTGAAGCACAGCCCGGGCGGCATGATGGACGTGGAATTCGCCGTGCAGTACCTGGTGCTGGCGTACGCCGCGGCGCACCCGGAGCTGATCGACAACGTCGGCAATATCGCGTTGCTGCATCGCGCCGAGGCCGCCGGTCTGCTGCCCGCCGGCGTGGGCCGCGCCGCCGCCGATGCCTACCGGGAACTGCGCCGCGCCCAGCACGTGGCGCGGCTGGACGAACAAGCCACGCAATTCGAGCCCGACCGCCTGGCCGCGCAACGTGACGCCGTGCTGGCGCTGTGGCAGGCGGTCTTCGACTGACCGGCCGGTAAGCATTGAAGCGATGAAGCGATGAAGCGATGAAGCAATGAGAAGGCCGGGCCAGGCCTGGCTGTCACTGGCCGCAGCGCTGGCCGCGGCCTCGGTGCTGGCATGGTGGGCGCCGGCCTGGGCGCTGGACTGGCAACCGGCGCTGGCCTTCAGCGAACCCTGGCGCGCCTTCAGCGCCGCCTTCGTGCACTGGAGCCCCCTGCACCTGGGTGCCAACCTGGGCGCCACGGCCGCCGTGGCGGCCTTCGGCTGGGCGGCGAAGCTGCCACCGCGTGCGGCGCTGGCCTGGGCCGCGGCGTGGCCGCTCACGCACCTGGGGTTGCTGCTGCGGCCCGAGCTGGCGCATTACGGCGGCTTGTCGGGCCTGCTGCACGGCGGCGTGGCGGTGGTGGTGCTGTGGTTGCTGGTGCTGGAGCGGGGGCGCCGGCGTGCCATCGGCGCCATGGTGGCCGTGGGGCTGGTGGCCAAGCTTTGGCTGGAGCAACCCTTGGGACCGGCGTTGCGGCAGGCGGCGGACTGGGATATCGCATTGGCGCCGCTCGCGCATACCACCGGCGCCGTGGCCGGCCTGCTGTGCGGCGCGGTGGCACTGACGCTGGGTGGGCGGGCGGCTCGGCCCGGCCATGGAAAATCCTGGATATGAGCACCAGCGTTTCCGTCGTCACGGCCGGCCGCGAGCGCAAGGACCATGTCGACGGCCTGGCCGTGGGGCTGCTGCTGGCCTGCTGCGCCATCTGGGGTCTGGGCCAGGTGGCGGCCAAGCTCACGCTGAGCGAGATCCCACCGCTCATGCAGGCGGCCGCGCGCTCGCTGGGTGCGGCGCTGCTGCTGGTGCTGTGGTCGCGCGGGCGCGGACTGGTCCTGTTTCAGGCCGACGGCACCGGCCGCGCCGGGCTGCTGGCCGGCAGCCTGTTCGCGCTGGAATTCGCCTGCATCTTCGTCGGGCTGCAGTACACCAGCGCGTCGCGCATGTCGGTGTTCATCTATTTCGCGCCCTTCGTGGTGGCGCTGGGCATGCCGCTGATCGCGCGCAGCGAACGGCTGAACCGTGTGCAGGCCGCGGGGCTGCTGCTGGCCTTCGGCGGCGTGGTGTGGGCGTATTTCGAAGGCTTCGTCAGCCCCAGCGCCGGTCCGCGGCAATGGCTGGGCGACGCGCTGGGGCTGGCCGGCGCGCTGCTGTGGGGTCTGACCACGCTGACCCTGCGTGGCACCCGGCTGGGCAGTGCGCTGCCCGAGAAGGCGCTGCTTTACCAGCTGGCCGTTTCGGCTGCCGCGCTGGGCCTGGCCTCGCTGGTGGCGGGCGAACCCTGGCCGGCGCGGCTGACCGGGGCTTCGATGTGGCCGCTGGCCTTCCAGACCGTGGTCATCACCTTCGCCAGCTACCTGGTCTGGTTCTGGCTGGTGCGCCACTACCCGGCCACGCGCATCTCGGCCTTCACGCTGCTCACGCCGGTGTTCGGGCTGCTCGCCGGCGTGGGGCTGCTGGGCGAGCCGCTGACGCTGCGACTGGGGGTGGCGCTGGTGGCGGTGTGCGCGGGCATCTGGCTCGTCAATCGCGTGCGTCCGGCCGGCCAGCGACAGCGCTAGACTTTTCCCTTAACCACCGAACCGGAGACTCCCGATGATCACGCTGTGCGGCATCACGCTGTCCAACTACTACAACAAGGTCAAGCTCGTGCTGCTGGAGAAGGGCATCCCCTTCACCGAGGAGCGCGTCGCCACCGGCTCCAAGGACGAAGCCGTGCTCGCCGCCACGCCGCTGGGCAAGGTGCCGTTCATTCGCGTCGACGGCCAGACGCTGTGCGAAAGCCAGGTCATCAATGACTACCTGGAAGCCGCCTACCCCGAGCCGCCGCTGGTGCCGGCCGACCCGCTGGCCGCGGCCAAGGTGCGCGAGCTGTGCACCTTCGTCGACCTGCACCTGGAACTGTTGGCGCGTGAACTCTACGGCCAGGCCTTCTTCGGCGGCACCGCCAGCGACAGCACCAAGGAACGCGTGAAAGCGCAGCTCACGAAGAATATCGCCGGCTTCAAGCGGCTGGCGAAATTTGCGCCCTATCTCGCCGGCGAGACCTTCACGCTGGCCGATTGCTCGGGTTGGGTCAGCCTGCCGCTGGTGGGCATGGCGACCAAGTCGGTGCTGGGTGAAGACCTGCTGGCCGCGGCCGGCATCGACTGGAAGACGTATGCCAGGCGGGTCGGTGAACGACCTTCGGCGCAGAAGGTCAACGCCGACCGCAAGGCCGACCAGGCGGCCAAGGCCTGATCGCGGACCACTGCCGCGCACCGGGGCCGGGAGGGTCGGCCCGCCCTCTTGAGCGCCATTGACATGACCCGGATCAAGTCGCCGTGCACCAGTTCACTCACACAGAAACCATGGCGCTGGAAAGTGGCTTGACGCAACGCGCGGATGGGTGTCAACTACAGCTACGGAGTGATTGAAGCAAAGGCTTTTTCGAAGGCTTGGCATTCGATCAGAACGTCGTGAAAGGAGGGCAGACCTATCGCAAAGTCTCACCTGAAAACTTCACCCTCAAGCGGCATTCAGATGCCGTTCAAAGTCACCCCCATGTGACGTGCCGCAGATGGCGGCTTTGCCCAATGCCCTGCAATACCCAGCAGGGCATTGGTGCTTTTGGGCGGACCGAAGCCGCTGCACCGGCGCCTATGCGGTGGCTCCGCTAGACTGCATCGACATGAAGATCGATTTCGTCTCTGATGTGGCCTGCCCCTGGTGCGCGGTGGGCCTGAATGCGCTGGAACGTGCGCTGGCGAGCATCGGTGACGATATCGACATCGAACTGCACTTCCAGCCCTACGAGCTGAATCCCACGCTGGCGCCCGAGGGCGAGGACACGGTGAAGTACCTGTCGGCCAAATACGGCCTCTCGGCCGAACAGATCGCGCGCAACCAGGCCCATATCCGCGAGCGCGGTGCCGCGGTGGGTTTCACTTTCGGGCAGCGCCAGCGCGTCTGGAATACCTTCGATGCGCACCGCCTGCTGTGCTGGGCCGAGACCGCCGGCCACCAGCGCGAACTCAAGCATGCGCTACTCAAGGCGTACCACGGCGATGGCCGCAACCCCGGCGCGCACGACGTGCTGCTCGACCTGGCGGCCGAGGTGGGCCTCGACGTGGAAGCGGCGCGCGAGGTGCTGGCCAGCGGCGCCTATGCGGAAGAGGTGCGCGAGCGCGAACGCTTCTGGCAGCAGGCCGGCATCTCTGCCGTGCCGTCGGTCATCGTCAACCAGCGCCACCTGATCCAGGGTGGCCAGCCGCCGGAAGTGTTCGAGAAGGCCTTGCGCCAGCTCGCCGCCGAGGGGCAGTGATCGCAGCGGCGGGCCGGCCGAGGCTGCCGCGCTCTCACCAGCCGATCGCCTTCGGCAGCCAGGTGGCGATGGCCGGGAACAGGAAGACCAGCGCCACGCCCAGCAGTTGTAGCCCCACGAAAGGCACCACGCCCAGGTAGATGTGGCGCGTGGTGATCTCCGGCGGCGCCACGCCGCGCAGGAAGAACAGCGCCCAGCCGAAGGGCGGTGTCAGAAAGCTGGTCTGCAGCATCACGGTGATGAGCATGGCCAGCCACACCGGGTCCACGCCGGCGGCATTGAAGATGGGCAGGAACAGCGGCACGGCGATATAGCTGATTTCGATCCATTCGAGGAAGAAGCCGAGCACGAAGATCAGCGCCATCAGGAACACCAGGTCGGCATTCACGCCGCCGGGCAGAAAGGCGAACAGGTCCTCGATCAGCTTCTCGCCCTGAAGGCCGCGAAAGGCCAGCGTGAAGACCTGCGCGCAGACCAGGATGAACAGCACCATGGCCGAGACGCGCGTGGTGGAGCGCACCACGTCGGCCAGCACCGGCAGCGTCAGCCGCCGCGCCATCGCGACGACCAGGATGGCGCCCAGCGAGCCCATCGAAGCCGCTTCGGTGGGTGCGGCCACGCCGCCGATGATCGAACCCAGCACCGCCACCACCAGCGCCACCGGCGGCACCGCCACCTTGACCACGCGCACCCAGAGCTGGCGGCGGCTGACACCGTCGCGTTCGGCCTGCGGCACCACCGGCATGGCGTGCGGGCGCAGCATGCCGTTGAGCACGATCCAGGCGCAGTACAGGCCGGCCAGCAGCAGCCCCGGCATCACCGCGGCGGCGAACAGCGTGCCCACCGAAAGCTGCATGATGTCCGACAGCAGGATCAGCACCAGGCTCGGGGGGATGATCTGCCCCAGCGTGCCGGCGGCGCAGATGGCGCCGCAGCTGATGGCCGGGTCGTAGCCGCGGCGCAGCAGCGTCGGCAGCGTGAGCAGCCCCAGCGTGATGACGGTGGCGCCGACGATGCCGGTGGTGGCGCCCATCAACACGCCGACGCCGATGATGCCCAGCGCCATGCCGCCGCGCAGGCGGCCGGCGAGGTGGCCGATGACGTCGAGCAGGTCTTCGGCGAGGCCGGACTTTTTTTTTTCCCTCTTTCCCCTCTTCATTTCCGCCCATCTTCCTTTCGCTCCACCGTCCGTGCTTCTTCCCCGCTATTTCTTTTGCTTTCGTATGTCGACGAAGTCCACCCTCCCCGGCCGTTCGGTGGGGATATCACCCAGTTGCCCAACCTCTCTCATCAGGGCAGGCCTTGCGGAAGGCGTTGAAGATGGGACACGCCGCCTCGGGGTAATGGCTGCCGTCCCGTCGAGTGGTGGTCGTTCCCCCTTCTCACATTACCCGTTAGAACGTGGCCCAGGTCATCCAATCTGGTTTTAGCAGCAGGGCCAGGCGCCGTGGGGCGGTGGCGGGCTGATGTCAGGACGCATCTCCGCGCTGCGTCAGCCGGCACCGGCGGGTGTCCCTTTCAACAGCGCTATCGTCGCCCGGTGGCCCTGCTCGAAGTCGACCACCTCCGCGTCACCCTGCAAACCGCCCGCGGCGCCGTCGAAGCGTTGCGAGGCGTTTCGTTGGCGCTCGACCGCGGCCAGACGCTGGGGCTGATCGGCGAATCCGGCTGCGGCAAGAGCCTCACCGCGCTGGCGCTGATGGGCTTGCTGCCCGAAGGCGCGCAGGTGGCGGGGTCGATCCGCTTCGACGGCACCGAGCTCACGACGCTGGAAGAAGCCCAGCTGTGCGGCCTGCGCGGCAACCGCATCGGCATGGTGTTCCAGGAACCGATGACGGCGCTCAACCCGCTGCACACGGTGGGGCGGCAGATCGCCGAGTCGTTGCGCCTGCACAAGCGCCTGTCGGGCGCCGCAGCACGCGCCGAGGCCCTGCGGCTGCTGGAGCGCGTGCACCTGCCGCAGGCACGCGAGCGGCTCGATGCCTATCCGCATCAGTTGAGTGGCGGTCAGCGCCAGCGCGTGGTGATCGCCATCGCACTGGCCTGCGGCCCCGACCTGCTGGTGGCCGACGAACCGACCACGGCGCTGGACGTGACGATCCAGCGCGAGGTGCTCGACCTGATCCAGGAACTGGTGCGCGCGGACGGCATGGCCCTGCTGCTCATCAGCCACGACCTCGGCGTGATGGCCGACAGCGTGCAGCGCCTGCTCGTCATGTACGGCGGCACGGTGGTGGAGAGCGGCCCCACGGCGGCGGTGTTCGAGCGCCTGGCACACCCGTACACACGCGGCCTGTTCGCGGCTCGGCCGCGGCTTGGGCTGGACCGCGGCACGCGGCTGGCCACCATTGGCGGGCGTGTGCCCGAACTGGCCGACATGCCTGCAGGCTGCCCGTTTGCCGATCGCTGCGGCCTCGTCGCCGACGCCTGCCGCGCTGCGCCGCCGCCGGCGACCGCGGTGGGGCCAGGCCATGAGGCGCGCTGCATCAGGATCGAGGCATGAACTCGCCCTTGCTCGCTGTGGAGAACCTCTCCAAGCGCTACCGGCTGCCGCGCGAACGGCTGCTGGCACCGGCGCCCGAGGTGCAGGCGCTCGACGGCGTGAGCTTCACGCTTCAAGCCGGACGCAGCCTGGGCATCGTCGGCGAATCGGGTTCCGGCAAGAGCACGCTGGCGCGCCTGGTCATGGCACTGGAGGCCCCGACGGCCGGCCGCGTGCTGCTGGAAGGCCAGGACCTGCACCGGCTGGACGCCGCGGCGCTGCGGCGCGCGCGCGCGCAGCTGCAGATGGTGTTCCAGGACCCCTACGGATCGCTGGACCCGCGCCGCACCGTGCTGCAGACGGTGGCCGAACCGCTGGCCGTGCTGCACGGCGCGGGCCGGGCCGAGCAGCGCGAACGCGCCATCGAGGCGCTGGACGCGGTGGGCCTGCGCGAGGCCGACCTGGTGAAGGTGCCGCATGAATTTTCCGGCGGCCAGCGCCAGCGCATTGCCATCGCACGCGCGCTCATCACTCGGCCGAAGCTGATCGTGGCCGACGAACCGGTGAGTGCGCTCGATGTCTCGGTGCAGGCGCAGGTGCTCAACCTCATGCAGGACCTGCAGGACCGCTTCGGCGTGACCTATCTGTTCATCAGCCACGACCTCGCGGTGGTGGATCTGGTCTGCGACGAGGTCATCGTGCTGCAGCATGGCCACGTTGTGGAGCAAGGCCACCCCGACGATCTCTTCCACCACCCGCAGCATCCCTACACACAGCGCCTGCTGGCGGCCGTGCCGGGCCTGAAGCCCCGTGCCCGGGTCTGAACGCCGTTGTCGCAGAATCGCGCCCGAGGCCCCCAGCTTCCCCATGGCCAGAGTTTTTCAGGAGCAGACGATGACCCTCAGCCGCCGCACCCTCAATTCCTTGCTTGCCGGCGTGCCGCTGGCCGCTGCCCTGCCCGGTGCCTGGGCGCAGTCGCGCCGCGACAGCGTGGTGCTCGGCATGACGCTGGAGCCCACAGGCCTGGACCCGACCATCGCGCCGGCTGCGGCCATCGGCGAGATCGTCCACTACAACATTTTCGAAGGCCTGACCCAGGTCGGCATGGACGGCTCGGTGACACCGCTGCTGTGCGAGTCCTGGAGCCACACGCCCGACGGCAAGACCTACACCTTCAGTCTGAAGAAGGGCATCAAATTCTCCGATGGTGCGACCTTCGACGCCAGCGCTGTGAAATTCAGCTTCGACCGCGCGCGCGCCCCGGGCAGCACCAACAAGGCCAAGAAGGCGGTCTTCGACAATATCTCCAGCGTGGTCGTGCACGACCCGCACACGGTGATCCTGGTGCTGAACAACGCCGAGGCGATGCTGCCCTTCCGCCTGGGCGAGAACACCGCCGTCATCCTGCACCCCAATTCGGCCGCGCAGGCGGCCACGCAGCCAGTCGGCACCGGGCCCTTCCTTCTGGAGCGCTGGAACAAGGGCAGCTCGGTGACGCTGGCACGCTGGGACGGGTATCGCGACGCCACCAAGGTGCGGCTGCGGCGCGTGACGTTCCGTTTCATCAGCGACCCCGCGGCGCAGGTGGCGGCGCTGCTGGCCGGCGACGTGGACGGCATTCCGCGTTTCGGCGCGCTGCAGGCCTTGAAGCAGTTCCAGGGCGACAGGCGTTTCACGGTCGAGATCGGCAGCACGGCCGGCAAGGGCATCCTGGCCATCAACAACCGCAAGCCGCCCTTCAACGACGTGCGCGTGCGGCGGGCCATCACGCATGCCATCGACCGCCAGGCCTTCATCGACGGTGCGCAGGAAGGCCTGGGCAAGCCGATCGGCAGCCACTTCGCGCCCACCGACCTGGGTTATGTCGATCTCTCGAAGATGGTTCCGCACGACCCGGAGAAGGCCAAGGCGCTGTTGCGCGAGGCCGGTGTGAGCACACCGCTGAACGTGACGCTGACGCTGCCGCCGCCGGCCTATGCACGCAAGGGCGGCGAGATCGTCGCCGCACAACTGGCCAAGGTCGGCATCAACGCGAAGATCGAGAACGTGGAGTGGGCGCAATGGCTGGCCGGCCCCTTCAAGGGCAATTTCGACCTCACCATCATCAACCACGTCGAGCCGCTGGACTACGCCACCGGCTACGCCGACCCCAACTACTACTTCGGCTACGACAGCGCACGCTTCCGCGGTTTCGTGGCCACGCTGGCGGCCACCAGCGACCAGCGGGAAAAAGGCCGGCTGTGGCGCGACATGCAGCGCCAGCTGGCGGAAGATGCGGTCAACGCCTTCATCTGGAACCCGGCGCAAGTGGCAGTCTTCAAGCGCGGCCTGCGCGGGCTGTGGAACAGCTCGCCCATCTTCGCCAACGACATGGCGGCGGTGAGCTGGGCGCCGGCGGCCACCAGGTCGTGAGCCGGGCAACGATCGAAACCTTCTACGCCGCGTTCGCGCGGCTGGACAGCGACGCGATGACCGCCTGCTACGCCGAACAGGCGCGCTTCGACGACGAGGCCTTCGCGCTGGTCGGCCGGCGCCAGGTTGGCGGCATGTGGGCCATGTTGTGCAGCGCCACACGCGCGAAGGGCATGGCGCAGTGGCGCCTTCAGGCCAGCGACATCACCGAGCGCACTGCGCACTGGGAAGCCCATGACCTGTTTTCGGCCACCGGTCGGGTGGTGCACAACCGGATCGATGCCGAATTCGACTTCGACGCCGATGGCTTGATCGTCAGACACCGCGACCGCTTCGATTCCTGGCGCTGGTCGCGGCAGGCGCTGGGCCTGCCGGGGTGGTTGCTGGGCTGGACGCCGTTCCTGCGCCGCAAGCTGCGCGCCCAGGCCGCGGCCAAGCTGAGGCGTTTTCTCGAACGCGGTTGATGCTGGCGCAACGGTCATGACGGCGCTGCACGAGCTCACCGCCACCGAACTGCTGGCCGCCTTCCGCGAGCGGCGGCTGTCGCCACTGGAAGTGGCGCACGCGGTGGTCGAGCAGGTCGAGCGCTGGGAGCCGCACATCCACGCCACCTGGGGTTTCGACGCCGAGGCCGTGCTGGCGCAGGCGCGCGCCAGTGAAGCGCGCTGGCAGCGTGGTGAACCCCGCGGGGCGCTCGACGGCGTGCCGGTGACGCTGAAGGAGAACATCGCCACGCGTGGCGTGCCCGTGCCGCTGGGCAGTGCAGCCACCGAACTGGTGCCCGCGACCGAAGACGCACCGCCCGCCGCGCGGCTGCGCGAAGCCGGCGCCGTGCTGCTGGCCAAGACCACGATGCCCGACTACGGCATGCTGTCGTCGGGGCTGTCGAGCTTTCATGCGCTGTCGCGCAACCCCTGGGACCTGAGCAAGGGGCCGGGCGGCAGCAGTGCCGGCGCCGCGGCGGCGGCGGCGGCCGGCTGTGGCCCGCTGCACCTGGGCACCGACATCGGCGGCTCGATCCGACTGCCTGCCGGTTGGTGCGGCGTGGTCGGCTTCAAGCCCAGCGGGGGTCGTGTCCCCATCAAGCCGCCTTACCTGGGCCGCGTGGCCGGGCCGATCACGCGCACGGTGGCCGACGCAGCGCTGCTGATGGCCACGCTGAGCCGCCCCGACTGGCGCGACGCGACGAGCCTGCCGCCACAGGCCCTTGATTGGCAGGCAATCGAAGCCGACCCCGAAGCGGTCTTGCGCGGGTTGAAGATCGGCCTGCTCGTGGACGCCGGCTGGGGGCTGGCGCTGGACGCCGAAATCGCCGCCGCGGTGCAGGCCGCGGCACGCCGCCTGGCCTCTGCCGGCGCCGTCGTCGAACCCGTACCGGCCTTCAGCACGCGAGAGATGGCCGACGGCATCGACCGGTTCTGGCGCCTGCGCTTCTGGCTGGACATCTCGGCCCTGCCGCCCGAGCGCCGCACCAAGGTGCTGCCCTTCATTCGCGACTGGTCGGCGGCTGGCGAGGCTTGCACCGCCGCGCAGCTGTTTCACGGCTACAGCCAGTTTGCCGCCCTGCGCGATGCGGCGGTGGCGGCCTGCCAGGCTTTCGACTTCGTGATCTCGCCGGTGGCGCCGGTGTCGGCCTTTCCCGCCGAATGGGCCAGCCCCACCAACGACCCGCAGCGCGCCATGGAGCACATCGCCTATACGCTGCCGTACAACATGAGCGAGCAGCCCGCCATCAGCGTGCCCTGCGGCCACACCGAAGCTGGCCTGCCCGTCGGCCTGCAGATCATCGGCCGGCGCCACGACGATCTGGGCGTACTGCGCCTGGCGCGGGCGTGGGAATGCGTGCGCCCGCCACTGCGGGCCTGGCCTTCGCCGCCCTGAACCGGTCGCGGAAAGCTGCCTTGCGCGAGCGCGCTACATTCCGCCCTATGTTCCACGCCGACCCCCGCGGCAACCCGACTGGCAGCGACAGCGCTCCGGCGCGCGAAGCGGCCGAGCAGGCGCTGTGGCGCATGATGTCGTTCTACGACACGCCACTGGCCGACCTGGACAAGGCCATGGCCGCCGACCCCGGCTGGGCCTTGCCGCATGTCATGAAGGCCGGCTTCCTGCTCAGCCTCACCGAGCCCACACTGCGACGCGAGGCCGACGCCCACCTCTCGCACGCCCGCGCACTGGCCAAGGACGCCGCGCCGCGCGAACGCGCGCATCTCGAAGCCGTGCAGCTGGTACTGGAGGGGCGTTGGCACGCCGCCTGCCGGGCCTGGGACGCGCTGTTGCTGCAGCACCCGCGCGACGCGCTGGCGCTGCAGTGGGCGCAGCTGTGGGACTTCTACCGCGGCGACGCCGCTGGCCTGCGGCTGCGCCCCGCACGTGCACTGCCCGACTGGGACGCGGCCGACCCGCTGTACGGCTACGTGCTGGCGCTGCACGCCTTCGGCCTGGAGGAGAGCAACCTGTATCCGCAGGCCGAGGACGCCGGCCGTCGCGCGCTGGAAGCCAATCCGCGCGTGCCCTGGGCCGTGCACGCCGTGGCCCACGTGATGGAGATGCAGGGTCGCTTCGAGGACGGCGCGGCCTGGCTGCGCCAGCACCAGCCGGTGTGGTCTGAAGGCAATGGCTTTGCCTGCCACCTGTGGTGGCACAAGGCACTGTTCCGGCTGGAGGCGCTGGACTTCGCCGGCGTGCTGCGCCTGGCCGACACCCACCTGAGCGGCAGTGCCCTGCAGATCACGCTGCAGCGCGTGGACGCCGCGGCCATGCTGTGGCGGCTGCACCTGATGGGCGAAGACGTTTCGCTGCGCTGCGCCGAGGTCTTGTCGGGCTGGGACCTGTCCGACGAGCACGCCGGCGACTATGCCTTCAACGACGTGCACGCGGTGATCGCCATGCTGGGCGCCGGAGACGTGGCGCGCGCCGAGTCCTGGCTGGCGCGCTGCGCCCAGCGTGCGCTGCAGCCCGCGGATGTCGGGCGCAGCAACCACCAGATGGCCCGCGAAGTCGGCCTGCCGCTGATGCGCGGCCTGATCGCGCTGGCGCATGGCGACGCCGACGGCGCGGCCGACCTCATCTACCCGGTGCGCGCGCTGGCCGCACGCTTGGGCGGCAGCCATGCGCAGCGCGACCTCATCGACCAGACCCTGCTCGCCGCGGCGGCGCAGGGCGGGCGGCGCGAGATCGGCCGTGCGCTGATCAACGAACGATCGATGGCCAAGCCGGTGACGCCGCTGACACGGCACTGGATCGATCGGCTGGCCTTGCCCAAGGAGGTGCGCGCATGAACGACGACAAGGTGGGCAGCGCCCGGGCCGAGAAGCGCGAGCAGCGCCTGAAGCTGCTGGAAGACCATATCGGTCGCTCGCTGGCTGAAAGCGAGGCCAGCGGCGAACTGCGTACCGCACGTAACTGGGGCAAGCCGCTGGACCTGGGCGACGGCTACGAGCAGACGCCCATCGAACTGCGCATGGGCTACAAGATCCTGAAGGACGCCGGCGTGCTGCCGCCCGAGGTGGAGTTGATGCGCGAGATCGAGGCGCTGGGCCTGCGGCTCGAGGCCTTGGCCGAGGGCGAAGAGGCCAAGGCGCTGCGCCAGCGCATCGCCGACAAGCGGCTGCTGTTGTCGCTGCAACTGGAGCGGCTGCGCGCCACCGGCGCGCCCTGATCGTTACACCAGCGGCTCGGGCAACTGCTCGGCCTCGATCGCGCGCCGCACCGCGGGCCGCGCCAGCATGCGCTGCAGAAAGGGGCCAATATGCGGATAGCTGCGCGCCGGCCGTTCGCCGAAGCCGCGTGTCCAGCGGCACAACATGAAGGCGTAGGGATCCACCGCGCTGTAATTTCCGCCCAGCAGCCAGGGCCCACCGTGCGAGGCCAGTTGGGCGTCGATCTGTTCCAGACAGGCATGCACCTTGGCCTGCGCATGGGCGCGCACCTGCGCCGCACCGGCGGTGTTGCCTTCGTCGATCAGGCGCTCGGGGTAGAAGTAGTGCAGCAGCGTGGCCTGCAGCGTATTCGTCAGCCACACCAGCCACTTGTAGAAGTGCGCCCGCTCGGTGCTGCCCAGCGCCGGCGCCAGGCCCGTGGCCGGGTGGGTGTCACACAGGTGCAGGCAGATCGCTGCGGTCTCGTACAGCACCAGGTCGCCGTCCACCAACACCGGGATCAGCCCGTTCGGATTCAGCGCCAGATAAGCGGGTGACTTGTGCGCTCCCTGAGGACGGTCGACGAGCTGCAGTTCGAACGGCACGCCCATCTCGTGCAGCAGCACGTGCGGCGTGAAGCTGGCATTGCCGGGGAAATAGTGCAAGGTGATCATGCGCCGATGATCGCATGGCCGTTGCGGGCATGGCACCATCCCGGAACCAGATCTCTGCAGACCCTTGGGGACCGACGATGTCCGAATACACCGCCCAGGTCGCGTGGCAGCGCGACCCGCTGGAAGCCTTCACCGACAACCGCTACAGCCGCCGTCACGAACTGCGCTTCGACGGTGGCGCCGTGGTGCCGGGCTCTTCTTCGCCCAGCGTCGTGCCGCTGCCGCTGTCGGATGCCAGCGCGGTGGACCCGGAGGAGCTGTTCGTGGCCTCGCTGGCCAGTTGCCACATGCTGTGGTTCCTGTCGCTGGCGGCCGGCCAAGGCTTCCGTGTCGACCGCTATGAAGACGAAGCCAGCGGCACGCTGGCGCGCAATGCCGCGGGTCGACAGGCGATGACGCGCGTGGTGCTGCGGCCGCGCGTGCGCTGCATCGGCGGGCGCCAGCCCACGGCGGCCGAGCTGCAGGCCTTGCACGAACAGGCGCACGAAGCCTGCTTCATTGCCCATTCGGTGACGACCGAAGTGCGTTGCGAGCCGCGCCCGTGAGGGTGCCCGTTCTCACCACGGCGCGCCTGCGCCTGCGCCCGTTCAAGCAGACCGACCTGGACGACTACGCGGCGATCTGCGCCGACGCCGAGGTCATGCGCTACATCGGCGCCGGCGGCCCGGTGGGCCGCGACGTGGCGTGGCGGCACATGGCGCTGTTCCTGGGCGAGTGGGCGCTGCACGGCTACGGCACCTGGGCCGTGGAACGCCGCCGTGACCGGAAACTGATCGGCCGCGCCGGCTTCCTGCACCCTGAAGGCTGGCCCGGCTGCGAACTGGCCTGGACGCTGGCGCGCGACGCCTGGGGCCAGGGTCTTGCCTTCGAGGCTTCCCGGGTCGCGCTGGCCTATGGCCGCGACCAGCTCGGTCTGGGCGACGTGATCAGCCTGATCCGCCAGGACAACCTCCGTTCCATCGCGCTGGCCGAACGCCTGGGCGCGCAGCACGACGGCAGCATCGACTTCATGGGCAGCCACGCTCTGCTCTACCGGCACCCGGTTGCGGGGGCTTGAAGCGGTGGTGGCGCGCTCCCAGATGACCGGGTGACGTCTTCGCACGCCGCCCACTTTGCACTGCTCCTCTTCGCCGCCCTGGCGTTGGCCGTGGCGGCCTGGCTGTGGGGACCGCCGCTGCGCGCCGCGCTGCGCCGCGCGCGGGTGCGCCGTCAGCCGTTCCCTTATGCCTGGCGCGAGATCCTGCGCCGCCGCATGCCGGGCTTCGCGCGCCTGCCGGCCGACGTGCAGCTGCAATTGAAGAAGCACGCCCAGGTGCTGCTGGCCGAGAAGCCCTTCATCGGCTGCGCCGGCCTCGTGGTCAGCGACGAGATGCGGGTGCTCATCGCCACCCAGGCCGCCTTGCTGCTGCTGAACCGGCGCGCCGGTTACTTCTCCACGCTGAGCCAGGTGCTGGTCTACCCGGGCGCCTTCGTCGTGCATCGCACGGCCATCGACCCGGCCGGACTGGCGCGCGACGAACGGCGCGTGCTTTCCGGCGAATCCTGGCAGCAGGGCCAGGTGATTCTGTCCTGGGACGACGTGCTCGCGGGTGCAGCCGACCCGGCCGATGGCCGCAATGTGGTGATCCACGAATTTGCGCACCAGCTCGACCAGGAAAGCGGCCGCGCCAATGGCGCGCCCTGGCTTGGTTCGCGCGAGCGCCAGGCGCGCTGGGCGGCGGTGCTGGGTGCCGAGTTCGAGGCCTTGCGGCAACGCCTGGCCGCGGGCACACCGGGCCTCATCGACCCCTATGCGGCCACCGACCCGGCCGAATTCTTCGCCTGCGTGAGCGAACTCTTCTTCGAGCAGCCGGCCGCCTTGGCGGCGGCGCACCCGGCCTTGTACGGCGAACTGAAGCGCTACTACGCCAGCGATCCGCTGGTGTGGTGAAGCCGCCTTGCCCGGGGCCGCGCCCGAGCCATGCCGAAGCCGCTCGGCATGTGGGCATCAGCGGCGCCCAGAATGACGCGATGGCAAGCGCACTCGTCGGGCTCAAACGCGACCTGCGGCTGCGACGGCCTGCGCGAAGCCGAATTCGACCGCGAGCGCTTCGGGGCTGAAGCGTCGCCGCGTGGCCGCGGTGCACCCGGGTCAGCAGGAACTGTTCTGATGGCGGCGCACAAAGGGAATTCGGGAAACTCGGGTTTCAAGGGCAACAAGTCTTCGCTGCCCAGCAAGCACCTGAGCTGGCAATGGGTGGCCGGCACCGGTAGTCACAAGCCGCTACGCCTGTTTGCACTGTCGCGCCAGCATCGTGCATCGTTCACTCCATTCTGGCGCCAGGTCACGTCGGGCATGGGCTCGGCTTGTGAACTGCTGCAACGGGGAAGTTAGGAACCGTAATTGCCATTCGGCATCTGTGTTAATGTCCATCGTTACGGCGCGCCGATGAAGGGACAAGACGCCGCAATGCCGGTGGTCGTAAATATGCCGGTCGGGGAGCCTCCAAATCGATACGGACACCATGAAGAAGACATACTCACAGCTCGCGAAACAGATCGAACAATTGCAGCAGGAAGCCGAAAAACTGCGGCGACAGGAAATGGGTGAGGTCATCGAGCGCATTCGCGAAGCCGTGGTGCATTACGGCCTGACGGCCGAAGACCTGGGCCTGGGCCCCAAGGCCGCGCGCCGCTCCCGGGCCGCTGCCCAACCGACCGCGAAGACGCGGCGCAAATCGTCCGCAGCCAAGACTGCCACCGGGCGCGCGGCGAAATTCCGCGACGAGGCCGGCCGCAGCTGGGGTGGCATCGGCAAGCGACCCCAATGGCTGCGCGACGCGCTGGCCGCGGGCAAGACACTGCAGGACTTCGCGGTCCAGTAAGGCGGCGGCGCCGGGCGTCCCGGGGCACCTGTCGGGGGACGTGGTGCCGGGTGTCGCGCTACGGCGCTACGGCGCTACGGCGCCACGGCCTGGCGCACGGCGTGATCCCAGGCCGCCAAACGCTCGGTCGCGCGGTCGCGCGGCAGGGTCGGCAGGAAGCGCCGCTCTTCGCGCCACAACGCGGCCAGCTCGTCGGTGCCGGCATAGACCCCGGCGGCCAGCCCCGCCAGATAGGCCGCGCCCAGTGCCGTGGTCTCGGTGACTTGTGGCCGCACCACCGGAATGCCCAGCAGGTCGGCCTGGAACTGCATCAGCAGGTCGTTGACGCAGGCGCCGCCGTCCACGCGCAATTCGGCCACCGGCGCGGCATCCTTGACCATGGCCTGCAGCAGCGCCGCGCTCTGGAAGGCGATGCTTTCCAGTGCTGCGCGCGCGATATGCGCCACCGTGCTGCCGCGCGTGAGGCCGACGATGGCGCCCCGCGCGTCGGCCTTCCAGTACGGCGCGCCCAGACCGGTAAAGGCCGGCACCACGATGACGCCGCCGCTGTCGGGCACGCTCTCGGCCAGCGCCTGCACCTCGCCGCTGCCGGCAATGGCGCGCAGCCCGTCGCGTAGCCACTGCACGACGGCGCCGCCGATGAAGACGCTTCCTTCCAGCGCATATTCGGGCGTGGCCGTGGGCTGCGCCGCCGCCGTGGTGATGAGGCCGTGGCTCGACGCGTGGAAGGCCGGACCGGTGTGCATGAGCATGAAGCAGCCGGTACCGTAGGTATTCTTGGCCAAACCCGCGCTGAAGCAGGCCTGGCCGAACAGCGCCGCCTGCTGGTCGCCCGCGATGCCGGCAATCGGGATCGGTGCGCCGAACAGCGTGGTCTCACCGAACACGTGGCTGGAAGGCAGCACCTGCGGCAACAGGCTGTCGGGCACGTGCAGAGCTTTCAGCAGTTCGTGGTCCCACAGGTTGTGGCGGATGTCGAACAGCATCGTGCGCGAGGCATTGCTCACGTCGGTGGCGTGCACGCGGCCCTGTGTCAGCCGCCACAGCAGCCAGCTGTCCACCGTGCCGAAGGCCAGCTCGCCCTGCGCCGCGGCGATGTGCGCGCCGTTCACGTGGTCGAGCAGCCAGCGGATCTTGGTGGCGCTGAAATAGGGGTCGATGACCAGGCCCGTGGACCGGCGCACTGCGTCGGCCAGCCCTTGCTCGCGCAATTGCGCGCAAAAGGGCTCGGTGCGGCGGTCCTGCCAGACGATGGCGTTGTGGATGGGCCGGCCGCTGCGGCGGTCCCACAGCAGCGTGGTCTCGCGCTGGTTGGTGATGCCGATGGCGGCGATGTCGCCGGCTGCCAGGCCCGACGCCGCCAGCGCTTCCTGTGCCACGGCGAGTTGCGTCTGCCAGATTTCCTCGGGGTCGTGCTCCACCCAGCCCGGTTGCGGATAGATCTGTCCGAACTCGCGCTGCGCCCTCGCTTCGATGCGCCCGCTGCGGTGAAAGACGATCGCCCGTGAACTGGAAGTGCCCTGGTCCAGCGCCAGCAGGTGGTCCTTGGCCATCGTGTGTCTCCTTGTGGCGGAGACTTTGCCACAGCCGGTGCTGCGGCTGGCGCGGCGTCAGTTCAGGTACATGCCCAGGTAGCGCCGGCCGTAGCTCACGGCCTCGGCATCAGGGCAGGCATTGAACCACTCGATGAGCTGCTTGCGCGCGCGTTCGCGGGGCTCGCCCTTGTCGCGCAGCACCACTTCGAGCAGCTGGTCGAAGGCTGCGCGGAAGTCGCCGTCGTGGGCCAGCAGCGCGGCCAGGTCGAAACGGGCATCGAAGTCCCTGGCGTTGGCCGCGATGCGTGCGGCCAGCGCCTGCGGGTCGCCGGCGGGGCGGTTGAGCGCCAGTTGCAGCCGCGCCGATAGCGCCGCATGGCGGTCGTCGCGCGCCGCGGCCGGCACGCCGGCCAGCAGCGCCTGGGCGTCGTCGAGCGCACGGCGGTCCAGCCGGCGCTCGGCCAGGTCCAGCGTGGCGCCGGGGTGCCCGGGTTCCAGCGCCAGCGCATTCTTCAGCAGCGTCTCGGCCGTGTCGGCGTCCGGCGCCGCGGCCGCGTCGGCACGCAGCTGTTCCGCCGGCGAGACTTGAGGTTGCAGGTGGCGATCGAGAAACTCGCGGATCTTGCCCTCGGGCAGCGCGCCCACGAACTGGTCCACCGGCCGGCCACCGACGAACAGCACCACCAGGGGAATGCTGCGGATCTGCAGTGCGGCCGAGATCTGAGGCGCCTCGTCGGTATTGAGCTTGGCCAGCGCGAAACGGCCGCCGTAGGCCTGCACCAGCTTTTCCAGCACCGGCCCGAGCGAACGGCAGGGCCCGCACCAGGGTGCCCAGCAATCAAGCAGCACCGGCATCTCGAGCGAGCGCTCGAGCACGGCCTTCTCGAACTCGGCCTCGGTGACGTCGAACGACAGGGCCGGCGCGGCGGCGGCGGGAGGCGTGCCGGGGCTGTTGAAACTGTAGCCGGCGGTGTCGAAGCTGGTCTTGGCAAACATGGTGTGGGGTCCCCTGAAACGCAGGCTGCCGCCGCGTGCCCGATTCGGCCCGGCAGCAGGATCGCTGCAGCCGAATGTTAGCCGTCCGGGCCCGACCGAGCGTGGCCGGGCCCTCTGCGTCAGCTCTTCAGGGATACAACCCGCGCTCCTCGCGCGCGGTCAGGATGCGCTCGCAGGCCACTGCGAAAGTGGCCGTGCGCAGCGTGATCTTGTGGCGGTCGGCGGTGTCCCAGATGCGCTTGAGCGCGCCGATCATGATCTTGTCCAGGCGCACGTTGATCTCGTCCTCGGTCCAGAAGAAGCTGCTGAAGTCCTGCACCCACTCGAAGTAGCTCACCGTCACGCCGCCGGCGTTGCAGATGACGTCGGGCACCACCAGCACGCCGCGCTCGGCCAGGATGTCGTCGGCCGAGGGCACCGTGGGGCCGTTGGCGCCTTCGAGCACCAGGCGTGCCTTGATGCGGCGCGCGCGGTCGGCATTGATCTGGCCTTCCAGCGCGGCCGGGATCAGGATGTCGCAGTCCACGTCCCAGAACTCCTCGGCGTTCATGAACTCGCCGCCCTTGAATCCGCCCACGCCACCGGTGGACTTCACGTGGGCCATGAGGTTGGCCATGTCGAAGCCGTGGCCGTTGAAGATGGTGCCGGTGTGGTCCTGCGCCGCGACGATCTTGCCGCCGGCCTGGTTGAAGAGTTCGGCCGCCGCGGCGCCCACGTTGCCGAACCCCTGCACCGCCACGCGCGCGCCGTTCAGGTCGAGGTTGAGGCGCCGCGCCGCTTCGCGCCCGGTGACGAAGACACCGCGGCCGGTGGCCTTCACGCGGCCGAGCGAGCCGCCCAGGTCGACCGGCTTGCCGGTGACCACGCCGGTGGCGGTGGAGCCGGTATTCATGGAATAGGTGTCCATCATCCACGCCATGATCTGCGGGTTGGTGTTCACGTCGGGCGCCGGGATGTCGCGCTGCGGGCCGATGATGATGCCGATCTCGCTGGTGTAGCGCCGCGTCATGCGCTCCAGTTCCTTGTTCGAGAGCAGCTTGGGGTCGCAACGGATGCCGCCCTTGGCGCCGCCGAAGGGCAGGTTGACGGCGGCGTTCTTTACGCTCATCCAGGCCGCCAGCGCCATCACCTCTTCCAGCGTCACGTCGGGGTGGAAGCGCACGCCGCCCTTGCCGGGCCCGCGGCTCAGGTTGTGCTGCACGCGATACCCTTCGAAATGCGCCACGCGGCCGTCGTCCATCTCGATCGGCACGTCGACGATGAGCATGCGCTTGGGGTGCTTGAGGGTTTCGACCCAGCGCGCCAGGTGGCCGAGATAAGGCACCACGCGGTCGACCTGCATGAGGTAGGTGCCCCAGGGGCTTTCGGCGGTGGGGTGGACGAATGAAAGCGACTGGTTCATGGTGTCTCCTCGTTGTGTTCGGGTCGGCCTGGCGCCCGCGCCGGCAATGCACGACGGCGCACCCTCGTGGGGTGGCCGTGCAGGGCCGCTGTGCGTGTGCTGCACTGTAAATGCGCGCGCGGCCCACCGGTATAGGGCGTTCCATGCGTTCTTCGCACGCGGGTGGTGCGGCGATGTCAGCGTGCGCATGGCTACACTGCCGGCGATGACGGACTCGACGATTGCATTCATCGGCGGCGGCAACATGGCCGGCGCGCTGATTGGCGGGCTGCGGCGCGCCGGGTGGGCGGCGGCTTCCATCCTGGTCGTGGAACCCCTGCCGGCGCAGCGCGAACGCCTGGCGCAGGCCTGGGGCCTGGACCCGCAGTCCGCCGCCGACGAACGCCTTGCGGCGGCGGGTACCGTGGTGTGGGCCGTCAAGCCGCAGCTCTTTGCAGCCGCGGCCGCCCCTTGCGCGCCGTATATCGGCGCCGCGCTGCAAGTCAGCGTGATGGCCGGCATCCGCAGCGATGCGCTCGTGCGGGCCAGCGGCAGCGAACGCGTCGTGCGTGCCATGCCGAATACGCCGGCGCTCATCGGTCGCGGCATCGCGGGGCTGTTTGCGCGAGCAGCGGTGAGCGCGGGCGAGCGCGCCGCGGCCGAGGCGCTGTTCGCTCCCACCGGGGCCACGCTGTGGGTGGCGCAGGAAGCCGATCTGGACGCGGTGACGGCGCTGTCGGGGTCGGGCCCGGCCTATGTGTTCTTTTTTATCGAAGCCATGATGCAGGCGGCGGTGGAGATGGGTCTGACGCCGGCGCAGGGCCGGGAACTGGCACTGGCCACCTTCGACGGCGCCACGGCGCTGGCCGCGGCGTCGAGCGAATCGCCCGAGACGCTGCGGGCGCAGGTCACGTCGAAGGGCGGCACCACGCATGCCGCGATCACGGCGCTGGAAGCTGCCGGCGTGAAGGCGGCCTTCGTGCAGGCGCCTTGCACGCGGCACGCGGGCGCGCGCGCGAACTGGGCGACGAGTTCGGGGCGTAACGACGGGCCGCGTGGGATCCGGGCGGGGGGGGGGGGGGGGGGCGCCCCCCGGACGTTCCCGCCCCTGGCCCCCCCCCCGGGGGGGGGGGGGCGGCGGGCGGGGGCCCCTCCGGGGCGGGGGGGGGGGGGGGGGGGGGGAGGCCCCCCCGCCCCCCCCCCCGGCCCCCCCCCCCGCCCCCGGCCGCGGGGCCGCGCCCGGGGGGGGGCCCCCGCTCGTCCCCCCCCCCCCCCCCCCCGCCCCCCCCCCCCCCCCCCCCCGGGGAGGCCGCGGGCGGCCCCCCCCCCCCCCCCCGCGCCGCGGGGGGCCCCCCCCCCCCCCCGGCCCGCCCCCCGGGCCCGCCCCCCGGCGCGCCCCCCGGGGGCGGGGGCGGCGCACCGCCCCGCCCCCCCGGGGGGGGCCCCCCCCCCCGGGGCGGGCGCCCGCCCCCCCCCCCCGGCCCCGGGCCCCCCCCCCCCCCCCCCCCCCGCCCCGGGACAACCCCAGAGCCCCCCCGAAACAAGCCGCGGCGGCGCGGCGGGATCAGCGCAGCGCCAGGTCAGCCGCCACGCCGCAGAAGACCGCGAAGCCCAGCCAGTGGTTCAGCCGGAAGGCCTTGAAGCAGCCCTCGCGCGTGCGGTCCTTGATGAGCGTGTAGTGCCAGGCGGCCTGTGCGGCGGCGGCGGCGATGCCGAGCAGGTAGATAGGCCCCAGGCCCAGCGAAAGACCCAATGCCGCCCAACTGGCGAGGTAGATGGCATAGAAGGCCATCACGGCGGCCACGTCCCAGCGGCCGAGCGTGATGGCCGAAGTCTTCATGCCCACCAACAGGTCGTCGTCACGGTCGACCATGGCGTATTCGGTGTCGTAGGCCAGCACCCAGAACAGATTGCCCAGCAGCAGCGCCCAGGCGTGCGGCGGCACGGCGGCGTTGATGGCGGCCAGGCTCCATTCGGCGCTGCCCAGCGCAGCGGCAAAGGCCATGGGAATGCCGAAGCTGAACGCCACGCCCAGCACCGCCTGCGGCATGCCGAAGCCGCGCTTGGCATAGGGGTAGGCCAGCGTCACCACCAGCGCGCTGAACGACAGCAGGATGGCCGGCGGCGCGGTGGTCAGCACCAGGCCGAAGGCCACCAGCGCCAGCACCGCGCCCAGCGCCAGCGCCTCGGGCACCGAGACTTGGCCGCTGGTCACGGGCCGGCGTGCGGTGCGCTTCACATGGCGGTCGAATTCCTTGTCGGCGACGTCGTTGACGCAGCAGCCGGCGCTGCGCATGAGGATGGTGCCGAACACGAAGACCACCACCAGGTGCCAGCCGGGCCAGCCGTCGGCAGCGATCCACAGTGCGCTGAGCGTGGGCCACAGCAGCAGCAACCAACCCGCGGGGCGGTCCCAGCGGATAAGGTCCAGGTAGAGCGCCAGGCGCGGGCGCGGCAGGGGAAGCGTGGCCACGGGCGGATTATCCGCAGTCGGCCGCGGGGTTCGGCCTGGGGTTCAGGCCGCTGTCGTGCGGGCGGACTTGCTCGCTGTGGAACCCGTTGTCAGGTCACCTGGCGCAGCACGTTCACCAGCACCCGGCCAGCCTTGTCGCGATAGATGTCGAAGTCGGCGTCGATGGTCAGCACATGCCGGATGCGCAGGCGCGACGCAGCTTCGGCCACCGACGCATCGGCAAGGTCGAAGGGCAGGCTCTGGAAGCGTTCGCTGATCGCCAGCACTTCGGCCAGCGAGCCAGCATCGGGCAGGTCGAAGCGGATGGCGCCGCGCTGCGCCCAGCGCAGGAAGTCCAGCGCGGCCGCGTTGCCGACGCGGCGCGCGAGCAATGCACAGACCTCGGTGGCCACCGGCCAGGTGGTGAAGAGCTGCGCCTGCGGGTGCAGCTTCAGCCAGTCCAGCACCCGCCCGTGCCAGTGGTCGGCGGCGTTGAAAAGCGCCAGCAGCGGCCCGCTGTCGGCCAGCACGCGGCCGACCGCCAGAAAACGGGGCGACGGCTCGCGCGCTCGAAGCTTCGTGGCCACGCCGGGCGCTTCAGTCCAGCCCAGCGTGCTTGCGGCCCCAGGCTTCGGCCAGGGCCGACTTGCGGCCCGCCGCCAGCCCGGCGGGGCCGCTGAAGCGCCCGAACAGGTCGCTGCCCAGCGCATAGGCCGACGGCGGCTGTGCTGCCGACTGGTCGAGATAGGCAACCAGCGCCTCGCGGATCAGCTCGCTGGCCGGCCGCCCCAGCACTGCGCTCTGCTGGCGCAGGCGCTGCTCCAGCAAAGGGTCCAGCTTGACGGTCATGGTCATGGGCGCTCCACACGTATTACATTGGATAATACCCGCCAGTCCCTCATCCGTCCAGCCGCTTCTGAAATACCAGCCCCGCGTGTTCGCGCAGGGCGTGGAATTTGATCTTCGGCCAGTTGCTTTCGATGGCGCGCAGCTCGGGCGCGTATTCCACCAGCACCGTGGGCGCGTCCACGGCGTCGTAGGCCACGCGGTGCGCGTTGGCGTCGATGAAGCGCTTGAGTTCACGCTCGCCGCCATCGGCTTCGTCGCAGGTCACCCAGCGCGCCACCTGGTAGCGACTGGGCAGGATGCGCGCCTTGCAGCCGTATTCATGTTCCAGCCGGTGCGCCACCACCTCGAACTGCAGCTGCCCCACGGCGCCCAGCAGCAGCACGCTGCCGGCCACCGGGCGGAAGACCTGGATCGCGCCTTCCTCGCCCAGCTGCGTGAGGCCGGCCTTGAGCTGTTTGGTCCTCAGCGGGTCGGCCACTTCCACGCTGCGGAACATCTCGGGCGCGAAGAAGGGCAACCCGGTGAACTGCAGCACCTCGCCTTCTGTGAGCGTGTCGCCGAGCTGCAGCACGCCGTGGTTGGGGATGCCGATGATGTCGCCGGCAAAGGCCTCGTCGAGCAGTTCGCGGCGCTGGCTCAGGAAGCTCACCACCGTATTCGGCCGCATCTCCTTGCCACTGCGCGACACCTTCAGCCGCATGCCGCGTTCGAAGTGTCCGCTGGCCACGCGCACGAAGGCGATGCGGTCGCGGTGCGCGGGGTCCATGTTGGCCTGGATCTTGAAGACGACGCCGCTGAACCTGGGCTCCTCGGGGTGCACCACGCGCTGGATGGCGGGGCGCTCGCCGGGCGGCGGCGCCAGGTCGACCAGCGCGTCGAGCACCTCGCGCACGCCGAAGTTGTTCACCGCCGAGCCGAAGAACATGGGCGTCTGGTGGCCGCCCAGGAAGGCGTGCGGCTCGAAGGCCGGGGCGGCGTCGGTGAGCAGTTCGATCTCGCCGTGCGCCTGCTCGTACTGCATGCCGAAACGCTGCGCATAGGCCGGGTTGTCCAGGCCGGCGAGGATCTCGTCGTCGGCGCCCGGACTTCCTGACACACGGTCCTCGCCCGGGCTGAATACGCGCATCTGCTGCTCGCGCAGGTCCATCACGCCGTGGAAGGCCTTGCCCATGCCCACCGGCCAGGTGAAGGGTACGACCTCCATGCCCAGTTCGCGCTCGATCTCGTCCATCAGCGCCAGCGGCTCCTTCACCTCGCGGTCCATCTTGTTGACGAAGGTGAGGATGGGCGTGTGGCGCGCGCGGCACACCTGCAGCAGGCGGCGGGTCTGCGGCTCCACGCCGTTGGCGGCATCGATGACCATCAGCGCCGCGTCCACGGCCGTCAGCACGCGGTAGGTGTCTTCGCTGAAATCCTGGTGGCCGGGGGTGTCGAGCAGGTTGATGACGCAGCCGCGATATTCCATCTGCATCACGCTGCTGGCCACCGAGATGCCGCGCTGCTTTTCGATTTCCATCCAGTCGCTGGTGGCGTGGCGCGTGGCCTTGCGCGCCTTCACGCTGCCGGCGATCTGGATCGCGCCGGAAAACAGCAGCAGCTTCTCCGTCAGCGTGGTCTTGCCGGCGTCGGGGTGGGAAATGATGGCGAAGGTGCGGCGGCGCAGCACCTCGCGGGCAAGGTCGTCGGACACGTTGGAGTGGCCCGCGTGGGCCTGAGGCAAACACGGGATTATCGTTGACCCCTTCCTCCCTTCCTGCCACCCAGCCCGGAAATCACATGCCCCGTCCTGCCCACCCGCTTGCCGCCGAGCGCCACGCGGCACCCCGATCCGCACCCGGCCCGAGACGCCGGCACTGGCTCGCGCTGGCCTGGCTCCCTCTGGCGTCCTTGGCGCTCGGGGCCTGCAGCAGCATGTCCTTCGGCGATCCGCCGCGGGTGGACCTGGCCGGCTTGACGAGCCTGCCCGGCGAAGGCCTGGAGTTGCGCTTCCTGGCCAAGCTGCGGGTGCAGAACCCGAATTCGCAGCCGCTCGTCTACGAAGGCGTCTCGCTGGAACTGGACCTGCGCGGCCAGCGCTTCGCCAGCGGTGTGGCGCCGCTGGCGGGACAGATTCCGGCCTTCGGCGAGACCGTGCTCGAGGTGCCGGTTTCGGTCTCGGGCCTCACCATCGCCCGCCAGGTGCTGGACTTGGTGCGCCAGGCCGAGGCTGGCAACCGTGTCGAGCGCGTGGCCTACGAACTCCGCGGCAAGCTGGGGGGCGCGAGCCTGGGCGGCACGGGCTTCGGCACCCGCGGCGAGATCGACCTCACAGGCCTGGCGCGCTGAGCCAGGCGCCGATGCGCAGGTCGGGCAGCCGGCCGCGCCAGCGTGCCACCGGCACTCATATCTTCACAAGCGCTCACTCCTCGAGCAGCGAACGCAGCATCCAGGCCGTCTGCTCGTGCACCGTCAGGCGCTGCGTGAGCAGATCGGCGGTGGGTTCGTCGCCGGCCTTGTCGGCCAGCGGGAAGATGCTGCGCGCGGTGCGCGCCACGGCTTCGTGGCCGTCGACCAGGATGCGCACCATCTCCAGCGCCTTGGGCGGCACCTGCGGCGCGTCCTTCAGCGAGCTGAGCTTGCCGAATTGCGCGTAGGAACCGGGCGCCGGGTGGCCCAGGCTGCGGATGCGCTCGGCGATCGGGTCGACCGCATTCCACAGTTCGGTGTACTGCGCCATGAACATGGCGTGCAGCGTGTTGAACATCGGTCCGGTCACGTTCCAGTGGAAGTTGTGCGTGGCCAGGTACAGCGTGTAGGTGTCGGCGAGCAGCCGGCCCAGGCCTTCGGTGATGGCGGCGCGGTCCTTCTCGCCGATGCCGATGTTGATGGCCGGCGCGCGGCTGGTGGTCTTGCTCTTGGCCATGATCTTCTCCTTGTCTGCGGGGTCGACGAAACGATCCCGGCGCCGGGTGGTGGGTCCGGAAGCGCCAGAACACAGTGGATGTTAGAGGATGGCTATCGAAATGGAAAATTGAGTAGCCTCAATCCGGCGATAGCCGGCAACGATCGGCCCGCCTGCGCGCATATTCAGGCCGTCAGTCGCTTCACGCCCGGCAGTTCGCAGGCATAGACGCAGTTGCGCAGCGCCGCGATGGCCTCGTAGCGCGGAAAGGTGCGCCGCCAGGCCAGCACCACGCGACGCGTGGGTACCGGCGCGCTGAACTTGATGTACTTGATGTGCGGCTGCGGCTCCTTGGGCACGCTCAGTTGCGGCACCACGGTGACGCCCATGCCCGAGGCCACCATGTACTTGATGGTCTCCAGCGAGCTGCCCTCGAAGCTCTTGCGGATGCCTTCGGCGTCGCTGGCGAAGCGTGCGTATTCGGGGCAGACCTCGAGCACGTGGTCGCGGAAGCAGTGGCCGGTGCCCAGCAGCAGCATGGTTTCCTGCTTCAGTTCCTCGGCCGTGATCGTCTTGCGCCTGGCCAGCGCGTGGCCGGTGGGCACGGCGGCCATGAAGGGCTCGTCGTACAGCGGCGCCACGGCCAGCCCGGTGTCTGGGAAGGGCTCGGCCATGATGGCGCAGTCCAGCTCCCCGGTGCGCAGCATCTCCAGCAGCTTGGCGGTGAAGTTCTCCTGCAGCATCAGCGGCATCTGCGGCACGCGCCCGATGGCCTGGCGCACCAGGTCGGGCAGCAGGTAGGGCCCGATGGTGTAGATGATGCCCAGCCGCAGCGGCCCGCTCACCGGGTCCTTGCCGCGCTTGGCGATCTCCTTGATGGCCGCCGCCTGTTCGATGACCTGCTGTGCCTGGCGCACGATCTGCTCGCCCAGCGGTGTGACGCTGACCTCGCTGGCGCCGCGTTCGAAGAGCTTGACGTCGAGCTCCTCTTCCAGCTTCTTGATGGCCACGCTGAGCGTGGGCTGGGAAACGAAACAGGCCTCGGCGGCGCGGCCGAAATGCTTCTCGCGCGCCACGGCGACGATGTACTTGAGCTCGGTCAGTGTCATGGCGCGATTGTGGCGAAGTCGGCGGACGGGCCCGCTGCCGGGCTGGCGGCGCGTCCGTCAGGCTTTCAGGAACTCGGCGCGGCCGGCCAGCCAGCGCTGCACATGTGCCTGAGCCGCCTGCGGATGTTCGCGCAGCAGCCGCGGCGCCACCGCGCGGGCGTGCTGCAGCAGCGCGCCGTCGGCCTGCAGGTCGGCAAAGCGCAGCAGCGCGTCGCCGCTCTGGCGCGCGCCCATGAATTCGCCCGGGCCGCGAATGTCCAGGTCGCGGCGCGCGATCTCGAAACCGTCGTTCGTCTCGGCCATGGCCTTGAGCCGCGCCTTGGCCGTCGCCGACAGCGGCGGCGAATACAGCAGCACGCACACGCTGGCGACATCGCCGCGCCCGACGCGGCCGCGCAACTGGTGCAGTTGCGCCAGGCCGAATCGTTCGGCATGTTCGATCACCATCAGGCTGGCGTTGGGCACGTCCACGCCGACCTCGATGACGGTGGTGGCCACCAGCAGCTGCATCTGCCTGCCGGTGAAGAGCTGCATCACGGCCGCCTTCTCCGCCGGCGGCATGCGGCCGTGCAGCAGGCCGACCACGGCGCCGGGCAGGGCGGCGCCGAGTTCGGCGTGGGTGGCGGTGGCGTTCTGCAGGTCCAGGTGCTCGCTTTCCTCGACCAGCGGGCACACCCAGTAGACCTGCCGGCCCTGCGCCACCTCGTCGCGGATGCGCGCCACCACCTGCTCGCGCCGGTTGTCGGCGAAGACCCGGGTGACGATGGGCGTGCGGCCGGGCGGCAACTCGTCGATGGTGCTCACGTCGAGGTCGGCAAAATAGCTCATGGCCAGGGTGCGCGGGATCGGCGTGGCGCTCATCATGAGCAAGTGCGGCTCCAGCGCCTGTTCCTCCAGCTTTTGCCGCAATGCCAGCCGCTGCGCCACGCCGAAACGGTGCTGCTCGTCGACGATGGCCAGCCCCAGCCGCGCAAAGGCCACGTCGTGCTGGATGACGGCGTGCGTGCCGACCACCAGCATGGCCTGGCCCGAGGCGACGCGCTCGACCATCGCGGTGCGGGCCTTGCCTTTGCGGCTACCCGTGAGCCAGGCCACCTGCACGCCCATGGGCTCCAGCCATTGCACCAGCTTGCGGAAATGCTGCTCGGCCAGGATCT
The DNA here is from genome assembly GCA_034522875.1 of Rubrivivax sp. GTDB lineage: Bacteria > Pseudomonadota > Gammaproteobacteria > Burkholderiales > Burkholderiaceae_C > Rubrivivax. Next base: position 37,803 of record JAXHKY010000036.1, on the reverse strand, counting down.
CGGTGGGCGCCATCAGCGCGCATTGCCAGCCGGCGTCGATGGCCGCCGCGGCGGCCAGCGCGGCGACCACGGTCTTGCCCGACCCCACGTCGCCCTGCAGCAGGCGGTGCATGGGCTGCGGACGCGCGAGGTCGGCGCCGATCTCGGCCCCCACGCGCTGCTGCGCCGCCGTCAGCGCGAACGGCAGCGCGGCCAGCAGCCTGGCCGCCAGGCCACCGGCATGAGCCGCCAGCACCGGTGCGGCCAGCGTCGCGCGGGCGGCCTGCGCCTGGGCCTGCGAGAGTTGCTGCGCCAGCAGTTCCTCGAACTTCAAGCGCTGCCAGGCCGGGTGGCTGTGGTCTTCCAGCGTGGCCAGCGGTACGTTCGGGCTGGGGTGGTGCAGGAACTGCAAGGCCTCGCGCAAGGTCGGCAGGCCATCGGGCAATACCTGAGCCGGGAGCAACTCGCCCAGCGGCGCACGCCCCAGCGCCGAGGCCACGGCCTTGCGCAGATAGGTCTGCGGCAGTTGCGCGCTGCTCGGGTAGACCGGCGTCAGCGCCTGGGGCAGCGCGGTCTCGGCCGTCACGGCGCGGAATTCCGGGTGCACCATTTCGCGGCCGAAGAATCCGCCGCGCACCTCGCCGCGTGCACGCACGCGCTGCCCCACGGCCAGCGTCCTCTGGTTCGACGGGTAGAAGTGCAGCAGACGCAGCACGATCTCGCCGCTGTCGTCGGCCAGCCGCACCACCAGCTGGCGCCGGGTGCGCGTCTCCACGCGGCATTCGACGACCGTGCCCTGCACCTGCGCCGAATCGCCGTCGCGCAAGCTGCCGATGGGCGCCAGGCGCGTCTCGTCCACATAGCGCATGGGCAGGTGCAGCGCCCGGTCGATGTCGCGCGCCAGCCCCAGCTTGCGCAGCGCGCGCTCGGGCGCCGAGAGCTTGTCCCGTGGGGGCTTGAGGGCCGCGGGCGCGGGCGGCGGGCTGGGCATGGAACAATTTTGACTGGTCCATCCCGGCCGTGGCCGTCAGTCCGGGCCACCCAAGCCAGCGCATGAATACCCGCCAACGCCCCTACACGGTCGCCGACTTCGACTTCGCCCTGCCCTCGGAGCTGATCGCGCAACATCCGGCGCCCGAGCGCAGCGGCGCACGGCTGCTCGACGGCATGGGTGCCGTGCCGGTGGACCGCGCCATCCGCGACCTGCCGGCGCTGCTGCAGCCCGGCGACCTGCTGGTGTTCAACGACACCCGCGTCATCAGGGCCCGGCTGCTGGGCGAAAAGCCCACCGGCGGCGCGGTGGAAGCCCTGGTCGAACGCGTGCTGCCCGGCCACGAGGTGCTGGCCCACCTGCGCGCCAGCAAGTCGCCGCGGCCGGGCAGCCGGGTGCGCTTTGCCGACGCCTTCGAAGCCGAGGTGCTGGGCCGCGCCGGACCCGAAGCCGCGCTGTTTCACCTGCGCTTTCCCGCCGACCCGCTGGCGCTGCTGGAACGGCACGGCCATGTGCCGCTGCCGCCCTATATCGAACACGCCGATACGGCGGAAGATGCCGAGCGCTACCAGACCATCTTTGCCGCTCGCCCCGGTGCCGTGGCCGCGCCGACGGCGGCACTGCACTTCGACACCGGGCTGCTCGAAGCGCTGGCGGCGCGCGGCATCCAGCGCGCCGCAGTGACCTTGCACGTGGGCGCCGGCACCTTCCAGCCGGTGCGCGTGGAGCGCATCGCCGAGCACCGGATGCATAGCGAGTGGTTCGAGGTGGGCGCCGAGACGGTGGCGGCCATCGCTGCCACGCGTGCCGCGGGCGGGCGCGTGGTGGCGGTGGGCACGACGACGCTGCGTGCGCTGGAATCGGCCGCGAAGCGGGTGAAGGACGGCGGCGCGCTGCAGCCCTGCAGCGGCGAGACCGACATCTTCATCACGCCGGGCTTCGAATTCCGCGTCGTCGACCGGCTGCTCACCAATTTCCACCTGCCCAAGAGCACCTTGCTGATGCTGGTCAGCGCCTTCGCCGGCCACGACCACGTGATGGCGCTGTACCGCCACGCGGTGGAGTCGCGCTACCGCTTCTTCAGCTATGGCGACGCGATGCTGCTGGCAAGGGCCGCCACGCTCCCTCCGGTCGCTGCCCCCCAAGGGGGTGTCGGCAGCGGACTGGCGTAGCCGGGACCGCGCCGGGCCCAGGCCGAGCCCTGCGCCGACAATCGAAGTCATGCTGCACTTCGACCTGCTGAAGACCGCCGGCCACGCCCGCCGCGGCCGCCTGGCGTTGATCCACGGCGTCGTCGAGACCCCGGTCTTCATGCCGGTGGGCACCTACGGCACGGTGAAAGGCGTGCTGCCGCGCTCGCTGCAGGAGATGGGTGCGCAGATCATCCTGGGCAATACCTTCCACCTGTGGATGCGGCCGGGGCTGGACGTCTTGCGGCAATTCGGCGGCCTGCACCGTTTCGAGGGCTGGCCGCGGCCCATCCTCACCGACAGCGGCGGCTTCCAGGTCTGGAGCCTGGGTGGCGAAGACGGCAAGGGCCGCAAGATCACCGAGCAAGGCGTGCACTTCGCCTCGCCGGTGAACGGCGACAAGCTTTTCCTCACGCCCGAGCTGAGCATGCAGATCCAGACCGTGCTGAACAGCGACATCGTGATGCAGTTCGACGAGTGCACGCCCTACCGGACCGCGGGCCACGTCACCACCGACGCCCAGGCGCGTTCTTCGATGGAACTCAGCCTGCGCTGGGCGCGCCGCAGCCAGGCCGAATTCCAGCGCCTGGCCAACCCCAATGCCCTCTTCGGCATCGTGCAGGGCGGCATGTTCGAGCACCTGCGCGAAGAATCGCTGCAGGCGCTGGCCGAGCTGGACCTGCCCGGCTACGCCGTCGGCGGCGTCAGCGTCGGCGAGCCCAAGGAAGAGATGCTGCGCATCATGGCGCACACGCCGCACCGGCTGCCGGCGCACAAGCCACGTTATCTGATGGGCGTGGGTACGCCCGAGGACCTGGTCGAAGGCGTGGCCTGCGGCGTGGACCTGTTCGACTGCGTGATGCCCACGCGCAACGCGCGCAACGGCCACCTGTTCACGCGCTTCGGCGACCTGAAGATCCGCAACGCCCGCTTCAAGACCGACGCACGGCCCATCGACGAGGCCTGCGGCTGCCACGCCTGCAGCAGCGGCTTCAGCCGCGCCTACCTGCACCATCTGGACCGCTGCGGCGAGATGCTCGGCCCCATGCTGGCCAGCATCCACAACCTGCACTATTACGTGAACCTGATGCGCGAGTTGCGCACGGCGCTGGACGAAGACCGCTTCGAGGCCTGGCGCGAGCAATTCAGGAGCGATCGCGCGCGCGGCGTGTAGTCCCACCCGGCCGGCGGGCGACCTACCAGAACTGCCAGTTCCCCGTGGCCAGCACCCAGCCGCCCAGAATGCCGTTGGTGACCGCATGTGCGATCACCGCCACCCACAGCTTGCCGGTGCGGATATACAGCCAGGCATAGGCCAGCCCGGCCACGATGGCGGCCAGCCACAGCGTGTGCGCCAGCACGAAGACAAAGGTCGCCAGCACCACCGCCTTCAGCCCCACCCGCGACGGCGCCACCGACTCGAACACCGGGTGCTGGAACCAGCGCATCAGGAACGAGCGCCAGAAGATTTCTTCCATCACCGGCACCAGCAGCGCCGCGCCCAGCAGCCGCGGCACGATCAGCGCCCAGTCGAACTGCCCCTCGGGCGTGAGCGGCACGAAAGGCGCCACGGCGCCGGTGGTGATCGTCATCCACGGAGCGTCCAGCCGCACCCAGAGCAGGAAGACGAGCACGCCCACGGCCACCGCCAGCAGCGTCTCGCGCAGCGTGGGCAGGGTCTGCCGGGCCAGTTCGCCGTATTCGCGCCACCACAGTGCCAGCAGCCCGGCCGGCACAACGACCTGCAGCGCATAGAGCCAGCGCGAGTCGAGGCCGCCCCAGGCGCCATCGGCGGGCGCCAGGCCGCGCAGGCCCAGAAAGGCCATGAAGGCAACGAAAGGGGCGGCGCGCACGAAGGCGGCGCGGCGAAAGGGCAGGGTCATCGCATCGACGCCCGGTAGCAGCCCGGTTGGGCGAGGATCGGAGTATCCGCAAAGCCGGCTGTCCTTCCGCGGCGCAAGGGCCGCATCGGCGTGACAAATGACGACGGCCCGCGGCGCGGGCCCACGGACGGGCCAGCAACGAACGAGCGACGGAGCGCTGAGCCGCCCGACCAAGCTGCCCCGCGCGACAAGGGGGTCAAGCCCCGGCGCCGTGCTCCAGGCGGTGCGTCGCGCCGTCGAACTGCGCCAGCTCCAAAGCCAGCCAGGGCAGCAACGGCTGCAGGCTGCCGTGCAGCGTGTGCGGCGGGTTGGCCACGAAGACGCTGCTGCCCAGCATGCCGAAGCCGCGCTCGTCGGCGCGCGCCACCGTCAGCTGGGCGTGCAGCCAGCCCTTCTTGGCGCCGGCCGCGGCCGCGGCCTTCAGTCGCTGCGGCAGTTGCGTGGACTCCAGCAATTGCAACTGCGGCAGCCAGACGATGACCACCGCGTCGGCAAAACGCTCCAGCGCCTCGCGCAGTGCGGCCAGCGTGCGCGGGTAGTCGGACTTGAGCTCGTAGCTGGGGTCGACGAGCACCACGCCGCGTCGCGTGGGTGGGGGCAGCTGCGACTTCAGGCTGGCGAAGCCGTCGGCCAATCTGACCTCGACGCCGGGCGCGTTGCCCAGAAACGAGTCCAGGATCTTGTGGTCGGTGGGGTGCATCTCGAACAGCCGCAGCTGGTCCTGCGGCCGCATCAGCAGCTGCGCCAGCGCCGGCGAGCCGGGGTATTGCCTGAGCTTGCTGCCGCCGTTGAAGCTGCGCACCAGCGCCACGTAGTCGGCCAGCGGCGCAGGCAGGTCGCGGCGGCCCCACAGCCGGGCGATGCCCTGCTCGAACTCGCCCCGCTTCTTCGCATAGTCGCCTTCCAGCGAATAGCCACCCGCGCCGGCGTGGGTGTCCACATAGCGCCAGCCCTTGTCCTTGAGGTTCATGTGGCGCAGCACCAGCGTCAGCACGAGGTGCTTGAGCACGTCGGCGTGGTTGCCGGCGTGGAAGGCGTGACGGTAGGCAAGCATGGCATCGACTGTGCCACGTCACCGGACGCCCGCCGATGGGCCATGCCCCGGCGCGCCCGGAATTGGCCAGGCCATGCGCTAACCTCGCGCCATGGGCACCCTCTTCGACCCCCTTCGCATCGGCGACATCGAGCTCGCCACGCGCATCGTCATGGCCCCGCTCACGCGCAACCGCGCCAGCCCCGGCCAGGTGCCGGTGTCCAGCAGCGCACGGCCGGCGAGCACGAAGACCTACATCGCGGGCGGCTTTGCCAGCTGCTCGCCACCGCGCGCGTTGGCCACCGCAGAGATCCCGGGCGTGGTGGACCACCACCGGCGCGCGGCGCGGAACGCCATGGAGGCGGGCTTCGACGGCGTCGAGGTGCATGGCGCCAATGGCGACCTCATCGACCAGTTCCTGCGCGACTCCATCAACGACCGCAGCGACGCCTACGGCGGACCCGTCGAGAACCGCATCCGCTTCCTGCGCGAAGGAGCGCCGCTGAACGTGCCTGACACGACCACTTTCTACGGTGGCGGCGCCGCGGGGTACACCGACTACGCCGCGCTGGATGTCGCCACGGCTTGAGCGCATACAGCGCGTCGGCCTGACGCTGGCGCTGGCGCTGGCGGCGGCGCAAGCCGCCGTTTGGCTGCACCTGCCGCTGCCGTGGATGATCGGGCCGCTGCTGGCCACCGCCCTCTGTGGCATGGCCGGGCTGAAACTCGCTGCGTCGACGCGGCTGCGCAATGTCGGGCTGTGGATGATCGGCGTCGCGCTGGGCCTTTATTTCACGCCGTCGGTGATGGTCTTGCTGCTGCCGCTGGCGCCGGCGCTGCTGGTGGGCATCGGCTGGGCGTTCCTGATCGCCTATGCCTTCTACCGGGTGCTGCTGCGCGTCAACGGCGGCGACCATGCGAGCGCCTTCTTCGCGTCGGCCATCGGCGGTGCTTCGGAGATGGCGCTGCTGGCCGAGCGCCACGGCGGCCGCGTCGACCGCGTGGCGGCGGCGCATTCGCTGCGCGTGCTGCTGGTGGTGGTGCTCATCCCCTTCGGCTACCAGGCCGCCGGCATCCACGGCATCGACCCCGCCGTGCCGGCGCTGCAGGAGGTGCGGCCGCTGGGACTGGCGCTGCTGTTGGCGGCCAGTGCCGCCGGCATGGCCTTGCTGGCGCTGCTGCGCGCACCCAACCCCTGGGTGCTGGGCGCGCTGCTCGTCACGCTGCTCATCACCGCCTCGGGGGTGGAACTCTCGGCGCTGCCCAAGGCGGCCAGCAACGGCGGGCAGTTGTTCATCGGCGTCGCTCTGGGCAGCCGCTTCACGGCCGACTTTGCGCGCACGGCGCCGCGCTGGCTGGCGGCAGTGGCGCTGGGCACGCTGGCCATGATCGGCGCCTCGGCCGGCTTTGCGTGGTTGCTGGCGCAGGCGCTGGGCCTGCACCCGGCCACCCTGCTGCTGGCCACCACGCCGGGCGGCATCGCCGAGATGAGCATCACCGCCAAGGTGCTGCAGCTCGGCGTGCCTGTGGTGACGGCGTTTCACGTCACGCGCTATATCGCCGTGCTCACGCTGACGGCGCCGCTGTACCGTTGGCTGCGCGCGCGCGCGGTCGCGCGGCCGGGTTGAGTCCGCCCGCCGGCGGCACCGCGGTCGCCGCGAACAACACCACCACCGAACGCGGCTGCACGCTCAGGGTCGTCCCTGCGACCGGCGGCGCCGCGTCCGGTTCGTGCAGGTCGTCGGGTGAGGCGCGCGCGCTGTCCAGCACGCGCAGCCACGGGCCACCGCAGGCCGGGCCGGGCGGCAGTTCGAAGTCCAGCGGCTGCGACCAGGCATTGAGCGCGAAAACCATCTGCCAGCCGCCCGACAGCGTGGCGGCGGTGATCGCCAGGCTGTGCGACCAAGGTGCCAGGTCGGGCGCGCCCAGGCGCACGCCGTGCAGGCGCACGCGGGCTTGATCGGTGAGCTGCGCCAGCGTCAGGTGGCGGTCCTCGCGCACGGAGTCGCGCAGCCCGCGCAGCCGCAGCAGCCCGCGCACGAAGCGGTGGATGCCGGCGTGGCTTTGCAGCAGCCGCCAGTCCAGCCAGTTCGCTTCGTTGTCCTGGCACCAGGCGTTGTTGTTGCCGTGCTGGCTGCGCCGCATCTCGTCGCCCATGCGCAGCATCGGCGTGCCCAGCGAGAGCACGGTGATGGCCAGCAGGTTCTTCACCTGGCGCTCGCGCAGCGCCAGCACGGCGGGGTCGTCGGTGGGGCCTTCGGCGCCGCAGTTCCAGCTGAAGTTGTTGTCGTCGCCGTCGCGGTTGCCTTCGCCGTTGGCCTGGTTGTGCTTGACGTTGTAGGACACCAGGTCGTCGAGCGTGAAGCCGTCGTGGCTGGTGACGAAATTGATGCTCTGCGCCGGTTCGCGCGGGCGTTCGCCATACAGATCCGGACTGCCGAGCAGCCGGTTGGCCAGCCTGGGCACGGTGTTCTCGTCGCCGCGCACGAAGGCGCGCACGTCGTCGCGGAACTGGCCGTTCCATTCCTTCCACTGGTTGCCGGGAAAGCGCCCCACCTGGTACAGGCCGCCGGCGTCCCAGGCCTCGGCGATGAGCTTGGTGCCGGCCAGCACGGGGTCGCTGGCGATGTCCCACAGCACCGGCGCGTCGGTGCGCGGCACGCCGCGCTTGTCGCGCGAGAACACGGCCGCCAGGTCGAAGCGGAAGCCGTCGACGTGCATCACCTGCACCCAGTAGCGCAGGCTGTCCAGGATAAGCCGCCGCACCTCGGCATGGCCGGCATTGAGCGTATTGCCGCAGCCCGAGTGGTTGGCGTAGCGGCCGCCGGGCTGCAGCAGGTAGTAGGCGCTGTTGTCCAGCCCACGCAGGCTGCAGGTGGGTCCGTACTCGTTGCCCTCGTGGGTGTGGTTGAAGACCACGTCCAGGATCACCTCCAGCCCGGCGCGGTGCAGGGCCTTGACCATGTCGCGGAATTCGTCCAGCACCGCCAGCGGCGCCGTGGCGCGGCTGTAGCCGGGGTGCGGCGCGAAGAACGAAAACGGCGAATAGCCCCAGTAGTTGGCCAGGCCCGGCGGCGCGTCCTGCGCGTCGAAGGCGAAGACCGGCATCAGCTCGACCGCGGTGACGCCCAGGTCCACCAGGTAGGGGATCTTCTCCACCAGCGCGGCGTAGGTGCCGCGCCGGTCTGCGGCCACGCCGGAGCTGGCGTGCTGCGTGAAGCCGCGCACGTGCAGCTCGTAGATGGCGGTGGCGGCGAACGGGCGCTGCAGCGGCGCGTCGCCTTCCCAGTCGTAGGCGTGATCGTTGGCGACCACGCTCTTGGCCGCCACGGCGTCGTTGCGCCCGGGTTCGCCGGCCGCAGCGCGGCGGTAGCCGGCGGGCAGCGCGATGGCCCGGCCGTAGGGGTCGAGCAGCACCTTGCCGGCGTCGAAGCGCAGGCCGCGGTCGGGGTCGTGGGGGCCGTGCGCTCGCCAGGCGTAGATCTGCCCGGGCGCCACCTTGGGCACGAAGGCGTGCCAGTAGCCGCCACTGCGGTGGCCGTGGTGCTCCAGCGGGATCACCCGCGCCGGCGCGGCGGAATCCGCGCGGTTGTAAAGCAGCAGGTCCAGCCGCTCGGCATGGCGCGAGAAGACGCTGAAGTTCGTGCCGTCGGCCTGCGGAAAGGCACCCAGCGGATGCGGCCAGCCGCGGGCGACGGGTTCGGTGCTCATGCGGGCATTGTGGCAAGCGCCCCCGCCGGTGCGCTACCGGTCCGGGCCCGCTGGCGCGCGCTTGCGGAACAGCTCGCGCAGATTGACCTCGCGCGGACCCGGCACCAGTTCGATGGCGTCCCCGGCCTGCACGGCGCCCGTCTCCAGCACCGCCAGGTAGGCGCCGCACCAGCCGGACTGGTTCATCAGCCGGACGGCCTGCGCAAAACCCATGGCGGCGCCGAACTTGAAGCAGGGCCGGCGCGGCTCGCTCACGGCCAGCACACAGCCGGCACCCGAGGCCGGGTGGCCGATGCGCAGCCGGTCGCCGATCCACAGCTGGTCTTCCAGCAGCCCGTGCAGCAGCAGGTTCTCGCCCAGGCTGCCGGGCGGCAACGGCTCGTCCCACAGTGCGGCGCCGGCCTGCGCGCGCACCGTCTGCCAGAACGCGTAGTGTTCCTGCGGGTAGGCATAGACGGCCTTGGCCAGGCCGCCGTGCACGCTCAAGTCGGCCTGCTCGTCGCCCTCCAGGCCCAGCGGACGCACGGCCACGGGGCCATCGACGGCGCGCTTGGCGAAGGCGGTCATGAACGTGCGGTCACCGATGCGCGCCGCACGCGACCGGCCGACGCAGACCTGGATCACCCTCATCGACCGGCTCCGGAGTCTGTGTGCATCAGGTTATGAGAATTTTGCATGAACCCTCTCCCGACGGGTAGTTACGAGGTGATTACATTGATCCGACAATGATGACCCCGCTGCCGCAGCTCTGGCGTGTGCATGCGTCGCGGCAAGCGGGTTTTGGCGAGTCTCGCCCATCCCGGCCGGCCGCACCGAGGGGGAGAGTCTGGCCAAAGCCCGTTTTGCAATCACTTCCTTTTTCGGAGATGTCATGAACCGTCCTGCCTTCGAAGGCCTGCGCCTGAATGTTCCTGCCCATGTCAAGCATGCGCGGCTGGTGTCCTGGGTGGCCGAAGTCGCGGCGCTGACCGAAGCCAAGGCGGTCTACTGGTGCGACGGCTCCGAAGCCGAGGTCCAGCGCCTGACCGAGCAGCTGGTGGCCGCCGGCACCTTGCTGCGGCTCAATCCGGCGCTGCGCCCGAACAGCTTCCTGGCCCGCAGCGACCCGAGCGACGTGGCGCGGGTCGAGGACCGCACCTATATCTGCAGCGAAAAGGCCGAAGATGCCGGCCCCACCAACAACTGGATGGCCCCGGCCGAGATGCGCACGCTGCTGCAGACCGGCCAGCCCGACGGCACCCCGGCGCTCTTCAAGGGCTGCATGCGCGGCCGCACCATGTATGTGGTGCCGTTCTCGATGGGGCCGCTGGGTTCGCACATCGCGCACATCGGCATCGAATTGACCGACAGCCCCTATGTGGCGGTGAGCATGCGCACCATGACGCGAATGGGCTCGGCGGTGTACGACGTGCTGGGCGGACATGGCGACTTCGTGCCCTGCGTGCACAGCGTGGGTGCCCCGCTGGCCGACGGTGCGAAGGACGTGGCCTGGCCGTGCAACGCCACCAAGTACATCGTTCATTTCCCCGAAACGCGTGAGATCTGGAGCTATGGCTCGGGCTATGGCGGCAACGCGCTGCTGGGCAAGAAGTGCTTTGCGCTGCGCATCGCCTCCACCATGGGGCGCGATCAGGGCTGGCTGGCCGAGCACATGCTGGTGCTGGGCGTGAGTTCGCCCAGCGGCAAGAAGTACCACGTGGCCGCGGCCTTCCCCAGCGCCTGCGGCAAGACCAATTTCTCGATGCTGGTGCCGCCGGAGCAGGGTTTCAAGGGCTGGTCCGTCACGACCATCGGCGACGATATCGCCTGGATCAAGCCGCAGGCCGACGGCCGCCTGTACGCCATCAACCCCGAGGCGGGCTATTTCGGCGTCGCGCCGGGCACCAACGACAAGACCAACCCCAACTGCATGGCGTCGCTCAAGCGCGACGTCATCTTCACCAACGTGGCGCTCACCGACGAAGGCGACGTGTGGTGGGAGGAAATGACGCCCGAGCCGCCGCCGCACCTGATCGACTGGCAGGGCCGCGACTGGACACCGGAGATCGCCAAGGCCAACCCCGTGAACGGCAAACCGCGGCCGGCGGCGCACCCGAATTCGCGCTTCACCGTGGCCTCCATCCACAACCCCGTGCTCGACACCGAGTGGGACAACCCGAACGGCGTGGCCATCGACGCTTTCATCTTCGGCGGCCGCCGCAGCACCACCGTGCCGCTGGTGACCGAGGCGCGCAGCTGGACCGAGGGCGTGTACATGGCCGCCACCATGGGCAGCGAGACCACTGCCGCCGCGGCCGGCCAGCAGGGCGTGGTGCGGCGCGACCCGTTCGCGATGCTGCCGTTCGCCGGCTACAACATGGCCGACTATTTCCAGCACTGGCTGGACCTGGGCACGCGGCTGGAGGCCGAAGGTGCCAGGCTGCCCAGCATGTACTGCGTGAACTGGTTCCGCAAGGGTGCCGACGGCAAATTCGTCTGGCCCGGCTATGGCGAGAACATGCGCGTGCTGGAGTGGATCGTCGGCCGCATCGAAGGCAGCGCCGACGGTGCCGAGAATGTCTTCGGCATCAGCCCGCGCTACGAAGACCTGCGCTGGGACGGGCTGTCGTTCACCCGCGAGCAGTTCGCCACCGTGATCGGCATCGACCGCAGTGCCTGGCAGCAGGAACTGGGCCTGCACGCGGAGTGGTTCCAGACCCTCCACCACCACCTGCCGGCGGAACTGCCCAGGATCAAGGCACGCATCGAGCAACGGCTCGCCGCTTGAAGCTGCAGCTGCTGTCCGATCTCCACCTGGAGACCGAGACCTTCGTCCCCGAGCCGGCGCCCGGGGCCGAGTTGCTGGTGCTGGCCGGCGACGTGGACAGCACCTGGGCCGGCTACGAGCGTTTCGCCGGCTGGCCGGTGCCGGTGGTGGTGGTGGCCGGCAACCACGAATTCGACGGGCGCGAGTTGGGCGACGCCTGGGCTGCCCTGCGCGAGCATTGCGCGCGTTTCGGCCTGCGGCTGCTGCAGCGGGAATCGCTGGTCTTCAGTGCCATGGACGGCCAGCGTGTTCGCATCCTCGGCGCCACGCGCTGGAGCGACTTCGACCTCTTCGGCGCCAGCCAGCGCGAGCGTGCGATGCGTGCCGCCGAATATTTCATGCGCCTGATGGCCGCCAGACGCGGCGGCGTGGCCTTCGACGCCGCCGGCGTGCGCGAGGAAGGCCTGGCCTGTCGCACCTGGCTGGAGACCGAACTCGGACACGCACCCTGCAAACGCTGGGACAAGACGATAGTTATCACACACTTCGCGCCCAGTCTGATGAGCGCCGACCCGCGCTACGGCCGTCAGCCCGGCACGGCCAGCTTCTGCAACGCCGACGACGACCTCGTTCCCCGCGCCGACCTGTGGCTGCACGGCCACCTGCACTGCCGCCATGACTACGCGCTGCCGCGCGCCGCCCGCGCGCCTGTGCGCGTGGTCTGCAACGCCCGCGGCCTGGCCGCCAAGGGCGAGGACGTGGGGCATGCGCCGCTGCTGCTGATCGACATCTGAGCGCCGTTGCGGCGCGGTGGCCGAGCGGCAGTGACGCGCCAGGCGCACGGATGCTGCGCCGGATCAATCCCGGTCAGGCCCGGCGTGCCACACTCGTTTGGCGGGCCGTCATGGCTGGCCCGCCCAGGAGCAGAAATGAAAATCCTCGCCGCTGTCGACGGCAGCCCCTACACCAAGCGCATGCTCGCCTATCTGGCCGCGCACGACGAATGGCTGGGCGCACAGCATGAATACACCCTGCTGCACGCCGTGCCCGCGGTGCCGCCGCGCGCCGCGTCGGTGGTCGAACGGGAGACGCTGAAGTCCTACTACGACGACATGGCCGAGAAGGTGTTCAAGCCGATCCGCACCTTTTTCGTGCGTCAGGGCCTGACGGCCAGGTACGTGACCAAGATCGGCCCCGCAGCGGAGATCATCGTCGAGGCAGCCCGGAAGGGGAAATACGACCTGCTAGTCCTGGGCTCGCACGGCCACGGCACGCTCACCAGCCTGGTGATGGGCTCGGTGGCCAGCAAGGTGCTGGCCAACTGCGATACGCCGGTGCTGCTGATCCGTTAGCGCATCGGCGCAGCCGGGCCGGCCACCACTGGCCTCGGGCCGCGCAGGCCATGCAGGCAGATGGACAGCACCCAGTCGACGATCTGAGTGTCGCTGTGCTGGCCGCCGGCCTTCAGGACGGCGGGCACGGGATCGCAGGCGCGGGCGAAGATGGTGTACAGCACCACCTCGGGCGGCAGCGTGGGGTCGATGTCGCCCGCGGCCTGGGCCTGCACGATCCATTCGCCGAGCCGCTCGCTCAATTGCAGCAGCAGTTCCAGATAGGCCTTGTGCGCCATCAGCTCGGCGCGCAACGAGGAATTCTGTGAGGGCAGCGTCGGCATGTCGCCAGCCACCTGCAGTTGCAGCGCCCAACGCGTGACGGCTTCCAGCCGCTGCATGGGCGAGGCCTGCGTCTGCGCCGCCTGAAGGTCCACCACCGCCAGCGTGCGCTGCAGCAGCCGCACCATGGCTGCTGCGGCCAGCGCTTCCTTGGACGGAAAGTGCTTGTACAGGCTGGCCTTGGCGATGCCCACGTCGGCTGCCACCTCGTCCACCGTCATGAGGTCAAAACCCTTGTCGGCCAGCAGCCGGTTGACGGATTCGACGATCGCGTCCTCGCGGACACGCAACACTTGTTCCCGGAATGAAAGTCGAGCCATCGCTTTATTCTAGCCGCGGCCGTCGCGCAATAAACTGATCAGTCGCGAACGGCCTGGCGCAGCGCCAGGAATCAGAACGCGGGACGGCGCCTCAGGGTCATGCGCTGCATCCAGCCGGCCTTGCCCTGCATCGGCGGCGGTGGTGGCAGTTCGTCGCCCAGTTCGCTCAGGCTGAGGTCCAGGCCGAAGGCCGTGCCCAGATCGGCCGGGTCGTCTTCAGGAGCACGTTCGGCGGCGCGCCAGAGTCCGAACCAGCGGCGGGGAGCGTCGGACTTTTCCATGGCGGCGAACTCTCGAAATAGGTGCTAAACAGTGTCACGCCTGGCGACATTTGGCAACACACCGAACAGGGGGGTCGACGTGCGGCAATTCACGGCCGCAGCCCGCGGCGGGCAGGCGCATCGATAGACTGACTGCCCCCTCGAATGCGCCGCGCCGCCCGGCCTCGGCCAATTTCATGAACCCTCGTTCAATCGCGCCCGCGGCGTCCACGGCGCCCGGTTTTGCGGCCATCGACTTCGGCACCTCCAATTCCGCCGTCGCCTTGCCGCGTGCTGCAGGCGGTGTCGGCCTGGTGGCGCTGGAGCCCGGCTTTCCCACCATGCCCACGGCGGTGTTCTACCGCGCCGATACGCCGGCGCATGAGCTGGACGCCGAACGGCTGTACGGCCGCGCCGCGCTGGCCGCCTATGTGGAAGGGGCCGAAGGCCGGCTCATGCGGTCGATGAAGAGCATCCTCGGCGCCACGCTGCTCGACCAGGGCACCGACATCGGCGGCGGCCGCGCCGTGCGTTACCGCGACGTCGTCACCGGCTATCTGCGGCGGCTCAAGCAGTTGGCCGAGGCCGAGGCCGGCGCGACCATTGACCGCGTGGTGCTGGGCCGGCCGGTCTTCTTCGTCGACGACGACGCCGAGCGCGACGCACGGGCGCAGGCGGCGCTCGAAACCGCTGCGCACGCCGTGGGCTTTGCCGAAGTGCACTTTCAGTACGAGCCCATTGCCGCCGCGCTGGACCATGAAAGTCGGATCGGCCACGAACAATTGGTGCTGGTGGCCGACATCGGCGGCGGCACCTCCGACTTCTCGCTCGTGCGCGTGGGCCCGGCGCGCCGTGGCCGCGCCGACCGCCGCGGCGATATCCTGGGCAACCACGGTGTGCACCTGGCGGGCACCGACTTCGACCGCCATGTGGAGTTGGCCAGCATCCTGCCGCTGCTGGGCTACCGCTCGTTGCGGCCGGCGCGCCCCGGCGAGCTGGCGCGCGAGGTGCCGCACGCGGTGTACTTCGACCTCGCCACCTGGCACCTCATCAACACCGTCTACGCGCCGGCGCGGCTGGCCGAACTGCGCGGCATGAAGTCCTGGTTCGCGGAACCGCGCCATCACGCGCGGCTGATGACCGCGGTGACGCAGCGCCTGGGCCACGCGCTGGCCGGTGCGGCGGAACAGGCCAAGATCGAGGTGGCCGAGGGCGGCAGCGCGCAGATCGACTTGTCGGTCGTGGAACAAGGTCTGGCGGCCACGCTGCAGGCGGCCGGTGCCGCAGCAGCGATCGAGACCGACCTGCGGCGCATCGTGGGCGCTGCCGCCGAAGCGGCGCGCCTGGCGGGCGTGGCGCCCGACGCGGTGGACGTGCTCTATTTCACCGGCGGCTCCACGGGTCTGGCGCCATTGGTCGAGCGCATTGGCGCCTGCTTTCCGACCGCGCAGGTGGTGCTTGGCGACCGCTATGCCAGCGTCGCGCAAGGCCTTGGTCTGCATGCGCTGGCGCTGTTCGGTTCGTAGTTCGGTTCGTCCTTCGGTTCCCGGCGCCTTGGCGCTCCTTGCGCGGTACCGGCGCGGTGCCGGCGCGGGATGGCGGCTCAGTTCCGGTTGCCGTTGGCCTTGTAGCGGGCGATGGCCTGTTTTAGCTCGTCCAGCGGTTCGCACGGCGATGCGCACAGGCCTTCCAGCGCGGCCAGCTTGGCCTCGGCGGTCGGAAGGTCGCCCTTCAACAGCGCCAGTTTGCCGGAGTATTCGAGCGCGCCCTGGTGGCGCGGATTGATGCGCAGCGCAGCGTCGTAATGGCGTTGCGCACCGTCCAGGTCGGGCGGGGTCTTCTTGCGCAGCGCATAGCCCATGAGGTTGTTCCAGTCGGCGTTGCCGGTGGCATTGACCCGCGTCAGCTCGGCGACGGCTGCGTCCCAGCGGCTGCCCTGAATGTGGGCGCGGGCGCCCGCCAGCGGGTCGGCGACCGGTGCCGTGGCTTTCTGCGGCGCCGGTGTCGGCTCGGGCGTGTCAGCGGCGTTGGCGGCCAGCGGCGACAGGCTCGCCCCCGCCACCAGGACGGCGGCGCGGAGGAAGGCGTGAACAGGGCGCGAATTCGGCAAGGGCATCGGAAACTCCTTCTTCAGTGGATCAGCGGTGGGGGCGACGCGTTGCAGATCGAGGCGGTGTGCGGCGCTGGGTCGGCGAATGGGGCGCGCTGCGCGGCCGCGTCACGTCGGCCATCAACATGACGGCGCGCACGATGTCCTGCACCGCTTCGGCCAGGTCGGCCGGCGGCTCCAGGGTTTCGATGACCGCCGCCAGCGCGTCGGCATCTTCCAGGTCGGTGGGGTCGAAATGCAGGTACAGCAGCGCCAGCGGTTCGACCAATTCGGGGTCTTCCACCGCCATCAGCGCAGGAAAGCGGTCCATTGCGGCAGCGAAACCGGCCACCCAGGGCAGCACGCACTCGGTGGCCGACGCATCGTCTTCGAGCGGAAAGATCCAGGGGTCGAACCACTGCCGCTGCCCGATGGCGTGGTCGAGTTCGGCGTGGCGGCGGTGCACCAGCGCCAGCAATTCGTCCAGCGCCGGGCCGGCGGGCGCGGGGCGGCCTTCGATGTCGGCCACATGCGCCTGCCATTGCGTTGCGGGCACCGGCCGCGGTTGCAGCAGCACGCCGCACAGGTAGCCGTCGAGCGCGCTCACGTCCAGCGGCTCCAGCCGGGCGGGCAAGGCTTCGAGCAGGGCGCCCAGGCGTTCCAGGTCGTTGTCGTCGAGCGGGCGGTCTGGTTGCAAGGCGGGTGCACCGGGGTCGTTGGGTGGCGGATCTGCCGGCGCGTCCTGAAGGCGGTGCGGCAGGCCGCGGCAAGTGCGATTGTCCGTCAACCCCCGTGCGCGCGTCGGCGTCGTGGGCATGGTGCTGGCGCGCGACGGCTTCGGTGCCGTGGGTGTCAACGCGATTGCGCGGCAGGCCGGTGTCGACAAGGTGCTCACCTACCGCCACTTCGGCGGCCTGCCTGAACGGCTGCGCGCCTGGGGCGAACGCGGCCCCTTCTGGCCGCGCGTGGCCGGCGTGCAGTATCTGCTGCTGCGCAGCCGCCGCATCCGCCTCTTCGGCGGCGTGGACCTGCGCGGCGAAGCGGGCTGGTTGCAGTTCAGGCAGTCGATCCGCGCGTTGGCCCGCGACGCCTTGGCGGCAGCGCCGGCCTGAGCGGCGGACTTGACTAGACTGTGGCTTTCCCCACCCGCAGGAGAGCCGCCATGGGCGCACCCGTTGCCTTCACCCAAGCTGCCGACGTGGGCCACTGGATCGCCGGCGTGCACGTTCGCGGCAGCGGCGACCGCGCGCAGCCGGTCTGGAACCCCAGCACCGGGCAGCCGGCACGCCAGGTGCTGCTGGCCACCGCCGAAGACGTGGCCGTGGCCGTGGCCGCCGCGCGCGCCGCGCAGCCGGCCTGGGCCGAGATGCCGCCGATCCGCCGCGCGCGCGTGCTCAACAGTTTCCTGGCGCTGATGAACCAGCACAAGGACACCCTCGCCGCCATGATCACCGCCGAGCACGGCAAGGTCTTCACCGACGCGCAAGGCGAGGTCTCGCGCGGCATCGACATCGTCGAATTCGCCTGCGGCGTGCCGCAGCTGCTGAAGGGCGACTACACCGACCAGGTCAGCACCGGCATCGACAACTGGACGCTGCGCCAGCCGCTCGGGGTGGTGGCCGGCATCACGCCGTTCAATTTCCCGTGCATGGTGCCGTGCTGGATGTTCCCGGTGGCGCTGGCCTGCGGCAATGCCTTCATCCTGAAGCCCAGCGAGCGCGACCCCAGCCCCAGCCTGTTCATGGCCGAATTGCTGCAGCAGGCCGGCCTGCCCGACGGCGTGTTCAGCGTCGTGCAGGGCGACAAGGTGGCGGTGGACGCATTGCTCACGCACCCCGACGTGAAGGGCTTGAGCTTCGTCGGCTCCACGCCCATCGCCCACTACATCTACGAGACCGGCGCCCACCATGACAAGCGGGTGCAGGCTTTGGGCGGCGCCAAGAACCACATGGTGGTGATGCCCGACGCCGATCTGGACCAGGCCGTGGACGCGCTCATCGGCAGCGCCTACGGCTCGGCCGGCGAGCGCTGCATGGCCATTTCCGTGGCGGTGCTGGTGGGCGACGTGGCCGACCGCATCGTGCCGCTGCTGGCCGAACGCGCGAGGGCGCTGAAGGTGAAGAACGGCATGGAGCTCGACGCCGAGATGGGCCCCATCGTCACGCGCGAGGCGCGCGACCGCATCGAGAAATATGTCGGTATCGGCGTCGAGGAAGGCGCGACGCTGGTGGTCGACGGCCGCGGCTTCAAGGTGCCGGGGCATGAAGCCGGCTTCTTCACCGGCGGCACGCTGTTCGACCACGTGACGTCAAGCATGCGCATCTACAAGGAAGAGATCTTCGGCCCCGTGCTGGCCTGCGTGCGCGTGAAGGATTTCGCCGCGGCGCTGCAACTCGTCAACGACCACGAATACGGCAACGGCGTGGCCTGCTTCACCAGCGACGGCGGACTGGCGCGCGAATTTGCGCGCCGTGTGCAGGTGGGCATGGTCGGCATCAACGTGCCCATTCCCGTGCCGATGGCCTGGCACGGCTTCGGCGGCTGGAAGCGCAGCCTGTTCGGCGACATGCACACCTATGGCGAGGAAGGCGTGCGCTTCTACACCAGGCAAAAGAGCGTGATGCAGCGCTGGCCCGACAGCATCGCGAAACAGGGCGCAGGGGCCGAATTCGTGATGCCGACGGCCAAGTAGGCCCCGGCGACGCCGACCCCGCACACACGCCATGAACACCGGCGGGTCCACGCCCCAACCCCCAGCCCTGACGCTGATGGCACGCATCGACGTCGAGGTCGGCGCGCTCGTCACGCTGGGCGCGGGGCCCCATGGCGAACGGCGCTACGTGCCGCTGGGCGGCGGCACCGTGAGCGGCCCGGAGCTGAAGGCGACGGTGGTCGCCCGGCGGTGTCGACTGGCAGGTCCAGCGCGCCGACGGTATGCTCGATATCCCGGCGCACTATATCATCCGCACGCCCGACGATGCGCTCATCGAGGTCGCAGAGTCTGGGCCTGCGCTACGGCCCACCGGCGGTCATGGCAGCGCCTGGCGCGCGGTGAGGCGGTGGCGCCCGAGGCCTACTACTTCCGCACGGTGATGCGGTTCTAGCACCGGGCACGCGGCCTGGCTGCACCTGAACGGAACGTCATTGCGCTGGCGCGGTGGGCAGGGACGGTGGGGCCTGGCCGATGTCTCTCCCGGCCGTGCCTCCGTGCCGCCGGTTCGGATGCATCGATCCGCATCCATCAAGGCGCAGCCGAAAGAAACTTCCGGTCTCGGGTCCATCGCTCTGCGGAGGGATAACCCTTCCGTTCTCGCCGGGGGGGGGGGCAGCGTGGCCCATTCGTGACTTCAGCCGTGGAATTGCCCGGGAATGTGCCCCACCCCGCCACACTGCCGGTGCATCGTTGCCACAGCAACCTCGCCATCGCTGTCGATCGTGAAGTCAGATCCGAGTCGGTCTACACGCACCCGACCTTCCAACGAAGACACGGTTCTCATCGAAGCTTTTTTTTTTTTTTTTGTGGTGGTTCTTTGTTTTTTTTTGTTTTTTTTTTTTTTTTTTTTTTTTTTTTTTTTTTTTTTTTTTTTTTTTTTTTTTTTTTTTTTTTTTTTTTTTTTTTTTATTTTTTTCCAAATTCCCCCACTTCTCGTCTTTTCCTCTCCCCTCTCCCTTCTCTCCTCTCCTTTTCCCATTCCCTCTTAAACAACTATCTCTTTCACCCCCTCGCCCAACCCCTCTTATCATTAGGTTCCCTCCACCACTTAACTCTACCTTCTCTCATGCCTTCCCCATCTCCGATTCGCCCGGGCCTGGTCTGGACACATTGCCTCATGCAGTCCTTCCAACACCCTCGGGGCTCTGCAACTGGCCGCCTGGCGGCGCTGGTCACGACCTCCATCTCCAATCCTCGCCGATCCCAAGGGTAGGGTCAGTCTGAAATGTAAGTCTTTGCTCACTCACCGCACAGCATTCCACTCATGCATTGAGAACACCCATCCATCTAACCGCCCTTGCGACTCGGCAAGGAATTGCCGCCCCATATCTGCCACATTTCAATTCTCCTCAATCAAAGCCACCGATGACGCCGCCGTCATTCCTGCGCACCACCACCGTGGCCGAGCGCGGCCGGCCGTCGGCACGGAAGTCGGGCCAGTTCGAGTAGCGGCCCGGCGCCGCCGCATCGCTGCGGTCGCCGGGCGATTCGCCCGGGTGCTGGACGTTGACGAACATCGTCGTGCCGTCGGGGGTGAAGCTGCAACCGGTGATCTCGGCCCCGACCGGTCCGATGAGAAAACGCCGCACCTCGCCCGTGGCCGGGTCGCAGGCCAGCAGCTGGTTGTTGCCCAGGCGGGCCATCTCGCCCCGGTTCAGCGAACGCGAGCCGACGTCGGTGCCGATCCACAACACGCCGCGCGGGTCGAAGGCCAGGGTGTCGGGGCAGGCGAAGGCGTCGCCCTTCACGTTGCCGCGGGCTTCGGCACGCTCGTTGGCGGCATCGCCGGCCAGCACGAAGTGGTTCCAGCGGAAGCGCTCGCCGCCGAAACCGCCCTCTTCCTGCCAACGGATGATGTGGCCCATGGTATTGGCCGCGCGCGGGTTGGCGGCATCGGTGCCCGGGTGGCCACCGGCGCCACGCTCGCTGTTGTTGGTGAGCGCGCAATAGACCGAGCCGCTGGCCGGGTCGACGGCAATCCACTCCGGCCGGTCCATCTTCGTGCCGCCCAGCGCGTCGCTGGCCTGGCGCGCCTTGACGACGACCTCGCCTTGATCGGCAAATCCACGGTCCGGCGTGAGCGACCCCTGCCCATGCACCAGCGGCAGCCAGCGGCCGCTGCCGTCGGCGTCGAAGCGCGCCACGTACAGCGTGCCGTGGTCCAGCAGTTCGGCATTGGCCTGTGCCGCAGTCAGGCCGCCGCCGGCGGGCTTGATGCGGTCGCGGCTGACGAATTTGTAGACATACTCGAAGGCTGCATCCTCGCCGGAATAGACCACCGCGCGGCCGTCGTCGGTGACCGCCACCGTGGCGCCTTCGTGCGCGGCACGGCCCAGCGCCGTGCGCTTGACCGGTGTGCTGGCCGGGTCCATGGGGTCGATCTCGACCACCCAGCCGAAGCGGTTGGGTTCGTTGGGGTGGCGCACGGTGTCGAAGCGTTGATCGTGCTCGTGCCAGCGGTACCAGTGGTTCTTGCGGATGCCCCAGCGGCGCTCGTGCGCGGTGGGCTGGTCGGAGGGGATGAAATAGTTGGCCCAGTTCTCCTCGCCCGAAAGACAAGTGCCCCAGGGCGTCATGCCCGAGGCGCAGTTGTTCAGCGTGCCCAGCACGCGCCGGCCGCCGGGGTCGGCGGCCGTTTTCATCAGCGCGTGCCCGGCGGCCGGGCCAGCGACGGCAAACGGCGTGCTGGCGGTGAAACGCCGGGCATAGCGCGAGGGGCGCACCATCTGCCAACGCCCGGCCTCGAGTTCGATCTCGATCACCGAAATGCCGTGCGCAGCCTGGCTCTTGGCCACCTTCTCCGCCGTCCACGGCAGCATGCCCCCCGGGTGCAGCAGGCCGTCGTCGGTGTACTCGTGGTTGCTCACCAGCAGGCCGCGGCGGCTGCCTTCGAGCGCATGGAACTGCAGGCCGTCGTGGTGCATGCCCATCTGCAACGCCTGCTCGGCGGCACTGTTCGAAGCATCGGGTGCCCACGCCGGCATGGCCCCCGCGATGCCCACCGGTTCGCCCCAGGGCGCCAGCACCTGCGCGGTATAGCCCTCGGGCACGACCACGGCGTCGGCCCTGGAAGCGGCGATGCCCTTGAACCCGAGCCGCGGCCCTGCCCCGCCCGGCGGCTTGCCGGCGCAAGCAGCCATGCCAGCGAAGAAGGCCGCTGCCGCCAGGCCCATGCCGCCGCACAGCACGGTGCGGCGCGCCGGGTCGGAGACGTCGTGGAGGCTGGGATGGGAGGATCGGTTGCTGTCCTCCAGCGTGCAGAAGTCCTTGGGCATGGCGCGGTCCGTGCAAGCCGTGTCGAGACCCGATTCTGTGCCCAGCGCGATGCATCCGGGCCTGGGGCTCGATCCGCAGCCTTCACCCAGCGGCTGGGCGCACGAGGCGGGGCAGGAGTTCGCCGCCTGAACAGCGCCGGCCGTCTCGAACACGTCGCGGCAGGCGGCACCGCCAGACCGCAACCGGGGCGGCTGGACGCGGCCTGCATGTGGCGCGCGCACTGCGGCCCCGAGCCGAGCACCGACGGGGCCGCGCCGGCGGCGCCCCGCAGCCGCAGGCCGGGCTCAACGTGACGGGCCGGCCGGCGCTGGCGTTTTCGCCCCAGCGCACGGCGTTCGTGGCGCTGGGCTCGGACGACGCCAACCAGCCCGGCCTGCTGGTGGTGGATTTCGTGCGCAACCACCGCCTCGCCGTGCCCATCGACGGTGCCGCGATGCGCCTGCGCGAGCCGGCCAATGCCACGCCGGCGTGGCTGGCGCATCACTACGCCTGGGTGCGCGACGCCAGCGGGCAGGACGGCCTTCAGCCGCGCCCCGACGCAACCCCCTGGCCCTGGCAGGGGCAGTGGCTGCCTTTCGGCGGCCAGTGGGTGCCCGAGTCCGCACCGACGAGCCAGCCGCCACGGCAGGCGTGGCAGCCGCCGGGCAGCGGCGTGCGCCTGCACGTGTCGATGGGGCAGGGCCACGTCTCCGTGTACGAAGCCGTGGCGCTGGGCGCTGCGTACAGCGCCGAGGCCCGCGCATGGGTCGAACGCGTGGGCAAGGCCTGGGATGCCGAGCTTCGCAGCGGGCGGCACGACGCCGTTTTCGAAGCGCCGCGTTGAACCCGGGCGCTGCTCGGGCCGTCGGGTACGGCCAGTCGCAGGCCCCCACCCAGGGTGGACTTGGCCCTATGCTGCATGGGCATGGACAAGACGATCACACCCACGTCGCCCAAGGGACTGGGCCTGGCCGTGGCCGCCGCGCAGCTGGCGCTGGCGTTGAGCTGGACGGTCTACGTCGTCTTTCTGCCCGCGCTGGCGGCGCAGGCCGGACTGCCGCCGCGGGCGGTGCTGTGGCTGCTGGTGGTCGATCAGGCCGTGTTCGTGCTGGCCGACTACGCCTGCGGCGTGGCCTCCGACCGCGTGCTGGCGCTGCACCGGCGCCTCGCGCCCTGGCTGGCCGGCGCCACCGCGCTGTCGGCGGCGGCGTTCCTGGCGCTGCCCTGGCTGGCGCCGCAGGGATCACCCGCCGTGTTCGTGGCCGTGACACTGCTGTGGACGGCCACCTCTTCGGCCTTGCGCGCGCCGCCGCTCAACCTGATCGGCCGACATGCGGCCAAGCCCGCGCAGCCGGGGCTGGTGGCGCTGGCGATGCTGGGGCTGGGCCTGGCGGCGGCCGTCGCGCCGTGGCTGGCGATGTGGCTCAAGGGCGCCGATCCGCGCTGGCCCTTCGTGTGCGCCAGCGCCGGCGTGGTGCTGGCGGCGCTGGCGCTGGCCTGGGCCGAGCGCCATGCGGCGCCGCGCCCCGTGGCGGCGAGCCCGCTTTCGCAGCCGCCTGCTGCCGCCTCCCGCTGGCTGCTGTTGCTGGCTGCGGCACTGTGGGCGGCGCTGGCCCTGCAGCTGCACACCAGCCTCAATGCCACGGCGCAGTTCCGCCGTTTCGTGGCCGCCGATGCGCTGCCGCTGTGGCTGCCGGTGTTCTGGGCCGCCTTCAACCTGGCCTTGTGGCCGGCGATGAAGCTGGCGCCGAAGCTTGGCGAACTGCGGCTGGTGGCCGCCGGCGCGGCGCTGGGCGCGGCCGCCGCCGCGGTGGCGTTGGCCGCACCCTCGCTGGAAGTGCTGGCCAGCGCGCAGGCGCTGGCCGGCGCCGCCTGGGCGGCGATGCTGGCGGGCGGTTTCATGGCCGCGCTGGCGCTGGGCCATGTCGGCCGCGAAGGGCGCTTCAGCGGCGCAGTGTCGTCCAGCCTGGCGGGCGCTTCGATGCTGCGCCTGGTGCTGGTGGCCAGCGGCACGGCGGCGGCGCTGCGCGAGGCCGGCGGCGGGCTGCTCGACGCGCTGCCGGTGCTGCTGTGGGCTGGCGCCGCGCTGCTGCTGACAGTGGCGCTCAGGCCGGCAGCCCGCCCTTCTGGAAGCGCTCGCGCACCGTGATTCAGGCCTGCCGAGGCTGCGGCCAGGGCGGTTCGCGCCGGAAAACGGCGTCGGCCAGGCCGCGAGTCGTGAGAAGCAACCCATGGGGCAGATCGACCCGAACTGGTATTGCCGCAGGTCCGGCCCGGTGAAGAAGCACGGGTACGGCCCTTGGCCACCCCGGCGCGGGTGCGTTCACATCTTCACCAGCTCAGAGCTTCTCGGTCTCGCCCGCCTTCGGCTGCCACTTCATCAGCCGCTTCTCCACCTTGCCCACGGCCGCGTCGAGCACCAGCGCGAAGGCCGTCAGCACCAGGATGCCGGCCATCACCGTATTGATGTCGAAGGTGCCCTCGGCCTGCAGGATGAGATAGCCCACGCCCTGGCTCGAACCCAGGTATTCGCCCACCACCGCGCCCACGAAGGCCAGGCCGACGCTGGTGTGCAGACTGCTGAAGACCCAGCTCGTCGCGCTCGGCAGGTACACATGGCGCAGCAGCTGCTTGTTGCTGGCGCCCAGCATGCGCGCATTGGCCAGCACCACCGGGCTGACTTCCTTCACGCCCTGGTAGACGTTGAAGAAGACGATGAAGAACACCAGCGTCACGCCCAGGGCCACCTTGCTGGCCAGCCCCAACCCGAACCAGACCGAGAAGATGGGCGCCAGGATGATGCGCGGCATCGAATTGGCGGCCTTGATGTAGGGTTCGAGAATGCCGCTGGCCACCGGGCTGAGCGCCAGCCACAGCCCCGCGCCCAGGCCCAGCGCCGAGCCGATGCCGAAGGCGAGCAGGGTTTCGGTCAGCGTCACCAGCAAGTGGCGGTAGATGTCGGCATCGGTGACGAACCAGGCCCAGATGCGGCCCATGATCTTGACCGGCTCGCCGAAGAAGAAGCTGGCCTGGCGGTCGTTGTCGAACATGAAGTTCGGCAGCAGACCCGGTGCCGTCATCACGTGCCAGAAGACGAAGATCGCCACCAGCAGGCCCACCTGCCAGGGCCACAGCTTGCGTGGGGACTTCATGTGCGGCCCTTGCTCATGCCACCTTCAGCTGCTGGGCGTAGCCCTTCAGAACCTCTTCGCGCAACTGCGCCCAGATGGCGGCGTGCAGTTCCACGAAGCGCGGCGTCATCTTGACCTCGGCCACGTCTCGAGGACGCGCGATGTCGATGCTGAATTCGCCGATCAGCCGTGCCGCCGGCCCCGCGCTCATGATCACCACGCGGTCGCTCATGGCGATGGCCTCGTCCAGGTCGTGAGTGATGAAAAGCACCGCCTTGCGCTTCTTCGCCCACAGGTCGAGCACCTCGTTTTCCATCAGCTGCCGGGTCTGGATGTCCAGCGCCGAAAAGGGCTCGTCCATGAGGATGATGTCGGGGTCCAGCGCCAACGTCTGCGCCAGGCTGGTGCGCTTGCGCATGCCGCCCGAGAGTTGGTGCGGGTAGCGGTCGCCGAAGCCGCCCAGGCCCACACGACGCAGCCATTCCTCGGCCTGCGCACGCGCCTCGGCGGCCACGACACCGCGGAATTCCAGCCCCGCCATGACATTGGCCAGGGCCGTGCGCCAGGGCATCAGGCTCTCGGCCTGGAACATGTAGCCGGCGCGGGTGTTGATGCCGGTCAGCGGCTGGCCGAAGACCTGCACGGTGCCGGTGCTGGGCTGCAGCAGCCCGGCGGCCACGTTCAGCAGCGTGCTCTTGCCGCAGCCGGTGGGGCCGACGACCGAGACGAACTCGCCCGCGCCCACGGTCAGCGTCACGCCCTGCACGGCGGTGTAACGCTGGCCGGGGTCGTCCTTGCTGACGAAGGTGCAGGCCACGTCGTCGAGCTGAAGCGCCGGCGTGGTCATTGCGGGGTGGCCAGCCTGGGTTCGTCGCCATGCGCGCGGCGCGGCTGCGTCAGGGCGCCGATGAGCCACAGCGCCGCCACCAGCGCCAGCACTGCGGCCGTCTGCTGCGTCAGGCTCAGTTCATGCGCCACCCACAGGAAGGCGCTGGTGCCGCCGAGCACGGCCAGGAACAGCACCGCGGCCGCCACCGCAGCCGCGGGCCTCACCGCCGGGTCGTAGCGCTGCACGGCCGAGATGTCGAAGACCGGCCTGGGCCAGCGCGCGGCCACGTCGGCCGGCCGCCAGCCCGGCGGCTTCAGCCAGACGCGCGCCTTGTCGGCCCAGGAACGCGCGCGCCAGCTTTCCAGCACGAGGTCGCGGTAGACCTGCAGGTTGGCCCACAGCGGGTTCCAGCTGCGCAGCGGTGAACGCGTGCCGTAGACGCAGGGTTCGGCGTCGTCTTCCTCGATGAAGCTGCCGAAGATTCGGTCCCACACGATCAGGATGCCGCCATAGTTCCTGTCCAGGTAGCGGTCGTTCACGGCATGGTGCACGCGGTGGTTGCTGGGGCTGCAGAACCAGCGGTCGAACCAGCCCAGCCTGCCGACCTGCTGCGTGTGCACCCAGAACTGGTAGAGCAGGTCGATCAGCGCCACGGTGGCGAAGACCAGCGGCGGCACACCCAGCACGGCCATCGGCAGGTAGAAGATCCAGCCGAGCAGGAAGCCGCTGCTCGTCTGGCGCAGCGCCGTGCTCAGGTTGTAGTCCTCGCTCTGGTGGTGCACCGCATGCGCCGCCCACAGCACGGCCACGCGGTGGCCGGCGCGGTGCAGCCAGTAGTAGCAGAAGTCGTAGAAGAGCAGCGCGAAGAGCCAGACCCACAGCGCATCGGCCGGCAGCCGCAGCAGCGCCACGTGCTCGAAGGCCAGCGTGTAGACGCCGATGCGCAGCAGCTTGCCGAACACGCCCGTGACCTGGCTCATGACACCCAGGCCGATGCTGTTCAGCGCGTCGTTCAGCCGGTAGGTATTGCGCCCGCGCGCCAGTCCGACGCCGAATTCCAGTGCAATGAGCAGCAGGAAGACCGGCGTGGCCAGGACGATGACTTGCGCGCCGGTCACGTCGGAGTCAGCCCTTGGGGTATTTCGTGTTGGCCTTCTTCACGAAGTCGTTGGTGTAGACGGCTGCCAGGTCGAGCTTGGCCTGGGCCAGCTGGGCGTCGATGCTGGCCAGGGCGCGGAAGGCGGTCTGCGAACCCTTCTCCGGAATCATGCCGTCGGGCGACAACGCGCCCTTGGCGGCCAGGAAGGCGTCGATATACACCGCACGGTCGCCCAGCAGATAGCTCTCGGGCACGTTGTTGATGATGTCGCCCGGCCCGGCCTGCTGGATCCACTTGCTGGCGCGCACCATGGCATTGGTCAGCGCCTGCACGGTATTCGGGTTCTTGTCGATGAAGCCCTGCGGACAATACAGGCAGCCGGCCGGCATGGGGCCGCCGAAGATGCGCTCGGCCTCGGCCACCACCCGCGTGTCGGAAACCACCTTCAGGTCGCCGCTGCGCTGCAGCAGCGTGATCACGGGGTCGAGGTTGCTGAGGGCGTCGATCTGGCCGGCCCGCATGGCCGCCACCGCGCCCTGCGAGGCGCCGACGCCGATGATGCTCACGTCGCTGGGCTTGAGCCCGGCCTTGGCGAGAATGAAATTGACCATGACGTTGGTCGAAGACCCCGGCGCGGTGACGCCGATCTTCTTGCCCTTCAGGTCGGCCACCGACTTGAAGCCGGGCATCGTCTTCGGGTTGACGCCCAGCACGATCTGCGGCGCCAGCCCCTGCAGCACGAAGGCGCGCATGGCCTGGCCCTTGAACTGCATGTTCACGGTGTGTTCGAAGGCGCCCGAGACGACGTCGGCGCTGCCGCCCACCACGGCCTGCAGCGCGCGCGAGCCGCCCGAGAAGTTGACGACGCTCACGTCCAGCCCTTCGGCCTTGAAATAGCCGCGTTGTTCGGCGATCGTCAGCGGCAGGTAGTACAGCAGGCTCTGGCCGCCCACGGCAATGGTGGTCTTGGGCTTTTCCAGCGCCTGCGCACGCACGAATGCGGGGGCGGCCAGCAACGTGGCGCTGCCGGCGACGAGAACTTGGCGTCTTTGCATGGGGGGCTGTCTCCTGGTGAAGCCGCTCACTCTAGCCGAGTGCGGTCCGCCCTAACATTGGGGAATGAACCGCATCCTGCTCGTCACCGGCGGCAGCCGCGGCATCGGTGCTGCCACCGCCCGCCTGGCCGCTGCGCGCGGCTGGGACGTGGCCGTCAACTGCACCCGCGACATGGCCGCGGCCCAGGCCGTGGCGGCCGACGTGCGCGCGTGCGGCCGCCGCGCCTGGGTGCTGCCGGCCGACGTGGCCGACGACGCCCAGGTGCAGGCCTTGTTCGCCCGCCTCGACCGCGAGGCCGGCGTGCTTTCCGGCCTGGTCAACAACGCCGGCGTGGTGGACGTGGCCGCACGCGTGGACGAGATGAGTGCCGTGCGCTGGCAGCGCATGTTCGCCATCCATGTCTTCGGCAGCTTCAGCTGTGCGCGCGAAGCGGTGAAACGCATGAGCACGCGCTACCGCGAAGGCGGTGCCTGGGCCGAGGCCGGCGGGCACCGGGGCGGCGCCATCGTCAACCTGTCGTCGGTGGCCGCGCGTCTGGGTGCGCCGGGGCAGTATGTGGACTACGCGGCGGCCAAGGGCGCCATCGACGTCTTCACGGTCGGCCTGGCCAGGGAGGTGGCGACCGAGGGCGTGCGCGTGAACGCGGTGCGGCCAGGCATCATCGACACCGAGATCCACGCCAGCGGCGGCCAGCCCGACCGTGCCCGCCGGCTCGCGCCGCAGGTGCCGATGCAGCGCCCCGGTTCGGCCGAAGAGGTGGCGGCGGCCATCGTCTGGCTGCTTTCGGACGAGGCCAGCTACACCACCGGGGCGCTGCTCGACGTCAACGGCGGGCGCTGAACCGGCGCGGGCCCACGGTCGCCCCAGGCGGGCGCCGTGGCGCCGGACTGGCGGACCTTGCCTGCCAGGCTTCACCGGCCGGCCCTTCCTGCGCATAGCCGAGCAACTGGTCCAGCAGCACCTGGGCCGCCGCCCGTTCCTTGCCATGCGTGCGCGCCAGCACCGCGTCCAGCACGAAGCGCGCCTGGTCGGCCACCGTGCGCCAGGCCTTGGTGGCGCGCAGGCGGACATGGATGTTGGCGTAACCCGCGGCCAGCGAAGCCAGGCTGGCGGCCAGCCGGCCCTGGGCCAGGGCCTCGTAGAGCTCGACGTCGAGCTGGCCGACGCAGCTCCAGATGTCGGGGTCGGTCTGCGTGCGCTGCGCCAGGCTCTGGCGCACGGCCTGCGTGCGCACCGGGTCCAGGCCGCGCCAGCCTTTGCGGCCGCCGTGGACCACCAGTTCCAGCGCCATGCGGTTGAGCGCCGGGTAGAACAGTTCGCTGCTGCCTGCCGCCGCGGCCAGCACTTCGGCCTGGCCATAGCCGCGGGCGGCGGCGTCCAGTGCCGCGCGGGCCGCCGCGGCGTGGCCCGCGCGCTGCTCCAGCATGGCCAGGCGCTTCCAGGCCGAACCGATGAGGCTGCATCGCTCGGCCGTGGCGTGACGGTCGGCCAGCGACTGCAGCCGTGCGATGGCCTGCTCGATGCGCTCGCGCGCCGCCGCCAGGGCCGCCGCCGTGGGCTGCCCCTGGGCCACGGCCTGCCAGGCCCGGCGCGCGCGCAGGTTCTCGAACTGCTCACAGGCCTTCAGCGAGGCGCTGGAGTCGTCGGCGTGCACGGCGCGGTCGTACCAGGCGATGGCGGCGTCGAAGTCGCCGGCTTCGGCATAGGCTACCGCGTAGGCCTCGGCCACCGCACCCATGCCGCCCCACAGCGCGGCGAAACGCGCCTCCAGCAGGCGGATCTTCTGCAGTTGCGCCTGCTGCTGCGCCTGCCCCTCGTCTTCGGTCTGCGCGCTGGCCCAGCGTGCGCGCACCGCGGCTTCTTCCAGCGCCAGTGCCAGGCCCAGCGCCGAGGCGATGGTGGCGTATTCGTCGCCGGCCGGTGGCTGCACGGTCTGCGCGTCGCCGCCGCCGGTGCGGAAGGTCCAGCCCGGGTCGCCATAACACTGGTAGGCGGCCCAGGTCTTGCCGCCGGGGTGGTCGGCCCAGGCGGCCTCGCGCGCGGCGGCCACGGCATCGATGAAGGCCGCGCCGGCCAGCAACTCGCGGTAGAAGGTGGTGGCAAAGGTCTGGGCCGGGCCGTCTTCCACGGCCCAGCCGGCGGCGACGACGCAGCGCACGCCGATCTCGATCAGCTTGTCGGCCACGCCTGCGGCGAAGGCGCTGCGGTCCAGCGGCGGCGGCGCCAGCGTCTGTGCCGCGTCGCGGCCCGCCAGGTGGCAGCAGTTGACGAACACCAGCTCGGGCACGGTGCGCATGGTCTCGATCTCGCGCGGGCCCAGGAAGGTGTCGCCCGAAAGCACGACACCCCCGCTGGCGCCCGCTTCGCCGTGGCCGGCCACGTGCACGATGCGGTAGCGCCGCGCCAGCAGGGCGCTGATGACGCTGGCCGCGTCGTCGTGGGCGACGAGTGCGGTCACGCGGTCGGCGGGCAGCGCGCCAGGGGCCGTGAGCTGTGCCAGCACCGTCTGCGCCTCGGCCCGCGCACCGGGCAGCGGGCCGTATTTCCTGGGGTCGACCGCCGGCTCGCCGATCACCAGCACGGCGTCTTCGGCGCTGGCGTCGCGGGGCGCGGCGCGGTAATGCGTCTTGCGCAGCTTGCGCAGCAACTGGCTGCGAATGGCCCAGGGCCGGGGGTCGGCGTGACCGCG
This sequence comes from Rubrivivax sp., assembly GCA_034522875.1. Taxonomy (GTDB): domain Bacteria; phylum Pseudomonadota; class Gammaproteobacteria; order Burkholderiales; family Burkholderiaceae_C; genus Rubrivivax. The sequence continues at coordinate 7,156 of JAXHKY010000036.1, read as the reverse complement.
GCCGTCGTCGGGCGTTTCCAGCAGCTCCCAGGGAATGGGCGCGGTGCTGTCGTCCAGCTCCAGCAGCATGCGCTGCGTGCCGCCCAGGAAGGGCTCCACCTCCACCGGCACCAGCAGCTGGAACAGCGTGCGGCCAATGGTCGGATCGTCGTTGACGTCGGTGGACGCGCGCGCGACCAGGTCGAGCAGCAGCTTGCCCTGCGTGCGCTGCGAGCGCATCTCGGTGCGCGCGCGGCGGGTGTCCAGCGTGAAGTCGATGCTGCCGGGCAGCGCACCGGCGGTGGCGGTGATGAAGTCGTGGTCGGCACCGCGGTAGCCGCTCTCGGACTGCCAGCGCAGCGGTCCGGTGCCGCCGGCGATGGTGGGTGCGAGCCCGAAGCGGTCGGGGCTGGACGTGACCAGCACCTGCAGGCCGCGCCAGGCCTCGGCCGCGCGGTCCAGGTACAGCTCGACCAGCGTGAGCCGGCTCACCAGCGGCCAGCCGCTGCCGGCCAGGCGGTCGTTGGCCTCGCGCACCCCTTGCGCGATGGCGCGCGCCGTGGCGCTGGGCGAAATGCCCATGCCGCCGCTGCCCAGCAAGGTGGCCGCGAGTTCGATCTCGGCACCGGCCTGCCGCGGGTCTTCGGCCACCCGTTGCGCCCAGGCGATGGTGGCCTGGCGCACGCTGTCGCGCAGCCTGACTTCCGTCAGCGTGCCCTCGTCGCCCAGGCCCACCACCACCGCCACCTGCGGCCGCGGCGGCCGCCATGGGTTGTCCGGGCTGTGCCAGGTGTTGAAGAAGATCTGGTGCGTGCCCACGTCGTCGGGGTACAGGCCGGCGTCCAGTGCGGCCTGCATGGCGCCGCCCACCAGGCGGTTGACGACGCCCTCGGTGCCTGTCAGCCGGCTGGTGCGGTAATGCCCCACCAGCAGCGGCTGGCGCATGAAGGCCAGGTTGCCGTTGAGCACCGTGACCTGCAAGGCGGCGCCGCGCGCCTCGTCGGTGGGTTCGGCGGCGGGCCGCCGGTCGCTGTCGAAGACCGAGCGCAGGTTCTGTGCCGGCAGCGCCGAAAGCTGGCCGCGCGAGGGCCGGCTGCGCACATGTGCTTGCACCGCGGGCGCGGCCGCAGCACCCCGGGTGCGGTCCGTGCCGCGCGTGCCCGCGGCCGGCGTCAGCAGCGGCAATTGCCGCGTCTCGCCCTGGGTCAGCAATTCCACGAAGGCGGCAAACGCGCGCTTCGCGTCGGGCAGACTGCCGTGTTCGCAGTCCAGCGTCCAGGTGCGCACGCCGGGCAGCAGCGCCGAAGCCAGCGGCACGCGGCCGTCGCCGCCGTCGGTGGCATTCAGGTAGACCAGGCCCTGGTCGGTCCATTCATAACCATCGGGTGTGAACCTGGCGTGGCCCACCACCAGCAGCAGCTGGTCGGCAAAGGCCGGCAAGTCGTCGCGGCATTGCCGGTCGAGCCGCTCGCGCAGGGCCCGCGCGCGGTCCAGCACGGCCTGCGGCGGCACGCCCCAGACATAGGCGTCCTGCATGGCCTCACCCGCCGAGCGGTGCCACCAGTTGGCTTCCTGCACGGTACGCAAGTCGTCGTCGGCGAGCTTGCGCCAGGTGGCTTCCTGGTCCAGGCTGCGCTGCGGGTTCAGCAGGTCGGCCTGCAGCTGGATGAAACCCGGCATCTCGGCCATCATCTGGCGCGCCTGGCGGTCGCGCAGCGGCGAGCCGAAGCCGGCCAGCGCATTGCCGAAGGTATCGTCGCCCGAAAGCACCTGCATCGGCGCCCACGAGCCGCCGTTCGGCGTGCCCAGCATGACGAGCCGCGCGCCCGGGCGCGACATCAGCCGCTGCCAGGTGGCGGGGCGCTCGAGTTGCAGGGTTCGGGCCAGCACGCCGCCCATGGAATGCGCCAGCAGCCGCACCGGCTGGCCGCTGGCGGCGCGCGCCTGAAGCGCCTGCTCCACGGCGTCGGCGAGCCGGCGCGCTTCTTCCTCGATGGGACGGCGCCAGTCGAAGGCAAATTCGATCACCTCGTGCGTGGCGGCCAGGTGGTCGATGAGGTCGTCGTAGACCAGGCCGATGGCCCCGTCGGGCGTGACCTGGTCGTCCACGCCCGGCTGGTAACGCAGCTTCGAGAGGCCGCCGATGAGGCGCAGGCTGAGCCAGATGCGCTTGCCGTCGGCGGCCAGGTGGCTGCCCAGGATGCCTGGCAGCACGAAGACCGCGGGGCGGTCGCCGGCCGGCCCGGCGGTTCCGGAAGCAGCCCGAGCGCGCCGCGCCGCGCGCACGCCACCCGAGTCCTGCCCGGCCCACGACAAAGGACCGATGAGCCTGAAGCCGGCCGGCTGCGCCTGCGTCAGCCCGTCCACCACCGCGGCCACCGTGCGCTCGTTGGCGAAATAGTTGAAGTGCGTGACGCGCCCGCCCTGGTCGAGCAGAAAGCTGGCGCCGCCTGCGCGCGGCGCGCCGCCGTACATGGAGCGCGTCTGCACGACGATGTCGTTGTCGGTCCAGTAGTAGGCGTCGGCCAGCAGCGTCTTCAGCCAGCTCGTCACCGAGTCGCCCTGCAGGTCGCCTGCCACCACGCGCAGGTCGCCGGCGATCGGCTCCTCGGCGCCATTCAGCCAGTCCACCAGCGGCGTGCCGGGGATCATGGCCGCCAGGCCGGGGATCTCGGCCGGGTCGGCGCGGCGGCGCGCCACTTCGGCGAGGAAGTCCACCACTTCGGGCAGCGCGGGCACGCCGGTGAGTTCGAGCGACCACTTCAGCACCGACAGGTAGGCGTCGAGCCGCCGGCTGGCCAGCAGCGTGCCGCGCGCCGGGCAGGCCACGCGCACGATACGTTCGACCGTGATGCCCCGCTCGGCCACCGCCGCCGCCAGCGCCTGCAGCTCGCGGCGCTGGCCGGCCAGGCCGGCGCCGGCGAAGAAGGCCAGGTCGTCGGCCGAAAGCCGCGGCTGCGCGGCCACGCGCGCCAGCACCTCGGCCACCAGGCCGCCGCGCGAATGCGTGGCCAGGTGCAGCCGTGCACCCTGGGGCAGTGCCTGCACCAGCGTCAGCGCATTGGCGATGGGGCTGGCGCCCAGTGTCGGGTGGTCCAGTGCATAGACGCGGCCGCCGTAGGCCGTGAACAGCGCGCGCACGCGCTGCGGGTGCAGGGCCCACAGCTTGCCGAAGGTGCTGACGGTCTCGACGAAGGTGCCGTGGACGAGCACCAGCATCGGCTCGTTCGACGACGGCACCTTGTCCAGCTTCAGCCCACTGCCTTTCAGCGGCTCGAGCGACTCGGGCCGCAGGGCATAGACGCCGGCGTCCACCTGGCCGTCCACGCGCTTGAGCACCGCGCTGGTGGCCAGCGTCACCGCGCGGTCCTTGGTGAATCCGGTGAGCACCTGGAAGGCCGACAGCACCACGTCGCCCAGGAAGCCGCGCGTGCGCGTGGGCGCGGCCTGCTCCAGGCCTTGCCAGCGCAGTTGCACCGGCACGGCGACTTCGCCGTCGGCGGGCGTCGCGCTGCGCGTCGCCGTACCTTGGCCGAGCAGCAGGTCACGAGCATTTTCCGGGTGCAGCAGCAGCGGCGGGCCGCCGGCGATCTGCAGCACCACCACGTCTTCGCCGGGGACGGCGGTGACGCGCAGGCTCTCGCTGCCGGCGCGCCGCGCGGCCACGCGCACGTTCTCCTTCATCTGCCCCGGCAGGCCGGGGATCGACGCCGCCGCGCCGCGCGTGGCCTGGCTCTGGCCGGGGACGAGAAAGGTGATGGGGCTGCTGCTCGGCTGGCGTGGCATGACGTCTCCTGGTGCGCTTGGGTGCGCTTGGGTGCTCTTGGGTGGGGTGTGTCCGCAGGGGTCAGGGGCGAGCATCGGCGCAAAGGCGCTGCCGAGCAAGCCGGGACGGCTGCCGAGCTAGGGGTGGCGGGCCCGGCGCGGTCAGCGCCGCTCGACCAGCAGCGGCGAAATGCCGAGGCGGCGCCGCACCCGGTCTGCGGCCTGCAAGGCCTGCTCGCGCGTGGCGTAGGGCCCGGCCTGCACGCGGTACATCGCGTGATTCTCGAAGATCACCACCTGCGTCACCGATGCGTCGGCGTCGCCCAGCACGCTGCGCTGCAGGCTGGCGGCGCCGTCGCGGTCGCGGAAGGCGCCGAGCTGCAGCCACAGCCCCGCGCCGGCCACGACCGGGTCACCGGGCGCGCCGTCGTCGGGCGGCAGCGGGCGGGCCGCGCCGAGGCCGGCGCGGATCTCGTCGTGCGTGAGCCGCTGCACCTGCACCGGCGCCACGCCGCGCAGCAGGTCGAGCTTGAGCGCGGCGGTATAGCTCAGGTCGATGACGCGGCCGTCGGCGAACGGCCCGCGGTCGTTGATGCGCACCACCACCTCGCGCCCGTTGGCCGGGTTGCGCACGCGCGCATAGCTGGGGATCGGCATCGTCTTGTGCGCCGCCGTCATGGCATACATGTCGTAGATCTCGCCGCTGGACGTCGGCCGGCCGTGGAATTTGCGGCCGTACCACGACGCCAGGCCGGTCTCGGCCAGCGGCAGGTCGGCCGTCATCGGCACATAGCGGCGGCCGAGCACCTCGTAGGGCTTGTTGGGACCACCCACGCGCAAGGGCTCGACGCGCGGCACGGCATCGGGCACGCGCTCCAGGCCCGCGGGCGGGCGCGCTTCGGGGCCGTCGCGCTCGGGCGGTCGGCTGGCGCAGCCGGCGAGCAGCAGGGCCGTCGACAGCAGCGATGCCGCCAGCCGCCGGACGCGGCCCGGGCCGGCGCGTTCAGGGCGCGCCGCGCGAGGTCTGCGCATGCGTCAGTTCCACGCGTTCGCGCCGCATCGGACGGCCCAGCCGGTTGGCGTCCAGGATGTCGATGGCCACCGGGTGCCCCAGTTCGGTCGAGTAGTAGACCGTGCGGCTCCACAGCCCGGAGCTGTGGTCGCCACTGGCCAGCGTTTCGCGGTACCAGCCGCGGCTCTCGATGGGCAGCACCTCGAAGGTGCCGGCCGGGGTCTCGATGCGGCGCGGCGTGCCCACGCGGCTGGAGCCCTGCCGTTTGACCTCGCCGTGCGGCCGGCCGGCGCGCTGCCAGGTCTCGGTGTAGTCGATGTCGCGGCGTTCGCCGGCCTGGGGCCGCGACCACCACAGGTCCTGCACGGGCACGAACTCGGTGACGCTGCCATCGGCGTGGCGCTGGCTGCGCAGGCGGCCCTGGGCGTCCATTTGCACCTGCTGGCCGTTGGCCGCCAGCCGGCCGTCTTCGAGCACGGCGTCGACGGTGTGGGTGTAGGTGCCGATGACCTCGTCGCCGCCAAGCTCGACGACCTGGTAGCTGAACGTGTCGCCCTCGGCATACCCGAAGGCGTTGCGCCGTGGCACCCAGACCGGCCGCTCGCCGCCTTCGGCGCGGCGCACGGTGCGGCCGTCGACGGCCGGGGTGCCGCCGCGCAGGCCCGGAATCGGCGCGGCGGCCGGGTCGGCACCCGGGCCAGGCCGGGCGGGCGTGGTGGTCGCGGCCGCGGCGACCACGGCGGCGCCTGCACCGGTCGCGACCGGCGCCATGGCCGGCACGGCTGCCAGCGGGCGCGCGGCCTCGGTGGCGGCGACCTCGCGGCCGGCGGCGCGCGATATCAGGGACGTGGCCTGGCCCACCGCCGCCCCCGCCGTGCCGGCGGCGCCGCCGGCCACCGCAGCCGCTTCCGACGCCGTGACGACCGCTGCCACGGCGGCACCGGACGCGGCCACGACGCCCACGGCGGCGGCCGCCGTGCCCACCGCGTTGGCGGCAGCGCCCACGGTGGCGCCCACGCCGCTGGCGGGCGGCGGCTCCGACAGGGCGGGCGGCGCCGTCCCCGACGAGCCGGCTGCGTTGGAGTCGGCCGCGCCCGCGCCGTCTGGCGAGGCCATGGGTTCGGCCAGCACGTCGGCCACGCTGCGTTCGCCCGCCGACGCCACCACCCGACGCCGCAACGGGTCGCCGGCATGGCGCACGCCCTCGCCGACCATCTCGGCGGGCGTGCGCGGCAGCAGGGCGTCCAGCAGCGTGGCCTCGGCCAGTTCCTCGTCGCTGTCGGTCTCGCCCCCCAGCCAGGGGTTCTCGCGGCCCTGGGTGGCGGCCACGATGGCGCTGCGCGTGCTCAGCAGCGCCTGCGGTCCGCTGATGCGCGGCGTGGTGAGCACGCCCGCCAGCACGGCCGCGAAGGGCGTGGCCGCGATCTCGGCCGGGTCGGACGGCGCGGGTTCGGGCAGGGGCGCCGTGGCGGGCATGTCCCGCGCCACCTGCAGGCCGTGGCCGAACAAGGCCATCACGCCGGGCGGCAGCGGCTGCTCGGTCAGGCCGGGCTGCGGCAGCGCGGCCAGGGCCGGGTGGCGGTAGGCGGCGTCGACCACGAGCAGGCGCAGGCCCTCGGGTGCACCGGCCAACGCGGCCACCACCTCGGCCAGCGGCACGCCATGGGCCTGCAATTGCCGCGGCGACAGCGCCACGGGCGAGCCGTCTGGCGTCGCGGCCAGCGGCGTGTCGCGCGGCAGCAGCAGGTTGATGCCGTCGAGCTGCGCGCCCAGCGCCGCCACGTAGACGAAGCCCACGCCCTCGGGCTGCAGCCGGTCGCGGAAGTCGGCCAGCGCGGCGCGCAGTGCGTCGCCGCTCACGTCGTCGCGCCGCATGACCACGAAACCACCGCTGCGCAGCGCGGTGGCCACGGCCTGCGCGTCGCGCGATGCCGGTGCGACGACGACCCGGTGGCCGATGGTGCCCAGGCCCACCACCAGTGCCAGACGCTGGCGGCCCAGGCCGGCCAGCGCGGTGGCGGCCTTGGCCGTGCGCGGCAGCGGCGCGCGCAGTTCCTGCACGCTGGGCAGGCGCAGCTCGGGCAGGGCGGCGGGCGCACCGCCTACAGGCCCCGGCGCGTCGGCCTGCTGCGCCGGCACCGGTGCGGCCGCCAGACAGGCCAGCCCGAGCACGACGTACAAGCGTTTGCAGATCATCTGGATCACCACCCCCCAGGACAGCGGGTCCAGTGTAGCCAGAGGGACCAGGACGGTGAATGGACCTTGATTCGAGGTTGGCCCGCGTGCGACCTGCGACCCCTTGGCGACTGGTGCAGGCAGCGGAAAGCAGGAATGAAGCGGCGCCAGCGTGACGCTGGCCGACCGCAGCGGACGCACGCCGTGGAGCTGGCGCGTGCCCGC
>JAXHKY010000035.1:0-228699 GCA_034522875.1 Rubrivivax sp. | reverse complement strand
ACGTATTGCTTCGCGTTCGCGCGCGCGGGAGCGCGCGTGGTGGTGACGCACCGCTGGGAGTGTGGCCGAGGCGGAGATCGCCGCACCGCACGGCGGCCGGGTGCGCCGCACCCTCGGTGCTCGAGGCCGACGTGGGAGACGCGACCGACGTGGCGCGCACGGTGGATGGCGGTCGGACGCGCATGGCCAATCGACCTCTTCGGCGAGAACGTCCGGCGTCGGCGGCCGCGGCGAGCGGACTCGACCGCACCGAAGCGTGACCTCGCGGCCACGCTGCAGCGAAGTGCCTCGCCCTTGCCCGCGCATCTCGACGAATTCGTAGACCCGCCTGGGCCGCCTGCCGCGCGTGACGATCGCGATGTCGTCCGACGGCGCGGAGCACTTCTACCCGGGCTACGACTACGTCGCGATGGCCAAGTCGGCACTCGAGTCGCTCGTGGCGACGCAGGCACCGCGCGTGGCGCGGGGAGGCGGGCGCATCTTCGGGCTCCGCACACGGCAAGTGGACACCGCGAGCTTCGAGCTGATGTTCGCACCCGAGGTGCGGGCGCTGCTGCTCTCGCGGCTCCGCTTCTTCCTCGTGGCGGCCGACGAGATGGGCGAGGCGGCACTCAAGCTCGCGAGCGGCGCGCTCGATGGGCTGCATGGGGAGGTGCTCAGCGCGGAATCGCGGGGCGGGGTTCTTCGACAGCTTCATCGCGGTGGCGCCGCTGCTGGAGCCCGATGCGGCGCGCGCGGCGCAGGCGAGCTCACGGTGATCGCGCCGCGACCGGCGTGCACGCTACCAGCGGCGTCCTGCCTCGTGCTGCCGCTGTTCAGCGCGAGGTCACCATGCACGCCGACGCCGCGGACGAAGCGTTCCGCCTGGTGGAGGCGGTGCGCGCCCATCGCGAGGCGCACGGCGCGCTGCCGCGGCATGCGGTGGTCACCGAACCGCGCGATGACGACGCGCGCTCCGCCGCCGGACGCGCCGTGTCCGGACCGCCCTCCGGTACCTGACCTCCAACCTCATGTTCGTGCCGCTGAGCCTCAACCTCGTGCGTCACGCGCCGACGGTCGTCGGTCGGGCCGAGCGGCCGCGATGCTGGCGGGCTCCTGGCCCTGCTCGAGGACGGTCTCCACCACGTGCGCGGCCAGGTGCTCGACCTATGCCCATCCACCATGCCCCGCCCCGTCATCCTCCTTTCCCGGGCCAGAGCTCGCGCGACGCCGCGATGTTCGCGCCACTCGACGCGGTCGGCGCCGGGCGCGGGCACTGCGGCCGGCGACAGATGCGCAAGCCACCTCGCGCTGGGTGCGCCGAGCGCCGAGTGGGCGACCAACGCCGAGGTGCAGGTCTCGGCGCTACGAGAGCACGTTCGAGTACCCTGCGCCTCGCGCGTGAGTCCGGACTCGAGTCCGGTCGCGTCGGTGGGCCTCTCGCTCGGGGCAGTACGCGCACCTCGTCGAAGAATTGCATCGGACGACACACGTCGGCGCGGTGCTGGTCGCTCGCGCGCGGCCGCGCATACGACGGCTGGCCGAGCGGCGTGGATGGCCGCGGTGCACCCGCTCGAGGCGACGATCGTCGATCAGCTCGGCCGCCGAGACCCTCCGCTGCTGCGGGCGATCCGTACGCGGTGACGGTCTCCAACTGCAACAGTCCCACGCAGTGCGTCGTCGCCGGCGAGGCGGGGGCGGTGGCCGAACTGCTGCGCCGCGCCGAGGAGGAGCACTTCGCGGGCGGCCAGGTGATCGAGCAGCGGATCCCGATGCACACGGCGCGATTCGCCACGGTGGTGGAGCGCTTCCTCGTCCCGCGCGCTCGAGCGCGCCCCGTGGCGCACCCCGCACGCCGAGCACCTGGCTGAATGTGGTTGCCGAGCCGATCACCGCCGCGACACCGGGGAGTTCTATCGATCGACTCGCGCCGGCATGTGCACGAGCCGCGCGCTGGCGCGAGACCATCGATGCGTTCCTGGCGCGGTATGTCGACCCGGTGTTCGTCGAAAAGGTTCGGCGCCGGCAGGTGCTCACGCGGATGCCGAGCCGGCGACCTACCGGACCGGGTTGGGGCCTTCGCGCTCGACCATGGACGATGCGAGCGCCCCGGCCTTCGCGGCGCGGCTGGAGGAGATCCATGCGGCCGCCGCCTGACGAGCTCTCGCGCCGATGCGCGGCGCGGCGGGCACCTGATTCTTCGATGACCGCGCTGGTGCCGCATGCGATTCGGCATCGACGGCGCGAGGATCGAGCGGCTCTGCCGCATCGCGGCCGGCGTGGCCGCCGGTCGCATCACGATGATTCGACCTGCGCGGCGGCCACGCATCGTTCGGCAGACGCGCACGCTGCGCGCGGACGATCCTGGTGTTCGCCGATCACTTCCCGGTGCGCCGGTCTACCCAGGCGTGCTGCTCGTCGAGATGGCGGGTCAGCATGCGCTCGTGATGGCGGCGCTCGCGGCCGGCGCAGGAGCCGACGCGGCTTCCACCGCCGGGATCGGTTCGCGGCGATGGGCGCGCCGGTGCGCCGCCGTCGATGCGTATCCACCGACGGCGACCTTCCTCGGCGCTGGTGCTCCCGGGCGAGACCCTCACGGCGCCGGCCGAGCAGGTGGAGGATGACGGGACGTTCTTCCTCGCGCTTCGCGCAGGTGCTGCCGCGGCGAGACGGTGCTCTGCACGACGCTCTTCGAGGCCCTGGTCGGGGACGGACCATGACAGCGCGGACGGTGTTCATCAGCGGTGGCTCGCGCGGCATCGGTCGCGCGCTCGTGCTCGCAGGCGGGCGCGGCAGGGCAGGTGAACGTGGCGTTCACCTACTCCACCGCGTGCCGACGCGGCGGATGCACGTGGGGCGGCGCAAGAGGTCGCGATCGCCAGACTCGCGCGATGCGCGCGTGCCGCGCTCGACGCGACGTACGAAGTCTTGCCGCGGTGGGGATCGCGTCGCCGACGAGGTGTTGACGGCGTTCGAGGGCGTCACCGGCGTGGTGCCGAATGCCGCGTGAGCCTCAACGGCTCTCGCGCTACTCCAGCTCGCCGACCAGGACTGGCGGACGGTCCTCGGCACACCAAATCCTCACGGGCGCCTTCTTCGTCTGGTTGGGCCTTGCTCGGCGAACGTCGTCGCCGGGCAATCGGCACGGGCGCATCCTGCTCGTCTCGTCGATCGTCGCGACGGGTGCGAGCGGACAGGCGGCGTACGCGGCGAGCAAGGCGGGACTGCAGGGACTCGGGATGAGCCTCGCCAAGGAGTACGGTCAGAAGGGGATCACGACGAACATCGTCGCGCCGGCCTACTTCGACACCGACATGACGCGTGACACCATGTCCGAAGGGCTGGCCGGACTACGTGATGTTCTGCCCCAGTGCGCGTGCACTCGGCCGCCTCGATCGAGCTCTGCCGCAGACGATGTGCTTCTCCTCCGACGCCGCCGGCTACATCAACGGCGAGGTGATCAAGGTGTCGGGCGGCCTCGATTGGGCGCCATGACCGCCGGTCCCGCTCGCGCCGGGGATCGACCGCATCGCGCTGCATCCGAGCACGATGGCGATCGACATGCGCACGCTGGTCGAGGCGCGCGGCGGAATGTGTGGACGAGGTCGTGGGCCAGCATGATGATCGACCAGCGGTCGGTCGATCCGCCGTGGGAGGACCCGATCACGCTCGCCGTGAATGCCGGCCGCCGCGTGCTCCGTGACGATGAGCGTCACCGCGTGAAGCTGCTGCTCGTCGCGAGCGAGAGCGCGCCCGATCAGGAGAAGGCGATGTCCACCTGGGTGCAGCGCTACCTCGACCTGCCCTGATGATTGCCGCAACCTCGAGGTGAAGCACGCCGTGATGTGCGGCTCGGGGCGCTCATGCGTTGGCGCTCGCCTGGCTCGCCGGCCGATGGTGATGGGAGACCTGGCACTCGTGATCTGCGCCGACCAGAGTCGCGCGCACTTCGGGAAGCCGTACGAGTTCGTGATTGCAGCTGGCCGGCACGGCGATCCGCGCGCCTCGCGCCGAGCGCGCTTCCTCTGCGATCGATCGCGGGCTCTCGGGGCTCTACACCCATGAGGTCTCGGACCTCATCCGGCCGACCTCGCGCGTGGAGGCCGGCCACAGCGAGACGAGCCTTCTCTCGAACATCGAAGCGGTTGGATACCGCCTTCGCGCGCGCTACGTCGCGGCGGCACGGACGCCGAGCCGGCGTCACGCTCGATTCCGCTCGCGGCGATGCGCGGCTGGTTCCCGCGACAGGTCTACCACGGCGCCGTTCGGCGGGGTCTACCAAGCGTGCGCACCGCGTGCGGTGTACTGCGGACACTCGCCGATTGGGCGCGGCCGGCGTCGTCGAGTCGGACTACGCCGGCAGCGCGTAGTCTCGTCGCTGGCGTTCAACCCGGCGGCGATGGCCGGCACCTACGCCGGGCAGCGTCTTCGTCTCGCTGCTCGGCTGGGCGCTGCGCGCTGGGCAACGGCCTGCGAGCGAGCGAGCGCGTCGGCATCTATCCGATACCGGCTCCGGGTCCACCCGCGAGTTCTACAGCGGGCATGTTCGGACCGGAGGCGGGCGCAGGCGCCGCCGCGGCCGATGTGCCCAGACTGCTCGACGCGCGCCTCGCCCTCACGGTCGCCGAGTATGAGGCCGCCGAAGGCGGCGCGCCTCGCAGCGGCTGGACGATGGCGAGCTTGCACGTCTCGCTGGGGGCTTCCGCTGATCACTACGCCGCCGCGCCGTACGACGGCCGCGGCCTGCTCACCTTCCGCGGGACGCGCGACCACGTGCGCCGGTACGAGTGGAGCTGACGCGATGAGCCTCGACATCCGGACGGTGCGCGTGCCCGCGCGGCTCGACGGCGAGGCGATCGCCGCGCTTCGACGTGCGATCGGCGCGGTGGTTGTCGCTGGCGGCGCTGATCGTGACTGCGCGGCGTGGCATCCGGCGAACCTCCTCTGCGGGGGCTCGACCTCAGTCGCCTTCGCGACCTCGACGATGCCGCCGTGCGCGCGGGGCTCCGCGAGTACGCGGACCTGCTGCTCGCGATCGCCGATTCGCCGGCTGCCGGTGATCGCGATGGTCGAGGGCGAGACCTTCGGCGGCGGCGTGGGCATCGCCGCCGCGGCGGACCTCGTGCTCGCCACGCCCGACGCGCGCTTCGGCCTGCCCGAGGCGTTGCACGGCTTCTATCCGGCGATCGTCTTCGCGGCGCTCGACCTGCGGCTCGCGCCGCAGCGCAGCCGTCGGCTCGCGCTGCAATGCGAGAGCATCGACGCCGCCGCGGGCGCTCACACTCGGGCTCGGTGGACGAGATCGCCTCCACCGACGCGCTCGACCTGCCCGTGCAGCGGTGGGGCGCGCCGGCTCGCGCGCGTCCACGCCCGATGCGCGGCGGCGATCCGCTGCCGCATGAGCCGCACCGCGCGCGGTTCCGGGCGCGCGCGCGGGGGGGGGTCTTCTGATGCGGCGCGTGCGAGGGCGACGGCGCGGGCGCTCTCGCGTCCAGAGGTCCGCGCGGCCATCGCGGAGGCGCTCGCGTGAGTGATTGGGTCTCCTCCGCCGCGGCGGTAGTGCGGGCAGGGCGCCATCTCCCGATGTGCGCCTCGTCGACCTCGAGGACGGCATCGTCGAACTCGCCATGCGCGATGCGGGCGGCGGGAATGCGATGACCGCGCCATGGGTCTTGCTTCGCCTCACCGCTTACGCGGCCATCGCCGCGCACGCGAGCGTGCGCGTGTGGTGCTGCTCACCGGTCTTCCCGACGTCTTCTGCTCCGGCGCGAGTCGCGAGACGCTCGCCGACCTCGTCGCCGGGCGGCTCGAGCCGACGAACTCACGCTCGGCCGCCGACTGCTCGAGCTTCCCATCCCCGTGGTGGCGGCGGCGGAGGGTCACGCGATCGGCGGCGGCTTCGCGCTGCTCGTCTCCAGCGACCTCGCCGTGCTCGCGCGCGAGTCGCGCTACGGCGCCAACTTCACGGCGCTCGGCATCACGCCGGGGATGGGCATGACGCGACTGCTCGAGCAGGTGGTGCCCCCCGCGTTGGCGCGCGAACTGCTCTATGTCGGTGACCTGCGTCGCGGCCGCGACGTTCGAGGGGACCGGCAGCTTCAATGGAGTGGTCCCGCGCGCGGAGGTCCGTGCCCGCTCGCTCATCCTCGCCCGCGCACTCGCCGAGAAGCCGCGCGACACCCTCGTTCACCTGAAACGGAACCTCGCATTGCCCCGCCTCCGCGCCTTCGACGACGCCGCCCCTCTCGAGGCGAGCATGCACGCCGAGACCCTGAAGCATCTCGACCTCGGCGCCTGGGGGGCTTCGTGAGCCCGGAGCCGCGCGCGGCGAAGGCGCCGGCCGGGAAGCCACAGGCCACGCCTGCCCCAGCCTCGCCGTTCGACCAGCGCGGCCGCGTGGTGCTCGTCACCGGCGGCACCATGGGGATCGGCCTCGCCTGCGCGCTCGCGTTCGCGCGCCACGGCGACGTACGGTGTCACGTATCGCTGGGGATCGGCCGACCTCGACGAGGTCCGGGCGCGGTTCGCGTCGCTCGGGGCACCGGAGCCGCTGATCGTCGAGGCGGACGTGAGCAATGAGGAGGACACCAAACGCCTGCTCGATGCCGTGGCCGAGCGGCATGCGCAGGTGGACGTGCTCATCTCCAACGTCGCCTTCGCCCAGCGCACCACGGGATTCGACGACTGGACGCGCCGCACTCTGCTCCGCTCGATCGACTACACCGCCTGGCCGCTCGCGCTCGTACACCAAGGCGGTGCACGGTCGGTTCGGGAAGTATCCGCGTGCACATCCTCGGACTCTCGAGCCACGGACCCGACGGCTTCTTCATGAACTACGACTTCGTCGCCGCCTCCAAGGCGGTACTCGAGACCTTCTGCCGGTACCTCAACTTCCGGCTCTTCGACGCCGGGTCGCGGGTGAACATCGTCCGGTCTCGCCTCGTGCGGACCGCCTCGTTCGATGCCACCTTTGGGCCGGAGTTCCACGAGTTCCTCGAGGCGCTCGGCGGCTTCGAGGACTGCTACACGACGCCCGAGGAGATCGGCGACGTGGTGTTCGCGCTCGCGAGCGGGCTCTGCGACGCCATCGGCGGGCAGGTGATCATGGTGGACCGTGGATTCGAGTTCTTCGACAACCTGATGGGCATCGCCGAGCGCGCCCGCGCGAAGGGAAAGCTCGTCTGGACCCCCAAGGAGGGAACGTGAGCAAGACGAACGACGAGGTGTACGGCGTGGTGAGGAAGCACCTGCTCGAGATCTGCCCCGACATCCCGGGCGACAAGGTCGCGCGCGACGTCTCCATGAAGGCGCTCGGCGCGAGCAGCCTCGACATGGTCGAGGTGGTCTCGTGCAGCATGCGGGAGCTCGGCGTGCGCGTCGCGCGGCAGGAGCTCTCCGACATCAAGGACATCGGGGGCCTGGTGGACCTGCTCCACGCGGCCGTCGTGAAGAAGGCGGCCTGACCGGCGAGGATATCCTCCTCGCGTCCGCCGGTGCGCAGCTCCATGCGCTGCGCGCCGGGACGCTCACCTGTCGCGAGCTGCTGCAGCGCACCTTCGACCGGATCGACGCGCTCGACCCGGTGCTCAACGCCGTGATCGGCGCAGGACCGTGAGGCGCGCGCGCTGCCGCCGCGGATTCCGACGCGCGGTACGCCGCTGGCAGCCGCGCGCGCACTCGAGGGGCTGCCGATCACCATCAAGGACGCCTTCGAAGCGACCGGCTTCTTCGCGACCTGCGGGAGCGAGAAGCTCGCCGACCACCGGCCGGACGAGGATGCTCCCGCCGTGGCGCGGCTTCGCGCGGCGGGCGTGGTGATCGTCGGCAAGACCAACGTGCCCGAGTTCTCGGCGGAGTGGCAGACCGACAATGCGCTCTTCGGCCGGACGAACAACCCGTGGGACGTCGCGCGCAGTCCGGGCGGTTCGAGCGGCGGCGCAGTGGTCGCGGTCGCGACGGGCATGACGAGCTTCGAGCTCGGCTCCGACATCGCGGGATCGATCCGCTGGCCGTCGCAGGCGACGGGCGTGTTCGGGCACAAGTCGTCACAGGGGCTCGTGCCCACGCGGCGAGCATATCCCGCCGGCGCCGTTTCTACGTGGATGAGCCTGGATCGGTGGTCGGGGGCCGCTCGCGCGTGTCGGTGGATCCGACTGGTGCTCGTCGGTGCTGTCGGGTCAGCTCCCGTGCCCTCTGGTGACGCCGCTGGCCGCGGCGCCTGGAAGGTGGGCGCCCTCAGCACCGAGGCGCCCGGCGCGGACGGCTCGTGACGCGGCCTCGTCCGCGGTGGATGCTGCCACTGCGCTCTCCGACGCAAGGCGCGGACGGCTGAGCAAGGCGAGTGGCGCGGCCCTTCCCGTTCGCCGAGGTCTGGCACGCCTACCTGCTGCAAGCTCTGCCGGATGCATCGCGCGAGCCGGCTGGAGCCGCGAGCAGATCCGCTGGGCCGCGCGCGCCGGGAGTTCGCCGGCAGAGGACGAGTCACGCCGGCCGCGTGGCTCGCGCGCACTTCGGCGACGCCGGCCTTGCGCAGTCCTGGCCGCACTCGATGCGCCGTGCGCGCACCGCTCGCCGCGATGGTACCGTTCTTCAACGCGTACGACGCCCTGCTGATGCCTCCCACCTCGACCGCTGCCCTTCCGCACGACCCGCGCGGCTACGACTCGCGCCCCTACATCGTGGACGGCGAAGGTCAGCGTCTCGATCGTTCGAGGATCACCGCCCTCGATCGCGCCGGCGACCGTGTTCTCACATCTTCTTGCCACCACGGCTCCCGTCATGCGCAACAGCGAACGCCTGCCCTGCGGCGTGCAGATCCTCGGCGCGCCCGGGGCGCGGATGCGCGGACGCCACCACCATCGCCATCGCCGAATCGCTCGAGGAGGCCTTGGGTGGCTTCGTCGCGCCGCCGATGGCCCGGGGCCTCGGAGCACGCGCATGAGCGGCCAGCGCTTCGCCATCATCGGCGCCGGCTGGTCGGGCCTGCAGATCGCCGCGGTGCTGCGCGACTGCGGACACGAGGTGCGCCTGTTCGAGCGGCTCGACGACGTGGGCGGCACCTGGCATCCGGCCAACTCGTACAGCGGCCTCGCGATCCACACCCCGTCCTTCCGCTGCCAGTTCCACGAGTTCGACGGCTGGAAGGACAAGGATCGTCTTGCGCGCCTCCCGGCGGCGGAGGTGTTCGAGAACTGCCGCGGTTTCGCCGATGCGAAAGGGCTGCGCCCGCTGCATCTCCGGCGCGAGCATCGCGTGCTGGCGTCGATCGACTGGGACACGTCGGCGCAAGCTCGCATCATCCGACCGCTGCGCGACTAGGCCACCGGCACCGAACGACGCGAGTCCGTTCGAGGTGGTGATCAACACGCAGTTCAACGCGCGCGGCGCGTGCCGGTGTGGCCGGGGCAGGAGACGTTCAACGGGCCGCATCGTCGCACTCGGGCACCGCGGGAGAGTGGCAACTCGCGCGCATCCGCGCCGAACGGCCGCGCACTGGTGCTCGTCGGTGGGAGCAAGGCTGCGTCGGACCTCGCGCTGGTGCTCGTGCGCGCCGGCGCGCCGTTCCAGTGGCTCATGCGCCGGATGTACTGGTTCCTGTCGTTCGACAAGGGATACTTCGACGCCGAGCGGCAGGCGCCGTCGCGGCTGTTCCATCGCCTGCTCTATTTCGCCGGCCTCGGCCTCGCCAAGGGACCGCTCGAGCACTGCGTTTATCTTCCCGTCTCTGGCGCCTGACGGGGCTCACGCACACCCCGGGGCGCGTGGCGCCGGACGTGAGCGCGTTCCACCATGGGTGGCTCGACCGCGAGCAGGTGCGCACGCTGCGCGAGCGGTCGACCCAGGTGTACGGAGAGATCGCGCGGCTCGACTCGGGCATCACCGTGCATCTCGCCGACGGGACGACGCCATCAGGCCGACCTGATCATCGCCGCGGCGACCTGCTGTCGGTACCGATCTCCGATCCCATCGCGCTGAGCGTGGACGGCAAGGCGGTGCGGTACGAAGAGGTGGAACGCGTCTATCGCGCGTCGGTCATCCCCGAGCTGCCGCGGCTCGTCTTCACCGGCTACGCGATGTTCGGGTTCGGGCCGCTCAACGGCTATCACCGCGCCGCCTGGCGTGGCTCCGCTTCCTCGAGCAGGACCTCGCGCCCGAGGATCTGCGCCGGATCGCGCGCCGCGAGGGCGATGCGCCCTTCATGTTCCGCCGCGGCTTGCTTCCTCTTCGATGGCTCGACGAACCTCCTCGCGACGGTGAAAGAGACCAACCGGCGGACTGGGCGAGGGCTCTACGACGTTCGACGAGCTCAAGAAGCACTATCGCGATGTGGCCATCCGTCACGTCTACGCGCCCATCGAGGGCGTGGAGCGCTTCCTCTCAGCGCGGCGGCGTCCGCGCGCCTGACGCGCGCCCACTTGGTGACCACCGGCAGCGCGTAGCGGTAGCCGATCTCCGCCACCTCGCCCGCCATCCGCCACGCCATCGTCGGCACCTCGTCGGTGGGCGGGCGCAGGTGCAGGTCCACCGTCGCGCCGATGCCCTGCGTGCGATACGCGCTCGCCATGGTCGAGGTGCGCGTCATGATCGCGAGCAGGTTGGGCACCGGCGACGGCGCCGCCGCGGCGGCGCAGCAGGCGCCAGAGCAGCGGCCAGCCCTAGATCCACGGACTGTCCGCCATCGCGGGGAGCATCGGCGCGGCCGAGGTCACGTCGCACGCGATGAGCACGCTCGCGCCGGCCTCCTGCAGCGGGCCCACCGGGAGATTGTCCATCACGCCACCGTCCACGAGCAGTTCGCCATCGGCGATGACCGGCGGACCGATGCCCGGCACCGAGGTGGACGACCGCGCCCAGAGCCAAGATGGGCCCGCGATCCGCGATGCACGACGATCGACGAGCGCGTGAGGCTCGTGGAGACCATGCAGCAACGGATGCGGCAGTCCTCGAGCCTGGCGCGTCGCCGTACATCGTCCGGAACATCCGGACGCGCCGTGGCCCTTCATCAGGGCGACGATCGGCACGGTGAAGTCGCGGACGACGTCCGCCTCGAAGAGCGGCCGAGATTGGCGGCGACCATCTCGTCCGTGGTGAAGCCGAGCGCGTACTGCGCGCCAACGACGGCGCCCATCGATGTGCCGACGACGACGTCCACCGGGATGCCCGCCTCGTCGAGCGCGCGCAGCATACCGATGTGCGAGAAACCGCGCGCGCCGCCGCTCGCTGAGGGCCACGCCGATCGCCTCGCCGCGCAGGAAGCGCGAGAGGTGCGCCTACGTCGTCCGCCTGGAAGTCCCGGCGCGGTGCGCTCGAGATGGGCGGTGCGCGTGCAGGCGCCGTTCCGTGTACCACGCGCCGGTGCCCGACGGTGCGCGACCGGCGGGCTGCAGGAGCACCAGCTCGACGCGCTGGGCATCCACCGTCGCGGCGAGGGCGGCGTTGGCCGAGGTCGAGGCGCGCGCCACGTGCCGCTCATGCGCGCGTTCGGCCGCGCAGGGCGTGGGCGCCGCCGCGGCGTCCGCGATGACGAGCACCGCATCGGCGCGGCGCATCGCGAGCCGCGTCCACGCGTCCGCCTCGGGGCCGCCGAGCAGCAGCACGAAGCGATGCTCGTCCTCGAGCGAACCGAATCCACGCCTCGACCTGCTGCGTGGCGACCGCAGTCCTCGTCCTCGAGCGCGGCCGCGAACTCGCCGATCGCCGCGGCGTCGAGGACGATCACCTTCCTCGGCATCGGCGGCGGAGGGCCGCGACCAGCGTCTCCGCGAGGCTCGGCGGCAGGGCCGGAAGTGCTGGATGAGGGCGATGCACTGGAACCGCCGTGCGATGGGGCGCGCGCGGTTGCTCGCGCGCAGCGGCGCCGCGCGAGGCCGTCGCGCCATCGCCGCGCCCATCGACCCATGCTGCCGCATGACGCCGTCGATCGCCTCATGCGCCAGCCGCACCACCACGCTGTCGCGGGTGGCGCGCACCGTCGCCGCGCGCGGCTCGCCGGTGAGCAGCGACACGTCGCCGATGGTGTCGCCGCGCGTCATCGTGCCGACCGTCGCGCTTGCGCCCCGCCTCGACCACCGTCGCCTCGAACGAGCCCTGCAGCACCACGTAGATCGCGTCGGCCCCCTCGCCCTGGCGCACGAGCACCTCGCCGGCGCGGATCGGCAGGTGCGCCGCATCGGTGTCGAGTGCGGCGAGCTGGTCGGCCGGGATCCCCGCGAAGAGCGGGAGCGAGGCCAGTCGCGTGCTCGGGAGGCGGTCCGAGACGCGCGCGCGGATGCGCGCGCGCAGTTCCGCGTCGCCGCCGATGAGCGCGTCGAGATCGTCGAGGTCGAGCCGCAGCACGCGCGAGGGGTCCACGGCGATCACCGTCGCCGTGCGTGCCTGTCGCGTGGCAGCAGCGCCGCCTCGCCCACCAGGTCGCCGGTGCGCAGGCGTGACGACGTAGGTCCAGGCGGCGCCGACCGCCGAGCGCGTCGCACGCAGCTCGCCGGAGACGACGACGTAGATCGCCTCGGCCGGCACGCCACTCCGGAACAGCACCTCGTCCGGCTCGAGCGCGCGCTCCATGGCGGCGCGCGAGATGGCCTCGAGGAACGTCGGCTCGAGGTCGGCGAAGACCGGCGTGAGCCCGAACCAGTCCACGCTGCGCCCGTGCGTCGTGAGACGCGTGCGCCGGGCGCGCGGCGGGGCGGAGGGGTCGGTCGGGTCGAGGTCGGCCATCAGGGGTCGGCGAGGGCGGCGCGCGCAGGACGCGAGGGTGCACGCTGGTACGGGCAATGTCCGCCGCCCTCTGGCGAGTGTCAATCCGCCCTTGCCGTGCGCGCCCGCGCGTGCACAATGTCGGGCGCGCGGGCCAATTCCGCCCGGAAGGGCCGGCGCTCCCATCACGCCTCAGCCGCCGGACATCCGCCAGCGCCATCGGACAGTCCGTATCCGAACATCGAGATCCCGTCGGTCACCTTCACCGACTACCTGTTCGAGAAGGCGGCGCAGTGGCCCGAACGCACCGCCATCGCGTGCGCCGCGTCCGGGCGCTCGTACACCTACCTGCAGATGGTCGGCGGCATCCGTCGTGCGGCGGCAGGTCTCTACGCGCGCGGCGTCCGCAAGGGGGATGTCGTCGCGCTCGTGAGCGCGAACCTCCCCGAGTTCCCCATCGCCTTCCATGCCGTGCTCTCGCTGGGCGCGATCTGCACCACACTCAATCCGCTCGGCACGGTGGACGAACTCGCGCAGCAGTTCGCCGACGCGCGACGCCAAGCTCGTGATCACCATCCCGCAGTTGCTCGGCAAGGTCTCGCCGGCGGCGGAGCGCGTGCCGAGCATCAGGGAGACCATCGTGTTCGGCGAGGCACCGGGCGCCACGCCATTCATGGCGCTCATGGCCGATGCGCCCGCGCCGCCCAAGGTGGAGATCGATCCCGCGCGCGACGTCGCCGCGCTGCCCTTCTCGAGCGGTACCTCCGGTACGCCGAAGGGCGTGATGCTCACGCACCGCAACCTTGTCGCGAACGTCGCGCAGTTCACCAACCCGCAGCCGCTCGCCGGCCCTGACGACGTGGTGCTCGGCATCCTGCCGTTCTTCCACATCTATGGATTGGTGGTGATCCTCGGCGGCTCGTTCCGCGAGGGCGTGAAGGTGGTCTCCATGCCGCGCTTCGAACTCGAGCCGCTGCTGCAGGCGATGCAGGATCACAAGGTGAGCATCGCGATGCTCGTGCCGCCGCTCGTGCTCGCGTTCGCCAAGCATCCGGTGATCGCCAAGTACGACCTCGGTGCGATGCACACGCATCTTCCAGTGGCGCGGCGCCGCTCGGACCCGGGCTCGCCGATGCCGTCCGGCAACGGTTCCCGGCGGTGGCTGGCTGCGGGCAGGGATATGGGCTCACCGAAGCGAGTCCCACCACGCACTTCCATCCGCTGCGGCACGAGCGCGACGAGCCCGATGCGATCGGGCCCGCGGTGCCGAACACGGAGTGCCGGCTGGTCGATCCGGAGACCGGGCGCGACGTGGGCCCAGGCGAGCGCGGAGAGCTCTGGGTGCGCGGCCCGCAGGTGATGCTCGGCTACCGCAACAACGCGGCAGCGACCGCCGAGTGCCTCACGGCGGATGGGTGGCTCAAGACGGGCGAC
Organism: Rubrivivax sp.; assembly: GCA_034522875.1. Classification (GTDB taxonomy): domain Bacteria; phylum Pseudomonadota; class Gammaproteobacteria; order Burkholderiales; family Burkholderiaceae_C; genus Rubrivivax. Next base: position 214,593 of record JAXHKY010000035.1, on the reverse strand, counting down.
GTCGCGACCGCGGATGCGGAGGGCTGGTTCCGCATCGTCGATCGCGTGAAGGAGCTCATCAAGTTCAAGGGGCAGTCGATCGCACCGGCAGAGCTGGAGGCGGTGCTGCTCGGGACACCCGGCCATCGCGGATGCGGCGGTGATCCCGTCGCCGGATCAGGAGGCGGGGGAGATCCCGAAGGCGTTCGTCGTGCTGCGGGCGCCGCTCTCTGCCGAGGAGGTGATGGCGTATCGTGGCGGAGCGGGTGGCGGCGTTCAAGCGGGTGCGGGCGGTGGAGTTCGCCGTGGGAGGCGGTGCCGCGATTGGTCTCCGGGAAGTATCCTGCGGCGATTGCTGGTGGAGCAGGAGCGCGCGGCACGCGCCTGAGCGCGCGCGCGAGCAGGCGCCGCCGTGCAGGCGAGCGTCCGCCCGGGCGACTCAGGGTCGCACCGGCACCGGCGCTTCTCGGTTAGCAACTGTCCCATCCCCCACCGCGCCCTGGCTGTTCTGCCCCCAGCAGAAGGTCCGCCCCGCATCACGGATCGCGCAGCCGTGGAAGTTGCCGACGCCGAGCGCGTCCCAGGTGAGTCCACCGCTCAGCGGCGTGGGCGACGTGCGCGAGGTGAAGGTCCCATCACCGAGCTGGCCCGTGTCGTTCGCGCCCCAGCAGCGCACCTCGCCGATCGCCGTGCGGCCGCAGGTGAACACGCCGCTCGTCGCGATGTCGGTGAAGACGAGGCCTCCCACCACCAGCGTGGGCGAAGGTCTCGAGGCGACGGTCGTGCCGTTGCCGATCCGTCCGGCGTAGCATCGGATCGACCCGTTCGACCCCCAGCAGTAGGTCTCGCCACCCGTGGTGATGCCGCAGGTGTGCTCGCTCGCGGCACTGAGGCGCGTGAAGGTGAGTCCTCCGGTCACGGCCGTGGGCACGATCCGGTTGTTGATGCTCCCCGTCGTCCCGTCGCCGATCTGCGCGAACGCGTTGAGCCCCCAGCAGTACGCGGCACCCGCGGTGGTGACACCGCAGCTGTGATTCCCGCCCAAGCGCGAGCGAAGCGAAGGTGTGGCCACCGGCGACGAGCGTCGGCACGGTCCGGCTGTTGGTGGAGTTGTCGCCGAGCTGCCCGGAGATGTTCAATCCCCAGCAGTAGGCCGTCCCCGCGGCGGTGAGGCCGCAGCTGTGTGTCCCCCCCGCCTCGATCTCCACGAAGCTGAGGCCGCCGCTCACGGGGACCGGCGTCAGCCGATCCTCGCTGGTACCGTCGCCGAGGCGCCCGGCACTGTTGCTGCCCCAGCAGTGCGCCGCGCCCGCTGCGGTCAGGGCGCAGCCGTGCGAGTAGCCCACGTCGAGTTGCGCGAACGACGTGCTGCCGCGCACGCGCACCGGGTTCACGCGTGCGACGCGCGAGCTGTCGCCCAGCTGGCCTTCCGCGTTGCGGCCCCAGCAGAACACCAGCCCCGCTTCGCTCAGACCGCAGTGAGCGCTGCGACCCTCCCTGCACCGCCGCGAGGATGAGCCCACGTGAGACGAGCACCGTGCCCGTTCCCGTCACGCCTTCGCTCAGCGCGGTGATGGTCGCTTCACCCGCCGCGCCCGACGTCACGAGCCCCGTGTTCGCGTCGATGGCCGCGATGCTCGCGTCGGACGAGGCCCAGATCACCGTGCGCCCGGCGAGCACATTGCCGAAGCGGTCGCGCATGGTGGCGGAGAGCTGCTGCGTCTCGCCGATGAGCAGGCTCGCGCGCGTGGGCACGACTTCCACACTGTCCACCGGTCGAGGCGTGACGGTGACGATCGCCGTGTCGCTGATGATCGCGCCGCCCGCACCCGTCGCGCTCGCGATGATGCCAGCGCTGCCGATGGAGATGCCGCGCACCGAGCCTGGCTGCCGCTCACCGTCGCGACACTCGCGTCGAGCGTGGACCAGGCGATCGGCCGTCCGGGGAGCGGTACGCCGCCCGCGTCCAGCGCCTCGGCCGCGAGCTGCAGCGAGTCTCCCAGTTCCACCGACGCGGCGTTCGGTGTGATGACCACGCTCGCCGCGTCGGCGGAGGAGATCTGCACCGAGAAGGCGCGCTCGCGCTGCTGCGCACCGCTCGTGACGCGAAGCGTGAACGTGTTGTTGGAGGGCGTCGTGGGCGTGCCGTCGAGCAGTCCCGCCGCCGAGAACGATAGGCCGGCCGGCAGCGCACCCGCGACGACGCTCCACTCGTACGACCCCGTGCCACCGCTCGCCGCGAGCGCCTGCGAGTAACGGATCGCCCGCTGCGGCCATCGGGGAACGTCGGAGGTCTCGAGCACCAGCGCCGCGACGACGACGCGACCTGCAGCGCGCGCGTGGCGACCTGCGCGCCGCTCGTCACCTGCACCGGTGAAGTCGCTCGTGCCCGCCGTGGTGGGTGTGCCGGAGAGGACGCCGCTCGAGAGGAGCGTGAGGCCCGCCGGCAGGGCGCCGCTCTCCACGCCCCAGGCCGCGACGGGGCCGGCGCCGAGCGCGCGGAGCGTATCGGCGTACGGCTCACCCACGGTGCCCTCGGGGAGCGACGCGGTGGTGATGGTGAGCGACGGCACGACCGTCAGCGCGAAGACCTTCGTGATGACCTGCGTTCCGCTCGTCACGCTGATGGTGATCGTGTCGGTGCCGAACGCGGTCGGCGTGCCGGCGATCTCGCCGGCAGCGCTCAGCGCGAGCCCCGCTGGGAGCGTGCCTGCGGCGACGGCCCAAGCGTAGATGCCGGTGCCGCCGGTGGCGGACAGCACGGTGGAGTATGGCTGCGACTGGCTCGCGCTGGGGAGCGCGTTGGTCGCGATGACGACGAGCGGGAGCACCTGGATGGTGAAGGTGCGCGTGCGCTTCTTGCCCGAGCTCGCGACGCGGATGTCGAAGGTGGAGGTGCCGGCGGTGGTGGGCGTGCCGCTGAGGACGCCGCTGCTCGCGAGCGCGATGCCCGGCGGGAGCGTGCCGTTCGCGCAGGGACCAGGACTCGCCTCGTGCGACCGCCGCCGGTGGCGTCTGGAGGGTGTCGGCGTAGGCGAGCGTTGATGACGCCCGGGCGGAGGGCGAGGTCGGCGATGGCAGGTGGGGGCGGCTGGGGCCGTCGCCACGGCAAGCCAGCGCGGCCGTCAGGGAGACGGCCGCGCTCGAGACCGCGCGGAAGCTGAACGCTCATCTCACTCCCGTCTTCTTTCTCCTTCCCCTCGCACCGGCACCTTCGCCGCCGCCTCCTGCGGCATCATCTCGAACCCCTGGAAGCGATACCGCACGCTTCCATGCCCGTGCGTGATGCTCTGCAACTTCGTGGCATAGAGATGCAGCTCGGCCTGCGGCACGACCGCCTTCACCACCGTCCCACCCCCTCATCCGCAGCGGCTCGGTCCCCGCGATATGCCCGCGCCGCCCTGACAGATCCCCCATCACATCGCCGAGGAACGCATCGGGCGTGCGAGACCTCCACCGCCATCAGCGGCTCGAGCAACGCCGGCCGGCACTTCGGCGCGATCGTCTTGAACGCGAGGATCCCCGCCATCTTGAACGACGACTCGTTCGAATCGACCGAGTGGTACGACCCGTCGAACACCTCGACGCTGAAGTCCACCACCGGATAGCCCGCGAGCACCCCACGCTCGGCCGCCTCCTGCACTCCGCGATCGACCGCCGGGATGTACTGCCGCGGGATCACGCCGCCCGAGATCTTGTCCACGAACGCATAGCCCGACCCGCGCGGCGCCGGCTTGATCCGGATCCAGCAGTCCCCGAACTGCCCCTTCCCGCCCGTCTGCTTCTTGTGCCGCCCCTGCCCTTCGGCGTGCGCCGAGCAGCGTCTCCCTATATGGCAATGGCGCGGCGCCCGCAGCTTGGCCTTGACGCCGAACTGCCGCTTGAGCCGCTGCAGCGCCATGTCGAGATGCCGCTCGCCGAGCCCTTCGACGATCGTCTCGTGCGTCTCGCCCTCGAAGTGCGACTGGATGGTGGGGTCTTCGTCATGCAGGCGATGCAGCCCCAGCTGCAGCTTCTCTTCGTCGGCGCGCGCGGCGGCCTCGATGGCGAAGCTCACGAGCGGGTCGGGGAACGGGATGGGCGGCAGGCGCACCGGATGCTCGCGGGTGCTCAGCGTGTCGTTGGTGTGCGTGTTCTTGAGCTTCGCCACGCAGCCGATGTCGCCGGCGATACAGCCGCGGCGACCTCGATCCGCTCCTTGCCCCTGCGGGATGGCGAGATGCTTGAGCTTCTCCGGCACGTCGCGCGTCGCGTTGTAGCACCTCGGCGCCGTTCGGCGACCGATGCCGCTGTAGGTGCGGAAGTACGACACCTCGCCCACATGCGTTCTCGGCTGGTGGTCTTGAACACGAGCGCGGCGAACGGCGCCGTCGTCCTTCGGGATGGATCTCGACGATCTGCGTGCCCTCGGCGCCCTTCAACGCGTGGACCTCCTCCATCTCGTACGCGTTGGGCATCAGCTGCACGAGGAAGTCGAGCACGGTGCGCACGCCCCAGGTGAGCTGGCTGGAGCAGCAGAGCAGCGGGAAGAGCTCGGCGCGCTTCATCGCCTCCTTCATGGCCTGCATCTCGAGGTCGCCCGGGATCTCCTCGCCGGCGAAGAACTTCTCGAGCAGCGCGTCGTCGGTCGCGGCGATGGCTTCCACCATCTCGGCGTGATAGCGCTCGAATCGCGCCCTGCTCCGAGCCGGGATCGGCCCTCCTCGTACTCGCCGGCCTTGGTGCCGGGCTTGAAGAGGTGCGCCTTCTTGGTGAAGAGGTTGATGATCCCCTTGAAGCCCGCGCCGGCGCCGATCGGGATCTCCACCGGGACGACCTTCGCGGTGAGCCGCGCCTTGATCGACTCGTACGCCTTGTCGAAGTCGGCGTACTCCTTGTCCATCATCGCGACCACGAAGAGCACGGGATCGGCGCGCTTGACCGCCTCGCGGAACATCCGCTCGGTGCCGACCTCCACGCCGCCCGTCGCACCGACGGTCACGAGCGCGCCATCGGCCGCGACGAGCCCGGCGATCGCGTCGCCCGCGAAGTCCGCGTACCCGGGCGTGTCGAGCAGGTTGATCTTGCTGTCGCGCCACTCGGCGTACGCGCAGCCGAGGGAGATGGAGTAGCCGTGGGCGACCTCTTCGGGGGACGTGTCGGTGAGGGTCGTCCCGTCCTTTATGGAGCCATGGCGTCGGGTCGCCCCGGAAACGAAAGCGAGCGCGTCGACCAGTGTGGTCTTCCCGCTCGCTCCATGGCCCACTACCGCGATGTTGCGGATCTCTGCGCTCTTGTATTCCCGCATGGGGACACCCTCCTCCCGCCTCCAGGCGGGCGCGTGCGTTGGTCTCCTGAGGGTGCTTCGCGGATCCGGAAGGGTGCAAGCAGGGGGAAGCCGCAACATGTGTGCGGACTTCCCCCTGTTCGGGCCGCGCCCGAAGCGCAGCTCCGCGTTCACACGCACCCTGGCGTGCTCCCGCGCGCGTATGGCCCTGTCCGGCTGACTATGCGCGTCGTCGAAGTTGGCGCCGTCCGCGCCGTCGGCCTCGCGAAGGGCGGCGAGCGTGTCGGACGTGCGCTGCGGTGCCCCGGCGCCGGAACCGGTGGCGGCCAGCTGGAACGAGAGCGCGCGGCGCGTCCCCTCCGGCCAGTCGGTCATGAGCAGCCCGGCGAGGAGCCGGCGGATCGCCTGCCCACCCTCGGCGAGCAGATCCTGCGCGGTCTCGCGCAGCACGGTGAGCGGGATGAACCAGGTCCCCGCGTGATGAGCTCACCCGTGGAGCGATCGCGCATACGCCGCGTCGCCAACGGCACCGTGGACTCGGAGACGGCGAACTCGCGTTGCCCGAGCGGCCCCTGCTTTCGCGCCTCGACCGCTGCCGCGAGCGCGAGCGCCAGTGACTCCGGCGTCGGCTGCCCGTAGAGGGTGACCACGTCGCGCGACGGCGACTCGAGCCGTCTCGGGGCGACGCGACCAGACTCGCGCGCGCGATTGCGGGCGGGATGCTCCCCGGCCCTGCTCCCACTGCACCATCACGTCCAGCATCGCTCGTCGCTCGCCCGTGGTCTGTCGGCGTGCCTGCCGCTCTCGTGATACGAATACGCCGAGCGTCGTACGAGTTCTACCCATGGTACACGCGAATGTCACGACATTACTGCACAGTGGCGGCGAGCAGCAGGTGATCGCGAATCGTTTCATCGAGTCCATCGGGTGATGGATCGCGCACGTTCCTGGAATCCCTGCTCTCCACCATGATCGCCCGGCCGCGCGGAGGGCGCAGACGGCATTCCCGCACGCGACGGCCTTCATCCTGCCTTAACCTTTCGGCGGTCCCAGTTCGTCGGTCTAGGCATGATGCCCTTGCCGCCGACCCTGCGCCGCCCTCGCCCTGGCCGCTGCGTGCGCGCCCCACAGCACCACGCGACACGACGACGGCCCCCCAAGGCTTGATGTCGAGTATCGGCACGCCGCGGCGCCGCGCGAGCAGACCGCCGACGAACAGGTCCAGCACGTGCTGAGCCGCCTCACCTTCGGCGCTCGCCCCGGGGACGTCGCCCGGGTCCGTGCGATGGGAGTGGATGCGTTCATCACGCAGCAGCTCCGACCGGAGCGGATCCCGGACGACGAACTCGAGACCTGGCTCAGCCAGTTCGAGACCCTCGACCTGACCTACTCCGAGTTGCAAGAGGCGTACCCGAGGCCCAACGAGGCCCTCCAGGCCCTGGGGGCGGGGAACCGTAACTCGTTGAGCCAAGCGGACTCAGGGGCTCGCCGCGTGGTCGAGGGACTGCGGCGCGTGAGCACCGAAGTGCAGACCGCGCGCATCGGGCGCGCCCTCCTCACCGAGCGCCAGCTCAGCGAGGTGATGACCGACTTCTGGCTCAATCACTTCTCCGTCTTCGGCGGCAAGAACGCGCTGCAGCGCTACGCGATCCCGGAGTACGAGAACCGCGTCATCCGCCCGCGCGCGCTCGGGCAGGTTCCGCGATCTGCTCGGCGCCGTCGCCAAGAGTCCGGCGATGCTCTACTACCTCGACAACTGGCAGAGCGCCGCCGACAGCGGCCGCCCGCGCCTCGAGACGCCGCGCCTCGCGCAGGCGCGCAATCGCGGCCTGAACGAGAACTACGGGCGCGAGCTGCTCGAGCTCCACACGCTCGGCGTGGACGGCGGCTACACGCAGTCAGGATGTGATCCAGGTCGCAAGAGCGCTCACCGGGTGGACCTTCCTGCCGCAGCAGCCGCAACGCGCAGCAGATGCGCCAGTGGCCGGGCGCGCGGTCCCGTGGGCGCGTGGGCGCTCGCGCGGCAGCGGCGCGCGACCCGCGCGTCCAGCGCCATCGCTCCCCCGAGCCGGGCGTCTTCTTCTTCAATCCGATGGTGCACGACGCCGGCGAGAAGACGGTGCTCGGCCACAAGCTCCGCGGCGGCCGCGGCCTCGCCGACGGCGAGGAGGTCCTCGACATCGTCGCGCGCCACCCGGCGACGGCCCGCCACATCGCGACCAAGCTCGTGCGGCGCTTCGTGAGCGACGAGCCTCCCGAGGAACTCGTGGACCGCGCGGCCGAGGCGTTCACGCGCAGCGACGGCGACATCCGTGAGGTGGTGCGCGCGATCGTCACGAGCCCCGAATTCTTCTCGCGCGCGGCGTTCCGCTCCAAGGTGAAGACACCGTTCGAGGTGGTGGTGAGCGCGCTCCGCGCTCTCGACGCCACTCCGGACCGCACGCCGCGCACAGCGCAGCTGGTCGCGCAGCTCGGGCAGCCGATCTACGGTCGACAGACCCCCGACGGCTGGCCCGACGTCGCGAGCGAGTGGATGGGCACCGGCGCGATCCTCAACCGCATCAACTTCGGCCTCGCGGTCGGCGCCGGTCGCTTGCCCGGGCGCGCGCCCACTCGGCTGGCCCGGCGCCAGAGCTCGTTGATCACCGCCGCCGCGAGCGACAGGTCGACGCCGTGATCGCCGCCTTCCTCGGCGGCCGCGTCTCCGCCGGAAACCCGCGAGATCCTGATCAACGGCCAGCAACCCGCTGCAGAAGGGCACACGCGACAGATGGGGAACGCCCGATCCCGCCGTTCCAAGGGCCTGGCACAGCGTCGGCCGTCGCGATCGGTCGGACCGGAGTTCAAAGGTGGAGGTGGTCGCGGCCAGCTGCAGCGCGGGAGATGGCTGGGGGGGGGCGCATGGGAGTTGCCCCGCACCCGCGCCGCCGTCCCGATCCCGTACCCCGTACCGCCCGGACATCCCGCATCGGTGTTCACCTCCCCGCATCCCGCACCCAATGCACCGACGCATGTTCGTGCGATCCGGCGCTCTGGCCCTGATGACGATGGGCCTGAGCCCCAGCTTCCTCCGCCGCACCGCCTTCGCGCTCCCCGCATCCGCGAAGGGCAAGGTCCTCGTCTGCCTCTTCCAGCGCGGCGCCGCCGACGCGCTGAACATGGTCGTCCCGCACGGCGACCCCGACTACTACCGGCTCCGCCCCAACATCGGCATCGCCCGTCCCGCCCGCGCGGCGGGTGCCGCCGGCGCGATCGACCTCGACGGCTTCTTCGGCCTCCACCCGGCACTCGCACCGCTCAAGCCGCTCTACGATCGCGGCCTCCTCGCGCCCATCCACGCCGTCGGCAGCCCGAGCGCCACCCGTTCGCACTTCGACGCGCAGGACTACATGGAGAGCGGCACCCCCGACGTGAAGGGCACCAAGGACGGCTGGCTCAACCGCTACCTCGCCACCTGCGACACCTGCGAGGCCGGCCGCCCCGAGCCGTTCCGCGCCGTCTGCATGACCCAGCAGACCCCGCGCATCCTGCAGGGCCCCTCTCCGGCCGTTGCGATGACGTCCATCGACGCCTTCACCGTGCGCAGCGCGGGCGGCGTTGCCGAGCGGCTCGAGGCGCTCTATCGCACCGGTTCGGCGGATCTCGTGCACTCGACCGGCGCCGAGACCTTCGATGCCGTGAAGCGCCTCCGCGAGGCCGACCCGTCGCGCTATGCGCCGGCGAACGGCGCCCAGTACCCGCGCGGCGAGTTCGGCCAGCGCCTTCGGCAGATCGCGCAGCTCATCAAGTCCGACGTCGGGCTCGAGGTCGCCTTCGCCGACGTGGGCGGCTGGGACACGCACGTGAATCAGGGCGCCGCGACCGGTCAGCTCGCCAACCGCCTCGGCGACTTCGGCGCGAGCATCGCCGCCCTCGTCACCGACCTCGGCGACCGCATGGAGGACGTGGTGATCCTCACGATGTCGGAGTTCGGGCGCATGGCGCGCCAGAACGGGAACGGCGGCACCGACCACGGCCACGCGGGCGCGATGTTCGTGATCGGCGGCGGCGTGAAGGGCGGGCGGGTGCACGGCCGCTGGCCCGGACTCGCGCGCGAGCAGTTGCACGAGGGGCGCGACCTCGCGCTCACGACCGACTTCCGGACGGTGTTCAGCGAAGTCGCGCGCACGCACCTCGGCGCGATGCGCACCGATGCGCTCTTCCCGGGTTCGAGGGCCGCGCGCGCTCGGGCTGCTCGGCTGAGTCCGCGCATGCGCGCGCGATGTGGGCGTCCGCGATTATTCGTGCGACGCCTGTCGTCCGCTTCCTCGATATCGTGCGTCGCATGCCGCCGTGGCCGTCGTTCGCGCGCCACTCGTCCGTCGCCGCTCCATCACCGCGCGACGGCGGCCCGCTCGACCAGCGCGCGAGCGCCGCGCCGCGCCACGTAGCGCCAACGAGCTGGGCGCGATCCCCGTGCTCGAGTACCACCTCATCGGCGAGCGCGAGAGCCGCTGGTCGCGCAACTGGCAGCGCTTCGCGAAGGATCTCGAGCTGCTGCATGCGCGCGGCTACCGTCCAATCACGGTGCGGCAGCTCATCGCGAAGCAGGTGGACGTCGGCCCCGGCCTCTCGCCGGTGGTGATCACCTTCGACGACGCCTCACCGGGCCAGTTCCGCTATCATCGAGCGCGGCGACTCGTTGCGTGGTGGATCCCGACGTCCGCGGTCGGCATCTGGGAGGCGTTCGCGGCGAAGCATCCCGAGTGGAAGGGGAAGCGCGGTCTTTTGCATGCTGCCCGTCGGCGACCGAGGGCCACGCCTTCTTCGGCGACAAGGGGATCCAGGGACAGCAGACCGCGTGGCGCATGCGGAAGCTCCGCCATCTCGCGGCGGGCGGTTACGAGCTCTGCAGCCACACGCTCTGGCACGCGAACCTCTCGAAGATGAGCGACGTCGGTGGTGCAGGAGCAGATCGCGCGCGCGCAGCTGGCGCGTGGACTCGGCTGGCACCGGCGTGCAGATGCGCACGCTCGCGCTGCCGCTCGGCATCTGGCCGCAGGATCGCTCGCTGCTCGCGAGCGCGGACGCTGGACCGACCCGCGCACCAGCGCACCACGTCGTACGCGCTCGACGCGATCCTCATGGTCGCGGGCGGCCCGGCGAGGAGCCCGTTCGACACCGCCTTCGATCCGCTGCGCATCCCGCGCGTGCAGGTCTTCGCGAACGAACTGGAGACGCTGCTCGACCAGCTCGACCGCCGCAACACGCGCTACGTCTCACCGGCGCGCGCACCCAACGCCCGGTAGCGACTGCCCACTGCCCACTGCCCACTGCCCACTGCCCACTGCCCACTGCCTACTGCCCACCGCCGACTACCGACGGCCGCAGGCCGCTACAGCGCGGGGGGGGGGGGGGGGGGGGGGGAGGAGGCCACTTCTTGATCGTACCCAGCGCATCCGTGAGCGCCGTGCGCTGTCGGCGCCGTCGCCGTCGCGAGCAGCATCTCGTAGGTCCCGATCGCGAGCTTGAGCGCCACCGAGTCGTTCTCGGCGCTCGCCACGCTCGTCGCGTTGTCGGCGAGGGCCGCGTGCGCGAGCTTGTCGTCCGGGAACCGCGTGGTCACCTGATGCCAGCGGTTCATGCGCCCGCGCGGCGAGCTCTCGGTGAGCGCCCAGAGGTGCCAGGCGGCGCGATTGCCCGGGTCGGCGGCAACGGCGCGCGAAGCGATGGCCCCCACCACGTCGGGCCCGCGACCGGTGAGCCAGTAGGCGTTGGCGAGCGCGACGAGCGCGGCCGCATTGTCCGGTTCGCGCTCCACCACGCGCTCGTAGACCGGACCGGCGACCTCATGCATCTCACGGAACGGCTCCACCGCCGCCACCAGCTCGGCCGCGTCCGGCGTCTCGGCGCAGATCGCGTCGAGGCGGGCGAGCAGCTGCGGGATGTCGGCTTCGGAGCGGTAGTCCTTCACGGCGGCCGCGACGGCGGCGCGCGCATCTGGCGCTTGAGCGTACCATTGAGGAAAGTTACCCAGGCGCGACCACCGCTGGCACCGGAGACCCGTTGAGCACGCCGGACCGTCCGAAGGGCCTGCAGCACACGCTGAACAACCCGCTCGCCGCGCTGCTGGCCGAGCTGCAACTGCTGGAGATGGAGGCCCTCGAGCCCACGCATCGCGAGGGCGTGGAGCGCTGCATCGACCTCTGTCGGCGCCTCATCCGCATCGTCCGCGAACAGGTCCCGCCGGACCAGGTCTGAGCGGCGCGCGGCACCGGGCCGCAACGGAAGGGTTGCGCGTGGGGACGGGATGGGTGATACTCATTCACCGTTCGTCGCGGTGAGGCCCTTGGCCACCGGACGATCACGCTCCCCGACGCTCCCCCGCCCCGCCCTTGAGCGCGGCGCCTCCCCGGCAGAAAGACCGGGAACCGGCCGGATACGTCAGGACGCTCGCAGCACATCGCTGGAACGCGGTCTCGATTCCGCAACGACCCTCGTGGTCCCACACCCGTATGCATGACTGAAAGCCGCCGTCCGCCCCGTCGTGGGCGTAGCGCGCGCCCGAAGAAGAAGGGCGAAGCCGCGACCGAAGCCAATCTCGAAGCCGATCCGTATCTCGATGCGAGCGCGCCCGAATCGGCGCCCGCTGCCGAGGCACCCGCCCCACCGGCTCCTGTCATATGATCCGCCGCCCGCCCAGAGCGAGAGTGGCGATCGGCGCCGCCCCCGCGGGGCGAGCGCGCCCGACAATCCGGGCAACGGATCACCCCAGACGCAGAATGGCAGCCGCCCCTGGCAGGACCGTGGCGAGCGTCCCGACCGCGGCGATGGCGCGGCGACCGCAACGAGCGTGGTGGCCGCGGCCGTCGCGGCCGTCGTCAGCGCGGTCGCCGTCGTGGCGGGCGAGCGCCGGGATGAGCCGCGTGGGGAGCGCCCGGCCCGCCCTGAGCGCGCCGAGGGCGCGTCGTTCGATCGCGGCGAGCGCGAGCCGGCTGGCAGGTGTTCCGCAGATCCTCGTCATCGATGGCGAAGACCACGGGCTGGTTCGATCGCGGCGCGCGAGGCGGGCTTCATCCGCCGCGCCGAGTTCAGCTACCTCGAACGAGCCGGGTGATTGCTGGGTCCCGCCGCACATCGTGAAGCAGTACGGCCTGCGCCGCGGCGACGAGATCCACGCGCGCATCGGGCCGCGACCATCGCGGCCGCGTCTCGGTGGCCGAGATCGTCACGATCAACGGCAGCGAGCCGGTCGGAGGGCGCGCGCCGCTCCGATTTCCAGACCCTCACGGCGAGCTACCCGGAGCGCCGGCTCACGCTCGAGACGGGCCGTCCGGCCAAGGGCGGCCCCGAGCTCACGCGCCGCGCGATCGACCTGATCGCGCCCATCGGCTACGGCCAGCGCGCGCTCATCGTGGCGCCGGCACGCGCCGGCAAGACGATGCTCATGCAGGCGATCACCGAAGGCATCGCGATCAACCACCCCGAGGCGACGCTGCTCATCCTGCTCGTGGACGAGCGTCCGGAGGAAGTGAGCGAGGCGATCTCGTGGGGCGTCGGCGAGGTGATGGCGTCGAGCTTCGACCAGCCGGCCAAGCGGCACGTGGAAGTGGTGGAGATGGTGATCGAGCGCGCGCGTCGCCTGGTCGAACAGGGCAAGGACGTGGTGATCGTGCTCGACTCGCTCACGCGCATGGCGCGCGCCTTCAACACCGCCGAGCGCGGCACGGGCCGCACGCTCTCCGGCGGCCTCGACACCTCGGCGATGGCCAAGCCCAAGGCCTTCTTCGGCTCGGCCCGCTACATCCTGCCGCAGCATGGCGGCGGCTCGCTCACGATCATCGCCACGGCGCTCGTCGAGACCGGCTCGCGCATGGACGACGTGATCTTCGAGGAGTTCAAGGGCACGGGCAACTGCGAGATCAAGCTCGACCGCTCGCTGGCCGAGAAGCGCATCTTCCCGGCCTTCGACATCGCGACCAGCGGCACGCGGCGCGAGGAGAAGCTCTACAAGGCGGAGCAGATCGACGCGATCTACACGCTGCGACGCGGGCTGCAGCAGATGCCGCCGCAGGCGGGGATGGAGTGGCTCATCAAGCGGATCGCCAGTACCACGTCGAACGATGCGTTGCTGGCGGGGCTCTAGGGCAACTACAGATGGGAGATCGGGAGCTGGAAGATAACTGCGATGCGGGGTGGCGCTCAGGCGCTGCCCCGCATCGTCGTTCACCCATAGCTCACCACTCACCACTCACATCGCCGTTCAAACCGGCTCGAGCAACACGTCCTGCACCCCGGCTTCCACCCGATCGAGCGGCACGAACACCCCTCCCCTCGCATCCCACCGCCGCATCCCGTACCCCATCCGGGTCGCCCACTCCGCCACGTCCACGAACGTCGCCCCGAAGGTCGAGAGCCAGTACGCCTCGAACTCCCCGAAGATCAACGGCCGCGTCTCGCCGATGAACCGCTCGGCGCCGCGCAGCATCATGAGTTCGGCGCCCTCGATGTCGAGCTTCATCAGGTCGCAGCGCGTCAGGGCGTGCTCGGCGGTCCAGGCGTCGAGCGTGACGACCGGCACGCGCAGGTGCGTCGGACCGTCGCCGGTGACGAGCGCAGCCGTGCCGCTGCCCGCGCCCGTCTCTTCGCTCTTGAGCCACATGCCGAGCTCGCCCGGCTGGTCGCCGAGCGCGACGGCCGCGACCTCCACGGTCGCCTGCACGCTGTTGGCGGCGATCGCCCACTCGAGCCGTGCGCGGTTGGCCGGCACAGGCTCGAAGGCGACGACCCGTCCGCCACGCCGCGCGAGCCGGCGAGCGAGCGGGATGGTCCACCAGCCGATGTTGGCGCCCACGTCGAGCACCACGGCGTCGTCAGCGACCAGCCCGAGCAGCAGTTCGCGCACCTCATCGTCGGCTTCGCCGAGCCAGCACGCCAGCGCCTCGGCATCGTCGCGCAGGTCCCAGCGCGCGCGGCTGCCGTCGCGCATGGTGACATCGCGCATGGGGTCGCGCGCGAGCGCGCCGGCGCGCAGGCGGTGATGCAGCGCGCGCGCGAGGCGGCCCTTGCCGCGGAAGTTCGGCGTGGCGCGGCCAAGGGCCGCGAGGGTGTCGTAGAGACTCACGCGGTGCGCACGAGCTCGTCCCACAGCCCCGCCATCGCGCGCATGCCCGCGCCGGAAGTTGTCCTGGCTGATCCACTCGTCGGGCGCGTGCGCGTTCTCGCCCGGCAGGCCGAACCCCACCAGCAGCACCGGCGCGCCGAGCAGACGCGCGAAGTCGTTCACCACCGGGATCGAGCCGCCCTCGCCCTCGATCACCGGCGCCCGTCCGAACGCCGCCTCGAGCGCGCGCGCTGCCGCGTCGTAGAGCGGCCCCGCGAGATCGGCGCGCCAGGGATGTCCGCCATGCAGCGCCGTCACCGTCACGGTGACGCCCTTCGGCGCCACCGACTCCACATGCGCCTCCATGAGCAGGCGGATCGCCTCGGGATCCTGGTCCGCGACCAGTCGGCAGCTCACCTTCGCCATCGCCTTGCCGGGGAGCACCGTCTTCGCGCCCTCGCCGGTATAACCGGAGAGCAGTCCGTTCACCTCGCAGGTGGGGCGCGTCCAGAGCTTCTCGAGCGTGGTGAAGCCCGGCTCGCCGCCGAGGGCGTCCACCGCGAGATCGCGCCGGAACGCCGCCTCGTCGAACGGCAGCTGCTTCATCCCCGCGCGCACCGCATCGGGGAACGGCTTCACCTTGTCGTAGAACCCGGGGATCGCGATGCGGCCGTCGGCGTCATGGAAGGTCGCGATGATCCGCGCGAGCGCCGTCGCCGGATTCACCACCGCGCCGCCGTACATCCCCGAATGCAGGTCGCTGTTGGGGCCGGTGACGTTGATCTCGAAGTACGCGAGCCCGCGCAGCGACGAGAGGATGCTCGGGATCCCCGGCGCGAACATCGCGCTGTCGGAGATCACCACGGCGTCGCACTTGAGCCGTCTCACGATGCGCCTCGATGAACGGTGCGAGGCTGACGCGAGCCGACCTCCTCCTCGCCCTCGATGAGCAGGATCACGTTCACCGGGAGCGCACCCCGCGTCGCGAGATGCGCTTCGATCGCGGCGACATGCACCCACACCTGCCCCTTGTCGTCCACCGACCCGCGCGCGTAGATGTTGCCGTCGCGCACCGTCGGCTCGAAGGCGGGCGAGGTCCAGAGCTCGAGCGGCTCCGGCGGCTGCACGTCATAGTGCCCGTACACGAGCACGGTCGGCGCGCCCTTCGGCGCCTTGCGCCACTCGGCGAGCACCACGGGATGCCCGGGCGTGGCGATCGTCTCGGTGGCGAAGCCGAGCTTCTCGAGGCGCCCATGCAGCCAGCGCGCCGCGCGCGCGACGTCGGCCTTGTGCTCGGAGCGCGCACTCACGCTCGGGATGCGCAGGAACTCGAAGAGGTCGTCGTGGAGGCGCTGGTCGTTGGCGGCGAGCCAGGCTGTCGAGCTTGGGGTCGAGCGGGCACGGTAGTGATGAAGGCTGAAGGATGAAGGATGAAAGTCGACGCGCTCAGCGCGCAGGAGCACGCGGGTCGGTGCGAGTCGGCAGGCCAGGCACCGTCCCAGCCGCGCAGGGTCCAGAGCTGGCGGCGCGTCACGATCTCGTCGTCGCGCCGGAGTTCGATGATCGGACCGGGCTCCACGCTCGAGTAGTGCATGATCAGGCGGCGGATGGGACCGGGCCAGGTCCCCGCCTCGCGTGGCATCTCGAGCACGAGCAACAGGTCGGAGCCCGCCACCGCGCGGTCGCGATAGCGCTCCCAGAGGTCGTACTGATTGCGGCGGCCACCGAGGTTGAGGGCGGTGACCTCCGGCTGGCCGAGCATGTGGAACGAGAGCAGCGCGGCATCCTGATAGCGATTGGCCGCGACCCGCGGCATCGCGCCGCCGAGCACGGTGAGCGTGCGGCGCGCCGAGTCAGCGCGAGGGCGAGGCGGTCCCATCCA
This sequence comes from Rubrivivax sp., assembly GCA_034522875.1. Taxonomy (GTDB): domain Bacteria; phylum Pseudomonadota; class Gammaproteobacteria; order Burkholderiales; family Burkholderiaceae_C; genus Rubrivivax. Next base: position 198,384 of record JAXHKY010000035.1, on the reverse strand, counting down.
TGCGCCTGCGAGACCTGATCGCGCCGCGCGGGGAGCGGGACGATGCGGAAGAGCACGTGCAGCAGCAGCACGCTCGTGCAGCCGCCCGCCGAGCCAGATGCCGCGCCGCTCCCAGGCGGTGCGCTCGCCGGTGCGCGCCGCACCGAGCAGCACGAGCGCGGGGAGCCACGCGATCGCCGGCCAGTTGGCCTCGACGTTGCGGCGCGTGGCGCTGTACACGAAGAACAGGGCGCAGAAGGCCGCGACGACCGCGAGCGCGAAGCGCGCCTCCTGCCGCGGCGCACGCAGGTGCCGCGCGATCGCGCCGATCACCAGCACGAACAGGATCGGCGTGACGAGCCCGAACTGCGAGCCGACCAGATTGAGCTGGCGCTGGAGCAGGTTCTCCTTGGCGTTGGTGCCGAGCCCATGCCCGAGCTGGAAGCGGAACGCGATCCAGTCGTGCTGCGCGTTCCAGAGCAGCACCGGCGCCATCACGCCCGAGGCGAGCACCACGGCGATCCACGGCCCCGGCTCGCGGAAGCGCGCGCGCAGCGGCGCGTGCAGCACGAAAGCCAGCAGCAGCGCGATCGGCACGAAGACGCCGGTGAACTTCGACGCCATCGCCGCGCCGATCGCGAGGCCGCCCACGACCCACCAGCGCGTGGACGCCGCACTCCCCGGCGCCTCGCCGAGCGCGCGCACCACGGCAAGGAGCGTCCATGAGATCCCGGCGAGCAACGGCGCGTCCGGCGTCGCGAGCACGAGTCCCGCCGCCGAGAGCGGGAGCACGAGGAAGGCGAGCGCCACATAGCGCGCCGCACGGTCACCGGCGAGCGCGCGCGCGGCCAATGCGAGGGCCAGCCCTCCGGAGCTCCCCGCGAGGATGGGCCCCATGCGGATCCCCAGCGGCGTCTCGCCGAGCAGCGAGGTCCCGGCCGCGATGAGCCAGGCGATCATCGGCGGATGGTCGAAGTAACCGCCGGCCAGCTGACGTGACCACTCCCAGTAGTAGGCCTCGTCGGGGAAGAGCGGCAGCGCCGCGGCGAGCACGATCCGCAGGGCGGCGCCCGCAGCGACGAGCAGGAGCGCCTGTCGCCAGGCGGCGGGATCGGCGAGCGGGGTGGTGGCGCGTTCAGTCACCGCGGCGGGTCCGATGGATGGGCGGCAGTCGGGTCCTGCGATAGACTCCGAATCGTACCATGCCCAACCGCCTCGCCGCCGAGTCGAGCCCGTACCTCCTGCAGCACGCCGACAATCCCGTCGACTGGCACGCCTGGGGCGCCGACGCGTTCGCGCTCGCGCGCGATACGGACCGTCCGGTCCTGCTCAGCATCGGCTACGCCGCCTGCCACTGGTGCCACGTGATGGCGCACGAGTCGTTCGAGGACGAGACGACCGCGCGCATCATGAACGACCTCTTCGTGAACGTGAAGGTGGACCGCGAGGAGCGGCCCGACGTCGACTCGATCTACATGCAGGCGGTGCAGGCCATCACGGGGCACGGCGGCTGGCCCATGACCATGTTCCTCACGCCCGACGGCGTGCCGTTCTACGGCGGCACCTACTACCCGCCCGAGGACCGGCATGGGGATGCCGTCCTTCCGCCGCGTGCTCGTCTCGGTCTCCGAGGCGTGGAAGCACAAGCGCGCCGACGTGCTCAAGGGCGCCGAGTCGCTGCGCGGCATCTACGCCGCGGCCGAAGGCCCCACCTCGGCGGGCCACCCGCTCTCCGCCGTCACGCTCGGCGAGACGATCCGCGCGACGCGCAACTACTACGACCAGAAGGCGGGCGGCTTCGGCACCGCGCCCAAGTTCCCGCAGGCGATGGTGCTCGACGGCCTGCTGCGCCACTGGGCGCGCACCGGCGAGCAGGAGTATCTGCGGCTCGTGCGCCACGCCATGACGCGCATGGCGCGCGGCGGCATCTACGACCAGCTCGGCGGCGGCTTCCATCGCTACAGCGTCGACGCCGGCTGGCTCGTGCCGCACTTCGAGAAGATGCTCTACGACAACGCGCTGCTCGCCCGGCTCGCCGTGCATCTCTGGCAGGCGACGGGCGACACCGAGGCGCGGCGCGTCGCCGAGGAGACCTTCGGCTGGGTGCGGCGCGAGATGACCGACCCGGCGGGCGGCTGGTACTCGTCGCTCGACGCCGACAGCGAAGGGCACGAGGGCAAGTTCTACGTCTGGTCGCTCGCCGAGGTGCGCGCGCTGCTCGCGGACGACGCGGCACTCGCCGAGCTGCACTGGGGCGTCACGCCGGGCGGGAACTTCGAGGGCGCGAACATCCTGCACGTCGCGGTGCCGCTCGACGAGGCGGCGGCGCGCCTCGGTCTCTCCACCGACGAGGCGCGCGCGCGCATCGCGCGGGCGAAGGAGGCACTCTTCACGGCGCGCGCGCCGCGCGTGCGCCCGGCCCGCGACGAGAAGGTGCTCGCCGGGTGGAACGGGCTCATGCTGCGTGCGTTGGCCGAGGGCGCGCGCGCGTTCGACGACGCGCGAGCTGCGCGCGGCGTCCGTGAAGGCCGGATCGTTCCTGCGCGACGCGCTGGTGAAGGACGGCCGGGTCTTCCGCTCATGGGCCAAGGGCCGCGCGAGGATCCCCGGCTTCCTCGAGGACCACGCGGCACTCGCACTCGGATTCATCGCGCTCTACCAGCTCACCTTCGACCGCGCCTGGCTCGACCTCGCACTCGCGCTCGCGGAGAGCACGGTCGACTGGTTCTGGAACGACGAGGCCGGCGCCTTCTACGACACCGCGACGGACGCCGAACGCCTCGTCACGCGCCCGCGCGACGTGACCGACAACGCGATCCCGTCCGGGACGGCGCTCGCCGTGGAGCTGCAGCTGCTCGTGGCCGAGTACACGGGTAGTGCCGCGTCCCGTCGGCGCGCGGAGTACGCGCTCGCGACGCTCACCGAGCCGCTGCGCCGCGCACCGCTCGCGTTCGGTCACCTGCTCGGCGTCGCCGACCTCGGCGTGCATGGCGCGACGGAACTGCGCGATCGCCGGCAGCGCCCGGGGGAGCCGGCGTTCGATGCGCTCGCACGCGCAGCGGCGCGGGTGTACGCGCCGTCACTGGTGGTGACCGGCGGGCGCGGCGATGCGGTGCGCGGACTGCCGCTGCTCGAGGGGCGCGAGGCGCCAGTCGGGGGGCGCGCTCGCGTTCGTCTGCGAGCGCTACGCGTGCGAGCTGCCGATCAGCGAGCCGGACGCGCTGGCCGAGCGGCTCGCGCGCGGGCGTGCGAGGTGAGCGCGCACCGCGCTCATCGCGCGCACCACGCAAACCGCGCTCATCGGCCTCATCGCGCACTCGACGCGGGACGACAGCGAAGGGCCTCGGGGGGCCGCTCAGAGGTCCGCGCAGGACTTGTTGATCTGCGAGCAGCTCGAGCAGATGAGCTTGCACTTCCGCCAGGTGAGCGTGCGCGCGCCGCAGTAGTCGCAGCTCTCGCCGAGCGGACGGGGCCATCGGCCACGCGCGCGCGCCTCGGCCGCGGGCTCGCGCGCGCCGTGCGGCTCCGCGCCTCACTTCTCCCCCTTGTACTCGGCCGTGTCCACCCGCACGAACGCACTCGCCGGCTCGCCCTTGAAGACCTTGAACAGGTACCAGAGCGACGGCACCAGCACGCAGGCGCCGCCTGCGAGTCCCCACGCGACGAGCCGCAGCGTGATCGGCGGCGCAGCGGCCGACTGGATGGTGTGCACGCCGGGGATCATCGCGGGATACTGCGCGTAGCCCCAACCCCAGACGATCGCGCTCACCTGCAGCACCGCGGCCGCGCGCGCGAGCCGATAGCGCCCGCGGACGAGTGCCACGAAGGCGGTGACCGCCGCGAGCCGCCGTCGAACAGCTGCAGCGGGAGTCGCGAGCGGTCGCGTTGAGCAGGCGGTCGGTGACCGCGCATCGGCATGCCATGCCCAAGCCAGAGCGCGACGCCGGCGAGCGCCGCGACCGCCATCGCCGCGCCGATCGCCATCTCGCGGAAATCCTCCTGCAGGTCCTCGTCGCGGGCCTCGAGCGTGAGATAGACCGCCGCGAGGAAGGCGAAGACGGCGAGCGTGAGCAGCCCGACCACCACGCGCGAACGGCGGACGTCCAGGGCGTGACGAACCGCTCGACGAAGGTCGGCACCCGCCGGCACCGCGAGCGCGCCCGAGACCAGCGCGCCGACGCACATGCCGAGCAGCACCGGCGTGATGGTGCTCGCGATGGAGAAGACCCGTCCCCAGTGCTTCTGCACCGGCGAGTTGGTCGAGTCGTACGCGCGGAAGGTGAAGGCCGACCCGCGCAGCACGATGCCGATGAGCATGAGCACGAGCGGGATGTGCAGCACCACCGAGAGGTGCGCGTACACCGGCGGGAAGCAGCCGAAGAGCAGCACGATCACGAGGATCAGCCACACGTGGTTCGCTTCCCAGATGGGGCCGATGCCCTCGGCGATCACCGCGCGCTGCCGGTCGGCGCGTCGCCCGCGCGCGAGGAGATCCCACACGCCGGCGCCGAAGTCGGCGCCGCCCAGCACCACGTACGCGTTGAGTGCGAGCAGCGTCACGCCCGCGATGCCGTCGGCGAGGGTCAGCGGTCCCATCTCAGACGTCCCGCCGCGTCGGGTGCGCCGGGTCGGGCTGCGTCTTGATGATCTGCGCCCAGAGCAGCCAGGCCACGATCACGCCGAGGAAGACGTAGAGCAGCGTGAACGTCACGAACGGGATCACGAGCCCGGGCATCGGCGTCACCGCGTCGGCGGTGCGCATGATGCCCTGCACGATCCACGGCTGACGTCCCACCTCGGTGACGACCCAGCCCGCCTCGACCGCGATGAACCCCGCCGGCGTGAGCAGCGCGAGCAATCCGAGCAGCGCGCGCGACTCGGCGACCTCCTTCCGGCGCACCCAGCAGACGATGACCCAGAGGCACGCGAAGGCCATGAGCGAGCCGAGCCCGACCATGACCTGGAAGGCGATGTGCGTGATGGCGACCGGCGGCCAGTCGCTCTCGGGGAAGGCGTCGAGTCCCTTCACCTCGGCGTCGAAGTCCCCGAACGCGAGGAAGGAGAGGCCGCCGGGGACGTCGACCGAGTAGTTCGTCTCGCGCGTCGCCTCGTTCGGGATCCCGCCGATGCGCAGCGGCGCGCGCCGCTCGGTCACGAAGTGCCCTTCCATCGCCGCAAGCTTCGCCGGCTGGTACTCGGCGACGAACTTGGCCGAGAGGTCGCCGCTCACGAGCTGCAGCAGGCAGGCGGGCACCGCGACGAGCAGCGCGAGGTGCAAGGCCGCGCGATGGAAGGTCGAGTCGCGGTCGCGACGCAGCATCCACGCATGGATCCCGGCGACGGCGATGCCGGTGGTCGCGAAGGCGGCGAGCGTCATGTGCAGCGCCTGCGGGAAGGAGGCCGGGCCGAGCATCGCCGCGATGGGATCGATGTCGGTCGGCTTGCCGTCCACGAGCGTGAAGCCGGTGGGCGCGTTCATCCAGGCGTTCGCGAAGACGACGAAGATGCCCGAGATGGTGCCGCTCACCGCGACCGCCACGCCGGCCCACCAGTGCGCGCGCGCCGAGAGGCGCGTCCATCCGTAGAGGTAGACGCCGAGGAAGATCGCCTCGGTGAAGAAGGCGAACCCCTCGAGCGAGAAGGGCATGCCGATGATCGCGCCGGCGTACTCCATGAAGCCCGGCCAGAGCAGCCCGAGCTCGAACGAGAGCACCGTGCCGCTCACCGCGCCCACGGCGAAGAGGATCGCCGTCCCCTTGCTCCAGCGCTTGGCGAGGTCGAGCCAGACCGGGTCGCGCGTCCGGATCCACTTGCGCTCGGCGAGCACCATGAGGGCGGGCATGCCGATCCCCATCACCGCGAAGATGATGTGGAAGGCGAGCGACATGGCCATCTGCGAACGCGCGGCGAGCAGGTCGGTCATTCGAAGTCGAGTGCGAGGTCGAGTGCTGGCGCCGAGTGCGTGAGCGCACCGATCGAGATCCGGTCCACACCGGTCTCCGCGATGCCGCGCACCGTCTCCAGGGTCACGCCGCCTGACGCCTCGGTCCAGCAGTGCCCCTTGGCGCAGCTGCAACGCATTCGCGCATGAGCGGGGTCGTCATGTTGTCGAGCAGCAGCGCATCGGCGCCGGCGGCGATGGCGGCGCGCACCTGCACCACCGTGTCGCACTCCACCTGGATGAGGATCCCGGCAGGCACGTGCGCCCTGGCCCGCGCGACGGCCACCGAGACATCGCCCTCGCATGCCGCGATGTGGTTGTCCTTGATGAGCACCGCATCGGAGAGGTCGCGCCGGTGATTGCGCCCACCGCCGCAGCGCACCGCGTACTTCTCGAGATCGCGCCAGCCGGGCGTGGTCTTGCGCGTGTCGACGATGTAGGCGCGGGTCCCCCGCACCGCCTCGACGTACCTGGCCGTGAGCGACGCCACGCCCGAGAGGCGCTGCATGAAGTTGAGCGCGACGCGCTCGGCGCTGAGGATGCCGCGCGCGGGCCCGCTCAGGTGCAGCACCGTCTCGCCGCGCGCGACGTGGGCGCCATCCTCGGCGTCGATCCGGATCTCCACGTGCGGCTCCAGCAGCCGGAAGGCGGCGAGCGCGAGCGGCACGCCGGCGATCGTGCCCGCCGACCGGGCGACGAGGTGTGCCCGCGAGTGCCGCGTGCTCACGACGGTGGAGATGGTCGTGATGTCGTCGAAGGCACGATCCTCGTCGAGCGCCGCGCGCACGAGCGTCACCACGCCGCCTTCGCGTGAGCGGGAAGCCCGAGCCGACCGCGATGTAGGTCGGGGTCGCGAGCGGCGTGATCCGCCGCGGCGGGGTCGGCTCGCGCGTGGCCATCACTCGCCCGGATCCACCCCGGGGGAGGGCACGGCGGGCGCGCCGCCGCCGATCGCCACCATCCGTTCGATCGCGCGCTTCGCGCGCCTGGCGATGTCCTCGGGGACCGTGATGCGATGCTGCAGGTTCTCCAGCGCGGCGAGCACCTTGGGCAGCGTCGTGACCTTCATGTAGGCGCACGAGGCGCGCTCGTTCGCCGCGTGGAACTCCTTCCTCCGGGTACGCCTTCCGCAGGCGATGCAGGATGCCGACCTCGGTCGCGACGATGAAGGTCGAGCTGTCGGACTCACCGGGGCGCTTGATCATCCCCTCGGTGGAGAGGATGTGCACGCCCTCGGGATCCACATCGCCCGCGCTCACCGCCTCGACGACGCTCGTCGCGCAGCCGCACTCGGGATGGATCAGGAACTCGGCCTCCGGATGCAGCGAGCGCTGCAGCCGGATGTTCTCGGGGTCGATGCCGGCATGCACATGGCACTCGCCCATCCAGACGTGGATGTTCGTGCGCCCGGTGAGGCGGCGCACGTGCGCGCCGAGGAACATGTCGGGGAGGAAGAGGATCTCCTGGTCGGCGGGGATCGCGTTCACGACCTCCACCGCATTGCCCGAGGTGCAGCAGTAGTCGCTCTCGGCCTTCACCTCGGCCGTGGTGTTCACGTACGCCACCACCACGGCGCCGGGATGCTCGGCCTTCCACGCGCGCAGCTGCTCGGCGTCGATCGTGGAGGCGAGCGAGCAGCCGGCGGCGAGGTCGGGGAGCAGGACGGTCTTCTGTGGCGAGAGGATCGCCGCCGTCTCGGCCATGAAGTGCACGCCGCAGAAGACGATCACGTCGGCGTCGGTCCTGGCGGCTTCGCGCGAGAGGCCGAGCGAGTCGCCGACGTAGTCGGCGACGTCCTGGATCTCCGGGCGCTCGTAGTTGTGGGCGAGGATGACGGCGCGGCGCTCGGCAGCCAGGGCGCGGATGCGGCGCTGCAGCTCTTCGACCTCGCGCTGGTTCGCGGGGGTGGTGGCCATGCGGGGAATCTAGCCTTGGCGAGGTCTGCGGCGCCCCGCGCGGTGGCCGCCCCCGCCCAGCCGGGGTATGCTTCTACTATGCGTCGGCTCCTCACCCGCGGTATCGGCACGCTGGGCGCGCTTTGGACTCTCGCGGTCCTCGGCGCGCCCGCGACGCTGCATCCGTGCCCCGCGCACGCGACGGCGGTCGGGTCGGCCGCTGCGCATGGTGGGCAGGGTGACCATACCGCGCACCACTCCACGGAGGGCGCGCTCGACACGGCAGTGGACCCGGACCAGACGCCTCCCAGTTGTGTGTCGATGTGGCTGCGGCGGCGCCCGTTGGCTTGTCTCCGAGATTGTGAGTGCGCGAGGCCGACGGCGCCCGCAGTGGTACTTGCCGGTCGCGGGCGCACCGACTCCCTTTCGCGAACGGTCCACTGCGCGATAGTAAGCGCGCGCGCCCCCTATACCCTGCGGGGGCGGGTGCCGTCCTTTCGTCCCTCGTGTTTCGCGTCCGGTCGCCGCCGGGTTTTGGCGACTCCCCGCTCGGCGTTCCCTCCTTGGTGGGGTTTTGGGGGTTGCTGTTTGTTCCGCCGAGGGACGGCGGTGCGCTCCCCTCGAACAGGGGGGGATCGCGATGCTCGACTTCGAGGAGGTTCGGGGTCCTTGGGGCTGGTTGGTTGGTTTGAGTTTGGGGGGTTTGTTGCGGTTCTTTGGTTTTCGGGGGCTCAGTCCTTTCTGGGGCCCCCACGGTGGGTGGGGGGGGTCTGTTGTTTTGGGGGCCTTTCCCTGGTTGTTGGTGGGGGTGGCGCGGGGGGTGGCCTGCGGGCGGAGGAGGGGGGGCCCTCTTCTGGGTCCCCCCGCCGGGGCGCCGTCCCCCGGGCCGCATGCGGGCACCGGGAGTGACAACCCGAATAAGAGCGAGTTCATCAACGGCTCGAGCTCTCTCCGGCCGAACGGCAGGACCTCCTTGCCTTCCTGCACAGTCTCACCGATTCCGCCTCGTGACCGACCCGCGGTCACCTGATCCGTGGAAGGACACGCTTCGCTCGGGGGGGTCACGCCCTCCGCGCTGAATCCGTCCGTGCCATCTTTCTCCCGTCCGGCGCCCGGCGCCGGCCTTTCCGAGGTTCCTTCGATGCTTCGCACGCTGCGCACGATCCGTTCGCTCCGCCTTCCGCTCGCCACCCTCGTCGTCGCGGTCCTCTTTGCGACGGCCGCGTCGCGGCCGTCGCATGACACGCGCTTCCACACGCGCTTGGTGAAGAGCACGCCGTCCAAGGACACCACGCTCACCGCCTCGCCGATGGCCATCGAGCTCTGGTTCAACCAGAAGATCGAGCTCCCGGTCGAGCCGCGTGCAGCTGATCGGACCCGAGAACCGCCTCATCCCGACCGCGAATCTGACGCGCGACGACGCCAAGCCGGACGCTCCGGTCGTCGCACGCCTCGTGACCGAACTCGCCAACGGGGTCTACACGGTCAACTGGACCGCCGGCTCCGCCGACGGACACGCCGTGAAGGGCGCGTACCGCTTCACGGTCAAGACGCCGTAGCGCGGGGGCGCCCGTGATCGACGTGCAGGTCGCGCTCACGGCGCTCGCCGGCTTCCTGCTCTACGCCGGGCTCACGCTCGCGCTGGGCGCCGTGACCGTGCGCTATCTGCTGCTGCCGCGCAGTGGACTCATGGTGACCGAACGCGGCGCCGGCGCTCCGCGATTCGGCCAAGTACGGCCTCGCCGGCGCGGCGGCGATGCTCGTCGCGGCGCCGCTGCGCGCGCTTGGCACAGGTGCTCGCGCTCGCCGACCCCGGCGATGCCTGGGGTCCGCTCCTCCGCACGATCATCTCCGAGACGTCGCTCGGCCGCGCGCTACAATTGCAGTTCATCTGGGCGGTCGCGGCGCTCATGGCCTTCTCGGTCGCGCGCCTCGGTCCGCAGCGCGGCTGGTCGGCGAGCGCGATCACGACGCTCGTGCTGACGCTCGTGCCGGCCCTCGCGGGACATGCAGCCGCCGCGGACCAGGTGATCCCGGCGCAGGTGGCGGTCGTGATGCACGTGCTCGGCGCCGGCGCGTGGATCGGGACGCTCTTCCACCTGTGGCGCATCGCGCGAAAGGCCTCGGACGCGACCCTCACTCGCGTGCTCACCGCCTTCCACACCATCGCCCTCGGCGGCGCGGCGATGCTCGCGCTCAGCGGCGCGTACCATGTGTGGACGCTCGTCGAGTCACCTTCGCAGGTGGTGACGACCCTCTGGGGACGACTGCTGCTCACGAAGCTCGCCTTGCTCGGCGGCGTCACCTGGCTCGGCTATCGACACTGGAAGGGCGCGGAACTGCGGCACGCCGGCGGCGACCGCACGGGGCTTCGGCAGAGCATGCAGCGGGAGCTCCTGCTCGCGCTGGCGGTGCTCGTCGTGACGGGCGTGCTCACCAGCACCGGAACGGATTGAGGAGCGAGGAGCGAGGGGAAAGAGCGAGGAGCGAGGGACCAAGCAGAAGCTGTGAAGATTCAGGTTGAGGTTGAGGGTGAGGGTGATGCGCGCCGAACCTCCCCCTCCCTCTCACTTTCACCTTCACTCCTCCACTTGGCCTCTCGCTCCTCGCTCTTTCCCCTCGCTCCTCGCTCCTCGCAGTTCACCTCACCACTCGACATGCCGCCCCTTCCAGGCATTCCGCGGCTTCGGAAAGTCCCGTCGGAAGTGCCCTCTCGACTCCCGCCGCTTGAGCGCCGACGCGACGATCAACCGCGCCGTATCGACCATGTTCAGCTCCTCCGTCATCCCTTCACTCAGCCGCGCGCGCAACGCATCGAGTGACTTCCGCGCCGCCGTGAGTCCCTTGCCGTCCCGCGCGATGCCCGCGTGCTCCCACATCACGCGGCGGATCTCGTCCGCCGCCACCTGCGCCGCACCGCGTGTCGCGGAGCGGCGTGACCTTCCAGTCGCCACGCCGCGGCAGGCGCGGGAGCCGGGGCTGGTTCACCGCGTCGCGCGCCACGCGCTCGGCGAACACGAGTCCCTCGAGCAGCGAGTTGCTCGCGAGCCGATTGGCCCCGTGCACGCCGGTGCGCGAGACCTCGCCGCAGGCATAGAGCCGCTCCATCGACGAGCGCCCCGCGAGGTCGGTGATGATGCCGCCCATCATGTAGTGCGCGGCCGGCGTGACCGGGATGAGTTCCTTCCGCGGGTCGATGCCGCGCGCGAGGCAGATGTGCAGGATGCCGGGGAAGCGGCGCCCGAAGGTGCGGCTCAACTTGCGCGCGTCGAGCCAGACGCGGCTCCCGCCCATCTGCTCACGGAAGATCTCGCGCGCCACGATGTCGCGCGGGGCGAGCTCGGCGAGCTTGTGCCGCTTCTGCATGAAGCGCGTGCCGCGGTCGTTCAGCAGCGTCGCGCCCTCGCCGCGCACCGCCTCCGAGATGAGCGCGAGCGGGTTCTCGCTCGTCTCGAGCGCCGTGGGGTGGAACTGCACGAACTCCATGTCGGCGAGCTTCGCGCCGGCACGGTGCGCGATCGCATAGCCGTCGCCGGTCGCGACGGCAGGATTGGTCGTGTACCGGTAGAGCTGGCCGCAGCCGCCGGTCGCCAGCACCGTCGCATCGGCGATGATCTCCACCGCCTTGCCGCCGACATTCGCGCGCACCCCGCAGCAGCGCCCCTGCTCGACGATGAGGTCGAGCGCGCGCGCGCGTTCGAGCACCGTGATGTTCTCGCGCTCGTGCACGCGCGCGATGAGCGCGCGGGCGACCTCGGCGCCGGTCTGGTCGCCCTTGGCGTGCACGATGCGCTTGCGCGAGTGCGCGGCCTCGCGCCCCAGCGTGAAACGGCCCGTGCGCTCATCGGTGTCGAACTGCGCGCCCGCCGACGCGAGCTCGCGCACACGGTCGGGCCCTTCGGCGACGAGCACCTCTACCGCGGCGGCATCGCAGAGCGCAGCCCCGGCGGCGAGGGTGTCCGTCTTGTGGAGGTCGGGCGAGTCGCCCGCGCCGAGCGCGGCGGCGATGCCGCCCTGCGCATAGGCCGTGGCGGAATCCTTGAGCGTCCGCTTGGTCAGGACGACGACATCGCCATGGTCGGAGGAGCGCCAGGCGGTCTGGAGGCCCGCGATCCCCGAGCCGATCACGAGGACGCGCGTGCGAAGGCGTTCAGGCATGCATGTAATGAATGGGCCGCGCGCCCGTGCCGCGAGTGGTGAGCGGCGAGGGGAGCGGCGGGGGAAGGCGAGTGGCGGACACCGACCGGACGCGCGTAGCTTCCCGCGATGCTCATCACCCTCGGCACGCGGCTCCTCCTTCAGACGCAGACGGCCGCCGAGCGGCTGGCCGCGGCGCGCGAGGGGCTCGACATCCCGATCCAGGAACGGCTCGTCGGGTTCATCGGCATCGGCTCGATCGACCTCATCGCCCTGGCTCATGTCGTACGACCGCAAGCGGATCAACTGGCGCCTCGTGGCCTCGGGCTTCGGCCTGCAGGCGCTCTTCGGCGTGGTGGTGCTCAAGACCGAGGTCGGGCGCACGATCTTCCAGAAGGTGGGCGACCTGATCACCGGCCTGCTCGGCTTCCAGGAGCAGGGCGCGCGCTTCGTGTTCGGCAACCTCGTGCAGTCGTCGGTGCCGGTGACGGGCGAGGGCGCGACGGCGACGATGGTCGCGCAGACCGGCGCCGTACTTCGCCTTCAACGTGCTGCCGACGATCATCTTCTTCTCGGCGCTGATGTCGGTGCTGTACTACCTCGGCATCATGCAGCTGATCGTGAAGGGGCTCGCGACGCTCATGCAGCGCACGCTCGGCACCTCGGGGGCGGAGACGCTCTCGGCGTCGGGGAACATCTTCCTCGGGCAGACCGAGTCGCCGCTGCTGATCAAGCCGTTCGTCGGCACCATGACGCGCTCCGAGCTCAACACCGTGATGATCGGCGGCTTCGCGACGGTGGCGGGCGGCGTGCTCGCAGCGTACGTGGGGATGCTCTCGGGCTTCTTCCCCGGCATCGCGGCGCACCTGCTCGCGGCGAGCGTGATGAACGCGCCGGCGGGGCTCGCGATCTCGAAGATCATCCTGCCGGAGACCGAGGTGCCGGTGACCGCGGCCGGTGTGAAGGCCGCCGACGCGGTGGTGGACCGTCCGCCCAACATGGGCGGCTGGCGGGCGCGGCTGCTCACGAGCGACACCTCGGACAACAGCGTGATCGAGGCGGCGGCCAACGGCGCGGGGCAGGGCGTGCAGCTCGCGATCAACGTCGCCGCGATGCTCATGGCGTTCGTCGCGCTGGTGGCGATGCTCAACGCGATGCTCGGCTGGGGCGGCGGCCTCATGGGGATCGACGGGCTGAGCCTGCAGTCGATCCTCGGCTTCTTCCTGCGTCCGCTCGCCTGGGTGATGGGGGTACCGTGGGCCGACACCGCCTACGTCGGGAGCCTCATCGGCATGAAGGCCTCGCTCAATGAGTTCGTCGCGTATGCGCAGTTCGCGACCGACCTCGGGGGTGCGCAGGTGCTCGCCCCGCGCAGCGCGATCATCCTGACCTACGCGCTGCTGGGCTTCGCGAACTTCTCGTCGATCGCCATCCAGATCGGCGGCATCGGCGGGCTCGCGCCGGAGCGCAAGAAGGAGATCGCGGCGCTGGGCCTGCGCGCGATGATCGCGGGCAACCTCGCGGCCTTCACCTCGGCCTCGCTGGCTGGCATGCTGAGCTAGAGTTCCGCCAGGCATCTGCCGAGATGGCGATGGCCCCGTGACGGGACCGGGGACCCGAGGGTAGAGGGGGCGGAGGCAGGAACGGGTGCCGGGCATCGCCCCCCAGCGACCAGGGTCGACGGGGGGGGCCACCGAGACCCACCTATAGAGGTGGTTGCGGGTTTTCCCGGACAGCCGTAACATCTGCCTCGCAGACCCCTGTGGAGTTGGCTCGTTCGCTCGAGCGCCCCCCTTCCGCCGGCCGCGGACGGGCGCTTCTTCACAGTCCCACCCTGTATGGAGGATGCACCCGTGTTCCAACCCCGCAGTGGCAGGCTTCTCCTGTTCGCACGCCGCGCCGCGGCCGTGCTGGGGCTCATCGCCCCGGCGCTGCTCAACGCGCAGGCGCGCTCGTCGACCGTCGAGGGCACGGTCCGCGACGCTGGATCGAATCGCCCGCTCGAGGCGGTCCAGGTCTTCGTCGTCGGTACCTCCACCGGCGCCGTCACCAACGCCCAGGGCCAGTTCCGGCTCGTGGTGCCCAACGTGACCGGCGAGTTCCGCATCGAGCTTCGCGCCCGCACCATCGGCTACACGCAGGTGACGCGCGCCGCGAACCTCGTGCCTGACCAGGTCGTCCGCGTGGACTTCTCCCTCGCGCAGTCGTCGCTCCAGCTCGACCAGGTCGTCGTGACCGGTTCGGGCCAGGCGACCGAGGTGAAGAAGCTCGGCAACACGATCGCGATCGTGAAGCCGCCCGAGAACATGCCGATGTCGGACGTCTCGAACATCCTCCAGGGTCGCGAGCCGGGCCTCGTCGGCCTGCCCTCAGGCGGCCTGACGGGCGAGGGCACGAAGATCCGCATCCGCGGCAACGCCTCGCTCTCGCAGAGCAACGAGCCGATCATCTTCGTCGACGGCATCCGTATCAACGCCGGCGGCGGTCAGGCGGCCAACGGCAACGTCGGTTCGTCGCGTCTCGACGACTTCGACCCTGCCTCCATCGAGCGCATCGAAGTGCTGAAGGGCGCCGCCGCGGCGACGCTCTACGGCACCGAAGCCTCCAACGGCGTGATCCAGATCTTCACCAAGCGCGGCAATGTCGGCGCCCCGCGCTGGAACATCTCCATGCAGCAGGAGGCGATCCAGATGCCGGATCGCGTGGCCCCCAACTCGTTCTACACGCGCTCGCAGACGGTCTCCGATGCGATCGCGCCGATCCTCGGATACAACCCGACCCCGTTCCAGGTCTACGAGGAGCCGATCTTCAAGGATTTCCTCACCGAGAACGGCACCGCGAACACGATCACGGCGCAGGTCCAGGGCGGCACGCCCACCGTGACGTACTTCGTCTCGATGCGCAACCAGTCCGAGGATGGCCCGTTCGGCAACAGCTCCTTCGGCCCGTCGGATGACGTCGCGCGCCGCCAGCAGGCGACGGTGAACCTGCAGCTCATCCCGACCTCGAAGCTCCGCATCGGCGTACGCACGTCGTACACCAACTCGTTCCTGCGCAGCCCCGAGGCGAACAACAACATCTACGGCTCCAACTCGCTCGCCTACATGGCCCGCCCCGAGGCCGCCAACTGCACACGGTCGGCCGTCGCCGGTCGGTTCGCCTGCACCGCCGCGGGCAACCCGTTCGGCAACCAAGCATTCATGACCGTCCGCGAGTCGATGCAGCAGCTCAACGACCAGTCGGTCGGTCGGTTCGCCGGCGCGATGGACCTGCAGTACCAGTTCATCGAGGGGCTCAACCTCTCGGTCACCGGCGGCTACGACTTCACCGCCCAGCGTGACGTCGGCTTCTCGCCGTTCGGCTACAACGTGGACCTCTTCACGGCCCAGACGCCCGACGGCGCGCGCTTCGTGCGGCAGGAGCGTCAGGGCGTGATCACGATGCGACTCCAAGCTCGCCGTGGAACAAGCAGATCAACGAGACCTGGGAGTCGTCGTTCGTCGCCGGCCTGCAGGTGTTCAACAACCAGACCACCGCGCACACGGCCAGCGGAACGAACTTCCCCGGCCCGGGCATCGAGGTGGTCGGCGCGGCGGGTGCCAACCAGGTGGTCGGTGAGGGCTTCCTCACCACCATCAATGGCGGCTACTTCGCGCAGGAGCAGCTGAGCTTCAACGACTACCTCACCGGCACCGTCGGCGGCCGCTACGACTTCTCGTCGGCGTTCGGCGCGGATGCGGGTGGCGTCTTCTATCCGAAGGTCTCGGTCTCGTACGTCGTCTCCGACCACCGTCGCGTGGCGGACATGCTCCCCTCGTGGCTCTCGACGTTCCGCGTCCGCGGCGCCTGGGGTCAGTCGGGCCGCCAGCCGGGCGCGTTCGACAAGTTCACCACGTTCAACCCGCTCGCGTCGGAGCTCGGCGCCGGCCTCGTCCCGGCCAACCTGGGCAACCCGGCCCTCAAGCCGGAGATCTCGACCGAGACGGAACTCGGCTTCGAGGCGGGCTTCCTCGAGAACCAGTTCTCGATGGAGTTCACCGCCTGGAACCGTCAGGTGGATGACCTCCTCGTGGCGCAGCAGTTCGCCGTCTCGGGCGGCTTCAGGAACACCCAGCTCAACAACATCGGCACCATGAAGGCGAACGGCATCGAGCTCGGTCTGCGCTGGTACGCGATCAACACCGACCGCCTCGCCACCGACTTCTTCTTCAACGCCGCGTACCTCAAGCAGACCCTCACCGACCTCGGCGGCGCGCCGCCGCTCAAGGTGGGCTACATCCGCTACCGCGGCTTCCTCAAGGAAGACTATCCCCTCGGATCGCTCTTCTCGCCGCGCCTGGCCGAGGTCTGCCCGGCGGGCGGCGCGCGCAACAACAGCGCCGGCACGCCGATCGCCTGCTACGACCCGGCGAGCCAGCTGCCGATCAACTTCCAGGGACAGGGCACGCCGGCCACCACCGCGCAGCTCCTCGCCTACTTCGCCACGCCGCGCGACCTGAAGAACTCGGGCGTGCAGAGCGACCTGCGGCCGCTGCTGGCCGACTTCGACGGCAACGGCAACACCGGCGAGCAGTTCGTCGGCGACATCATCCCGGATTGGACCGGTTCGTTCGGGTTCAACACCAAGATCGGCAACAGCTGGCGCATCTCGACCCTGTTCGAGTACAAGACCGGCTTCTTCATCCAGAACCTGACCGACGGTTTCCGCATGTCGCAGCACCCGTCGATCGGCTCCAACCGGCGTGAGTGGTCCGAGATCGAGTCCACCATGCTCAACCCGGCCAGCACGCCGGAGCAGCGCCTGGCCGCGGCGGAGGAGTACGTCTTCAAGTACCGCCGCCTGCTCGAGCCGGGCCTGCACCAGCACCAGCAGGGCGACTTCACCCGCTGGCGCGAACTCGCGGTGACCTGGACCGCCCCGGAAGGCATCGCGGCCAAGCTCGGCGCCAAGTCCTTCTCGGTCACGGCCTCGGGCCGCAACCTCGTGATCTGGACCAAGTACCCCGGGATGGATCCGGAGGCCAACGCGATCGGCCGTGGCATCGGCGGCGCGCTGGACCAGAACTTCCTCGACTCCACGGATGCGTTCGGGCTCCCGATCCCGCGCCGCTTCTCGCTGGCGTTCAACTACGGCTTCTGACCGAGACCAATACCCATGCGAACGAACCACAGCATGCGTCGGCTCGGTGTGATGGGGCGCTTCGTGGGGACCGCCGCGCTCGCCGCGGCGGCCCTCTCCACGGCCTGCGCGAATCCCTTCGACACCAATGTCGACAACCCCAACGCGGTGATCGAGACGGCGCTCAACGATCCCGCGGGCGCCACCACGCTCGTGAACGGGCAGGGAGCGAGCGTCACGCGTGCCCTCACGTCCATCTACGGGCCGTACCACGTCGCGACCGACGAACTCACCTGGGTGGGCTCGCGCGAGTTCTGGAAGAACCTCGATGACGGGGATCTCTCCGACCCGATCAACGAGTACACGGACGGTGCCTATCCGTTCGTCTCCGAGGCGCGCTGGATCAGCGACTTCACCGTCGCGAAGGTCCTCGCGTTCGATGCGGCCACCACGCTGCGCAACCGGGCCGACCTGGTCCGCGCGCACGTGTACGGCGCCATCATCTACATCGCCATCGGCGACATGTTCGACGACTTCATCCTCTCGTCCGACCGCACGGCAGCGGCGGCGGCGGTGGGACCGGCGAACATGCAGGTGGCGTACGACTCGGCCATCACCATGCTCGACCGGGCCCTCCCGGTGGCGCAGGCGCTCGCTGACGTGGAACTCCAGCGTCAGGTGCTCGGCCTTCGGGCGCGCGCCAAGCATGCGCGCGCGGCGTGGGGGCTGATTCGCCCCGCGCGGACGGTTCCCGGCAATCCGCTGGTGAATGACGCCGGTGCGGTCGCCGACGCCAACGCCATGCTCGCGCTCGGCGGCGGCACGGCGGTCACTTGGCGCTATCGCCTGACCCCCACGGCCAACAATCTGGCCGGCATCAATGTCGGGTTCGAGATGAACAACCGCGGCGAACTTCGAGCGGGCAATACCTTCGTGAATCCCGATCCCACACGTCCGATCGTTCCGGCGCCCGGTCTTGCCGGCATCGCGATGATCGACCCGGTCACCGGCGTCGCCAGCGCGACGGTTGCCGCCGCCATCGACGCCTGCTGCCGTCCTGCCGTCGGCAACAACGTCCCCATGACGCAGACGTCCGCACGCGAGATGCACCTGATACTCGCGGAAGGGCGCCTGGCCGCCGCGGACAACGCCGGCTTCCTCACCGAGATCAACCTCTCCCGCTCCGTCGACGGCCTGCCGGACTATGGCGCAGTCGTGGGCAACGGACGGGGTCAGATCGAGTACGAGCGAAAGACCCAGCTCTTCCTGCAGGGTCGGCGGCTGATGGACATGTACCGGTTCGACGTGGCCGACGCCCGCTGGTTGCCGGGCGCCACTACCTCGACCAACATCTGCTTCCTGCCGGTCACGTTCATCGAGCGTCAGGCGAACCCCGGCGCTCCCCAGCCCACCACGGCGCGCATCTGCCAGTAACGCCGTGATCCCGTAGGCGCCGCGCCCCATTGCGGCGAACACCGTGGGCCGTGACCTTCAAGGGCACGGCCCACGGTGCGTTTCCTCCTCTCCGTCCTCCACCCATGCGCGCGTTCCGCCTGCTCCCCATCTCGGTGCTGCTGCTGGGCGCCTGCTTCAACATGGTCCCGGTCGTCGGAGCCCCGCCCCAGGGCGCGGAGCTCGAGGCCGTGCTCTCCGACTCCGGCACGGCCGCGCTCACTCCGAAGATCGGACCCAACGCCGGCGAGCATCCTCGGAACGCTCGCCGCGGCGCGCGGGCGACACCATCGATATCGCGATCAGCGAGGTCCGCACCCGCAACGGACTCACGTACTACTTGAAGGGCACCACCATCTCGCTCGCGCGCAGCGACCTCTCAGCGCTTCGCGTGCGCCAGTTCGACAAGCGCCGCACGATCGTCGCCGCCACCGCCGGCGTCCTCGGCGCCGCTGCACTCGCAGCGGGCGTGACGGCGATCAGCGGTGGATCGGACAATACGGGCGGTGGACCGCCGACCCCGGCCGTGCGCCCGCCCCGAGTGATGCTCCGGCGGCCTCACGGCCGCGTGATCCATCGTGCGCCTCCGAGCGTCCGCCCGCACAACCTCGCTCCACCCCCACCGCACAACACCATGCCCCTCCCCACGGCCCTCCGGCTCTCGCGCCGCTCCGTCGGCGTCGCCGCCCTTCTCGCCTGCGCCACGGCCCCGTTCGGCCCCCTCGCCGCGCAGCGCCCGGCCACGGCCGCCAGCGCGGCCGCACCGCCCGACACCCTCGCCCTCCACGGCCTGCGCACCCGCATGCTCGGTCCCTTCCGCGGCGGCCGCTCCACCGCCGTCAGCGGCGTGCCGGGCTCGCCCAACACCTACCTGATGGGCACCACCGGCGGCGGCGTCTGGAAGACCGATGACGCCGGCCACACCTGGGCCAACATCTCCGACGGCTCCTTCGGCGGCAGCATCGGCGCGGTGAGCGTCGCGCCGAACGATCCGAACGTCGTCTACGTGGGAGAGGGCTCCATCGACATCCGCGGCAACACCTCCATGGGCAGGGGCGCCTGGCGTAGCACCGACGCCGGTCGCACCTGGAGATCCATCGGCCTGCGATCGGCTGGCCAGATCGGCCGCATCGTCGTGCACCCCGCCAACGCCGACGTCGCCTACGCCGCCGTGCTCGGCCGCCCCTTCGGCCGCAGCGCCGAACGCGGCATCTACCGCACCAAGGACGGCGGCGCCTCGTGGGAGAAGGTCCTCTTCCTCAACGACAGCACGGGCGCGAGCGACATCGCGATGAACCCGCGCAACCCGCGCATCCTCTACGCCTCCATGTGGCGCGCCGAGCGCAAGCCGTGGACGCTCATCTCGGGCAGCGCCGAGGGCGGCATCTGGCGCTCCATGGACGGCGGCGACACGTGGACGAAGCTCGCCGGCGGTCTCCCCACCGGGCTCACGGGCAAGATCGGCCTCACCGTCTCGCCCGCGAACCCCGACAAGGTCTGGGCGATCATCGAGGCCGAACCGGCGGGCGGCGTGTATCGCAGCGACGACGGCGGCACCACCTGGACGCGCACCAACAGCGAGAACAAGCTGCGTCAGCGCGCCTGGTACTACACGCACGTGCGCGCCGATCCGCAGGAGGAGAACGTCGTCTACGCGCTCAACACGTCGCTCTACCGCTCGATCGACGGCGGCACGACCTTCACCGAGATCCCGGTGCCGCACGGTGACGTGCACGACCTCTGGATCGACCCGCGCGACAAGCGCCAGATGATCGTCGCCAACGACGGCGGCGCGCAGGTCTCGCTGAACCGCGGCCGCACCTGGTCCACGTACTTCAATCAGCCCACGGCCGAGTTCTACGACGTCATCACCGACGCGAGCTTCCCGTACCGCGTCTACACGGCCCAGCAGGACAACACGACCATCAGCGTGCCCGCGTGGTCGTCGAGCAACGCGGTGCATCCGTTCGCCGACTACGACTACGCGTCGGGCTGCGAGACGGGCCCAGTCGCCCTCGACCCCAAGGACCCGACGGTGATCTGGGGCGGCTGCTACGGCGGGGCGATCAACCGCTGGGACACCAAGACCGACGAACGCCGCAACGTGATCGCCTACCCGCAGCTGCAGCTCGGCCAGGCGGCGAAGGACCTGCAGTACCGCTTCCAGTGGGTGGCGCCGATCCTCGTCTCGCGGCACGACCGCAACACGGTCTATCACGGGTCGCAGTACGTGCTCCGCACGCGTGACGCCGGCATGACCTGGGAGCGCATCTCGCCCGACCTCACCACCAACACGCCCGAGCATCTCAACGCCTCCGGCGGGCCGATCAACAACGACATCACCGGCGTGGAGATCTTCAACACGGTCTTCGCGCTCGCCGAGGACCGGCGCGACGCGAACGTTCTCTGGGCCGGCACCGACGATGGGCGCGTGCACGTCACGCGGAACGGCGGCATGAGCTGGACCGAGGTCACACCGCCCGGCATGCCGAAGTTCGGCACGGTGGAGGAGATCGTCCTCTCGCCGCACGATCCCAACCGCGTGTACGTCGCGGCGCAGGCGTTCCGCATGGACGACTTCCGTCCGTACGCGTGGCGCTCCGACGATGGCGGCCGCACCTGGACCAAGCTCACCGAGAACAACGGCATCCCGTCGGATCATCCGCTGCGCTCGTTCGCCGAGGACCCCAAGACGCCCACGCTGCTCTACGCCGGCACCGAGTACGGACTCTACGTCTCGTTCGACGGCGGCGCGCGCTGGCAGAAGTTCCCGCGCAAGCTGCCCGTCACGCCCATCGCCGACCTTGAGGCGCGCGACGATGACCTCGTGATGTCCACGCAGGGGCGTTCGCTCTGGATCATCGACGACGTCGCGCCGCTGCGCGAGCTCTCGGCGAGCGTCACCGGTGCGGCGGCGCATCTCTTCACGCCGAGCACGGCGGTGCGCGTGCAGAAGGGGACTGACCCGTTCGATCCGCAGCCGGGCCTCGCCGACCAGCCCGACAACGGTGCGATCCTGCACTACTGGCTCGGCGCCGAGGCCAAGGAGCCGGTGACGATCGAGATCGTGGATGCGCAGCGCCGTCCGCGTGCGGCGCCTCACGTCCGACAGCGCCGCGTCGCGCACCGCACGCACGCCGCGCCTGCCGGTCGCGCGCGGAATGCATCGCGTCACCTGGGACCTCACCTACCCGGGGCCGACGCTCGTGGAGGGTGTGGTGCTCTGGGGCTACAACGGTGGCGTGAAGGCGCCTCCGGGTGACTACGAAGTGGTGCTCACGGCGAACGGCGTGACCACGCGCAAGCCGCTCAGGGTGCTCCCCGACCCGCGCCTGCCGCACATCACCGCGGCCGACTACGCGGAGCAGTTCCGCGTGGCGAGCATCGTGCGCGACTCGATGAACACGGTGAACAAGACCATGCAGGACCTTCGCGACGTGCGCGCTCAGATGGAGGTGCTCATGGGCGCCGCCAAGCGCGTGGGCGCCGACGCGGCGCTCAAGCAGCAGGTGGATTCGCTCGCCGCCAAGATGGCGCGCCTCGAGGTGCAGTTCACGCAGACCAAGAGCCGCAGCGGGCAGGACCCCATCCGCTTCGCGGGTCAGATCGACAATCAATGGGCGGAGCTCTATGGCAATCTCAACGGCCCCAACGGCTACATCTCCGGCGGCACCGAGGGGCGGCCGACCAAGGGCGCGGCCGAGCGGCTCGGTGAGCTGAGCGTGCGCTGGGAGCAGCTGCGTGTGGTGTGGCAGGAGGTGGTGACCAAGGACCTGCCGGCGCTCAATGCGACGGCGAAGACGCTCAACCTCGGCGGCGATCGCGATCCGCAGGGGACGGTGGTGCCGTGAGGGCGCGCCGCGAATCGGTCGCGCGGGCGCTTGCTCGCCTCGGGCGCGCTCGCGCTCGCATTGCTGCCGGCGAACACGCGTGCGCAGGCGGCGCCGCGCGCCGGCGTGACCGCGCTCGTAGGCGGCACGCTCATCGACGGCAATGGCGGCACCCCGATCACCAACAGCGTGATCCTCATCCAGGGCGAGCGGATCACGGCCGTGGGCCAGGTCTCCACGCTCGCCGTGCCCGCCGGCGCCACGGTCATCAGCACCGAAGGCCAGTACGTGCTCCCCGGCCTCTGGGACATGCATGTGCACCTGATGCTCGTGGGGCACGGCAACTACGCCTACTGGGATCGCACGTATCCGCGCGAGCTGCGCACGACGATCATCCCGGCGGCGGCGCGGCAGAGCCTCATGGCCGGCGTGACGAGCGTGCGCGACCTGGGCGCGCCGCTCGAGGACATCATGGATGTGCGCAAGCGCATCCAGAGCGGCGAGCTCGAGGGCGCGACCATCTACACCTCGGGACCGTTCCTTCAGCACGCACCCTATCCGGGCACCGAGGCCTTCCGCTGGGGCATCAACGGCGCGGCCGATGCGAGAGCCAAGGTGAACCGCCTCGCCGACGCGGGCGTGGACGTCATCAAGCTCATCGATCAGGACGAGATGACGATGGAGGAGATGCGGGCCGTGGTGGACGAGGCGCACAAGCGTCGGCTCCCCGTGGTCGCGCACGCGCATCGCCCCGAGGAGGTGCGCCGCGGCCTGATCGCCGGCGTGGACGACTTCGAGCACACCGGCATGCAGACGGGGCCGGGCTACCCGGAGAACGTGATCCTGCCGCTCCGCGAGCGCACGTCGCAGGGCGCGAAGGGGCCGCTCTGGTGGACGCCGACGATCGACGTGCTCACCAACTTCGTCCACCGCCGCGACGACGCCGAGTATCTCGACGATCCGCGCTGGTACCGCTACCTGCCGGACTCCATCGCGCGCGACATCCGGCGGTCGATCGCCGGGCCTCGACACGCTCGCCTACTATCGCTACGTGCCCGACCGCGGCCCCACGCTGCAGACCAAGTTCCGCCAGCTGCGCGAGAGCGGCGTGCGGATGCTCATCGGCACGGACGCCGGCGTGCCCGCCAACTTCCACGGGTACGCCACGGCCGAGGAGATGGTGACGTGGGTGCGGCAGTACGGGATGGATCCGATGGAGACCATCCGCGCGGCGACCTTCTGGCCGGCGATGGCGATGGGAGCGGGGGAGCGGGTGGGGACGGTGACGCCGGGGAAGATCGCGGACATCATCACGGTGGGGCAGAATCCGCTGGCGTCGATTCGAGACGCTGCGGGAGGTGAGGATGGTGATGCAGAAGGGCAGACGAGTTCGCTGACGGCTGGCTGCCGACTGCGACCTGCCACGGCGATGTGAGTTGTGAGTCGTGAGCTGTGAGTAACGACGATGCGGTCTGCTCATCGCTCACAGCTCATAGCTCACATCGCACATCGCTGTTCAGAAGGGCTTCTCGAGGCTCGTCGACTGGGGAGTGAAGAGCTCCGCCCCATTCTCCGTGATGACCATGTCATCCTCGAGCCGCACCCCGAACTCCCCCGGGATGTAGATCCCCGGCTCGTCCGAGAACACCATTCCCGGCGCGAGCGGGAGCGTGTTGCCGCGCACGAGGTACGGCCACTCGTGGCCGTCCATGCCCATGCCGTGGCCCACGCGGTGCGAGAAGTACTTGTAGTCGGGGCCGAAGCCGGCGTCGACGATCACCTTGCGCGCAGCGGCGTCCACCGCCTCACACGGCACGCCGGGCCTCGCGGCGGCGAGTGCGGCGCTCTGCGCGCGGTACTCCACCTCGAACACATCCTTCATCCGCTGCGTCGCCTTGCCGAGCACGAAGGTGCGCGACAGGTCGGAGCTGTAGCCCTCCACCTTGCACCCGCCGTCGATGAGGAGGATGCTCCCCTCGCGCACCGTCTGCGGGGTGGCCGAGCCGTGCGGCAGGGCGGAGTACTTGCCCACCTGCACCCCGGCGCCGCCGGTGTAGCCCAGCCGGGAGTGCGCGAGCGCGACGAGGTTGGCGAAGTCGCCCTGCGTCATCCCCTCCTTGAGCGACTTGTACGCCGCCTCGTACGCCTTGAGCGTCACCGCGCTCGCATGGCGCATGAGCGCGAGTTCGTGCGCGTCCTTGTAGATGCGGCAGCCCGCCGTGACGGGCGTGCCGTCGGTGAGGCGCACCGACTGCGGGATCTGCCCGGTGCCATGGCTGAACTGCCAGCGCACCGCTCTCCTCCACCGCGATCGTCGCCGTCGGTGAGCCCGCGCGCGCGGAGCCCGTTCGCGATGAGCGCGTACGGATCCTCGTTCTCCTCCCAGGCGTAGACGTCGGCGCCCTCGGTCATCGGCCCGAGCGCGACCTGCTCCATCGCCCGCTCCTCCTCGAACTTCGGGGTGACGAGGAACGGCTTGCCGGTCGCGGGGATGAAGGCGGCGAGCAGCCGTTCGCTCAGGCCCCACTGGATGCCGGTGAAGTAGACCATCGACGTGCCGCCGGTGAGCATGAGCGCGTCGATCCCCTGCTCGCGCATCAGCCGCTTGGCCTTCTCCAGTCGTCCCTGTCGCTCGGCGACGCTGATGGGAGTGACCCCCTCGCGCATCGGCTTGAGGGCACGGATGGCGGGCGGCAGGTCGCTCGTGCCCTGCACCGGCGCGTCAGTGGTCGTCCTGCGCGGCGGAGGTCGAGGCCGCCGAGCGCGACGGCAGCGCCGAGGGTGGCGGTGGTGCGTGAGGAAGTGGCGGCGATTCGGTCATGGTAGGGCGATGTGAGTTGTGAGCTCGAAAGCTGTAAGCAACAGCGATGCGGGGAAGAACATGGCACGAACCCCCGCCTCCCCGCATCCCTCACCCCCCACCGCACTCCTCATCCCTCCCCACCACCGCATCCCACTCACCCGGCATCCCTCTCCCCTAGAAGACCCGCAGCGAGAAATACCGCTTCGGATCCTTCCGGAAGTCCTGGATCAACGTGCGCAGGTCGATCACCAGCGAATCCGAGTTGCGGTAGAGCGACTGGTCGTTCACGAGCAACCCGAGCGAGCCTTCGCCGCGATTGACCTTCCCCATGATCGAGTCCGACTTCGCGATCACCCCGCGCAGGTTCGACTCGCTCTGCTGCAGCGCGATCGTGAGGTCGTTCATGCGCGCACTCGCCGCGCGCAGGTTCGCCGTCGCGATCTCCGTCTCCTTGACGATGTTCGTGATCTCGCCCGAGGCCGTCGCCGAGTCCACACGACCGGTGGCGTTGCGCACCGCCTCCGCCGTTCGCGCGAGGTCGGAGACACTCGACCGCACGTGCACGGCGATGGAGTCGAGATTGCGCGACTGCACGCGCACCGCCTGCGCGAGGTCGCGGCTCAGTGTCGAGAAGTTCCGGATGCTCGCGCGCAGCTCGCGCGCGGCGCGTGTCGTCGAAGGCCGTGCGCACCCGTTCGGCCACCGAGGCCACGTTCCCCGCGATGCCGCCCGCCACCGTGGTGAGCTGTGCGATGTCGGGGAGCACGGCACCCGGGAAGGCGTTCGGTGGCGCGCCCGCGGCATCGGCGAGCTGCGCCTCCACCTCGCGGATCTGCGGCGCGCCACTGCGCGCGGCCACGAGCGCCTGGAACTCGCCCGAGCAATGACGACGACTGGATGAGCACCACCGGGTCGGTCGGGAGGATGATCCCGGCGTCGAGGTCCATCTCGACGACCACCCAGCCGGCATCGGCCAGCGCGATCTCTCGCACCTTCCCGGACCGCACGCCGCGGATCACCACCACGTTCCCCACCTGCAGGTTGCCGACGTCGCGGAAGCGGGCGCTGATCCCCTGTCGCTTGTCGCCGAGGTCGGCCTGTTGCAGGAAGAGCGTCGAGGCCACGATGAGCACCATCGTCGCGAGGATCGCCGCGCCCACCATCCAATCGTTCGTATGGGACTTCTTCACCGGGCCCTCCCGAGGAGCCAGACCATCGCCCAGAAGGCGTCGAGCACGAGGATCATCACCGCCGACTGCACCACGGCGCTCGTCGCTGCCGAGCCCACCCCCTGGGCGCCGCCGCGCGCGCGCAGGCCGTTCGTGCAGCCGAGCACCGTCACGGCGAAGCCGAAGCTCGCCGACTTCACCAGTCCATAGCGCACGTCGAAGGTGTCGAAGAAGAAGCGCGCGCCCTTGAGGAACTCCTGCGAGGAGAGGTCGAGCAGGAACAGCGACGCCGCCCATCCCGCCCCGAGCCCGACGAACATCGCCACGCCCACCACCACCGGGAACATGACGATGCCGGCGAGGACGCGCGGCACCACCAGGTAGGCGATCGGGTCGAACGAGAGCGTCTCCAGCGCATCCACCTGTTCCGTCACGCGCATCGTCCCCAGCTCGGCGGCGATGTTCGCACCCACCCGGCCCGCCAGCGCGAGGCCCGTGAGCACCGGGGCGAGCTCCATCATCACCGTCTTCTGCACGAGCGTGCCCACGAGGTAGCGCGGCACCCATCCCGTGAAGCTGTAGCTCGCGAGCAGGGCCAGCACCACGCCCGTGAAGAGGGCGATGAGGATGCCGATGGGGAGCGAGTCCACGCCCAGCTGGCGGGCCTGCTGAGTGAAGTTGGGCCACCAGGTCTTCACGTCGCGCGACGACCGGACGGCCTCGGCCGTGAGCTTCCCGGCCTCGCCGAACGACTCCAGCGCCTCGCGGAACACCCGCCCGATGGTCTCGATCACTGGACCAAGTTACGACCTGGCGGGCCGGTGCCCTAGAGGGTTCACCGGACGCGGATGGCGGGCGACCCTGACGGGATGCGCATATCGGTTATGTTTCGGGTCGTTTTCCGCCAAACCCGCCGGAGCGGCACCCTGGGAAAGCTCGTCGTGTTGATGGTCACCGCGTTCATGGACATGGTGGGGCTCCTCATGGTGCTCCCCCTGCTGCCCTACTACGCGGCGCGGTTCGTCGGCCAGGGACCGCTCTGGCGCGCGCTCGACGCCGTCGGGATGGGGGGCGAGGGCTCCGTGATCGCCCTGATGGTCTCGAGCTTCGCCATCGCGCAGCTCGTGAGCGCGCCGATGTGGGGCCGTGTCTCCGACCGCCTCGGCCGCCGCCCCGCCCTGCTCGTCGGCATGGCCGCGAGCGGCATCGCGTACATCATCTTCGCCTTCTCCAACTCGCTCGAGCTGATCTTCTTCTCGCGCCTCGTGCAGGGCGCGGGCGGCGGCACCGTGGGCGTGATCCAGGCGTACGTGGCCGACGCGACCGAGCCCAAGGACCGCGCGAAGACGCTCGGCTGGCTCTCCGCCGCGACCAACGCCGGTGTCGCGATCGGCCCGGTGATCGGCTCGGCGGCCGCCGGGTGGGGACACGCGGCCCCCGGCCTGCTCGCCGCGCTGCTCACGCTCGTGACGATGGGGTTCGCGTTCAAGTACCTCACCGAGAGCAACGAGCGCGTGGGAGCCAAGACCGGCGAGCACCCCGTGATCCGCCGTTCGAGCACCGCCCTCAAGCGCGTGCTCTCGCACCCCGGCGACCCGGCGCTCGCGGCTCATCTGGATGTACGCCGTGGGCATGGGCGCCTTCCAGGGGATGACCGCGATCCTCGCGCTCTTCCTGCTCGATCGCCACGGCATCGACGAGAAGGGGATCGGCTGGGTGTTCGCGTACATCGGCGTGCTCTCGGTGCTCGCGCGCGCGCTCGTGCTCGGTCCCGCGGTGGACAAGTACCGCGAGCCGCGGCTGTCGCGCTACGGTCAGGCGCTGCTCGCGCTCGGCCTGCTCGCGCTCCCGTTCACGACCAACCTCGTCTCGCTCGCGCTCGCGATCCTGCTCATCCCGCTCGGCACCGCCTTCACGTTCCCCTGCGTGACGGGGATGCTGTCGCAGGTGATCCCGAACCACGAGCGCGGCCTGTACATGGGCGTGCAGCAGACCTTCGGCGGGGTCGCGCGCGTGATCGGGCCCATCTGGGCGGGGTTCGCGTTCGACTATCTCGGGAAGGGAGTGCCGTTCTTCACGGGAGCGGCGCTCGCGGCGGCGACGATCCTGCTCGGCGTGGGGATCGAGCAGCATATCCCGCCGCACGGGGCGCCGAAGCCGGCGAGCTGAACGCCGCAGCACTGGATCCACCACCTGTTCTTGCTTCATCTCCGTCGCACCTCTCCCTTTCAATGAACTAGAAGGGATGCGATCGGCTCCGGGGTATTCCGCGGCGGCTGCTGCGCTGACCCGCTCCTCAACTCGTTTGGGCTGATCGGCCGCTGGTCACCGCTGACAGTTCGCTTCACTCGCCTGCTGCGTGCGCGACCTCAGTGTCAGTTTGCTGCACTTGTCTCGCTGCGTGCACGATCTCGGTGACAGCTTGCTGCACTTGTCTCGCTGCGTGCACGATTTCGCTGACAGTTCGCTGCACTTGCCGTACTGCGTGCGCGGACTCGCGCGCGCGCTCGCTCGTCTCGCCGCGTGCGCGACCTGGTGACAGTGCGCTGCGCTCGTCTCGCCGCGTGCACGGACTTCGCTGACAGTTCGCTGCACTTTCTCGCCGCCTGCACGACTTCGGTGACGTGCGCTGCTTGTCTCGCCACGTGCGCGCCTTGGTGACGTCGCTCCTCGTCTCGCCACGTGCGCGCCTTGGTCGCCTCCTGCGTCCCCGTGCGCGGCCTTGGTGCTTCTCTCTTGCGCGTGCGGTTGGGACAGTGCGCTCTGTCTCGCCGCGTGCACGACCTTGGTGAAGTGCGCTGCCTCGTTTCGCGCGTGCACGACCTTGGTGGTTGTGCTCTCTCGCCGGCGTGCGCGCTTGGTGCGCTCCTCGTTCGCCGCGTCGTGGTGTTCTTTGCGCGGGGTGGTGTGGGGGGTGGGGTGCCGCGCATGATTTAGCGTTTCTCGTGACATTCGAGGCTCGACACTCTCCGCCCACGGTCGGCTACCGGCGGCGATGATCGTTGCCGGTCACTGGCCTTTGTGTTTCGGTGCGCCGACTCGTATCAACCCCGGGGCCTCGGCTCGATGGCCCGCGTGGAGGTGGGTAGCGGAGATTTCCCGGCGTTCCGGTGTGGTGCCCCGTTCCTTTCCGGCCACTCCGCTCGCCTCCATGCGCCCCCCGTTCTCGTCGGCCTCGTCGCGCCCTCCTCGGTGGCGTGCGAGGGCGCCCGTCCCGCTCCCCGCGGCCCCGGCCGTTTGTGCGCATGGCCGTGTCGACCGCCGCACGCCACCGGCACCCCGGAACTCGCCGCCGCACGCGCACATCTCACCGCACGTCTCACCGCCCTCGGTTTTGCCTGGCGTGAGACCGCGTTCCCCTGCACCTCGGTCGGCGGCCCGCCTAAGTATGGGGTGGCGTTCCGGCGTGACCTTCTGCCCGCGGCGCGGCTACCGACCGGCCGTGCTTGACTTGGTTGTTGGGGTGGTGGCGTGAGATCTCTGTCGCCTTCCTCGCTGCTACCGACGCCGCGAGGAGATCGGTGTGGGGGCGTCTTCGCCAGCGACAGCACCGCCGATCCGCTCGCCGACCGCGTGGGCGTGATGATCAACCTCGAGTCGCGCGGTGGCGGCGGCCTCGCCTCGATGTTCCAGACCAACGCCGCGAACGGCGCGCTTGGCCTTATCGCGACGGTGCGGCACCCGGCGGCGAACCCATTGAGATTGGCGGTCCCACTCCGACGGCTTACACCGGCTTGTTTTTCGTCCATTGTCGCCTCCGTTCCTCACCATGTTCCCCGGTGAGGCGCCGCCGGCCTTCCGATTGTTATTCTACGCCTTCCACGGGGTTTCGGTTGGGTCGTGTGGGTGGGGGGCGGAGATTCCCGCGTTTGGTTTTCTTCCACCGGCTCTCCCTGTGGCGTTTGGTCGTTGTTGGGCCGTTGGTTCTGGCGCTGGGGCAGCGACCCAGCAGGTGCTCCGGGTGGTGGACCGGTCTTCGCCTGCCGCTGTTCGCGGCGGCGGTCTCGTTCTTCGTTCAGGGCCTCGCCCCCGCCGACGCCGTCGCACCGCGCGTCGTCTCCACGCTGATCGCGGCGATCGGCCTGCCTGGCTCGGCACCTTGGCGCACTTCGTGCTGCCTCGCCGTGGGCCGATCTCCTTGGCCGTCGCGCCGCTGGTGATTCCCGGCGCTCGCGCTGCTCGCGCCGATCATGCCGGAGTGGCCGCGCTGCACCGCGCTCCGCATCGCCGGTGTGCTCCTGCTCTCGGCCCTCACGCTCGCGCTCTGGGTGCGCCTCGGCCCAGCTTGCGCCGAGCGTCGCCGTGTACGCCGTACCGCGCTGAGCGGACGCCAGGGCCTACTTCACCACCGCGTCGAGCTCCCCGCTCTTGTACCGGGCCGCCATCTTCTCGAGCGGCACCGCCTTGATCCGGCTCGCCATCCCCGCGCTCCCGAACGCCTCGTAGCGCGCCTTGCAGAGCGCCTTCATCGCCGTGCGCGCCGCCGCGAGGAACTTCCGTGGATCGAACTCCTTCGGATGCTTCCCGAGGAACTGACGGATGGCGCCCGTGGATGACATGCGCAGGTCGGTGTCGATGTTCACCTTCCGCACCCCGTGCCTGATCCCCTCGGCGATCTCCTCCACCGGCACGCCATAGGTCTCGCCCATCTGGCCGCCGTACTCGTCGATCACCTTGAGCCACTCCTGCGGCACCGACGACGAGCCGTGCATCACGAGGTGCGTGTTGGGGATCCGCGCATGGATCTCCTTGATGCGGTCGATCCGCAGCACCGCGCCCGTCGGCGGCCGCGTGAACTTGTAGGCGCCGTGCGACGTGCCGATGGCGATCGCGAGCGCATCCACGTTGGTCGCCTTCACGAACTCGGCGGCCTCCTGCGGGTCGGTGAGCAACTGGTCATGCGAGAGCGCGCCCTCCGCCCCATGCCCGTCCTCGGCCTCGCCCTTCCCCGTCTCGAGTGAGCCCAGGCAGCCGAGCTCGCCCTCGACCGAGACGCCGATCGCATGGGCGATGTCGGCGACATGGCGCGTGACGCGCGTGTTGTACGCGAAGTCCGACGGCGTCTTCGCGTCCTCGAGCAGCGAGCCGTCCATCATCACGCTGGAGAAGCCGGAGCGCATGGACTGGATGCAGACCGCCGGGCTCGCGCCATGGTCCTGGTGCATCACGATCGGGATGTCGGGATGCGTCTCGATCGCGGCCTCGATCAGATGCCGCAGGTAGGCCTCGCCGGCGTACTTCCGCGCGCCCGCCGACCCCTGCATGATCACCGGGCTGTCGCACTCGGCGGCCGCCTCCATGATCGCCTGGATCTGCTCCAGGTTGTTGACGTTGAACGCCGGAAGGCCATAGCCATGCTCGGCGGCATGGTCGAGCAGCTGGCGCATGGAGACCAAGGGCATCGGTACTCCGGGATGGGTGAGGGCCCGCGTGGTCGATCGGCGAGAGATGCGTCGG
This sequence comes from Rubrivivax sp., assembly GCA_034522875.1. GTDB lineage: Bacteria > Pseudomonadota > Gammaproteobacteria > Burkholderiales > Burkholderiaceae_C > Rubrivivax. Next base: position 166,602 of record JAXHKY010000035.1, on the reverse strand, counting down.
ATCCGACGATGCGCTCTTCGATCATCCCGGCGACGGTCGACGAGGCGCCAGATGAAGGGCGTGAAGATGAGCTGCATGGCGATCTCCATCTTGCCGCCGGGCACCACCACGGTGTTGGCGCGCGACATGAACGAGTCATTGATCATCGACAGCAGGTACGGGAAGTCGATGCCCTTGGGATTGGAAAAGCGGATCACCACCATGCTTTCGTCGGCCGAGGGGATCTCGCGCGCGATGAACGGGTTGCTGGTGTCCACCGTGGGCACACGCTGGAAATTCACGTGCGTGTGCGCGAACTGCGGGCAGATGTAGTTCACATAGTCGGGCATGCGGCGCAGGATGGTGTCGGTCACCGCTTCGGCAGAGTAGCCGCGCACGTGCTTGTCGCGCCACAGCTTCTGGACCCATTCCAGGTTGATGACCGGCACCACGCCAATCAACAGGTCGGGGTAGCGCGCCACGTTGACCTCTGGCGTGATGACGGCGCCATGCAGGCCTTCGTAGAACAACAGGTCGGTGTCTGCAGGCACCGGTTCCCAGGCCGTGAAGGTGCCTGGTTCCTGCTTGTAGGGCGCCGCTTCCGCCGGGTCGTGCAGGTACTTGCGGCGCTGGCCGGTGCCGGTTTCGCTGTAGTCACGGAACAGGTTCTCCAGTTCGGGGAAGAGGTTGTTCTCTGCGCCGAAGTGACTGAAGTGCTTGTTGCCGGCCTTTTCGGCCTCGGCCTGGCGGGCACGCATTTCCTTGCGGTCGTAACGGTGAAAGCTGTCACCTTCGATGACCGCAGCCTTCACCTTCTCGCGGCGGAAGATATTGTCGAAAGTGCGCGTGACGCTGCTCGTGCCGGCGCCGGACGAACCGGTGATGGCGATGATGGGATGGCGTTCTGACATGGGTCGGTCTCTCAGTCGCGGAAAAGGCTGCGCTCGGCGAACAGCGGCGTGCCGCTGTCGCGCGTGGCAGGATCGTGGTGGTAGCGCTCGATGCGTTCGACTTCGTTCTTCGAGCCGAAGACGAGGCCGATGCGCTGGTGCAGCGCCGTCGGCTTCAGCCCCAGCACGGGCTGGCGGCCGGTGCTGGCGCGGCCGCCGGCCTGCTCCATGACCATGCCCACCGGGTTGGCTTCGTACAGCAGGCGCAGACGGCCGGGCTTGGCCGGGTCCTTGGTGTCGCGCGGGTACATGAAGACGCCGCCGCGCATCAGGATGCGATGCGCTTCGGCCACCATGCTGGCAATCCAGCGCATGTTGAAGTCCCGGCCGCGCGGGCCGGTCTTGCCGGCCAGGCACTCGTCCACGTAGCGCTTGACCGGCGGCTCCCAGAAGCGGGCGTTGGAGCTGTTGATGGCAAATTCGGTGGTGTCGGCCGGTACCCGAACATTGGGGTGCGAGAGCACGAATTCGCCCAGGTTGGGGTTGAGCGTGAAACCGGCCACACCGTTGCCCACGGTCAGCACCAGCATCGTCACCGGGCCGTACAGCGCATAACCGGCAGCCACCTGGGTGGCACCAGGCTGCAGGAAGTCGGCCTCGGTGACGTCGCGGCCGCTGTCGATCACGTCCTGCGGCGCACGCAGGATGGAGAAGATGCTGCCCACCGAGACGTTGACGTCGATATTGCTGCTGCCGTCCAGCGGGTCGAAGACGAGCAGATATTTGCCGCGCGGGTAGGCTTCGGGAATCTGCTTGGGCTCGTCCATCTCCTCGCTGGCCATGCCGGCGAGGTGGCCGTTCCACTCGTTCATGCGGATGAAGATTTCGTTGCTCAGCACGTCCAGCGGCTTCTGCACTTCACCCTGCACGTTGACGCTACCGCCCTGCGGCACCACGGAAGCCCCGAGCGTGTCGCCCAGGCTGCCGAAGGCGACGATGCGGGCGATGGCCTTGCAGGCCAGCGAGACGTCGAGGATCAACGCATTGAGGTCGCCACTGGCAGTGGGAAAGCGGCGGCGCTCCTCGATCAGGTAGCGCGTGAGGGTCCATCGGTTGGACAGCGGCATGGGGTCTCCCGGGGTCGGTTTCTGGAAAACGGCTTCAGGCAGCGGCCTGGAAGACGCGGCTGGCGCGTATGTCCTCCGGCAGCAGCGTCGTCAGGTCTTCTGCGCCCAGCACGCGGTCGCGGTCGGCGAACAGCCGGCTGGCCTGGCGCAGCCGCGCACGGTCCAGCGCATTGCGCACACTTCGGGCGTTGGCAAAGTGGGGCTGCTTCAGGCGCAGGCCCAGGTATTCGGCGAACATCTCGCGGGCACCGGCGCCGAAGTGGTAGTTCATGCCGGCGAGCATGCGTTCACTGATTTCCAGCAACTCGCCCTGCGCATAGTCGGGGAAGTCGATGTGGTGCGCGATGCGCGAGCTCAGGCCCGGGTTGCTCTTGAAGAAGGTGTCCATGCGGTCCTTGTAGCCGGCCAGGATCACCACCAGGTCGTCGCGCTGGTTCTCCATCACCTGGAGCAGGATCTCGATGGCCTCCTGGCCGTAGTCGCGCTCGTTCTCGGGGCGGTACAGGTAGTACGCCTCGTCGATGAAGAGCACGCCGCCCATGGCCTTCTTCAGCACTTCCTTGGTCTTGGGCGCCGTGTGGCCGATGTACTGGCCCACCAGGTCGTCGCGCGTCACCGCCACCAGGTGGCCTTTGCGCACGTAACCCAGGCGATGCAGGATTTCGGCCATGCGCATGGCCACCGTGGTCTTGCCGGTGCCGGGGTTGCCGGTGAAGCTCATGTGCAGGCTGGGACCCGTTCCCGCCGGCCCTGCCGCGAGGCCCAGATTCAGGCGCAGCTTGTCGACCACCAGCAGGGCCGCGATATCGCGGATGCGCTGCTTCACCGGCGCCAGGCCGACGAGGTCGCGCTCGAGCTCGTCCATCACCGACTCGACCTGGCTTTGCGCCAGCACCTCGTTCACGGTGCGGGCCTTGGTCTCGGCCGCGGCGACAGCCGCCGCGGGTGCAGCCTGCGTGCTGCCCGGAATGTTGTACAGCGGCGCGGCCATCGTGCTTGCCCTGTCCCGCCCTTAGCGCGCCTGTGCGGCCAAGCGCGCGCGCATGGCATCTATGACGGACTTGTAGTCGGGCTGGCCGAAGATGGCGCTGCCGGCGACGAAGGTGTCGGCGCCGGCGTCGGCGACCGCGCGGATGTTGTCGACCTTGATGCCGCCGTCGACCTCGAGCCGGATGTCACGCCCGCTGGCATTGATGAGCTTGCGCGCGGCTTCGGTCTTGCGCAGCGCCGAATCGATGAAGCTCTGGCCGCCGAAGCCCGGGTTGACGCTCATGATGAGGATCAGGTCGACCTTGTCGATGACCCACTCCAGCACGTCCAGCGGTGTCGCCGGGTTGAACACCAGGCCCGCCTGGCAGCCTTCGCCGCGGATCAGCTGCAGCGTGCGGTCGACATGCGCGCTGGCTTCGGGGTGGAAGCTGATGAGGTCGGCCCCTGCCTTGGCAAAGGCCAGCGCCAGTGCGTCCACCGGCTGCACCATCAGGTGCACGTCCAGCGCCACCTTGCTGCCGTCTTCACGCACGCAGTGCGGTTTGATGGCCTGCGCCACGCCGGGCCCGATGGTCAGGTTGGGCACGTAATGGTTGTCCATCACGTCGAAGTGGATCCAGTCGGCGCCGGCAGCGATGACGCTGCGCACCTCCTCGCCCAGGCGTGCGAAGTCGGCCGACAGGATGGACGGGGCGATGCGGTAGGTCATGGCAGGTTCCTGGGTCGGCCTGTGTTCGCTGTCAGTAGCGTTCGCCTTCAGGCTTGTCGGTGGCGTAGCTGTGCACCGTGTAGTGCATCGAGCGGCCGTTCACTTCCTGGCGCACGAGGCCGAAGCCGGGCTCGCTGGCAGGCCGGTTGACGATGAAGCTCATGGCGATGGTTTCCACGCCGCGCGTCGAGTCGAAGGCCATCATGCGGATGTAGTGGTTCGGAAAGGTCTTGCGGCAGGCCTGCAGTTCCATCAGCACGCCGGCAGGGTCTGCCAGGTCGAACATCGGCATGCCGAACATTTCCCAGTAGGTATTGCGCGGGTGCGGATCGTCGGTGTACTCCACGCTCCAGGCGTAGCCCTTCTTCAGGCCGTATTCGATCTGTAGCGTGATCTCGTCGTCGGTGAGGTCGGGCAGGAAGCTGAACTGGCCCTGGGTGATGCGGCCGGTGGGGTTGGTCATCATGGTGATTTCTCCTTAGGCCACGGACGGCGTGACAGCGTAGTCGGACGTATCGGTCGAGGTGTAGTTGAAGCTGATATCGCCCCAGGTGTCGAGCGCCTGCTTCAGCGGCGTACAGGTCTGCGCCGCCTTGCGCAGGATGTCCGGGCCTTCGTTGATGATGTCCTTGCCTTCGTTGCGCGCCTTGACCATGCACTCCAGAGCCACGCGGTTGGCCACCGCGCCGGCCTGGATGCCGGCCGGGTGGCCGATGGTGCCGCCACCGAACTGCAGCACCACGTCGTCGCCGAACAGGTCGATCAGCTGGTGCATTTGGCCGGCATGGATGCCGCCGCTGGCCACCGGCATGACCTTCTTCAGGTCGGCCCAGTCCTGGTCGAAGAACAGGCCGCGCGGCAGATCCTGCTTCGTGTAGCTGTCGCGGCAGACGTTGTAGTAGCCCTGCACCGTCATCGGGTCGCCTTCGAGTTTGCCCACCGCCGTGCCGGTGTGCAGGTGATCGCAGCCGGCCAGGCGCAGCCACTTGGCGATGACGCGGAAGCTCACGCCGTGGTTCTTCTGCCGCGTGTAGGTGCCGTGGCCGGCGCGGTGCATGTGCATGATCATGTCGTTGGCGCGGCACCATTCGGCCATGCTCTGGATGGCGGTGTAGCCGATCACCAAGTCGACCATGACGATCACGCTGCCCAGTTCCTTGGCGAAGTCGGCGCGGCGGTACATCTCTTCCATCGTGCCGGCGGTCACGTTCAGGTAGCTGCCCTTGACCTCGCCTGTGGCCGCACTGGCCTTGTTCACCGCGTCCATCACATACAGGAAGCGGTCGCGCCAGTGCATGAAGGGCTGCGAGTTGATGTTTTCGTCGTCCTTCATGAAGTCCAGGCCGCCCTTCAGGCCTTCGTAGACCACACGGCCGTAGTTGCGACCACTCAGGCCCAGCTTGGGCTTGGTGGTGGCACCCAGCAGCGGGCGGCCGAACTTGTCGAGCCGCTCGCGCTCGACCACCAGTCCGGTGGGCGGGCCCTTGAAGGTCTTGACGTAGGCCACCGGCACACGGATGTCTTCCAGCCGCGCTGCCTTCAGCGGCTTGAAGCTGAAGACGTTGCCGATCAGGCTGGCCGTCATGTTGGCGATCGAGCCTTCCTCGAACAGGATGATGTCGTAGGCCACCCAGGCGAAATACTGGCCCGGCGTGCCCGGCACCGGCTCCACCTTGTAGGCCTTGGCGCGGTAGCTGTCACAGGCGGTGAGGCGGTCGGTCCACACCACCGTCCAGGTGGCGGTGCTGGACTCGCCGGCCACCGCAGCGGCGGCCTCGATCGGGTCCACGCCTTCCTGCGGCGTGATGCGGAACAGGCACAGCGTGTCGGTGTCCTTGGGCACGTAGTCACCGTCCCAATAGCCCATCTGGCGGTACTTCAGCACGCCGGCGCTGTAGCGCTGTTTCTTGTCGGTGATCTCGTTGGCGCCAGTGGCGCCGGCTTCAACAGGCTTGTTCATGTGGTCTCCGGTGGGTTGGACACGTCGTGGGGCATGAAGTGGACTGTAGGCAGTGTTTGAAAGAAAGAAAAGTTAGAATTTACGAACTTTTGATTTAGACCGAGCTAAACCATGAACGTGACCTTCCGGCAGTTGCGTGTCTTCGTGGAGGTGGCGCGACAGGGCAGCGTGCTACGGGCTTCGGAAGTCTTGCACCTCACGCCGCCAGCGGTTTCGCTGCAAATCAAGGAAATCGAAAATCAGGTCGGCCAGCGTCTGTTCGACCGTGCCAACCGGCGCATCACGCTGTCCACGGCAGGTGAATATTTCCTCGTCTATGCGCGACGGCTGCTGGGTACGCTGAAGGAGGCCGAGGATGCGATGGCCCGCTTTGCGCGACTCGAGTCGGGGCGGCTGACGATCGGCATGGTCAGCAGCGCGAAATATTTCCTGCCGCAGCTGCTGGCTCGCTTCCACACCGAACACCCGGCCATCGATGTGCGGCTGCGCCTGGGCAACCGCGAACAGCTGGTGGCGATGATGGAAGCCAACGAGGTGGACCTGTGCGTGATGGGCCGCGCCCCGGTGGACTTCGCCAGCCGTGCCGAGCCCTTTGCGATGCACCCGCACGTGCTGGTGACGGCACCCACGCACCGCTTCACCCGCGCCGAGAGCGTTCCGGCGCAGGCGCTGGCCGACGAAGCCTTCATCGTGCGCGAACCGGCCTCGGGCACGCGCACGGCGCTGCAGGAATACCTGGACCAGCACCGCCTGAAGCCCACCTTCGTGATGGAGATGCCGAGCAATGAGGCCATCAAGCAGGCAGTGATGGCCGGCATGGGGGTGAGCCTGCTGTCGCTGCACACCATCGGGCTGGAGCTGAACAGCGGGCTGATCGCCGTACCGACCGTCGAAGACCTGCCGCTGATGCGGCGCTGGAATATCGTCAACCGCGCTGCCAAGCAGCTGTCGCCGTCAGCCGAGGCCTTCCGCTATTTCGTGCTGAGCCACGGCGAGGCGCACCTGGCGGGGATGTTCAATCCCGGCGCCGCATAGTGAAGGCCGGCCGCCGGCGCAGCGCAGCGGCACCGCTATCGCAGCAAGGCCACGTAGATGCCCGCCAGGATGGCACTCGCGATGACGCCGCTGATGATGCCGCCCACCGCCGACAGCGTGAGCGCCACGATGCCCAGCAGCAGCAGCAGCATGAGCAATGAGCACCACCGGGCTGAGGATGGTGCTGGCCTCGCACACGATGCCCAGAGTCAGTGGAAACGCAAAGCGCGCCTCGTCTCCGTCCAGCCTGTGCGATCGCCTGAGCTGAAATCAAGCGCCATGGCCGAAGGGGCACGGCTGCTGCAATTGGGTCGAAGCCAAAGCGATGGGCGAGCGTTTTAGTTGGTCGGGCGGATCGACGCGCCCGGTGGCCCAAGCGTCTGGCCGAGAGTTGCCTGCCGCGATACCGCCTATCTCGCACCACCGCGCAGCCACATCTCGAGCGAGCATGTGGACATGACCGGCTTTAGCGTCCGATGGCCGAGATGAAGTAGCCCGCTGCCAGCGCCGTGCCGATGACGCCGGCCACGTTCGGGCCCATGGCGTGCATCAACAGGTAATTGGTGGGGTCGGCCTTCTGGCCCTCGACCTGGCTCACGCGTGCCGCCATCGGCACCGCGCTGACGCCGGCCGAGCCGATCAGGGGGTTGATCTTGGTCTTGCTGAAGACGTTCATCAGCCGTGCCATCAGCACGCCGGCTGCGGTGGACACCGCGAAGGCCACCACGCCCATGGCGATGACCTTCATCGTGCCCAGGGCCAGGAAGGTATCCGCGGTCATGGTGATGCCGACGCTGGTGCCCAGGAAGATGGTGGTGATATTGATGATTTCGTTCTGCGCCGATTGGCTGAGCCGCTCGACGACACCGCTCTCGCGCAGGAAGTTGCCCAGGAAGAGCATGAAGATCAGCGCCGCCGCGTCTGGCACGAGCAGCGTGCAGACCACCATCACCATCACCGCAAAAATCAGCTTCTCGAGCCGGCTGACCTTGCGCAGCGTGCGCATGCGGATGCGGCGCTCGGCCTCGGTCGTCAGCGCGCGCATGATGGGCGGCTGGATCAACGGCACCAGCGCCATGTAGGTGTAGGCCGCAACCGCGATGGCCCCCAGCAGGTGCGGCGCCAGCTTGTTGGCCAGGAAGATGGACGTCGGCCCGTCGGCACCACCGATGATGCCGATGGACGCTGCCTCGGGCAGCGTGAAGCCCAAAGCGACGGCGCCGAAGACGGTGGCGAAGACGCCGAACTGCGCTGCACCGCCCAACAGCAGCGTGCGCGGGTTGGCGATGAGCGGGCCGAAGTCGGTGAGTGCGCCCACGCCCAGGAAGATGATGGGCGGAAACAGCTCGAGCAGGATGCCCTGCGAAATGTAGAAGAACAGACCCCCGGTCCCGTCGGGCTTGAGCGGAAATCCCAGCCCGACCAAGCCTTCCATCACGCCGTGCGTGGGCAGGTTGGCCAGCAGCGCGCCAAAGGCAATCGGCACCAGCAGCAGCGGCTCGAAGTTCTTCTTCACTGCCAGGTAGAGCATCACCGCCACAACGCCCCACATCACCACCATGCCGCCGGTGATGTTGTCGAAGCCGGTGGTTTCCCAAATACGCAGCAGCAAGTCCATGGCGGCGCCTCGGGTCAGCCGATCTGCATCAACAACTGGCCTTCTTCGACCCCGTCGCCTGGCCTCACATGAACCGCCGCGACGGTGCCTGCGGCAGGCGTGGTGATCAACGTGTTCATCTTCATCGCTTCGAGCGTGAGCACCGTCTGCCCTGCGGCGACGCTGGCACCCGGGGCCGCATCGATGGACACCACCTTGCCGGAAAGCGGAGCACGGATCTCACCTGCACCCGCCGCGGGCGGGGCGCTGCGCGGTGGGGGTGCGGCGGCTGCCACCGCAGCGCTGCCGCCAACAGGCGCCGCACTCCGCAAGGCCGGCGTGGGCGGAATGGGCGTGTTCGAGGGGATGTCGTCGAATATCTCGGCGACCACGTCGTAGGTCATGCTGTTGACGGTGATGCGCAGATACTTCTTCATGGCAGGTCGGCCCTCAAGACAAGTGGTGCGAGGAGTGGGCGTCGCGCCGCCCCTGTTGGCCCCAGGCCGAGGGCTGGGGCAGCACGCGCACCACACGGTGCGGGCGGTCGATCATCAGGGCTACGGCAGCGGCCACGGCGGCCATCTCTTCGCCGCTCGCGCCTGCGTCTTCGGTGCCGTCTGTCCGCGCCGCCGACGTTGAAGGCGGCGTTGGCGCTGTTGACGCTGTTGGCGCCGCAGCCGGAGCGGGCCTTTCCAGGCGTGCGATGACACGCGAGATCAGCACCGTCAGCCCGAACAGCAGCGCCAGCGTGAACATCACGAGGGCAAAGCCGACCAGCAACTCGGCGGCCGCCCAAAGGTTTTGCGCCATCGTGCCGCTCATCGGCGTGCCAGGTTCAAGATGCAGGCGACGTTCACAGCGGGATGTTTCCGTGCTTCTTCGGCGGCCGCATCTCGCGCTTGGACAGCAGCGTGCGCAGCCCCAGCGAGACGATACCGCGGGTCTGCGCCGGCGTGATGACGTCGGTAACGAGCGCGGCCTTGGCAGCCTGGTAGGGCGAAGCGAACTCGTGACGGTACAGCGTAATGAGCTCCTTCAGCTTGGCGGCCGGGTCCTCGGCCTGTTTCAGTTCGCGCGCGAAAATCACCTTCACCGCCCCTTCGGCGCCCATCACCGCGATCTCGGCCGTCGGCCAGGCGTAGACGAGGTCGGCACCCAGGTCGCTGGAGCACATCGCGAGATAAGCGCCGCCGTAAGCCTTGCGCATGATGATGGTGATCTTGGGCACTGTCGACGCGGAGAAGGCGAAGAGCATCTTCGCGCCGTGGCGGATGACGCCGCCGCGTTCCTGCGCCAGACCGGGCATATAGCCGGGTACGTCGACCAGCGTCACCAGCGGCACGCCGTAGCTGTTGCAGATGCGGATGAAGCGCGCGCCCTTGTCGGACGCGTCGATGTCCAGGCAGCCGGCCTTGACCATCGGCTGGTTGGCGACGATACCGACGACCACGCCGTCAATTCGCGCAAAGCCGATGACGATGTTGGGCGCGAAGGACGCCATCACCTCGAGGAAGCAACCGTCGTCGACCAGGTGGCCGATGACGGACTTGACGTCGAAGGGCATCTTGGGGTCGGCCGGCATCAGCTCGTCGAGCGCGGGCACGGGCTCCAGGCTGAGCGTGGGTGTGAGGCGGTGCGGTGGGTCGTCGAGGTTGTTCTGCGGCAGGTAGCCGATGAGCGCCTGCGCCAGTTGCGCAGCGTGTGTATCGTCGTCGGCGATGAAGTGAATGTTGCCGGCCACCGCGGCGTGCGCGTCGGCAGTGGCGAACTGCTCCAGCTGCGCGTTTTCACCGGTAGCGGCCTTGATGACCTCGGGGCCGCAGATGAACATCAGCGTGGCCGCGTTGCGCACCATGATCAGAAAGTCGCACAGCGCCGGCGAGTAGGCCGCGCCGCCCGCGCACGAGCCGGCGATGATGGCGATCTGCGGCACCACGCCGCTGGCCTCGACGTTGCGGTAGAAAATTTGACCGTAGCCGCTGAGAGAGTCGACTCCTTCCTGGATACGAGCGCCGCCGCTGTCGTTGAAGCCGATGACCGGAATACCGGCCTTCATGGCGTAATCGAGCAGGTCGCAGACTTTGCGTGCATGGATGCGGCCCAGGGCGCCGCCGCCCACGGTGAAGTCGTGCGAGAAGGCGGCCACCGCGCGCCCCTCCATGAGGCCCACGCCGGTGATCACGCCGTCGGCCGGCAGATCCTTGCCGGCCAAGCCGAAGGCGTGGCTGGCGTGATGGGCATGCATGCCGAATTCGAGAAAACTGTGCGCGTCGAACAAGGCGTCCAGACGTTCACGTGCTGTCAACCGACCCTCTCCGCGGCGCTTGGCCAGTTTGTCCGAGCCGCCACCGCGCATGACCGCCTCGCGCCGCTGTTCCAGCTCTTTCACAAGCTCCGGGTCAATGGGCATCTGCGGATCCTCTGAGTCCAACACCGCTGGCCGGTGCATGAAAAAGTATAGACGCCAAGGCTGCCGCTTCTTGCTTTAACTCACCCTGGCGCAGATTGGTGCTTCCGCCAAAAACGCCCTGCAGAGAACTGGTTCGGAGAGATGGAACGTAGTACGTGGTCAATGCCGGGGGCAACTGCCGGCAGTTGCAGGGGTCGATGCTGATGCCGTCAACCTGTTTCATCGAGGAACGTCGACGAGACCCTGGCGTCGGCCACTGCCGCGACAGACTCCCGCAGACCTATACGGCGCCGCCAGGGGCTGCCCCGCCCGCTTCGACGCCGGTGACGAAACTCTTGAGGCCGCTGCTGGAACGGATGATCAGCTTCTTGATCTCGATCGCGAGGAAGAACACCAGGCCGCCCGCAAGCAGAACCGGCACGTGCAGCGGGACTGCCTCGTTGCCGAAGCGCATCTGCAAAGGACCGAAGGAGGTGAAGAGCAACTGTGTCCCTCCGGCAAGTCCGCCTGATTTCAGCTGAAGCGGTCCCGTTGGTTGCACGCAGGGCGAGCCGCTCTCGGCGTTTTCGCTCGTGTTCCAGCGGCAACTCGCCTACCGTGCCGCGCATGCAGGCGAAGTTGAGATACTCTCACCGCGACATCAGCGACGCCGATGTCGTCTTCATCCGCCAGCTTATCGCCGAGAGTCCGTAGTGCAGCCGCCGGCGCCTGTCGCGGAAGCTGTGCCAGGCCTGGAACTGGACGCAACCCAATGGCGCGCTGCGCGAAATGGTGTGCCGCGGCATGATGCTGATGCTGCGCGCCCAACCGGCATGCACTTCGCATGCACTTCCTCTACCGCGCATGCATGCGATGCCAAAGCATCTACGACGTGTTGCGCCGGCTCCTGTTCAGACAGGCCGGTGCGGGGCGCCCGCCGCTATGGCGCACCGGCCTGCCGGGCAAGCACGTCGAGGATGTCACGCAGGCCCAGCCACCATTGCTGCCGCGGACGCTGGTGCACTTCGTCGACCAGGCGTGTGAAGTGATCAAAGCTGGTGAACTGCACGTGACCCTCGGCGACGCCAATGAAGCTGGCGTCGGGCTCGGCATAACCGGCTTGCTCGATCAGGCGATCGACGCAGCGCGTCACCAGGCGCGTGGCCAGGTTGCGGTCGAAAGGCGAAGGGTCGCAGCCTTGCTGCAGGTGGCCCAGGATCGCCTGGCGCACGCTGAAGCGCCCACGCCCCTCCTCGGCAAAGAGAGCGGTGATGAAGCCGGTGGTGTAGACGTCGTTCGCACGCTCGCTGCGCAGCACCAGGCTCAGGCGCTTGCCCTTTGCGAAGCCTGCCGCCATGCGGTCGACCTGGCGGCGCAGGTCGTCCAGGGTGATGCCTTCCTCGTGCAGTAAGACGTGCTCGGCGCCAGTGGCCAGCCCGCCCATCAAGGCCAGGTAGCCGCAGTAGCGGCCCATCACTTCGACCACGAAGCAGCGTTCGTCGGCGGCCGACTGCTTGATCTTGTCCACCGCCTGCACGATGGCGTTGAGTGCACTGTCGGCCCCCACGCTGGTCTCGGAGCCCGGCAGGTTGTTGTTGATGCTGCACGGCAGGCACACCATGGGCAGCTTGAAGGCCGGGAAATTGGCGCGCTGCATGAACATGCGGTGCACCTCTTCGTAGCCCGCGTAGCCGCCGATCATGAGCACGCCGTCGAAACGCTCCTGCTCGATGGTGCGCGCAATGGCATAGAGGTCCTTGCCCGCCAGGTCGTGCCGCGTGGTGCCCAGTTCCGCACCGCCGCGGCTGCCCCAGCCGCTCACGGACCGCCAGTCGAGTTCGACGATGTCGTGCTCCAGAAAGCCCTCCATGCCGTAACGCACGCCGAACGGACGGTGGCCGCGGTCGAGCAGGGTGCGCACGGCGGCGCGCGCAGCCGTGTTCATGCCCGGAGCGGCGCCGCCGGCATGCATCAGCGCGATGCGCAACGGCCGCGGCGACGCCTGGTCGACGCGCGGACGCGCCCGCATCAGCGTGGCCAGCGAGTCGCGCGTTTCCTGGAAGCTGGGGCTGCGCAGGTGGATGGCACGGTCGAAGTCGCACGCGACGAGCGCGGCCGTGACGGCCCGCGTCTGCTCCACCGCCGGCATGAGCGGCAGCCGCGTGACCCGGTTGTTGCGGAAGCCCATCAGCACCGGTTCACTCACCGCATCGGCGGCCAGCAGTGCCTCGACGGCCGCATGGCCGAGCAGGCTGCTCATGCAGCGGTCGAAGGCGCTGGGTGAACCGCCGCGCTGCACATGGCCGAGAACGGTGACGCGGGTGTCCTCGTGCAGCCGATCCTCGAGCACCTGCCGCACATAGGCCGACGTGATGGGCTTGCCGTGGCGATCGACGGCGCCTTCGGCAACGATGACGATGCTGTCTCGCCGACCGGTCAGCCGGCCCAGGCGCAACTCTTCGCACATGTGGTCTTCCCAGCCGTCGGGCGGCGGTGACTCGGGGATGAACACCCAGTCGGCACCGCCGGCGATGGCGCCGCGCAACGCCAGATAGCCGCAGTGCCGTCCCATGACCTCGACGACGAATGAACGCTGGTGCGACGCCGCCGTGCTGGCCAGGTCGTCCAGGGCCTGGGTGATGCGGTGCAGCGCGGTGTCGGCGCCTATCGTCATGTCGGTGCCGACCATGTCGTTGTCGATCGAACCCACCAGCCCCACGACGTGCAGCGCCGGGTGCGCCGCTGCCTGTTCCGGCGTGACCATGCCCGCCGCCACTGCCTCGACCAGCAGGTCCGGCCACTCCTCGCAGAACAGGCTGGCGCCGGTGAGGCTGCCGTCGCCGCCGATCACCACCAGCCGGTCGATGCCCACCGCGACCAGGTTCGCGGCCGCCTGGCGCCGGCCGCTGCGTTCACGGAACTCCGCGCAGCGTGCCGTGCCGATGACGGTGCCGCCCACATGCAGAATGCCGCTCACGGCGTCCCAGGACAGGAGCCGGATGGCATTGCCGCCCTCGACCATGCCCTTGTAGCCCTCGGTGATGGCCCACACCTCGGCGCCGCGGCGCAAGCCGGTGCGCACCACGGCGCGCACCGCGGCGTTCATGCCCGGCGCGTCACCGCCGCTGGTGAGTACTCCGATCCTCTTCACTGCCACCATGGGGCCCCTCGCCGCGATATCGTCATCCTCCGCCGCGGCGGGCCTGCCCCGCTCTGGCCGCCCCGGCCGCTCTCAGGCCGCGTTCAGGCCGCCGTGTCCACCGCCGCCTGCGCCGCGGCTAGCCGGGCAATGGGCACCCGGAACGGCGAGCAGCTCACGTAGTCCAGCCCCACGCGGTGGAAGAACATCACCGAGGCCGGGTCGCCGCCATGTTCGCCGCACACCCCGACTTCGATGTCGGGCCGCACCGAGCGCCCCTTCTCCACCGCCATGGCCACGAGCAGACCCACGCCCTTCTGGTCGATGGTGCGGAAGGGGTCGTGTTCGTAGATGCCGCGCTTCAAGTAGTCGGGCAGGAACTTGCCGGCATCGTCGCGCGAGAAGCCCATCGTCATCTGTGTCAGGTCGTTGGTGCCGAAGCTGAAGAACTCGGCCTGCTTGCCGATGCTTTCGGCCACCAGCGCGCCGCGCGGCGTCTCGATCATCGTGCCCAGCATGTAGTGCAGCGTCTCGCCGCGCTCGGCGAAGACCTGCGCGGCGACGGCGCGGATCACCGCGGCCTGGGCGTTGAATTCGCGCACCGTGCCCACCAGCGGCACCATGATCTCGGCCTTCACCTCCACGCCCTTGGCCTGCATGTTCAGCCCGGCCTCGAAGATGGCGCGCGCCTGCATCTCGGTGATCTCGGGGTAGGTGATGCCCAGGCGGCAGCCGCGGTGACCGAGCATGGGGTTGAACTCGTGCAGTTCCTCCACGCGCATGCGGATCTTGCCCGGCGAGACCTTCATCTCGGTGGCCATCACCAGCTGCCCGGCTTCGTCGTGCGGCACGAATTCGTGCAGCGGCGGGTCGAGCAGGCGGATCGTCACCGGCAGCCCGCTCATTTCGCGGAACAGGCCCTCGAAGTCGGCACGCTGGATCGGCAGCAGCTTGGCCAGCGCCTTGCGGCGGCCGGTCTCGTCGTCGGCCAGGATCATCTCGCGCACGGCGACGATGCGCTCGCCCTCGAAGAACATGTGCTCGGTGCGTGCCAGGCCGATGCCGGTGGCACCGAAGTTGCGCGCCACACGCGCATCTTCAGGGGTGTCGGCATTGGCCCGCACCTCCAGCCGCCTGTAGCGGTCGGTCAGCGCCATCAGCGCGCCGAAGTCGCCGCTGAGTTCGGCGTCCTTGGTGGCGATGCGGCCGGCGAAGACCTCGCCGGTGGAACCGTTGAGCGAGAGCCACTCGCCTTCCGCGTAGCTCTTCTCGCCGATGGTCATGGTGCGCGCCTTGTAGTCGACATGCACCGCGCCGGCGCCTGACACGCAGCACTTGCCCATGCCGCGCGCCACCACCGCGGCGTGCGAGGTCATGCCGCCGCGCGCGGTCAGAATGCCCTTGGCCACACTCATGCCGCGAAGGTCTTCGGGCGAGGTCTCCTGGCGCACCAGGATCACCGCCTTGCCCTGCTTGGCCCATTCCTCGGCCTCGTCGGCGAAGAAGACGATCTGCCCGGTGGCTGCGCCTGGCGAAGCCGGCAGGCCGCGAGCGATGACCACGGACTCCTTCAGCGCCTTGGGGTCGAAGATCGGGTGCAGCAGGTCGTTCAACCGATCGGGACTGACGCGCTGCAGCGCCGTCTTCTCGTCGATCATGCCCTGCTGCAGCATCTCCATGGCGATGCGCACCATGGCCGCGCCGGTGCGCTTGCCGTTGCGCGTCTGCAGCATCCACAGCTTGCCTTCCTGGATGGTGAACTCCAGGTCCTGCATGTCCTTGAAGTGGTTCTCCAGCGTCGTCTCGGCGTGCAGCAACTGCTGGTAGATCTTCGGCATCAGCTCTTCCAGCGATGGGTATTTGCTGCGCCGGTCGTCCTCGCTCACCAGCGCCAGCTGCGCCCAGCGCCGCGAGCCCACCAGGCTCACCTGCTGCGGCGTGCGGATGCCGGCGACCACGTCCTCGCCCTGCGCGTTGACCAGGAATTCGCCGTTGAAGAGGTCCTCGCCGGTGCCGGCGTCGCGCGAGAACGCCACGCCCGTGGCGCTGGTGTCGCCCAGATTGCCGAAGACCATGGCCTGCACATTGACCGCCGTGCCCCAGGACTGCGGAATGTCGTTGAGTTCACGATAGACGCGGGCGCGGTCGTTGTTCCAGCTCTCGAACACCGCCACCACGGCGCCCCAAAGCTGCTCCCAGGGATCGGTGGGGAAGTCACGGCCGATGCGGGCGCGGATGAGGCCCTTGAAGCGCGTTACCAGCTCTTTCAGGTCGGGGGTGTCGAGTTCGGTGTCGAGCTGCACGCCCTTCTTTTCCTTGACCATGTCGATGATCACTTCGAACGGGTCGTGGTCTTCCTTCGACACGGGCTTCAGACCCATCACCACGTCGCCGTACATCTGCACGAAGCGGCGGTAAGAGTCCCAGGCGAAGCGCTCGTTGCCGGCCTTGGCGGCCAGCCCTTGCACCGCCTCGTCGTTCAGGCCCAGGTTGAGGATGGTGTCCATCATGCCGGGCATGGAGGCACGGGCGCCCGAACGCACCGACAGCAGCAGCGGGTCGGCGGCGTTGCCGAATCTCTTGCCCATCTCCTGCTCGATGTAGGCCACGCCCTGCAGCACCTCGGCCTCGATCAGCTTCAGCGCCGCTGCCTTGCCCTGCTCGGTGAAGACCGTGCAGGCCTCGGTGCTGATGGTGAAGCCCGAGGGCACGGTGATGCCCAGGCGGCACATCTCGGCCAGGTTGGCGCCCTTGCCGCCGAGCAGGTTCTTCATCGCGGCCGCGCCGTCGGTGCGCGAACTGCCGAACAGATAGACGTATTTCGTGAGGGTGCTCATGGCTTGCTCTTTTGAGTGAAAACGATCGTTCGATATCGTCCGTCAAACAATTGCGTGGCGGTTGATCCAGCGCAAGACCAGCGAAACGCGCACAGGCGACGTGGCGCTGCCCCCCCTGCGGCGCGGTCACGGCGCGTTCAGTGCAGACCCAGCATGTCCGGGGTGACGAGGCAGATGCCCCGCTCGGTGACGTGGAAGCGGGCACGATCGTGCACCGGGTCGACCCCGGCCGTGAAGCCGTCGGGCAGCACGCAGCGCCGGTCGATGATGGCGCGCCGCAGCACGACACCGCGACCAATGCTCACGTTGGACAACACCACCGAATCCTCCACCAGGCTGCCCTCGGCGACGAGCACGCCGTTGAACAGGATCGAGCGGCGGATGGTCGCGCCGCTGACGATGCAGCCGCCCGAAACCAGCGAATCCACCGCCATGCCGCGCCGGCCGGCGTCGTCGAAGACGAACTTCGCCGGCGGGCGCATGGACTGGCGGCCCAGCACGGGCCAGGACTCGTCGTACAGGTTGAGTTCGGGCACCACGCGCGTGAGGTCGAGGTTGGCCTCCCAGTAGGCATCCAGCGTGCCCACGTCACGCCAGTAAGGGCGGGCACCGATCATGTTGACGCAGCTGTCCTCGAAACGGTGGGCGAAGACCCGCGCCGCGTCCAGCACGCCCGGGATGATGTCGCGGCCGAAATCGTGGCTGGAGCCCGCGTCGGCCGCATCGCGCTCGAGCTGCTCGAACAGGAAGGCGGCGTCGACGACATAGATGCCCATGCTGGCCAGTGCGCGGCCGGGCTTGTCCGGAATGGCACGCGGGTGGGCCGGCTTCTCGTCGAAGGCCACGATGCGCCCGCCGGCACCGACCGCCATGACGCCGAAATCGCTGGCGTCCTCGATCGGCACCTCCAGGCAGGCCACGGTGAGCTCGGCCCCCTGCACCACGTGTTCCTCCAGCATGACCGAATAGTCCATCTTGTAGACATGGTCGCCGGCCAGCACCACCACGTATTTCGGCTGCGCCTCGCGCAGCATGTCCAGGTTCTGGTAAACCGCGTTCGCGGTGCCGCTGTACCAGAGCTCGCCGGTCTGCTGCTGCGCGGGGACGATGTCGACGAACTCGCCCAGGCTGGCCTCCAGGAAGCCCCAGCTGCGCTCGATATGGCGAATCAGCGGCTGCGCCTTGTACTGCGTGAGCACGCCGATACGCCGCAAGCCGGAATTGACGCAGTTGCCGAGCGTGAAGTCGATGATGCGCATGGTGCCGGCAAAGGGCACTGCGGGCTTGGCGCGGTGGTCGGTCAGCTGCCGCAGCCGGCTGCCGCGGCCGCCGGCCAGCACCAGCGTGTAGGTGTTGCGGGTCAGGCCACGTCTTGAATCGATGCTCATGGCGCACAGGCTCCGAATCACGACCGCAAGATACCGGGTCGACCCGAAGCATACAGGCCGGCGGCCTGGCTTCGATGACAGACCTGCAAAAAACGGGCCGGCGCATGCGGTGACCGCAAGCCGTCGGATCGACCGCTGCGCCCCGGGAAACGGGCCAGGACCCGTGCCACCGTTCAGCCGCGCGGGTGGTGCGCCGCGTGCAGCTGCCGCAGCCGCTCGCGCGCCACGTGGGTGTAGATCGTGGTCGTGCCGATGTCGGCATGCCCCAGCAGCATCTGCACCGCACGCAGGTCGGCGCCGTGGTTGAGCAGATGGGTGGCGAAGGCATGGCGCAGCGTGTGCGGCGACAGCGGCGCGGTGACGCCCGCCGTCACGGCGTAGCGCTTGATGAGGCGCCAGAACATCTGCCGCGTCATGGCCGCGCCGCGCACCGTCACGAAGAGCGCGTCGCTGGCGCGCCCGCCCAGAGTGACGCCGCGGGCCGCGGCCAGGTAGCGGCGCAGCCATTCGTGCGCTTCGGCGCCGAACGGCACCAGGCGCTCGCGCGAACCCTTGCCGGTGACGCGCAGCACGCCTTCGTCCAGCCCCAGGTGCACGGTCTTGAGCGTCACCAGTTCGCTCACGCGCAGGCCGCTGGCGTACATGAGCTCGATCATGGTGCGGTCGCGCAGGCCCAGCGGCGTGGCGGTGTCGGGCGCGGCCAGCAGCGCCTCGACCTGGGCCTCGCTCAGCGTCTTGGGCACGCGCAGCGGCTGCCGTGCGGCCAGCAGCTTGAGCGTGGGATCGGCCGCCACCAGGCGTTCGCGCACAGCCCAGCGGAAAAAGCGCTTGAAAACCGTGAGCCGCCGGTTCGCCGTGGTGGCACGCGTGGCGGCATGGCGCTGGGCGGCAAAACCCAGCAGGTCGGCTTCGCTGGTTTCGTCCAGCGCCTTGTTCGCCGTCTGCTGCAGCCAGGCGGCAAACAGGCTCAGGTCGCGCCGGTAGGCGGCCAGGGTCAGCGGCGCCAGCCCATCCTCGAGCCACAGCGCGTCGATGAAGCGGTCGATCGAAGCCTGGCTGGCCGGGTCGGGTGGCGGGTGCGGCGCGGACATGTCTTCTGAGCTGGGCAAACCAGGGGGGATGCGCAATGCGGGCCGCGGCGGCGCCCGCCGGACACCGCGCCCTTCGAAGCGCAGCCGCCGCTCCTGGATACTAGCGGCCCATGGCCGACGCCCTGCTGCTGCTGCCCGACTTCGCGCTCATCGTGCTGGGCTGGCTGATCTGCCGCCACACGCCGTTGAACCGGCCGGTATGGGACGGCGCCGAGCGGCTGGTGTACTACGTGCTATTTCCGGCGCTGCTGTTCAATTCCATCCTGCGCTATCCGCTGGCGCTAGGCAGCACCCTGCCGCTGGCCGCGGGCGGGCTGGCGGTGGTGCTGGTGGGCGTGGCGGCGGCCTATGCGCTGCACGCCTGGCCGGGGGTGGACACGCGGCTGCACGCCTCGGGCGCGCAGACCGCCTTCCGCTTCAATTCCTACGTGGCGCTGGCCATGGCCGAGCGGCTGGAGGGCACGCCCGGCGTGGCCTGGATGGCGCTCATCATGTCGGTGTGCATTCCCCTGTGCAACGTGGCCGCGGTGTGGCCGCTGGCGCGCCACGGCGGTCAGGGTTACCTGCGCGAGTTGGTGCGCAACCCGCTGATCCTGTCTACCGTGTCGGGCCTGCTGTGCAACCTGCTCGGCGTGCGGCTGCCCGCGCTGGCCGACGTGACGCTGGCCCGCATGGGTGCGGCGGCGCTGCCGCTGGGGCTGATGGCGGTGGGCGCCGGGCTGCAGTTCGGCGCCCTGCGCGAAGGTCCGAAGCTGGCCGCGGCGCTGATGTCGATCCGCCACGCGCTGATGCCCGCCGCGGCATTGGCGCTGATCCTGGCCACCGCGTTGCCGCGGGGACAGCAGGCGGTGCTGATGGCTTTCGCCGCCATGCCCACCGCGTCCAGCGCCTATGTGCTGGCCGCCCGCATGGGCGGCCACGGCCCCTACACCGCCGGCCTCGTGACCTTGTCCACGCTGATCGGCATGGTGGCCCTGCCGGCCTGGCTGGTGCTGTGGCGTGCCCTTTCGGGGTGAATCAAGGCGAGCGCTGGGCCAAGGCCCAGTCGATATGTTCGGCCACCATCGCATCGGCCGCATCGCGCGCGGCCGACAGCGCCTGCGCCAGCGCCGGCTCGCCGCTGTCGCGCCAGGCGTTGCCCAGCGTCACCGCCAGGTTGCGCCGCCAGCGTGCCCAGCCAATGCGCCGGATGGCGCTGCCTTCGGTACGGCGCAGGAAGTCGGCCTCGGTCCAGGCCCACAGCGCCGCCAGCGTGGCCTGGCCCAGGCCCTCGCGTTCGTCGAAGTCGGGCAGCGGGCTGCGCCGCGCAAATTTGTTCCACGGGCAGGCCAGCTGGCAGTCGTCGCAGCCGTAGATGCGGTTGCCGATCAGCGGCCGCAACGCCGGCGCGATCGGGCCCGCATGTTCGATGGTGAGGTAGCTGATGCAGCGCCGCGCGTCCAGCCTGTATGGCGCCACGATGGCCTGCGTGGGGCAGACGTCCATGCAGGCGCTGCAGCGGCCGCAGTGGCCGCTGGCCGGGGCGTCGACGGGCAGGGCCAGGTCGACGAAGATCTCGCCCAGGAAGAAGGTCGAGCCGGCATCGCGCGCCAGCGCCAGCGTGTGCTTGCCGCGCCAGCCCAGCCCAGCGCGGGTGGCCAGTTCCACTTCGAGCACCGGCGCCGAGTCGGTGAAGACGCGGTGGCCGAAGGGGCCGACTTCTTCCGCCAGCCGCTCGGCCAGCTTCTGCAGCCGCGAGCGCAGCACCTTGTGGTAGTCGCGGCCGCGTGCATAGACCGAAATCACGGCGCGCTGAGGGTCGCGCAGCGCCGCCTCTTCGGAGGCCACCCAGGCGCCACCCGCATCGCGCGGCAGGTAGTCCATGCGCGCGCTGATCACGCGCACCGTGCCCGGCACCAGTTCGGCCGGCCGCGCGCGTTTCAGGCCATGCGCGGCCATATAACCCATGCCGCCGTGAAAACCGGCGGCCAGCCAGTCGAGCAAACCCGTTTCGGCGCTGTGCAGATCGACATCGGCCACACCGATCTGGGAGAATCCAAGCTCACGCGCCCATCCCCGCAGCCGCTGCAACAGCGCCTGCTCTTCCCCCTGATGCCGACCGCGCATGCGCCGATTCTAGAAACCCGCATCCTGCACTGGCCCGACGAAGCGGCCTGTGCAGCCTTTGCGACCACGCTGGCGCCACACGCAGCCCTGGCCGACGCCTTCATCGAACTGCGCGGCCCGCTGGGTGCCGGCAAGACCACCTTCGTGCGCCACCTGCTGCGCGCGCTGGGCGTGGCGGGCCGCATCAAGAGCCCCACCTACGCCGTGCTCGAACCCCATGCGCTGCCGGGGCTGGCGATCTCGCACTTCGACTTCTACCGTTTCGACGACCCGCGCGAATGGGCCGACGCCGGCTTCCGCGACATCTTCGCCGCGCCCGGGCTCAAGCTTGCCGAGTGGCCCGAGAAGGCCGCCGGCATGCTGCCGCAGGCCGACCTGCGCCTGCACATCGAGCCGCTGGACGACGGCGCGCGCCGGGTGCACGCCGAGGCCGGCACGGCGCGCGGCCGGGAGTTGCTGGCATGACGGCGACACCGCAGCGCCGCCGCGCGCTGCGCACCCTGGGCCGCGCGGTGCTGCTGCTGGGCGCGCCGCCGCTGGCGTGGGGTGCGGGCGGCGCCACCATCGTGGCCGTGCGCGTGTGGCCGGCGCAGGACTACACGCGCATCACGATCGAGTCCAACGCGCCGCTGGCGGCCACGCACCTCCTGGTGCCCGCCCCCGAGCGGCTGGTCGTCGACATCGATGGCCTGGAACTCAAGGCCGCGCTGCGCGACTTGGTGGGCCAGGTGAGGCCCGACGACCCCTATATCGCCGGCGTGCGCGTGGGCCAGTTCCAGCCGCGCGTGGTGCGGCTGGTGTTCGACCTGAAGCAGGCGGTGCGGCCGGACCAGTTCACGCTGCTGCCGGTGGCGGCCTACCGCTTCCGACTGGTCTTCGACCTCTACCCGGTGCAGGTGGCCGACCCGCTGCTGGCGCTGATCCGCGACAAGGAAGCCGCCGAGGCCGCCGCCGCACGAGCGGTGCAGGACGCCCTGGGCGAGCTCATCGCGCGCATCGACCTGCCGCCGCCACCTGCATCGGTCTCTGAATCCGCATCGGCAGCCGCACCCGCATTGCCGGCCGCACCGGCGCCGCCACCCGTGGCGCTGTCCACGCCGGCGCCGCAGCCTCCGGCGCCGCCGGCCACCGCCGCCGAACGGCGCGAGGTCGACCGCCTGGTCATCGTGGCCATCGACCCCGGCCACGGCGGCGAGGACCCCGGCGCCATCGGCCCCACCGGTCTGCGCGAGAAGGACGTGGTGCTCGCGGTGGCCCTGCAGTTGCGCGACCGCCTGGACGCGATGCCCAACACGCGCACCCTGCTCACGCGCGACGGCGACTATTTCGTGCCGCTTCACGAGCGTGTGCGCAAGGCGCGGCGCGTGCAGGCCGACCTCTTCGTGAGCCTGCACGCCGACGCCTTCATGCGGCGCGAAGCGCGCGGCGCCAGCGTCTTTGCGCTGTCCGAGAAGGGCGCCACGAGCACGGCCGCACGCTGGATGGCGGCGCGCGAGAATTCGGCCGACCAGGTGGGCGGCGTCAACGTGGCGCAGGTGAAGGACCCGCAGTTGCTGCGCGCCATGCTCGACATGAGCACCACGGCGCAGATCAAGGACAGCCTCAAGCTCGGCAACGAAGTGCTCTCGCGCATGGGCCGTGTCGGACGGCTGCACAAGCGGCAGGTGGAACAAGCCGGGTTCGCGGTGCTCAAGGCACCCGACATCCCCAGCATCCTGGTCGAGACGGCGTTCATCTCCAACCCCGAAGAGGAAAAGCAGTTGCGCGACCCGGCCTACCGCTCCCGGCTGGTCGACGCGCTGGCCACGGGCATCAGGCGCTATTTCGCGAAGAACCCGCCCCTGGCGCGACAGCGCCAGCTGTAGCGCACAGCGCGACAGCGCCCGTTGTAGCGGGCAGCGCGACAGCGCCAGCTGTAGCGCACAGCGCGGCCGCGCCCGTGACAAGACCCCGAGGTCGCCGGCGGCGACTTCAGGGGTGGCTGCGGCCGAGATAGCGTTTGCGCCAGAAGAAGGCCACCAGCCCAGCGCCCACCGTCACCATGGCCCAAAAGGCGATCCAGAAACCGTCGGCGGTGTGGATCAGCGGCAGGAAGTCGAAATTCATGCCGAAGAAGCCGGTGATCAGGTTCAGCGGCAGGAAGATGGCCGTCAGCACGGTGAGCGTGCGCATGATGTCGTTGGTGCGGTGCCCCAACGCCGAGAAGTGCATCTGCACCGCGGTCTCGGCGCTCTGCTCCAGGCGGCGCACATGGCTGAGCACGCGCTCCACGTGTTCGAGCGCGTCGCGCGAGCGAATGCGCAGCAGTTCGCGTTCGCGCCGCGCCTGCTTGTCGGCCTCCTCGGGCCACTCGTCCAGCGCGTCGATCCACTCCTGCAGCGCGCTGCGCTGGTCCTCGCAGGTGTCTTCCAGCAGGTGCAGCGCATTGCGGCTGTCCAGCAGCACCTGCCAGTCGTTGAAGCGGCTGCGCGGGTCCAGCAGTTCCTGCTGCAGCGTGCCAAGCTGACGGGTCAGAAGCCGCCGCAGGTCCAGGTAGCTGTCGATCATGTGGTTGACCATGCGCAGCATCAGGTCCGGCGGGTTGCCCGGCAAGCGTGACGCGCCGCGGCTGTCGCCAGCCGTGCCCAGCGAAAGATAGCGCTGGGCAAAATGGTCGCGCACCGCGCAGTCGGTGGGGTGCACGGTGACGAGCACGCGGTCGAAGACGGCAAAGCCCACCGGGCTGGTGTCGATGGCGTCCAGCGCGCGCTTGGCCGAGGCCAGCGTGCCGTGGCGGTCGTCGACGAACAAGTCCTGGCTGCCGGCCCCGGCCGCCAGGCGGCGAAAGACCATCAGGTCGTACCACGAGGTGTAGTCGAAGTGGCTGGGCAGCTGGTTGTTCAGCAGGTCGGACACATGCAGGTCGACCAGCTGGCCGGCGCCCCAGCGCTGCAGCGCGGCCTGCACCTCGGCGCTGCGCACCTCGAAGACCCGGCGCGAGGTGCCCAGCCACAAGAAGCCGGTCGCGGGCAGGATCTCGGGCAGCGCGTGGAGTTCGGTGAACTGCTCGCCGCTGACGTGGAAGATGCGCATCAGCGCCTGGCCAGCAGGCGCGCCGCGTCGAGGGCGAAATAGCTCAACACGCCGTCGGCGCCGGCGCGCCTGAAGGCCAACAGCGCTTCCATCATGACCGCGTCGTGGTCCAGCCAGCCGTTGGCGGCCGCCGCCTTGAGCATGGCGTATTCGCCGCTCACCTGGTAGGCGAAGGTGGGCATGCGGAAGGCGTCCTTCACCCGGCGCACGATGTCCAGGTAGGGCATGCCGGGCTTGACCATCACCATGTCGGCGCCTTCGGCGATGTCCAGCGCCACCTCGCGCAGCGCTTCGTCGCTGTTGCCGGGGTCCATCTGGTAGACCTTCTTGTCGCCACGCCCCAGGTTGCCTGCGCTGCCCACGGCGTCGCGGAAGGGGCCGTAGAAGGCGCTGGCGTACTTGGCGCTGTAGGCCATGATGCGGGTGTGCACCAGGCGACGCGATTCGAGCGCGCTGCGGATGGCACCGATGCGCCCGTCCATCATGTCGCTGGGTGCGACGATGTCGACGCCGGCCTCGGCCTGCACCAGCGCCTGCCGTGCCAGCACCGCCACCGTCTCGTCGTTGACGATGTAGCCGGCATCGTCGAGCAGGCCGTCCTGGCCATGGCTGGTGAACGGGTCCAGCGCCACGTCGGTGAGCAGGCCGAGTTGCGGAAAACGCTTCTTCAGTTCACGCACCGCGCGCGGCACCAGCCCTTGCGGATTGGTGGCCTCGGCGCCGTCGGGTGTCTTCAGCGAAGCTTCGATCACCGGAAAGAGCGCCATCACCGGAATGCCCAGCGCCACGCATTCCTCGGCCACGGCGAACAGGCCGTCGACGCTGCGGCGCTGCACGCCGGGCATGCTGGCCACGTCCTGCACCTGACGCTGGCCGTCGAGCACGAACACGGGCAGGATGAAGTCGGCCGCGGCCAGGCGGTGTTCGCGTACCAGGTCGCGCGTGAAGGCGTCGCGGCGCAGGCGGCGCGGGCGGCTGGCGGGGTATGGCGGTGGCGTGATCAAAGGGGTCTCCTGCGGCCCTGCCACACTCCCGCAAAAAGGGGGGCAAACCGGTCTGGCGGGCGCGTTATCGATCTGCTAGAGTGACTTTTGAATGATAGCTGCGAGGCTGTCATTCCCTGCTTTTCCTCCCTGAGCAGGTGCCTTAGCGTGATGACAGCGATAAGGCTTGCAGGCCCCGGCTCCGCGCCGGGGCTTTTTTTTGTGCCGCAAGGGCGTCTTTCTTGCGCCGCAAGGGCGTCGGGATAATGGTGGCGATGAACCCTGCGTTGCTGTGCTTCAAGGCGTTCCGGGCCGGGCTCGGTAGCGCCATGGCGCCCGCGTGCTTGCGGTTGGCGACCACCGCGGTGCGGGCGGTCATGACGCCGGGCTAGAAAGGCGCAAGTCCAGTGGCCACGGCGCGCCATCGCAGTTCGGCCGCGCCGCTGGCACTGGCCTACACGGTGCTGGTGGTCTACGCCAGCCTGTACCCCTTCACCGGCTGGCGCTGGCCGCCGGGGCAGACGCTGGCCACCATGACGGCGCTGGTCTGGCCGCCGTGGCGCGACGATGTCGACAGCGGCTTCAACCTGCTGGGCTATCTGCCCCTGGGCGCGCTGGTGCTGATCGCCGCGCGGCGCAGCGGCGTGCGTACGCTGCCTTCGCTGCTGCTGGCGCTGGGCGCGCCAGCGCTGCTGTCCTACACCATGGAGGTGCTGCAGCACTTCCTGGCGGGCCGTCACCCGTCGCTCAAGGACATGGCCTTGAACGTGGCTGGTGCACTGGGCGGCGCGCTGCTGGCCTGGCTGGGGCACGCCGTGGGGCTGGTGGACCGCTGGCATCTGCTGCGCGAACGCTGGTTCGCGCGCGACAGCGCTGGCGCCTTGGCACTGCTGGCGTTGTGGCCGGTGGCGCTGCTGTTTCCGGCACCGGTGCCCTTCGGTCTGGGCCAGGTGGGCGAGCGCCTGCGCGAAATCCTGGCCGGCTGGCTGCAGGACGTGCCCTGGGCCGAAGCAGCCCACGCGCTGCTGGCCGCGCCGGCGCCAGCGGCGACACCGCTGCGGCCGCTGGCCGAGGCGCTGATCGTCGCCTGCGGCCTGCTCACGCCCTGCCTGCTGGCCTACGCCGTCATGGCACCCGGCTGGCGCCGGGTGGTCATGGCGGCAGGCGCCTGTGCGCTGGGCTTCGGCGGCATGACGCTGTCCACGCTGCTCAACTACGGCCCCGCGCACGCGCTGGCCTGGCTGACCCCGGCCACCCTGCCCGGTCTGGCCTTCGGTGTGGTGCTGGCCGGGGTGCTGGCGCTGCTGCCCAGGCGGCTGGCGGCCGGCGTGGGGCTGATGGTGGTCACCGGGCTGGTGGTCGGCGTGGCGCAGGCACCGGGCGACCCGTATTTCGCGCAGAGCCTGAAGGCCTGGGAGCAAGGCCAGTTCGTGCGCTTCCATGGCCTGGCGCAGTGGGTGGGCTGGCTGTGGCCGTATGCGGCCATGGCCTGGATGCTGTCGCGGCTGGGCCATCGCCAATGAGCGGCCGAGACGCGCCCTACGGCACCGCTGCCTACAATCCTGGGCATGAGTTACTACAAGCACCACCTGTTCTTCTGCCTCAACGAACGAACAAATGGCGAGGCCTGCTGCGCCGGCCAGGGCGCCCAGGTCGCCTTCGACCATTGCAAGTCCCGCGTCAAGGCCGAGGGTCTGGCCGGTCCGGGCGGTGTGCGCGTCAACAAGGCCGGCTGCCTGGACCGCTGCGCCGGCGGGCCGGTGGCGGTGGTCTACCCCGAGGGCACCTGGTACACCTTTGTCGACGCGAGCGACGTCGACGAGATCGTGGAAGTGCACCTGAAGCAGGGCCGTGTCGTCGAACGGTTGCTGCTGCCGCCCGACGTGGGCCGATGAGTGCGCGCACCGAGCACCGTGCCGTCGCGGGCCCCGCCGGCAGCCTGGAGTGCGCCATCGACGCGCCGGCGCATGGCGGCGGGCGCGGCCTGGCGGTGCTGTGCCACCCGCACCCGCTGCACGGCGGCACGCTGGACAACAAGATCGTGCAGACGCTGGCGCGCAGCTTCGTGGCCCTGGGTTATACGGCCGTGCGCTTCAATTTCCGCGGCATCGGTGCCTCGGCCGGCCACTGGGACCATGGCAGCGGCGAGGTCGACGACGCGCTGGCCGTCATCCACGCCCATCGCGGCCTGGGCCAACCGCTGGTTGTGGGCGGCTTTTCCTTCGGCGGCTATGTCGCCTCGCAGGCCGCCGCGCGGCTGCCGGCGGGCGAGCACGCCGAGCGACTGGTGCTGGTGGGTCCGGCAGTGCAGACCTTTTCCATGGCACCGGTGCCGGCCGACACGCTGGTCGTCCACGGCGAGGCCGACGAGGTGGTGCCGCTGGGCGCGGTCTTCGACTGGGCGCGCCCGCAGTCCCTGCCGGTGACCGTGGTCCCCGGCGCCGGTCACTTCTTCCACGGGCAGCTGACGCTGCTCAAGCACATCGTCACGGGTGCCTGGCACCCGCGCGCTTCTTCCTGAACCCCGATGAGATTCCTTGCTGCCTGCCTTCTTGCCTTCGCACTTTCCACCTTCAGCCTCAGCCCCCGCGCACAGACCCCGCAGCCGCCCGAGATCGCGGCGCGCCAGTACATCCTGATCGACCTGACCAGCCATCAGGTGCTGGCCGAGCGCGACGCCGACGTGCAGGCCGAGCCGGCCTCGCTGACCAAGCTGATGACGGCCTACCTGGTGTTCAACGCCATCCGCGACAAGAAGCTCGACCTCGAGCAGACGCTGCCGGTGTCCGTGCGCGCCTGGAACGAACGCAAGGGCGGCGCCTCGGTGATGTTCATCGACCCCAAGATGACGCCCAAGGTGAGCGAATTGCTGCGCGGGCTGATCGTGCAGAGCGGCAACGATGCCGCGGTGGCGCTGGCCGAAGGCGTGGCCGGCACGGTGGAGAACTTCGTCGACATGATGAACCGCCAGGGCCAGGCCTGGGGCTTGAAGAATACGCAGTTCAGGAACGTCACCGGCATGCCCGAGGCCGGTCACTACAGCAGCGCGCGCGACGTGGCGCTGGTGGCGGCCAAGATCATCACCGAGCACCCCGATCTGCACCCGCTGTACGCGATGCGGCAGTACACCTACAACAACATCAAGCAGGACAACCGCAACCTGCTGCTCGGCCGCGACGCCACGGTGGACGGCATGAAGACCGGCCACACCGAGGCCGCCGGTTACTGTCTGGTCACCAGCAGCGTGCGCGAGATGCCCAACGGCCGCCGCCGCCTGGTCAGCGTGGTACTCGGCACGGCTTCGCGCGAGGCGCGCGCCGGCGAGAGCCAGAAGCTCATCAACTGGGGCTGGCAGGCCTGGGACGCGGTGCGGCTGTTCGAGGCGGGCCAGGCGGTGGCCACGGTGCCGGTGTGGAAGGGAGACCGCGCGCAGGCCAGGCTCGGCGCACCGGGCGCCGTCTTCGTGACCGTGCCCAAGGGCGAAGGCGGCAAGCTCAAGACCGTCGTCGAGCGCACCGATCCGCTGGTGGCGCCGCTGACCGCGGGTCAGCGCGTGGGCAGCATCCGCGTCGACACGGCGGCCGGCACGGCGGTGGCCACGGTGCCGCTGGTGGTGCTGGAGCCGGTGCCGCTGGCCGGCCTGCTGGGCCGCGCCTGGGACTCGTTGCGGCTGTGGATCCAGTAGCGCGGGTCTGGCGCAAGGGCGGCGCGAGCGCGCGCCTGCGCCACCCCACGTGACACAATCCAGGGCATCAACCGGCCCACCGACATGACCGATCTGCTGTGTTACCTCAACGGCGAGACGACGCCGATCTCGCAGGCCAAGGTGAGCGTGCTCGACCGCGGTTTCATCTTCGGTGACGGCGTCTACGAGGTGGTGCCGGTGTACGGCCGGCGCCTGTTCCGCTTCGAGGAGCACATGGCGCGGCTGAACCGCTCGCTGGCCAAGCTGCGCATCCCCAACCCGCACGGGCTCGACGAGTGGCTGGGCTTGTGCCGCCGGCTCGTGGCGAGCGTGGGCGACGCCACGGGCAGTGACGAACTGCTGGTCTACATCCAGGTCACGCGCGGCGTCGCGCCGCGCGACCATGTCATGCCGCCGGGGCTGACGCCCACCGTCTTCATGATGGTCAATCCCATGAAGCCGGCCAGCGCCGAGCAGCGCCATCAGGGCGTGGCCTGCGTCACCGCGCGCGACTTCCGCTGGGAGCGCGGCGACATCAAGAGCATCAGCCTGCTGGGCAACGTGCTGGCGCGCCAGATCTCGGCCGACCACGGCGCGCTGGAAACGATCATGTTCCGCGACGGCTGGCTCACCGAGGCCGCCGCCTGCAACGTGTGGATCGCGCACGAAGGCGCGCTGCTCGGCCCGCCCAAGAGCGAGCATGTGCTGGAAGGCATCCGCGTGGAGTTGCTGCGCGAACTGTGCGCGGACTGCGGCATCGCCTACAACCTGCGCCCGATCGCCGAAGCCGACGTGCTGGCCGCCGACGAAGTGATGCTGAGTTCGGCCACCAAGGAGATCCTGCCGGTGACGCGCATCGACGGCGAGCTCGTCGGCCACGGCGCGTTGCGCGGCAAGCCCGGGCCGGTGTACGGGCGGCTGTACGAGGCCTACCAGGCGGCCAAGCCGACGATGTCGCTGTGATGGCCGCGCCGGTCGAAGACAGCCTGATTCCCTTTCCCAGCGCCTTTCCGATCAAGGTGATGGGCGAGCACGTCGACGGCTTCGAGGCCGCAGTGGTGGCCGTGGCGCGCCGCTTCGACCCCGGCTTCGATGAGGCCAGCATCGAACGACGGCCCAGCCGCGCCGGCAGATACCTGGGCCTGACGATCACCGTCACCGCCACCAGCCGTGCC
The DNA here is from genome assembly GCA_034522875.1 of Rubrivivax sp. Classification (GTDB taxonomy): domain Bacteria; phylum Pseudomonadota; class Gammaproteobacteria; order Burkholderiales; family Burkholderiaceae_C; genus Rubrivivax. The sequence continues at coordinate 136,450 of JAXHKY010000035.1, read as the reverse complement.
CAGCTCGACGAGCTGTACCGCACGCTGAGCACGCTTCCGCTGGTGAAGGTGGTGCTGTAGCCGCTGCGGCTTCAGGGCCACCGGGCCGGGCAGGCCGGCCCTGGCGGTGGTCAGGCCGGCGGCGCCGCCAGCCGTGCGTCCAGTTCCTTCACCTTGCCCGGCGCCGCCTCGTCGCCCAGCCGCGCCGCCTGCTCGTACCAGTAGCGCGCCAGCCGCAGGTCGCGCTCGACGCCATCGCCTTGTTCGTATTGCGAGGCCAGCAGGTACATCGCGCCGACATCACCGCCCTTGGCGGCCTCGCGGAACCAGTGCGCGGCGCGCTGCGGGTCCTTGGGCAGGCCACGCCCCAGGTAATGCGCGGTGCCCACCGCCAGCTGCGCATCGACGCTGCCCTGGGTGGCGGCCAGCTGGTACCAGCGATGGGCCAGCGGCAGGTCGCGTTCGCCCAGGTCGCCGTTTTCCAGCGCCTGCGCCAAGGCCAGCTGCGCCGTGACCAGCCCGCCCACGGCGGCACGCTGCAGCAGTTCGCGGGCCAGCTTCCGATCGGGCTGGGGTACTTCGCCGCGCAGGTGCATCACGGCCAGGTTGTGCTGTGCCGCCGGCACCTGCCGCTGCGCCAGCGCTTCGAAGGCCGCGTGCGCCGGTGCGAGCCGGCCGGCGTCGTAGGCGCGCACGGCGGCGTCGACCTCGGCCTGCAACGCAGGTGCCAGCGCGGGTGCAGCGCCTGCGCTGGTGGCGGTCAGCCACAGCAGGCAGGACAAAAGCAGGCGTCGTGGCGTCATGGCGTCATGGTGGATCCGAGGCGTTGTCGCAAACGATACCCGTTCATGCGATCCGGCGTGCTGGCGTGCTGGCGCGGCCATGGTCCAATCCGGGCATGGCCGATCGCCCGAAACTCAGCGCGCGCCCCGCGCCGCGCGACCCCACCCGCCGCCCGGTGCGTCCGGGCGCGCCACCCAGGCCTGCCCCGGTGAAGCCGGCGCACCCGGCGCCGGAACGGGCGGTGCCACGCCCGGCACCCGCGCGGCCCAGCCCGCCCCGTCCGTTGCAGACCCGGCCCGCGGCGCCCAGGCCCGCCATGCCGCCCGCCACCCCGCCCGCCAAGCGGCCCGCCCCCGAAGGCGTGCGCATCTCCAAGCTCATCACCGAGCGCGGCATCGCTTCGCGGCGTGAGGCCGACGAGTGGATCGAAGCCGGCTGGGTGCGCGTCGACGGCCGGCTGGCCGTGCTGGGCCAGCGTGCCGCCCCCGACGCGCGCATCGACATCGACCCCAAGGCGCGCAACGAGCAGGCGCGCCGCGTCACGGTGCTGCTCAACAAACCCATCGGCTATGTCAGCGGCCAGGCCGAGGACGGCTACGAGCCGGCGTCGGTGCTGGTCACGCCCGCCGCGCGCTGGGCGCACGACGCCAGCGGCATCCACTTCGACCGCAGCCACCTGCGCCACCTGGCACCGGCGGGCCGGCTGGACATCGACTCCACCGGCTTGCTGGTGCTCACCCAGGACGGTCGCGTGGCCAAGCGGCTGATCGGCGACGAAACTCGAGTGGAAAAGGAATACCTCGTGCGCGTGGAGCAGGTGCAGCCCGGTCCGCCGCCCGAGCACCAGTTGCAGCGTCTGCGCCACGGCCTGGAGCTCGACGGCCAGCCACTGAAGCCCGCGCAGGTGAGCTGGTCCAACGAGGACCAGTTGCGCATCGTGCTGCGTGAAGGCAGGAAGCGCCAGATCCGCCGCATGTGCGAACTGGTGGGGCTGAAGGTGACGGGCCTGAAGCGCGTGCGCATCGGCAGCGTCGTGCTCGGCGCGCTGCCCGTGGGGCAGTGGCGCTACCTGGGCGACCAAGAACGCTTCTAGATCCGTGTCCAACTTCGTTGCACAGGCACGCCTGACTCCGTTCAAGACGTGACCCCGCCCCCAACGGCCCAGGCGCCCGCAGCAGCAGCGGGCAGCGCCACCCCGCGTGTCTCGCACGGCCTGGCCGCCTTCGCACTGGCCTTGCTGCTGGGCCTGCAGCCGGTGACCACCGACGTCTACCTGCCGGCGCTGCCGATGCTGGCGCGCGACCTGGCCGCGCCCATGAGCGCGGCACAGCTCACGATGTCGGCGTTGATCCTGGCTTTCGGGCTGGCCCAGCTCGTCTGGGGTCCGGTGGCCGACCGCCTGGGCCGGCGTCCGGTCTTGATCACCGGGCTGCTGCTGTATACCGCGGCCAGCATCGGCAGCGTGCTGGCCGGCAGCATCGGCTGGCTGGTGGTGTGGCGCGTGCTGCAAGGTGCCACCATGGCCGCCGCGGTGGTGTGCGCGCGTGCCATCGTGCGCGACCTCTACGAGCCGATCGAAGGCGCGCGGGTGATGTCGCTGGCGCTGTCGGGTCTGGGCGTGATCGCCATCGCCGGGCCGGTGCTGGGCGGCGTGGTGGCGGCACTCGGCGGCTGGCGCGCGGCGCTGGCCGTGGTGGCGGCATTCGGCGCCCTGACGCTGGCCTTCATCGCCCGGCGACTGCCCGAGACGCTGCTGCACAAGAACCCCGACGCCACGCGCGCCGGCCCGCTGCTGGCGCAGTGGAGCCAGATCGCGCGCCACCCCACCTTCATCGCCTGGACGCTGCTGGTCTCGGCCACCTACGGCGGGCTGTTCACCATCCTGGCCGGTTCGTCGTTCACCTATATCGACGTGCTGGGCCTCAGCCCGGGCTGGTACGGGCTGGCCATGGCCAGCGGCTCGCTCAGCTACCTGGCCGGCACCTTCGTCTGCCGGCGCTGGATCGTGCGTCACGGCATCCGAGGCGCGGTGGCGCGCGGCGGCGGCTTCACGCTGGCCGGCGGCGTGCTCATCGTCGCGCTGGCGCTGGCCGGCGTGCCGTCGGTGTGGGCGATCGTGGTGCCGCAGTGGCTGTTCGCCTTCGGCCACGGCATCCACCAGCCCTGCGGCCAGGCCGGCGCGGTGGGGCCGTTTCCGCGCGCCGCGGGGGCGGCCTCGGCGCTGGCTGGCTTCGTGCTGGCGCTCACGGCCTTCGGCGTCGGCCTGTGGCTCGGGCGGGCGCTGGACGGCACCGTGCTGCCCTACGCGCTGGGCATCGGCTTCTGGTCCGTGGTCACCACGACCGTGGCCTGGACCCTGGTGCAGCGGCACACGCGATGAGGGCGCGCGCGCTGTGCCTGGCCGGACCCACGGCCAGCGGCAAGACGGCCGTGGCGCTGGCCTTCGCGCGCGCACTCGCGCCGTTGCAGCCGGTGGAGATCGTCAGCGTCGATTCGGCGCTGGTCTACCGCGGCATGGACATCGGCACCGCCAAGCCCAGCGCCGTCGAAAGGGCCGAGGTGCCGCACCACCTGATCGACATCCTCGACCCCGCCCAGGCCTATTCCGCAGCGCGATTCGCCGCCGATGCCCGGCGCCTGATCGACGAGATCGGGCAGCGCGGGCACCTGACCTTGCTGGTGGGCGGCACCATGCTGTATTTCAAGGCGCTGCGCCAGGGCCTGGACGCGATGCCCGTCGCCGACGCGGACGTCCGGCGCCGGATCGACGCCGAGGCCGCCGCGCAGGGCTGGCCGGCGCTGCATGCCGAGCTGGCCCGCGTGGACCCGGTCACGGCCGCACGCCTGGCGCCGGCCGATGCGCAGCGCATCCAGCGCGCGATCGAGGTCTGGCGGCTCACCGGCAAGCCCTTGTCGGCCTGGCACCAGGACGCGACTCGCCACGCGCCGCCCGCGCGCGAGCTGCCGCTGGTCGCGCTGGAACCCAAATCGCGCGACTGGCTGCATGCGCGCATCGCGCTGCGCTTCGACGCCATGCTGGCCGCGGGCCTGCTGAACGAAGTGCATGCGCTGCGCGCGCGCGGCGACCTGCACGCGGCGCTGCCGTCGATGCGCTGCGTCGGCTATCGCCAGGCCTGGCAGGCGCTCGACACGGGGCGCCTGGACGAGCTGCGCCAAACCGGCATCGCCGCCACTCGGCAACTGGCCAAGCGCCAGCTCACCTGGCTGCGCTCGATGCCGGACCGCCGCGTCGTGGCCTGCGATGCGCCCGACGCCGTGGCAGCGGCCGTGCAGGCCCTGCACAAGGCCTGGCTCGACGGCTGAGGGCGCCGCGGCCGCCAACCACTGGCCGCCTGAGTCGGCACGCCGGTGGCCCACAAGTTGCAGGCCTGGCACCGTGCTTTGCAACTGGCCGGCACCCCCTGCTTAGGGTGTGGCCCGTGCCGGGGCGGGTGAGGTTCGCGATATAGTCCCGGGCTTCGCCTGCATCGGGGTGAACCGGCGCGCGTGCCGTGAACGTGTTCATTGCAGTGCCTTGCGCCAAACATGTGCAGGGTGGACTGGAGACATCGAGTGGACTTCGCCCAACAACAGCGCAATCCTGGCCGGCATCTGATCGGTTTCGGCATCGTGGTGGCCTTGCACGTGCTGCTCGGGTGGGCGCTGGTGACCGGACTGGCGCAGCGCATGATCGAGGTCATCAAGGCGCCGATCGAGACCAAGATCATCGAGGAAGTCAAGCCGCCGGAACCGCCACCCCCGGAGAACCTGCCCCCGCCCCCGAAATTCGCGCCGCCGCCGCCTTCCTTCGTGCCGCCGCCCGAGGTCAACGTGGCGCCGCCGCCGACACCGGCGCCGACCATCACCACCACGCAGGTGGCGCCGCCGGTGACGCCGATGCGCATCACGCCCCCGGCCCCACCCGAGGCGCCGCCGGCACCTCCCGCGCCGCGCGTGCCGGTGCGAACCGCGCCGCGCATCGACTTCCAGAACGTCTGCGACCGCCCCGAGTACAACGCAGCGGCGCGCCGCGCCGAAGCCCAGGGTGCGACGACGATCGTTTATACGATGGACGTCACTGGACAGATCTCCGAAGCCACGGTGGAGAAGTCTGCGGGCCCGTCGCGCGAACACAAGATGCTGGACCGACTGGCCCTGGAAGCGGTGCGCAACTGCAAGGGCACGCCCGGCACCGTCGACGGCAAGCCCGAGAAGCTGACCTCGCGCATCACCTACGTCTGGCGCATCACCGACTGATCCCGTTTCCCCGAAGGCGCGGCTGAGGGGCCGCGCCCGCCTGTCCCTCTGGAGTCAACATGTCCATCAAACAAATGATCCGAACCCGCTCGTGGGCCACCCGGTCGCTGGCCGCGCTGCTGGCCGGTTTCGTGCTGGCGCTGAACCTGCCGATGCTGGCGTTTGCACAGGCCGCGTCGGAGCCCGTAGCGGCACCGGCCCTGGAGGCACCCGCACCCGCACCCTCACCGCTGGCCGCGGCGGTTTCCGAAGAGGCGATCGAGAACCCCTACGGCCTGCAGGCGCTGTGGGGCCAGGGCGACTATGTCGCCAAGGGCACGCTGGTGATCCTGGTCATCATGTCGATGGGCAGTTGGTACATCATCTTCACCAAGGTCTTCGAGCAGCGCTCCATGATGAAGAGCGCCGTCAGCGACACCGAGGTTTTCTGGAAGGCCAGTTCGGTGCAAGCCGGCGCCGGCGCGCTGAAGGCCGGATCGGCCATGCACTTCATCGCCGAACAGGGCATCAAGGCCAGCGAGCACCACGAGGGCACGATGGTCGAGGCCATCGACAAGAGCACCTGGATCACGATGTCGATGGACCGCGCCGTGGGCAGCGTGCAGGGGCGTCTTCAGGACGGCATGGCCTTCCTGGCCACGGTGGGCTCCACGGCACCGTTCGTGGGCCTGTTCGGCACCGTCTGGGGCATCTACAACGCGCTGGTGAAGATCGGCATCTCGGGCCAGGCGTCCATCGACAAGGTGGCCGGCCCGGTGGGCGAGGCGCTCATCATGACCGCCATCGGCCTGGCCGTGGCCGTGCCCGCGGTGATGGGCTACAACTGGTTGCTGCGCCGCAACAAGGGCGTCATGGACCTGACCCGCGCCTTCGCTGGCGACCTGCACAACGTGCTGCTGGCCGGCAAGCGGTGAGCGCCTGAGGCGCCAGCCCGGAGAAACGCCATGGCGATGAACGTGGGTCCGGCCGACGAGAGCGGCGAGGACCAACTCAACAACACCATCAACACCACACCGCTGGTCGATGTGATGCTGGTGCTGCTGATCATCTTCCTGATCACGATTCCCGTGGTCACGCAGTCGATCAAGCTCGAGCTGCCGCAGGAACGCAATATCCCGTTGCAGACCAAGCCCGAGAACATCGTCATCGCAGTCAACCGCGAGGGCGAGGTCTTCTGGGGCATCGAGCGGCTGCCCGACATCGAGACGCTGGTCACCCGGCTGAAGGTGGAATCGGTGAAGGAGCCGCAGCCCGAGGTGCATATCCGTGGCGACCAGGAGGTGCGCTACGAATCGGTGGGCCGTGTCGTCGTGGCCTGCCAGCGTGCCGGCATCTACAAGGTGGGTTTCATCACCGAGCCGCCGGCCGGCGCCGCCGCGCGGCAGTAGGAAAGGAACATAACACCATGGCCATGAACGTAGGGTCGTCGTCGGGCGACGCTGACGGTGACGTGATGATGGACATCAACACCACGCCGCTGATCGACGTGATGCTGGTGCTGCTCATCATGTTCATCATCACCATCCCGATCCAGACGCACGCGGTGAAGATGAACATGCCGGTGCCCAGCAACGCCGCGCCGCCGCCGATGCCGCCGGAGATCATCCGCATCGACGTCGACTTCGATGGCACCATCGGCTGGAACGGCGAGATCATCGAGGCCGGGGACCGCGCCGCCATCGAAGCGCGCCTGGCCGCCGTGGCCGCGCAGGCCGACCAGCCCGAGGTGCACCTGCGGCCGAACAAGCTGGTCACCTACAAGCATGTGGCCATGATCATGGCCACCGCGCAGCGGCTGGGCGTGACCAAGATCGGGATCGTCGGCAACGAACAGTTCCTATGATCCACTCGATCCGCTCGATCCACTCGATCCACTGACCCGATCTCCCGCCCCCGGTTCCCGACCATGAAGACCCTGCGCGCCCTCACCCTGGCCCTCATCGCCGCCGGCTGGCTGGGCGCCGTCTCGGCGCAAGCGCTGCGGCCCGAGGTCGGCAAGCCGCTGCAGCAGGCGGGCGAACTCCTGCGTGCCGGCAAGGCCAAGGAAGCGCTGGCCAAGGTGCGGGAGGCCGAAGCCGTGCCCAACCGCAGCGCGGCCGAGCAATTGACGATCGACCGCATGAAGGCCGCCGCCGCGCAACGTGCCGGCGACAACGCCACGGCCATCGCGGCCCTGGAAGCGGTGTATGGCAAGGCGGGCGCTGCGGAGAAGGGCCCGCTGGCCGAGCAGCTGGCGTCGGCCTACGCGCAGATGCGCAACAACGCCAAGGCCACCGAGTGGCTCAACCGCGCCTTCGAAGCCGGGCACAACACCGCCACCACCAGGCAGCTGCAAAGCTACCTTCAGGCTGCCAGCGGCGACTATGCCGCCATCGGCCGCGATGCCGCCGCCGCCGTGGCCGCCGCCGAGCAGGCCGGACGGCGCCCGGAAGAAGGCGAACTGCTGCGTCTGGCCGACGCCCAGCAGCGCACCGGCAACGCGGCCGGCCACGACGCCACGCTGGCCAAGCTGCTGAACTACTACCCCAAGAAGGACTACTGGAACGCCTACCTCTCCCGCCTGCCGCGCAAGGCCGGTTTCTCGCCGCGCTTCGAACTCGACGTGCTGCGCCTGCGGCTGGCCAGCGGCACGCTGGTCAAGACCGAGGACTACATGGAACTGGCGCAGCTGTCCTTGCAGGCCGGTCTGCCCACCGAGGCGGTGCGCGTCATCGAGCAGGGCTACAAGGCCGCAGCCCTGGGCACCGGGCCGGAAGCACCACGCCATCAGCGCCTGCGCGACCTGGCCGTGAAGCGGGAAGCCGAAGCGCGCGGCAAGATGGCCGAACTGACCACCGAAGCCGCCGGGTTCAAGGAAGGTGACGGCCTGGTGCGCGTCGGCTTCGCCTACGCCACCATGGGCGAGACCGACAAGGGCATCGAACTCATCCGGCAAGGCATCGCCAAGGGCGGACTCAAGCACCCCGACGACGCCAGGCTGCGCCTGGGCATGGCCCAGCTGCAGTCGCCCAAGGCCAAGGGTGCGGCCCTGCAGACCTTGCGCGGCGTGAAGGCCACCGATGGCGCGGCCGACATCGCGCGGCTGTGGACCGTGCTCGGCCCGCAATGAGACCGCTGGCGGTGTGAGCACCGCCACGGCGCCGGGCGACCCTGCCCCGTTGGATGCCGAGAGCCGCGCCCACGCCGGTGACCACATGGCGCTGCGCCTGTGGCTGCGCCTGCTGGCCTGCACCAACCTCGTCGAAGCGCCGTTGCGCACGCGGCTGCGCGAGCGGTTCCAGGGTTCGCTGCCGCGCTTCGACCTGATGGCTCAGCTCGACCGCCAGCCCGGCGGCATGAAGATGCGCGAACTTTCGCGTCGGCTCATGGTGACCGGCGGCAACGTCACCGGGCTCACCGACCGCCTGGTGGCCGAAGGCCTGGTCGAACGCCACGACGACCCGGGCGACCGCAGGGCGTGGACGGTGCAGCTCACGCCCGAGGGCCGACGCCAGTTCCGCGCCATGGCGCGCGCGCACGAGACCTGGGTGACGGAGCTGTTCTCGGGTCTGGACGCGGCGCAGCAGGCGCAGTTGTTCGATCTGCTCGGCCGGCTCAAGCAGTCGCTGCCGCCGCGTTGAGCAGGCACCGGCGGCACGCCGGCGCAGCCACGCACCCGCGCGCCTCAAGTCGATAGCAGGTCGCGTCCGATGATCAGCCGCTGCACCTCGCTGGCGCCTTCGTAGATGCGCAGGGCACGGATCTCGCGGTACAGCGACTCCACCACCGAACCCATGCGCACGCCCTGGCCGCCGTGCATCTGCACGGCGCGGTCGATCACGCGCCGGCCATTCTCGGTGGCCACCAGCTTGGCCATGGCGGCCTCGCGTGTGGTGCGGCGGCCGCCCATCGTGTGGCTGGCACCGCTGTCGCGCAGCCAGGCGGCGCGGTAGGTGAGCAGCGCCGCGGCATCGATGTCGGTTGCCACGTCACCGAGCGTGGCCTGGCTGAGCTGGAAGTCCGCCAGCGGCTGGCCGAACATGTGCCGGCCTCGCGCGTAGGCCAGCGCTTCGTCGAGTGCGCGCCGGGCGAACCCCAGTGCAGCCGCGGCCACCGAGGCGCGGAAGATATCCAGCGTGCGCATCGCCAGTTTGAAGCCGTCGCCGGGCGCGCCGAGCAACTGCGCCTTCGGGACGCGACAGGCCGTGAAGCGCAGCCGCGCCAGCGGATGCGGCGCGATGACCTCGATGCGCTCGGCGATCTCGAACCCCGGCGTGCCGGCGTGCACCAGGAAGGCGCTCAGGCCGCGTGTGCCGCGGCCCGTGGGGGCCGCGCCGTCGCCGGTGCGGGCGAAGACGCAGTAGATGTCGGCGATGCCGCCGTTGCTGATCCAGGTCTTCTCGCCGTCGAGCACATAGGCGTCGCCGTCGTCGCGCGCCGTGCAGGCAATGGCCGCGACGTCGGAACCCGCCTCGGGTTCGGACAACGCGAAGGCGCTGATCCACTCGCCGCGCGCCACCCGCGGCAGCACCTCGGCCTGCAGCGCCTCGCTGCCGGCCAGCGTGACCGGGCCGCTGCCCAGGCCTTGCATGGCGAAGGCAAAATCGGCCAGCCCGTCGTGGCGCGCCAACGTCTCGCGGCAGACGACGAGGGCGCGCGAATCCAGCGCCTCGCTCGCGCTCCCGGCGCGGCCTACGGCCACGCCTTGCGAGTACACCGCCGGCACGCAGTGGCGCAAGAAGCCGGCGTCGCCCAGCGCAGTCACCAGGGCACGGCAGGTGCGGTCGGTATCGTGATGATCGATGCCGACGAGATGCTGCGCGGCCCAAGCGTCGAGCTCGCCGGCCAGCGCGCGGTGGCCGTCGTCGAAGAACGGCAGCGCCAGATGGTCCAGCCGCGCCACTTCAACTACCCTCGAACTTCGGCGACTGCTTCGCCGCGAAGGCGTCGAAAGCGCGCTTGAAGTCCTGCGTCAGCATGCACAGCGCCTGGGCCTGGGCCTCGCTTTCGATCATCTCCTCGATGCCCATGGCCCATTCCTGGTTGAGCATGGTCTTGGTGATGGTGTGCGCGAACCACGGCCCGTCGGCCAGTGCGCGCGCCTGCACCTGCGCTGCCACCAGCAGGTCTTCGCGTGCGTGCAGCGCGTTGAAGAAGCCCCAGGCGTGGCCCTCTTCGGCGCTCATGGCGCGGCCGTTCAGCAGCAGCTCGGTGGCCCGGCCCTGGCCGATGACGCGCGGCAGCAACCCGCAGGCGCCCATGTCGGCGCCGGCCAGGCCGACGCGCGTGAAAAGGAAGGCCGTCTTCGCCGCCGGCGTGCCCAGGCGCAGTTCGGCGGCCAGCGCGATCATCGCGCCGGCGCCGGCGCAGATGCCGTCGATGGCGGCCACCACCGGCTGCGGCGCACGCTTCATGGCCTTCACCAGGTCACCCGTCATGCGCGTGAAGCGCAGCAGTTCGGGCGCCGGCATCTGCGTCAACGGCTCGATGATCTCGAACACGTCGCCGCCGGAACAGAAATTGCCGCCGGCGCCGGTGAGCACCACCACGCGCACGTCGCTGGCATGCTGCAGGCCGAGGAAGAGGTCGCGCAGTTCGGCGTAGCTGTCGAAGGTGAGCGGGTTCTTCTTCTCGGGCCGGTTCAGCGTGATCGTGGCCACGCGGCCGTCGTCGCTGCACTGCCAATGAGAGTGGCGCGCTGCGTAATGCTGGAAGAGGCGTCGGTCTGCATTCATGCCTGGGCTCGCTTCAGGTTCGTCTCGTACTGGCTGCGGCCCGACAGATATTGCACCGGCCAGGCGATGGCGTCATGCCCGATCTTCGCCGCCTCGTGCAGCGTCCAGGCCGGGTCGGCCAGGTGCGGCCGCGCCACCGCGCACAGGTCGGCGCGGCCGGCGGCGATGACCATGTTCACGTGGTCGGCCTCGAAGATGGCGCCCACCGCCACGGTGGGAATGCCGACCTCGTTGCGGATGCGGTCGGCAAACGGCGTCTGGTACATGCGGCCGTAGACCGGCTTCTGCTCGGCCACCACCTGGCCCGAGCTGCAGTCGATGATGTCGGCACCATAGGCCTTGAACAGGCGCGCGAGGGCCACCGCGTCATCGGCGGTGTTGCCACCCGGGAACCAGTCGTGGCAACTCAGTCGCACCGAGATCGGCCGCTCCGGTGGCCAGGCGGCGCGCACGGCGGCGAACACTTCCAGCGGCCAGCGCGCACGGTTTTCCACTTTGCCGCCGTAGGCGTCGCTGCGCCGGTTGGTCAACGGCGAGAGGAAGCTCGACAGCAGGTAGCCATGCGCGCAGTGCAATTCCAGGATATCGAAGCCGGCGTCTGCCGCACGCCGCGTGGCGGCGACGAAGTCGGCGGTGATGCGGCCCATGTCGGCGCGCGTCATCTCGCGCGGCACTTGCGAGTTCTGGCGGTATGGAATGGCCGACGCCGACACCACAGGCCAGTTGCCGGACTCCAGCGGCTCGTCGGCCTGCTGCCAGCCGAGCTGGGTGCTGCCCTTGCGGCCGGCGTGGCCGAGCTGGATGCCCATCTTGGCGCCGCTGTGGCCGTGCACGAAGTCGACGATGCGCTTCCACGCGTCGCGCTGCGCATCGTTCCACAGCCCGGCGCAACCCGGCGTGATGCGCGCGTCGGGGCTGACGCAGCTCATCTCGGTATAGAGCAGACCGGCGCCGCCGAGCGCACGGGCGCCGAAGTGCACCAGGTGGAAATCGTTGGGTACCCCGTCGTGCGCCGAGTACATCGCCATGGGCGAAACAACGACGCGGTTGGCCAGCGTCAGGCCGCGCAGCGCATAGGGCGTGAACATGGGGCTCGGCGGCTTGGCGCCCGGCGCCAGCGTCGACGCGGCGCGGGCTGCCGCCGGCACGCCCTGCAGCGCACGCTCGGCAAACCAGCGCTCGTAACCCTCCAGCCAGGCAGCGTCGCGCAGGCGCAGGTTTTCGTGGCTGATGCGCTGGCTGCGCGTGAGCATCGAATACATGAACTGCTCGGGTGGCAGCTGGTCGCAGTAGCGCGTGCCCACCACCTCGAACCACTCCATCGCATTCCAGGCCGCGTTCTGCAACCGCAGCACGTCGACCTCGCGCGCGGCCTGGTATTTCGCCAGCACGCCGGGAATGGCCTGGGCGCCGCCGGCCGCGCACGCAGACGCCTTTGCCTCCTTGAACAGCCGCGTCAGTTCGATCGCATCTTCCAGCGCCAGCTTGGTGCCCGAGCCGATGGCGAAATGCGCCGTGTGCACGGCGTCGCCCATCAGCACCACATGGCTGCGGCCGTTGAAGTGGTGCCACTGCCTGCAGCGCACACGCTGGAAATTGATCCAGGCCGAGCCGCGCTTGAGCGGGTCGAGGTGGCGCGCATTGCTCAGCAGCTTGTGACCCTGCAGGTGCTGCGCAAACAGCCGCTCGCAGAATTCGATCGACTGCTCCACGTTCGCCTGGTCCAGGCCGTGAGCCTGCCACACGTCTTCCGGCGTTTCCACGATGAAGGTGGTGGTGCAGTCGTCGAACTTGTACACATGGGCCTGGAACCAACCGTGTTCGGTCTTCTCGAACAGAAAATTCAAGGCGTCGAACAGACGCGTCGTGCCCAGCCAGATGAAACGGTTCGGCCGCGCCACGATATCGGGCTGGAAGGCTGCAGCGTACTTCTGCCGGATGCGCGAATTGATGCCGTCGCTGGCGATCACAAGGTCGGCGTCGGGTTAGTCGGCATGCGATTCGGCGTCGGTCTCGAAGACCAGTTCCACACCCAGCGCCTCGCAGCGCCGCTGCAGGATATTGAGCAGCTTCTTGCGTCCGATGCCCACGAAACCGTGACCGCTGCTGCGGATGCGGCGACCCTTGAAGTGCAGCTCGATAACGTCCCAGTGGTTGAACGTCACCTCGATGGCGTCGGCGGTCTCGGCGTCCCACAGGCGCATGTTCTCCTTCGTCGCGTCGGAGAAGACCACGCCCCAGCCGAAGGTGTCATAGGGCCGGTTGCGTTCGACCACGGTGATACGGTGCGCCGGGTCCAGCTTCTTCATCAGAAGCGCGAAATACAGGCCGGCGGGGCCGCCGCCGATGCAGACGATGCGCATGGTCCTTGGGTCTCCTCAGAACCATTGTCGCAGCGAAGTGCTTTACAAGTAAACGATCTGGGCGCCTGCAGGCATCACGGACAATGCCGTCATGGCGACCGTCCTGCCCTCCTATGTCGAAGCCCTCGGCGACGGCATCCACGCCGTCGATACCGGCTTCCACCGCGACCGCTTCGACGCCGCGTACCTGATCGTTCACGAAGGCCGCGCCGCTTTCATCGACACCGGCACCACGCATGCCGTGCCACGCCTGCTGGGCGCGCTGCAAGCCCTGGGTCTGGCGCGTGACGCCGTGGACTGGGTGATCCCCACGCATGTGCACCTGGACCATGCCGGCGGCGCCGGTGCGCTGATGCAGGAACTGCCGCAGGCCCGGCTGCTCGTGCACCCGCGCGGGCTGCGCCACATGGTCGACCCGGCCGCGTTGTGGCAAGGGGCGCTGGCGGTCTACGGGCCCGCCGAGATGGCACGTTCCTACGGTCGCCTGGTGCCGGTGCCGGCCGCGCGCGCCAGCGCCACGCACGACGGCATGCAGGTGCAACTGGCCGGCCGCACGCTGGCCTTCGCCGACACCCCCGGCCACGCCCGGCACCACCACTGCGTATGGGACGCCAGCACGCGCGGCTGGTTCACCGGCGATACCTTCGGGCTGAGCTACCGCGAATTCGACACCGCGAACGGCCCCTGGATGCTGCCCACCACCACGCCGGTGCAGTTCGAACCGGAGGTACTGCAGGCCTCGATCCGCCGCCTGCTGGCCAACGACCCGGGCTGCGTCTACCTCACCCACTTCGGCCGCGTCGGCGACGTGCAGCGGCTGGGGGCGCAGCTGCTGGCGCTGATCGACGAACTGGTGGCACTGGGCCGGGCCTGCCGGCATGCGCCCGATCGCCACGCGGCGCTCAAGGCCGGCCAGCTGGAGATCTTCACGCGCCACCTGGTCGCCCACGGCTGCTCGATGGAACGCGAAGCCATCGCGCAACTGCTCGCCATGGACCTGGAGCTCAATGCCCAGGGCCTGGCGATCTGGCTCGACCGCGACTGATCGCCTGCACCTCATCGGCCACTGCGATGTTCGAAGCCTTCGCCGTGTCCACCGGCGTCGTGGCGCTGGGCGAGATCGGCGACAAGACGCAGAGCGCGGCCCGACCCCGGCAAGGTCGAGGCGCAGGCGCGACAATGCAGGCCATGAAATACCTGCACACCATGGTCCGCGTGACCGATATCGACGCTTCGCTGCGCTTCTACCGCGACGCGCTCGGCCTGGAACTGCTGTCGCGGCGCGACCATGAGGCCGGCCGCTTCACGCTGGTCTTCCTGGCCGCGCCGGGCCACCGCGAGGCGCAGATCGAACTCACCTACAACTGGCCCGCGCCCGATGGCTCGGCCGAGACCTACACCGGCGGCCGCAACTTCGGCCACGTGGCCTATGCGGTCGACGACATCTACGCCACCTGCCAGCGCCTGGCCGACCATGGCGTGACCATCAACCGCCCGCCGCGCGACGGCCGCATGGCCTTCGTGCGCTCGCCCGACGGCATCTCGATCGAACTGCTGCAGGCCGGCGCCGCGCTGGCACCGGCCGAACCGTGGGTCTCGATGCCCAACGTCGGCAACTGGTAGCGGGCCTCTGTCGCCCGACGAGCACGATGTACCTGCCGCCGCACTTCGAGCAGCGCGACCCGGGGACGCTGCACGCGCTGATGAGCGCGCATCCGCTGGCAGCGCTGGTGAGCCGCGGCGACGACGGACTCACGGCCGACCACCTGCCGCTGGAGTTCGACGCCACGGCCGGCGAACACGGCGCGCTGTTCGGCCACGTGGCGCGCGGCAACCCGTTGTGGCGCGTCGCGGCCGACGCACCGGTGCTGGCCGTCTTCAGCGGTCCGCAAGCCTATGTGTCGCCCTCTTGGTACCCGAGCAAGGCCGCCACGCACAAGGTGGTGCCGACCTGGAACTACACCGTCGTACACGCCCACGGCGTGCTGGAAGCCGTGGACGACGCACCCTGGCTGCGGGCGCTGGTCGGCCGCCTGACCGATCACCAAGAGGCGCCGCGGCCGCTTCCCTGGTCGGTGAACGACGCACCCGTCGATTACGTGCAGCAGATGCTGCGTGCCATCGTCGGCATCCGCATCCCGCTGACGCGCCTGGTCGGCAAGTGGAAGGTCAGCCAGAACCGCAACGAAGCCGACCGGCTCGGCGTGGCCGACGGCCTGGGTGCCGACCCGATGGCGGCGCTGGTGCGCCGCGGCTGAATCCGCGCCGGGCGCGACAGAGCGTCCCGTCGCACCTCGGAGCCTCAAGCGCGCAGCGCCGTCGCGGCCCGCGCCAGTTGCGTGATGCGGTCCCAGTCGCCGGCGGCCAGGGCGTCGGCCGGCGTCAGCCAGGAGCCGCCGCAAACCTTGACATTCGGTAGCGCCAGGAACTGCGGCGCGGTTTCGGGCGTGATGCCGCCGGTGGGGCAGAACACGACGTCGGGGAACGGCCCGCCCAGCGCCTTGAGCATCGGGATGCCGCCAGCCGCCGTGGCCGGAAAGAACTTCAGGAACTGCAGTCCGTCGGCCTGCGCCGCCATCACCTCGCTGGCGGTGGCCACACCCGGCAGCAGCGGCAGCCCGGCGTTGCGACAGGCCGCACCGACTTCGGCCGTATAGCCGGGGCTGACGCCGAAGACACTGCCCGCCGCCCTGGCCGCACGCGCATCGGCCGCCGAACGGATGGTGCCGGCGCCGACCACCGCCTCGGGCACGGCACGCGCGATGGCCTCGATGCAGGCCAGCGCCGCCGGCGTGCGCAGCGTCACCTCCAGCACACGCACGCCGCCGGCCACCAGCGCACGCGCCAGCGGCACGGCGTCGGCCACGCGGTCGAGCACGATGACCGGGATCACCGGGCCATGAGCGGCCAGATCCAGGGTGTTCAGGGTGTTCATCATGGTCTTCACATCCAGCTGATCGCGCCTTCCTCGGCGCTCTTGACATTGCGCCGCAGGCCGGCGAAGAGTTCACGGCCCAAGCCGTGCGCGTGCGCCTCGGCTTCGTCGGGCGGCACCAGGGCGGGGGTCCGCGCCGCCCATTCGGCCTCACTCACCAGCGCCTGCAGCGTGCCGGCGTCGGCGTCCAGGCGGATGAGGTCGCCGTCACGCACCTTGGCCAGTGGTCCACCGGCCAGCGCCTCGGGGCTGACGTGGATGGCGGCCGGCACCTTGCCGCTGGCGCCGCTCATGCGGCCGTCGGTCACCAGCGCCACCTTGAAGCCCTGGCCCTGCAGCACCGCCAGCGGCGGCGTGAGCTTGTGCAGTTCCGGCATGCCGTTGGCGTGCGGCCCCTGGAAGCGCACCACCGCCACCAGGTCGCGCTGCAGTTCGCCGGCCTTGAACGCCGCCAGCAGGGCTTCCTGGCTGGTGAAGACCCGCGCCGGCGCTTCGATGACATGGCGGTCGTCGGGTACGGCCGAGGTCTTGATGACGGCGCGGCCGAGATTGCCCTGCAGCAGCTTCAGGCCACCCGTGGCCGAGAACGGCGCCGCGGCCGTGCGCACCACGTCGGCGTCGCCGCTGGCAGCCGGCAACGCATTCCAGCGCAGCCGTTCGCCCTCGAGCGCCGGCACTTCGCCGTAGGCGCTGATGCCGCGCTCGCTGACCGTGGTCACGTCCGGGTGCAGGCAGCCGCTTTGCAGCAACTCGCGCAGCACGAAACCCGGGCCGCCGGCGGCCTGGAACTGGTTCACGTCGGCGCTGCCGTTGGGGTAGACGCGCGCCAGCAGCGGCACCACGGCCGAGAGGTCGGCGAAGTCGGTCCAGTCGATGGCGATGCCGGCGGCGCGCGCCACCGCCACCCAGTGGATGAGGTGGTTGGTGCTGCCGCCGGTGGCCAGCAGCGCCACCATGGCATTGACGATCACGCGTTCGTCCACCAGGCGGCCGATGGGCGTGAAGCGCTGGCCGGCGCGCGCGGTGATGGCCAGCGCCGTGCCCACGGCCTCGCGCGTGAGCGCCTCGCGCAGGCGCGCGTGCGGGTGCACGAAGGCCGCACCCGGCACGTGCAGGCCCATCGCTTCCAGCAGCATCTGGTTGCTGTTGGCGGTGCCGTAGAAGGTGCAGGTGCCGGGGCCGTGGTAGGCGGCGCTTTCGGCGGCGAGCAGTTCGGCGCGCCCGGCCAGCCCTTGGGCCGCCCGCTCGCGCACCTTGCCCTTGGCGTTGTTCGACAAGCCCGTGCTCATGGGCCCGGCGGGCACGAAGACGCAGGGCAGGTGGCCGAAATGCAGCGCCCCGATCAGCAGCCCGGGCACGATCTTGTCGCACACGCCGAGCAGCAGCGCGGCGTCGAAGACGTCGTGGCTGAGCGCGATGGCCGTGCCCATGGCGATGTTGTCGCGCGAGAACAGGCTCAGCTCCATGCCCGGCAGACCCTGCGTGACGCCGTCGCACATGGCCGGCACGCCGCCGGCCACCTGCGCCGTGGCGCCGCGGCGGCGGGCCTCGTCGCGGATGACGGCCGGGTAACCCTCGTAGGGCTGGTGCGCCGAGAGCATGTCGTTGTAGGCCGTGACCACCGCCAGGTGCGGCCCCTTCTCGGCGACGACGCGGAACTTGTCGCCCGCCGGCAGCGCGGCGAAGGCGTGCGCGACATTGGCGCAACCCATGCGCTCGGGGCCGGGCGGGCGCTGCAGCAAACGCTCGATGCGCGCCAGGTACGGCCCGCGGGTGGCGGCACTGCGGGCAACGATGCGGCGGGTGACTTCAACGAGCGTGGAATGCATGAGGAGTTCCGGGTGTAACCACGACCATGATTATTACGTAACTCAGTTACATCGTCAAACTCGGGCCGTGCATGGCCGGTGAAAGAAGCCGGCCATTCGCCGCGTTGGCATCGCAATGGCCCGGGTCCAGGCGAACGTAACATCCGCCCTGACGTGAACCACCGCATCGCCCCGGAACTGATCGTGCGCGATCCGCAGCAGGCGCTGCAGCGCCTCAGGCACGAATGGCGCGGTCACGCCGAACGCTGGGTCTTCGGCTATGCCTCGCTCATCTGGCGCCCCGAATTCGACGCCGCCGAACACCGCACGGCCCTGGTGCACGGCTGGCACCGTGCGCTGCGCCTGCGCTCGCGCGTGAACCGCGGCACGCCAGAACTGCCGGGGCTCGTCTTTGCGCTGCTGCCGGGCGGCGCCTGCCGCGGCATGGTTTACCGGCTGCGTGCCGAGACCGCCGAGGCCGAACTCGAACGCCTGTGGGCGCGCGAGATGCCCACCGGCGTCTACGACGCGCGGCTGCTGCCTTGCCGCACGCCGCAAGGCACGCTGGCGGCGCTGGCCTTCACGCTCAGCCGGCGCAGCGAAGCCTGCCTGCCCCGCCTGCCCGACGAGGAACTGCTGCACATCCTGCGCCACGCCCGTGGCCGCTATGGCAGCACGCTGGACTACCTGGCCGAGACCGCCAGCGCGCTGCGCCGCCATGGCGTGCGCGACCGCGAGATCGAACGCCTGATGGCGCTGACGCGCCGGCACGGACTGGTCTAGGGTCGCTCCGGCGTGGCGGTCCGATCGATGGCCCGGCGCAGCGCCTCCAGGTCGGACTCGGTGTCGACGTCGAGCAGCACGCCAGGGTCGTCGAGCTCCACGCCCTGGGCCGGATAACGCGCCACGACGCGGCGCGCGCCTTCGTCGCCGCGCAGCAGGATCAGTTCGGAATACAGCTCGGCGGCAAAGCCCACCGGATGGCCGCGGCGACCGCGATGCTGGGCATAGGCCACCGGAAACTGTTCCAGCGCGCTGGCCACGGCGAGCATGCTGGCCGGACGCACCAGCGGCATGTCGCCAGGCAATACCAGCCAGCCCGTGGCGCCGGAACGTTCGGCCACACCGGCGGCGATGGAATGGCCCATGCCGTTCACCGCCTCGCCCTCGGGGAGCACGACGATGTCGCGCGTGGCCAGCTGGCGCGCGACCAGCGGCGCCAGGGCGGCGGTGGTCACCACCACCACCGGCAACTGCGTCTCCACGGCATGGCGAACCGTGGTGCCGAGCACGGTGCTGCCATCGAAGAGCTGCTCCAGCTTGTGCAGCGGCCCGCCGAAGCGGCGGCCAAGGCCCGCCGCGGTGATGACGATGCTGGGACGGAATCTCATCTCTTGTCGGGCGACGGAGGCGACACGGAACCCCCTTTCCTTGACCCGAGAATGGGCGCCCCGCAGCGAAGCAGGAAGTGGGACGTTCACTTACGGCGTTCCACGTAAGGGATGCCCCCGGTCCGGTTACCTTGCGTTACGCCGCCGCGGTGCGCCGGCGCCCTTCCTATACTGGCGGCATGGACCTCGCCAGCTTGCGCAAGAGTTATGAACGCGACGAACTCGACGAGACCGCCTCGGCGGCCGACCCGATGGAACAGTTCAGGCGCTGGTTCGACCAGGCGCTGAACGCCCAGTTGCCCGAACCCAACGCCATGACCCTGGCCACCGTGGGACCCGACGGCCGACCCTCCACGCGCGTGGTGCTGATCAAGGGCTTCGACGCGCGCGGTGTGGTCTGGTACACCAACTACGCCAGCCGCAAGGCGCGCGAGCTGGCGCACCAGCCTTGCGCCGCGCTGCAATTCCACTGGGTCGAACTGGAGCGCGTGGTGCGCATCGAGGGCCACGTGGAAAAGACCTCGGCCGAGGAGTCCGACGCCTACTACGCCACACGCCCGCTGGATTCGCGCCTGGGTGCCTGGGCCTCGCCGCAGAGCGAGGTCATCGCCTCGCGCACGATGCTGGTGGCCGGCGCGGCCAAGGCGGCGGCGCGGTTCGCGCTGCACCCGCCGCGGCCGCCGCACTGGGGCGGCTACAGGTTGCAGCCCGACCGCTGGGAATTCTGGCAAGGCCGCAAGAGCCGGCTGCACGACCGGCTGCGCTACCGGCTCGACGGTGCGGCCTGGATCCGCGAGCGTCTGGCGCCCTGAACCAGGTCAGTGCACGATTTCCGCCGCCAGTCCGTCGATGCCGGCCAGAAAGCGGTCGAACTGGATCGGTTTGGTCCAGTAGCCGTCGAAACCCGCAGCCAGCGCCGTATCGATGTGATCCGGCATCGCGTCGGCCGACAAGGCCACGATGCGGCAGCCGGCGGTGCGCGGCTCGGCACGCAGCCGGCGCATGACCTCGATGCCGTCGATGTCGGGCAACTGCAGGTCCAGCAGCACCAGATCGGGCGGCTCGTTCAGCGCCGCAGCCAGGCCCGAGCCACCGTCCACCGCCGTGGCCAGCCGCACCGCCGGCCGCAGGGCCAGCAACTCGCGCACCAGTTGCAGGTTGACCGGGTTGTCTTCCACACACAGCACGCGCAGCCCGCCCGCCGGCCGCGGCGGCGGCGCGGGGGCCGAGTCGGGCTCCAGGTGGGCGATCTTCAGCAGGCCGTCGACCAGCGACATCATCTCCGCGCCCGCGCTGACGATGCGCGCCAGGCGCTCGCGCTGGCGTTCAGTGGGCGGGTCGGCGGCATCGTCGGCAAGCAATTGCGTGAAGCCGAGCACCGCGTTCATCGGCGTGCGCAATTCATGGCTCATGCGCGCCATGAAGGCCGACTTCTCGCGGTTGGCCTGCTCCAGCTCCTGCCGCTGCTGCAGCAGCAGCTCGGCGCGCCGGCGCTCGGTCACGTCGATGTGCATGCCGTAGGCCATGCGTCGGCCGCCGCGGGTGATGCGCCGCACCCAGGAATGCACCCAGCGCGGCTGCCCGTCGCGGTCGGGGATGCGGAATTCGGTCTCCGCGACTTCTTCGCCCCGGGCGTCGGCCTCGCGGATGCTGCGCTCGATGCGCTCCTGGTCCTGCGGGTGCACGCAGCGCTGCAGCCATTGGCGGCCGGTGAATGGCCCCTGGTCCGGGTCGACACCGTAGATGCGGCACATCGTCTCGTCCCAGAGCGCGTTGTCGGTGTCGACGTCGCGGCTGGAGAAGCCCACCCCCAGCGCCTGCACGATGAGCCGCGTGCGTTCGTGCAACACCTCCGCGCGCTCGCGTTCGGCGAGCTGGCGCGACAGGTCGATCGAGATGCCGGCCAGCCCGGTGGCACGGCCGCCGCTGTCGCGTTCGGCAATGCGGCGCGTCAGCAGCGTGCGCCAGCCGCCGTCGGGGTTGCGGTAGCGCGCCACCCGGTCGACGACGCCGAAGCTGTTCAGGGCCTCGTCGGCGGCGCTTTCCACGGCCTGGCGGTCGTCGGGGTGGATGGTGCTGCGCATGTGGTCGAGATCGACGCCGTCGGCGTTCTCCTCCATGCCGGTGACGCGAAAGCCCACGGCATTGAAAAAGATGCGCCGCGTCGCCAGGTCGATGCGCCACACCGAGACGCCGGCCAGTACCAGCGCGCGGTCCAGGAATTCGGTAGCGCGCTGGGTGGCCACGGGACCCGCACCCGCGTCCGAGACCCAGACCAGGTGACCGTCGGGCAGGTCGACGCGCGCGCAGGTCACAGCCACCGTACCGACCAGGGCCGGCACGGAAGCCGGCCCGCGGGCCAGCCCGGCACGCGCCAGGTCCTGCAGTGCGCGCAGCCCCACACCGTGCACCTGCGCCCAGCGGCGGGCCGCTTCGTTCAGCTCCACGGTGGCGGCCGAGCCCGTAGCGCGCACGCGCAGCGCAGGCAGCGGCGCATCGAGCCAGATTCGGTCCATCCTTGGGGTTCCTGCAACCGCTAAGCGCTGCAGTTTAGCGGTCGCTCGCCCGGTTTCGCCAGCGTGGCGCGAAGGCAGCGAGTGTGCAAAGTGTTTTCACCCCAGACCCCACGGGGCCGGGCCGGCAGGCAGATTTGCGGCTAGAGTCTGCGCCGTCCATGAATCTACTGCTCTTCATCGGCGGCCTCGCCGCGCTCGTGATTGGTGCCGACCTGCTGGTGCGCGGCGCCTCCAAACTGGCCCTCTCGTTCGGCATCTCGCCGCTGGTGGTGGGGCTGACCGTCGTCGCCTTCGGCACCAGCGCGCCCGAGATGGCGGTCTCGGTGGGCGCGGTGCTGAACGGCCAGACCGACATCGCCATCGGCAACGTCGTCGGCAGCAACATCTTCAACGTGCTCTTCATCCTGGGCCTGAGCGCGCTGATCGTGCCGCTGGTGGTGAACGTGCAGCTCATCCGGCAGGAAGTGCCGATCCTGATCGGCGCCTCGCTGCTGATGCTGGTGCTGGTGCAGGACGGCCGCATCGGCCTGCTCGACGGCGC
Source organism: Rubrivivax sp. (assembly GCA_034522875.1). GTDB lineage: Bacteria > Pseudomonadota > Gammaproteobacteria > Burkholderiales > Burkholderiaceae_C > Rubrivivax. Next base: position 114,163 of record JAXHKY010000035.1, on the reverse strand, counting down.
CCTGCTGTTCGTGCTGCTGATCGCCTACACGGTGTTCCTGGTGGTGCAGTCGCGCGCCGCCGGGCGGGAGGCCGAGCAGGAGTTCGCCGACGACCTGCCGGCCAGCAAGCCTGGCGCCTGGGACGAACGGGTACCTATGCAGCTGGCACTCATCGTGGCGGGCCTGTTTGGGCTGGTGCTGGGTTCGGACTGGCTCGTCACCGCGGCAGTGGCCTTCGCCAAGACGCTGGGCGTGAGCGACCTCGTGATCGCGCTCACGATCGTTGCCGCTGGCACCTCGCTGCCCGAGGTGGCGACCTCGGTGGCCGCGGCGCTGAAGGGCGAACGTGACATGGCGGTGGGCAACGTGGTGGGGAGCAGCACCTTCAACATCCTGGGCTGTCTTGGCCTGGCCGGCATCGCCTCGGGCAGCGCCGGCCTGGGCGTGGCGCCGCAGGTCATGGGCTTCGACCTATGGGTCATGCTGGCCGTGACGCTGGCCTGCCTGCCGATCTTCATCACCGGGCGCGAGATCGCGCGCTGGGAAGGTGCGCTGTTCCTGGCCTATTACGCCGCCTACGTGGCGTGGCTGATCCTGGCCGCGCAGCGCAACGGTCTGCTGGGGACCTATGCCACGGTGATGATGAGTTTCGTGCTCCCGCTGACCCTGGTGACGCTGGTGGTGATGTTGATACGCCGGCCGCCGCGGGCATGACTTCGCTGCTGCTGCTGGCCGCCCTGCCCTGGCTGGGTGCTGTGGCCATGGCCGGTGTGCCGCCGGGGGCGCGGCGTGGGGCGGCCTGGTTGGCGGGAGCCACGGCGCTGGCCGCGCTGGCGCTGGTCATGTCCACCGCGCCCGCGGTCTTCGGCGGTGAGATCCTGCGCTTCAGCGTGCCCTGGCTGCCGGCCCTGGGCCTGGACTTCGGCCTGCGCCTGGACGGCCTGGCCTGGCTGTTCGCGCTGCTCATCACCGGCATCGGCGCGCTGGTGGTGCTGTATGCCGCCTGGTACCTGGACCCGGCCGACCCGGCGCCGCGTTTCTTCACCTTCCTGCTGCTCTTCATGGGCGCCATGCTGGGCGTGGTGCTGGCCGACAACCTGATCCTGCTGGTGCTGTTCTGGGAGCTCACCAGCCTGAGCTCGTTTCTGCTCATCGGCTACTGGCACGGCCGCGAGGACGCGCGCCAGGGCGCACGCATGGCGCTCACCATCACCGGCGCCGGCGGGCTGTGCCTGCTGGCCGGCGCGCTGCTCATCGGCCACATCGTGGGCAGCACGAAGCTCGACGCCGTGCTGGCCGCCGGCGACCTGATCCGCGCCCACCCGATGTACGAGACGGCGCTGGTGCTGGTACTGCTGGGCGCCTTCACCAAGAGCGCACAGTTCCCCTTTCACTTCTGGCTGCCGCATGCCATGGCCGCGCCGACGCCGGTATCGGCCTACCTGCATTCGGCGACGATGGTGAAGTGCGGCGTCTTTCTGCTGGCGCGGCTGTATCCGGCGCTGGGCAGCAGCGAGCCCTGGTTCTGGATCGTCTCGCTGGTGGGGCTGGCGACGCTGCTGGTGGGCGCCTACACGGCGATCTTCCAGCACGACCTGAAGGGACTGCTGGCCTATTCCACCATCAGCCACCTGGGCCTGATCACGCTACTGTTCGGGCTGGACGAACCACTGGCGGTGGTGGCCGGCGTCTTTCACATCATCAACCACGCCACCTTCAAGGCGGGCCTCTTCATGAGCGCCGGCATCATCGACCACGAATGCGGCACACGCGACATGCGGCGCATCAACGGCCTGCTGAAATACATGCCCTTCACCGCCACGCTGGGCATGACGGCGGCGGCGGCGATGGCCGGCGTGCCACTGCTCAACGGCTTCCTGAGCAAGGAGATGTTCTTCGCCGAGACGGTGGCCAAGGAAGCGCACGGCGTCATGCAGTGGCTGCTGCCGGCCGGCGCCACGCTGGCGGGCATCTTCAGCGTGGCCTACAGCCTGCGCTTCGTGCACGACGTCTTCTTCAACGGCGAACCCGTCAACCTGCCGAAGAAACCCCACGAGGCGCCCTTCTTCATGGTGCTGCCGGTGGGGCTGCTGGTGCTGCTGTGCCTGGCGGTGGGCCTGGCGCCGGCGCTGACCGCGGGGCCGCTGCTGGCGGTGGCGGCGCAGGCCGCGCTGCATGGTGCGCCGGGAGCGCCCCTGCCCGAGTACACGCTGGCGATCTGGCACGGCCTGAACCTGGCGCTGGCATCATGAGCGTGGTGGCGGTGGGCGGCGGCGTGGCCTTGTATTTCGGCCTGCAGCGCTTCATCAACCTGCATCACGTGGTGCGGCTGCCGGGCTGGGTGAGCACCGGCGGTCGCGACATCTTCATGGCCCTGCAGACCGGCACCGTGCACGCGGCGCAGGCGCTCACGGCGTCGCTGGAAACCGGCAGCCTGCAGCGCTATCTCTCGCTGCTGGTGGCGGTGGCGCTGGTGGCCGGCGCGTGGCCCTTCTTCGGCGCCGGCCCGGCCACGCCCATGGCGCCGGTGCTGCTGGACGACGCGCCGCTCGGCGTCGTGGTGGTGGCGCTGATCGGCCTGGCCGCCACCGTGGGCACGGTGCTGGCGTACCGCCAGCGGCTGCTGGCCGTGGTGCTGGTGGGCGCCGTCGGCCTGGCGGTGTGCCTGGCCTTCGTGTGGTTCTCGGCCCCCGACCTGGCGCTGACGCAACTGCTGGTGGAGATGGCCACCGTGGTGCTGCTGATGCTGGCGCTGCGCTGGCTGCCGGCCACCAGCCCGGCGGAGCCGGCGCGCTGGACGCCCTGGCTGCACGCGGCGCTGGCGCTGGCCGCCGGCCTGGGCGTGGCGGCGCTGACCTGGCTGCTGCTGTCGCGGCCGTCGGTTTCGATCTCCGACTTCTTCCTGGCCAACACGCTGCCGCTGGGTGGTGGCAGCAATGCGGTCAACGTCATCATCGTCGACTTTCGCGCCTTCGACACGCTGGGCGAGATCGCCGTCTTCGGCATCGCCGCGCTGGTGATGCACGCACTGCTGGCCGACTTCGACCCGCCGCGCTTGCTGCCCGCGGGCGCCGAGGATGACAAGCACCCGCTGATGTTGCAGCTGGCCTCGCGCCTGGTGCTGCCCTTTGCCGTGCTGATCTCGGTGTACATGCTGCTGCGCGGCCACAACCTGCCGGGCGGCGGCTTCATCGCCGGACTCGTGCTGGCCATCGCGCTGCTGCTGCTGCAGGTGGCGCACGGCCACGACTGGACGACCCCGCGCGCCGGCAACGACTACCGCGGCTGGGTCGGCTGGGGCCTGCTCGTCGCCGGCGCCACCGGCATGGCGAGCTGGCTGCTGGGCTCGCCTTTTCTGACCAGCACCTACGACTACCCCTGGCTGCCCGGCGTGGGCGGCGTGCCGCTGGCCAGCGCCGCGGCCTTCGACCTCGGTGTCTATCTGGTCGTGGTGGGCGGCACCATGGTCATGCTGCAGTCGATCGCGCGCCTGTCCAAGGGCAGCGGGGGGCCGCGCTGATGCTCATGCTGCTCACGCTGAGCATCGGCACGCTCACGGCCTGTGGCGTGTGGCTGCTGCTGCGCGCGCGAACCTTCGACGCCATCCTGGGGCTGACGCTGCTGTCGTATGCGGTGAACCTGTTCCTGTTCGCCACCGGACGGCCGCGCGTCGACGCCGAACCCATCCTCACGCCCGGGGTGGCGGCCACGCTGGCCAATACGACCGACCCGCTGCCGCAGGCGCTGGTGCTCACCGCCATCGTCATTGCCTTCGCGATGACGGCGCTGCTGCTGGCGATCGCGTTGCGCGCACGCGCCGAGACCGGCTCGGACCACGTCGACTCGAAGGAGCCGCGGTGAACGGCCTGGGCCTGCACTCGCTGCTGACCGCGCACGGCCCGGTGCTGCCGGTGGTGCTGCCGCTGATGGCCGGCGCACTGCTGCTGCTGCTGGAGTCGGCCCGGTCCCAGGCGCTGCAGCGCTGGGTGCCCTGGGTGTCGGCGGCGGCCACCTTCACGCTGCTGGCGCTGGCCGCGCTGCTCGTCCAGCGGGCCGGCGGCGGCGAGGTGCAGGCCTATCTGCTGGGCAACTGGCCGGCGCCGTTCGGCATCGCGCTGGCGCTGGACCGGTTGGGCGCGCTGATGGTGCTGCTCACCGCGGCGGTGGCCTGCACGGCGCTGGTCTATGCTTTGGGCGGCACGGCAGCCCGCGGGCAACACTTCCACGCCCTGTTCCAGTTCCAGCTCATGGGCTTGAACGGCGCCTTCCTCACCGCCGACCTGTTCAACCTGTTCGTCTTCTTCGAGGTGCTGCTCGCCGCCAGCTACGGCCTGCTGCTGCACGGCCGCGGCGCCGGGCAGCGCCAGCGGCTGCAGGCCGCCGTGCACTACGTGACCTTCAATCTGGCCGGCTCCTCGCTGTTCCTCATTGCCCTGGGCCTGCTCTATGGCGTGACGGGCACGCTGAACATGGCCGACCTGGCGGCCAAGCTGCCGGCGCTGCCGCCCGGCGACGTGCGGCTGGCGCAGGTGGCGGCGCTGCTGCTGCTGACGGTGTTCGCGGTCAAGGCCGCGCTGCTGCCGCTGTATTTCTGGCTGCCCGACACCTATGCCGCGGCCAGCGCGCCGGTGGGAGCGCTGTTCGCGATCATGACCAAGGTCGGCGTCTATGCCGTGCTGCGCGTCACCACGCTGGTCTTCGGCGCCGAGGTGGCCGCGCCCTTTCTCTCGGTGCTGGCGCTTGCCACACTGGCGCTTGCCGCCGTGGGTGCGCTGGCCGCCACCCGGCTGCGCGGGCTGGTGGCGTATCTGGTGGTGGGCTCGGCCGGCACGCTGCTGCTGGCCGCCGGGCTGGGCAGCGAAGGCACGCTGGCGGCCGGCCTCTTCTATCTGATCAACAGCACGCTGGTGGCGGCGGCCTGGTTCCTGCTGGCCGACCGCATCGCCGCCGCGCGCGGCGGCAGCGACCTGCTGCAGCCGCGGCCGCTGGGCGGCGGCTGGGCGCTGCCGGGTGCGGCCTTCTTCGTGGCTGCCGTGGCCATGGCCGGCGTGCCGCCGCTGGCCGGCTTCATGGGCAAGGCGCTGCTGCTGCAGGCCGCCGGGCCGTTGCCGCTGGGCGCGTGGGTGGTGGGCGTGGTGCTGGCTTCCAGCCTGGCGGTGATGGTGGCGCTGGCGCGCGCCGGCAGCGTCATTTTCTGGAAGTCGCAGAAGGGTGATGCACTGGCGCCGGATGCGTCGCCCGCCCACGCGACGGCGCTGGCCGGCGTCCTGGCCGCGGTGCTGGCGTTGGCGGCGGCGGCAGGGCCGATCTCGGCCTACACGGGGGCCGCAGCGGGCCAGCTGCTGCAGCGACAGGGCTACGTCGAGGCCGTGATGGGCGCCAGCCCGGCACCCCCGGCCTGGGACGTGCGCAAGCAGATGCGCGAACGCGGAGACGCCAAGTGAACCAGCAACCCGAGAACACGATGGCGCGCCTGCGGTTGCGCCTGCTGCCTTCGCCGTTGCTCAGCGCGCTGCTGTTCCTGGCCTGGCTGATGCTCAACGAATCGGCGTCGGCGGGCCACCTGCTGCTGGCGCTGGTGCTCGCGCTCGTGCTGCCATGGTGGAGCAACCGCTTCCGCCCCGAACGGGTGCAGCTGCGGCGTGGGGGCACCCTGCTGCGACTGACGGTGCGCGTGCTGGCCGATATCGTGGTCTCCAATATCGAGGTCGCGCGGCGCGTGCTCGGCCCCGAGGCAGCGCTGCGCCCGGTCTTCGTGTGGATGCCGCTGCAGATCCACAGCCCCCATGGCATGGTCGCCCTGGCCGGCATCGTGACGCTGACGCCGGGCACGCTGTCCAGCGAGATCACCGCCGACCGCCGCCATTTGCTGGTGCACGCCCTGCACTGCCCCGACGCCGCTGCCGAGGCAGCGCTGGTGGCCGACATCCGGGCGCGCTACGAAGCCCCGCTGAAGGAGATCTTCGAATGATCCTGCCCGCCGTGCTGCCGTGGGTGATGGTGGCCTTCGCGCTGGCGCTGGCGCTCAACGCCTGGCGCCTGTTCCGCGGCCCCGACCTGCCCGACCGCATCCTGGCGCTGGACACGCTGTACATCAACGCGCTGGCGCTGATCGTCGTGCTGGGGCTGTGGCTCGACACCAAGGCCTACTTCGAAGCGGCCATGCTGATCGCCCTGCTGGGTTTCGTCGGCACCGCGGTGATGGCCAAATTCGTGATGCGCGGAGACATCGTCGAATGAATGCGTTGCCGCTGTGGGCCGAGATCGTCATTGCCGCGCTGCTGGTCACGGGGGCGGCCTTTGCGCTCGTCGGCTCCTGGGGGCTGGCCAAGTTCAGCGACATCCTCAAGCGCCTGCACGGCCCGAGCAAGGCCACCACGCTGGGCGTGGGCTGCGTGCTCATCGCGTCGGCGCTGTACTTCGCACTGCAGGGCGAACCCAGCCTGCACGAACTGCTGATCGCGCTGTTCCTGTTCATCACCGCGCCGGTTTCGGCGCACCTGATCGTGAAGGCCGCGATGCGGCTGGACCCCGCGCTGCGGCCACCGGCGCCGGGTGAGCGGCGCTGAACGGCGCTGAACGGCGCTCAACGGGCAACGCAGCCGTCGCAGCTTCAGCCCTGCACCTGGCGCACCACGCGCTGCGGGTAGGGAATCTCCACGCCCATCTCGTCGAACAGGCGCAGCAGCGCCAGGTTGGCGTCCGAGATCGGTCCGAGCTGACCGCTTTCGGGGTCATTGATCCAGAAACCCACGCGCAGGTTCAGGCCGTCGGCGGCGAAGGCGGTGAGCAGCACACCCGGCGCCGGGTCGGCCAGCACGCGGTCCACGCGCGCCACCGCGTCGGCCATGCGCGGCATCAACGCCGCCAGGTCGGTGCCGTAGGCCACCTGAACCTCGGTGAAGACCGCCACCCTGGTGTCGGCCAGCGAGGCATTCTCGATGCGCTGCGTGATCATCATCTCGTTGGGCACGATCGACTCGCGGCCGTTCAGCGCCCGGATCACGGTGTAGCGCGTGCTGATGTCGGTGATGCGGCCTTCGAAATTGTCGACCCGGACCATGTCGCCGATGCGCATGCTGTTCTCGGCCAGGATGACGAAGCCGCTCACATAGTTGGCCGCCAGCTTCTGCAGCCCGAAGCCGATGCCCACGCCGATGGCGCCGCCCAGCACACCCAGCGCGGTGAGGTCGATGCCGGCGGCCGACAGCGCGAACATCAGGCCCACGAACAGCAGCAGCGCGCGCAGCGCATTGGCCGCCATCTTGCGGATCGACAGGTTGTCGGTGGCCCCGGCCAGCAGCCGCGATTCCAGCAGCGAGGACAGCCACAGCGCCAGCATCAGCACGAGCACGGCGCTGACGACACCCTCGATGAGGTTGCGCACGGAAATCTGCGTGCTGCCGATCTTCCAGCTGATGGCGTCGAGCTCCTGCAGGATCAGCGGCAGCAGGCCGGTGATCCACAGCACCACCGCCAGCCACGCGAGCCACGACACGCTGCGCTCGAACACGCGCATCAGCTGCGAATCGGGGAAGCTGGCATGCAGCACGCGCACCGTGAGCCGGATCACGGCCAGCGACACGAGGATGGGCACCACGAGCCTGAACACCGCCACCGGCAGCTGCTCGGGCGTGATGGTCTGCATGAACCAGCGCGCCAGCAGCGCCAGCAGCAGGGCCAGCAGCGGAAACAGCACGCCGTCGACGATGCGGTCGCCGAACCAGGTGGAGCCCGGCCGGGCGGGAGCGCCGCGCAGAACGCGCACCAGGGCCCAGGCCAGGACAAGGCAGCCCGCCACCACCGCGAGTTCGACCAGCGCGCTGCGCTGGAACAGGGACTGGACGAGCGCGCCGAATTCGGCGGCCGCCCCGGAACGGACCACTTTGCTCAGCCCGTCAGGCCAGGTCGGCCAGCACGCGCACGTGGGCGGCGACGCTGCGCGCCAGCGCGCCCAGGTGGTAGCCGCCTTCCAGGCAGGAAACGATGCGTCCCTGCGCGTGACGCCGCGCCAGGTCCACCAGACGCTGCGTGATCCACTCGTAGTCGGCCTCGACCAGGCCCATCTGGCCGAGATCGTCTTCGCGGTGGGCGTCGAAGCCGGCCGAGATGAAGACCATCTGCGGCGCAAAGGCCTCCAGCGCCGGCATCCACATGGCGTCGATGGTCTCGCGCACCGCGGCGCCGCGCGTGTAGGGCGCCACCGGCACGTTGACCATGTTGGTGCCCTTGGGCACCGCGCCGCAATAAGGGTACAGCGGGTGCTGGAAGAAGCTGCACATCAGCACACGCTCGTCGCCGGCGACGATGTCCTCGGTGCCGTTGCCGTGGTGCACGTCGAAGTCGATGATGGCCACCCGCTTCAGGCCGTGCACGTCGAGCGCGTGGCGCGCCGCCACCGCCACGTTGTTGAAGAAGCAGAAGCCCATGGTCTCGTCGCGCGTGGCGTGGTGGCCGGGTGGCCGCACGGCGCAGAAGGCGGCGTGGGCGCGGCCGGCGAGCACGTCGTCGGTGGCCGCCACCGCGGCGCCGGCGGCGCGCAGCGCGGCCTGCAGCGTGTGCGGGCAGGCCACGGTGTCGGGGTCGAAGGCCTTGGTCTCGCCGTCCTTGCGCAGGCGTTCCAGATGGTCGAGCAGTTCGGTCACGTAGTGGGTGGTGTGGGCGCGCTTGATCTGCTCCAGCGTGGCCACGGGGGCGTCGCGGAAGTCCAGCGCGATATCCAGCCCGGTGGCCAGCAGGTGGTCGGTGATGGCGTCCAGGCGCTGTGGGCATTCGGGGTGCCCGGGCCCCATGTCGTGCAGACGGCAATCGGGATGGCTGTAGAAGGCGGTATTCATTGCGGGATCAGGCTTTGCCTTTTGGGTTATGGTGCCGCGCATGGATCCAAGCCTTGCGCGCCAGGTCTCCGGACTGGTCGATCAGATTAGCACGATCGTGGTGGGCAAGCGGCCACAGATCGAGGACTGTGTGGCCTGCCTGCTGGCCGCCGGCCACCTGCTCATCGAAGACGTTCCCGGCGTCGGCAAGACCACGCTGGCACACGCGCTGGCGGTGTCGCTGGGGCTGGACTTCCGCCGCGTGCAGTTCACTGCCGACCTGATGCCGAGTGACCTCATCGGCGTGAGTGTCTTCGAGCGCAGCAAGGAAGCCTTTGTCTTCCATCAAGGCCCCGTCTTCGCCCAGGTGCTGCTGGCCGACGAGATCAATCGCGCCGGCCCCAAGACGCAGAGCGCGCTGCTCGAGGCCATGGAGGAACAGCAGGTGTCGGTGGAGAACGAGACGCGTGCGCTGCCGCACCCGTTCTTCGTCATCGCCACGCAGAACCCGAGCGACCAGCTCGGCACCTACCCGCTGCCCGAAAGCCAGCTCGACCGCTTCCTGCTGCGCATCACGCTGGGCTACCCCGACCGCGCCGCCGAACGCGAACTGCTCGCAGGCGGCGACCGCCGCGCCGCGGCCCTGAAGCTGCAGCCGCTGATGCGGCCGGCGCAGCTGGAAGCCGCGCAGCAGGCGGTGCTGCAGGTGCGCGCCGCCGATCCGCTGCTGGACTACCTGCAGGCGCTGATCGCGGCCACGCGGTCGGGCGCCTGGTTCGTGGAAGGCCTGTCGCCACGTGCCGGCATCGCCGTGCTGCGCGTGGCGCGTGCCCGCGCCCTGATGGCCGGACGCGACTACGTGGCGCCCGACGACGTGCAGGCCATCCTGCCGCAGGCCGTGGCGCACCGGCTGCAGCCCGTGCCCGGTGCCGGCCGCGGACCCATCGAGCAGGTGCGCGCCATGGTCGAGGCGGTGCCCATTCCCTGAAGGCTGCGCCGACCGTGGCCGAAGCAACGCTGCCCGCGCCTGCGCCTGTCGCCGCCCCGCGCGGCGGGTCGCCGCGCCAGCGCTTGCGCGCCTGGTGGCTGTCGCGGCTGCCGTCCACCGACACCTGGCAGCTCGGCCAGCGCAACATCTACATCCTGCCCACCAAGGCCGGCTTCGCCTTTGCCGCCACGCTGGTGGTGATGCTGCTGGCGGCCATCAACTACCAGCTCAACCTCGGTTATGCGCTGACCTTCCTGCTGGCCGGCGCCGGACTGGTGTCGATGCATCTCACGCACGGCAATCTGCGCGGGCTGACGCTGCACCTGCGGCCGGTGGCTGCGGTCTTCGCCGGCGACCCGGCGCTGCTGGAGGTGGTGATCACCAGCCCGGCGCGCGATCGCCACGGCCTGGCGCTGCGCTTCGAGGATCGCGCCGCCCACGGCCGGGCCTTCGCCTGGTGCGACGCGCCGGCCGGCGGCCAGGCCAGCGCGCACCTGAGTCTGGTGCCGCCGCGGCGCGGCTGGCACGCGGTGCCGGCGCTGGTGGTGGAGACGGTCTTTCCCTTCGGCCTGTTCCGCGCCTGGACGGTGTGGCGCCCGGCGGCGCGCGTGCTGGCCTGGCCGCGGCCCGAGCAGCCGCCACCGCCCTTGCCCGCCGCCGCCGCGGCCGGCAGCGAAGAACGCGCCGTCCAGCGCAGTGCCGGGAGCGAACTCGACGGCGTGCGCCCCTGGCGCCGTGGTGACAGCATGCGCCAGGTGGCCTGGAAGAAGGTGGCGCGCAGCGGCGAACTGGTGAGCCGCGAAACCACCGGCAGCGCCAGCCGCGAGCTGTGGCTGGACTGGGCCGATGGCCACACCGCCGACACCGAGCAGCGGCTGTCGCGCCTGGCCGCCTGGGTGCTGCTGGCCGAACGCGAGGGCCTGGACTGCGGCCTGCGCCTGCCCGGCCACCTGCTGCCGCCCGGCCAGGGCGACACCCACCGGCGCGCCGCGCTGGACCTGCTGGCGCTGTGGCGATGACGGCTTCGGTGACGAGCGCGGCGCTCAACCTGGGCCAGCGCCTGACGCATCTGCCGCGCGACACGCGCGACACCCTGTTCCACCTGGCCGTCATCGGCTGGACGATCGCGCCGCACCTGCTGCACCTGCCCCCGTGGTGCGGCGCCATGGCGCTGGTGCTGCTGGCGTGGCGCGCTCGCCTGGCACTCACGGCCGGCGCGCTGCCCGGCCGCTGGCTCGTCACCGCGCTGCTGGTACTGGCCGCCGGGCTCACGCTATGGAGCGAACGCACGCTGCTGGGCAAGGAGGCCGGCATCACCATGCTGGTGGTGCTGATGTCGTTGAAGACGCTGGAACTGCGTGCACGGCGCGACGCCCTGGTGGTGCTGTTCCTCGGCTTCTTCCTGGTGCTCACGCACTTCCTGTACTCGCAGTCGCTGGGCACCGGGCTGTGGCTTCTGGTGGCGGTGTGGGGCCTGCTCACGGCGCTGGTGCTGGCGCACATGCCGGTGGGCCGGCCGCCGCTGATGCGGGCCGGCTGGGTGGCGGCACGCGCCGCGGCCCTCGGCCTACCGCTGATGGCGGTGCTGTTCGTGCTGTTCCCCCGCATCGGCCCGCTGTGGGGCCTGCCGCAGGATGCCGCCGGCCGCACCGGGCTTTCGGGCAGCCTGCGCATGGGCGGCGTGGCCTCGCTGGCCGAGGACGACAGCATCGCCTTTCGCGTGCGCTTCACCAGCGCCACGCCGTCGCCGGCGCAGATGTACTGGCGCGGGCCGGTGCTGTCCAATTTCGACGGCCGCGAGTGGACGCGACTGGCGTCCACTTTCCCGGTGGCGCTGCGGCCGCGGCTGGAACTCGAACTGCGTGGCGCGCCGTTGCGCTACGAGATGACGTTGGAACCGAGCCGGCTGCCACTGCTGCCGATGCTGGAAATGACACCCGACGACGAGGCCAGCGCGCCGCGCGTCGAAGGCTGGCTGCTCACGCTGCGGCCCGACGGCCAGTGGCAGGTGGACCGTCCGCTGGGCGAACGTCTGCGCGTGCAGGCCGCAGCCTGGCTGGACCACCGCCATGGCCCGCGCGACCACGTGCTGGGCCTGCGCGACCTGGTGGCGCTGCCGGCCAGCTACAACCCGCGCATGCTGCAGTGGGTGGCCGACCTGCGCGCGCAGCCGGCCTACGCCCAAGCCGATGCGCATGCGCTGGCGCAGGCGCTGCTGCAGCATATCGGGCGTGGCGGCTATACCTACACGCTGGAACCCGGCGAATATGGCCGCGATGCCATCGACGAATTCTGGCTCGACCGCAAGCTGGGTTTCTGCGAGCACTATGCCACCGCCTTCGTGGTGGCGATGCGCGCGCTGGACGTGCCGGCGCGCGTGGTCACCGGCTACCAGGGCGCCGACCCCGAGCCGCAAGACGGCTGGTGGATCGTACGCCAGCGCCACGCCCACGCCTGGGCCGAATACTGGGTGCAGGGCACGGGCTGGGTGCGCATCGACCCCACCTCGGCCGTGGCCCCCGACCGCGTGCAGCGCAGTTTCAGCCTGCGGCCACCGCCGGGGCTGGTGGCCGGCGCCTTCGACACCATCGACCCCGCGCTGGCGCTGCGCCTGCGCAATGCCTGGGAGTCGGTGAACAACCGCTGGAACCAGTGGGTGCTGAACTATTCGCGCGGCCAGCAGTTCGATCTGCTGCGCGAACTCGGATTCGAAGCGCCCAGCTGGCAGGACCTGGCCACGCTGCTGATCGGCCTGCTGTGCAGCGCCGCGCTGGCCGGTGCCGGCTGGGCCTGGTGGGACCGCCGCCGCCAGGACCCCTGGCAACGCCTGCAGCGGCGAGTGCAGCAGCGACTGGCGGCTTTGGGCGTGACGGTGCTGCCGCACCACGCACCCCGCACACGCGCCGAGCGGGTGCGTGCCGCGCTGGGCGTGCGCGGCGAAGCACTGGCCGCCCTGCTGGAGGCGCTGGACCGCGAGCGATATGCCGGCGGCACGGTCTCGCTGCGCGCCTGGTGGCGGCGCTTCAGCACGACGGCGCGTGGTGCCGCGTAGTGCTGCCGCGTAGTGCTGCCAAGTAATGCTGCCAAGTAATGCTGCCGAGTAGTGCTCCCGCATGGCGCTGCCGATAATCGGCGGATGACGTTGCTCGCACGCTGCCGCTGGGCCTTCCTGCTTGTCCTGGGGGCGGCCCTGGCGTGGCCCATCGCCGCCGCACCGCGCAACGACGGCAGGAAACCCGCGCGCGCCGCCGCCGCGGCGCCGAATTACGCCAACCACCCCGAAGCCCGCCGCTTCGCGGCCGAGGCCGCGCAACGGCGCGGCCTGCCTCAGGAGTGGCTGGCGCTGCAACTGGCCCAGGCACGCCGCATGGCGGCCGTGCAGAAACTCGTGATGCCGCCGCCCGCCGGCACGGCCAAGAACTGGGCCGCCTACCGCGCGCGCTTCATCGAGCCCCGTCGCATCGAGGCCGGTGTTGCTTTCTGGCAAGCCAACGAGGCGGCGCTGCTCAGCGCGGAACAGCGCCATGGCGTGCCGGCCGAGGTGGTGGTGGGCGTCATCGGCGTGGAGACCTTCTACGGCCGCATCACCGGCAACCACCGCGTCATCGACGCCCTGGCGACGCTGGCCTTCGACTTCCCTGCCGGCCGCAGCGACCGCAGCGCCTACTTCCGCGGCGAGCTGGAAGAATTTTTCGTGCTCTGCGCCCGCGAAGGCCTGGACCCGCAGGCCGTCAAGGGTTCCTTCGCCGGCGCCATGGGCCTGCCGCAGTTCATGCCCGGCAGCGTCAACCGCTGGGCGGTGGACCACGACGGCGACGGCCGCGTCGACTTGCAGGCCAGCGCCGCCGACGCCGTGGGCAGCGTGGCCCGCTACCTGCAGGTCCACGGCTGGCAGCCCGGACTGGACACGCACCATGCGGTGGCCGTGCCGGTGGACGCCACCGACCGCGCGCTGCTGCTCGGCCCGGACATCGTGCCCACCTTCAGCGCCGCGCAGTTTGCCGAACGCGGCGCGTTGCTCGGCGACGCCGGTCGCGCGCACACCGGACCGCTGGCCCTGGTGGAGCTGCAAAACGGCGAGCTGGCACCCAGCTACGTGGCCGGGACGCAGAACTTCTACGCCGTCACGCGCTACAACCAGTCGAGTTATTACGCGCTGGCGGTCATCGAACTCGGCCGCGCCGTGGCGGCGGCGCGATCGGCGCGTTGAAGCCGCTTCAGCGCGGCCCGGCCAGGCCGGCCAGGTCGATGAGGAAGGCGTACTCGCGCGCGATCTCGTCCAGCACCTCGAAACGACCCGAAGCGCCGCCATGGCCGGCATCCAGGTTCACGTGCAGCAGCACAGGGTGGCTGTCGGTCTTCTTCGCGCGCAGCCGGGCCACATATTTCACCGGTTCGAAATACTGCACCTGCGAGTCCCACAAGCCGGTCAGCACCAGCATCGCCGGATAGGCCTGGGCGCGGATGTTGTCGTAAGGCGAGTACGACAGCATGTAGTCGTAGGCGGCCTTGTCGCGCGGGTCGCCCCACTGTGTCCATTCGTTGGCGGTGAGCGGAATGGTCGCGTCGAGCATGGTCGTCACCGCATCGACGAAGGGCACGTCGAGCACGATGCCGCGATAGCGCGCGCCGGCCTCGTTGGCCACCACGCCCATCAGCAGGCCGCCGGCCGAGCCGCCGCTGGCGAAGACCTTGTCCTTGGCGCCCCAGCCGGCCTGCAGCAGCGCGTCGGTGGCATCGACGAAGTCGTTGAAGGTATTCTTCTTGTTCATCAGCCGGCCGTCCTCGTACCAGCCCTCGCCGAGTTCGGCGCCGCCGCGCACATGGGCCAGCGCGACGACGAAGCCGCGGTCCAGCAGGCTCGGCCGGTTCGAAGAGAACTCGGGGTCGTAGGAACTGCCGTAGGCGCCGTAGCCGATGACCAGCAGCGGCGCGCTGCCGTCGGCGCGCGCGCGGTCGCGCCGCCACGACACGGTGACGGGGATGCGCCGGCCGTCGCGCGCCGGCGCCCAAAGGCGTTCGGTGGCATACAGGCCAGCGTCGTAGCCGGGCACCGGCTGCAGCTTGCGCAGCACGCGCCGGCCGCTGGCCAGGTGCAGGTCCCAGGTGGCGCGCGGCTGCACCATCGAGGTGACCGTGTAGCGCAGGTGCGCGGCGCGCGGGTCGCGGTTGTCGCCCAGCGCCACCGTGCTGGCCGGCGCGGCGGCCACCGGCAGCCAGCGCCCGCCGGCCAGCAGGCGCACGCGGCTGTCGGCGTCCACGCGCTCCTGCACCGCGATGCCGCGCTCCAGCAGCACGAAATCTTCCAGCGTGGCCTGCTCGCGCCCCGGCACCAGCGTGCGCCATTGCCTGCGGTCGTCGGGCGCGCGCTGCGGCGCGCTGACGAGCCTGAAATTCACCGCACCCTCGTTGGTGCGGATGATCCAGCGGCCCTTCAGATGGTCGGCCGTGTGGCGCACGTTCCCGCGCCGCGCCAGCACCGTGCGCACGGCGCTGCGCGGGGCGTCGGCCGGTATCACGCGCGTCTCGGCGGTGTCGAAGCCGGTCACCGTGATGAGCACGTACCGGTTCGAGGCGCTGTTGCGCAGCGAGACGAAAAGCGTCTTGTCGGCCTCCTCGAAGACCTTCACGTCGGCCGCCGCCTCGGTGCCCAGCGTATGGCGCCACACCGGCCCGCTCTGCAGCGTGACCGGGTCCTGGCGCACGTAGAACAGCGTGCGGTTGTCGTTGGCCCAGGCCAGGTCTTCCAGCACACCGGGAATGGCATCGGCGTAGGTCTGCCCCGTGCGCAGGTCGCGAAATCGCAGCGTGTGGATGCGGCGACCGCCGGTGTCCTCGGTCCACGCCAGGACATTGCCGTCGGGGCTGACGGCCGTGGAGCCCACGCGGTAGTAAGCCTGGCCGGCGGCCCGTGCCGGCTGGTCCAGCAGCACCTGCCGCGGCGCGCGCGGGTCGGGTCGTTCGGGGCTGCCGCGCTGGCGCATCAGCACCGGGTATTCGCCGCCGGCCTTGAATTCGCGCCAGGTCCACCAACCCTGGTCGTACACGGGCGGCGTGTCCTCGTCTTCCTGGATGCGCGAGCGCATCTCGGCCACCAGCTGCGCCTGCAAGTCCTGCAGCGGCGCCATCATGGCCGCGGTGTAGGCGTTCTCGGCCTGCAGGTGGCGCAGGATCTCGGGCCGCTTGGCGTGCGGATCGTCGTCGCGCAGCCAGTGGTATTCGTCGATGCGGTCGCCGTGCGGGCTTTTCACGACATGCGGCACGACGAGCGCAACGGGTGGCGCCACGGGTGGCGCCGGGGTATGGGCGGCGGCAGCGGCGGTGAGCAAGGTCATGAGCAGCACCAGGTAGGGCACGGCGGCGATGATAGGCGGCCTGCCGCAGGCCCACGAGTCACAGAAGTGGCCTTCGGGCACGACAGCTGCGGCGCCGCTGCGGGCGTCGACACCGCGTTTGCCGATTGGAGCGCGGCGGGCCGGTCCATCGTCTGGAACCACCTGGACCTGGCCGCGGGCGCGAAGGACGTGAACGACTCGTCGGTGGCCAAGGTCGAGCGGCTGCCCCTGCGCACGGGCAGCGGTGACGACCACCTGCGCCATGCGGTCGCCGTCACACCTTCGAAAGCGGCGACGGAAACAATACCGTGCACGCCTGTGGCGCGGCGACGACCTCATCGACGCCCAGGCCGGCGACGACCGGATCAGTGCGCGTGTGGCCGCCGGATACGGTGACAGGGTTCACGGGGACAGCGGCACCGATGCGCCGACCTTTCAGGTCGCCCCTTTACACTTTGGCGAGGGGGGATTGAAGGGTGGGCGAGATATTTGCCCCGGAAATCCCATGAATCCACAGATTTTTTTGGGGTCAAGAATGGACCGTTTCGAAGACAACGACACCGCCGCCACCGCCACGGACTTGCACGACGTCGTCGGCACCGTGTCCGAGACGGCACTGAGCGTCGAGTCCAACGACCCCGATTGGTACCGCTTCACGCTGCCAAGCGCCGGCCGCTTCGGCGACACGGTCTCGGTCGCGTTCGACCATGCGCTGGGCGACGTGGATCTGGAGTTGTACGCCAGCGACGACACGACCGAGCCTCTGTACTACTCGAACGGCCAGGTCAATATCGAGGAGATCAGCCTGGAAGGGCTCGCCGCGGGAAGCTACTACGCGCGCGTCTTCGCATTCAGCGGGAACAATCCGGACTACACGCTGGCGGTGACAGTGGCACCCCAGGTTCCCGGCGATCGCTTCGAGGACAACGACACTGCCGCCACCGCCACGGACTTGCACGACGTCAGCGGAACCGTGTCCGAAACGGCACTGAGCATCGAGACGGACGACCCCGATTGGTTCCGCTTCACGCTGCCCAGCGCCGGCCGCCCCGGCGACACGGTCTCGGTCGAGTTCAACAGTGCGCTGGGCGACGTGGATCTGGAGTTGTACGGCAGCGACGGCACGACCTTGCTGCACTCCTCGTACGGCAACGGCAATCTCGAAGAGATCAGCCTGGCAGGGCTCGCCGCGGGCAGCTACTACGCGCTCGTCTACGCGCTCACCGGGACCGACAATCCGGATTACGAGCTGGTGGTGGCGGTGGCTCCCCAGGCCACCGGCGGCAATGACGTGCTCACGGGCGACGACGGCGCCAATATCTTCAACGGGCTGGGCGGCGACGACGCCATCGACGGCCTGGGCGGCATCGATACGGCCGTCTACACCGGAGCGCGGGCCGACTACGCCATCAGCCTGGCCGGCGCTGTTCGCCTGGTGAACGACATCATCCCCGGCCGCGACGGCAACGACAGCCTGAGCAGCATCGAGCGGCTGCAATTCGCCGACACCGCCGTCGCCTACGACATCGAAGGCAACGCCGGCATGGCAGCCAAGCTCGTGGGCGCGGTCTTCGGCGCCTCGGCGCTGCAGGACGCGGCCCTGGTGGGCAGCTACCTGAGCCTGCTGGACGGCGGCGCCAGCGCCCAGGAGGTGGCCGCGCTGGCGGTGGCGTCGGCGCGTTTTGCGCAGCTGGCCGGCTCGCACGGCGACACCGATTTCGTGAACACGGTGTACGAGAACGTCGTCGGGGTGGCCCCGAGCACGGCCGAACTCAATGAGTTCCTGGGGCTGCTCGACACGGGCGTCTTCACGCAAGCCACGCTGGCGCTGCTGGCGGCGGAGCACCCGCTGAACCAGGCCCGCATCGACCTCGCGGGGCTGGCCGGCACGGGCTTGGGCTACGGTGTGGTGGCGCCCGGAACGGTGCAGTTCGGCACCAGCGGTCCGGACACCTTGACCGGCACCAGTGCCGACGACCAGCTCTACGGCCTGGCCGGCAACGACACGCTCAACGGCGGCACCGGCAACGACAGCCTGGAGGGCGGCGACGGCATCGACCGCGCGGTCTTCAGTGGCCCCAGCAGCCAATTCGGCTGGTCGCGCGCGGACACCGGCTGGAGGGTGAGCGACGACCTTGGCCCGACCACGATCGACCTGCAAGGCATCGAGCGGCTGCAGTTCGAGGATCGCCACGTGGCGCTGGACTTGGACGGCGCGGCCGGCATGACGGCCAAGTTGCTGGGCGCCGTCTTCGGCGCCTCGTATGTGAACAACGCCGAATACGTGGGCATCGGCCTGAGCGTGTTCGACGCCGGCATGTCTTACGAGCAGGTGGCGCAGCTGGCGCTGGACGCCAGGCTGGGCGCCGGGCACACGCACCAGCAGGCGGTGGAGCTGATGTACTTCAACCTCATCGGCGTGGCGCCTTCACCCCAGGAGAGCGCCGCACTGGTCGCCCTCATCAACGACGATTACACCGAGGCCGACATCGCCGTCTTCGCCGCTGATCTGGACTACAACACCGTCAACATCGATCTCGTCGGCCTGTCGCAGACCGGCCTCGAGTACGTGCCGGCTTGAGGTGCATCCGACAGGCGCCGACATCGACTCACCCAGCCCCTGCCGGTAGCGCGGCCGCGCCGCGCGCCGCAGGCCGCAGCGGTCGAGCTGCTTTGGGCCGGGCTCGCAGCGAATGGCGACCCCGTCAGGGGAGCCGACCCAAAGCGCATCGTGCAGCGCCCTCAGGCCGCCATCGGCACCAGGAAGTCGCGGCTGATGCCGACGCCGAGGTCGCCCACGCGGTCCAGGAACTGGGTCAGGTAGGCGTGCAGGCCGGTGGCCAGGATCTCGTCGATGCGGCCGTATTGCAGGTCGGAACGCAGCCGCCCGGCGCGGCGCAACGTGTCGCTGCTGCCCTGGTTGGCCACCAGCTCCAGGTTGGCCACGACCTCGTTCATGCACGCGGCCAGCGAACGTGGCATGTCGGGGCGCAGGATCAGCAGTTCGGCCACGCGCTCGGGGCGGATGACGTTGCGGTAGACCTTGCGATAGACCTCGAAGCCGCTGACCGAACGCAGGATGGCGCTCCAGTGGTAGAAGTCCACCTCCTGGCTTTCCTTGACGTGGCCGGCACCGAAATATTCGCCAGCCAGGGCGTGGAACTTCACGTCGAGCAGCCGCGCCGTATTGTCGGCGCGCTCCAGGAAGGTGCCGATGCGCAGGAAGTGCAAGGCCTCGTCCTGCAGCATGGTGCCCACGGTGACGCCGCGCGACAGGTGCGAGCGGAACTTGACCCATTCGAAGAAGGTGCCGGGGTCGCGGTCGAAGGCGCCTTCGCGCAGCAGGCGGTTGAACTCGAGCCAGGTCTGGTTCTGCGTCTCCCACACCTCGGTGGTGAGCGCGCCGCGCACGGCGCGTGCGTTTTCGCGCGCGGCATGCAGGCAGGCCACGATGCTGGACGGGTTCTCCTCGTCGAGCACCATGAACTCCATGACGTTGACGGCGTTGACGTCCTTGTGCTTCTTCGAATAGCTCTCGGTGAGTTCGCTGATCGACAGCAGACCGCGCCAGCCCTGCTCGGACATGTCGGCCGACTGCGGCAGCAGGCTGGTCTGGTAGTTCACGTCCAGCATGCGCGCGGTATTTTCGGCCCGCTCCATGTAGCGGGCCATCCAGAACAAATGGTCGGCGGTTCTAGACAGCATGGTCGGTATTCCCTTCAGTCCTCGAGCACCCAGGTGTCCTTCGTGCCGCCGCCCTGCGACGAATTGACGACCAGCGAGCCTTCCTTCAAGGCCACGCGCGTCAGCCCGCCGGGCACCATCTGCACCTCCTTGCCCGACAGCACGAAGGGCCGCAGGTCGATGTGGCGCGGTGCGATGCCGCTGTCCACGAAGGTGGGGCAGGTGGACAGGCTGAGCGTGGGCTGCGCGATGTAGTTGCCCGGGTTGGCCTTCACGACGGCGCGGAAGTCGTCGATCTCGCCCTGCGTGGCGGCCGGGCCGACGAGCATGCCGTAGCCGCCGGCGCCATGCACTTCCTTGACCACCAGCTCGTTCAGGTGCGCCAGCACGTAGGCCAGGTCGTCGGCGTCGCGGCACTGGTAGGTGGGCACGTTGTGCAGGATGGGCTTTTCGCCGAGGTAGAACTCGACCATCTTCGGCACGTAGGGATAGATGCTCTTGTCGTCGGCGATGCCGGTGCCGATGGCGTTGGCGAGCGTCACGTTGCCGGCGCGGTAGACGTCGAGCAGTCCGGCGCAGCCCAGCGTGCTGTCGGGTCGGAAGGCCCGGGGGTCGAGGAAGTCGTCGTCGACGCGGCGGTAGATCACGTCCACGCGCTTGGGGCCCTGCGTCGTGCGCATGAAGACGAAACCCTCCTTGACGACGAGGTCCTGGCCCTCGACCAGCTCCACCCCCATCTGCTGCGCCAGGAAGGCGTGCTCGAAATAGGCGCTGTTGTACATGCCAGGCGTGAGCACCACCACGGTGGGCTCGTTCACGCCGGCCGGTGCCACGGCGCGCAGCGTCTCCAGCAACAGGTCGGGGTAATGCGCCACCGGCGCCACGCGATGCATGCTGAACAGCTCCGGGAACAACCGCATCATCATCTTGCGGTTTTCCAGCATGTAGCTCACGCCGCTGGGCACGCGAAGGTTGTCTTCCAGCACGTAGTAGCTGCCGGACCCGTCGGCATTGCCGGCGCGCACGATGTCGATGCCCGAGATGTGCGAATAGACATTGCCCGGCACCTCCACGCCCATCATCTCGGGCCGGAATTGGCTGTTCTTCAGCACCTGTTCAGCGGGCACGATGCCGGCCTTGAGGATCTCCTGGCCGTGGTAGACATCGTGGATGAAGCGGTTCAGCGCCGTCACGCGCTGGCGCAGCCCGGCTTCCATGGTCGCCCACTCGTGGCCCGGAATCACGCGCGGTATCAGATCGAAGGGGATCAGCCGCTCGGTCCCCGCGCCGTCCTCGTCCTTGGCGCCGTAAACGGCGAAGGTGATGCCGACGCGGCGAAAGATCATTTCCGCCTCGTCGCGGCGCGAGCGCATGGTCTCGGGCGGCTGGCGCTCGAGCCAGCGGTCGTAGACGCGGTAGTGGTGGCGCACCTCCCCGGTGGAGGTGTGCATCTCGTCGAAGGGCGCCTTCATGGTGATTCAGCTTTCCTGTGGATTCACACTAGCAACTCGCGGGCCCGCTTCGGGTGCCGCTTCGGGTGACGCGCCGACGGCCAGTTCGACCACGCGCGTGCGCACGGCCACGCTCAGCGTGTGACTGCCCCCGCCACCGCGGATGACACCGCGAAGCGGCGTCACGTCGGCATAGTCCCGCCCCACCGCCAGCCGCACATGACCGCTGCCGGGGACGAGGTCGTTGGTGGGGTCCAGGTCCAGCCAGCCGGCCCCCGCGCCTGCGGCCGGCACGCCAGGCGTGCCGGGGCACCACACCTGCACCCAGGCGTGCGAGGCGTCGGCACCCAGCATCTGCGCGCCGCCTTCCGGGGCCTGTGTGAGCAGGTAACCGCTCACGTAGCGCGCCGGCAGGCCCCACATGCGCAGCGCGCCGGCCATCAGGTGGGCGAAGTCCTGGCACACGCCGCGGCGCTGCGCCACCACCTGCGCCAGTGGGGTGTCGATCTCGGTGCTCTCGCTGTCGTAGGCAAAGTCGGTGTAGATGCGGTGCATGAGCTCCAGCGCCGCCTCGGCCAGCGGCCGACCCGGCGGCAGGCTGGGCGCCGCATAGTCGCGCAGCACCTCCAGCCGCGGCACGTGGGGCGAGGGCATGGCGAATTCCACCGCGGGCCTGTACGGCGCGCGCGCCACGTAGCGCAGGCTGCTCGCCACCCCGTCCCAGGCCGGCGAGAGCGCCGGCCGCAGGCCGGCAAAGCGCGGCTGCACGCGCACACGGCTGCTGGCGCGCACGCGCAGCCGTTCGTGCGGCAACAGCAGGCTGAAATGGCGCTGAGCGTTGCCCATGGCGTCGCAGCTGTCGCGGCGCTGGGCTGGCGCGGGGTCGACGTCCAGTTCGAAGGCCAGCAGCTGCTGGTGCGCGTCTTCCAGCGGCTGCAGGTGCGCCAGGTGGTGTGCCAGCGACACCGGCGCGGCATAGTCGTAGCGCGTTTCGTGGACCATTTCCAGCACCGTCATCGTCACACCCGTTGGTCGCTGCCGTGCGCCAGCGTGAAATAGCGCGCCCCCACGCGCTCGGCCAGCGCGGCGGCGGTCTCGGCCAGGCGCACCGAGAGCGCCTGCAGTTCCAGGGCGATGGCTGCATCGTCGGCACCGCGCAGCGCATCGAGCGAGAGGCCGGCGCCCTCGGCCGGCAGCATGGCCAGCAGCGACTGTCGCGTGGCCTCGTCGCCCGGCAGCTTGGACAGTTCGGTGCGCAGCCGGCGCAGTACGCCAGCGAAGGCGCGCGGGTTGGCGCTGTCCAGCACCAGCAGGTCGGCCAGCGCCAGCAGGTCCTCGTGGCGCTGGTAGCGGGCACGGAAGGTGATGACGCTGTCGAACAGTTCGAGCAGCATCTCGATGCCGGCGGCGCTGCCCAGCGCCCGCGCCTGCAGGAAGGCCCCCAGCGCGGTGGCCACGCCGATCAGCCGCTCCAGCAACCGGCCTACGGTGAGCAGCCGCCAGCCATGGTCGCGCGTCATGCGGTCGGTCTGCGTGCCGGTGAGTGCGGCGAGTTGCAGCGCCAGCCGGTCCAGCGCCGGCAGTACTTGCGACAAGACCGGCAAGGCGCCCGGCGCGGCCTCCAGCGAGAGCGCGAAGCCTTCGCGCATGGACCGCATCAGCCCCCACTGCTCAGCCGAAAGGCGCTCGCGCAGGGCCATCGAGGCCCGCTCCAGCGCCGCCAGGTTGAAGGCGATGCTGGCGGCTTCTTCCGAAGGGTCGGCGCGGGCCAGTTCGGCCAGCAACGCGCGTTCGAACAGGTGTTGCGAGCGCGCCAGCGTGGGCACACCGGGCGGCACCAGTCCGCTGCTCACGGCCAGCGCCGAAAGCGCGTGCAGTACCGGTGGCGGGGCGTCGCCGTCGGCACCGATGAGCAGCAGCGTGGCGCGCGCCAGCCGCACCAGGGTCTCGGTGCGCTCGGTGTAGCGGCCCAGCCAGAACAGGTTTTCGCCGGTGCGGCTGGACACCGGCTGGCGGCGGGCCAGGATGTCGTCGACCTGCAGGCGCTGCGGCAACATGGAGAAGGTGTCCACGGCGCCTTCGGTCAGCACCCAGGTGTCCAGGCTCGTGCCGCCACGCTGCATCGACACGCTGCTGTCCTCGCGCCGCGCCACGCGCGTCATGCCGCCCGGCAGCACGTGCCAGCGACCGGCGGCATCGGCAATGGCATAGACACGCACCATCGCTGGGCGGCCGCTCACCACGCCGGTGCCCCAGAGAGGTGCGCGTGAGAAGCGCAGCCGGCCCTGCACCGTCCACGCGTCGGGGTCGGCTTCGATGGCGGCGTCATGCGCCTCGTGCATCTGCGACGTGCGCCCACCGTGCGGGAAGGTGCTGCGCAGGATCATGCCCGGCAGGTCGGGCGCCACATCGCGCCAGGCGGCGGACTCGCCACACCACCAAGTGGGCAGCGAGGGCAGGCGCAGGCTCTCGCCGGTGAGCCGGCGCGCGATGCCGGGCAGGAAGCCCTGCACCGCCGGCGTTTCCAGGAAGGCGCTGCCCAGCGCATTGGCCATGACCACGCTGCCGGCGCGCGCCGCCTGCAGCAGCCCGGGCACGCCCAGAGCGGAGTCGGGACGCAGTTCCAGCGGGTCGCACCAGTCGTCGTCGAGCCGGCGCAGCATGCCGTGGACCGGCTCCAGGCCGTCGACCGTCTTCAGGTACAGATGCTCGCCGCGCACGGTGAGGTCGCCGCCTTCCACCAGCGGCAGGCCCAGGTAGCGCGCCAGGTAGGCGTGCTCGAAATAGGTCTCGGCATAGGGCCCGGGCGTGAGCAGCACCACGCGCGGCGCGCCGCCGCCGGCCACCGAAGCGGCCTTCTGCTCCAGCGTGTCGAGCAAACGCCGGTAGGAACTGGCGATGTGCTGCACCTGCAGGTCGCGAAAGGCTTCCGGAAACTGACGCGAGACGACGAGCCGGTTGTGCATCACGTAGCCCAGGCCCGAGGGCCCTTGCGTGCGCTGCGCCACCAGCCACCAGCGGCCGTCGGGGGCGCGCGCGATGTCGAACGCGGCGATGAACAGCCGCATGCCGCCGGGCGGCTGCACGCCGATCATCGGCCGCAGCCAGCCCGGGTGGCGCAGCAGCAGTGCCGGCGGCAGCAGGCCTTCGTGCAGCAGCCGCTGCGGTCCGTACAGGTCGGCCAGGGTCAGTTCCAGCAGTTCGGCGCGCTGCCGCACGCCTTCTTCGATGGCCGCCCACTCGCCCGGCTCGATGAGCAGTGGCAGCAGCTCCAGCGACCAGGGCCGGCTGGCCACGCCGCTCTCGCCGAAGACGTTGTGCGTGACGCCGTCCTGCCGGATGCGATGCGCCACCTGGCCGACGCGGCGGTCCAGGTCCTCGGCCAGGTCCAGCCCGGCCGACGGCAGCGGCAGCGCCTGGGCAAAACGCTGCCAGGCCGGTCGCAGCATGCCGTCGGGGCTGCGCAGTTCGTCCCACACCCCGGGCTCGGCCGGCAGCGCGCGACCGGTCAGCGTGTGCGCCGCCGCGTCCCCGGGCGAGGCGGCGGGTTCGAAAGGCAGCGGGCTTTGCGAGGCCACGGCGTTGCGGTGGGTCAGGGGCGGCGCAGGTCGAGTGTGAACGGAAATTCACGGCTCGGCACCGCTGGCGCCACGTCCATCATGCCCGGCGTATGGCCGAAGCGGAAGAAGCGCGCCAGGCGCCGGCTCTCGGCGGTATAGGCGTTGACCGGGAAGTCTTCGTGGCTGAGCCCGCCCGGATGCGCCACGTGGTAGCGGCAGCCGCCGACGCTGCGTTGCAGCCAGCGGTCGACGATGTCGAAGGTGAGCGGTGCGTGCGAAGCAATCGTCGGGTGCAGCGCCGACGGCGGCGCCCAGGCGCGGTAGCGCACGCCGCAGACGAATTCGCCGACGCGGCCGGTGGGCTGCAGCGGCACGGCGCGGCCGTTGACGGTGATGACGTGGCGGTTGTCGTTGAGGCCCGTGAGCTTGAGTTCCAGCCGTTCCAGCGACGAATCGACATAGCGCACGGTGCCGCCCGGCGCGCCCTCCTCGCCCATCACATGCCAGGGCTCGAGCGCGGTGCGCAGCGTCATGCCGATGCCCAGGGTGGCGACCTCGCCAACGAGCGGGAAGCGGAATTCGAAATGCGGCGCGAACCAGGCGCTGTCGAAGGCGAAGCCGGCGGCATTGAGCTCGGTCATCACGTCGTCGAAATCCATCTGCACGAAGGTCGGCAGCAGGAAGCGGTCGTGCAGCCCCGTGTCCCAGCGCGTCAGCCGCGTGCTGCCGCGGCCGCGGTAGGGCTCGCGCCAGAACCAGGCCACAAGCGCACGCAGCAGCAGCTGCTGCGCCAGACTCATGCGCGCGTGCGGCGGCATCTCGAAGGCGCGCAGCTCCAGCAGGCCCAGGCGGCCCGTCGGCCCATCGGGCGAATAGAGCTTGTCGATGCAGAACTCGCTGCGGTGGGTATTGCCGGTGACGTCGATCAGCAGGTTGCGCAGGCTGCGGTCCACGACCCACGGCGCCACCTGGCCACCTCGGGCAAGCTGGCGCTCCAGTTCCTGCAGCGCGATCTCGACCTCGTAGACCTGGTCGTTGCGCGCTTCGTCGATGCGCGGGGCCTGGCTGGTGGGGCCGATGAACATGCCGCTGAACAGATAGCTCAGCGAAGGGTGGTTGTGCCAATAGGTGAGCAGGCTGGCCAGCAGGTCGGGCCGGCGCAGAAACGGGCTGTCGGCCGGCGTGGCGCCGCCGAGCACGAAGTGGTTGCCGCCCCCGGTGCCGGTGTGGCGGCCGTCGAGCATGAATTTTTCGGTGCTCAGCCGCGTGCGGTGCGCCGCGTCGTAGAGGAATTCGGTGTGGTCCAGCAGTTCGGCCCAGTCCTTGGCGGGGTGGATATTGACTTCGATGACGCCGGGGTCGGGCGTCACGGCCAGCGTCTTCAGGCGCGGGTCGCGCGGCGGCGGATAGCCTTCGAGCACGATCTTCACGCCCTGCTCGACGGCCGTGGCTTCGACCGCTGCCACCAGTTCCAGATAGTCCTCCAGGTGCTGCAGCGGCGGCAGAAAGACGTACATGACGCCGCTCTTGCCCCCGTGTTCCACCTCGGCCTTGGGGCCGTTGGCACGCTGCGGGTCGCGCACCTCCACGCACAGCGCAGTGCGCGTGACCCAGCCGGCGGATTCATGGCGTTGCGGCAAGGCGTCGGGGTCCTGCGAGGTCGGCGCGACCGGGAGGTGCGGTGAGGGGCCGCTGGCGTCGAGCCCGACACCGGATCCGCTGTTGAGCCCGCCACCGAGCCCACTGTCACCCCTGGCGCCAACGCCCTGCCCCGGCGCCACCTGGCCCTGCAGCGCCACCGCACCGCCTTCGGCAAAACCCTGGCCGACATGGTGCGCATCGTAGACACGCGCCTGCGTGCGCAACTGCGCCGCAGGGGGCAACATCGAGCGCGCGGCAAACGGGTCCTGCTCGATCAAGGGCTGCTGGTCCCCGGCCTTGGCCCAGGGCAGCGAATCCAGCGGCAGCCGGTAGCCCATGGGCGAATCGCCGGGGAACAGGTACAGCCGGTCGTCACGCACGAACCAGGCACCGGTGATCCAGGTCGGCCCTGCCGTGCCCGTGACCCATTCCTTGCGCAGCGGCAGCACATAGCCGACGACGGCGTCCAGCCCCTGCTGGTAGATGCGGCGCAGGCGCTGGCGCTCCATCTCGTCGTCCAGCCGCGAATCGAAGGGGTCGACATTCACCGGCAGCCGGCGTTCGCGCCACAGGTAATAGAAAGTGTCCTCGTAGCCCGGGTGCACGTATTTCGGGTCCAGTCCCAGGCGCCGCGTGAGCGCGCCGATGAAGGCCTGCGCATCGGCGGTGGTGTAGCGGTGGACGTCGCGTTCGTCGGCAAACAGCAAAGGGTCGTGCCAGCACCGCTGGCCGTCGGCGCGCCAGCAGATGGACAGCGCCCAGCGCGGCAGCTGCTCGCCCGGGTACCACTTGCCCTGGCCGAAGTGCAGGAAGCCGCCCTGCCCGTATTTCGCCAGCAGCCGGTGCACGAGCTCGGTGGCGAAGCCGCGCTTGGTGGGGCCCAGGGCGTCGGTATTCCACTCGGCGCCGTCGCGGTCGTCGACCGAGACAAAGGTGGGCTCGCCGCCCATCGTCAGCCGCACGTCCTGGCTTGCCAGTTGCTTGTCCACCCTGTGGCCGAGGGCCACGATGTCCTGCCACTGACCGTCGGTATACGGCAGCGTGACGCGCGGCGACTCGTGGATGCGCGTGATCTGCATGTGGTGCGAAAAAGTGACCTCGCACTCGTCCACGGCGCCGCTCACCGGTGCCGCGGTGCTGGGCTCGGGCGTGCACGCCACCGGGATGTGACCCTCGCCGGCCATCAGCCCCGACGTGGGGTCCAGCCCCACCCAGCCGGCACCGGGCAGGTAAACCTCGCACCAGGCGTGCAGGTCGGTGAAGTCGGTCTCGGCGCCCGAGGGACCGTCGAGCGACTTGACGTCGGGCTTGAGCTGGATCAGGTAGCCCGAGACGAAGCGTGCCGCCAGGCCCAGGTGGCGCAGCAGCTGCACCAGCAGCCAGCCGGTGTCTCGGCACGAGCCGGCGGCCGTGATCAGTGTCACCTCGGGCGCCTGCACACCGGGCTCCATGCGGATCAGGTAGCGGATCTCGCGCTGCAGGCGCTGGTTCAGGCCGACCAGGAAATCGATGGTGCGCAGCGGCTCGCGCGAGACGCTGTCGACCAGCGCCTTGAAGCGCGGCGTCAGCTCGCCCCTGGCGAAATATGGCGCGAGGTCGTGTGCGAGTTCGGGCGCGTAGGCAAAGGGGAATTTCTCGGCTTCGGGTTCGAGGAAGAAGTCGAACGGGTTGTAGACCGACATGTCGGCCACCAGGTCGACAGTGACCTTGAACTCGGTGGTCTTTTCCGGGAACACCAGCCGCGCCAGGTGGTTGGCGAACGGGTCCTGCTGCCAGTTGATGAAATGCTCGCCCGGCTCGATGCGCAGCGAATAGCTGACGATGGGCGTGCGGCAATGCGGTGCCGGGCGCAGGCGCACCACCTGCGGCGACAGGCCGACGCGGCGGTCGTAGCGGTAATGCGTGACGTGATTCAGCGCGACATGGATGGACACGGCAACGAGGCTCCTGGGCAGATGGGCGCGGCCAGGCTGGCCAGACACCCCGATGGTCCCATGCAATTGACGGGCCAAGGTGGTTAGACAGCGGTCAGGCGAACCGCGGTCGGTCTCGGGTCACGGACCGTCCTTCAACGCCGCGACGCCGGGATGATGCCAGTATCGCCGCGCCACCTGGCGCTCGCAGTGGGGCCCATCGCTGGCCGGCAGCGTCCAGGCGCCGCAGGTGTCGCTGCGCACGAAGGTGATGCCACGCTCGGCATAACGCGCCTGCACTGCCGGCGCCGGGTGGCCGAAGCGGCTGCGGTAGGCCGCCTGCACCACCGCCACCCGCGGCTGCACGGCGTCGACGAAGGACGGCGTGGACGACGTGCGGCTGCCGTGATGCGGCACCAGCAGCATGTCGGCGCGCAGCCGCTGGCCGTGGCGTTGCACCAGCGCGGCCTCCTGCGCGGCTTCGATATCGCCGCTGAGCAAGGCGCTGGCGTCCGTACCCTGCACGCGCAGCACGCAGCTCACGGTGTTGGGCTGGTCACCGCCGTCGTGGTCGCTGTCCAAGGGGTGCAGCACCTCGAAGTGCACGCCGTCCCAGACCCAGGACTGGCCGTCGGCGCAGCGCCTGTGCGGCCGGCCTTGCGCCAGCAGCGGGTGGTCGGCGGCCAGCGAACTGGACAGGCCGGCCACCGGCACCGCCGCCAGCAGCGACGCGGCACCGCCCACGTGGTCGGCGTCACGGTGGCTGAGCACGAGCAGGTCGATGCGACGCTCGCCGCGCGCGCGCAGCAGCGGCAGCAGCACGCGGCCGGCGGCGTCGGCATCGGGCGAATAGCGCGGGCCGGCGTCGTACACGAGCAGATGGCTTCGCGTGCGCACCAGCACCGCGGTGCCTTGGCCGATATCGGCGGCGACCAGTTCGAATTGCCCTTCTCCAGGCCGCGCCACTGGCGGCCACAACAGCGGCAGCATCAGCGGCAGCGCCAGCGCGCGCAGCCGCCACGGCAACGGCAGCACCGCCAGCACTCCGGCCAGCAGCCCGGCCGCCACTGCCCAGGGCGGTGCGGCGGCGGCCGTCCACACCGCCAGCGGCCACGACGCCAGCCACTGCAGCACGGCCGCCAGAGCCTGCACCAAGGCACCGGCCACGGACCACAAGGGGGGCAGCAGCAGACCCAGCAACGCCAGCGGCGTGATCAGCAGCGTGACCAGCGGGATCGCCGCCAGGTTGGCCACGAAACCCACCACCGAGACCTGCTGGAAGAAGAGCATCGTCAGCGGCGCCAGGCCTACCGTGGCCACCACTTGCGTGCGCAGACCGCCGCGCACGGCCTGCCCGATGCGGCCCAGCCGGCCGGCCACCGGGGGCGCGAATGACCCGGCGGCCTGCGCCGGCTCCGATCCCGCCAGCAGCCCGACGGCCACGAACGACAGCCAGAAGCCCGGCTGCAACATCGCCCAGGGGTCGGCCAGCGCCACCGCCAGCGCGGCGGCCAACAGCACCAGCGGCAACGGCCAGCGCAGGCCCAGGCTGCGCAACAGCACGACGACTGCAATCATGCCCACCGTGCGCTGCGCCGGCACACCCCAGCCGGCCAGCAGTGCATAGCCCGCAGCCCCGGCCAGCCCGGCCCAGCGCGCGACCATCGGCGCCGGCACGGTCAGCATGCCGCGCGGCCACAGCCGCCACAGCCGCCCGGCCAGACCCCCCAGCAGCCAGGCGAACATCGTCACGTGCAGCCCCGAGATGCTCATCAGGTGCGCCACGCCGGTGACGCGGAACAGGTCCCAGTCGTCGCGATCGATGGCCGCCTGGTCGCCCACGGCCAGCGCCGCCAGCACACCGGCCGCGCGCCCGTCGCCCACATGGCGGTAGACCGCGTCGCGCAGGTCCTGGCGCAGGCGGTCGATCGCCTGGCCGGCCGCGTCGTCCAGCTTCTCGATCACCGCACCGGGCACTGCGCGCACCGTGCCGCCGGCGCGCAGGCCCTGCTCGAACAGCCACAGCTCGAGGTCGAAGCCGTGCGGATTGAACGCGCCATGCGGCTGCCGCAGCCGCACCGTGAGGCGCCAGCGCTGGCCGGCACGCAGGTCGGCCTCCGGGCCGGCGAGCAGTGCGCCGTCGTCGAAGCCGCGGTACCAGCCCAGCGACAGGCGCCGCGGCACTTTCACGCTCGCGCCCAGGTGCGCTGCGCTTTCGACGTTGAAATGGAAGCGGGTGCCGATGAGGCCCGGCCGCGGCAGGTCCGAGATCACGCCGGTGACCACCAGGTCCTGGCCTTCCAGCGCCGGGGGCAAGGCATCGGCCAGGCGCCAGGCGGCACGGCCGCTGGTGACGGCAAACGCCAGCGCGGCCACTGCCAGCGCCAGGGTCAGGGCCCCGGTCCATGCGCGCCGGTGGCGCCAGGCCGCCACCGCAACGCCCAGGGCCACGGCGGTCAGGCCCAGCAAGGGTGGCACCCGCCACAGCGCGGCCTGCTGCAGATGCCACACGGTTCCGCCCAGCCAGGCCAGCGCCAGCAGCGGCCCGAGCGCGGCGGGCGCGACCTGTACTCGCATGGCCCCAGTGTAGGATGACGACCGACCTTTCAAGGACCCTCGCCATGACCGTCAAGGACCGCCTCCAAGCCCTGGGCATCACGCTGCCGCCGGTGGCCGTGCCCGCCGCCGCCTACGTGCCCTTCGTGCGCAGCGGCCATCTCGTCTTCGTTTCGGGCCACATCGCGAAGAAGGACGGCAAGCCCTGGGTCGGCCAGCTCGGCCTGACGATGGCCACCGAGGAAGGCCGCACCGCGGCGCGCGCCGTGGCGGTGGACCTGATGGGCACGCTGCAGGCCGCCGCCGGCGACCTGGCGTGCGTGAAACGCATCGTCAAGCTGCTGAGCCTGGTCAACAGCACACCCGCCTACACCGAACACCACCTCGTCACCAACGGCTGCAGCGAACTGATGGTGGACGTGTTCGGCCCCGAGGTCGGCGCCCACGCGCGCAGCGCCTTCGGCGTGGCGCAGCTGCCCATGGGCGCCTGCGTCGAGATCGAACTGATCGCCGAGCTGGCGTGAACCTCGGCGCCCTCCTCACCCCGGCACGCCTGCTCGCCGCCGGCATCGTGGTGCCGCTGGCCGCGGTGGGCCTGGCGCTGGTGACGCAGCATGTCTTCGGCATGCAGCCCTGCCCCTGGTGCGTGCTGCAGAGGCTGATCTTCGTCGCCATCTCGCTGGCCGCGCTGCTCGGGCTGGCCGGGCATCTGACGCGCCTGTTGATCGTGCGGCGCGTCGGCGCGGCTGTGATGGGGCTGCTGGCCCTGTGCGGCATCGCGGCGGCGCTGTGGCAGCACTTCGTGGCCTCGGCCAGCACCTCGTGCAACCTGACGCTGGCCGACCGCATCGTCAGCGGCGTGGGTGTCGACGCGCTATGGCCCGAGGTCTTCGCGCCCTATGCCAGTTGCGCCGACGCGGCGGCCAAGCTGCTGGGCGTGCCCTACGAGTTCTACAGCCTGACGCTGTTCATCGGCCTGGCCGCTGCGGCCATGGCTTTGCTGCTGCGCCGGCGCGCTTGAGCCTTTTGCGCAAGTTCAACGCAATGCCGCATTGATGCCGGCCAGCACGGCCGGGCCCGGGAGCAGTTCGGCTTCACCCAGACGGTTCAGCGGTGTGGCCACCGTCTGCAACACCGCATGCAGGTCTACCGCCTGCGGCTCCACGTACAGCAGTCCGGTGGCGATCTCGCCCAGCGCCTGCATGGCCAGCATCTGAGACAGCGCTGCGATGCGGTCGGTGGGGTCGTAGGCTTCGTGCAGCTTGCGCAGCCGCATCAGGCTGCCGTCGGGTTGCGGCAGTTCGAGCACCTCGCCCGGCGCCGGCTCGACCGTGACCTCGGGTGCGAGGTCGATGAAATCGATGCGGTTGACAGCCTCGTTGTGCTCGCGCACCTGGTCGTAGCTGCGCGTGCTGCCGGCGTGGTTGTTGAAGGCCACGCAGGGGCTGATGACGTCGATGAAGGCCGCGCCGCCATGCCGCAGGGCGCCCTTGATCAGCGGCACCAGCTGCGACTTGTCGCCCGAGAAGCCGCGCGCCACGTAAGTGGCGCCGAGCTGCAGCGCCAGCCCGACCAGGTCCACCGGCGAGTCGTTGTTGACGGCGCCCTTCTTGCTTTTGCTGCCGCGGTCGGCGGTGGCCGAGAACTGGCCCTTGGTGAGGCCGTAGACGCCGTTGTTCTCGACGATGTAGACCATGCGCACGCCGCGCCGCACCGAGTGTGCGAACTGCCCCAGGCCGATCGAAGCCGAGTCGCCGTCGCCGCTGATGCCCAGATAAAGCAACTCGCGGTTGGCCAGGTAGGCGCCCGTCAGCACGCTGGGCATGCGGCCGTGCACGGTATTGAAACCGTGACTGGCGCCCAGGAAATAGTCGGGCGTCTTGCTGCTGCAGCCGATGCCCGACATCTTGGCCACGCGATGCGGCTCCACGTCGAGCTCCCAGCAGGCCTGCACGATGGCCGCCGACACCGAGTCGTGGCCGCAACCGGCGCACAGCGTGCTGACCTTGCCTTCGTAGTCGCGCCGTGTATAGCCAACCTTGTTCTTCGTCAGCGAAGGGTGGTGCAACCGGGGTTTGGCGATATAGGTCAACGGACTTTCTCCCGTCTGGGGGCCACGGCCAGCGCGTGCACCTGGCGCGTGATGGCATGCGCGATGAAGCGCGCCGTGATCGGCGTGCCGTCGTAGTGCAGCACCGGCGTCAGCGACGCCGGGTCGAGTTCGAGTTCGTTGACGAGCAGCGTGCGCATCTGCGCGTCGCGGTTCTGCTCGACGACGAAGACGTGGTCGTGCGCGGCGATGAATTCAGCCACGCTGGGCGGGAACGGGTAGGCACGCAGCCGCATCGCGTCCAGGTGGATGAGCGAATCGGCCAGCACCTCCAGCGCCTCGTCCATGGCCGGCGCGGTGGAACCGAAATAGATGACGCCCAGGCGCGAGGGCCTGGCCGCCGCGCGCACCTCGGGCGCCGGTACCAGCGTTGCCGCGGTGGCGAACTTCTTCAGCAGGCGCTGCACGTTGTACAGATAGTCGGGCCCGGCCTCGGAATACTGCGCATAGGCGTCGCGCGTGGTGCCGCGTGTGAAATAGGCGCCCAGTCTCGGATGCGTGCCGGGCAGCGTGCGCCACGGAATGCCGTCGCCGTCGACGTCCTTGTAGCGGCCGAAGTCGCGGCCGGCCTCGAGCTCGGCCGCGGTCATGACCTTGCCGCGGTCGTAGTGGCGCGCCTCGTCCCAGTGCAAGGGCGCGCTCAGGCGCTGGTTCATGCCGATGTCCAGGTCGGTCATCACGAACACCGGCGTCTGCAGCCGGTCGGCCAGGTCCAGCGCGGTGGCGGCGAAATCGAAGCACTCGGTGGGGTCCTGCGGCAGCAGCATCACGTGCCGGGTGTCGCCGTGCGACGCATAGGCTGTGCTCAGCAGGTCGGCCTGCTGCGTGCGCGTGGGCATGCCGGTGGACGGCCCGCCGCGCTGCACGTTGATGAGCGTCACCGGGATCTCGGCGAAATAGGCCAGGCCGATGAATTCGGTCATCAGCGAGACACCCGGCCCCGAGGTGGCGGTGAAGGCGCGGGCGCCATTCCAGCCCGCGCCCACCACCATGCCGATGGACGCGATCTCGTCCTCGGCCTGCACGATGGCGTAGCGCGCCTCCCCGGTGACCGGGTCGTGGCGCAGCTTCCTGCAGTAGCTCTGGAAAGCCTCGGCCACCGAAGACGAGGGCGTGATCGGATACCAGGCGCAGACCGTGGCGCCACCGTACACGCAGCCCAACGCGGCCGCGGTATTGCCATCGACGAAGATGCGCTCGCCCACCGTCTCGGCGCGGCGCACGCGCAGGCCGATCGGCGGCTTGAGGTGTTCGCGCGCGAAGCTGGACCCGGCCTGCAGCGCGCGCACGTTGCTCTCGAGCAGCCGCTCCTTGCCCTTGTACTGCTCGGTGAAGAGGCGCTCGATGACGGCGGTGTCCACGTCCATCAGCACGGCCAAAGCGCCCAGCACCATGATGTTCTTGAACAGCGTGCGCTGGCGCGAATCCTCGTAGGTGGCGTTGCAGATGGCGGTCACCGGCATGCCGATCACGGTGATGTCGTCGCGAAAGGCTTCAGGCGGATGCGGCCGCGTGCTGTCGTAGAAGAGGTAGCCGCCGGACTCGATCTCGGCCACGTCCTGGTCCCAGGTCTGCGGGTTCATCGCCACCATCATGTCGATGCCGCCGCGCCGGCCCAGCCAGCCGCGGGCGCTGACGCGCACCTCGTACCAGGTCGGCAGGCCCTGGATATTGCTGGGGAAGATATTGCGCGGGCTCACCGCCACGCCCATGCGCAGGATGGCCTTGGCGAACAGCTCGTTGGCCGAGGCCGAGCCCGAGCCGTTGACATTGGCGAACTTGACGACGAATTCGTTGACCGATTCCAGGCGCTTCATGGCCGTGCCCCCACGCGCCGCTCGCGCGGCGTGCTGTCGCGGCAGGCAGGGCCCGCCTTCGTGGTGTTGAAGAGAAATTTCTGCATGTCCCAGGCGCCGGTGGGGCAGCGTTCGGCGCACAGGCCGCAATGCAGGCACACGTCTTCGTCCTTCACCATCAGGCGGTAGGTCTTCAGCGGTCCGCTCACGTACAAGGCCTGATCGGCGTTGTCGGCCGGCGCACGCAGCCGCGTGCGCAGTTCGGCCTCTTCGCCGCCGGTGGTGAAGGTGATGCAGTCCATCGGGCAGATGTCGACGCAGGCGTCGCACTCGATGCACAGCTTGCCGGTGAACACCGTCTGCACGTCGCAGTTCAGGCAACGCTGCGCCTCCTTGAAGGCGGTGGCGGCGTCGAAGCCGAGTTCGACTTCGACGCTGATGCTGGCCAACGCCTTCTCGGCCGCGGCCCAGGGCACCTTGAAACGCGCATCGTCCGAGGGCGCATTGTGGTAGCTCCACTCGTGGATGCCCATCTTCTGCGACATCAGGTTGACATGCGGTGCCGGCCGCTGGTGCACGTCCTCGCCGTGCAGGAAGCGGTCGATCGACACCGCCGCCTCGTGGCCGTGCGCCACCGCGGTGATGATGTTCTTCGGGCCGAAAGCGGCATCGCCGCCGAAGAAGACGCGTGGCAGGCTGGACTGGAAGGTCAGCGCGTCCAGCACCGGCAGCCCCGTGTCGTTGAACGCCACGCCGCAGTCGCGCTCGATCCACGGAAAGGCGTTCTCCTGGCCCACGGCCACCAGTACCTCGTCGCAGTCGAACTCGACATCGGGCGCGCCGGTGGGCACCAGTCGGCGCCGGCCGTTTTCGTCGTACACGGGCTCGACGACCTGGAAGCGCATGCCCAAGAGCCGGCCCCCCTGGTGCAGGAAAGCCAGCGGCACATGGCAGTTGATGATGGGGATGCCCTCGTGCTGGGCGTCTTCCTTCTCCCACGGCGAGGCCTTCATCTCGTCGAAGCCCGAGCGCACGATGACCTTGACATCGCTGGCCCCCAGCCGGCGCGCCGAGCGGCAGCAGTCCATCGCGGTGTTGCCGCCGCCGAGCACGATGACGCGTTTGCCGATCCTCGTGGTGTGGCCGAAGGACACCGAGGCCAGCCAGTCGATGCCCAGATGGATGGCCGCGGCGGCCTCGCGCCGGCCCGGCAGGTCCAGGTCGCGCCCGCGCGGCGCGCCGCAGCCCACGAAGACGGCGTCCCAGGGCTCGGCCAGCAGCGCCTTCATCGAGGCGATGCGCTGGCCACCGCGGAACTCCACGCCCAGACCCAGGATGTAGCCCACCTCTTCGTCGATCACGGTCTCGGGCAGGCGGAAGCGCGGGATCTGGCTCCACATGAAGCCGCCGGCCTTGGTCTCGCCGTCGAAGACCGTGACCTGATAGCCCTGCGCCGCCAGGTCGCGCGCCACCGTCAGCGAGGCCGGCCCGGCGCCGACGCAGGCCACCTTCTTGCCGTTGGACGGTTTGGCGCGCGGGATCATCGCGCGCACCTCGCCGCCCTTGAGGTCGGCCGCCACGCGCTTCAGGCGGCAGATGGCCACCGGCTCCGGCTTGCCCATGTTCTCTTCCTCGACGCGCCCGCGGCGGCAGGCGGGTTCGCAAGGGCGGTCGCAGGTGCGGCCCAGGATGCCGGGAAAGACGTTGCTGTGCCAGTTGACCATGTAGGCGTCGTCGTAACGACCCATGGCGATCAGCCGGATGTATTCGGGTACGGGGGTGTGGGCGGGGCACGCCCACTGGCAGTCCACGACCTTGTGGAAATAGGCCGGGTCGCTGATATCGGTGGGCCGCACGCTCTTGTCTCCAGCCAGGGCGCCGGGTCGGCACGCCGGGCGGCGTGACGGTGGGCCTGTTTGTTGTCCGCGGCAGTCTACGCCCGCACCCTGCAGGCGGGAGAATGCCCGTGCGCGCGGTGTCGCTTATGCAGCGAAAACTCGCAAGGCCTTCACGAAGCCTTCCACTTTGCGACCCTTGCGCGCCCGGCGGCCGGCATGCTGGGCCAGCGCGGCGCCCTTCAACTCCTCCTGCCGCGGCTTGGCGCCGCGGCCCGTGCCGGCCACCACCAGCCGGTCCGCGAACGTGGCCGCCGCGATCAGCGGCGTCTTCGCGTCCACGTCCATCAGCGTCAGCCCCTTGCCGCCGTTGGACTGCAGCTTGAGTTCGTCGAGCGGGAAGACGAGCAGCCGGCCGTCCTGCGCCAGGCCCGCCACCTGGGCGTGCACCGCCGCCACGGCCACCGGCGGCAGCAACTGGCAGCCGTCGTCCAGCGTGAGGAAGGCCTTGCCGCCGCGGTTGCGCCCCACCATGTCGCCGGCCTCGGCGAACAGGCCGAAGCCGCCGCTGTTGGCCAGCAGCAGCTTCGTGGCCGCGGCACCGGCCCAGCAATGTGCCACCTGCGTGCCGGGCTCCAGGTCGATCAGCGTGGTGATCGGCACGCCGTCGCCACGCCCGCCCGGCAGCGCTGCAACGGCCACGCTGTAGACGCGACCGCTGCCCCTGGCCGCCGTACCGAAGACCAGCAGCATGTCCACCGAGCGGCAGGCGAAAGTGCCGTAAAGCGCATCACCCGGCTTGAAGGCGAGCGCGGCGGGGTCGATCTCGTGGCCCTTGAGCGCGCGCACCCAGCCCTTGCTGCTGACGACCACCGTCACCGGCTCGTCGAGCACCTTGATCTCGGCGAGTACCTTCTTCTCTTCCTGCACCAGCGTGCGGCGCGCGTCGCCATGGGCCTTCGCATCGGCCTCGATCTCGCGCACCACCACGCGCTTCAGTGCTGCGGGGCTGGCAAGGATGTCCTGCAGCTTGCCCTGCTGTTCGCGCTGCTCCTTCAGTTCCTGCTCGATGCGGATGGCCTCCAGCCGCGCCAGCTGGCGCAGGCGGATCTCCAGGATGTCCTCGGCCTGGCGATCGCTCAAGGCGAAGCGCTCGATCAGCGCCGCCTTGGGCTCGTCGGCGTTGCGGATGATGCGGATGACCTCGTCGATATTCAGCAGCACCAGCTGCCGGCCTTCGAGCACGTGGATGCGGTCCAGCACCTTGTCCAGCCGGTGCTGCGTGCGGCGCTGCACGGTCGACGAGGCGGAAGTCGATCCACTCGGCCAGCATCTGGCGCAGGCTCTTGGGCGTGGGCCGGCCGTCGCGGCCGACCATCGTCAGGTTGACCGGCGTGCTGCACTCCAGGCTGGTGTGCGCCAGCAGCGCGTGGATCAGCTCGACCTGCTCCACCGTGCGGCTCTTCGGTTCGAAGACCAGGCGCACGGGCGCGTCCTTGTTCGATTCATCGCGCACGGCGTCCAGCACCGCCAGCACCGCGGCCTTGAGCTGCACCTGCTCCTGGCTGAGCGCCTTCTTGCCGGCCTTGACCTTGGGATTGGTCAGCTCCTCGATCTCTTCCAGCACCTTCTGCGTGCTGGTGCCCGGCGGCAACTCGTTCACCACCAGCTGCCACTGGCCGCGCGCCAGGTCCTCGATGACCCAGCGCGCGCGCACCTTGAGGCTGCCGCGGCCCGTGCGGTAGGCATCGCGAATATCGGCCGCGGCGCTGATGATCTGGCCGCCGCCGGGGAAGTCGGGCGCCGGCAGCAGGGCAAAGAGCTCGTCGTCGCTGAGCTGGTCGTTCTTCAGCAACGCCACCGCGGCCGCTGCCACCTCGCGCAGGTTGTGGCTGGGGATCTCGGTGGCCAGGCCCACGGCAATGCCGCTGGCACCGTTGAGCAGCACGAAGGGCAGCCGCGCCGGCAACTGCTTCGGTTCCTCGGTGCTGCCGTCGTAGTTGGGCTGGAAGTCGACCGTGCCTTCGTCGATCTCGTCGAGCATCAGCCGCGCGATGGGCGCCAGGCGCGCCTCGGTGTAACGCATGGCCGCCGCACCGTCGCCGTCACGGCTGCCGAAATTGCCCTGGCCGTCGACCAGCGGGTAGCGCTGCGAGAAGTCCTGCGCCATGCGCACCAGCGCGTCGTAGGCGGCGGTATCGCCATGCGGGTGGTAGCGGCCGAGCACGTCGCCCACCACGCGTGCACTCTTCACCGGCTTGGCGCCGCCGGCGCCGCTGAAGGCCAGGCCCATGCGGAACATCGAATACAGGATGCGCCGCTGCACGGGCTTGTTGCCGTCGCAGACATCGGGCAGGGCTCGGCCCTTGACGACCGACAGCGCATATTCGAGATAAGCGCGCTGGGCGTAGTCGGCCAGCGGCAGGGCATCGGCCGGGTCGGCCGGGGGGGGATCGAAGAGGTCGCTCATGGGGTGCGGGAAACGCGCCGCGGCAGCCGCCGCGCGCAAGTAAGGGTCGGATGGTTCAGACGACGGTGACCAGCGGGGAGTAGCGCTTCAGCGTGGCGTCGTGGGTCAGCAACTGCAGCGGCTCGCTGACGGCCTGCGCGACGAGCATGCGGTCGAAGGGGTCGCGGTGCAACATCGGCAGTGCGTCCACCGCCAGCGCATGCGCCCAGGTCACCGGCAGCGGGATGAAGCCCGCCCGCAAGGCCCCGGCCTCGAGCGCCGCGGGTGCCAGGGGCAGCTTGCCGGTGGCCGCCTTGATCGCCGACTCCCAAAGGCTGACGCTGCTGACGTAGACCTCGTCGGCGCGCTCGATGCACCCGCGCGCGGCGGCGCTGAGTTCGCGCGCGTCACGCATCACCCACAGCAGGATGTGCGTGTCCAGCAGCAGCTTCATTCCTTGCCGCGGCCTTCCCACAGCGCAAGCTCGTCGTCGGGCAGCGGCGCGTCGAAGTCGTCCGACTCGACGAACTGGCCCTTCATCAGGCCGAAGATGATCTTGCGCTTCGGTCCGGCGTTCAGCGGTACCAGCTTGGCCATCGGCGTGCCGGCCTTGGCGATGATCACGGTTTCGCCCTTGTGTGCCTGCTCCACCAGTTCCGACAGCCGGGTCTTGGCTTCGTAGATGTTGACTTGCATGATGCCGCCTTGGTTGACCAAGCTTGGTCAATGTTGATCTTATCTCAGGCGAAGGGCTTGCGTCAGGCCGACTCTTCCAACCCCAGCGCCCGCCGCGCCTGGTATTCGCGGTCGAGCATGCTCATCACCACCAGGCTGTCGTAGCCGTCGGCGTCGCCGCCGGTGATGCGCACGCTTTCGCGCAGCCGGCCCTCCTCGACGAACCCCTCGCTGGCATACAAGGCCAGCGCGCGCGTGTTGAGCTGCTTCACGTCGAGCCAGAAACGGTGTGCGTGCAGGTCGCGGAAAGCCATGCGCTTGAGCAGGCGCACGCAGCGCCTGCCCAGGCCCTGGCCCTTGGTCTGCAGCACCAGTCGCTTGAGCTCCACGCTCCTGTGCCGGTTGCGGCAGCCCTGCAGGATGACGAAACCGTCGCGCGAGCCGTGTTCGCCGGCTTCGACAATGAAATGCCGGAAGTCCGGGAAGCGCAGCGCACCTTCGTGCTGCGTGCGCTCCCAGGGCGAGATGAACGGCAGGTTGTGCTGGTCCATTTCCACCGCGGCCACGAAGTCCAGGTCGGACAGCATGGTGGGCCGCAGGTGCAACGGCGGGCCGGGTGGCGCGGGAGCGGCCGGCGAAGCGGAGGAAACGGGTTCAGACATCGACCTCGACCGCGTCGCCGTGCAGTTCCATCAGCTCGCGCCGCGACGCCGCCTCGCCCTTGCCCATCAACTTGGTCAGCAGCGCCGCGGTGGCGTCGAAACCCCCGGCTCCATTCGCCAGCCAGCTCACCGGCAGCAGCCGCCGCGTCTCGGGGTTGAGCGTGGTGTCCCACAACTGCTCGGCATTCATCTCGCCCAGGCCCTTGAAGCGGCTGATCGTCCAGCTGCCCTCCTTCGCGCCTTCCTTGCGCAGCTTGTCCAGCGCGGCCTCCAGCTCGCCCTCGTCCAGCGCATAGATCTTGGCCTGCGGCCGCTTGCCGCGTGCCGGGGCATCGATGCGGAACAGCGGCGGCCGCGCGATGAACACATGCCCGCGCTCGATGAGCTTCGGAAAGTGGCGGAAAAAGAGCGTGAGCAGGAGCACCTGGATGTGCGAGCCGTCGACGTCGGCATCGCTCAGGATGCAGACCTTGCCGTAGCGCAGGCCACCGAGGTCGGGGTCGTCGTTGGGACCATGTGGGTCCACGCCCACGGCCACGGCGATGTCGTGGATCTCGGTATTGCGAAACAGCAGGTCGCGCTCGACCTCCCAGGTATTGAGCACCTTGCCGCGCAGCGGCAGCACGGCCTGGGTTTCCTTGTCGCGGCCCATCTTGGCGCTGCCGCCGGCGCTGTCGCCTTCGACCAGGAAGACCTCGTTGAACAGCAGGTCACGGCTTTCGCAGTCGGTCAGCTTGCCCGGCAGCACGGCCACGCCCGAGCCCTTGCGCTTTTCCACCTTCTGGCTGGCGCGCTGGCGCGTCTGCGCCTGGCGGATCACCAGGTCGGCCAGCTTCCTGCCGTATTCCACGTGCTGGTTCAGCCACAGCTCCAGCGCCGGGCGCACGTAGCCCGACACCAGGCGCAGCGAGTCGCGCGAATTCAGCCGCTCCTTGATCTGACCCTGGAACTGCGGGTCCAGCACCTTGGCCGACAGCACGAAGCTGGCGCGCGAGAACACGTCGTCGGGCATCAGCTTGACGCCCTTGGGCAGCAGCGCGTGCATCTCGATGAAACCCTTCACGGCCGCGAACAGCCCGTCCTTGAGCCCCGACTCGTGCGTGCCGCCGGCCACCGTGGGGATCAGGTTGACATAGCTCTCGCGCAGCGTGCCGCCTTCATCGGTGAAGGCCACGCACCAGCTGGCGCCCTCGCCTTCGGCGAAATTCTCGGTTTCCTGCGCCGTGGCGTGCTGCTCGCCTTCGAACAGCGGGATCAACGGATCGGCCACCAGGCTTTGCATCAGGTAGTCGCGCAGGCCGCCCTGGTACAGCCAGGTGGTGGTCTCGGCGTCCTTGCCGCCGGGCTTTTCCACCGTCAGCGTCACGGTCACGCCCGGCATCAGCACGGCCTTGCTGCGCAGCAGGTGCACGAGATCGGCACGCGGCAACTCGGCAGTGTCGAAATACTTGAGGTCGGGCCAGACCCGCACCCGGGTGCCATGCCGGCGGTCACCGACTTTGACCAGCGCCAAGGGATCGACGACTTCGCCCCCGGCGAAGGCCAGCGAGGCCTGATGCCCTTCGCGCAAGACGGTCACTTCCAGCCGTTTGGCCAGCGCATTCGTCACGCTGACCCCCACACCGTGCAGGCCGCCCGAAAAGCTGTAGGCGCCGCTGGCCCCCTTGTCGAACTTGCCGCCGGCGTGCAGCCGCGTGAACACGATCTCGACCACCGGCACGCCTTCTTCCGGGTGCAGGCCGAAGGGGATGCCGCGGCCGTCGTCCTCCACGCTCACCGAGCCGTCGGCGTGCAGGGTGATGTCGATGCGCTTGCAGACCCCCGCCAGGGCCTCGTCGGCGGCGTTGTCGATGACCTCCTGCACCACGTGCAGCGGGTTGTCGGTGCGCGTATACATGCCTGGCCGCTGCTTCACGGGCTCCAGGCCCTTGAGGACGCGGATCGAGGCTTCGGCGTAACTTCCTTGCTTGCTTGGCATGGGGCGGATTCTAGGCAGCCGCCCCGGACGCCGGGGCTCCGGGATCTGCCGGCGGCATGGCGCCCCGGCTCGGCTGGCCATCGCAGCCGGTCGGTCGCTGAAGTGGCAGCCGTCGCCGATCTCGCACGGCGCCGATGCTTCTTCTTGAGCTTCAGGGCCGGCTCCAAGGCGCGGACGCCGGCAGTCGGCAGCGTTTTCCAAGAGAATGCGAGCGTGCATTCCGCTGCAACCCCCGCGCGACTCTCCCTGACCCAGGTGCTGCTGTGCGGCGCCGCCATCGTCACGCTGAGCATGGGCGCACGCCACGGATTCGGCCTGTGGCTGGCACCGATCACCATGGAGCGCGGCTGGCCGCGCGAGACCTTCTCCTTTGCGCTGGCCGTGCAGAACCTGGCCTGGGGCATCGCCGGGCCGTTTGCCGGCATGCTGGCCGACCGTTTCGGCGCCTTCAAGGTGCTGGCCGCCTCGGGCCTGCTGTACGCGCTGGGCATGTGGGTGATGGCCGTGGCGACCACGGGGGCGATGTTCACGCTGGGTGCCGGCATCTTCATCGGCGTCGCGCTGGCCGGCTGCACCTATGCCGTGATCTACGGCGTGATCAACCGCCACGTGGCCGCCGAACGGCGCTCGTGGGCGATGGGCGTGACGGCCGCAGCCGGCTCCTTCGGCCAGTTCCTGATGGTGCCGCTGTCCAGCGGGCTGATCAATGCCTTCGGCTGGCAGCAGGCCCTGGTGCTGCTGGGCGGGGCCGCGCTGCTGATCCTGCCGCTGGCCTGGGCATTGAAAGAAGCGCCGCCGGCGGCACAGGCCAGCGGCCCGCAGCAGAGCATCATGGAGGCGATATCCGAAGCCTCGCGCCACCGGCCTTTCCAGTTGCTGATGGCCGGCTATTTCGTCTGCGGCTTCCAGGTCGTCTTCATCGGCGTTCACCTGCCCAGCTATCTGAAGGACCAGGGTCTGGGCCTGGAAGTGGCCACCACCGCGCTGGCCTTGATCGGCCTGTTCAACGTCTTCGGCACCTACCTGGCGGGCAGCCTCGGCCAGCGTTGGCCCAAGCGCCACATCCTGGCCGGCATCTATATCCTGCGCGCCGTGGCGATCGCGGTCTTCATCGGGCTGCCGCTCAGCCCCGCCAGCGTGTATGTCTTCTCTGCCGTGATGGGCCTGCTGTGGCTGAGCACGGTGCCGCCCACCAACGCCATCGTGGCGCAGATCTTCGGCATCAAGCATTTCTCCATGCTCGGCGGCTTCGTCTTCTTCTCGCACCAGGTGGGCAGCTTCCTCGGGGTCTGGCTGGGGGGTCTGCTGTACGACAGCACCGGCAGCTACGACGTGGTGTGGTGG
The DNA here is from genome assembly GCA_034522875.1 of Rubrivivax sp. Taxonomy (GTDB): domain Bacteria; phylum Pseudomonadota; class Gammaproteobacteria; order Burkholderiales; family Burkholderiaceae_C; genus Rubrivivax. Next base: position 70,390 of record JAXHKY010000035.1, on the reverse strand, counting down.
ATCGCCATCGCCCTGGGCGTGTTCGCCGCGCTCATCAACCTGCCGGTGCGCGAAACCGCCATCGTGCGGCCCGTGCCGCAACCGGTGTGATGAAGACGCGCTGGGTCCGCGTGGGGGTCTGGGGCGCGGCGCTGCTGGCGCTGGCGGCCGTGTTCGCCACCTACCTGAACCCGCACCTGGCGGTGGAACTGGCCAACCAGGCGTGGTCATGCTTCTAGCGCACCTGGACCCCGAACCTTCGGCCTGGGTGCGGCGCTTCGCCGGCCTGGTTCGCCCCGGCGGCACGGTGCTCGACGTGGCCTGCGGCAGCGGCCGCCATGTGCGCTGGCTGGCGGCGCAGGGTTTTGCCGTCACCGGCATCGATCGCAAGGAAGCGGCCGTGGCGCCAATGCGTGCCTTGGCCGAGATCGTGGTCGCCGACATCGAAGGCGGGCCCTGGCCGCTGCCGGGCCGGTGCTTCGACGCAGTCGTTGTCACCAACTACCTGTGGCGGCCGCTGTGGCCGGAACTGCGCGCCGCGCTGGCCCCGGGCGGCGTGCTGCTTTACGAAACCTTCGCCCACGGCCAGCAGCTCATCGGCAAGCCGCAACGGCGGGAATTTCTGCTGCAACCGGGGGAACTGCTGCAGCTCTGCACGGGTCTGCGTGTGGTCGCCTTCGAGGACGGCTTCGACGCTGCGCCGGCCCGCTACGTGCAGCGCATCGCCGCCGTGGCCGAGGCTGCAGGCGCTGCCGCGCCGCCGCGCTACGGGCTGCAAGGTGGCGGCGGCTAAAATCCGCGGCTTGGCTTGGACCCGACACCCATGAAACCCATCGTTGGCAGCATCGTCGCGCTCGTCACGCCCATGCTCGAGGACGGCAGCGTCGACTATCCCGCGCTGCGCCGCCTGATCGACTGGCACATTGCCGAGGGCACCCACTGCATCGGCGTCGTCGGCACCACGGGTGAATCGCCCACCGTCTCGGTGGAAGAGCATTGCGAGATCATCCGCGTGGCGGTGGAGCACGCCGCCGGGCGCGTGCCCATCATGGCCGGTGCCGGCGGCAACGCCACGCGCGAGGCCATCGAGCTGACGCGCTTTGCCAGGCAGGTGGGCGCCGACTGCACGCTGCAGGTGGTGCCCTACTACAACAAGCCTTCGCAGGAAGGCATCTACCAGCACTTCAAGGCCGTGGCCGAGGCGGTGGACCTGCCGGTGGTGCTGTACAACGTGCCCGGCCGCACGGTGGCCGACATGCAGCCCGAAACCGCGCTGCGGCTGGCGCAGGTGCCGGGCATCGTGGGCATCAAGGAAGCCACCGGGAATATCGAGCGTGCCTGCTGGCTCATAAAGCAGGCACCGGCGGGCTTTTCCATTTATTCCGGCGACGACAATACGGCTGTGGCGCTGATGCTGCTGGGCGGCCACGGCAATGTCAGCGTGACCGCCAACGTGGCGCCGAGATTGATGCACGAACTGTGCATGGCGGCGATCGAAGGCCATGTAAAGCGAGCCACCGAATTGCATCTGCGCCTGCTGCCGCTGCACAAGCAGCTGTTCTGCGAACCGAGCCCGGCGCCCACGAAATGGGCGCTGGCGCAACTGGGGCGCTGCGCCGAACACGTGCGCCTGCCCATCCTGCCGCTCACCGAAAGCGGCCGCACGCAGGTCGGCCAAGCGCTGCGTGCCAGCGGCCTGCTGGCTTGAACCACCGCATTCCCCGGCTCATTTGCACGGCCGCAGCGCGACCGTGGCGGAGACTTCCAACGTGAATCCTTTCGACGCGCGCAGCCCCTTGCGGCTGAGCACCGTGGCCCTGGCGGCGGCGGCCTGTGTGATGGCCTCCTGCACGACGACCTCGACCGATGGCTTCTTCTCGGGCGAGAAGGTCGACTACAGCAGTGCGGCCGCCAAGGCCAAGCCGCTGGAGGTGCCGCCCGACCTGACCCAGCTGGCCGGCGACGCACGCTACCGGCCGCAGGGTGGCGTGGTCAGCGCTTCGGCCGCGGCCGCACCCCGGGCCGCCGGCCCTGCTGCGGCGGCACCCGCGGCCGTGCCGGCGGTGGCGCTGCAGGCCGCCGGCGACCTGCGTATCGAACGCCAGGGGCAGTTGCGCTGGCTCGTGGCGTCACAGGCGCCCGAAGCGCTGTGGCCGCGCGTGCGCGCCTTCTGGGAAGCGAACGGCTTCCTCATCGAGGTCGAGGACGCGGCGACCGGCGTGATGGAGACGAACTGGAACGAGAACCGTGCCAGGCTGCCCAAGGACGCCGCGCGCAACCTGCTCGGCGGCCTGCTGAAGAGTTTTTTCGACACCGGTGAGCGCGACCGCTTCCGCACCCGCATCGAACGCACCGCGGGCGGCAGCGAGATCTATGTCTCGCACCGCAGCGTGCAGGAGGTCTTCATCGACCAGACCCGCGAGCAGACGACCTGGCGCGCGGGACCCAACGACCCGGACCTTGAGGCCGAGATGCTGAGCCGCCTGATGGTGACCCTGGGCGCCACACCGGAGGCGGCACGCACAGCCGTTGCAGGAGCTGCGGCGGGTGCTGCCCCGGCCAACGCCGCGACGGCTGCCAAGAGCACGGCCGTCGCCAGCGCAGCGCCACCGCGCGCGCGGCTGCTCGACACCCCCGGCATGGTGGCGCTGGAAATGGACGAACCCTTCGACCGCGCATGGCGCCAGGTGGGCCTCACGCTGGACCGCAGCGGCTTCACGGTGGAAGACCGCGACCGCGCTTCGGGCGTGTACTACGTGCGCTATGTCGACCCCAAGACCGCGGGGCAGGAGGAGCCCGGCTTCTGGTCGCGCATGTTCGGCAATACCAGCAACCCGCTGGCACCGGTGCGCTACCGCGTGGCGCTCAAGGGCGACGAGCGCAAGACGACCGTTTCGGTGCTGACCTCTGCCGGTGGCACCGACGTGGGCGAGAACGGCCGGCGCATCGCGGAACGGCTGGTGGTCGAATTGCGTTGAAACGGGTCGTGGGCGCACACAAAAAAGCCGCCCGAGGGCGGCTTTTTCGATGCCACGCGCCAGACGGCACACAGGCATCACTTCTTGACGGCGGCAGCGGCGGCGTCCGCGGCAGACTTGACCGCGGCGGCGGCGGCATCGCCAGCGGCCGATGCGGCGGCAGCAGCCGCTTCACCAACGGCCGCCGAGGCGGCGTCGGCAGCGCCGGCCACGGCAGCATCCGCAGCCGAGGCGGCCTCGGCCATGGGTGTCGGAGCCGGAGCGGGAGCCGGGGCCGGAGCAGCGGCCGGGGCGGGGGCGGGGGCCGGAGCCTCTTCCTTCTTGCCGCAAGCGGCCAGGGCGACGGCGGCAACCAGGGAAGCCAAAACGAGCGACTTGTTCATGTGTAACCTTAAGGTGTGGTGGGGACGATCGGATCAAACTTTCTCGGGCACTCCGGATCTCGACCGGGACCCTATTTCAGCGGACAGAAGGGCTGGGTAAGCCTTTTTTGTCCAGCCTTCGAGTATAGCCAGAGCAAGGGATTTCCCTAAAGACCCAAGGTCGACACAGCGAAAGCAGGTGTCGACCGTTGCAGAATGACGTCAACTTGCTCTCGCAACAGCGCGGCCGATCGCGCGTCGATCGCGGCGCGGCCGCGCCAGTGCTCTTCGTCGACCAGCTGCACGCTGACGGGGCCGTCTTCGAGCAGCAGGCTCGGCAGGTCGGATGACAGCTCCTCGGGCGCCTGCCAGGGCTCGACGGCATGGCCGAAGTCGCGGCGCCAGGCCGTGAAGCGGGGAAAGCGGCGCGGCACTTCGTCGAATTGGCGGGCCAGCAGCACCAGCCGCCGCTGCGGCAGGCGCAACCAGGCCGTGAGAGCTTCGAGCAGTGCCGCATCGTCGAGCGGCCAGGTCTCAAAGCTCGCATCCACGCAGGTGATGCGCCTGGCGCCGCGCTGACGGGCGGTTTCGAAGCCCCAGCGCAAGGCGGCCTGCCAGCCCGCGCGGGTGTCGATCAACGGCAGGTCCCGACTCATGCCGCCTCCCCGTGTATCCAGCCCGAGACCACCCACTCGGCCAGCCAGGCCTGCACGCCAGCGCCCAGGCGCGCGCGCTCGGCCGCCGTGAGCCGGCGCGTGTCGGCCAGCTGCCGCATCAGGCGCGCGTCACGGCCGCCGACGGCGTAGGCCTCACCGTTGAGAAAGACGTGGCGCTGGTCGTACAGCATGCGGCTGCGGGCATCGAGCCGCACACCGCCGGTGCCAGCGCAAGCCGCCTGGCGCTCGAACCAGACCCGCGGCTTGGGCTCGGTGAGCGATTCGCCCAGGGCACGCGCCAGCGCCTGCGGGTCGCCCAGGCGGCGCGCCACCGCCGCTTGCGCAAAGTCCAGCAAGGCCGGTGGAATGACCCCCGGCGTGGCCGTGGCGGGCTGCCGCGGGTCGCGGTAATGGGCGCCTTCTCCGTGGTCCTCGTCGGCCAGGCGCTGCAGCAGGTCGCGCGCCAGCTCCTGCGCCGCCGGGGCGCGAAAACCCACCGAGCAGGTCATGCAGTCGCCGCCCTCGGCCACGCCGTCGTGGCCCCAGCGCGGCGGCAGGTAGAGCAGGTCGCCGGGCTCCAGCAGCCACTGCTGTTGCGGCTGGAAGTGGCGCAGCAGCTTCAGCGGCTGGCCTTCGACGAACGAGGCGTCGGCCACGCGCCCGACCGACCAGCGCCGTCGCCCCTGCACCTGCAGCAGGAAGACGTCGTAGGAGTCGATATGCGGGCCGACGCCACCGCCGGGGCTGGCCCAGGACAGCATCAGGTCGTCGAGCCGCGCGTCGGGCACGAAGCGGAAGCGCTCCAGCATGTCGCGCGCCGCGGCCCGGTGCAGGTCCAGCCCCTGCAGCAGCAGCGTCCAGCCCGGGCGCGACAGCGGCGGCAACGCACGCGGCGCCAGCGGCCCCTGGCGCACGCGCCAGCGCCCGGGCTCGCGCACCACCAGGCGCGACTCCACGTCTTCGCCGGCCGCCAGCTCGAACATCTCGCGCCGCGAAACCGGCGGCGCCACGCCGGGCCAGGCCTGGCGCACGAGCAGCGGCCTTTTCTGCCAGTGCCGGCGCATGAAGGCCGCGGGCGACAAGCCGCCCAGCAGGGCCAGGGGTGCATTCACTTCCATGGCGTCATTCTGGCCGAAGCCGTGGCGGCGCCATGGTCGGCGACGGCCTTGTGCCATCATGCCGCGCATGCAGATCCATGCCCCTTGTGTCGTCACCCTGACCTGGAAACTCGACGACGCCCAGAACCGGCCCATCGACGAACTGACCCAGCCGATCGAATTCTTCGTCGGCGGCAACGACCTGCTGGCCCGGGTGGAAGAGGCGCTGGCCGGCCACGTGGCGGGCGACGAAGTGCGGGTGCAACTCGAACCCGAGCATGCCTTTGGCGACTACCGGTCCGAACTGGTGTGCTTCGAGGACCGCAAGCTGTTCCCGCAAACGCTGGAAACCGGCATGACCTTCGAAGGCCTGCCCGCAGGCAGCGTCACGCCCGACATGCCGGCCGACGTGATCTATGTCGTCACCGACGTCTTCCCTTCGCACGTGGTGCTCGACGGCAACCACCCGCTGGCCGGCATGGCGCTGCGGCTGACGCTGAAGGTGCAGGCCGTGCGTGAGGCCAGCAGCGAGGAACTCGAGGTGCGAAGCGTCGGCGGCTCGCCGATCACGGTGTTGGGCAGCGGCGGCGCGCCGGGCGGGTCATCGGCGCGGCACTGAGCGGCCCGCCTCGTATCCCCGGCCTGCGGCGCCGGGGCCGATATTTCGCTCAGCCGCGGCCGGTGGAGCCGAAGCCGCCAACGCCGCGAGACGACGATTCGAAATCGTCGACACGCCGGAATGCCGCCTGCACCACCGGCACGATGACCATCTGCGCGATTCGCTCCATGGGCTGCACTGTGAAGGCGGTGCTGCCGCGGTTCCAGCAGCTCACCATCAGCGGGCCCTGGTAGTCGCTGTCGATCAGGCCCACCAGGTTGCCCAGCACGACGCCGTGCCTGTGGCCCAGCCCCGAGCGCGGCAGCAGCATCGCCGCCAGGCCGGGGTCGCCGATGTGGATCGACAAGCCCGTGGGGATCAATTCGGCCTGCCCGGGCGCCAGCACCAGCGGGGCATCCAGGCAGGCGCGCAGGTCCAGTCCGGCGCTGCCGGGCGTGGCGTAGGCCGGCAGCGCCTGCGCCATGCGTTCGTCCAGCACCTTGACGTCGATGACGGTCATGCGGCTGAAGCCCTGGCCCGTGCCGGCATCCGCGCCGCGATCTCGGCCACGAGTTGCCGCGCCAGCGAAAGCTTGTCGGCGCGCGGCAGTTCGCGTTCTCCTTGCGCATCGACGAGCAGCAACGAGTTGTCGTCGCGTCCGAAGGTGGCCGGCCCCAGGTTGGCCACGATCAGCGGCACGCCCTTGCGCACGAGCTTTTCGCGCGCATGGCGCAAGAGGTCGTGGCTCTCGGCGGCGAAACCCACGCACCAGGGCCGCCGATCCGCAGGCAAGCGCGCCACGGTGGCCAGGATGTCGGGGTTCTCGGCAAAGGTCAGCGCGGGCGGGCGGCCGCTGCCGTCCTTCTTGATCTTGTGTTCGGCGCTGACGGCGGGGCGCCAGTCGGCCACCGCGGCCGTGGCCACGAAGAGGTCGTGCCGCGGCGCTTCGGGCAGCACGGCGTCGAGCATCTGCAGGGCGCTGACGACGTCGATGCGGTGCACGCCGCGCGGCGTGGGCAGGTGCACCGGGCCGGCCACCAGCGTGACGCGGGCGCCGGCCTCGGCGGCAGCGCGCGCGATCGCAAAACCCATCTTGCCGCTGGAGTGGTTGGTGATGCCGCGCACCGGGTCGATGGCCTCGAAGGTGGGCCCGGCCGTGACCAGCACCGAGCGGCCCGCCAGATGCTTGGGCTGGAAGAAGGCGACCAGTTCGTCGCGCAACTCAACGGCTTCGAGCATGCGGCCGTCACCGACCTCGCCGCAGGCCTGGTCGCCGGCTGCGGGGCCGAGCACGGTGGCGCCGTCGGCCTTGAGCTGCGCCACGTTGCGCTGCGTCGCCGGGTGGGCCCACATCTCGCGGTTCATGGCCGGCGCCACCAGCAGCGGGCAGGTGGCCAGCGGCCGCGCCAGGCACAGCAGGCCGAGCAGTTCGTCGGCGCGGCCCAGCGCCAGCCGGGCGATGAAGTCGGCGCTGGCCGGCGCCACCAGCACCGCGGCGGCCTCTCGCGTGAGGTCGATGTGCGCCATGTTGTTGGGCTGGCGCGCGTCCCACTGGCTGCTGAAGACCGGCCGGCCGCTCAGTGCCTGCATCGTGACCGGCGTGATGAACTGCGCCGCCGCGTCGGTCATCACCACCTGCACCGTGGCGCCGGCCCGCACCAGTTCACGCACCAGCTCGGCCGACTTGTAGCAGGCGATGCCGCCCGTCAGGCCGAGCACGAGATGTTTGCCTTGCAGCGCGGGTGGGGTCGACATGGCGGCGGACTCTAGCAGGCAGGCGCCGGGCGTGGCTGGAGCGGTACACCTCGGGTGGCCGTGTCAGCGGGCGGCATCCGGCGCACCGTGGCACTTCTTGTACTTCTTGCCGCTGCCGCAGGGGCAGGGGTCGTTGCGGCCAGGCGCAGGCAACACGTGGCGCGTCGCCGGCCTGGGTGCGTGGTCGACCCAGTAGACGCGCAGGTCCTGGACGGCCCAGCAGGCCTCGGCCAGCAACTCGTCGCGGCTCGGCTCGGCCTGCGGCCAATACTGCGCGCTGTGCGCCTGCGCCTCTTCGCTGCCCGGGGGCAGCAGCAGCGCGGCGATCTGGTCCAGCAACAGGCCGAAATCCGCGGCCGCCTCGTCGTCATCGGGCTCGACCCAGATCTCCGGGAAGGCGTCCACCGCGTCCAGGAAACCCTGGGCCCACAGCGCGCCCGTCTGCAGGTAGGCGACCTCCTCGGCCGGCATCTCGTCGGCGTCGACGATGCGCTGGCGGTCGGCGTCCGTGATCTCCATCCACAACGGCAGCAGGCGAATGTCTTCGGGGCGGTCGAGCAGCGCCTCGGGGTCGAGCTGCCGGCGCAGCACCTGCAACCGCGCCTGCAACGACCTGAGTGCCTGGGCGTGGTCCTCGGGGTCGGCGAAGGCGCGCTCGAAGGCATCGCCGCACAGCGCCGGCAACCATGCCTCCTCGGCCGGCAGCGACGGCCCGGCGGCGAGCGCGGTCAGAAAGCCGTCGACGGACTCGAACGAGACTTCCTCGTCGAAACCCGACAGGCGCTCGCAAGTGGTGTCGAAGGCCTTCAGCTCTGCTTCCGTGCTGTCGGGCAGCTTGATGACGGGAAGGTTCATGCCGCACTCGGCGAGTGAAGGCTTCAGAACCGCTCGCCGACCCAGCCCGCCACCGAGGCCAGCGCCGCCGGCAGCGCGGCGGCGTCGGTGCCGCCGGCCATCGCCAGGTCGGGCTTGCCGCCACCCTTGCCGCCGACCTGCAAGGCCACGAAATTGACCAGCTCGCCGGCCTTCACGCGCGCGCCCGGCCGCGCCAGCACGTCGGCGGTGACGCCGGCGGCCAGCTGCACCTTGCCGCCCTCCACCGCCGCCAGCACGATGGCCGCGCTCTTGAGCTTGTCCTTGAGCTTGTCCATGGTCTCGCGCAGCGCCTTGGCATCGGCACCCTGCAGCGTCGCGGCCAGCACCTTGATCGACCCGTTGGCGCCCTTCACGTCCACCGCCTGCGCCAGCATCTCGTCGCCCTGCGCGCTGGCCAGCCGGCCCTTCAGCGCGGTGATTTCCCTTTCCAGTGCGCGCACATGGTCCAGCACCGCGGCCACGCGCGCCGGCACTTCCGCGGGCGTGGCCTTCAGCGTGCCAGCCAGCGCACCGACCGTGGCTTCCAGCTGCTGCAGGTAGGCCAGCGCGTTGTCGCCCGTCACCGCCTCGACGCGGCGAATGCCGGCCGCCACGCCGCCTTCGGACACGATCTTGAACACGCCGATGTCGCCGGTGCGCGCCACGTGCGTGCCGCCGCAGAGTTCGCGGCTCGTGCCGATGTCGAGCACGCGCACCTCTTCGCCGTATTTCTCGCCGAACAGCATCATGGCGCCGACCTGCTGGGCGTCGTCGAGCGCCATCACGCGCGCCTGCGTGGCCGCGTTGGCCAGGATCTCGGCGTTGACCAGCGCTTCCACCTGCGCAACCTGCGCGTCGGTCAGCGGCGCGTGGTGCGCGAAGTCGAATCGCGTGCGCTCGGCATTCACGAGCGAGCCCTTCTGCTGCACATGCGCGCCCAGCACCTCGCGCAGCGCCTTGTGCATGAGGTGGGTGGCGCTGTGGTTGCGCACCGTCCGCGCGCGCCGTTCGCCGTCGACGCGCGCATGGAGCGTGTCGCCGAGCTCGACCTCGCCTTCGACGATGCGGCCCTGGTGGCCGTGCACCGCGGCCTGGATCTTCACCGTGTCGTCGACCAGCACGCGGGCGCGCGGGTTGCGCAGCTCGCCGGTGTCGCCGACCTGGCCACCGCTCTCGGCGTAGAACGGCGTATGGTCGAGCACGAGCACCACGTCGTCGCCGGCCCGTGCGCGCGGCACGGGTGTGCCGTCGACGTAGATCGCGGTGACGCGGCTGTGCTCGCACACCAGGTGCTCGTAGCCGTGGAAGGCGGTGGTGTCGCCGCTGTATTCCAGGCCGGCCGCCATCTTGAACTTGGCCGCGGCGCGCGCCTGCTCGCGCTGGCGCGCCATGGCGGCGTTGAATCCGGCTTCGTCCACCGCCACGCCACGCTCGCGACAGACATCGGCAGTCAGGTCGAGCGGGAAGCCGAAGGTGTCGTGCAGCTTGAAGGCCAGGTCGCCGGCCAGGACGGGCGGCTCGGACACGCCCTCACCCCGACCCTCTCCCGCTCGCGGGAGAGGGAGTGAAGACAGTGCGCCTTCCAGGATTTCCATGCCGTTGGCGATGGTCTGGAAGAAGCGCTCCTCTTCCTGCTTCAGCACCTCGGTGACGCGCATCGCGTCGCGCCTGAGTTCGGGGTAGGCCTCGCCCATCTCCACCGCCAGCGGCAGCACCAGCGTGTGAAAGAAAGGCTTGCGCGCGCCGAGCTTGTAGCCGTGGCGGATGGCGCGCCGGGCGATGCGGCGCAGCACGTAGCCGCGGCCCTCGTTGCCGGGGATGACGCCGTCGGTGATGGTGAAACTGCAGGCGCGGATGTGGTCGGCAATGACCTTCAGCGACGGCGATTCCGGATCGCAGCCCGCTGCGCCCGTGGCCAAGCCGGCGGCAAAGTCGACCGCGTTCTTCGCCGCCGCGAGCAGGCGAACGAACATGTCGATCTGGTAGTTGCTGTGCACATGCTGCAGCACCGCGGCCAGCCGCTCCAGCCCCATGCCGGTGTCGACGCTGGGCTTGGGCAGCGGGTGCATGACGCCGTCTTCGGTGCGGTTGAACTGCATGAAGACGTTGTTCCAGATCTCGATATAGCGGTCGCCATCCTGCTCGGGCGATCCCGGCGGGCCGCCGGCCACGTCCGGCCCGTGGTCGTAGAAGATCTCCGAGCAGGGGCCGCAAGGGCCCGTATCGCCCATCATCCAGAAGTTGTCGGACGCATGGCGCGCGCCCTTGTTGTCGCCGATGCGCACGATGCGCTCGGCCGGCAGCCCGATGACGTTCTTCCAGATGTCGTAGGCCTCGTCGTCCTCGGCATAGACGGTGGCCCACAGCTTGTCGGGCGGCAGCTTGAAGTTCACCGTCAGCAGTTCCCACGCGTAGAGCAAAGCGTCGTGCTTGAAATAGTCGCCGAAGCTGAAATTGCCCAGCATCTCGAAGAAGGTGTGGTGGCGCGCCGTATAGCCCACGTTCTCCAGGTCGTTGTGCTTGCCGCCGGCGCGGATGCACTTCTGGCTGGTCGCCGCGCGTGTATATGGCCGCTTGTCGTAGCCCAGGAAGACGTCCTTGAACTGGTTCATGCCGGCGTTGGTGAACAGCAGCGTCGGGTCGTCACCGGGCACCACGGGCGAACTGGCCACGACGGTGTGGCCCTTCGATTCGAAGAATTTCAGGAAGGTGGAGCGGATCTCGGAGGCTTTCATTTGACGAACCGTTGCTGCAATGAATGGGGTCACTCGTAGACCGTGATCCCGGCCTTGCGGGCGGCACGGGACAGGCTGGCGTCGCGCGTGGCCAGTGGTCCCGAGACCTGCTGGGCGAGCACGATATAGCTGGCATCGTAGGGCGTCAGGTCGTGTGCCAAGGCCGCGTCGAGGTGGCGCCGCGGCAAGGCGTGGCCCGAGGCGATGACGTCGACCTGCAGGTCGGCCAGGCGCTGGCAGATTTCATCGGCACCAGCGTCGTCGAGGCGGCCGCGACGCAGGCTGTTGCGAAGCACATTGGCCACCTCGAGCGACCAGATGGTGGGCGCGGCCAGCGGCATCGCGAGCACCGAACGCATGCTGGCCGGCCGCACCTCGTCGGGCAGCACCAGGGCCAGCGCGTAGGAACAGTCGACTACGATCACCGGCGACCCTCGTCGCGCCAGGCGAGGATCTCCTCCAGCGTTACCGGCCCGCCGCGCTTGGCCATTTCGCGGCCGATAGCCTGAAGCCCCGCAACCGCCTCCAGCCGCTGGCGAAACAGTTCGGGAGACACCTCGCTGATCGGCACCAACTTGGCCACCGGTTTGTTGTGGCGCGTGATGATCACCTCTTCACCCTGCTCGGCACGGGCCACGAGTTCCGACAAGTGCGTCTTCGCCTCGAACAAGCCTACCGTTTCCATCGTCACCCCATGGACTGGTTGAATCAACCAGATTATAGCCCAAGGCTGCTTCAGCCCGGCACCCCGGTGAGGCCGCGTTAGATTCCCATATTCGCAAGGAGACCCATCATGGACATGAAGACCTCGCCCCTCGCCGCGCTCAAGGACCCCAGCCTGCTCAAGGCCGACGGCCTGATCAACGGCACATGGGTCGCTGGCAGCGCCCGCTTTGCCGTCACCGACCCCGCCACCGGCCAGGAACTGGCCCAGGTGGCCAACCTGGGGCCGGCCGACGCCGAAGCAGCCATCGCCGCCGCCAACCAGGCGTGGCCGGCCTGGCGCGCCAGGACCGCCAAGGAGCGCGCCGCGATCCTGATGAAGTGGTTCCAGCTGCTGCACCAGCACGCCGACGACCTGGCGCGCATCATGACCGCCGAGCAGGGCAAACCGCTGGCCGAGGCGCGTGGCGAAGTGGTCTACGGCGCCAGCTTCGTGGAGTGGTTTGCCGAAGAGGCCAAGCGCGTCTACGGCGAGACCATCCCCACCACCGACGCCAACAAACGCTACCTCGTCATCAAGCAGCCGATCGGCGTCTGCGCCGCGATCACGCCGTGGAACTTCCCCATCGCGATGATCACGCGCAAGGTGGCGCCGGCGCTGGCCGCGGGCTGCCCGGTGGTCATCAAGCCGGCCGAGCAGACGCCGCTGTCGGCGCTGGCCGCGGCCGAACTGGCGCAGCGCGCCGGCATGCCGGCCGGCGTGCTGAACGTGTTGTGTGCCGACAGCGGGAATTCCATCGAGATCGGCAAGGTGCTGTGCGGCAGCGACGTGGTGCGCCACCTGTCGTTCACCGGCAGCACCGAGGTCGGCCGCATCCTGGCGCGGCAGTGCGCGCCCACGGTGAAGAAGATCAGCCTGGAACTCGGCGGCAATGCGCCCTTCATCGTCTTCGACGACGCCGACATCGACGCCGCGGTGGAGGGCGCCATGGTGAGCAAATACCGCAACGCCGGCCAGACCTGCGTCTGCGCCAACCGCTTCTACGTGCAGGCCGGCGTGTACGACACCTTCGTGCAGAAGCTGGCGGCCAGGGCCGGCGGCATCCAGGTCGGCAACGGCTTCGAGGCCGGCGTCAACCAGGGGCCGCTGATCGACGACGCGGCCATCGCCAAGGTGGAAAGTCATGTTGCCGACGCGGTGGCCAAGGGCGCCCGCGTGGTGATCGGCGGCAGCCGCATCGGGGACCGCTTCTACACGCCCACGGTGCTGGCCGGCGTGACGGGCGAGATGTTGTGCGCGCGCGAGGAAACCTTCGGGCCGGTGGCGCCGGTGTTCCGCTTCGAGACCGAGGCCGAGGCCATACAGCTGGCCAACGCCACCGAGTTCGGCCTGGCGAGCTATTTCTACAGCCGCGACATCGGCCGCGTCTTTCGCGTCGGCGAGGCGCTGGAATACGGCATGGTGGGCATCAATACCGGCCTCATCTCCACTGCCGAGGTGCCGTTCGGCGGCGTCAAACAGTCGGGCCTGGGCCGTGAAGGCGCGCACCAGGGCATGGACGACTACGTGGAGATCAAATACCTGTGCCTGGGCGACATCCTGAAATAGGGGGTCAGCCCGCACCTTCCGTACGGGTGCCCTCGACCAGCGTGTGCACGTGGGTGCGGTCGCCGGCATTGCGCAGCGCGCGCACGGCCGCCTGCGCACCGCGCATGAGCAGGCCGAGGTCGGACGACACGGCCAGGAAGTCGTAGCCGGCGGCGCGGTAGCGCGTCACGTCTTCCGGCGTGCCGCCGATGGTGCCGATGGGTTTGCCCGCCGCCTTGGCACGCTCGGCGGCGTCGCCCATGGCCGTCATCACGTCGGCGTGCATCAGGTCGCCGGGGTGGCCCATGCTGGCCGACAGGTCCGCCGGGCCGACGAAGAGCGCGTCCACGCCGGGCACGGCGGCGATCTCTTCCAGCCGCGCCAACGCGCCGGGCGTTTCCAGCTGCAGCACGACGCCGATCGTCTGGTTGGCATTGCGCAGGTAGTCCCTCACGGTGCCGAAGCGCGCCGCCCGGCTCCCGCCCGCCATGCCACGCACGCCCTCGGGCGGGTAGCGCGTGGCGGCCACGGCCCGGCGCGCCTCGTCGGCGTTCTGGATCATGGGGAACAGCAGCGTCAGCGCGCCCACGTCGAGCACGCGCTTGACGGTGACGGCGTCGTTCCAGGGCACGCGCACCACCGGCACCATCTTCGTGTTGCCCACCGCCTGCAAGAGCTGCAGCAGCTGCATCACGTCCACCGGCGCGTGCTCCATGTCGAGCACGCCCCAGTCGAAACCGGCGCAGCCCACGGCTTCGGCGACGATGGGGCTGGCCGAGGACACCCAGGTGCCGATGGGCGCCTTGGCACCATGGGCGAGCAGCAGTTGGCGAAAGGGGTTCATGGTGTTCGGTTCCGTAGGAAACAGACGATGCCGCCGCGGCTGCGCCGCGCAGTGCGCAGCGTACCGCACGGTGCGGCCGCGCAGGCGGGCCGCGCGCGCCGCCGCCCGCTTCGGGACTGACCGGGATCAACGCGGGTCGTCGTTGGCCGCCGCCGCCGGGCCGCGTTCGGTGCGCGCCGCGTAGCCGTCGCGCCCCAGCGTGGCCAGCGAGCCCGCCTGGGCGCTGGCGCGCTGCAGCAGCGACTCGGCGTCCTTGCCGTGTTCCGGGGTGTGCGCCAGGCCCACGGCAGCGCCCACCGCACAGGGCTGGCCCGCCACCATGAACGGCTGCTGCAGCGAACGCAGCAGCTTGGCGGCCACGCCTTCGCCGTCACCGGGCGACTCCAGGCGTCCGAGCAGCACGCCGAAGGCGTCTGGCCCCATGGCGGCCACCACGTCGCTGGCGCGCAGCGCGCTGCGCAGCCGCACCGCCACCTTGCGGCGCAGGATATTGGCCGCCTCGCTGCCCAGCCGCGCCGCCGCGCCGGCATAACCTTCCACGCGCAGCACGATCAGCACCATGGGTGCCGGCTCGCGTTCGCGCAGCGCCAGCAATTGCGTCATGTGCTCCAGCAGTTGCGCCTGGTGCGGCAGGCCGGTGGCCAGGTCGGTGGCATAGGCGGTGCGCGTCGCGCGTTCGAGCCGCTTGCGCTCGACGGCGTGGCGAACGGCGCGCAGCGCGGCCGCGGTGTCGCCGGGCGGCTGAATGGCTTCCACGCCCAGGCGCAGCAGGTCGGCCTCGATCTCGTCGTCGGCCTCGGCCGCCAGCACGACCAGGGCGCTGTCGAAAGCGGCCTGCGCCAGCCCCGGCTGTTGGCGCAGATCGGCCAGCGCCTGCCGCGTGGGCGCACTCAGCAGCACGGCGTCGTGGCGCGCGGCATCGGCCGCCGCATCGGCATGGTGGACGGACCAGCCCAGGGCGACGGCGGCCGCGGCGACGGCGTCGGTGCCGGCCAGGGCCAGCAGGGAGAGCGCGGGCGTGGGCATCGCACGATGATGCCGCAAGGGCCGGCATGCGGGCGCTGGGGCAAGCCCGCTGGGCCCGGAAAAAGACCAAGGGCTCCGGGGAGCCCTTGCCGGTGTCTGGGTTCTGGAGCGGGTGAAGGGAATCGAACCCTCGTATGAAGCTTGGGAAGCTGCCGTTCTGCCATTGAACTACACCCGCAGTGGTGCTCATTCTAGCGATCGTCGCCGGCTGGCGCTGCCCAGGAGGGCACGCCCGGCCCCGACCCGGCCCGGCCTGGCGGACGGCAAGCCGGGCCTGCACCCGGTGAGCGGCCCGCCGGACGGGGTCGCTACAACTGCGACTCGATCGGCAGCAGGCCCAGGAACCAGACGCCGAGCCGACGCCAGGCGCCGACCCCAGGCTCGTCGCGGTGCTGCACGGTGCCGGCGGCGGTGGTCTCGGTCCAGACATACATGACGACGGCGTAGGGCAGGTCGCGCCCGGCCAGGCTCTTTGCCCGGCTGAACCGCTGGGGTGGGGGGGGGGGGGGGGGGGGCGGGGGCCGTGCGGCCGTGCGCGCGGGGGGGCGGCTCTCCTCCCCCTCCCCGTCGCGGTGGGGGGGGCGGGGGCGCGGGGGCCCGGCCCGCGGGGGGGGGGGGGGGGGGGGGGGGGGGGGGGGGGGGGGCGGGGGGGCGGGGGCGGGGGGGCGGGGGGGGGGGGGTGGGGTGGGGCGGAGGTGGGTGGGGTGGGGCGTCCTCGCCCGGGGGGGCCGGGGGGCGGGGCGCGGGGCGGGGCGCGGGGGGGGGGGGGGGCGGGGGGGGCCGCGCGGGCCGCCGGGGGGGGGGGGGGGGGGGGCGGGGGGGGGGGGGGGCGGGGGGGGGGGGGGGGTATGGGGGGAGGGGGGACGGGGGAAGTGCCGCGGGCCCCGGGGTCCGCTTCGTGGCAAGCGCTGCCCGCACCACCCGCCGCGGCGGGTGCCCCACCCGCAGACGCCGCGGCGGGTGCCCCACCCGCAGACGCCGCCCGTGACCGCATGGGGATGCAAGCGCAGCGCGCGGGCACAATCGCCGCCCGATGAGCCTGCCCCGAGCCGACCGCGACCCCGACCGCCGTGCCACCGTGCGCAGTTTCGTGCTGCGCGCCGGCCGCATGGGGCCCGGCCAGCTGCGTGCACTGAAGGAACTGGGCCCGCGCTTCCTGCTGCCTTTCACGCCGCAGCCGCTGGACCTGGACGCCAGCTTCGGCCGCCATGCGCCGCGCGTGCTGGAGATCGGCTTCGGCATGGGCGACGCGACGGCGCAGGTGGCCGCCACCCAACCGGGCACCGACTTCATCGGCATCGAGGTGCATGCGCCGGGCGTGGGTGCGCTGCTCAAGCGCATCGGCGAACAAGGCTTGAGCAATCTGCGCCTGATCCAGCACGACGCCGTACCGGTGTTGGAGCAGATGATCCCGCCGCGTTCGCTGGCCGGCGTACACATGTGGTTTCCCGACCCCTGGCACAAGAAGAAGCACCACAAGCGGCGGCTGCTGCAGCCGGGCTTCGCGGCCCTGCTGGCCACGCGGCTGGCGCCCGGCGGCTATTTGCACTGCGCCACCGACTGGCAGCCCTACGCCGAGCAGATGCTGGAGGTGCTGGCCGCCGAACCCGGGCTGGTCAATACCGTCGACAGCGCCGCCGGCTACGCCCCGCGGCCGGCGTGGCGGCCGCTGACCAAGTTCGAAGCCCGCGGCCTCAAGCTCGGCCACGGCGTGTGGGACCTGGTCTTCAATGCTTCCACTCCACCCAGCCCGTATACGCCGTGAGCAGCACGATGCCGCCGAAGACGATGCGGTACCAGGCAAAGACCGTGAAATCGTGCGTGGACACGAATCGGATCAGCCAGCGAATGCACAGCAGCGCGCTCACGAACGACAGCGCCAGGCCCACCGCGAACAGCGGCGCGTCGGCCCACTGCAGCGCCGCGCGCTCCTTCCACACCGAATAGGCGCCCGCGCCCATGAGCGTGGGAATGCCGAGGTAGAAGCTGAACTCGGTGGCGCACTTGCGCGAAAAGCCCAGCACCATGGCGCCGATGATGGTGGCGCCCGAACGGCTGGTGCCGGGAATCAGCGCCAGGCATTGCAGCAGGCCCACCAGCAGCGCATCCTTGGCGGTCATCTCGTCCACGGTTTCCACGCGCGCCGTGCGCCGGCCTTCCATGTCGCGTTCGCCGTAGGCGCGGCGGTGCCGACGTTCCACCCACAGGATGACGAAGCCGCCGACCACCAGCGCCACCGCCACCGCCACCGGGTTGAACAGGTGCGCCTTGATCGCCGAGCCCAGCGCCAGGCCAAAGACCACCGCCGGCGCGAAGGCAATCAGCACGTTGCGCGCGAAGCGCTGCGCCACGGCGTCGCTGCGCAGGCCGGTCACGGTACGGCCGAGCCGTTCGCGGTATTGCCAGACCACGGCGAACATGGCGCCGGTCTGGATGGCGATGTCGAAGACCTTGACCATGGGGCCGGTGAAGTCGAGCAGCGACGCGGCCAGGATCAGGTGCCCGGTGGACGAGATCGGCAGGAATTCGGTCAGCCCCTCGACCACGCCCATGATGGCGGCCTTGAGCAGCAGGATGGGGTCCAAGGGGCGGGCTCCGGGTCAGGGCAAAGCGCCGCATCTTAAGCGCGGGGCGCGGCAGCCAACCGTGCGCCATTGGGCGCAGCGCCCTTCGGCAGCGGCTGCAAGCGGCCCTTCGGTTGACCGGCATGGCGGCCTGGCATAGCATTACTGACTGGTCAGTCATTAAGCAATGTCCCTCACCCTGCCCCGCCCGGCCGAAGCCGGCCCGCGCCAGCGCCGCAAGCAGGCGCGCCCGCATGAACTGCTCGAGGCCGCGCTGGCCCTCTTCGTCGAGAAGGGCTTTGCCGCCACGCGCACCGAACAGGTGGCACAGCGGGCCGGCGTCTCCAAGGGCACGCTGTACCTGTATTACCCGAGCAAGGAGGACTTGTTCAAGGCCGTGGTGCGGCACAACCTCTCGAGCCTGATCGCCGAGGGCGAGGCGCTGGCCGGGCAGTTCGAAGGCAGCAGCTCGGCGTTGCTGGGCCGGCTGATGCACACCTGGTGGCAGCGCGTGGGCAGCACGCCGGCGGCCGGCATCCACAAGATCGTGCTGGCCGAGGTGCGCAATTTCCCCGAACTGGCGCAGTTCTATTCCGACGAGGTCATCGTGCCGGCCGAGCGCCTGTTCAGCGGCACCGTGCAGCGCGGCGTCGACCGCGGCGAATTCCGCCCCATGCCCACGCACGAGGTGGCGCTGATGCTGATCGCGCCGCTCATCTTCATGGCCGTGCACCGGCATTCCTTCGGCGCCTGCCCGGTGCACGGTGGCATGGACGTGGACCCGACGCCGATGCTGCAGACGCACCTGGACCTGGTGCTGCGCGGCCTGGAGGTGCGCGCCGAGCCGGTGCCGCGGCCGGCCCGAGGCCGCAAGAAGACACCGCAATGACCGGGCGCCGCCGCTGGGTCGCCGGCCTGCTGGGGGTCGCCGTGGCGGCGGTGCTGGCCGCGGCCTTCGTCCTGCGCCAGCCGACGCCGGCGCGCCCGACCACGGCGGCGCTGGCCGATCAGGCCATTGAACTGGCCGCCGCCGACGTGGCGCGCGCCGGGCCCGCCGAACTGGTGCGCCGGCTCGACATCACCGGCAGCCTGAAGGCGGTGAACAGCGCCGTCGTCAAGGCACGCATCGCCGCCGTGGTGCAGACGCTGGACGTGCGCGAGGGCGACCGCGTGACAGCCGGCCAGCGCATCGGCCAGCTCGACGCCACCGACGCCCAGTGGCGGTTGCGCCAGGCCGAGGAACAGGCGCTGGCGGCGCAGGCGCAGCTCGACATCGCGCAGCGCACGCTGGCCAACAACCGGGCGCTGGTCGAACAAGGATTCATCTCGCGCAACGCACTGGACACCTCCAGCGCCAGTGCCGCGGGCGCTGCCGCCTCGCTGCAGGCCGCGCGCGCCGCCGCCGAGCTGGCGCGCAAGGCCGTGCTCGACAGCGAGATCCGGGCACCGATTGCCGGGCTGGTGGCGCAGCGCCTGGTGCAGCCCGGCGAACGTGTGCCGCTTGACGCGCGGCTGGTGGAGATCGTCGACCTGTCGCAGCTGGAGCTCGAGGCCGCGGTGCCGCCCGAAGACGTGCTCGCGCTGCGCGTGGGCCAGGCGGCGCGCGTGCGCATCGACGGCCTGGCCGGACCGGTGGCCGCGCGCGTGGTGCGCATCAACCCCAGCGCAGTGGCCGGCACGCGCTCGGTGATGGCCTACCTGGCGCTGGAACCCACGCCGGGGCTGCGCCAGGGTTTGTTCGCACGTGCCAGCATCGAGCTGCAGCGCCTGCCGGCGCTGGTCGTGCCCACGTCCGCGCTGCGCTTCGACCAGGCGCGGCCGTATGTGCTGGCCATCGGGGACGGGCGTGCGGTGCAGCGTCGGGTGACGACGGGCGCGCAGGGCGAGGCGCTGATCGACGGCCGGCCCGAACCCGCGGTCGAGATCACCGGCGGCCTGGCCGAAGGCGCCACCGTGCTGCGCGGCACGGTGGGGGCGCTGCGCGACGGCACGCGGCTGCGGCTGCCCGCCGCAGTGCCAGACACGGCGGGCTCGGCGGCCGCAGCGGCTTCGGCGCCCACGGCCGGCCCGGCCGCGGCCACCGCGGCACGCTGATCCGCCCGGCCCGCCGCCATGTGGTTCACCCGCGTTGCCATCCACAACCCGGTGCTGGCCGTGATGGTCATGCTGGCCTTCGTGGTGCTGGGCCTGTTCAGCTGGCAGCGGCTGTCGGTGGACCAGTTCCCGAATATCGACGTGCCCACCGTGGTGGTGCAGATGGACTACCCCGGCGCCAGCCCCGAGATCATGGAGGCCGAGGTCACGAAGAAGGTGGAGGAAGCCGTCAACACGGTGGCCGGCATCAGTTCGCTGTACTCGCGCACCTACGAGGGCACGGCGCTGGTGATCGTGGAGTTCAACCTCGACATCGACGGCCGCCGTGCCGCCGAGGACGTGCGCGAGAAGGTGGCGCTGATCCGCCCGCTGCTGCGCGACGAGGTGAAGGAGCCGCGCATCTTCCGCTTCGACCCCGCCAGCCAGCCGGTCTTCAACGTGGCGCTGCTGGCCACCGACCCGAGCGTGACGCCGCAGGACCTCACCACCTGGGGCACGCAGGTGCTGCAAAAGCGCCTGGAAAACGTTCGCGGCGTGGGTTCGGTGAGCGTGATCGGCGGCGTGCAGCGCCAGGTCAATATCTACCTGCGGCCGGCGGCGATGGAAGCCGCCGGCGTCAGCACCGAACAGGTGGTGACCGCGCTGCGCAGCGAAAACCAGGAGGCCCCGCTGGGCAGCATCCGCTCAATCGAGCAGGACCGCGTGGTGCAGTTGAATGCGCGGCTGGCCACGCCACGCGACTTCCGCGACATCGTCGTCGCGCGCAAGCCCGCTGGCGCCGCAGGCGGCGCCTCGGGCACCGGCAGCGTGGTCCGGCTGTGGCAGGTGGCCGACGTGGTGGACGGACCGCAGGAACTGGACAGCCTGGCGCTGTACAACGGCCAGCGCACGGTGCTGCTGTCGGTGCAGAAGAGCCAGGGCGAGAACACCATTGCCGTGGTCGACGGACTGCAGCGCGCGCTGGCCGACGCGCAGGCGCTGCTGCCGCCGGGCATCCGCACCGAGGTCAACCGCGACAACTCGCGCGCCATCCGCGTCTCGGTGGCCAACGTGCAGCGCACGTTGCTCGAAGGCGCGGCGCTCACGGTGCTGATCGTCTTCCTGTTCCTGAATTCCTGGCGCTCCACCGTCATCACCGGGCTGACGCTGCCGATCGCGCTGATCGGCACCTTCCTCTTCATGTACGCCTTCGGCTTCACCATCAACACCATCACGCTGATGGCGCTGAGCCTGTGCGTGGGGCTGCTCATCGACGACGCCATCGTCGTGCGCGAGAACATCGTGCGCCACATCCAGATGGGCCAGAGTGCCCACGACGCGGCGCTGCAGGGCACCGACGAGATCGGACTGGCGGTGCTGGCCACCACGCTGTCCATCGTGGCGGTGTTCCTGCCCATCGGCTTCATGGGCGGCATCGTGGGCAAGTTCTTCCACGAGTTCGGCATCACCATCGTGGCCGCGGTGCTGATCAGCATGTTCGTGAGCTTCACGCTCGACCCCATGCTCAGCAGCGTGTGGAACGACCCCCAGGCCCATGGCCACCCGAGCGGACCGCCGGTGACGCTGTACGACCGGACGCTGGGGCGGGTCACCGGCTGGTTCGACCGCCTGACGCTGCGCCTGGGCGACGCCTACCAGGCGCTGCTGGCCTGGTCGCTGGTGCACAAGGTGAAGACGGTGGTGGTGGCCACGGCCACCTTCGGCGTGGCGCTCGTGCTGCTGGGCGCCATCGGCAAGGAATTCGTGCCCAAGGCGGATTTTTCCGAGACGCAGATCAATTTCCACACCCCGGTGGGTTCGTCGCTGGAAGTCACCGAGATGCGCTCGCGCCAGGTCGACGCCGCGCTGCGCGAGTTTCCCGAGGTGCGCCACACCGTCACCACCATCAACAGCAGCTTCTCGCAGGGCCGGATCTATGGCTCGGTGTATGTGCGGCTGACCGACCGCCGGGAGCGCACACGCGGCATCGAGCAGTTGACCGCGCCGATGCGCGAGCGGCTGGCGCGCATTCCGGGCATCACCGTCACCAACATCGGCGTGCTCGACCTCGGCGGCAGCAAGAGCATCCAGTTCTCGGTGCAGGGCAGCGATCTGGCCGAACTGGAACGGCTGGCCACGCAGATCATGGCGCGGCTGCGCGACATTCCCGGCCTCGTGGACCTGGACAGCACGCTCAAGCCCGACAAGCCCACGCTGGCGGTGGATGTGAAACGCGACGCCGCGGCCGACCTGGGGCTGAACGTCAACGCCATCGCCGGCAGCTTGCGCACGCTGCTGGCCGGGGTGTCGGTGGGCAACTGGCGCGCCGCCGACGGCGAGAACTACGACGTGCGCGTGCAGCTCGCGCCGGCAAGCCGCAGTTCCGTCGGCGACCTGCAGCAGCTGCCGCTGGTGCTGGGCAGCCACGCCGACGGCAGCGTGCGCGTGGTGCGGCTGTCGCAGGTGGCCGACCTGCGGCCCGCCACCGGCCCCAACCAGATCAACCGCCGCGACATGAACCGCGAGGTGAATATCGACGCCAATGCGCTGGGCCGCAGCAGCGGCGAGGTCTCGGCCGATATCCGCGCCGTGCTCGACGGCATGGCCTGGCCGCCGGGCTACCGCTACAGCTTCGGCGGCAGCACCAAGAACATGCAGGAATCCTTTACCTATGCCGTGGGCGCGCTGGCACTGGCGGTGGTCTTCATCTACATGATCCTGGCCAGCCAGTTCAAGAGCTTCCTGCAGCCGCTGGCGCTGATGAGTTCGCTGCCGCTCACCTTGATCGGCGTCGTGCTCGCGCTGCTGGCCTTCGGCTCGACGCTGAACATGTTCTCCATCATCGGCATCGTCATGCTGATGGGGCTGGTGACGAAGAACGCCATCCTGCTCATCGACTTCGCCATCCGCGCCCGCGAACGCGGGCTGGAGCGCAACGCCGCACTGCTGGAGGCGGCACGCGTGCGGCTGCGGCCGATCCTGATGACGACGCTGGCCATGATCTTCGGCATGGTGCCGCTGGCCTTTGCGCTCAGCGAAGGTTCGGAGCAGCGCTCGCCCATGGGCCAGGCGGTGATCGGCGGCGTCATCACCTCGTCGCTGCTCACGCTGGTGGTGGTGCCGGTGGTGTACTGCTGGCTCGACGACCTGGCCGCGTGGGCACGACGGCACCGCCATGGCCGCGCTCAGCCTGCCGTCAAGGTGGACGCCTAGAATCGGGCCATCAGGTTTTCTGATACCCTATACCGTATCAAGATGAACATCGAGACCGCTCGCTTCAACATGATCGAGCAGCAGATCCGCCCCTGGGAGGTGCTCGACCCGGCGATCCTGTCGCTGCTGGCCACGGTGCGCCGCGAGGACTTCGTGCCGCCGGCGATGCGCGCGCTGGCCTTCGTCGACACCCAGGTGCCGCTGCTGCCGGGCGAACCAGGCGGTCCGCGCATGCTCGAACCCAAGCAGGAGGCGCGCCTGCTGCAGGAACTGCAGGTGCAGCGCCACGAGAAGGTGCTGGAGATCGGCACCGGATCGGGCTTCATGGCGGCGCTGCTGGCGCACCGCGCCATGCTCGTGCACACGCTGGAATGCCGGCCCGAACTGGTGCGCATGGCGCGCGACAGCCTGCGCCGCAACGGCATCGCCAATGTCAGCGTGCACGAGGTCAGCGCCGCCGCAGGCGCCCGCGGCCTGCCCGGCGAGGCGCCGTTCGACGCCATCGTGCTGTCGGGCTCGGTGGCCGAGGTGCCGCCGGTCCTGCTGTCGCAGCTGAAGGTGGGCGGGCGACTGGTGGCCGTGGTTGGCGAGCTGCCGATGATGCGGGCACGGCTGTTCGAGCGCGTGGGCGACGCCGCCTGGTCCGACATCGACCTCTTCGACACCGTGGCGCCGCGCCTGGCCGGTTTCGACGAACCCACGCGCTTCCACTTCTGAGATTCGCCTTGCCCCACCGACCGAACCGCCTGTCGCCCGAAACGGCCCTCACGGGGACGGCCCGCTGCAGGTCGTCGCATCGAGCGCGTGCCTGGGACTGCGGCGCGGCTATAAGCTTGCCGCAGGCGCGGACACCCGCCCCCGGCCAGCCGGCGCCCGCCGTCCCTGACCTGCCCATCCCGAAGGAACCCGTATGCGTTCGTTGACCCCCCGCCCGGCCCGCTTCGCGCCGTGGGCGCTGAAGACACTGCTGGCGCTGGCCTTTGCCTCGCCGGGCCTGGGTTCGGCGCAGAACCTGCTGGAGCTGTACGACGCCGCGCGCGCCTACGACGCCACCTACCTGGCAGCCCGCGCGCTGACCGAATCGGCCGAGTTCCGCGCCGCGCAGGCCGAGGCGCTGAACCTGCCTTCGGCCAACGTGACCGCCGGCGCCACCTCGGAAATCATCGACGTGCCGACCATCGGCACCGGCGACAGCAATACCGTGCAGGCGGCGCTGAACGCGCGTTATGCGCTGTTCAACCGCGCCAACCGGAGCACGGTGGAGCAGGCGCGCAAGTCCTACGAGGTGGCCAAGGCCGACCTGGAGACCGTCGAGCAGGATCTCATCGTGCGCGTCGCCCAAGCCTACTTCGACGTGCTGGCGGCGCAGGACACGCTGTCCGCCACCAACGCCGACAAGACCGCGATCGCCGAACAACTCGCGTCGGCCAAGCGCAATTTCGAGGTCGGTACCGCCACCATCACCGACACGCGCGAAGCGCAGGCGCGCTTCGACCTGCGCAGCGCCCAGGTCATCGCCGCCGAGAACGACCTGCGCAACAAACGCCTGGCGCTGGACCAGCTCGTCGGCCGTGCCGGCGTGCAACCCAAGGGCGTGGCGCTGCCGGTGCCGCTGCCGGAAACGGTGCGCGGCGACATCGAGCAGTGGGTCAGCGAGGCCGACACGCTGCACCCGCAGGTGCGCAAGGCCCGGCTCGGCCTGGACGTGGCGACGCTGGAAACCGAGAAGGCGCGCGCCAACGAGCTGCCCACGCTGGACGTGGTGGCAACGCTCGGCGGCAGCCAGGGCAACGGCTCGGCGGTGGCCATCGGCGGCCTCACCTCGCGCAGCAGCATCGGCCTGCAGCTCAACTGGCCGCTGTATACCGGCGGCGCGACGCAAAACCGCATCAAGGAAACGCTGTCGCTCGAAGAGAAGTCGCGCAACGACCTGGAAGCCGCGCGCCGCTTCGTGGCGCTGAATACGCGCCAGGCCTACAACGGCGTGCAGTCCTTGCTGGCCCAGGTCACCGCGCTGGAAGCGGCCGAGTCGTCGACCAAGCTGGCGCTGGAAGCCACGCAGCTGGGCTACAAGGTGGGCGTGCGCGTCAACCTCGACGTGCTCAATGCGCAGACCACGCTCTTCGCCACCCAGCGCGACCTGGCCAAGGCGCGCTACGACGTGCTGGTGAATGCGCTGCGCCTGCGCCAGGCCTCGGGGCAACTGGCGCTGCCCGACGTGGAGCGCATCAACCGGCTGCTGCTGCCGTAACAGGGGCGGCGGTCGCCCTCACGCCGGATCCGCGCCCCCTGCAGGTGCGGGACTGAGGTCCTGCGGCGGCAACAGCGCGACGATGGCCTCGGCCATGCGTTCGGCCGCGCCGCGGTGCCGGGCGGCGAATTCCAGCGCCTGCCGCGACAGGCATTCCCGTGCCGGGTCGCCCGCCAGGTCGGCCGCGCGGCGCACGCCTGAGCCGATATCTTCCACTCGCTGCGCCGCACCGGCTGCCAGCGCGTCCTCGGCGGCTTGCGCAAAATTGAAGGTGTGCGGGCCCATCAGCAGCGGGCAGCCGCAGGCCGCGGCCTCGATCAGGTTCTGCCCGCCCAGCGGCGCAAAGCTGCCGCCGAGCAGGGCCACGTCGGCCAGCGCGTAGTACAGCGGCATCTCGCCGAGCGAATCGCCCAGCCACACGTCCACGCCACCCGCGCCGGGCGGCGGCGCGTCGGTCCAGGCGCTGCGGCGCAGGCCGTGCAGGCCGGCGGCGGCGACCATGGCGCCGACCTCGTCGAAACGCTGTGGATGGCGCGGCACCAGCAGCAGCAGCGGCCGTGGTCCGCGCAGCGCCTTCCAGGCCTGCAGCAGCGGCGGCTCCTCGCCTTCGCGCGTGCTGGCGGCCAGCACCACGGGGCGACCGAGCGAGTGCCGCCACAGCCGGCCGCGCGCCAGTTGCTGCGGCGCCGGGGTGACGTCGAATTTGAGGTTGCCCACCACCTGCACGCTGCCGGCACCGGCGTCGCGCAGCCGGCGCGCGTCATCCGCGGTCTGCGCCAGCACGCACGTGAAGCGTGCCGCGGCCGGGCGCATGAGTGCGCCCAGGCGTTCACCCTTGGCCAGGCTGCGCTCCGACAGCCGTGCATTGGCCAGCACCAGCGGCAAGCCGGCCTTGAACGAGGCGTGCAGGAGATTGGGCCAGACCTCGGTCTCCATGATCACGCCGGCCACGGGCCGGTGATGACGCAGGAAGCGCCGCACGGCGCCGGGCGTGTCGTAGGGCAGCCAGACCTGGGCATCGCCTTCGCGCCGCAACGCCGCGCCGGCCTCGCGGCCGGTGGCCGTGCCATGCGTGAGCAGCAGCCGCAACCCCGGCCGCCGGCGGCGCAGCGCGTCGATCAGCGCCGTGGCGGCGCGCGTCTCGCCCAGCGACACGGCATGCAGCCACAGCCGCCCCGGCGGTGGCTCGATGTCGACACCACCCAGGCGTTCACGCCAGGCCCATCGGTAGGCGGGTTCGCGCCGCCCGCGCCACCACAGCCGCGCCAGATACAGCGGCGTGGCCAGGCGCAGCAGCGTGGAATAGGCCGCCAGTGCCAGCGAGGCGCGCGTGCCCGGCGCCGCGGTGGGTGGACTCAATGCGCGCTCGACACTCAGTGGGCTGCCAGCGCCACCTGTGCGTCGGGCTTGACGCTGCGCAGCGCGGCCATCAACCGGGCTTCGATGCGGCGCAGCGCCTCGGGCGTGTGGCCTTCGAAGCGCAGCACCAGCACCGCGGTGGTGTTGCTGGCGCGAACGAGGCCGAAGCCGTCGGCGAAGTCCACGCGCAGGCCGTCGATGGTGCCGACCTCGCCGCCGTCGAAGACCAGCCGGCCGTCGGCCGCACGCGCCAGCAGTTCGGCCACCACGGCGTGGTGCTCGCCCTCGGCGCAGGGCACGTTGAGCTCGGGCGTGGAAAAACTGGTGGGCAGCGCGTCGAGCACGGCGCTGGCGTCGTCGTGCCGCGACAGGATCTCGAGCAGCCGCGCCGCGGTGTAGGTGGCGTCGTCGAAGCCGTACCAGCGTTCGCCGAAGAACAGGTGTCCGCTCATCTCGCCGGCGAAGGGCGCGCCGGTCTCGCGCAACTTGGCCTTGATCAGCGAATGCCCGGTCTTCCACAGCACCGGCACGCCGCCGGCCTCGCGGATCGCCACCGGCAGCCGCTGCGAGCACTTGACGTCGAAGATGATGGGCGCGCCCTTGTGGCGTTGCAGGATGTCGCGCGCGAAGAGCATGATCTGGCGGTCGGGGTAGATGATGTGGCCGCCGCGCGTGACCACACCCAGGCGGTCGCCGTCGCCGTCGAAGGCCAGGCCGAGTTCGGCCTCGGCCGCGTGCACCACCTTGATCAGGTCGGCCAGGTTCTCTGGCTTGCTCGGGTCGGGGTGGTGGTTGGGGAAGTCGCCGTCCACCTTGCTGTACAGCGCGATGACCTCGCAGCCCAGCGCGCGCAGGATGGCCGGCGCGCTGGCGCCGGGGATGCCGTTGCCAGAGTCGACGACGATGCGCATCGGCCGCGCCAGCCGGCAGTCGTCCGCGATGCGGTGCGCATATTCGGCCGTGATGTCCATGCGCGCGGCGCGTCCCGGGCCGCGCGTGTAGTCCTCGTCCTCGATGCGCCGGCGCAGCTGCTGGATATCGGCGCCGTAGATGGCGCGCCCGGCCAGCACCATCTTGAAGCCGTTGTAGTCCTTGGGGTTGTGGCTGCCGGTGACCTGGATGCCGCTCGAGCAGCCATGCCGGCCGCGCGTGGCGGCCACGTAATACAGCATGGGCGTGGTGACGGGGCCGACATCCACCACGTCCAGCCCGGTGGACACCAGGCCGCGCACCAGCGCCGCCGCCAGACCCGGCCCCGACAGGCGCCCGTCGCGCCCCACCGCCACCGCGCGTTCGCCGGCGGCGAGCGCCTCGCTGCCGAAGGCGCGGCCCAGGTGCTCGGCGAAGGCTTCGTCGATCTGGCGGCCGACGACGCCGCGGATGTCGTAGGCCTTGAAGACGGTGGGATCGATCTGCATCGCTGGACTCGCTGGGGGGATGCGCGGCATTCTAGGAGGCGCCGCAGCCCGTCGCGCTCGGCCCGGTCGGGTGCGCAAAGCCCGGGCATCGGGCGCAAGGACAGGTCCGAAAACGGCGAGTGCGACCGCCCCCGCTGCCTATCATGGCGGCATGCCTTCCGTCGCCGACGACCCCGACGCCGCCTACCTGGCCCTGCGCACGCGCGATGCGCGTTTCGACGGCCGGCTGTTCGTGGGCGTCACTTCCACCGGCATCTACTGCCGCCCGGTGTGCCGCGTGCGCACGCCGCGGCGAGAGAACTGCCGCTTCTTCGGCAGCCGTGCGCTGGCCGAAGCGGCCGCCTTCCGGCCCTGCCTCAAGTGCCGGCCGGAGATCGCGCCCGGGCTGTCGGCCATGGACTCCTCGCGCAGCCTGGCCGACAGCGCGGCGCTGATGCTGGAACAAGCCGTGCACGACGGCAGCAGCTCCAGCCTGCCGGTCATCGCCGAGCGGCTGGGCGTCACCGACCGCCACCTGCGCCGCATCTTCCAGGCCGCACACGGTGTGGCGCCGCGCGACTATCTGGCCACGCAACGCCTGCTGCTGGCCAAGCAGCTGCTCACCGACACGGCGCTGCCGGTGACGCAGGTGGCGCTGGCCAGCGGCTTCGAAAGCCTGCGCCGATTCAACGCCGCGTTTGCCGAACGCTACCGGCTGAACCCGACGCAGTTGCGGCGCCAAGGCACGGACCCGGCCACAGCCGACAAGCCGCTGCGCCTGGCGTGGCGACCCCCCTACGACGTGGCAGCGCTGCTCGGTTTCTTCGCACGACGACAAGTGCTTGGCGTAGAACAGGTCGAGGGCCTGGAACTGCGGCGCACGCTGGCCTGGGCGCACCGCGGCGAGCACCTGGCCGGCTGGATCAACGCGCGCTTCGTGCCCGCAGCGCATGAGCTGCACCTGACCGTTTCGCCAAGCCTGGCCCCCGTGCTCGGCGCCGTGCTGCAGCGCGCTCGCCAGGCCTTCGACCTCGACGCCGACCCGGCCGCCATCGACGCCACGCTGGCGACGCTGCCGGTGCCTCCACAGCCGGGTGCACGTCTGCCCGGCACGCTGAACGGCTTCGAGACCGCCGTGCGCGTGATCCTGGGCCAGCAGGTCACGGTGAAGGCTGCGCGCACGCTGGTGCAGCGGCTGGTGAACCGATTCGGCATGCCCATCGACACCCCCTACGCCACGCTGACCCGTCTGTTTCCCGACGCCGCGACACTGGCCGCGGCCGACCCCGGGGACATCGGCCGGCTCGGCATCGTGCGCCAGCGCGTGGGTGCGCTGCAGGCCCTGGCGCGCGCCGTGGCCACGGGCCGGCTGGCGCTGCACCGCGGCGCGCCGCTGGAGCCCACGCTGGCCCTGCTGCGCTCGCTGCCCGGCGTCGGCGAATGGACGGTGCAGGTGATCGCGATGCGCGCGCTGGCCTGGCCCGACGCCTGGCCGGCCAGCGACATCGGCCTCATGAACGCGCTGGGCACACGCGACCCGAAACAAGTCATGGCGCGGGCCGAGGCCTGGCGACCCTGGCGCGCCTATGCCGTGATGCGGCTGTGGCACCACCTGGAGACGACGACATGAAGCAAGTCCTCGTGGCCCAAGGCCGCATCGACACCCCGCTGGGCCCGCTGACCCTGGCCACCACCGCGCGCGGGCTGGCGCTGGCCTGGTTCGACGGGCAAGCTCATCGCACCGACGTGGTGGACGCGCCGCTGCAACCCGGGAACGACGTGCTGCGGCAGGCCGAACGCGAATTCGACGAATATTTCACCGGCCGGCAGCGCGCATTCAGCGTGCCGCTGGATCCGGCCGGCACCGACTTCCAGCAGCGCGTGTGGCAGGCCTTGCTGAAGATCCCCATGGGCCAGCTCGGCACCTATGGCGACATCGCCCGGGTGCTGGGCCTCCCCGCGGCCGCGCGAGCGGTGGGTGCGGCCGTGGGGCGCAATCCGATCTCGATCATCGTTCCCTGCCACCGCGTGGTGGGGCGCGACGGCTCGCTCACCGGCTATGCCGGCGGGCTGCCGCGCAAGCTGGCCCTGCTGCGGTTGGAAGGCAGCTGGCCGTGACCGCAGGCCGGCCCGGGAATGCGAAACGGCCGTCCTGTCGCCACGGCGGCCGTCTGCAAGAAGGTGGATGAACGTCAGCGGAACTTCGACTGCGGCACCGTGCGCAATTCACCCGGCAGCGAGCCCAGGTAGTCGGCCATGGCCTTGAGCTCGGCGCGGCTGAACTGTTTGACCTGTGCGCCCATGATGGCATTGCTGCGCCCGATCTGCGGCTGGGCGCCGATGGCATACGACTTGAGCGCCACGAACAGGTAGTCGGCATGCTGGCCGGCCAGCTTGGGGTAGCTGCCGTCGATCGGCTTGCTGAAGTTAGCCCCGTGGCAGGACGCACAGGCGCCGCGCGTCAGCAACTCGGCCACCGCCGGCGAAGGCGGCACGGCCGGCGTCTCTGCCACCGTCTTGATCATCGAGGCGCCATGCTGCTCGTAGTAGGCGCCGAGGTCGGACATGTCCTGTTCGGTGAGCGAACCGGCAATGCCGCGCATCGAAGGATGGCGGCGCTCGCCCTTCTTGTACGCAGTGAGCGCGGCGACGATGTATTTCGAACCCTGGCCCGAGATCATGGGCACCTTGTGCACCTGCGGGAAACTGGACTGGTAACCCTTGATGCCATGGCAGCCGATGCACATGGCGGCCTTTTTCTCGCCAGCCGCCGCGTCCTGGGCGTGCGCACCCGCGGTGGCAAGGAAGGCACCGGCCAGGGCCAGCAGAAGGGGAAGGATTTTGCTCATCGTCGAAGGGGGTTGGGTCGTCAGGCGCGTTCCCCGCCAGCGGCGGGTCATGGCAGTGCTAAGCGGCGCCGATTATAGGCAGACCCTTATACTGATTCGAAGCCATCCAGGCGCACCTGCCTACCCCACAAGATGAAATTCCAGGGCTCCGACCAGTACGTCGCCACGCAAGACCTGATGCTGGCGGTCAACGCCGCCGTGACGCTGCAGCGCCCGCTGCTCGTGAAGGGCGAGCCGGGCACCGGCAAGACCATGCTGGCCGAGGAAGTGGCGCGCGCCCTGGGGCTGCCGCTGCTGCAATGGCACATCAAGAGCACCACCAAGGCGCAGCAGGGCCTGTACGAATACGACGCCGTGAGCCGGCTGCGCGACAGCCAGCTCGCCGGCGCCGACAGCGAACGCGTGCGCGACATCCGCAACTACATCGTGCGCGGCGTGCTGTGGCAGGCCTTCACCTCCGACGAACCCACGGCGCTGCTCATCGACGAGATCGACAAGGCCGACATCGAATTTCCCAACGATCTGCTGCGCGAACTCGACCGCATGGAGTTCTACGTCTACGAGACGCGTGAACTGGTCAAGGCGCGGCACCGGCCCATCGTCTTCATCACCAGCAACAACGAGAAGGACCTGCCCGACGCCTTCCTGCGCCGCTGCTTCTTCCACTACATCAAGTTCCCCGACGCCGACACCATGCGCAGCATCGTCGACGTGCACTTTCCGGGGCTGAAGAAGGAGCTGCTGGGCGCGGCGCTGAAGACCTTCTACGACGTGCGCAATCTGCCCGGGCTGAAGAAGAAGCCGAGCACCAGCGAGCTGCTGGACTGGCTCAAGCTGCTGGTGGCGGAAGACATTCCGCTGGAGGCGCTGCAGAGCCAGGACGACAAGGTCGCGGTGCCGCCGCTGGTGGGCGCGCTGCTGAAGAACGAACAGGACGTGACGCTGTTCGAGAAGCTCGTCTTCATGCAACGTCACAACCGTTGACGCCCATGGGCTGGCCGGCGCCGGTTGAATTGCGCGGCAGCCATGCCGTGCTGCGGCCGCTGGCCAGCGAACACGAAGCCGGTCTCTGCGAGGCCGTGCGCGACGGCGAGCTCTGGCGCCTCTGGACCACCAGCGTGCCGTCGCCCGAGGGCATGGCCGCCGAGATCCAGCGCCGGCTGGCGCTGCAGGCGGCCGGCAGCATGCTGCCCTTCACGGTGTTCGACGGCGCCGGCCGTGTGGCCGGCATGACGACCTACATGCACATCGACGCCGGGCACCGCCGCGTCGAGATCGGCAGCACCTGGACGCGCGCCTCGGCGCAGCGCACTCCGCTCAATACCGAGTGCAAGCGGCTGCTGCTCGCGCACGCCTTCGAGGCGCTGGACTGCATCGCGGTGGAATTCCGCACCCACCGCCTGAATACGCAGAGCCGGCGCGCCATCGAACGCCTGGGCGCGCAGCTCGACGGCGTGCTGCGCGCCCACCTGCGCGCGGCCGACGGCTCGCTGCGCGACACCGCCGTCTACAGCATCACCGCCGCCGAATGGCCGGCCGTGCGGTCGCACCTGGACTGGCACCTGGCGCGCCCGCGCTGACATCGACTTACAGGCCCCGGACACACCATGGCGAAGAAGAAGAATTTCACCGTCGAAGACCTGTGGCGCATCGAACGCCTGGGCAACCCCAGCCTGGCGCCCGACGGCGCACAGGCGGTGGTCGCGCTGACGCGCTTTTCCATGGCCGACAACAAGTCGGCCTCGTCGCTGTGGCTGTTGTCCACGCTGGGCGGCGCGCCGCGGCCGCTCACGCAGTGCGGCGACAAGGACGGCGCACCACGCTTCAGCCCGCGCGGCGATCTCATCGCCTTCACCGCCAAGCGCGAGCAGCAGGGCAAGAAGGACGACGAGACGCAGCTCTACGTCATCGCGCCCGACGGCGGCGAGGCCCGCCGCGCCGCCGAAGTGGCGACCGGCGTGGAGGCCTTCCGCTGGTGCCCCGACGGCAGGCGCTTGTTGTTCGTCTCCTGGGTCTGGCCGGAGCTGAGGGGCCACGCGGCACAAGCCAAACGGCACCAGGAATTCAAGGACCGCAAGGAGACCGGCTATGCCACCAGCGAGGCGCAATACCGCTTCTGGGACCACCACTTGCCGCAGGGTCGCGTCGCCCACCTGCACCTGCTGGAACTGCGCGGCAACGGCCGGCCCGGCAAGGTGCGCGACCTGTTCGAGGGCACGTCCTTCGAGCTGAGCCGCTCGGACCCCGACGCCAACCAGTTCGACGTCTCGCCCGACGGGCGGCGCGTCGCCTTCGCCTTCGACCCGGCGCCCGAGAAGCGCGCCGACGGCCGCTTTGCACTGGCCGAGCTGGACCTGAAGAGCGGCAAGACCACGGTCATCGTGCGCGACGCCGAATGGGACTTCGGCAGCCCGCGCTACAGCCCCGACGGCCAGCGCATCGCCTTCACCGCCAGCCACCAGGGGCGCAAGCACACGATGCCGGCGCAGCTGGCGATCTGGCACCGCGACGACGGCAGCCACAGGGTCGTCAGCGCCGAATGGGACCACGAAGTGCATGCCCCGCTGCACTGGGAAGACGACGGCGAGGCCGTGCTCTTCACCGCAGAGCAGAAGGGGCGCATGCACCTGTGGCGTTTCGACCTGCCCGACCACCGCGCCGAGGTGGCGGTGGCCGGCGGCTGGGTGGGCGGCTTCGACAAGGCCGCCGGAACGCTGGTGACGCTGGCCGACACGGCCAGCCACCCGCCGCGTCTGCACGTGCACCCGCCGGGCGAGGCGCCGCGGCGACTGGAGAGCTTCAACGACGCGCTGCTGGCCGGCGTGGACTTCGGCCGCGTCGAGGAGGTCTGGTTCAAGGGCGCCAGCGCATTGGGCGCCGCGCCCGACGACGTGCAGATGTGGCTCGTCTACCCGCCGGGATTCGACGCCAGGAAGAAATATCCGCTGCTGCACAACATCCACGGCGGCCCGCACACCGGCCCCGGCGACAACTGGCACTACCGCTGGAATACGCAGCTCTTCGCGGCCCAGGGTTATGTCGTCGCCAGCGTCAATTACCACGGCTCCAGCGGCTTCGGCTATGCCTTCCTGGACAGCATCACGCACCGCTGGGGCGCGCTGGAGTTGCAGGACGTCGAAGCCGCCACCGACCTGATGCTGGGCAAGCCGTGGATCGACCGCCAGCGCGTCTTCGCCACCGGCGGCAGCTACGGCGGCTACATGGTGGCGTGGATGAACGGCCACGTGAAACCCGGCCGCTACCGGGCCTACGTGTGCCACGCCGGCTGCTTCGACTGGACGGCGATGTTCGCCGACGACGCCTGGAGCTGGCACGCCAAGGAACTGGGGGCATGGTACTGGGACGACCCGGCCCGCGTGCAGGCGCAAAGCCCGCACGCCTATGCCGGGGCCATGCGCACACCGACGCTGGTGATTCACGGCGCGCTGGACTACCGCGTGCCCGACGCACAGGGCCTGGCCTACTACAACACCCTCAAGGCGCTGAAGGTGGACGCGCGTCTGCTGTGGTTCCCCGACGAGAACCACTGGGTCCTGAAGCCGCGCAACAGCCAGCTCTGGTACGGCGAGTTCTTCGACTGGCTGAAGGCGCACGACCCGGGGCCGGGCAAGCGGGCCGCACCACGCGGCCGCTGAAGACCTTGGCGGCAGCTCAACGTATATACTTGGCGTATATCCTTGACGTCGCGAGGTGCCCGCCATGGCCGAAACCACCGTCTTCCAGTCCGGCAACAGCCAGGCCGTGCGCCTGCCCAAGGAATTCCGCTTCAGCAGCAAGACGGTGGAGATCTTCCGCCGTGGCAACGAAGTGGTGTTGCGCGAAAAGCCGCGCACGATGGGTGAGGTGCTGGACGAGGCCTTTGCCGGCCTGCCGCCGCTGACCGAGCAGGACCACGCCGAAATGGACGCACTTCTGGCGGTCATGGACGAAACTCAGCCGCAACAAGAGCGTGACTGGGACACCTTGTTCGGGCCACCGGCCAAGGCCCCGCCGAAGCGGAACGCGAAGCGCGGTGGCTGAACCGCCGTGAGTGCCCCCCGCTTCCTGCTGGATACCGACGTGCTCAGCGCCCTCGCGCGGCAGACCAGCGCCCATGCCGCGCGGCGGCTGGCGGAACTCGAAGCTGGCAGCGTCGCCCTGTCGGTTGTCACTGCTGCAGAGGTCGCCTTCGGCCTCGACAAGCGGCCCGTCGGGGCTGCGGTGGCCACGCGCATCCATCGGCTGCTGCAGGCGCTGGCCGTGCTGCCGCTGCAGCCGCATGTCGCGCCCCACTACGGGCAAACACGTGCCGAATTGGAACGTCGCGGCACGCCCATCGGCACGAACGATCTCTGGCTGGCCGCACATGCCCTGGCCGAAGACCTGACGGTGGTCACCGGCAACACCCGCGAATTCAGCCGCGTGCGTGGCCTGAAACTCGAGAACTGGCTCCGCTGAACCCGGGGGACCGCGATGCTCATCGACTTCTTCTACACCCTGCGCGCCGCCAAGCTGAAGGTATCCGTCACCGAGTACCTGAGCCTGCTCGAAGCGCTGCAGGCCGGCGTGATCGACGACGACGGCGGCCCATCGGTGGACAAGTTCTACTACCTGGCCCGCACCGCGCTGGTCAAGGACGAAGCCCAGTTCGACAAGTTCGACCGCGCCTTCGCCGCCTATTTCAAGGGCGTGGAGATGCTCACCGACTTCACGCAGGACGTGCCGCTGGACTGGCTGAAGAAGACGCTGGAGCTCGAACTCAGCCCCGAGGACAAGGCGAAAATCGAGAAGATGGGCTGGGACGAGCTGATGGACACGCTGAAGAAGCGCTTCGAGGAGCAGAAGGAACGCCACGAAGGCGGCAGCAAGATGATCGGCACCGGCGGCACCAGCCCGTTCGGCGCCTACGGGTACAACCCCCAGGGCATCCGCATGGGCCAGGCCGCGGGGCGCCACAAGAGCGCGGTGAAGGTGTGGGACCAGCGCGCCTACAAGGACTACGACGACACCAAGGAACTGGGCACACGCAATGTCAAGGTGGCACTGCGCCGGCTGCGCCGCTTTGCCCGCGAGGGCGCGGCCGAGGAACTCGACCTCGACGACACCATCCACAGCACGGCGGCGAATGCAGGCATGCTGGACATCAGGATGGTGCCCGAGCGCCACAACAAGGTGAAGGTGCTGCTGCTGATGGACGTGGGCGGCACCATGGACGAGCACATCCACCGTGTGGAGGAACTCTTCAGCGCCGCGAAGACCGAGTTCAAGCACCTGGAGTTCTATTACTTCCACAACTGCGTCTACGACTTCATGTGGAAGAACAACCGGCGCCGCTACAGCGAGAAATTCGCCACCTGGGACGTCATCCGCACCTACAACAAGGACTACAAGCTGATCTTCGTGGGCGACGCCACCATGAGCCCGTACGAGATCCTGCAGCCCGGCGGCAGCGTGGAATACAACAACGAGGAAGCCGGCTTGGAATGGCTGCAGCGGCTGACGCAGGCCTTCCCGAAATTCGCCTGGATCAACCCCGAGCCGCAAGGCGTGTGGCAATACCGGCAGAGCATCGCCATCGTGCAGCAGCTGATGAACCAGCGCATGTTCCCGCTCACGCTGGCCGGGCTGGAAGGCGCGATGCGGCTGCTCGGCAAATGAACTTGCGGCGCGCGGTCGGGCCGGCGGCGGTGCTGGCGCTGCTGCTGTGCTCGGGTTGCGCGCTGCTGACCCCGGGGCCGGGCGCGCCGGCCGCCGCATCCGCGGCCCCGGCGGGCAGCGGCGTCGTGCGCAACGCCGCCGACGTTCAGCAGACGTCCACCCTCGGTGTCAACGTGGAAATCGTCGCGCCGCCGCCCCTGCAGGCGCTGCTCGAACGCCATCTCGACCTGGTGCGCCTGGGCGGCATGACACGCGTGGACATCGACGACACCGAATGGTCGCGCCTCATCGACGCCACGCCGGCGCAGGTGGCCGAATTGCTTCAGACCGAGGGCTTTTTCACGCCGCAGGTCACGCTCGGGCGCGCGCCGGGGCGCGCCACAGGCCAGCCCGATATCGTGCGCCTGGAGGTAGACCCGGGGCCAAGCGCCAGCATCTCGCGCGTCACCATCGAAGTCCAGGGCGACCTGGAACGCGACGCCGCGGCGGGCGAGGCCCATGCCCTGGCCACACTGACAGCCCTGCGCCAGAAGTGGCAGTTGCCGCTGGGCCGGACCTTTCGCAACCCGGACTGGAGCGACGCCAAGTCCGCCGCGCTGGCCGAACTGCGCGCGGCAGGCTATGCCGCCGCCACCTGGGCCGGCACCGGCGCAGAGGTCGACGTGCCGAACAACGAGGTGCGGCTGTTCCTGGTGGCCGAGAGCGGGCCGCTGTTCCGCTTTGGCGAACTGCAGATCGAAGGGCTGGTGGCGCACGATGCCCAGACCGTGGCCCACCTTGCCGACACGCCGCGCGGCACGCCCATCACCGAGACGCTGCTGCTCGACTTTCAGGAGCGCCTCATCAAGTCGGGCCTGTTCGAGAGCGTCAACGTCGTGCTCGACGCCGACCCGTCGCGCGCCGCCGATGCACGCATCGTGGCCCGGCTGCGCGAGGCGCCGCTGCAGGTCTACACCTTCGGTGTCGGCGTCAGTTCCAACAACGGGCCGCGTGTGTCGGTGGAACATATCTACCGGCGCGTCTTCGGCTGGGCCGCCTCGGCGCAAAACAAGATCGAATGGGCCGAGCTGCGCCAGGCGTGGGATGGCGAACTGAGCAGCCATACCGAAGACGGGCTGCACCGCAACCTGATCGGCGCGGCCATCGAGAACCTCGAGTCGGACTCCGACACCGTGCTGTCGGTGCGCGTGCGCGCCGGTCGCAGCAACGACCGGCAGCGGCTGGAGCGCCTCAATTTCGTCGAGATCGAACGCTCGGTGCGCACCACCGTCGAGGACCAGCGCACCGAGGCACTGGCGCTGTCGCTGAACAGCCACGCCGTGCTGCGGCGGCTGGACAACGTGATCCTGCCCACGCGGGGCTTTACGCTCAGCCTGCAGGGCGGCGTGGGCCGATCGGACGGCACCGACGCCAGCCCGGGCATCTTCGCGCGCGCCTACGGTCGCTTCACCGCGTACCAGCCGCTGGGTGGTTCCTGGTATGGCCAGGCGCGGCTGGAAGCCGGCGAGATCTTCCTGCGCGAAGGCATGGTGGTGCCCGAATCGCAGAAGTGGCGCGCCGGCGGCGATGAATCGGTGCGCGGCTACGCCTACCGCAGCCTGGGCCCCGAGGTCGACGGCAGCGTCGGCGGCGGCACGTCGGTGCTGACGGCCAGCCTCGAGGTGGCGCGGCCGATCCTGAGTTCGATGCCCTCGCTGTGGGGCGCGCTCTTCGTGGACGCCGGCAATGCCGCCAACGGATTCGACGACATCGACCCCTTCCTGGGTGCCGGCGCGGGGCTGCGCTGGCGCAGCCCGGTGGGCCCCCTGCGGCTGGACCTGGCCTGGGGCCAGGAAGTGCGCGACTGGCGTCTGCACTTCAGCGTCGGCATCGCCTTCTGACAGGCCGGAAACGCCCACCGCGCCACACTCTCGTTGACATGGCTGCCGACGCCTCCCTCCCGCCACCCGCGCCCCCCCCGGCCGAGCGACCAACGGCGTCCCGGCCCCGCCGCGCGCCCGGCCTGTGGCTGTGGTCGGGCCTCGTTTTGGCGCTGCTGCTGGGAACGGCGGGCGGCGTGCGCTGGCTGCTGTTTCACGAAGCGGGCAGCCGCTGGCTGCTGGAAAGCCTGCCGGCCGTGCAGGTCAGCGGTTTTCGCGGCGCCCTGCTCGGCGATCACTGGCAGGCCGACCGGGTGCAGGTCACCTGGGCCGGTGGCGAGGCCTCGCTGACGCTGGAGGACCTGCGCGCGGATGGGCTGGCCTGGCACTGGCGGCCCCATCCGCAGGCCTGGCTGGGCGTCGACATGGCGCAGTTCGTGGCGCGCCGCGTCACCGTGGTCACCGGCCCGCCGACCGCGAGCCCGCTGCCGGTGCCGCTGAGCATTGCCTGGCCGGTGCAAGTGGTGGTGGCCTCGGCGCGGGCCGAAGAGCTGATCGTCGACGACCTGCCGCCGCTGCGCCGCCTGGCCCTGCAGCAGCTGGTACTGGACGCCCAACCCGGCGCCGAGCACCGCGTGGCCCGGGCCAGCGTCGACTGGCAGGGCGCAACCTTCAGCGCCAGCGCGCGCATCGGCAACCAGGCGCCGCTGCCGTTGGCGCTGGACGGCACCGTGGTGCCCACCGATGGCGGCGACATCCCGGCCTGGGCGGCCGTGCTGCGCGCCAGCGGCACCGCCGCGCTGTTCGACCTGGAAGCCACGCTGCGCGGCGTGCCCCGCGGCCCGCATGCCGCGCCGACGCTGGACCTGCGCGCGAAGCTGCAGTTGCTGCAAGCCTGGCCGCTGGCCGGACTGACCCTGCAGACCACGGCGCTGGACCTGGCGGCCCTGTCGACGCATGCGCCGCAGACGCGTTTGAGCGGCAACGCCGAACTGGCCAGCACGGCCCGCAACGAACCCTTGCGCGCCACGGTCGACCTGCGCAACGCCCTGCCCGGCCGCTGGAACGAGGGCCGGCTGCCCGTGCGCAGTGTCATGTTGCAGGCCCTGGGCACGCTGGAGCA
Organism: Rubrivivax sp.; assembly: GCA_034522875.1. Classification (GTDB taxonomy): domain Bacteria; phylum Pseudomonadota; class Gammaproteobacteria; order Burkholderiales; family Burkholderiaceae_C; genus Rubrivivax. Next base: position 30,908 of record JAXHKY010000035.1, on the reverse strand, counting down.
GCCCGACCGGCTGGAGATCACTCGCTTCGACGTCGAGCTGGCCGACGCCACCCGCAGCGCCGGCCGCTGGAGCGGCAGCGCGCTGTGGCTGGGCACGGAACTCACGCTGAACACGCGGCTGGCCGCCGTGGCGCCGCAATGGCTGGACAGCCGTGCCGCGGCCATGACGCTCACCGGTCCGGTCTCGGCGAAGGTCCGCGGCCTGCCCTCGCCCGACACCCGCGCAGCCGCCGACACCGGCGCTCCGACACAGCGTCCGCAGGTGGACTGGACCCTCGACCTGACCGGCATGGTGGAAGGCGCGCCGAAGGCAGTGCGCCTGGCCATGCAAGGCAGCGCCAGCGATCAGCGGGTGGAGTTGCGGCGCGTCCGTGCCGAGGCCGGCGCCGCCAGCGCCGAGCTGCGGGCCACGCTGCAGCGCACCGGGCCTCAGACCTGGGAACTGCAGACCGCCGGCAACCTGGTCGACTTCAACCCGGTCCCCTGGTGGCCGGGCGAAGTTGGCTCGGGCTGGCGGCAAGGCCCGCACCGCCTGTCGGCGCAATGGGACCTGAACCTGCGCCTGCCCGCCAACGCCGCCGGCCTGCCCTGGCCGGCGCTGGCGCAGCGACTGGCCGGCAACGGCAGTCTGCGCATCCAGGACTCGGTGCTCGCCGGCGTGCCGCTGGCCGCGAGCATGGACCTGAAGGCACTGCCGGCCGCCGGGCAAGGCAGTGCGTCGATGCACGCCGAGCTGCTGCTGGGTGGCAACCGGTTCACCGTCGACGGCCGCGGCGACCCCGGTGGCAGCGGCCAGACCGACCACTGGCGCGCCGAGCTCGCGGCCGGCAGCCTGGTATCGCTGGCGCCGCTGGTGCGGCTTTCACCGGCGCTGGTGGACTGGCTGCCGCAACGCGGCAGCGCGGACGCCACGCTGGTCGCCGACGGCCGCTGGCCCGATATGCGCCTTGAGGGCCACGCCCGCGTGCAGCAATTGCTCGCCGGCCCGCTGGCCTTGGCCGACGGCCAGGCCCGATGGCACATGGACACCGGCGGTGCGCAACCGCTTTCGCTGCAGGTCGACCTGGCCGACCTGAAGTGGGGTGCCGCGCAGGCCGGTCAGGTGCGTGCCAGCCTGGACGGCAGGTTGGCCGATCACCGCATCGAATTTTTCGGTGCACTGCCGCTGGCGCCGCCGCTGCTGGCCGAGCGTGCTCTGGGCCTGCCGGCGCAGCCGGGCACGCGGGCACAACTGCTGGCCCGCGGCGCCTGGCTGGCCAACCCTGCCGGTGGCGGTGTCTGGAGCGCCCGCGTCGAGCGGCTGCAGGTCGGCACCTGGGACGGCACCGCGAAGGGCAGTGAGGTCGCGCCCTGGGCCGAGACACGCGATCTGAATGTCGAAGCCACCCTGGGCGCCGGCGGCAGCCTGCTGGCGTTGCGCGCCGATCCCGGCCGCCTGCGCCTGGGCGACGCCGTCGCCCTGCGCTGGGACGAGGTCCGGGTGGACCTGCGCAGCGCCTTGCCGCAGATCGAACTGCACGCCGACATCGAACCCTTCGCGGTGGCGCCGCTGCTGGCCCGCATGCAACCCGGCGCAGGCTGGCAGGGCGACCTGAAGATGGGCGGCCGGGTGGACATCCGCGCCGCCGAGCGCTTCGACGCCGACCTCGTCTTCGAGCGCAGCGAAGGCGACCTGCACCTGGCCGACGCCGGCGGCATGCAGCTGATGGGGCTCAGCGAATTGCGGCTGGCCCTGAGCGCACACAACGGCCTGTGGACCTTCACGCCCACCCTGAAGGGGCGCAGCCTGGGCGAGATCGGCGGCCAGTTGCAGGTGCGCACCGGGCCCGAACGGCGCTGGCCACACGCCGACGCCGCCATCGGCGGCAGCGCCCAGGCCTTCGTGGCCGACCTGGGCATCTGGAGCGCCTGGGTGCCCCCCGGCTGGCGGCTGGCCGGTGAACTGCGCAGCACGGCCACGCTGGGCGGCACCTTCGGCGATCCGCGCTTCACCGGCGCGCTCAGCGGCAGCCGGCTGAGCGTGCGCAACCTGCTGCAGGGCGTGAACGTGGCCGACGGCGAAGTGGCCGTGCGGCTGGAAGGCGACACCGCGCAGATCGACCGCTTCACGTTGAATGGAGGCGACGGCCGCATCACGGTCACCGGCGGCGCCACGCTGGGCCGCGCACCGCAGGCGCGCCTGAAGCTGGTGGCCGAACGCTTCCGCGTGCTGGGGCGCGTCGACCGGCTGGTGATTGCCAGCGGCCAGGCCGAACTCTCGCTGCAGGCGGAACAGGCCCGGCTGGACGGGCGTTTCACCGTCGACGAAGGCCTGTTCGACATCAGCCGCGCCGACGCCCCGACGCTGGACAACGACGTCACGGTGCGCCGCGAAGGCGGCGCCGAGCCGCGCGCTGCCGAAGCCGCGGCGCCGCGGCCGGCGCGCAACTTCGTGCTCGGCCTGGACATCGACATGGGGCCCCAGCTCAAGCTGCGCGGCCGCGGCCTGGACACGCTGCTGCGCGGCCAGCTGCGACTGACGGCGCCCGCCGGCCGCCTGGCCATCAATGGCACCATCAGCACCGAAGGCGGCACCTATGCCGCCTATGGCCAGAGGCTCGTCATCGACCGCGGCATCGTGGCCTTCTCCGGCCCGCCCGACAACCCGCGGCTGGACGTGCTGGCGCTGCGCCCGAATATCGACCTGCGCGTGGGCGTGGCCATCACCGGCAACGTGCAGACGCCGCGCGTGCGCCTGTTCTCCGACCCCGAGATGAGCGAGAACGAGAAGCTCTCCTGGCTGCTGCTCGGGCGCGAACCCGACGGCCTGGACCGCGCCGACACGGCACTGCTGCAGCGCGCCGCCGTGGCGCTGCTGGCCGGCGAAGGCGAAGCACCCACCGACGCGTTGCTGCGCAACCTGGGCATCGACGAGCTCTCGCTGCGCCAGGGCGACACCAACGGCGAAACCGTCATCATGCTGGGCAAGCAGCTGTCGCGCAACTGGTTCGTGAGCTATGAACGCGGCGTCAATGCCACCATCGGCACCTGGCAGCTCACCTACCGCATCGCGCAGCGCATCACGGTGCGGGCGCAGAGCGGCGAGGACAACTCGCTGGACGTGATCTGGGTCTGGCGTCTGCAGGAAACGCCGGCCGACGCCGGCATGAGAAAATCCACTGTCGTCCCGCCGTAGTTCAATGGATAGAACGGGCGCCTCCTAAGCGCCAGATGCAGGTTCGATTCCTGCCGGGGGGGCCAGATGACGTCGCCAAAGGGTCAGGGCATGGCAAACACCGCCAGTCGGCCCCTGTGGTCGCCAGCCATCACGCGGAAGGCTCGCGATAGGAGCCGTGGGGCTGAATGGCGGGTTCTTGCGACACGGCCCCTGCCGATCCTGCCGCCTGCCTTCAAGGCAGACCGACCACTCGCCTCAGCGCCTGGACCCAGGTCTCCTCGTGCAGTTCCATGCGTTGCTGGTCGTTGAACTCGTGCAGCCGCTGCAGTTCACGCACGATGCCCGGTGAAAATCCGCGCCGGCCGCCGCGGCGGTCGACCAGCAGGTCTTGCAGCACCTGCCGGCTCAGGTCCGGGTCGTTCCAGCACCACGCGATGCGGTTCGCCACCCGCGGGTGCGCCATGCACAGTCGCAGCGGGCGGCGCCGCGGCGGCAGCCGGCGCAACCACTGGCGCGCGGTGCCGGTGAGCGCGCGGTCGCACTCGCGTTCCGGGCGCCGCGCGCGCAACCAATGCTCGCGCTCGGCGGCAGCCTCGGCCTGAGGCTGCAATCGTTTCAGCACTTCGAGCATGGTCACCCCTTCGTCGACCGCGGCCATGCCGCCCCAGGGGTTTCGGCCGACGCGGGCGCGAACTGAAGGCCCGTGTGACGATGCCGGGCGTCAGTCCGCCGGCGCGCGCAGCGCCCGGCTCAGCAGCACCACGGGGATCAACCCCACCGCCACGATGGCCAGCGAGGGCAACGCGGCTTCGGCCAGCCGTTCGTCACGGGCGAAGTTGTAGGCCACCACGGCCAGCGTGTCGCTGCCGAAGGGGCGCAGCACCAGCGTGGCCGGCAACTCCTTCATGACGTCGACGAAGACCAGCAGCGCCGCCGCCAGCGCCGAACGCTTGAGCAGCGGCAGGTGCAGTTCGGTGAACAGGCGCCGTGCCGTGCCGCCGAGCATGCGCGCGGTTTCGTCGATCGACACCGGCACGCGCGCATAACCCGCCTCCACCGACTGCAGCGCCACCGCCGAAAAGCGCACCAGGTAGGCGTAGAGCAGGCCGAACAGCGTGCCGGTGACGAGCGCGGCGGCGCCGGCCTGCGGCCAGCGGTCCTGCAGCCATCCCACCGGCAGCAGGATGCCCACCGCGATCACCGCGCCCGGCACCGCATAACCCAGCGACAGCACGCGCGCCGCCGGCTGCAGCAGCCCGCCGCGGTTCTGGCGCAGCGCAAAGCCCAGCGCCAAGGCCAGCCCGGTGGCCAGCACGGCCGCCAGGCCGGCGAGCTTGAAGCTGGAGGCGGCCCACTGGCCAAAGCGCGCCAGCGGCAGGCCGAATTCCGAATGCGCCGCTTCCTGCCACAGCAGGTGCCCCAGCCAGGCCACCGGCAGCACGAAACCCAGCAGCACCGGCAGCGCGCACAGCAGCCAGGCCGCCGCCGCCGCGGTGCCGTGCAGTTCGAGCGGCCGCGCCTCGGCCGATTGCGCCGCGCCACCCCGGCTGGCCGTGAAGCGCATGCGGCGCTGCGCCATGCGTTCCGCCGCCAGCAGCGCCGCCACCACCAGCAGCAGCACGGCGGCCAGTTGCGCGGCGGCGGTACGGTCGCCCAGTACCAGCCAGGCCTTGTAGATGCCGGTGCTGAAGGTGGCCAGGCCGAAATACGCGCCCACACCGTAGTCGGCCAGCGTTTCCATCAGCGCCAGCGCGGCACCGGCGGCGATGGCCGGGCGTGCCATCGGCAGCGCCACCTCCAGCACCCGGCGGCGCATCGGCGCGCCCAGCAGCCGCGCCGCTTCCATCATGCGCACGGCGCGGTCGCCCAGTGCGGCGCGCGCCAGCAGGTAGACGTAGGGGTACAGGCACAGCACGAACAGCACCACCGCGCCGGGCAGGCTGCGCACGTCGGGCCACAGCGGCTGGCGGCGGCCCAGCAGCTCACGCAGGCCGGCCTGCAGCGGGCTGGCGTACTGCAGCGCGTCGGTCCAGGCAAAGGCCAGCACGTAGGCCGGGATGGCCAGCGGCAGCAGCAGCGCCCATTCGAAGATGCGCCGGCCGGGGAACTGGTACAGCGTGACCGCCGCCGCCGTGGCCGAGCCCAGCACGACCACGCCCAGACCCACGCCGGCCGACAGCAGTGCCGACTGCAGCGCATATTCGGGCAGCACGGTGGCCCATTGGTGGCGCAGCACGGCCAGCGCCGCCGGGTCCAGCGTGAGCCAGGCGCCCAGCACGCCCAGCACCGGCAGCGCGAGCAGCACGCAGACGGCGGTCAGCAGGTGGCGCATGACGCAGCCGCACAGCTGGAAGAGAGGTCGAGAATGCGAACCATACTCATTTATTGACGAACGATTATGATCGCGCCATGTTCCTGAGTCTGGAATCGGTCTCCGTCCGGTATGCGCGCGCCAGCAGCGGCCGCGCCGCGGTGGACGCGGTGTCGCTGGGTCTGGCCGCCGGCAGGATCGGCGTGCTCATCGGGCCTTCGGGCTGTGGCAAGACCTCGCTGCTGCGCGCCGTGGCCGGGCTGGAACGCTGCGCCGCCGGGCGCGTGACGATGGCCGGCGAGACACTGTCCGACACCGGCCGCGGCCTGCACCTGGCGCCCGAGCAGCGCCGCATCGGCATGGTGTTCCAGGACTACGCGCTGTTCCCGCACCTGAGCGTGGCCGACAACGTGGCCTTCGGCGTGGCCGGGCTCGACCGCGCGGCACGCCAGCAGCGCGTGCAGCAGATGCTCGACCTGGTGGGTCTGGCGCATGCCGCGAAGCGCGCCCCGCACGAACTGTCCGGCGGCCAGCAGCAGCGCGTGGCGCTGGCGCGCGCGCTGGCGCCGGCGCCCAGGCTGCTGCTGCTGGACGAACCCTTCTCCAGCCTGGACGTGGACCTGCGCGAACGCCTGGCGCAGGAGGTGCGCGTGATCCTGAAGGAAAGCGGCACCACGGCGCTGCTGGTCACGCACGACCAGCTGGAAGCCTTTGCCGTGGGCGACGTCATCGGCGTCATGCACCAGGGCCGGCTCGAGCAGTGGGACGACGCCTACAGCCTGTACCACCGCCCGGCGTCGCGTTTCGTGGCCCAGTTCATCGGCCACGGCGTCTTCACGCCGGCCCAGATCGTGGCCTGCGCCAGCGGTCCCTGCGTGCACACGCCGCTGGGCGAACTCAACGACATGGCCGGCTGCCCGCTGCCCGAGGCCTTTCCGAACGGCGAATGCGACGTGCTGCTGCGCGCCGACGATATCGTGCACGACGACGCCTCCCCGGTGCGCGCGCTGATCGAGCGCAAGGCCTTCCGCGGCAGCGAGTTCCTGCTCACGCTGCGCCTGGCCAGCGGCGAGCGCGTGCTGGCGCACGTGCCCTCGCACCACGACCACGAGGTGGGCGAATGGATCGGCATCCGCACCGCGGTGGACCACGTGGTGACCTTTGCCCGCGAAGGCGAAACGGGCTGAAACCGATTCCGCCGCCTTTGCCCAAACCCGCACATTTGCGGGGTGCAACTTTATCGGCCGACGTCTGTCGAAAACCGAGCCCGGCCATATACTGGCTGAAGAATCCTGTTTAGCTGCACGAAAGGCGACTCCAAAATGGGTGCCAAACTGAAAGTGGCTGGAATCCTGGCCGTGGGCGTGGTGGCCGGTGCGCTGACCACCATGCAATTGCAGGCCGTGGCGCGCAGTTCGCTGTCGCCGCTGCCACTGGCCGAGGTGCAGCAGCTCGCCGCCGTGTTCGACCGCGTGAAGAGCGAATATGTCGAGCCGGTGGACGAGAAGAAGCTGATCGAAGACGCCATCGGCGGCATGGTGGCCGGCCTGGACCCGCATTCGCAATATCTGGACAAGAAGACCTGGAAGGAATTCCGCGAAAACACCGGCGGCAAGTTCGTCGGCATCGGCATCGAGATGGGCATGGAAGACGGCCTGGTGAAGGTGGTTTCGCCGATCGAAGGCTCGCCCGCCTTCCGCGCCGGCCTGAAGCCCGGCGACTTCATCACGCGCATCGACGACACCCCGGTCAAGGGCATGACGGTCGACCAGGCGGTCAAGCGCATGCGCGGCGACCCCAGCACCAAGGTCGTCCTCACGGTCTTCCGCAAGGCCGAAAGCCGCAGCTTCCCGGTGACCATCATCCGCGAAGAGATCCGCATGCAGAGCGTGCGCGCGAAGATGATCGAGCCGGGTTATGGCTGGTTGCGCGTGAGCCAGTTCCAGGACCGCACGGTGGACGACTTCGTCAAGAAGATCGACGAACTCTACAAGCAGGACCCCAACCTGAAGGGCCTGGTGCTCGACCTGCGCAACGACCCCGGCGGCCTGCTCGACGGCGCGGTGGCCTTGTCGGCGGCCTTCCTGCCGGCCGACGAGGTGGTCGTCACCACCAACGGCCAGCTGCCGGAATCGCGCGCCAGCTTCCGCGCCAGCCCCGAGTACTACGCGCGGCGCGGCGGCCCCGACCCGCTGCGCCGGCTGCCCGCGGCGCTGAAGTCCGTGCCGCTGGTGGTGCTGGTCAACGAAGGCTCGGCCTCGGCCAGCGAGATCGTGGCCGGGGCGCTGCAGGACCACAAGCGCGCCACCATCATGGGTGCGCAGACCTTCGGCAAGGGCTCGGTGCAGACGATCCGGCCGCTGCCGGGCGAGACGGCGCTGAAGATCACCACCGCTCGCTATTACACGCCCAGCGGTCGCAGCATCCAGGCCAAGGGCATCGAGCCCGACGTGTGGCTGGACGAAACCGCCGAAGGCAATGTCTTCGCCGCGCTGCGCATGCGCGAGGCCGACCTCGACAAGCACCTGTCCGGCGCCGACGAAGCCAAGGACCCGGCGCGCGAGAAGGCGCGCGAGGAAGCGCGCGCCAAGCTCGAGCAACAAGTGGCCAAGACCAAGGAGCCGGTCAAGCCGCTGCCCGAATTCGGCAGCGCGGAAGACTTCCCGTTGCAGCAGGCGCTGAATCAGTTGCGCGGCCTGCCGGTGATGGCCAGCAAGAACGTCGAGCGCCGCGCCGAGGCGCCGGCCGCCAGCACCACCAAGTAGGCCCCGCGCCGCGCACGGCGAAGCCCGCCGGCCGGCGGGCTTTCCTGCTTCAAGCCCCCTCATGGACGACCGGCAACTGCTGCGCTATGCGCGCCACCTCTTGCTCGACGAGATCGGCGTCGAGGGTCAGCAGCGGCTGCTGCAGTCGCACGCGCTGGTCATCGGCGCCGGCGGGTTGGGCTCGCCCGTGGCGCTGTACCTGGGCACGGCCGGGGTGGGCCGCATGACGGTGGTCGACCACGACACCGTAGACCTCACCAACCTGCAGCGCCAGATCGCGCACGACCTCTCGCGCGTGGGCCAGCCCAAGGCCGACTCGGTGCGCGCCAGCGTGGCAGCGATCAATCCCGACGTGCAAGTGCAGGCGCTGGCGCGCCGCGCCGACGCCGTGCTGCTGGACGCCCTGGTGCCGCAGGCCGACGTGGTGCTGGACTGCAGCGACAACTTCGCCACCCGGCACGAAATCAACGCCGCCTGCGTGCGCCACGGCAGGCCGCTGGTGTCGGGCGCGGCGATCGGCTTCGACGGCCAGGTGTCGGTCTACGACTCGCGCCAGGGCGGCGGGCCGTGTTACGCCTGCCTGTTTCCGCCCGAGGTGGAATACGACGAGGTGGCCTGCGCCACGATGGGCGTCTTCGCACCGCTGGTGGGCATCATCGGCTGCGTGCAGGCGGCCGAGGCGCTGAAGCTGCTGGCCGGCGTGGGCCGCTCGCTCGCCGGCCGGCTGCTCATGCTGGACGGCCGGGCCATGGAGTGGCATGAAGTGAAGACGCCGCGCAACCCGGCCTGCCCGGTGTGCAGCCCGCCGCGTTGACGACAGCGCCACGCATCTCAGCCAGCCGGAATCGGCCGGTCGGCATGGGCCGCCCGCATGACCTTGTCGCGGGCCACCTCCGACAGGCTCGGGTCGATGGGCACAGGATCGAACGCACGGCGCGGAACCACGGCGGCCCCGACGCGGGTTCGCCGTTCGTCCGGCGAGCGCTTCAAGCCAGCGCCTCCAGCAGCTTGTCGGCGACGAGAAAACTCACGCGCTCGTTCGATTCGGCCGTCAAGCCGGCAATGTGCGGCGTGAGCAGCAGGTTCGGGCAGTCCTGGAAGTGAGCCGTGGCCGGCAGCGGCTCGCTGGTGAAGACATCCAGCGCCGCGCCGCCCAGATGCCCGCCCTTCAGCGCCGCGGCCAGCGCCAGTTCGTCGACGATGCCGCCGCGCGCGGTATTGATCAGCACCGCACCCGGCTTCATGGCCGCGATGCGCGCGGCGTCGAAGAGGCCGCGCGTGGCGTCCACCAGCGGCACGTGCAGGCTCACCACGTCGGCGGTCTGGATCACTTCGTCGAGCCCGGCGCTGGCGGCCACGCCGTCGGCGAAAGCCGGGTGGTCGCCGTCCATCATCGCGTCGAAGGCGATCACGCGCAGTCCCAGACCCCGTGCCAGCCGCGCCGTGAGCTGGCCGATCGAGCCGTAGCCGATCAAGCCCAGTGTCCTGCCGGCAGCTTCGCGTCCGTTGCACAGCGCCGTGCGCGGCCACTGGCCGGCGGCCACCGCCGGCGTCGACGCATAGGCGCCGCGCAGCAGCATCAGCGCCGTGGTGACCACGTATTCGGCCACGCTCAGGGCATTGGCGCCGCTGGCGGGAATCACGCGCATGCCGCGCGCTTCGCAGCCGGGCACGTCGACGTTGTCCAGGCCCACACCCAGCCGGCCGACGGCACGGCAGCGCACCAGGGCGTCGAGCAAGGCGCCGCGCACCTGCGTGCGGTTGCGCACCACCAGCGCATCGGCGCGTGCGGCTTCGCGCAGCAGCGCCGGCGCCTCGTCCACCAGCGCGGCGTCGTAGTGCACTTCGTGGGCCGTGCGCAGGCGGTTCACCGCGCGTTCGTCCATGAATTCGCAGATCAGGATGCGCATGTCGATTCCTTCCGGGCTTCAGCGCAGCGGCCACTGCTGCGCAGGCATGATCAACGCCGAAGGTCCGCCAAGGACGAGGGCGCTCGCGCCACCGTGGCGCAACGCCGCGCGGGCGGACACCGCCGTCATCGGTGCGAACCCCGGTGGGCTTGTTCGATGGCCTGTGCAATGGCCCGGCCCACTTCGGCCGTGCCGGCCGTGCCGCCCAGGTCGGGCGTACGCGGCGCGGCCGGGTCGGCGAGCACGGACTCGATGGCCGCCAGCATGGCGTCGTGGGCGTCGCGGTGGCCCAGGAAGTCGAGCATCAGCGCGCCCGACCAGATCTGGCCGATGGGGTTGGCGACTCCCTTGCCCGCAATGTCGGGCGCCGAGCCGTGCACCGGCTCGAACAGGCTGGGCCACTCGCGCGTGGGGTTCAGGTTGGCCGAAGGCGCGATGCCGATGGTGCCGGTGCAGGCCGGTCCCAGGTCGGACAGGATGTCGCCGAACAGGTTGCTCGCCACCACCACGTCGAACTGCTGCGGCCGCTGCACGAAGTGCGCGGTGAGGATGTCGATGTGGAACTGGTCCACCGCCACCTCCGGGTACAACGCGCCCATGGCCGCCACGCGCTCGTCCCAGTACGGCATGGTGATCGAGATGCCGTTGCTCTTGGTGGCCGAGGTGAGCTTGCGCCGCGGCCGCCGCTGCGCCAGCTCGAAGGCGAACTTCAGCACGCGGTCCACGCCCACGCGCGACATCACCGTCTCCTGGATCACGACCTCGCGCTCGGTGCCCTCGAACATGCGTCCGCCGATGCTGGAATATTCGCCCTCGGTGTTCTCGCGCACGATCATCATGTCGATGGCGCCGGGCGGCAGGGGCTGGCCCTGGCGGTCGACCAGCGGGCTGCGCACGCCGGGCATCAGCCGCGCCGGGCGCAGGTTGACGTACTGGTCGAACTCGCGCCTGAATTTCAGCAGCGAGCCCCACAGCGACACATGGTCGGGCACGGTGGCCGGCCAGCCGACGGCGCCATAGAAGATGGCGGCGTGGCTGCCGATGCGCTGCTTCCAGTCGACGGGCAGCATCTGGCCGTGCTGCGCGTAATAGTCGCAGCTGGCGAAGTCGAAGTGGTCGTAGGCCAGGTCGATGCCGAAGCGCCGCGCCGCGGCGTCGAGCGCGCGCAGGCCTTCGGGCATCACTTCCTTGCCGATGCCGTCACCCGGGATGACGGCGATGCGATGGGTGTTCATAACCGCAAACGCTATCACGGGCGGACCGGACGCGCCACGCGCCGCGGTTAAGCTGCGCGCCATGGAATCGAACAAACCCCCCGTCGCCGCCCGCAACTTCCCCACGGCCGAGGAAGAGGCCGCCGTCGCGGTCGAACCTTCGCGCTATGCCGGACCCGAGAGCGCCTACCGCCTGGCTTTCACCGACACCGACTTCCTGCTGCGCGAGGAGCTGCGCCCGGTGCGCATGCAGCTCGAACTGCTCAAGCCCGAACTGATGCAGCAGGCGCAGGGCATCGAATCGACGATCGTCATCTTCGGCAGTGCGCGCATCACGCCCCCCGAGGAAGCCGCGCTGGCGCTGCAAGCCGCGCGCGCCGACGGCAACCCGCAGGCGCTGCGCCGTGCCGAGACGGCGGCGCTGATGAGCCACTACTACGACGAGGCGCGGCGCTTCGCGGGCCTGGTGACCGAACGCTCGCGCGAGCACGCCACGCCCATTTACGTGGTCACCGGCGGCGGCCCCGGCATCATGGAGGCGGGCAACCGCGGCGCCCACGACGTCGGCGGCAAGAGCATCGGGCTGAACATCGTGCTGCCGCACGAGCAGGCGCCCAACCCCTACATCACGCCCGAGCTGTGTTTCCAGTTCCACTATTTCGCGCTGCGCAAGATGCACTTCCTGATGCGCAGCATTGCGCTGGTGTGCTTCCCGGGCGGCTTCGGCACGCTCGACGAGCTGTTCGAGACCATGACCCTGGTGCAGACGGGGAAGAGCCGCAAGCGGCCGATCCTGCTCTTCGGCCGCGCCTTCTGGCGGCGGCTGATCGACTTCGACTATCTGGTCGAGACCGGCATGATCAGCCCCGGCGACACCGGCCTGGTGCGCTTCGTCGAAACCGCCGAGGAAGCCTGGGAGGTGCTGGCCACGCACTATGGCTTCGACCTGCCGCCCACGCAGACCGGCGAGTTCGCCGTCGACATCTGAAGGCTCGCCCATGAACCACCGCCACATCAGCCTCATCGGCGCCCCCACCGACATCGGCGCCGGCACGCGCGGCGCCAGCATGGGGCCCGAGGCCTTGCGCGTGGCCGGCCTGCAGGCCACGCTGGAGGGCCATGGCCTGGAGGTGCAGGACCGCGGCAACCTCGCCGGCCCGGCCAACCCCTGGCTGCCGCCGGTGGACGGCTACCGCCACCTGCACGAGGTGGTGGCCTGGAATGAACTCGTGCACGAGGCGGTGCTGGCCGAACTGCGGCTGCAGCGCCTGCCCATCCTGCTGGGCGGCGACCACTGCCTGGGCATCGGCAGCATCAGCGCGGTGGCGCGCCACTGCCGCGAGACCGGCCGCAAGCTGCGCGTGCTGTGGCTGGACGCCCATGCCGACTTCAATACCCGCGTGCTCACGCCCAGCGGCAATATCCACGGCATGCCGGTGGCCTGCCTGTGCGGGCACGGGCCGCAGGAACTCGTGCGCATCGGCGGTACCGTGCCGGCATTGAACCCGAAAACGCTGCGCCAGATCGGCATCCGCAGCGTCGACCCCGGCGAGAAACGCTTCGTGCACGAAGTGGGGCTGGAGGTCTTCGACATGCGCTATATCGACGAGATGGGCATGCGCCACACCATGGAGCTGGCCCTGGCCACGCTGGACGCCCACACGCACCTGCACGTCAGCTTCGACGTCGACTTCCTCGACCCCGACATCGCCCCCGGCGTGGGCACCACCGTGCCCGGCGGGCCCACCTACCGTGAAGCGCAGCTGTGCATGGAGATGATCGCCGACAGCGGCTTTCTCGCCAGCCTGGACGTGATGGAGCTCAATCCGGCGCTGGATGTGCGCAACAAGACCGCCGAACTGGCGGTGGACTTGATCGAGAGCCTGTTCGGCAAGAGCACGTTGATGCGCGACTGAGGCGACGGCCTGGCGATGACCTTCGACTTCGACTTCGACTTCGACTTCGCCATCGTCGGCGCCGGTATCGCCGGCAGCACGCTGGCGGCGCGGCTGGCGGCGCATGGCCGCGTGCTGCTGCTGGAGCGCGAAGCCCAGCCCGGCCTGCACAGCACCGGGCGCAGTGCCGCCATGTTCATGGAAAGTTACGGCCCGCCGCAGGCGCGTGCGCTCACGCGCGCCAGCCGTGCCGACTATGGGCCAGAGGTGCTGTCGCGGCGCGGCGTGCTCCATGTCGCGTGGCAGGGCCAGGAGGCCTTGCTGGACGAACAGTTCCGTGCGCTGCAGGCCAGCGGCAGCGCCGTGCAGCGCATCGACGCCGGTGCGGCCCTGGCGCGGTTGCCGGTGCTGCAGCCGGCGGGTCTGGTCGGCGCCATCGTCGAAGCCGAGGCGATGGACATCGACGTGCATGCGCTGCACCAGCAGGCGCTGCGCCGCGCCCGTGCCCTGGGCGCCACGCTGTGGACCGACGCCGAACTGCAAGCTGCACGACCGGATCCTGGCGGTTGGACCCTGGCCGTGTCCGGCGACCGCAGCGTGCGCACACGCGGGCTCGTCAACGCCGCCGGCGCCTGGGCCGACACGGTGGCGCAAAGGGCCGGGCTGGCGCCGCTGGGACTGCAGCCGCGGCGCCGCAGCGCCTTCACCTTCGAAGCCCCCGGCCACGACCACCGCGGCTGGCCGGCGGTGGTGGCGGTCGACGAAGGCTGGTATTTCAAGCCCGAAGCCGGCCAGCTGCTGGGCTCGCCGGCCAATGCCGACCCGGTGCCGGCACACGACGTGGTGGCCGAAGAGATCGATATCGCCACCGGCATCGCGCGCATCGAGCAGCGCACCACGCTCGTCATCCGCCGCCCGCGCCGCACCTGGGCAGGGCTGCGCACCTTCGCGCCCGACGGCGAACTCGTCATCGGCGCCGACCCACGTGCCACGCGCTTCTTCTGGCTCGCCGGCCAGGGTGGCTACGGCATCCAGAGCGCGGCCGGCGCGGCGCGGCTGGCCGAGGCCTTGCTGCTGGGCGCGCCGCTGCCGCCAGCCTTGCAGCGCCAGGGCGTGCAGCCAGAAGCGATGTCGCCCGCAAGGCTGATCTGACGGCATCGTTGCCTTGCCGGGCCGGCTAAGATGCCGTCATGCACCTGACCGGCGTCGCCGCTTCCCCGATCTGTCTGGGCCACCGGTTCCTCCCGCAAGCGTGGCAGGCCGGCTGGACCGCGCTGGCCTCGGCCACAGGCTTGTGGCTGGCGCTGTCCATCAACGGCGCCGGCGCCGCCACCGCCGAGGCCACCGGTGCAGCCGCCAGCGCCCCACCCGGCGCCGCGGGCCCGGCCGCCGAATCGGCGCTCTCCGGCACCGGGCAGCGCATCTACGAACGCACGCGCCCACGCCTGCTGCAGGTGCGCACGCTGCTCAGGACGCAGGACAGCCAGTCCTCGGTGGGTTCGGGTTTTCTGGTCGACGAGTCCGGCCTGCTGGTCACCAACTACCACGTCGTCAGCCAGTTCGCGCTGCAGCCCGGCCGCCACCGGCTGGTCTACGCCACCGTCGACGGCCGGCAGGGGGCGCTGGAACTGCTGGCCTTCGACGTCGTCCACGACCTGGCCCTGCTGCGCCCCGCCGACCCCGCCCCGCTGGCCGGTCGCGGCGCCGTGGTGTTGCGCCCGGCGAATGAGCCGCTGCCGCGCGGTGCACGCATCTTCTCGCTGGGCAATCCGCTCGACGTGGGCTTCGCGGTGGCCGAAGGCAGCTACAACGGGCCGGTGGAACGCAGCTTCCTGGAAACGCTGTTCTTCGGCGGCTCGCTCAGCGGCGGCATGAGCGGCGGCCCGGCGCTCGACGACCAGGGCCGGCTCATCGGCGTCAACGTGGCGGCGCGGCGCGACGGAGAACAGGTCAGCTTCCTGGTGCCGGCCGCGCCGGTGCGCGGCCTGATCGAGCGCGGGCGCGGCGCCGCGCCCATCACCACGCCGGCCTGGGCCGAAGTGACACGGCAACTGCTGGCGCACCAGGCCACGCTCACCGAACGTTTTCTTGCCCTGCCCTGGCGCAGCGCCGGCCACCCGCGTTATGCCATTCCGGTGCCGCAGGAAGAGTTCATGCGCTGCTGGGGTCGCGGCTCGCCACAGGCCGTGCGCGGGCTGCAGTTCGAGCGCAGCGACTGCGCCATGGACAGCCGCATCTTCGTCAGCGGCTCGCTGCTCACCGGCCACTTGTCGGTGCGCCACGAGGCCTACGACGGCAGCAAGCTCGGTGCGCTGCGCTTTGCCGAACGTTATTCAGCCAGCTTCCGCAATGAATTCATGGGCGTCGATGAAAACCACCGTACTGCACCGCGTTGCGTGGAGCGCAGCGTCGACCGCGACGGCTTGCCGCTGCGGGCCGTGGTCTGCCTGCGCGCCTACAAGAAGCTCGAGGGCCTGCACGACCTGAGTGTGCTGGTGGCCACGCTCGACGGCAGCGAGGTCGGCGTGCAGGGCCGCTTCGACGCCCGCGGCGTGAGCCTGGCCAGCGCGCAGCGCCTGACCGCCCATTACCTGGACGGCTTTGCATGGACCGACCCGAAGAACGCCTCGCGCTGATCGAGTGCTTCGAGCGCGACGGCCGCCCGGGCCGCACCGTGGACGTGCGCGCCTGGCCGCTGACGTTGGGGCGCGCCCTGGCCAACCACATGGTGCTGGACGACGCCTACGTGGCGCCCCGGCACGCGAGCATCGGACCCGACGCGCAGGGCCGCCTGGTGCTGACGGTGCTGGACACCGCCAACGGCGTGGCGGTCGACGGCCGCCGGCACGGCGCCGGCAGCACCTGCGTGCTGCCCGAAGCCGGCGCCACGCTGCAACTCGGCCAGACGCGGCTGCGGCTGCGCCTGCCGGGCGAAACCCTGGCCGCGGAGAAGCCGCTGCCCGCCGCCGCGGCGGTGGCAACGCCCTGGTTGCTGGGGCTGGCCTTGCTGGCGCTGGCACTGGCCGAACTCGGGCTCGGCCTCGACCCCGGCGCCGACCTCACGGCCTGGCTGCCGGTGGTGATGGGTCTGCCGGTGGCGGTGGCCGGCTGGTGCGGGTTGTGGGCACTGCTGTCCAAGGTCTTTCAGCACCGTTTCGACTTCGCCGGCCACCTGCGCATCGCCTTGCCCTGGATGCTGGCCGTCCAGTTGGCTGACGCCCTGCTGCCGCAAGTGGCGGCGTCGCTGGGCTGGCCGTGGCTGTGGCGGCTGGCCGCGCCGGCGCAGGTGCTGCTGTTCGCGCTGTGGCTGCGCGAGCACATGGCGCATGTGCTGCCGGCCTACCGCCGCACCGTCACCGCGGCGGTGGCCGCGGCCACGCTGGCCGGCAGTGCCATCTCGCTCAGTTTCATCCACCGCGCCACCGACAGCGTCAGCCGCGCGCCCTACATGAGCACGCTGCCGCTGCCGGCCACGCGGCTGGCCGGCACGGTGCCAACATCGGTGCTGGTGCAGGACATGGCCGGGCTCGCCGACCCGCTGGCCGCGCGGGCCAGGAAGGCGCGTGAGGAAGACGAGGACGACGGCGCCGAGGAACAGGAGTGAGGCCGCAGCGGCTCCTGGGTCGGGTGCTCACCCCTACCACACAGTTCGGCCGCTTGATGGGCTGAGGAACTAGGGGCCGGGCATAGCCGAATAGCGGCGGCGCCTGCCGCAGGCGATGATGCCCGGCCATGCACAAGCGTTTGCTCATCGGCGTCTCGGCGCGCATCTACTACCCCGGCGCGGACGGCATGCCGCTGGCCGGCGTGTGGACGAAAACCCTGCACTACCTGGAGCAGTCGGTGGCGCACTGGCTGCTGGCGGGCGGCGCCATGGCGGTCATGGTGCCGGCGGTGGACGCGGAGAGCGTGGTCAAGCGCAGCGATCTCGACCTGCACGACTACGCCGCCGCGCTCGACGGCCTGGTGCTGCAGGGCGGCAACGACGTCGCCCCCGAAAGCTATGGCGAAACACCGCTGCATGAAGACTGGCGCGGCGACCGCGTGCGCGACCGCTATGAAATGGAACTCATCCGCGCCTTCGTGGCCGCGCGCAAGCCCGTCTTCGGCATCTGCCGCGGGCTGCAGTTGCTCAACGTGGCCTACGGCGGCACGCTGCTGCAGGATATTGGCACGCAGCGCCCCGAAGCGCTGGACCACCGCGTGGCAGGTCAATACGAACACCACCACCATGCGGTGGAATTCGTGCCGGGCACGCGGCTTGCATCGCTGTTTCCCGGTGTGAAGCGGGCCACGACCAACAGCATCCACCACCAGGGCATCAAGGACCTGGCGCCCGGCTTCGTGGTGGAAGCGCGCTGCCCTGAGGACGGCATGATCGAAGCGGTGCGCCGCGGCGGTGCCGGCTATGTCGCGGGCGTGCAGTGGCACCCGGAATTCCACGACCCGGCGCACCCCGTGACACTGGACGACACACCCATCCTGCACGACTTTCTGGACGCCGCCCGCGCGGCCCGGCGCTGATTCGCGCACCCGCCGCTCATGCCCCCTGCCCGCACCTTCCTTCGCTGCCTTCGTCTCGCGCTCGCCCTGCTGCTGCTGGCCGGCAGCGCCGCACACGCGGCCTCGCTGCGCATTGCCACGGCCTTCGATCCCCAGACCATGGACCCGCATGCGCTGGCGCTGCTGTACCACTCGCGTGTGGCCTTCCAGGTCTATGAGTCGCTGGTCGGCCGCGACGAGAAGTTCCAGATCGAGCCCGCGCTGGCCGTTTCCTGGCAGATGACGGCGCCCACACGCTGGCGCTTCCGGCTGCGCCCGGGCGTGAGCTTCCACGACGGCACGCCCTTCACCGCCGACGACGCGGTGTTCTCGCTGGAACGTGCCATGGTCGCGCCCTCGCAGCGCGCCTTCCAGCTCAAGGGCGTCACGGCCGTGCGCAAGCTCGACCCGCTGCAGGTGGAGTTCCAGCTCGAGGCTCCGGACGCCGTGCTGCCCGAGAAGCTGCAGTTCGTGGCCATCATGAGCAAGGCCTGGAGCGAAAAAAACGGCATCACCAAGGCGCAGGACTTCAACGCCAAGCAGGAAACCTACGCCATCCGCCACGCCAACGGCACCGGCCCGATGCGCCTGGAGCGCTATGAGCCGGACGTGCGCACCCTGCTGCGGCGCCACGACGGCTGGTGGGGCTGGGCCGACGGACGCCACGGCAACCTGCAGCAGGTGAGCTGGGTCACCATCAAGTCCGACGCCACGCGGCTGGCCGCGCTGACCTCGGGCGAGGTCGACATGGTGCTGGACCCGCCCTACCAGGATATCGCGCGCCTGAAGTCCGATGCCCGCATGTCGCTGTTGCAGACCGCCGACATCGGCCAGCAATACCTCACCTTCGACCAGTCGCGCGACGAACTGCAGTACAGCGACGTGAAGGGCCGCAACCCGTTCAAGGACCTGCGCGTGCGCAAGGCCGTGTACCACGCCATCAACGTGCCGCTGATCGTGGACAAGGTGCTGCGCGGCCAGGCGGTGCCCACCGGCGCCTTCCTGAGCCCGCTGGTCGACGGTTCGCCAGCGGCACTCGACCAGCGCCTGCCCTACGACCCGGCGCGTTCGCGCCTGCTGCTCGGTGAGGCGGGTTACCCGAACGGCTTTGCCGTCACGCTGGACTGCGTCAACGTGGCCTGGCGCGAAAACGTCTGCCAGGCGGTGAGCGCCATGCTCACGCAAGTGGGCATCCGCACCACGCTGCGATCCAGCCCCACCGGCCAGTTCTTCCCCAAGCTCAGCCAGGGCACGGCCAGCTTCATCGAATACGGCTGGACGGCCAGCCCCGACGCCTGGAATTCGCTCAACGGACTGTTCCGCACCTTCGACCGTGCGGGCCTGGGCACCTTCAATGCCGGTCGCTACAGCAACCCCAAGGTCGACAGCCTGATCGACGCCATCCGCATCGAACCCGACGCCACGCGCCGCCGCGCCATGGTGACGACCGTGCTGCGACTGGTGGGCGAAGATCTGCCTTTCATCCCGCTGTACCGGCGCACGCTGACCTGGGCCATGGCGAAGAAGGTCAGTGCCGTGCAGTGGCCCAACGATACGATCGAACTGCGCTGGGTGCGTGTGAAGTAGCGCTCAGTGGCAC
This sequence comes from Rubrivivax sp., assembly GCA_034522875.1. Lineage (GTDB taxonomy): Bacteria > Pseudomonadota > Gammaproteobacteria > Burkholderiales > Burkholderiaceae_C > Rubrivivax. The sequence goes on along the minus strand of JAXHKY010000035.1, from coordinate 11,514 downwards.
CACTGCGTTTCGCAGGGGACACCGTCGCCGTCACCGTCCATCTCCACGCCAGGACAGTGCTTCAGGAAGAAGCGCGCCTCCTCGCAGGACGTCATCTGCGTGCATCGGGTGCGGCCATCACAGCGAAAGACCTTGCCTGGCGCGGCCGGCAGCGTGGTGGGCGGCAGCCGTTCAGGCGCTGGGGCCGGCAGCGGGCGCGGTTCGAGTGTCGGTGCCGGGGCCTTGGCTTCCTTACCGCTGTCGCACGGCCCATGGCCCTGCCGGAAGTCGCGCGGCATCACCGCGCCGGGCAGGCTGTGCAGGCCCCGGCGGAGCGCCCCGGCCATGCGCTCCTCCTTCACCAGCGGACCGCGGTCCCAGCGCGTGCGCAGGCTCCAGGCTTGGCCGTCTTCCACCATCGAGCGGCCCACGTCCAGACCGTCCACCTGCACATGGCCGAGGGTGCGGCCGTAGGTGTCGCGCCCGGTGATGCGCAGCACCACGCTCTTGCCGAGCACCCGATCTTCCAGCGCACGCCGGGACTCCTGGCCCCAGACCTGGCAGATCTCGGGGGCGTCGATATCGACCAGCCGCACTTCGATGCCTTGCTGGCCGGGCGGCCCGACCGGTGTCACCCACAGGCTGTCGCCGTCGGTGACCCGGGTGACGATGCCCTGCACGGTGCGCGTGGGCGGGGGCGGCTTGCCCCAGGCCCCGGACAGGCACAGGCAGGCCACGAATACAACGGCGCCGGAGCGCCAGGCAGGCATCGTCATCGTGGGGCGTCAACAATCAGTGGCGAGATGATGCCCCACGCCGAGGTCGTGGCGGCAGCGCGGCCGCGGCGCCTTGGCCCGACGCGAGCGCAGCTTCGCCCTCGGCCAGCAGCCGGTCCAGCCGGTCCTTGAGCTTTTCGGTGCTGAGCTGCTCGCGCAGCCGCTCCACCATCAGCGGCAGTGCAAAGGGACTGGGCGCGCGCAGTTCCACCAGGTCCAGCGGCAGGGCGGCGAGCGCGTCCAGCGTGGTTTGCAGGCGCTGCAGGTCCAGCTCCTGCGCCAGCACCTCGGCTTCGGCCTGGCCGAGCAACCGGTTGCCGGCGTCGTATTTTCGGAAGACCTCGAAGAACAGGCTGCTCGACGCCTGCAACTGGCGCAGGCTCTTGGGCGCGCCGGGGTAGCCGCCGAAGACGAGACCGGCCACGCGCGCGATCTCGCGAAAGCGGCGCTGCGCCAGCTGCCCGGAATTCAGGCTGGCCAGGGTATCGGCCATCAGGTCGTGGGTCTGGAACAGCGCGCCCTGCGTCACCGCATCCAGCGCGGGCGGCTTGGCCGCCAGGATCTCCAGCCCGTAGTCGTTGACGCTGAGCGAGAAGGTATTGGGCTCGCTGCGGGCCAGCCGCCAGGCCAGCAACTGCGCCAGCCCGATATGCACGTTGCGCCCGGCGAAGGGGTAGATGAAAAGGTGGTGCCCCTCACGCGAACGGAAGCGTTCCACGAGCAGCCGGCCGGCCACCGGCAACCGCGACAGCCGCGCCTGGGCGGCGAGCATGGGGCGTGCGGCGGCGAGCTCCGGCTCGGCGAAGTCGCCGCTGGCCGCGCCGTGCAGCAGCGCCAGCACGGCGTCGGCCATCTCGCTGGACAAGGGCATCTTGCTGCCGGCCCAGGAGGGCACCACGCCCTTGGGCCTGGCGGCCCGGCGCACATAGGCCGCCATGTCCTGCACGCGCACGAATTCCAGCACGCGGCCGGCGAAGACGAAGCAGTCACCCTTGTTCAGGCGCGCGATGAAACCTTCTTCGATGCTGCCCAGGGTGCCGCCGGTCAGCCACTTCACCTGCATCGCGGCGTCGCTGACGATGGTGCCCACGCCCAGCCGGTGGCGCTTGGCGATGCCGCGGTCGGGCACGCGCCACAGGCCGTCGACGAGCGCGACGCGGTGGTATTCGGGGTAAGCCGTGAGGCTGTCGCCGCCGCGTTCCACGAAGGCCAGCGCCCAGTCGAATTCCTCGCGCGTGAGACCTCGGTAGGCGTGCGCGCTGCGCACCTCCTCGAACAAGGCATCGGCCTCGAAACCACCGCCCAAGGCCACAGTCACCAGGTGCTGCACCAGCACGTCCAGCGGCTTCGCAGGCGAGACCCGGGCCTCCACGCGACCGGCCAATGCCGCACGCCGCGCCGCGGCGGCTTCCACCAGTTCCAGCGTATTCGTCGGCACCAGCGTCACGCGGCTGGCCCGCCCCGGCGCGTGGCCGCTGCGGCCGGCACGCTGCAGCAGCCGCGCCACGCCCTTGGCACTGCCGATCTGCAGCACTCGCTCCACGGGCAGGAAGTCCACGCCCAGGTCCAGCGACGAGGTCGCCACCACGGCCTTCAGCCGGCCCTCCTTCAGGCCGAGTTCCACCCATTCGCGCGAGGCCTTGTCGATGGAGCCATGGTGCAGCGCCACCAGGCCTGCCCAGTCGGGCCGCGCGGCCAGCAGCATCTGGTACCAGATTTCGGCCTGGCTGCGCGTATTGGTGAAGACCAGCGTGGTGGCCGAGCGCTCGATCTCGTCGACCACCGGCTGCTGCATCTGCGCGCCCAGGTGGCCGCCCCAGCTGAAGCGGCCCGGTTCGTGCGGCAGCAGCGTGTCGATGACCAGCGCCTTGTCCACCCGACCCTGCACCAGACGACCGCCCGCGTGGCCCAGCAGCGTGTGCATTGCCTGTTCCAGATTGCCCAGTGTCGCCGACAAGCCCCACACCACGAGCCGCGGGTTCCAGCGCTTCAGCCGTGCCAGCGCCAATTGCACCTGCACGCCGCGCTTGTTGCCTATCAGTTCGTGCCACTCGTCGACGATGACCGTCTGCACGCCGGAAAGGCGCGCACTTGCATCCTCGCGCGTGAGCATCAGGCTCAGCGATTCGGGCGTGGTGATCAGCGCCGAGGGCAGCCGCCTGTCTTGCCGCGCACGTTCCGCACTGGGCGTGTCACCGGTGCGCAGGCCCACGGTCAAGGCAGGCGCCAAGTCGGCCAAGGGCAACTGCAAGGCACGCGCGGTATCGGCGGCCAGGGCGCGCATGGGCGTCAACCACAGCACCTGCAAGCCGGCCGCGGGAACAGCTCGGGCCAGCGACCCCAGCCACACCGCATAGGTCTTGCCGCTGCCAGTGGTGGCATGCAGCACGCCGCTCTCGGCCGCGGCCATGGCACGCCAGACCTCGCGCTGGAAAGAAAAAGGCGACCAGCCCCGACGCGCGAACCAGCCCTCGATGTCGGGCGGCGGATTCTCGCGGGTCGGGGCTGGCACCTTCTGATTATCGAAGGCGCCGGCGAAGCAGCACCCTCTGCGAGCGGGGGCCGGGACGATGCGGCAGCCTAAAGGCCGCCGCCTCGTCCCGCCACCGGCCTCACTTGGGCATCAAGACGCTGTCGATGACGTGGATGACGCCATTGTCGGCGACGATATCGGTGCCGGTGACCTTGGCCTTGTCGACCGTCACACCGCCCATCGTGGCCACCGTCAGGGAGCCGCCCTGCACCGTCTTGACCATGCCGGCCTTGACGTCGGCGGCCATCACCTTGCCCGGCACGACGTGGTAGGTCAACACGGCGGTGAGCTTGGCCTTGTCCTTCAGCAGCGCGTCGAGGTCAGCCTTGGGGATCTTGGCAAAGGCCGCGTCGGTGGGGGCGAAGACCGTAAACGGTCCTGGCCCCTTCAGCGTGTCAATGAGCCCGGCGGCCTGCAGCGCGGCAGCCAGGGTCTTGAAATTGCCGGCCCCGACGGCGGTGTCGACGATGTCCTTGGCCTGGACGGCAAAGGCGGCGGCGCCGAGGGCGGCGATGGCGATGAACTTCTTCATGGGAACTTCCTTCTGGGTTGGGAGTGGAGGGAAACAATCGGCTAAGAAACGGCCTCGAATAGCGGCCTCAGGGTGCAGGGAGAATCACCTTGTCGATGACGTGAATGACGCCATTGCTGGCCAGAACGTCGGTGGCCACGATGCCGGCCCGTCGACCCCGCTGGTCGGTGATGGCCAGACCGCCATCGACCGTGAAGGTGCCGCCTTCGACAGTGGCGATGGCGCTGCCCACGGGGACGTCGGCCTTGAGCACGCGCCCGCTGAGCACGTGGTAGGTGAGTACCCGGGTCAGCAAGGGCACGTCGGACAGCAGTTGGTCCTTGGTGACGCCGAGCTCGGACAGCAGGTCCGCGAACGCGGCATTGGTCGGCGCGAATACCGTGAACGGACCGGTGCCCGACAGCGTGCCCTGAAGGTTGGCGGCCACCACGGCATCGACAAGAATGCTGAAGTCGGGCAGGGCCTGGGCCGTCTGCACAACCGTCTGGTTTGCCGGCAGGATCACCTTGTCGACGACGTGGATGACGCCGTTGCTGGCCTCCAGATCGGTGGCAGTGATCTTCGCCGTGCGGTTGCGGCCGTCGGTGATGACCAGGTCCGTGCCCACAGCGTCGACCTTGAAGATGCCGCCCTGCAGCGTGGTGTTGGCCTTGCCTGCCGGCACGTCGGCCCGCAGCACTTTCGCCGGCAACACGTGATACGTCAGCACCGCGGTGAGCAGCGCCTTGTCGGCGAGCAGCTGGTCCTTGGTCACGCCGAGTTCGGCCAGCAGCGAAACAAAAGCGTCGTTGGTGGGGGCGAAGACGGTGAACGGGCCGGGCGCAGACAGCGTCGTTGCCAGGTCCGCCGCCACCACGGCCTCGACCAGGATGCTGAAACGCGAATCCGATTGGGCGGTCTGGACGATATTCTTTGGCTGCGCCGCAGGCTCGTCATCGTCGTTGCCGCCACAGGCGGCCAGCAGGGCGACCGTGCAGGCAGACACGATCCATTTCATCCAGTGAGACATCGGTCGAACTCCAGGGTTGGGGTGGAGGGGTCGGTTAAAGGGTTGGCTTTGCTGGCAGTTTTTTAATCTGGCGCCTCATTGTTGAACTGAACCGTTTTCATTATTTACTTTATGGTCATGCCGCCACCAATGAGTCTGATCTGGCGATAGGCGTGACACGGCGACGGTGCGGCCCCGTCTTGGGCCGGTCTCGGCCCATCCGCGGCACCCGGGCCGAGATCGCGCCTCGGCGACCGAAACCCCGAGGCTTGGAACGACCCGACCCTGGCGCCGCGGCCTGGTCAGCTTGCGCCGAGCCGGCCCGCGCGCCGCGCCTGCAAGAACGGATCGGTGCGCTCAGCGGCCAACCGTGACCTCACGAACGCCTCTGTCGGCCAGGTGCATTGGTGTTGCTCGGCACGCCGCCGGCGTGCAACCGACATCATTGCAAGGGACGGTCCACCCGAATTTGCGAAGCCATGCTCTGCAGGCGGCACGAACCACCGTCAGCGGTTCCATGAAGCATCCAGTCCCCATCGCGCCCTTGCTGGCCCTCTCGTGCCTGGCGGCGCTCTCCGGTTGCACGAACGTTCCGCTCATTCGCGCCACGCAGCTGGAACGGCTCGAACCGTACCGTCAGGCCAAGGCTGCGCTTGCGCCTTTGGCCCGGAGTGCAATCCGCCCATCTATCTACCGGGTCGATGCGGCTGCGGCGCCTGGCGTCTCGTTCGAGCAGGGCTGACGACGGCCGGCCGGTGCCTTGCCAGCTCGGGCCGATATGTCCACGGCGATCACGAACTGCGCGCCCGCCTGCCGGGCGGCGCGCACGGCCACGGGCAGCGATTCGTCGGCGTCCTCGTACTCCATACCTCGCACGCCCACGGGCGAGATGACGCCGGCCACGGCGCTGGACGCTCGCACCGCCACGCCCACGTTGCCGCGCCCAAAGAAAACGCCGCTGTTTGCAGGCGCGCCGGGTGCTGGCCACGATCAGCCGCCGTGGCAGTTGCTCCAGTGAAGCGTTACCCAGCCAAACGTTGACATTGTCTTGCAGTGGTCGGTGGTATTCGGCAGCGCTAAATCTGGTCAAAGGGGCTGCGCACACCGCGCCCACCTCGGTTCATGACGTGCGTGTAGATCATTGTCGTCGTCACGTCCCGGTGCCCGAGCAGTTCCTGTACGGTGCGAATGTCGTATCCAGCTTGCAGCATGTGGGTGGCAAAGGCGTGGCGCAGGATGTGCGGCGAACACTGCTTGTCGATGGCGGCGCGGTGCCCGGCCACGGACATCGCCTTTTGCAGGGTCGCCTCGTTGAGGTGGTGCCGGCGGATGACGCCTGGAGCGGGGGTCGGCCGAGCGGACCGCACTGGGGAATACCCACTGCCATCCCCACAATCGCGGCGCACTGGGGTACTTCACCGACAGCGCGTTGGGTAACCACACCTCGCCGAAGCCGGCCTTGAGATCCTTGGCGTGCAGGGCCATGGCGTAGGCCAGTTGCTGTTGCAGCGGCAGGATCAGGTTTTCGGGAAGTACGGTGACGCGGTCCTTGCCGCCCTTGCCGTCACGCACCAAGATCTCGCGGCGTTCAAAGGTGAGGTCCTTCACGCGCAAACGCAGGCCTTCCAGCACCCGCATGCCGGTGCCGTACAGCAGCGACGCCAGCAACCCCATCGTCCCGTTCAGTTCGTTCAGGAGCGCACGCACCTCCGAGGGGGTGAGCACCACCGGAAGACGTCGCTGCGACTTGGCGGCAGTGACCTCATCCAGCCAGGGCAGGTGCAACTGCAGCACTTCGCGATACAAGAACAGCAAGGCCGACTTCGCTTGGTTCTGGGTGGAGGGCGCGACCTGGCGCTGGACAGCCAGATGCGTCAAGAAGGCTGCGATGTCCTCAGGGCCAAGATCGCGTGGGTGCCGCTTGCCGTGGAACAGAATGAATCGACGTGTCCAGTCGACGTAGGCGTCCTCGGTCCTTATCGAGTAGTGGCGGCGTCGAATGGCGTGCCGCAGGCTGTCCAGGAGCTTGGGCTGCGCTTGGGGGGCCGCAAGATTGGCGTCGGCCTTGACGCGGGTAGCATGCGTCGGCGACAGTGCGTCTGCGCAACCAGTGGGAGGATTCGAGGTGGATGGTGGAGGCTTCATCCAGAGCAATTTAGGCGGCCCATATCGGCACGCCCATCGCCCGGCAGCGGGGTTGGTGGAGGCCCTCGAAAGAGGGACACCTGTTGGTGGGCCGTCTGCGCGACACAATGCAATGGACCAACCGCGCATGCCTGATGCGGTTGGTCCATATGCGGGTTAGGCAGCAAAGGGAAAAAGGGGGAAAAGAGGGGGGGGGAGAGAGGGGGGAAGAGGAGGGGGGAGGGAGGGGGCGACCACCTTCTCCGCCTGCCCCAGCCGTCCTGCGTCGGCCCGCTTAGCCGAACGAGGCCGCAATCCGACGGGTCAAAGCCGAAATCACTCAGGCCCCAGGAGGGCGAGCCAGGAACCAGGGGAAAACTACACCGGGGGCAGCACACAGAGGTTCACAAGCGCGCGAGAAGAAAGGGCAGGGGCAGACGGGGCGGCGGGGAGCACCGGCCGTGGTCAGCGCGGAGCGTGGCACCCTGGCGAGCCACCCAAATAGATGACAAAGCCAGCGCTCGAAGCGCTCGCAGCTTGTCACGCTCTCCGGAGGGGCTGGAAGGCACCATTATCGAGCCAGACAAAAAGGAAGGCAGAGGAGAAGAGGGGCCCGAACAAAAAAAAAAAAGAAAAAAAAAAGAAAGAAGAGGAGGTCAATGTCACCCGACATTCGTGGCGTCCAGATCGCTTGAACTTGCAGCTGCGGAGGGCATCGTCCACCTTGTTGATCGACATTTCTTGGGTCGTCAATACCGAAGACACCCGGAGCGTCGGTGGATACATTGCTTCCAGGCCGCTCATGTAAATGGGCAAGTTGAAGTCGGCTGCGGTATGCTCACCAGATCGGGGGGCGGCAAGGCAGAGGCGCAGCAACCGCCGGAAAGCCCTCAAAGTACTCCTTGGACGAAGCCGTTGAAGCTGGCGCCACTGAGGTTCTGGCGATGGAAGTCGCTCCAACGAATCTCGGCTTCAACCCGAGTAGTCCTGAAGGCCGGGTCTTCATACAAGTCGGCGCCCGGGGGGGGGGGCGTGGACGACGAGAATGAATATGTCATACACTGGGCGGTGCGCAGTGAGGCCTAACCCCTCGCTCAAGCGGAGCGCCAACGGCAGGCCACCAGGCCCGGGCCGGTGGTACGCGGGTACATTAGCGACGGTCCGGGCCTGGCGTCCTGCCGTCGTCGCCCGCTTAGCTCCAACGTTAGGGGGGGGGGGGGAGGGGGGGGGAGGGGGGGGGGAAGACGGGCGAGGAAGGAGAGGGAGGGGGGGCGGGGGGCGGGCGGGGGGCCGCGCGCGGGGGCGTCATGAACTCACCCCGCGTCACTTTCGTCGCCGAACTGAAACGCAAGCACCCCAAGCTTCCGGTGTACTTCGTGGTGCCAAACGCCAAAGCTCGGGCTCTCAAGCTTTGCGCCACCGAGATCGTCGAAGGGACCGTGAACGGCATTCTCATCGGCAGACGAAGCATCAAGAAGTGGGACGCCGAGGAAAGGTCACCTTGGTTCGTCGAGTTCACCTCACCCTTCTGCAGGAAGGCCAGTATCGCAGTCGGGGACAAGTTGAACGTAACGCTCTGGTTAGCGAGCAGAGCGCTCCCGGCCGAGCTTGAGCATGCGCTGCAAGCTTCGCCAGTCCTCCAAGCAAAGTGGAACGCACTCACTGAATACACAAAGCGCACCAGCACCGAGCATGTGCACTCGGGAAAGTCGCCGACCACCCGCGCGCGCCGAGTGGCTGCAATCATTGCCAACCTCACTTGAGCAGCACCGCCGATGACGCCTAACCCCTCGCTCAAGCGGAGCGCCAACGGCAGGCCACCAGGCCCGGCCTGGCGGTACGCGGTACATTTTCGCCAGCCCGGGCCTGGCGTCCTGCCGTTGTCGCCCGCTTAGCTCGAACGTTAGCCCGCACAAAATGCAATTCAAGCGCTCGCAGCCTGGTTGCCGTTCTTCGCGGCCTTGGGGCGCAGCGCGTGCCGTCGCAGGTTCGGCCGCCTGTCGACTATCGTACCGCGCGCCGGGCACACCTCGGCTGTGCAAACACCGCGCTGCGCGGGAAGCTCAAAGGGACGCAACTTTCAGTGAAGACCAGCGAGAGCACAGAGGAAGTTGAATAAGGTTGCCTTCGGGAAGGTCTTCGGTCATCGAAAGCGCCCTGGCCAGTTTGTGGTTCGCGCTTCGCGCGGCAGTGCTGCGCCTGGCAGTCAGTCCGTTGTGGTCCTTGGCACACGAGCCGTCGCGCACGGTTGCAGCAGGCGCGGCGCGCGGACAGAATCGGCCAATGAGTAGGCCATCCACCGAGTTGTCGCATCACTCCGCTGTGGTCGCGTCCGGCGCCGCTGAGAAATGCAAGCTCGGCACGGTTGGCGCAGTGCGGGCTAACCCTTCGCTCAAGCGGACACGCACCGGCATTCGGTCAGCGTGGCCCATTTCATGGTGCCACGCTGCCCGCCTGCCGGTGCGTGCCCGTTGTGGTAGAACGTTGGCGTTCCAGCACCGCGCTACACTGCCGCATGCCAGAGATCAGCCGCTTCCTCGGGATCGTGATTGCGATGTACTACCGCGACCATGCTCCGCCCCACTTCCACGCGCTCTACGGCGAGTACGAAGTGACCATCGACATAGCTACAGGCTTGGTCAACGGCGACTTTCCCAAGAGAGCGTTGGCGCACGTCCAAGAATGGCGTACCCTTCACAAGGACGAGCTTGCCGAGACATGGACGCTGGCCCGCGCAAGCAAGCCACTGCCCAAGATCGAACCACTGGAGTAAGAGCATGGTTCCACGAATCAAGGAAGCGAAGTACGTTGGCGGCTACGCGATCTGGCTTCGATTTGCCGACGGAGCCGAAGGAGAAGTCGATTTGTCCTCTGAACTTGTCGGAGAGGTCTTTGAGCCATTGAAGAATCAAGAATTCTTCAAAGCATTCGTGCTTCACAACGAACTCAAGACAGTCGTCTGGCCTAACGGCGCGGACTTCGCACCCGAATTCCTGCGGTCAAGCATTCGCGTCGCCGCCTAACCCCTCGCTCAACCGGACCCGCAGCGGCAGGCCAGCTTGGCCCGGTCGGCGGTACGCGGTACATTTTCGCCGACCGGGCCAAGCCGTCCTGCCGCTGCGGGCCGGTTAGCTCGAACGTTAGGCTGCACAACACACACCTCCGATGCCCGATCGAATGAACACACCGCCGGGATCTGCTCTATCGAGTGCGGATAGATCTCGCTACGCACGGATCGCTGGCGCCATGTATCTGCTGACGGTCGCATCCGCGCTCTTTGGCGAAGCGTATGTGCGAGGCTCTCTACTTGTTGGCGACAGCGCGGCAAAGACTGCTTCGAACCTGATCGCCTCGAATATTCTGTACAGGTTAGGTTTGGTGACAGATCTCCTGACCTTCACGGGCGTCGTAGTTCTCGTGTGGGCGCTCTATCAGTTGCTAAGTGAGGTCGACTATCGGCTCGCCACGTTGGCACTCATGTTTCGTATTGTCGAGCTGGCTGTGCACTTCTCGGCTATAGGCCTCGGACTGGTTGCGCTATCGCTGCTTGGCGGCGGTGAGTACACCCAGGGCTTCGCGGTGCACGAACTTCATGGCTTGGCTGGCATGGCGCTCCGAGCCCAGATGGCAGGCCTTGGCATCGGCTTTATCCCGCTCGGTCTTGGCTCGGCTGCGTTCGCACTGCTGCTGCTACGCTCCGGCTATGTACCAAAGCTCCTTGCTCTCTGGGGAGTTTTCGCCTCGCTGCTCCTAGCGGCATACTCGTTCGGAGTTGTACTTACGCCTAACACCAGCGACTATTTCTACGTGGGCATGCTGCCCATGTTCATCTACGAGGTCTCACTCGGGATGTGGCTGCTACTCAAAGGCGTTCGGCCGAGCGCGCAAAGTGCAGCCTAACCCCTCGCTCAAGCGGAGCGCCAACGGCAGGCCGCAGGGCCCGGGGCTGCGGTACGCCACATTATCCGCAGCCCGGGCCTGGCGGCCTGCCGCGTTCGCCCGCTTAACTCCACGTTAGGCGTCGCAAAGACCCACCCCTCACTTTCTGTCCCTTCACCCAAGCCAAAGGAACGCTCATGAAACTCGGCGCATTCTCCGTAAGCCTCGCGGTCAAAGACATCACTGCCTCACGGACCTTCTACGAGAAGTTTGGCTTTAGTGTGTTCGGCGGCAACCAGGCGCAGAACTGGTTAATCATGAAGAACGAATCAACCTTGATAGGTTTGTTCCACGGAATGTTTGAAGGAAACTTGCTGACTTTCAATCCCGGATGGGATAGTAATGCGAAGAATCTAGATGAGTTCGAAGATGTCAGAGATATTCAGCGCCATTTGAAAAGTCAGGGTATCCCGCTATCGACTGAAGCAGACGAGAAGACGACGGGTCCAGCAAGCCTCACCACTATCGATCCGGACGGGAATCAAATCCTTGTTGATCAACACCGCTAAGCCAATGCGCGGCATGCGAAGAGCGACGCCTAACCCCTCGCTCAAGCTGACCCGCTACGGCAGGCTTTGTAAGCCCGGTCTGTGGCACATGGTGCATCATCACAGACCGGGCTTACAAAGCCTAGCAATACATT
>JAXHKY010000034.1:0-2256 GCA_034522875.1 Rubrivivax sp. | reverse complement strand
GCGCAGCTCATCGCCGAGTTGTCGCAACGCGGCTGAGCCGCTCGCTCAAGCGGCGCGGCCGAACGCGCGGGCGCGGATCTGGTCGATGTCGGCCGGCGGTTCGTGCCGCTGCCAGCGCGGGCCGGCGCGGCCGACGGCGCTGGGCAGATCGTGGCCCAGCAGCTCGCGCAGCATCTGCGCCGCGCCGGTCAGGCCTTCCACCGTCAGGCCACAGTCGCGGCCCAGACACGTGAGCAGGTGCACCACGTCCTCGGTGGCCACGTTGCCGCTGGCGCCCGGCGCATAAGGGCAGCCGCCGATGCCGCCCAGCGACGCATCGAAGCGCGTGATGCCGGCCTGCAGCGCGGCGAACACGTTGGCCCCGCCGAGGCCGCGCGTGTCGTGGAAGTGCGCGGTGACGGCCATGCCGGGCCGGCGCTGCTGCACCGCGCCGCACAGCGAAAGCACCTGCCCGGGGTCGGCCATGCCGGTGGTGTCGCACAGCGTCACGGCGTCCACGCCGAGGTCGGCAAAGCGCTCGACCCAGCCCAGCACGTCGGCCGCGGGCACCTCGCCTTCCATCGGGCAGCCGAAGGCGCAGGACAGCGAGACGTTCACCGCCACGCCGGCTTGCTGCGCCAGCTTCGCCACCTCGCTGAGCGTGACGAAGCTCTGCGCCTGCGTCATGCGCAGGTTGGCCAGGTTGTGCGTGGCACTGGCCGACATCACGAGGTTGAACTCATCTGCTTCAACGGCAATCGCGCGCTCGGCGCCGCGGGCGTTGGGCACCAGCACGGTGTAGACCACGCTGCGGGCGCGGCGGATGCGGCGCATCACGTCCTCGGCGTCGGCCAGCGCGGGTATGGCCTTGGGCGAGACGAAGGACGTGACCTCGATCTTCGCGTAACCCAGGCCCGACAGCCGGTCCAGCCAGGCCACCTTGGCGTCGGTGGGCACGAAGCGGGCTTCCATCTGCAGGCCGTCGCGCGGCGCGACCTCGTGCACCGCGATGCGCGGACGGGCTGGGGAGGGGGTTGGTCCGTTCATCAACGCTCCTGCACCTGGTCGTCGTTGGCGGCGCGCACCGGCCAGCCGGCCTGGCCCAGCACGCTGGCGTTGTGTTCGCCCAGGCGCGGCGCCGGCGTGCGCAGGCGCCCCGGCGTCGCGGCCAGCTTGGGTACGATGCCCGGCACCAAGAGCTGCCGGCCGTCGGCGTCGGCCGTCTGCACGACCATCTCGCGCGCCAGGTACTGCGGGTCGCGTGCGATGTCGGCCACGGTGTAGATGCGGCCCACCGGCACGCCCGCGGCGTCCAGCGTGGCGATCACGTCGTCGATCGGCCGCTGCAGCGTCCAGGCCTCGATGGCGGCGTCGATCTCGGCCACACGCGCCACGCGGCCGTCGTTCTGCGCCAGGCCGGGGTCGGCCTCGAGGTCGGCGCGGCCGATGGCGCGCATGAGCCTTCGGAAGATGCTGTCGCCGTTGCCGGCCACCAGCACGTAGGCGTCATCACCGCAACAGTAGGCATTGCTGGGCGCGATGCCCGGCAGCGCGCTACCGGCCGCGCCACGCACGGCACCGAAGGCGTCGTACTCGGGCAGCAGGCTCTCCATGACGTTGAAGACACTTTCGTACAGCGCCACGTCGATCATCTGGCCCTGGCCGCCGTTGACTTCACGGTGGCGCAGCGCCAGCAGCACGCCGATGACGCCGTGCAGCGCCGCCAGCGTGTCGCCGATGCTCACGCCCACGCGCACCGGCACGCGGCCCGGCTCGGCGGTGAGGTGGCGCAGGCCGCCCATCGCTTCACCCAGCACGCCGAAACCCGGCTTGCCGGCATAGGGCCCGGTCTGCCCGTAGCCGCTGATGCGCAGCATGATGAGTTTCGGGTTCAGCGCGTGCAGCGCGTCCCAGCCCAGGCCCCAGGCTTCCATCGTGCCGGGCTTGAAGTTCTCGATCAGCACGTCGGCCTCGGCGGCCAGCGCGCGCACTGCGGCCTGGCCTTCGGCGCTGCGCAGGTCCAGCGTCACGCTGCGCTTGTTGCGGCTTTGCACCTCCCACCACACCGAGGTGCCCTCGCGCAGCAGCCGCCATTTGCGCAGCGGGTCACCGCCTTCGACGGGCTCGATCTTGATGACGTCGGCGCCGAAGTCGGCCAGCGTCTTGCCCGCGAAGGGGCCGGCGATGAGCTGGCCCAGTTCCAGCACGCGCAGGCCTTGCAGTGCGTCTTGTGCCGGCAGCATGTCCGCCTCCGTCGCTCAAGCCGATGCCGCCAGA
>JAXHKY010000033.1:0-19751 GCA_034522875.1 Rubrivivax sp. | reverse complement strand
CCGCATCCAGCGCGTGGCCACGGCGCGCGCCGGCAGGCCGGCCACGCTGGTGAATTCGACCATCTCGTCGTCGCGCGCCTCGGCCAGCACGCGCTTGAATTCGGCATGGGCGTCGCACTCCTGGGTCACCGCGAAGGGTGTGCCCAGCTGCGCCGCCGCCGCGCCCAGCGACTGCACGCGCGCGATGTCCTCGCAACTGCGGATGCCTCCCGCCGCAATGAGCGGGATCTCGCGCTCGACGCCCGCCGCGCGCAGGATGGCCAGCGACTGCGGGATCACGTTCTCGAATTCGAAGCGCGGGTCGTTCAGGTCGGCGATGCGCGCCGCGCCCAGGTGCCCGCCGGCCAGCCGCGGGTGCTCGATGACGATGGCGTCGGGCAGCCGCTTCTTGCGTTCCCATTTCTTCATGACGAGCTGCACGCCGCGAGCGTCGCTGAGGATGGGAACCAGTGCGGCGCGCGGGTGGTCCTGCGCCAGGTCGGGCAGGTCCAGCGGCAGTCCGGCGCCCACCACCACGGCGTCGATGCCGGCCTCCAGCGCCTGCCTGACCGATGCCGCATAGGCGTTCACTGCGCGCATCACGTTGATGGCCAGCAAGCCGCGACCGCCGGCCACCTTCCGGGCGGCGGCGATTTCGCGCGAAATCGCCTCCAGATTGGCGGCGTCGATGGCCTGCTTGGCGCCGTCACCCGGCGGCAGCCGCCGCGTACGTTCCATGAGGTCGGGGTGGTGGTGGCGCAGGTCCACGCTGCTGATGGTGCCTACGCCGCCCTCGGCGGCCACGGCGCCCGACAGCCGGTGCGCCGACACGCCCACGCCCATGCCGCCCTGCACCAGCGGCAGCAGCGTGCGCCCGGCCAGCCGCAGCGGCGCCAGGCCGCTGCGGGCCAGCAACGCGGCCAGGCGCCCTTCCAGCGGCGGCAGGGCGACGGTGGACGTACTCAATGCAGCACCAGCAGCGGCAGCCGGGTGCGCGCCATGAGCGTCTTGGTGTGCGAGCCGAACAGCATTTCGCCGAAGGTGCCACGGCCGTGCGTGACCATCACGATCAGATCGCAGCCAAACTCGGTGGCGGCTTCCAGGATGGCGTCGTCCACGCCGTCGGTGCGTTCGTACCGGCCCTGGAACGGCACGCCCTGCGCCGCCGCCTTGGCGGCGAACTGGCCCAGCACCTCACGCGCATGGGCCTCGGTGCGGGCCAGATATTCGCTTGCGTCGCGAACATGGCTGACCGGGTGCGAACCGAAGCCGGGCGGCGGCGGATCGGGCTCGACGACGAAGCCGGTCACGCGCGCACCCACCTTGCGCGCCAGTTCCAGGCTGGCGTCGGTGGCGCGTTCGGAAAGCTGGCTGCCGTCGATCGGAACAAGCAGGTGCTGGTACATACGGTGCAAGCCTTGCTGGCCCGACAGTTTGCCGGGCGTTGTGAGCGGACTGTAAGGACAGAGCCCCGACCCCGTCCTTGACAGGGGTCAAGGGCGCGGCGCCGCCGATAATGTGCACCGAATTGCCTTTACTCTCAATGGAGATGTCCGCATGACCCGCGTCTACAACTTCAGCGCCGGCCCCGCCGCGCTGCCCGAAACCGTGCTGCGCCAGGCGGCCGAAGAGATGCTCGACTGGCATGGCTCGGGCATGTCGGTGATGGAAATGAGCCACCGCGGCAAGGAATTCATCGCCATCGCCGACGAGGCGCAGGCGCTGCTGCGCGAACTGATGGCCATACCCGACCACTACAAGGTGCTGTTCATGCAGGGCGGCGCCATCGCCGAGAACGCCATCGTGCCGCTGAACCTGCTGCGCGGCCATGCCGGCGCCGACTACGTGGACACCGGCGAGTGGAGCAAGAAGTCGATCAAGGAAGCAAGGAAATACGCCAAGGTCAACGTCGCCGCCAGCGCCGCCGACAGCGGCTACACCACGATCCCGGCGCGCCAGACGTGGCAGCTCGACCCCGACGCCGCCTATGTGCACATCTGCAGCAACGAGACCATCGGCGGCGTGGAATACCACTTCACGCCCGAAGTGGGCAGCGTGCCGCTGGTGGCCGACATGTCCAGCAGCATCCTGTCGCGCCCGGTGGATGTGTCCAAGTACGGCCTCATCTACGGCGGCGCGCAGAAGAATATCGGCCCCGCCGGGCTGACCATCGTCATCGTGCGTGAGGACCTCATTGGCCAGGCGCTGCCGGCCACGCCGTCGGCCTTCGACTACAAGACCGTGGCCGACAACGACAGCATGTACAACACGCCGCCCACGTATGCGATCTATATCGCCGGGCTGGTGTTCAAGTGGCTCAAGGCGCAGGGCGGACTGGTGGCGATGGAGGTGAAGAATCGCGCCAAGGCGGCGCTGCTCTACGACTATCTGGACACCACGCCCTTCTACCGCGCGCCGGTGGCCAAGGACTGTCGCAGCCTGATGAACGTGCCCTTCAAGCTGGGTGACGAGGCGCTGGACGGCGCGTTCCTCAAGGGCGCCGAGGCGCGCGGCATGGTGCAGTTGAAAGGCCACCGCTCGGTGGGCGGCATGCGCGCGTCGATCTACAACGCCATGCCGGTGGAAGGCGTGATGGCGCTGGTGGCCTATATGAAGGAATTCGAGGCGAAAAATGGCTGACCTGGCAACTGAGCGTCTGCCCATCCTGGTTCTGAACCAGATCTCGGCCAGCGGGCTGTCGCGCCTGCCGGCCGAGCGCTACCGCGTCGGCAAGGACGTGGCCGACCCGGCCGCCATCCTGGTGCGCAGCGCCGACCTGCACGGCATGAATATTCCGGCCAGCGTGCGTGCCATCGGCCGCGCCGGCGCGGGCACCAACAACATTCCGGTGCCGGCCCTGTCGCAACGCGGCGTGCCCGTGTTCAACGCCCCGGGCGCCAACGCCAACGCGGTGAAGGAACTGGTGATCGCCGGCATGCTGATGGCGGCGCGGCATATCGGGCCGGCGCTGCAGTTCGTGGCCGCGCTCGACCCCGCGGCGAGCGACCTGGACCAGCGCGTCGAAAACGGCAAGAAGTCCTTTGCCGGCTACGAACTGCAGGGCCAGACGCTGGGCGTCATCGGCCTGGGCAAGATCGGCTGCCTGGTGGCCGACGCGGCCATCAAGCTGGGCATGAACGTGCTCGGCTTCGACCCCGAGATCACGGTCGACGCCGCCTGGAGCCTGCCCTCGCAGGTGAAGCGCGCAGCCAGCGTGAACGACGTGCTCAAGCACGCGCAGTTCGTTTCGCTGCACGTGCCGCTGCTGGAGGCCACGCGACACCTGGTCAACGAGGCCAACATCGGGCTCCTGCGGCACGGCGCGGTGCTGCTGAATTTCAGCCGCGAAGGCGTGGTCGGCAACGCCGCCGTGCTGGAGGCGCTGGCGGCGAAACGACTGGCCGCCTACGTGTGCGACTTCCCGGCCGCCGAACTGCACGGCCAACCCGGTGTGGTGGCGCTGCCGCACCTGGGCGCCAGCACGCGCGAGGCCGAGGAGAACTGCGCCGTGATGGTGGTGGACCAGCTGCGCGACTATCTCGAACACGGTCACATCGCCAATGCCGTCAACTTCCCCAGCGTGAGCATGGCGCGTGAATCGGCTTACCGCGTGGCCATCGCCAACGCCAACGTGCCCAACATGCTGGCGCAGATCTCGGCCGCCATGGCCGAGGCCGGGCTGAATATCCACAACATGGTCAACAAGTCGCGCGGCGAGATGGCCTATACGCTGGTCGACGTGGACAGCCCCGTGCAGGCCGCGGCACTGGATTCGCTGGCCAGGATCGGCGGCGTGCTGGCGGTGCGCTACCTGCCCGACGCACCGCGATGACGCCGCCGGCCGGCCCGCCGCTGCTGACGTTGGCTGCGGGCGGCCGCGCGACCATCACGCTGCAGCGTCCGCAGCACCTGAACCGGCTGCACCGCGAGGACCTGCTGGCGCTGCAGCAACACTTCAGCTGCATCGCCGCCGACCCCGGCGTGCGCGTGCTGGTCATCACCGGCGGCGGGCGCGCCTTCTGCGCCGGTTTCCACATCGGCGAACTCGAGGCGTCGCCGGGCGCGGCGAGCAGCGACCCGCGGCTCTTCGAGCACACCGTCGACGCACTGGAAGCGCTGCCGCTGCCGACGATCGCGCGGCTGAACGGCAGCGTCTTCGGCGGCGCCACCGACCTGGCACTGGCCTGCGACTTCCGCATCGGCGTGCAGGGCATGGAACTGCGCATGCCGGCGGCGCGGCTGGGGCTGCACTACTACGCCAGCGGCCTGCAGCGCACTGTCTCGCGGCTGGGGCTGGCCGCGGCCAAGCGGCTGTTCCTGCTGGCCGAAACGGTGCCGGCCGAGGAACTGCTGCGCATCGGCTACCTGGACGCACTGGTGCCAGCCGAACGCTTGGACACCGAGGTGGACGCCATCGCCGCCGCGCTGGCCGCCAATGCGCCGCTGGCGGTGCGTGGCATGAAACAGTCGCTGAACGAGATCGCGCGCGGCGAATTCGACCTGCCCGCGGCAGCGCGAGCGCGAGGCGACGTGTGCCGCCAGTGCCGACCTGCGCGAAGGCCTGGCGGCCTTCGCCGCGCGGCGTGAGCCGAAATTCAGTGGGCGCTGAGGCGGATTCGAGGTCCAAGGGCAACAGGTTGAAGGAGGCCGGCCGCGTCCGTCAGCACCGCAGGTCGGCCAGCAGCGTCTCGGCCACCGCTTCTTCGTCGATCGCCAGCCGCTCCTGCCGCATCGCCGCGGCCAGCGCTGCGTCCCAGGGCGTGTCGACCGCCGCATCGTCCAGGGCGCGCCCGGGCCGCGGCGCGCGCGCGACCGCTGCCAGGTAGTCGACGGCCCCCAGGCGCCACGGGTGCGCACCATGCTCGCGCAAGACCTGGCCGGCGATGCGCAGGCCGGGCCAGTCGAAATCGCCGTGGTAGTGCAGCATGGCGCCGGCAGCGGCCAGCTGCCACAGCAGCGTGCGCTGCGCCGCAGCGGGCATGCCCTCGGTGCAGACCAGCGGTGCGCAGCGCGGCCCCAGGTGGTCGGCGGCCAGGGCCAGCAGATTGGGGTTCTCGCAGACGAAGACCGGCCGTCCCTGCACGCTCCAGGCGGGCGGCGAGCGCAGCAGACGCCGCAGCGACAGATACGCCGGCTCGCCCGCCGCCGCGCCGCCTTGCCCCAGCAGCCCAGGCAGCCCCGGCAGGTTGAGCGCCAGCGCCGGTCGCGCGAGCTCGTTGACGAGCACGCCCGCGGCGGCCCACACCGCGCGCGAGCGCTCGCCACCGGCATCCTCGTCCGGGGTCGCGGCGTGGCGCAGGGCGCTCAGCACCAGCGTGGCCACCGGGCTGCCGGCGTCCAGCGCGTGGGCATCGCCGAGCGTGGCCGCCGCGAGCTGCGCACGCGGCACGCCGGCCGCCGGCAAGCGCGCCAGCACCGACAGCGCAGCGCGCACGAGTTCAAGCGCGGTGTCCGGCCGGCCGGCGCTCAGGCGCTTCAGCAGCCCCAACCCGCGCGGCGATTGCAGCACGGCGCGCAGGCCGGGATGCGCGCAGGCCTGCGCGAGGTCCTGCCAGCGCGTCTGCAGCCGCAGGCGCGCCGCAGCGCGATCGACGATCGGGCCGTCCAGCGCCTCCAGCGCATCGCGCAGCGACGCCGCCAGGCCGGCGCGGGCCAGCGCGGCGTCGATGGCCCGCAGGTCGAGTTGCATCGACGCCGTGCGGCGCGCCGGCCGGCCGACAAGCGCGGCCAATGCGGCGTGCTCCTCGTCGCTCAGGCTGCCCAGCCGCAGCGGCGCGGCGGGGTCGCCAGCTTCCAGGCGCTGGCGCAGGCGTTGGCGCAGCGCGGCGAGGCCATCGCCGCCCAGCAGGCGCTCCAGGCGCGGCAGCCGATCGTCGGCGGTCACGGCGTGGGCGCTTCGCCGCGGGCTTCGGCGGGGAAGCGCCGGTCGGGGTCTTCCTCGCGGCGCCGCGCACGGCCGTCCCAGGCCCAGCGCGAGACATGCACCGCATCGACGCCTTCGTGCCGCTGCAGCTGGCAGATCGAAACGCCGGGCAGTTCGGCGTAGCAGCCCCATTCACGTTCGCTGGTGATGACGAAGTCGAGGTCGAATTCGCGGATCAGCCCCATGCAATGGGCGCGCGCCGCATCGTCGATGCCGGCGAAGGCTTCGTCCAGCAGCACCAGCCGCGGCGCCAGCGCATAGCTGCCCTGGCTGTAGTAGCTCGATACGGCAGCGAACAGCGGCACCGTCAGCCCCAGCGCGCGTTCGCCGCTGGAGGCCGGGCCCGACAGCGGGCGCCACTGCCCGTCCTGCCAGCGCTGGACGCGGAAGCGGTGCCAGCGCCGGTAGTCGAGCGCGCGCGCCAGCTGGTCGAGCAGGCTGCCGGCGGCAGCGTCGGCGTGCAGCCGCTCGGCGGCGATGCGCTGGTGCAGCATGTCGCCGACGACGCGCCGGTCTTCGGCCGACCAGAGCTCGGTGCTGGTATTGAGCAGGCGCTTGCGCGCCGCCTCCAGGCCCACCGGCGCGCCTTCGGCCCCTTCGGGCAAAGGCTGCCAGAGCAGGCGGAACTTGACGCCGGTCGAGGTCGGGCGCTTGTGCAGTTCGCGGTTGATGGCCTCCACCTGGCGGTCGGCCGCCTGCAGCAGGCGCTGCACCTCGGCGGCGATCTCGGCCTGCAGATGGTTTTCGAGCAGCGTGCGTTCGCGTGCCGTGAGCAGCTCGCGGCGCTGGGCGATTTCGGCGTCCAGGCGCGCCGTCAGGCGGTCGGGGCGCTCGGGCCGGTTCTGGTAGATGACGCTGACCACCAGCCCGTGGTCGCTGGTGTCGGCCTGCGCCTGCTGGCCCAGCGCGGTGAGCGCGCGGCCGAGTTCGCTGTAGTCGTGCGAGATCTGGTTCTGGATGCGCGCCCAGGCTTCGTCGTCGTCGCGCACCTGGGCCAGCGCCTGCTCGGTGCGGCGCGCCAGCGCCAGCGCCGGCTCGATGGTCCAGGGCTGGGCGCCGTCCGGCAGCTCGGCTTCGGGCCACGCCGCCTGCAGCAGCCCGGTGGCGGCAAAACCCTGCCATGACGCGACGCCGCGCTGGCGCGTGGCGCTGCGCTCAGTCAGTGTGACCTCGGCGTCCTGCGCCTTCTGCTCGCCGCGCGCGCGGGCCTCGCCGGCCAGGCGCCAGGCTTCGCTGTCGGACTTCAGAGCACCTTCGCCTGTGCTCACGTCACGGCGGGCGTCGCGCTGACGGCGCTCGAGTTCCTCGACCTGCGCGCCGACCGCCGCGCGCAGGGTGTCCAGGCGCACGCGGGCTTCGTCGGCCTGGCGCCGGCGTTCGGCGCGCTGTTCCTCGCACTGGCCGACGGCGGCGGTGGCCTCGGCGCAGCGTTGCTGCTGCGCGGACGATTCGGCCGCCGCCAGCCGCCATTCATGCGCGGCCTGGAAGAGGCCGGGCAGCGCATCGGCGAGCCGGGCGAGTGCGGCGGCCACGGTGTCGAGGTCGGCCGCGGTGGCGCTCAGGTGCAGGTCGGCCGCATCGGCGGCCAGCGTCGCGCGGCTGGCCTGCAGGGCGTCGTCGGCCGCGCGCAGCAGGCGGTCGGCATCGTCGAGCCGCTGCCGGCAGGCCTGGAAGTCGCGCTGCGCCGTGGCGGCTTCGGCGTGCGCCGTGCGCAGCCGGTCATCGGCCGGCGCAGCCTGCCATTCGGCAGCGGCTGCGGCCTGGCGCGCGGCCAGCGCCGCCAGCCGTGCGGCCAGATCGGCCAGCGCGGCGTCGATTTCGAGCTGGCGCTGCGCGATCTCGGCCAGCCGCCGGGCGCGCGCCGCGGCGCGCGCCGCATGGCCGATGAACGCCGCCTGCGGCTTGTGCCAGGCGCCGGCCAGCGCGCCCAGGCGGTAGCGCCCGTCGGGCGCCACCCAGGCTTCGGCGCCGCCATCGTCCTGCGCGCTGCAGGCCACGCTGTGCAGCAGGTGTTGCAGCAGCGCCGGGTTGGCGGCATCGGCGGCGGGGCGCAGCCGCTCGGCCAGTGTCGGCCCGGGCTGCGGCGGCCGCTGCAGCCACTGCGCATCGAGCAAGGGCCGGCCGTCGCTGGCCGACTGCAGGCTGCCATCGGGGGCCAACCAGGCATCGAGCAGGCCCGTCGCCTCCAGCGCCGCTTCGATGCCGGCGCGTGCGTCGGCATCGACATCGTCATGGAAATCGACCTGCTGCCACAGCGGCGCACCGGCGCGGCCCAGGCGCGCATCGGCAGCGCGGGTGTGCGGCACCGGTGGCGCCGCATCCTCGCCCAACGCCAGCCGCGCGCCTTCGGCCCGCAGGTCGGCCTGTTCCGCCTGCGCGGCCTGCTGTTCGGTCAGCCGCGCGGCACGCTCCTGCGCCAGGTGCTCGGCCGCCTGCTGCTGGGCCAACGCGAGAGCCGCGCGCGCCGGGTTGTCACCCTGCAGCGCCACCACCCAGACCGCCAGCGCCGACAGCACCGCCAGCGGCGGCGCTTCGACGCGCAGTTCCCGCAAAGCGCCGAAGTGGCGCTCCCAGGCTTGCAGCAGGCGCGTGCCTTCGTCTTCCACCGCCGCATCCGCCGCGGTGCGCCGGGCAGCGGCGGCTTCGGCCTCGTCCTGGCGTTCGTCGCGAAGCTGCCGGGCGCGCGACACCCCGGCTTCGGCCGCCTCGACCTCCCTGACGCGGCGCTGCACCAGAGCCAGCTGTTCGCGGCGCAGCACCAGGGCCTGGCGCAAGGCCTGGCGGGCGGCGTCCAGCGGCAGGCTGTCGAGGGCGGCCAGCGCCGCGGCCGGCAGCGCCGCCAGGGGGTTGTCGCGCCAGTCCGCTTCCAGGCCGCCCGCGAGCGCCGCCGTGGCCGCGTCAGTGCGCGCGCCGGCCAGCGCCTGCTCGGCCGCCGTCTGGCGGGCGGCGCGTTCCTGCAGGGCCAGCGTCTCGCGCGCCAGCCGCGCCTGGGCTTCGTCGTGCAGGCGGCTCGCCTGTGCGAGGTCGGTGCTGCGTGCGTGGGCGTCGCGTTCAGCCTGCGCCAGCCGGTTGGCGTCCTGCATCGCCGGGTCCGACTGCAGCTGGTCCAGCCGCGTGCGCGCAGCCAGCAGCGCTGTTTCGGTGGTTTCGTGTCGCGCACGTGCCGCCGCCTCGGCCTGCTGCGCCTGCACCAGGGCGCTGCGGGCCTCGTTGAGGGTCCGGCTGGCGGCGTCGAAACCGCTCTGCGCGCTGCGCAGCACGGCGGCCTGGCGGCGCGCATTGACCGCGGCATAACGTTGATAGCGCTGGTTGAACTGGCCCACGGCGCGGGCGAGCACCTCGTATTCCTGCAGCTCGCGGCGGTATTCCTCGAGCTGGTTCAGCGCCTCGGCGACGTCGGTCAGCAGCTCGGCCGACATCGGCGGCAGGGCCTCGGTCAGCGCAGCGGACAGATTGCCCTCGTCGGGCTTCTTCGACAGCTGCGGCTGGCGCAGCTGGATCAGCGTATCCATCAGCGCCGCATAGCGCACGGCACCGAGCTGGAACAGCCTTTCGTCGACGGCGCGCCGGTAGGCCTGGGCGGTATCGAAGACCTGGCCGTGCGACTGCAGCGCCTCCTTCAGCCGCTCGCGCGTGAGCACGTGCCGCGTCGGACCGGTGAGCCACAGGTCCTGTCCCAGGCGCTGCGCCTCGACCAGGAAGAACCAGGCGTCCACCTGCGCCCGCGCCGCGGCCGCCGACAGGCCACAGCCGAGCGTCAGGTACACCGGCCGGCCATCGTCGCCGAGGCGGCCGAATTCGATCCACGTATAGCCGATGCGCCGGTCCAGCTTGCCCAGCAGCAGGTTCCAGGCCATCTTCTTGCCGGCGTCGCCGTCGGGTTCGATGCGCGACGGCTTGAGCTGGGCGTCGAGCAGGAAGGGCAGCGTCAGCGACAGCACCTTCGACTTGCCGGTGCCGTTGTTGCCGCGCAGCAGCAGGTGGCCGTCGCGGAACCAGAATTCCTCGCTGTCGTAGTGATAGAGCTCGACCAGGCCCAGGCGCAAAGGCTGCCAGCGCGCCAGCGTCGGCTGCGGCAATGCCGTCACAGCGGTGGCCGCGGTGGTGGCAGCGGCCGCCGTGGCGTCGATGAGGAGCGCCGGCGCGGCGGCGGCATCGTGCAGGGGCGGCAAGCGTTCGTTCATCTCAATCGAACAGGTCGCCCGTTGGCGCGGGCCGGGCGGCAGGCCTGAGCTCGGCCGCGCCGATGGCAAAACGCGCCAGGGCCGGCAGCGGCCGCACTGCCCGCACCTCACCGCCCTGCGCGGCCACCAGCTGCAGCCGCTGCAGCCGGGCGATGGCCGTGGCCGCCAGCTCGTCCTCGGAGCCGGCCTCGCGCGCCGACTTGCGCCAGAAACTGCCGTAGCGCGGCCGCGCCTGCGCCACGAAGGCCGCCACCTCGTCCTGGCTGGCGGCCGCGCCGGCGCGCGAATTCAGGTACTCGGCCACCAGCAGCGTGACATGGGCCTCGGTGCCTTCGGCCGGCATCGCCACGTCGGTCAGTTCGCCGTCTTCGTCGATCAGGGCCAGGCCCTCCGCGCGCTGCTCGGCGAGCAGGCCGGTGGCCTCGCACAGCCGATTCGCCAGCGTGCCGCGCTGGTTCAGGAAATAGGCGCGCAGATCGGTGTCGAGCCCGTCGAGATAGACCACCGGGTCGTCCAGCAGGCGGCGCGCCAGGTGGTGGCGCCAGGCCGTGCGCCGGCCTTCGTCGCTGTCGGGCATGGGCTCGGCGACGAGTGCGGCCAGGCGTTGCGGCAGCGTCGCCGGCGCTTCGTCGGCGGGCCAGGTGGACGGTCCGCGCGAGGCCGCCAGCAGGCCGGCCAGCACGCGCCGCTGCACGTCGTAAAGCGCGTCGTGCAGCGCGTCGTGCAGCGTTTCGGAGCCCGCATCGCCGCCGCGCACGAAGCCCTCCTCGTCGCCGGCCACGCGCTGCAGCACGCCCAGCGCGAGCAGGGCGCGGCACACCGCCACCAGTTCGCGCCGCTCGTGCTGCGCCTGCAGCGTGAAGGCGAAGCCGCGGTCGGCCAGCCCGGGGTCGGCCGCCAGCGCGAGCAGGCGGTCGCCCAGCACACGCAG
Source organism: Rubrivivax sp. (assembly GCA_034522875.1). GTDB lineage: Bacteria > Pseudomonadota > Gammaproteobacteria > Burkholderiales > Burkholderiaceae_C > Rubrivivax. The sequence continues at coordinate 8,734 of JAXHKY010000033.1, read as the reverse complement.
CGTGATCTGCGCATCGGCGCGCTCCAGCACCGCGCAGGCCAGGCACAGCAGCACATAACGCCGGCGATCGAAACCGGGCAGGCCGCGGCTGGCGTCCTGCAGGTCGGCCGGGCGCTTGACGAGCCGGGCCATGTCGCGCTCGACATGCAGCGGCCAGCCGGCCTCGCGCGCAAACCAGACCCGCAGTTCGTCGGCGCGGCGGCGCACGGCGTCGAATTCGGCGTGCGCCGGCGTCATCAGCGGCGTCATCAGCAGCGCACGCAGCGCCGCGCTCCATTCCTCGCGCAGGTGGCGCGCCTGCTGGCCACCGATGTCCGGGCTGCCGGCCGTCATGGCGAGTCGTGCCGTGCGCTGATCGTGATGCGGTGGTCGCGGCCGCTGAAGACGCCGTCGTCGCTGACCACGGCAGCGTGCGTTTCGGCACCCAGCGGCTCGAGCCGGATCTGCAGCAGGCCGTCGCCGGAGCTGCGCTCGACGGTGTCGTCGGGGCCGGTCTGCGCCGTCAGCGCCTCGCCGAGCAGGTTCAACAGCAGCGCCAGCGCGTGGCGGTCCAGCGTGCCGATCTCCGACAGGCGCAGTGGGCGGCCGGTGGCCAGGCGGGCGCGCGCGGCCTCCATCTGCTGGTGCTCCTGGCGCAATTGCTGCGCGAGCCAGGCGCGCTCCTCGTCGCGCTCGCGCACGCGCGGCAGGTTGCCGCGCGGCGCGACCTCGCCGTATTCGCGCAGGCGCGGGTGGATCTGCAGCGGCGGCGCCTCGGCCCACGGCGTCGTCGCCGGCAGCTCGAGGCCGGCGCCGGCCTGCAGCGCCAGGTGCCGTGCCGGGTTGAGCGCAAAGGCCGCGCGCGCCAGGCGGTGCGCCTCGTCGTCGCCGGCGGCGTCGGCAAACCAGCCGGCGAGGACGCGGAAATCGGCCGAACGGTCGCTGCGGCCGCTGCGCCGTTCGTTGAGCGCGGCCACCGCGGCCAGCAGCAGCGGGATCGAGGCGCGCGCCTTGGAGCGCAGCACCTCGGCCTGCGGCGGCTGGTGGCGGTCGCTCACGAACCAGCCGCGCAGGCCTTTCCAGCGCTCCTGCCAGGCCTGCCAGCGCTGTTTCACGGCCTCTTCCTGCTGCTGCGCGCCACCCGGCGCGGCGTCGCGCGCCTCGCGCTGCGCGGCCAGTTGCAAGAGCGCGTCGATGCGCGGCTGCAGTGCCGCGATGTGCTGCGCGATGGCGCCCGAGCGGCCGACGAGGTCGCCGATGAAGCGCTCCAGGTAATCGATCAGCCGCTGCTTGTAGGCCAGCACCGCGCTGGCGTCGGCCTGCTGCAGCTCGATGCTGCGCGCCATGCCGGCCATGAAGGCCTGCGCGTTGTCGGCCAGGCTCTCGAAGACACGCACGAGGTCGCGCAGGGTCTCGTGCAGCTTGGCGGCATCGGGCTGTGGGCTGTCGGCCAGTGCGATCAGCGTCTTCAGCCGGCTGGCGATATCTTCCAGCGCCACCGACTGCAGTTCGGCGCGCCGGCCCAGCGCCTGGGCGAAGGCGGCCAGGGCCGTCTCGACCGCTTCGCCGCCGTGCGACAGCCGGTACAGGAAGCGGGCACGATAGAAGTCGCCGATGCTGGCCACCCGCGCCGTGTCGGGCTGCGACTCGAGGTTGCCCCATTCCGACAACTGGGCCAGCGCGGCCTGCACCTCTTCGAGCCGCGGCGGCGCGCCGCGCCAATCCGCTTCGGCCAGCACTTCGTCGGGCCGCATGTGCAGCCTGAACTGCCGCTTCGCGGCGGCAAAGGCGTCCATGACGCTGCGGTAGAAGGCGGCCTTTTCGGCGCTGACATGCCGGAACAGATCGGCCGGTGGGTGATTTGCCGACATGCCGCGCATGCTAACGGACGGTTTCGGCGGCAAACACGGACATCGCTACGCGTCGAGTCGGGCGCCGCGAAGCATTCCGGCGACGCCACAGTGACTGCCGGGAGCCTATCCGTGCCAGAGGGTCGCCGCCAGCGAACGCGGCGAGTGCGACGTGACACCGCCGAATGTGCGGCCGTAGCCGGCGCCGAAGTGCGTTCGATCGCCGGTGACCAGGGCGTCGCAATGCAGGCGGACAGCGGCTGCCAACACCGGGCGGTCCTTCTCGGGCAGCCATGTCCATGCCTGATCGTCTTGCACGGGCACCGTCGCCGCTATGTGAAAACGCGTCAGCAGCTCGTCGAGGGCCGGTAACGCATCCGCGCCCTTGGCCTGCAGGTTTCGCCGCGCCTCGCCCACCACATAGGCATCGACATGGCATTCGTGCCCCTGTGCCAGCAGCCAACGAAGCAGCTCACGCACGGCGCCGTCGGACTTGGCGGCCGTGAACAGGATGTTGGCGTCGAGGAAGACGCGCATTGCCGCCGACGGTGCTGAAATGCAGCAATGAGATAGATGGACACCAGGCGACGATGGTCAGGCAGGGTCTACATGACGCCATCAGCAGCGGCGCGCTCAGCCAGCCTCGATGTGGCGTCGGACAGAAACCTTGCGCTGTGCTGCAGCATTTGCGCCACCACAGCCACTGCAATCACCTCGGGTTCCTTGCCCGCAATGCCTGGCAGGCCGATCGGGCACACCATGCGTTCGATCAACGCCGCGTCGAAACCGCGCTCGCGCAACCGGTGCTCGAACCGTGCCCGCTTGGTCTTCGAACCGATGAGGCCGAACCAGCCGAAGTCGCCGCGCTTCAGGATGGCCTGCGTGATCGCCAGGTCCAGGTCGTGGCTGTGCGTGAGCACGAGGTAGAAGGCTCCCGGCGGCGCCTGTGCGACTTCGGCTTCCACCGGCTCGATGCAGAGCCGCTCGATGTGCAGCGGCAGCGGATCGGCGGGAAATTCACTTTCGCGTTCGTCGATCCATTGCACGCGGCAATTCAGGCCCGACAGCAGCGCCACGACGGCGCGGCCCACGTGGCCGGCACCAAAGAGCTGCAGCGTGAAACGCGGCGCGGGCAGCGGCCAGCCGGCCGGGTCGTCGTCGGCCAGCGGGGTGAAGCGCAGGTCGAGCGTGCCGCCGCAGCATTGGCCCAGCGTGGGCCCCAGAGCGATGTGCTGTTCGAAGGCCACGCTGCCATGCGCCAGCAGCGCGCGCGCATCGGCGATGGCCTGCAGTTCCAGGTGCCCGCCGCCGATGCTGCCCAGCACCTCGTCGGCCGCCACCAGCATGCGCGTGCCAGGCTCGCGCGGCACCGAGCCGCGGGCGCGCAGCACCTGCACGACCACCGCCGGCCGCGACGCTTCACGCCAGCGCCGCGCGGCTTCGATCAACGCCGGTGTCATCGCGTGGCGCCGGCCGCATCCTGCAGCGCAGGCAGGGTCACGCCGCCGCCTGCACCGCGCCGATGGCGCGCAGGATGGCCTCGGACGTGGCCGGCGCCTGCAGCGGCGGGTCGACGCGGTGGCCGCCCACGGCCGAGATGGCGTCGCGGATGGCGAAGAACACCGAGAACGACAGCAGCAGCGGCGGCTCGCCCACGGCCTTGCTGCGGTGGATGCTCTCAACGCGGTTGGGCTGGTCGAACAGCCGCGTGTTGAAGACCGGCGGGCAGTCGTTGGCGGTGGGGATCTTGTAGGTGCTCGGTGCATGCGTCAGCAGCAGACCGGCCCTGGGCGAACCGTCGGCCGGGTGCCACACCAGTTCCTCCATCGTCAGCCAGCCCATGCCCTGGATGAAGGCGCCTTCGATCTGGCCGACATCCAGCGCCGGGTTGAGCGAGCGCCCGGCGTCGTGCAGGAGGTCCGCGCGCAGGAGCCTCCATTCGCCCGTGAGCGTGTCGAGCACCACCTCGCTCACCGCCGCGCCATAGGCGAAATACTGGAAGGGGTGGCCCTGCATCGCCTGCTTGTTCCAGCTCAGGCCGGGCGTGGCGTAGAAGCCGTCGCTCCACAAGGGCACGCGCGCCAGGTAGGCCTGGGCCACGACCTCGACGAAAGCGATGGATTGCCCGCCGACGAAGACCTCGCCGTCGGCAAAGCACACGTCCGCGCACGAACCGCCCCAACGCGCGGCGGCGAAGGCCGCCAGCCGTTCACGGATGCGGCGCGCGGCGTCCTGCGCCGCCTTGCCGTTCAAGTCACTGCCGGTGCTGGCCGCGGTGGCCGAGGTATTGGCCACCTTGTGCGTATCGGTGGCCGTGCAGCGCACGCGCTCGAAGGGCAGGCCCAGTTCGTGCGCCACCACCTGCGCCACCTTGGTATTCAGCCCCTGCCCCATCTCGGTGCCACCGTGGTTCACCAGCACCGAGCCGTCGGTATAGACATGCACCAGCGCGCCGGCCTGGTTGAGGTGGGTCACGTTGAAAGCGATGCCGAATTTCACAGGCGTCAGCGCCAGCCCCTTCTTCAGCACCTGGCTGGCGGCATTGAAGTCCGCAACGGCGGCGCGGCGTTCGGCGTAGCCGCTGTCACGTTCGAGTTCGGCCACCAGCTCGTGCACGATGTTGTCGTCGACGGTCTGGCCGTAGGGTGTGACGTTGTTCGCTTCGACGCCGTAGAAGTTGGCGCGCCGCACCTGCAACGGATCGCGGCCCAGGGCGCGCGCCACCGAATCGAGCAGGACCTCGATGGCGAAGGCGCCCTGCGGCCCGCCGAAGCCGCGGAAGGCGGTATTGCTCTGCGTATTCGTCTTGCCCGAATAGCCGTGCGCGGCCACCGCCGGCAGCCAGTAGGCATTGTCGAGGTGGCACAGCGCCCGCGTCATCACCGGGCCCGAAAGATCCGCCGAGTGGCCGGCGCGCGAGACCATGGTCACCTCGGCGCCGAGGATGCGGCCCTCGTCGTCGTAGCCGACCTCGGCCTCGACATGGAAGCAGTGGCGGCGGCCGGTGATCAGGAAGTCGTCGTCGCGGTCCAGGCGCAGCTTCACCGGCCGCTGCAGGCGCGCCGCGGCCACCGCGGCGACGCAGGCAAACAGCGCCGACTGCGATTCCTTGCCGCCGAAGCCGCCGCCCATGCGCCGGCACTCCACCTGCACCGCGTGCGAAGGCCGCCGCAGCGCACGCGCCACCAGCTGCTGCATCTCGCTGGGATGCTGGGTCGAGCACAGCAGCTTCATGCCACCGTCCTCTTGCGGCAGCGCGCAGGAAATCTGGCCTTCCAGGTAGAACTGCTCCTGGCCGCCGACGTCGAAGCTGTACCGCCGCCGGTGCGGCGCGGCGGCGATGGCCGCGGCGGCATCGCCGCGCTGCAGGTGCATCGGCGGCACCACGTACTGCCGTGCGGCATGCGCCTCTTGCGGTGTCAGCACCGGTGGCAGCGGCGTGGCGCGGATGACGTCCCTGGCCAGCGCCGCAGCGCGCCGCGCCGCGTCGCGTGTGGTCGCCACCACGGCGAAGACCGGCTGCCCCAGGTAGCGCAACACCGCACCGGCCTCGCCGGCGAGGATGGGGTCGTCGTGCACGAGCGAGCCGCAATCGTTGGCACCCGGGATGTCGCGCGCGGAGAACACGTCCACTACGCCGGGCAGCGCGCGCAACCGGTCGAGGTCCAGCGCTTCGATGACGCCGTGCGCCAGCGGCGACAGGCCCAGCGCCGCATGCAGTGTGCCGGCAACTTCGGGCAGGTCATCGGTATAGGGCGCGGCGCCGGCCACGTGCAGGTGCGCCGACTCGTGCGGGCGCGCGACACCCACCTGCGTGAAAGCGGTGGCGCTGTCGGGCAGGTCGGCCAGGTCCAGGGGCTGGTTCATGCCAGCACCTCGCGCGCCCAGACGTTGACGGCGCTCTCGGGCAGCGGGTCCACGGGCCGCGTCTCCAGCCAGAAGCGGCGCAGCAGGTTCTGCGCCACCTGCAGGCGGTAAGCGGCGCTGGCGCGCATGTCGGTGAGCGGGGTGTAGTCGCGGGCCAGCGCAGCCATGGCCAGATTCAATGTGACTTCGGTCCACGGCTGGCCCAGCAGCGCGGCTTCGGCCTGCGCCGCGCGTTTCACCGTGGCGGCCATGCCACCGTAGGCCAGCCGCGCCGAAACGATGCGACCGTCGTCGAGTTCGATGGCCAAGGCGGCGCAGACGGCCGAGATATCGCAGTCGAAGCGCTTGGAGATCTTGTAGGCACGCACCGCCTGGTGGCGCTGGCCGCGTCGCGGCACCTCGATGGCCTGCAGAAACTCGCCTTCTTCGAGCCGGTTCTGCATATAGCCGACGTAGAAGTCGTCCAGCGGCATCGAACGCATGTGCCCGCCCTGGCGCAGCACGAGGGTCGCGCCCAGCGCCATCAGCACCGGCGCCGAGTCGCCGATGGGCGAACCGTTGGCCACGTTGCCGCCCATCGTGCCGGCCGCGCGCAACGGCAGCGCGGCAAAGCGCAACCAGACGTCGCGCAGCGCGGGCCACTCGGCCACCAGCGCCTGCCAGGCGGCTTCCAGCGATGCCGCCGCGCCGATGACGATGCGCTGCGGCTGCACGTCCACGCGCTTCAGTTCGGCCACCTCGCCGATATGGATCAGTTCGCCCAGGTCCTTGAACTGCTTCGTCACCCACAGGCCCATGTCGGTGCTGCCGGCGAGCACACGCGCCCGCGGCAGCGCCTCGCGCAGCCCCGCGAATCCGGCCAGCGTGCGCGGTGCGTGATAGGCCGGTGCGCCTTGGCCGGGCGCGTAGTGCAGCGGCGGGTCCTGCCGCAAGGCCCGCAGCGCCGCCCCCAACGCAACCCGGTCCAGCACGGGCGCCGGCCCTTCGAAGGCGCGCTGCCCGGCGTCCAGGATCGGCCGGTAGCCGGTGCATCGGCACAGGTTGCCCGACAGGTCGTCGGCCAGTTGCTGCCGCGTCGGCACGGTGCCCGCAGCACGGTGGCGCTGGAAGCCAGCCCACAGCGACATCACGAAACCGGGGGTGCAGAAGCCGCATTGCGAACCGTGGCAGCCCACCATCGCCTGCTGCACCGGGTGCAGCGTGCCGTCGGGCGCGGCCACGTCCTCCACCGTGAACAGCGCCTTGCCGTCCAGCGTGGGCAGGAAGCGGATGCAGGCATTGACCGGCTGCAGGATCACGTCGCCAGTGGCGTCGAGCTCCCCCACCACCACCGTGCAGGCGCCGCAGTCGCCTTCGGCGCAGCCTTCCTTGGTGCCGGTGCAGCGCGCATCCTCGCGCAGCCATTCGAGCACCGTGCGCGTGGGCGCCGCGCCGCTGATCTGGACCACGGCGCCGCGGTGGAAGAAGTGGATGGGGCGTGCATTCATGCGTCGTAAACCCGAGGCTGGAGGACTTTCCCGAAAGTGGATCCCGGCGCGAATGTGGCGAGCGCCTTGCGAAGAATAGTGTCTATAAGATCAACCGCATCGTGAGAGGCTCCGATTTCCGCAACCCGCCGCACCGGCCCGTCTGGGAACGGTGCCACGGCCTCACCTCACGCTGCGCCACGCAAGCTGCATTCCAACCGGACGCAAGGTGCGCGCCGGCCCCTGCCGCCCCATGATCGCGCTGCACGCCGACCTGCTGGACTTTCCCCATGCCCCGGCCTGGGGCGAAACAGGCCCGCCTGGCGTGCGCTGGCGCCCCGGCCACTGGCTGCTGGTGGGCGACGACGGACGCATCGAAGGCGTGCAGGCTACCGAACCCGGCCCCGAATGGCCGCGCGAAGACCACCGCGGCCGGCTGCTGCTGCCGGGCTTCGTCGACACCCACGTGCACAGCCCGCAGATCGACGTGATCGCCAGCTACGGCACCGAATTGCTGGACTGGCTGCACACCTACACCTTTCCGGCCGAACGGGCCTGGGCCGACCCGGTGGTCGCCGCCGCCGGCTCGGCGCTCTTCCTCGACGCGCTGCTGGCCCACGGCACCACTGCCGCGGTGGTGTTCCCCACCGTGCACAAGGGCTCGGCGGACGCACTCTTCGAAGCCGCCCACCAGCGCGGCATGCGCATCATCGCCGGCAAGGTGCTGATGGACCGCCACGCCCCCGACGGCCTGCGCGACGACGTGGTGCAGGCCGAGCGCGATTGCATCGACCTCGTCCAGCGCTGGCACGGCCGCGGCCGCAATGCCTATGCCGTGACGGTGCGCTTCGCCCCCACCAGCACGCCCGAGCAACTGGCGATGGCCGGTGCGCTGTGCCGCGCCGACCCCACGCTGTACGTGCAGACGCACGTGGCCGAGAACCGCGACGAGGTGCGCTGGGTGGCCGAGCTGTTTCCGCAGGCACGCAGTTATCTCGACGTGTACGCAGGCGCCGGCCTGCTGCACCCGCGCTCGGTGCTGGCGCACGGCATCTGGCTGAACGCCGACGACCGCGCCGCGCTGCGCGACGCCGGCGCGCAGATCGCCTTCTGCCCCAGTTCCAACCTTTTTCTGGGCAGCGGCCTCTTCGACTGGCCGGCCACGGCCGCGGCGGGCGTGCAGGTGAGCGTGGCCAGCGACGTGGGCGGCGGCACCAGCCTTTCCATGCAGAGGACTCTGGCCGACGGCTACAAGGTGCAAGCCCTGGCCGGTCACGACCTCAGCGCCTGGTGCGCGCTGCACGCTGCCACGCGCGGCGCCGCCGAGGCGCTGCACCTGGGTCACGAGATCGGCCTGCTGGAACCCGGACTGATGGCCGACCTGTGCCTGTGGGACTGGGCCGTGGGCGCGGTGGACGGCCGCCGCCAGCAGGTGGCGCGCGACCTGCATGAGAAGGTCTTCGCCTGGATGCTGCTGGCCGACGAACGCCACCTGGTGCGCACCTGGGTCGCCGGCCGGCCGCTTTACGAAAGAACCCCCGCATGACCCCCGGCCTGCGCCTGGAACTCAGC
>JAXHKY010000032.1:0-18834 GCA_034522875.1 Rubrivivax sp. | reverse complement strand
CATAATGGCCGGGACCAGCCGACCGAGCGCGCTGGGCGAACGGCCGGTCACTGCCGGGTTGCCGACTTTCGCGATGAGCCCGATGACGGTCGCTTCCTGGCCAAGAAGAAACGGTGCCCAAGGTCAGCCGTTGCCGACGGTCGCCCCGGGTAATCGACGGGCGGAGATGCTGCCGTTGATGATGTGGTTCCATAAATCAACGAGAGCCAAGTTCTCTCGTCCCCTGCCCTTCGGCTTCCTTGCTCGGCGCAGTCCCAAGAAGCGCGATGCACCGGTGCGTCATGCCACCTCGGAGCGCAAGAATTTACCGTCAGCGCCGATCAACCCGTCGATCGCCCGGAAACCCGCATGGTTGTTGGATCTTGCGCCTGGAATTTACCGTCACCCCGGAAATCGACCTGACGGCAAATTTCCGCTGGGCACTCGACGCGGTACTTTTACCGTCAGATTTACCGTCAAATTGATGGGCATCCCAGCGATAGATCTCGATAGATCTCGACAGACATTCGCCCCTGGAATCAACGCGTTAGGTCGACTTTTCGATAGATCTCGATAGACCCCGATAGATCTCGAAAGCTACTCCCACTCGATCGTCGCCGGCGGCTTGCTGCTCACGTCGTAGACGACGCGGTTGATGCCGCGCACCTCGTTGATGATGCGGCTGCTGACCTTCTTCAGCAGCGCATAGGGCAGCTCGGCCCAGTCGGCGGTCATGAAGTCGCTGGTCTGCACGGCGCGCAGCGCCACCACGTAGTCGTAGGTGCGGCCGTCGCCCATCACGCCCACGCTCTTCACCGGCAGGAAGACGGCGAAGGCCTGGCTGGTCAGGTCGTACCAGCTCTTGCCGCTGGCCTCGTCGATGGTGGCGCGCAGTTCGTCGATGAAGATGGCGTCGGCGCGCTGCAGCAGCGCGGTGTATTGCGGCTTCACCTCGCCCAGGATGCGCACGCCCAGCCCCGGGCCGGGGAAGGGGTGGCGGTAGACCATCTCGTGCGGCAGGCCGAGCGCCACGCCGAGTTCGCGCACCTCGTCCTTGAACAGGTCGCGCAGCGGCTCCAGCAGCTTCAGCCCCAGCGTCTCGGGCAGGCCGCCCACGTTGTGGTGGCTCTTGATGCTGGTCGCCTTCTTCGTCTTGGCGCCGCCGCTTTCGATGACGTCGGGGTAGATCGTGCCCTGCGCCAGCCACTTCGCATTGGCGAGTTTCTTCGCCTCGCGCTGGAAGACCTCGACGAACTCGCGGCCGATGATCTTGCGCTTGGCCTCGGGGTCGGCCACGCCTGCGAGTGCGCCCATGAACTCGGCGCTGGCGTCCACATGCAGCACCTTGGCGTGCAGGCGGCCGGCGAACATCTCCATCACCAGGCGCGCCTCGTTCAGCCGCAGCAGGCCGTGGTCGACGAAGACGCAGGTGAGCTGCTCGCCGATGGCGCGGTGGATGAGCGCCGCGGCCACGCTGGAGTCGACGCCGCCGGACAGGCCGAGGATGACCTCCTCGCTGCCCACCTGCTCGCGGATGCGCTGCCACCGCCTCGGCCACGTGGTCGCGCATCACCCAGTCGGGCCGCGCGCCGCAGATGCCGAGCACGAAGCGCTCGAGCAGCGCCCGGCCCTGCACGGTGTGCGTCACCTCGGGGTGGAACTGCACGCCGTAGTAGCCGCGCTCCTCGTCGGCCATGCCGGCGATCGGGCAGCTCGGCGTGCTGGCCATCAGCTTGAAGCCCGGCGGCAGCGCGGTGACCTTGTCGCCGTGGCTCATCCAGACCTTGAGCATGCCGTGGCCTTCGGGCGTGGCGAAGTCCTCGATGCCGTCGAGCAGCCGCGTGTGGCCGCGCGCGCGCACCTCGGCGTAGCCGAATTCGCGCTGCGTGCTGGCTTCCACCTGCCCGCCCTGCTGCACCGCCATCGTGAACATGCCGTAGCAGATGCCGAGCACCGGCACGCCCAGCTTTCCCACACCGCCTGCGGCGCGCGCAGTTCGTGTTCCTCGTAGGTGCTGGCGTGGCTGCCGGAGAGGATGATGCCCTTCGGCGCGAAGCCGCGGATGAACTCGTCGCCGACGTCGTTGGGGTGGATCTCGCAGTACACATGCGCCTCGCGCACGCGGCGCGCGATGAGCTGCGTGACCTGCGAGCCGAAGTCGAGGATCAGGATCTTGTCGTGCATGGTCGGGTCTACGGAGCGGCCGCGGCCGGCGGTGGCAGGCGCCGCGCTGGCGCTGGAAGTGGCGGATCGCCACCACTGCCGCCAGGCCCTGCAGCAAGGCGCAGAAGAAGAACGGCAGGCCCGATCCACACGTCGCCCGGCGGGCGGTGCGAGACCGCGCCCAGCAGCGCCGGCGGCGATGATCGGCGCGGCCACGCCCATCAGGCTGTTGAGCGACGCGATCGAGCCCATCGTGCGGCCCTGGTCGCGCTCGTCGGCGGCGTTGGACATCAGGCTCTGGATCGCCGCCATGGTCGTGAAGCCGAACAGGTTGGCCACGACGATGACGATCATCATCCAGCCCTCGGTGGCCAGGCCCCAGGCCAGGTAGCAAAACGTCGACGAGACGAGCCCCAGCGCCGCCAGCCGCTGCGCCGAGAAGCGCTTCAGCAGCTGCTTCATCAGCCCGCCCTGCACCACGGCCGCCATCACGCCCACCGTGAACAGGGACCAGCCGTTCTCCTTCGGGCCCCAGCCGAACTTGAAGGTGGTGTACAGCACCCAGCTCATGTGCATCGTGAACTGCGCCAGGCCGGCCAGTGCCAGCACCCACACCAGCGGCCCCACGCCGCGCAGCGCGCGGGAGGCCCTTGCAGCGCAACTCACCGGGTTGGCGCGCTTCCACTCGAAGCGCTGGCGCGCGTCCCGCGGCAGCGACTCGGGCAGAACAAAGGCGCCGTACAAGGTATTCAGCAGCGCCAGCGTGCCGGCCACGTAGAACGGCAGGTGCAGGTCGATGTCGCCCAGCACGCCGCCCATGACCGGGCCCAGCGTATAGCCGATGCCGAACATCGCGCCCAGCAGGCCGAAGCGGCGCGCACGGTCCTCGGGCGCCGTGACGTCGGCCACGTAGGCCTGCGCCACCGCGGCGTTGGCCTGCATCGCACCGCCCACGAAGCGCGCCGCGATCAGCATCCACAGCGCGGTGGCCAGGGCGGTGGCGAAGAAGTTCAGCGCCAGGCCGCAGAAGCCGAGCAGCAGCACCGGCCGGCGGCCGTAGCGGTCGGACAGCCCGCCGAGCACCGGGCCCGACAGGAGGCTGGCGATGCCGAAGGCGAAGCGTCACCGCGCCGTACCAGAAGGCCTGGTCGGCCTGGCTGCCGGTGAAGGTGCCCACCAGCGCCGGCAGCACCGGGATGATGAGGCCGACCGACATCATGTCGATCAGCACCGCGATCAGGATGAACGGCATCGCGGCCGCGCGGGGGTGGCTGGGTCATCGCGTGGCGCGGGGCGGGCAATCGCGGCGACTGCTGCCGGCCGCTGTCATTCGCATGCGGTAGTTCGGGCGCTTCCTTGGTGATCTGCACGTCGTGCACGTGGCTCTCACGGATACCGGCGGCTGCGTGATCTCGACGAACTCGGCGCTTCTGCGTGCATCTGCTCGATGCTGGCGCAGCCGCAGTAGTGCCATCGCGGCGCGCAGGCCGCCGGCCATCTGGTAACACGATCGACGACCACCGAGCCCTTGTACGGGCACGCTGGCCTTCGATGCCCTCGGGCACCAGCTTGGCGGTGTTCGGGTTGTGCGGTCTCGTCGTCTTCCTGGAAGTAGCGGTCGGCGCTGACCCTGCTGCATGGCGCCGATGGAGCCCATGCCGCGGTAGCTCTTGTAGGTGCGGCCCTGGTAGAGGATGACCTCGCCCGGCGCCTCCTCGGTGCCGGCGAACATGCTGCCCATCATCACGCGTGCCGGCGCCGGCGGCGATGGCCTTGGCGATGTCGCCCGAGTAGCGGATGCCGCCGTCGGCGATCAGCGGCACGCCGCTGCCGCGCAGCGCCTCGGCCACGTTGTCGATGGCGGTGATCTGCGGCACGCCGACGCCGGTGACGATGCGCGTGGTGCAGATCGAGCCCGGCCCGATGCCCACCTTGACGGCGTCGGCGCCGGCCTCGCACAAGGCCAGCGCCGCCGCGCCGGTGGCGATGTTGCCGCCGATGACGTCGACCTGCGGGAAGTGGCGCTTGACCCAGCGCACGCGTTCGACGACCCCGTGGCTGTGGCCGTGCGCGGTGTCCACCACCAGCACGTCCACTCCGGCCTTGACGAGCAGTTCGACGCGCTCCTCGGTGCCCTCGCCCACGCCCACCGCGGCGCCGACGCGCAGCTTGCCCTGCGGCGTCGCGCGCGGCATTGGGAAAGTCGGTCTGCTTGGTGATGTCCTTCACCGTCATCAGCCCGCGCAGTTCGAAGGCGTCGTTGACGACCAGCACGCGCTCGAGCTTGTGGCGGTGCATCAGTGCCTTGCCCTCCTCCAGCGTGGCGCTTTCGTTCACCCACACCAGGCGCTCGCGCGGCGTCATGATCTCGCGCACCGGGGCGTCCAGCCGGGTCTCGAAACGCAGGTCGCGGTTGGTGACGATGCCCACCACCGTCCGGCCCTCGAGCACCGGGAAGCCCGACACACCATGCTGCCTGGACAGCGCCATCACCTGGCGCACCGGGTGCTCGGGCGTCACCGTGATGGGGTCGCGCAGCACGCCCGGACTCGTAGCGCTTGACGAGCGCCACCTCGGCCGCCTGTTGACGCGGCGTCAGGTTCTTGTGCACGATGCCGATGCCGCCCTCCTGGGCGATGGCGATCGCCAGCCGCGCTTCGGTGACGGTGTCCATCGCCGCCGAGACGAGCGGCAGGTTCAGCGTGATGCGGCGCGACAGCCGTGTCGCCAGACTCGTGTCGCGCGGCAACACCTGCGAGAAGGCCGGCACCAGCAACACGTCGTCGAAGGTAAGCGCTTTGCCGAGTAGGCGCATGCTGAAGGCTCCAGACGCAAAAACGGATTATCAGGAAGGCGCTCGCGGCGCACCTGATGGCGTGATGCATGACGCAACCAGTGGCGGCGCAGCGGCGCATACACTGGCGCCATGCGAAGTGCTTTGCTCCGTGCCACGCCATGGCGTCTGCCGGAGCCGCTGACCCTGCTGCCCTGGCTGACAGGGCCCTGTCGGTGCTGGCGCTGCTGGCCAGGCGCCGGCCCACGCGCAGTGGATGTGGCGCGACGCCAAGGGCCGCGTGACCGCCGAGCGACCTGCCCGCCGCCGGCGCAACGCGCCCGACAAGGACATCCTGCAGCGGCCCGCTGAGCGTGCCGCCCCGGTGCTGACCCGCGCCGGCCGCAGCGGCATCGGCAGCCTGCAGGCGGCGCGGCCTCGGCCGCCGCCACCGCACCCGCGCCGCGGCGCAGCCCGCTGGATCGTGAACTCGAAGCCCGCAAGCGGGCCGCCGAGCAGCAGCAAGCGGCCCGTCAGAAGGCCGAAGAAGACAGGCTGGCCGCCAGCCGTGCAGAGAACTGCCGCCGCGCCCGCAGCCACGCCGCGGCGCTGGAAAGCGGCCAGCGCATCGCTCGCTTCAATGCGCAGGGCGAGCAAGAGGTGCTCGACGACGCCGGCCGCGCCGACGAACTGCGCCGCGCACGCGAGGTCATCGCTTCGGACTGCCGCTGAACCGCGGCGGCCACGCCACTCAGGCGCGGGCGAGGCGCTCCTTGTGACGCGAATAGCGCTGGCGGCGAGCCTCCTTCGGATCGACCACCAAGGGCCGGTAGATCTCGACCCGGTCGCGGTCGCGCAGTGGGGTGCCTGGCTCGCAGACCCGGCACCAGATGCCGAGCTGCAGGCTGGCCTCGGAAAGGCCATGGCGCTGCGCCATTCCGCTGGCCCGCAGCGCGCCGGCCGCCGTGGTGCCGGCCGGCAAGGTGAGCGCCACCCGGTCGGTGACGCCCGGCCGCGGGCAGTAGACCACCTCGACGCGAAGTCCGCGGGCACCTTCAGCGGGCGCCATACACGTCCTCGGCACGGCGCACGAAGGAATCGACGAAGGTATTGGCCACCTTGTCGAAGACCGGGCTCACCACCGTTTCCAGCGCCCTGCTGGAAAAGGCATAGCGCAGGTCGAACTCGATCTTGCAGGCCTGCTCTTCGCTGCCCGGCCGGCCCAGGGGATGGAAAAGCCAGGTGCCGTCGAGCAGCGAGAATGGCCCGTCGACCAGCCGCACCGTGACCGACGCGCCCGGCACGTGCAGATTTCGCGTGGTGAAGGCGTGGCGCACACCCATGTAGGCCAGCCCCAGGCGGGCGGTGATGCCGTCGTCATGGTGTTCCAGCACCTCGGCCTTGTCGCACCAGGGCAGGAAGCTGCGGATAGTCCTGCACGTCCGTCACCAGCTCGTACATCTCGACGGGCGAGTACCACAGCAGGACCGTCTTACGCACGTGCTTCATACAATGCGTGGATTGTAGAAGCGGGCTGCGACCCCCCTTGCAGCCACGCCATGAGCCACATCGCCGAGAACCGCCGCGCCCGCTTTGAATACAGCATCGAAGAGCAGTTCGAGGCCGGCATGGTGCTGCAAGGCTGGGAGGTCAAGGCCATCCGCGCCGGCCAGGTGCAGTTGACCGACGGCTATGTGCTCATCCGCGACGGCGAGCTGTTCCTGATCGGCTGCCGCATCAATGCGCTGCGCGCTGCGTCCACGCACGTCACGCCCGAAGCCGACCGCACCAAGAAGCTGCTCGTGCACAAGGAGCAGATGCGCCGCCTCATCGGCAAGGTCGAGCAGAAGGGCTTCACGCTGGTGCCGCTGAACCTGCACTACAAGGGCGGCCGTGTGAAGGCCGAGATCGCGCTGGCCAAGGGCAAGGCGCAGCACGACAAGCGCCACACCGAGAAGCAGCGCGACTGGGAACGCGAGAAGGGCCGACTGATGCGGCACAAGGTGTCGGGCCCGAAGGCCTGACGCCCGGCCGGGTCGGCCTCAGGCTGAGGTGCCGAAGCCCACCGCCAGCGCCTGGTCCAGGTCGGCCTGCAGGTCGGCCACGGCCTCCAGCCCGATGGAGAACCGCACCAGCTGCCCGTGCAGAGGCTCGCCTCGGTCGGCCGCTTCGCCGCGTATCGCCTTCAGGTCGTAGGGCACCACCAGGCTGACGGGTCCGGCCCAGGAATAGCCGATGCGGAACAGGCGCAGCGCGTCGACGAAGCGGTCGACCTGGGTGCTGCCGAAACGTTCGTCGAACAGCACCGAGAATAGCCCTGCCGCGGCCGTGCAATGCGCCCGCCAGTGCTCGTGGCCGGGCGACCCCTGAAGCGCCGGGTGCAGCACACGGCGCACTTCCGGCCGCGCCGCCAGCCAGGCGGCAAGCTGCCGGCCGGCCGCGTCCTGGGCGTGGTAGCGCAAGGGCAGCGTGGGCAGCGAGCGCAGCACCAGTTCGGCGTCGTTGGCCGCCACGCCCAGGCCCAGGTGCATGTGGGCGAGCTTGATGCGCGCGTGCAGCGCTTCGTCGCGCGTGGTGACCGACCCCATCAGCACGTCGCCGCCGCCGCTGGGAAACTTGGTCAACGCCTGCATCACGATGTCGATGCCGAGGTCGAAGCCGCCAAAGGCGATGCCGGCACCCCAGGTGTTGTCCAGCGCCGTCGTCACGCCACGTGCCCGTGCCGCAGCCACCAAGCCGGCCAGGTCGGGGAATTCCATCGTCACCGACCCCGCGGCTTCCAGCCACACCAGCCGCGTGCGCGGGCCGATCATCGCCGCCAGCCCGGCCGCATCCAGCGGATCGTAGAGGCGGTGCGTGATGCCCCAGCGCGCCAGCTCGGTGCGCGCCAGATCGCGGCTGGGGCCGTAGACGTTGTCGGGCAGCAGCACCTCGTCGCCCTGCCCCAGCAAGGCCTGATTGACGAGCGCGATGGCCGCCAGCCCGCTGGGCACCAGCACGCACTGCCGGCCACCTTCCAGTGCCGCGATGCGTTCCTCCAGCGTGAAGGTGGTGGGCGTGCCGTGCAGGCCGTAGGTGTAGGCCGCCTTGTGGCGCCAGTCGCGCGCGCGCATGGCGGCGACGTTGGCGAAGATCACCGTCGACGCCTTGTGAATGCCGGGCTGCGGCGCCTCGAAACCCGCCGGCGGGCGGTAGGGGTGGTGGATGAGTGCGGTGCTGGGGTCGCGCGGCATGGTCGTTTCGAGAGGGTTCAGATCGGCAGTGCCACGAGGTCGTGCCCTTCGGCGGCCACGATGCGGGCGCGCGTGAACTCGCCCACCTTGAAGTTCCTGGAGGCCTTTTCGGGCGGCAGCAGGCGCACCTGGCCGTCGATCTCTGGGGCGTCGGCGTAGGTGCGACCCACGCCCCCCTTGCGACCCAGCGCCGGCGCGTGGTCCACCAGCACCTGCATGGTGGCGCCGACGCGCCGCCGCAGCTTGGCCACCGAAACGGCTTCGGCCACGGCCATGAAGCGCGCACGGCGTTCCTCGCGCACTTCCTGCGGCAGTTGTCCCGGCAGTTCGTTGGCGGCAGCGCCCTGCACCGGCGAATAGGCGAAGCAGCCGGCGCGGTCGATCTGCGCCTCCTGCACGAAGTCGAGCAGGGCCTGGAATTCGGCCTCGGTCTCGCCGGGAAAGCCGGCGATGAAGGTCGAGCGCACCACCAGTTCAGGGCAGATCTCGCGCCAGCGCGCCAGCCGCTCCAGGTTGCGTTCGCCGCTGGCCGGTCGCTTCATGCGCCTGAGCACATCGGGGTGGGCATGCTGGAAGGGCACGTCCAGGTAGGGCAGCACACGCCCTTCGGCCATCAACGGCAGCACGTCGTCGACATGCGGGTAGGGATAGACGTAATGCAGGCGGACCCAGGCGCCGTGCGGCGCGGCCAGGTCCGCCAGCCGCGTGCACAGCTCGAGCAGCCGCGTCTTCACCGGCTGGCCGTCGAAGAAACCGGTGCGGTACTTCAGGTCCACGCCATAGGCGCTGGTGTCCTGGCTGATCACCAGCAACTCCTTCACGCCGGACTCGAACAGCGCGCGCGCGTCGCCGAGCACGTCGCCGATGGGCCGCGACACCAGGTCGCCGCGCATGCCGGGGATGATGCAGAAGGTGCAGCGGTGGTTGCAGCCTTCGCTGATCTTCAGGTAGGCATAGTGGCGCGGCGTGAGCTTGATGCCGACCGACGGCACCAGGTCCATGAACGGGTCGTGCGGGCGCGGCACGTGGCGGTGCACGGCGTCCATCACCTCCTGCGTGGCATGCGGGCCGGTCACCGCCAGCACCTTGGGGTGCACCTGCTGCACCAGGTTGCCGCCGCCCTCGCCCGCCTTGGCACCCAGGCAGCCGGTGACGATGACGCGACCGTTGGCCGCCAGCGCCTCGCCGATGGTGTCCAGGCTCTCCTTCACCGCGTCGTCGATGAAGCCGCAGGTATTGACCACCACCAGGTCGGCCCCCGCGAACTGCTTGCTGGTGGCGTAGCCCTCGGCGCTCAACTGCGTGAGGATGAGTTCGGAATCGGTCAGCGCCTTGGGGCAGCCGAGCGAGACGAAGGCCACGGTGGGCGTGGCGGTGTGGGATGTGGCGGGCGCCGGTTCGATGGCAGAAGCAGTCATTCGGCGATTCTCGGGCATCGCGCCCGGCTCGCCGCGGCAGCTATTTCTTCGACGGCGGGAATCCAGGCATGCCCGGGAACATGGTGCCGGCGCGCTGCAGCTTCTCGAACATCTCGCGGCTTTGCTCCACGTAGCCCGTCATCAGGTTCTGCAGCGTGGGCGCCTGGCCACTGAGGAACTGCGTCCACACCTCCGGGCTCAGGTGCTTGGGGTCGTACAAGCCCGTGCTCTGGTTCAGGAACTGCTTCTGCAGTTCCACGAACGCCTGCATGTTCTTTTCGATCATCGTGCCCATCACGCCCTGCATGGCGTGGCCGTAGAACCGGATGATCTGGCTCAGAGTCTGCGCGCTGAACATGGGCACGCCGCCCGATTCTTCTTCCAGGATGATCTGCAGCAGGATGCTGCGCGTGAGGTCCTCGCCGGTCTTGGCGTCGAGCACCTCGAAGTCCTCGCCGCCCAGCACCATCTGCTTCACGTCGGCCAGCGTGATGTAGCTGCTGTTGCGCGTGTCGTAGAGACGGCGGTTCGGGTACTTCTTCAGCACGCGCACCGCGCCGGCGGTTTCGGAGTCGGCGGCGGGTGTTGCGGGTGCAGCGGCCGCGGCACGGCGTCGGGTGGGCATCGGAGCGGTCCCTGGGGCGTTGGAGCTACCGATTCTAGAAGCCGCCAGGCTCGCGCCTGCCGGGGAATTGCCCGGGTCGTCGCCCGCGTCGAATCAGCCCGCTTCAGCCGGGTGCACCGGCCCGGCGCGACGCAGTCGTGCCAGCCCGCCGCCGAGCAGCCGCCACACCAGGCGCAGCAGCAGCAGCGCCGCCACCGCTTCCAGCAGCGTGAGCACGAAGGCCAGCGCGGTATTCCAGCGCTGCTCGCGCAGCTTGAATTTGGCCACCGCGTGGTCGCGCGCATTCTCGATGCTGTCGTAGAAGCTCGGAATGACCAGCAGCGTGAGCAGCGTGGAGGTGATGACGCCGCCGATGATGGCCACCGCCATGGGGCGGTAGAACTCACCGCCCTCGCCCACGCCAATGGCCACCGGCATCATGCCGGCGATGAGCGCGAAGGTCGTCATCAGGATCGGCCGCAAGCGCTTGCGCCCGGCGGCCATGAGCGCTTCCTCGCGGTCCACGCCCTCGTGCTCCAGCACGCGCGCCGCGTCCAGCAGCAGGATCGCATTCTTCGCCACCAGCCCCATCAGCATGATGACGCCGATGAAGCTCATCAGGTTGAGCGTGCCCCCGGTGACCAGCAGCGCCAGCACGACGCCGATCAGCGACAGCGGCAGCGACAGCATCACCGCCAGCGGCGCCGTGAAGCTGCCGAACTGCATGACCAGGATCAGGTACATCAGCGCCACGCCCATGACCAGGGCGATGCCCATCTCGCGGAACACCTCCTGCTGGTCGCGCGAGGCGCCGGCCAATTCCAGCCCGTAGCCGGGCGGGAACTCCATCGCGCGGGCCAGCTTCAGCGCGTCGGCCGTCACCTCGCCCGGCGAGCGGCCCTGCACGTTGGCAGCGACGCTGATGGTGCGCTTGCCGTCCACGTGCTGGATCTGCGACGGCCCACGGCCCATGGTCACGGTGGCGATCTGCTCCAGCGGCACCATGCGATTCGTGCCGCTCACGGCAATCGGCAGGCGTTCGATATTGCCGGCATCGACGCGGTCGTCGGGGTGCAGGCGCACGGCCACGTCGCGCGTCTCGCCGGACGGGTCCACCCAGTCGCCCACTTCCACGCCGGCGAAGGCCACGCGCAATGCCTGCGCCGCGTCGTTGACGGAGATGCCCAGCGTATTGGCCAGGCCGCGATCGAGCTCGATCTTCATCTCCACCTGCGGGTCCTGTTCCGACAAGCCCACGTCCACCGCCCCCGGCACCTGGCGCAGCTGAGCCATGAAACGGTTGGTGATCTCCAGCAACTGGCGCGAATCGGCACCGGTGAAGCGAATCTGCACCGGCTTCTGCGCGCCGTTGTTCAGGTCGTCCAGCACCACGTATTCGGCGCCCACCAGGCGCGCCGTGAGCGTGCGCAACTCCGCCGCCACCTCGGCCCCGCTGCGGCGGCGCTGCGTGCTCTTGCCGATGTCCACGTACACGCGGCCGCCGCCCGGGCTGACATTGCTGTTGGTGGCCACCGTCTCGGGCAGCGTGCGTGCCAGCGTGGCCGCCGCCTCCACCTTCAGGCGCGCATATTCAAGGCTGCTGCTGGCGGGCGTGCGCACTTCGATGGCCAGCGTGCCCGAATCCGAAGCCGGCAGGAAGCTGGAGCCGCCGAAGCGCGCCTGCAGCGCCACCGCCGCCACCAGGCTGGCCAGCGCGAAGATCGCCATCCAGCGCCGGTGGTGCAGCGCCCAGGCGATGACGCGGCCGTAGCGGTCGCACTGGTGGTCGAACCACTCGTTGAAGCGCTGCAGCACGCGACTGATGCCGCGCCGCGGCCGCTGGTGGTGCCCGGGCGGGTCGCCCCAATACGCCGAGAGCATGGGGTCGAGCGTGAAGCTGATGAACAGGCTCACCAGCACCGAGGCCACCACCGTCAGGCCGAAGGGCCGGAACCATTCGCCCGAGACACCCGGCATGAAGGCCACCGGCACGAAGACCGCCACGATGGAGAAGGTGGTGGCCGCCACGGCCAGCCCGATCTCGGCCGTGCCTTTGAGCGCCGCGGTGCGGCGGTCCTCGCCCAGCTCCATGTGGCGCACGATGTTCTCGCGCACCACGATGGCGTCGTCGATGAGCACGCCGATGGCCAGGCTCAAGCCCAGCAGGCTCATGAAATTGAGCGTGAAGCCGGCCAGCCACACCGCGATGAAGGCCGCCACCACCGAGGTGGGCAGCGAAAGGGCCGTGATCAGCGTGGAACGCCAGGAATTCAGGAACAGATAGACCACGAAGACGGTGAGCCCGGCACCGAAGACCAGCGCGTGGATCACGTTGTCCAGGCTGTCCTGCGCCTCGCGGCCGCCGTCGCGCGTGACCTCCAGCTTCGTTCCCGCCGGCAGCGTGGCGCCGATCTCGCCGACCAGCGTGCGCACGCCCGCGGCCACCGACACCGTGCTGGCTTCGCGCGTGCGCGTGACGGACAGGCTCACGTTCGGGCTGCCGTTGCGCACCGAGATGCTGCTCAGCTCGGCAAAGCCATCCTCCACCGTGGCCACCTGAGCCAGTCGCACGAGTTCGTTGCCGCGGCGCCGGATGACGATCTGCTCGAATTCGGCCGGCGACTCGATGCGCCCGACCAGGCGGATGCTCTGGTCCTCGAGTTCGCCGCGCACCTTGCCCACCGGCGCGGTGGCGTTCTGGGCGCGCAGCGCCGCCACCACCTCGGTCACAGAAACAGAGAATTCGCGCAGCTTTTCGGCGTGCAGCAGCACCGACAATTCGCGCCGCAACGCACCGCCGACATTCACCACCGCCACCCCCGGAACGGCGCGAAAGCGATCGGCGAGCTGGTCCTCGGCCAGGCGCGAGATCTCGGCGTGGCTCAAAGTGCTGGACGACAGCGCCAGCTGCATGATCGGCTGCGCCGCAGGATCCAGGCGCTGCAGCACCGGTTCGCGAATCTCCAGCGGCAGTTTGTGGCGCACCGAGCCGATGGCATTGCGCACCTCGTCGGCAGCCTCGACCATGTCCTTGTCGAAATTGAAAACCAGCACCAGCCGGGCATTGCCTTCGGCGGCCGTGGCGCGCACCTCGTCGACACCGGCAATGCCCTGCAGCGCCTTCTCGATGCGGTTGACCACCTCGCGCTCGGTGGTCTCGGGCGAGGCGCCGGGGTAGGCGATATTCACCACCAGCACCGGCTGCTCGACGTCGGGGATCTGGTTCACACGCAGCTTGGACAGCGCGAGCAGGCCCAGGGCCATGAGGCCGATGATGATGACGATCATCGCCACCGGCCGCTTGATACTGAAGTCGGAAAGAAACATGGCGGCCTACCGGGTGGCGCCGGCCACTGCAGCCGCGGCGGAGCCGGCGGCGGCGGCCGGGGTGGCAAATTCGAACGGCTGGCCGTCGACCAGCGTGCTGCCCGGGTTGCGCAGGATGCGGTCGCCGGCGGCCAGCCCGCTCAGCACCGGCCAGTCGCCACTTCGCGGGTCACGCTCGCCCAGCGTGACGGCCACCTCCCTGATGGCCTGCCCGTCCACGCGCCAGACATGCGCCAGCTCGCCGCTGCGCTGCAGCGCACCTTCCGGCACCGCCAGCGTCTGCGACGTGCCGGCCTGAACCCGCCCTTCGGCGAACAGCCCCGCCACGCGCGGCGCGGCGGCCGGGTCGGCAAAGTCCACGACGACCTCGACCTGCCGCGTGGTGGCATTGGCGGTGGCGTCGATGCGGCGCACACGGCCCTCGAACTCCCGGTCCGGAAAACCGTTGACGCGGAACCGCACCGCCTGACCGGCCTGCAGCTCGTGCATTCGGTCGGCCGACACCAGGCCCTCGAAACGCAGGCTGCCGGGGTCGATGACCTTCAGCAGTTCCTTGCCCACCTGTGCGGTGTCGCCAGCCGAGACCTTGCGTTCGCTCACCACGCCGGCGAACGGCGCCCGCACCTCGGTGCGGCGCAACTGCTGGCGCGCGGTGGCCGAGCGTGAACGCGCGGCCACGAGATCGCTCTGCGCATTGTTGCGCCGCACCTCGGCATCTTCCAGCGCCTGCGTCGAGGTCATGCCCTGCGCCTGCAGCGTCTTCTGCCGCTGGACCTGGCGCTCGGCCTGCTCGAAGGCCTGGTTGGCGGCGCGCACGGCCTCGTCGGCCGAGGTCAGGCTGTCGCGGATGGCGGTGTCGTCCAGTCGCACCAGCAGCTCGCCGGCGCGCACCGACTCGCCGTTGTCCTTGAGCACCTGCAGCACCACCGCCGAAACCTCGGCGCGCAGGTCGGCACGGCGCTCGGGTTCCAGCGAGCCGGTGATCACGGGTCCGCCGGACTGGCCGCCGGCGTCGACGGTGCGCAGGTCCTCCGGCGAGATCAGCAGCACGGTCGGTGCGGCCGCAGGCTGTGCAGGAGTGCCCGGCGCGGCAGAGCCGCCGTCGGGCTTGCCGCAGGCGACCAGCAAGGCGCTGGCGAGGATGGCGATGAAGGTGTGGCGCATGGTCGAACGGGCGCCACGGCTTGCGGCGCCCGTCTGCGATGAATCAGGCCGATAGCGTACCCGGCTCTGGCGGCTTGGACATGACGCGCGCGACGAAGGCCCCGATTCGCGGCGCCAACCGCAGCCCGGTCGGGCCGATGTTCCCGTGCAACAGCCGAGCACGGCGTACAGATCGAAGGCGGTGATCTCGCCGACGCGGCCTGGGTCGACAGACTCCATCCGCATGACCGCCCCGCGCGCCACAGCGCGGGGGGGGTGGCATAAAGGATTCACCCGCGCCAATGGACGGCGCGCCGCCTCGGGGCCAGGCCCGCGTTCACCGCCCCACAGGAGCTTGCATCATGGCTTTGCGTTCGGCATTCGCATGGGCCGCCGTTGCGGTTGCGGCGCTGGTTTCCGGCCGTGAGACCACCACCATCCGTTCGGCGTGGTTCGACACCGAATTCACCGGCCCGCCCATGCGCAAGATCGTGGTGCTCGGCGGCGATGAAGTTCGACAGGGCGCTTTCGGACCTGCTGGCCGCGCCGGCGAAGATCGAACTGGTGCCCGGTGCGGAGCCTGTGCTGCGGCTGGTCACCGCCGCCCATGCCACGCTGTCATTCGTGGGCCCAATGACGCCCGAAGCGCGCTACGGCCCACCGACACGGATCTTCCTGGAAGTCGCCGCGCAGACCGTGGCTTGCGTCAACCCGACAACCGGCGCGAGCACCTGCCTGCAGGTGCGCGAGCGGCGCTTCGACGCGCAAGGCCTGGCCGTCGGGACGACCGGGGCGTGGCAGCCGTTCTACGACCCGATCGAGGGCTACACGCACCAGCCCGGCGTGCGCAACGTGCTGCGCCTGAAACGCTTCGAACGCGGCGCGTCGACGGGCGGGCCGCCGTACGTCTACGTGCTCGACCTCGCCGTCGAATCCGAGGTGGTGGCGCGGTAGCCGCCGTGACGGCGCTTGTGGCCAGGTGGCACACCGAGCCGATGCAGTTGGGCCGGGTCCCGAAGCGAAGGCATGTCGGCGTCGGCGTGGCGCCCGGCCCGGAAGACGCCGCGATCCACCTGCAGGGGGCAGCGCCCGGCACGGGTCACTGGCCGAAGCGTTCGTCGATCTTGCGTGCGCGGTAGTCGAAGATGCGATCCACCCTTGAGGCCACCAGGCGACCGCCCGCCAGGCTGCCCAGCCAGCCCGCGGGCAGCCGGTAACGCACCGTGTCGCGCATGACCGTGCCGCCGCCCAGCGGCACGAAGTCGTGTGTGTGATGCCACAGCGCATACGGCCCCTGCGCCTGCAGGTCGACGAAGCGGCGCGGCGGGTCCCAGACGTCGATGCGCGTGCGCCAGGCGAGCGGCACGCCGTTGAGCTTGAGCCGGTAGTCGATGAGTGTGCCGGCGCCGATCTCGGGCGTGGACGAGCCGAGCACCTGAAAGCCCAGGAAGGGCGGCGTGATGTCTTCCAGGTTGTGCGCATCGCAGAAAAAGGGCCACAAGACCTGCGGGGGGTGCGGCAGCCACTGCTCCCAGCGGCGCTCGAAGACGCCGCCGCGCAGCGGCCTGAGCAGGTCGTCCAGCGCCGCGGCCAGCGTGGCGAAGCGGAATTCGAAATCCGAGGCCAGCGTGGCTGCCGGCTCCAGCCGCGTGCTGCCGAGCACGATGGCGGCGCGCTCGCCGAACAGCGCCTGAACGGCCAGGGGCGGCGCGGCCAGATTCTCGAAGACACCCAGAGACCGGCACAACGACGCCGTGAATTCGCGGTTGGTCGCCGGCTGCGGCGCCACGCCTTCGAGCACGCCCGTGGCCTGCGAGTCCAGCGCATGCAGGAACAGGCGGGCAATATCGTCCAGGTGGATCCAGCTCATCCACTGCCGGCCGCTGCCCAGCCGCCCCGCGGCCGACACGCGGAACAGCGGCAGCATCTCGGCCAGCGCCCCGCCTTCGCGCGCCAGCACGATGCCGGTGCGCACCACCGGCACGCGCACGTCGGGCCGGCGCTGGCGCAGCGGCAGCAGTTCGGCCTCCCAGGCTTCGACCACGTCGGGCAGGAAGCCGGCGCCCTTGGTGCTGGCCGCGGTGAGGCGTTCGTCGCCGCGCTCGCCGTGGAAGCCGCTGGCCGACCCCTGCACGAAAGCCCTCACGCTGACGCCATGCGCCAATACCGCGCGCACCAGTTGCCGCGTGCCGAGCACACGCGAGTCGCGGATCAAGGCCTTCTTGCCGGCAGTCCAGCGTGCATCGGCCACCGGCTCGCCCGCCAGGTGCAGCACGGCGTCGACACCGTCCAGCGCCGCCGCCGGCACCTCGTGCGTGTGCTCCCAGGCGTGGCAGACGGCGGGAAACGGCAGCCTGCGCCGCGCCGCCTGAAGGTCGCGCACCAGGCAGACGAGCGTGTCGCCACGCGCGGCCAGGCGCTGGCCCAGTTCGCGGCCGATCAGGCCGGTGGCACCGGTCAGCAGGACGCGCATGCCGAGCGCTCGTGCCGGCCGCGGCAAACCCGGTGTCGCACGTCAGTGGCCCATGCGCCGCAGGTAGCCTTCGCGCAGGCGCTTGGCCAGGCCGGGCTCGGCGCCCGGAGGGCCCGCGGTCTCGAAGCTGACCTGCACGTTGCCGTCGGGCTGCGTCTGCACCAGCGCGGTCACGTTGACGCCGGCGCGCTGGCCCCGAATGGCGCCGGCGCCACGGTCCTGCGCGGTGATGGTCACGCCCTGGTCGGTCATGGCCGCGGCTGCGGCGGCCCAGGACTGGTCGTAGCGCTGCTGCGGACTGGGCTGTGCCATCGGCGCGGGGGCGTAGGCCACACAGCCGCCCAAGGCGAGCAGGCCGAAGGCAAGGAGCCAGGCGTAGGGCAAACGGAACATCGGAATCTCCCCTTCGTCATGGAGGTGGCAGCGGCGACCTGGCCATCCAGCGGCGCACCGGCCGCATCAGTAGCGCGCCGAGAAGGTGACGCCGAGCAGCGGCGCGGTGCCGAAGTCGACCTCGCGCAGCACCCGGCCCGCGGCGTCTTCCACCGTCAGGCTGCCGGCCGTGACCGCTCCGGCGTAAAGGTACAGCGTGGCATTCGGCCCGAAGCTGCGCGTGGCGCGCAGGAACACGGGCACCCCGGATTCCTCGCCAATGCCGTTGGCGACCGGGCCGTCTTCGCTGAGCCGCAAGCGTGTACTGCGCCAGGCTGCACCCAGCCCGAGGTTCCAGCCGTCCCCCAGGCTGTAGTCCAGTTCAAGCCCGGCTGGCCCGGTGGGCCCCGCCGGCAACGGATTGGCCAGTCGCCAGCGCTCGGACAGCCGCCAGTCGACGAGCACCAGCGGAAAGACGCTGGTTTCCTCCAGGCGGTCGAACACGGCCAGACCAAGGCCGATGCGGTTGCCGCCCGGAAAGAAGCGGGTCGCCGTGGCGATGGCGCCCCAGGTCAGCGACTCGCCTTGGTCGGCGCCGTTCTCGTGGATCCAGTCGACCGAAGGCGTGAGCCCGAAGGTCCAGCCGTCGGGCCGCGTGAAAGACAGCGGCACGGCCATGCCGTAACGCTTCGCCGAGCCCCAGGGAGCCACGCCGCCGAACGCTGCCGGGGCTGAGAAGTCGTAGTCGGTGTAGTCGTAGTTGAACACCAGCCCGGCGCGCCGGCCGCCACCGAAGTCGCGCAGAACGCCGGCGCGCACGATGCCGGTCCAGGCGCTGTAGTCGCCTCCGCCGTCCAGGTCGGAGGCGCCCTGGTAGACCGCGGTCACCGAGCCAAACTGGCTCCAGCCGCCGCCCGGGGCTTGGGCCTGCGCAGCGCCTGCACAGGCACCGAATGTCGCAATGATCAGCGCCGCCGCGCGCACGCCACAAGAGTTTCTAAAATGCATCGAACCTCCGCCGAGGCCGCTCCTGCTTCGCAGCGCAGGCTGCGGCTGCGGAGGCGCGACAACAGCATGATGCCTCAAGTGCCCGCCGCTCCGGCCGGCGCGGTCAATGCCGCTTGCAGGGGTTGCCATGGTGGCCAGCGGTCGGTGTGTGCGTTCTGCCAAGCCGAGATCGACCGGTCGGCCGTGGCTGCGGGTTTCGCGGTTCGCGGGGCGGCCCGGTTCATGAGGAAATGCAATTCAGGCCATCACGACCTGGGCACGAACCCGCGACAACACGCGGCTTCTGGCGCGATCAGACGAAAAAAAAAGCCCCAACCGAGAGTGGTTGGGGCTTCGGGACT
>JAXHKY010000031.1:0-185482 GCA_034522875.1 Rubrivivax sp. | reverse complement strand
AAGCGCGCCAAGACCGTGACCGTTCTGGTCGAGCGCCGCACGCCGCACGAGCTTTACGGCAAGATCGTTGCCAAGTCGCGCAAGTACCACGCCCACGACGAAAAGGGCGAGTACAAGATGGGCGACATGGTCGAGATTGCCGAAGGCCGGCCCATCAGCAAGACCAAGTCCTGGGTCGTGACGCGACTGATCGAGAAGGCCAAGCTGGTCTGATCACCGCAGCGGGGCAGAAAGTCCCCGCTGATGCACGAGGCGGCCGAACACTGGAGACTCCAGTTCCCGGTCGCCTTTTTCCATGCAAAGGAGTCAAACCATGCTGAAAGTCGGAGACAAGCTGCCCGCGGGCAGCCTGCAGGAATTCATCGAAGTCGAAGGCGGTGGCTGCTCGCTCGGTCCGAACAGCTTCGACATCGAAAAGGCCACTGCCAGCAAGACGATCGCCGTCTTCGCGCTGCCCGGTGCCTATACGCCCACCTGCTCGGCGCAGCATGTGCCTGGCTACGTGCAGCACGCCGACGAGCTGAAGGCTGCCGGCGTGGACGAAATCTGGTGCCTGTCGGTGAACGACGCTTTCGTGATGGGCGCCTGGGGTCGCGACCAGCACACTGCCGGCAAGGTGCGCATGATGGCCGATGGCAGCGCCGACTTCACCAAATCCACCGGCCTGACGCTGGACCTGGGCGCGCGTGGCATGGGCCTGCGTTCGCAACGTTATTCCATGATCGTCGTGGATGGCGTGGTCAAAACACTCAACATCGAGGCGCCGGGCAAGTTCGAAGTCAGCGACGCCGCCACACTACTGGCCCAAGCCAAGACATTGAAAGCTTGAGCGGTTCATCCTTGCGACACTCGTCTTGCTGACGCTTGACGCAGCGGCGCCAGATCAGCCATAATCACAGGCTTCGCCGGCTTGGCAGGTTTCGTGCATTGCGCGAAGCCTCGGGCCGGATCAACCCATTCACGGGCCCAAGACTGATCGAGCAGAACCGCCCCCCAAGGCGGCGCAGCACGGTACAAGTTGGGGACAGAACATGATCCAAATGCAGTCTCGGCTCGACGTGGCCGACAACACGGGCGCGAAGTCCGTCATGTGCATCAAGGTGCTCGGCGGCTCGAAGCGGCGGTATGCCGGCATCGGCGACGTCATCAAGGTCAGCATCAAGGAAGCCGCGCCGCGGGGCCGCGTCAAGAAGGGCGAGGTCTACAGCGCCGTGGTCGTGCGCACCGCCAAGGGCGTGCGCCGCCAGGACGGCTCGCTGATCAAGTTCGACGGCAATGCCGCGGTGCTGCTGAACGCCAAGCTCGAACCCATAGGCACCCGCATCTTCGGCCCGGTCACGCGCGAGCTGCGCACCGAGCGTTTCATGAAGATCGTGTCGCTGGCACCCGAAGTGCTCTGACTCCAGACCCGTCAGGACCCACCATGAACAAGATTCGCAAGGGCGACCAGGTCGTCGTGACCACCGGCCGCGACAAAGGCAAGCGCGGCACCGTGACGCAGCGCGTCGACGAGGAACGCATCGTCGTCGAGGGCGTCAATGTCGTGAAGAAGCACGTCAAGCCGAACCCGCTGAAGGGCACCACGGGCGGTGTCGTCGACAAGACCATGCCCATCCATCAGAGCAACGTCGCGATCTGGAATGCCGCCACCGGCAAGGCCGACAAGGTCGGCATCAAGCTGCTGAGCAAGGACGAGCAGGCGGCACGCAAGACGCGCGACAACGGTGTGCGTGTCTACAAATCCACCGGCGCAGAGATCAAGGCGTAACCGACCATGGCCAAGAAAGAACAAGCTGCCGCCGCCGTCGTGTCGCAAGGCCCCGCGCCCCAGGCTCGGTTGCACACGATCTACCGCGAGAAGATCGTGCCCGAGTTGATGGCCAAGTTCGGCTTCACCTCGGTGATGCAGGTTCCGCGCCTGCAGAAGATCACGCTCAACATGGGCGTGGGCGAGGCCGTCTCCGACAAGAAGGTGATGGACGCCGCCGTGGGAGACATGACCAAGATCGCCGGCCAGAAGCCCGTGGTCACGAAGAGCAAGAAGCCGATCGCCGGCTTCAAGATCCGCGAGAGCGTGCCCATCGGCTGCGTGGTCACCTTGCGTGGCGTGCGCATGTACGAATTCCTGGACCGTTTCGTCACCGTGGCGCTGCCCCGGGTGCGCGACTTCCGCGGCATCAGCGGGCGCAGCTTCGACGGCCGTGGCAACTACAACATCGGCGTCAAGGAACAGATCATCTTCCCCGAGATCGACTACGACAAGATCGACGCGATCCGCGGCATGAACATCAGCATCACCACGAGTGCGAAGACCGACGACGAGTGCAAGGCACTGCTCGCCGCCTTCAAATTCCCGTTCAAGAACTGAAGGCTTTCGACATGGCCAAGACATCCCTCAAGCAGCGTGAACTCAAGCGCGAGAAGCTGGTCGCCAAGTACGCCAAGAAATACGCCGAGCTGAAGGCCGTGGCCGACGACGCCAAGCATTCCGACGAGCAGCGCTACGCCGCCCGCCTGGAACTGCAGAAGCTGCCGCGCAACGCCAACCCGACGCGCCTGCGCAACCGTTGCGCCATCACCGGGCGCCCGCGTGGCACCTTCCGCATGTTCGGCCTGGGCCGCAACAAGATCCGTGAACTCGCCTTCAAGGGCGAGATCCCGGGCGTGGTCAAGGCCAGCTGGTAGTCCGGCGAGAAGATCAGGAGAACACCCATGAGCATGAGTGACCCCATCGCCG
The DNA here is from genome assembly GCA_034522875.1 of Rubrivivax sp. Taxonomy (GTDB): domain Bacteria; phylum Pseudomonadota; class Gammaproteobacteria; order Burkholderiales; family Burkholderiaceae_C; genus Rubrivivax. The sequence continues at coordinate 182,745 of JAXHKY010000031.1, read as the reverse complement.
ACATGCTGACCCGCATCCGCAACGCGCAAGCGGTGGACAAGGCGGTCGTCACGATGCCGTCGTCCAAGTTGAAGATCGCGATCGCGCAGGTGCTTCACGACGAGGGCTATATCGACGGCCACCAGGTGCGCAACGAAGACGGCAAGCCGCAGCTCGAGATCGCGCTGAAGTACCACGCCGGCCGCCCGGTCATCGAGCACATCGAACGGGTCAGCCGCCCCGGGCTGCGCATCTACAAGGGCCGTCACGCCATTCCACAGGTGAAGAACGGGCTGGGGGTGGCGATTGTCACCACGCCGCAGGGCGTGATGACCGACCGCAAGGCGCGCGCCACCGGTGTCGGCGGCGAAGTCCTCTGCTACGTGGCCTAAGGGAGTCGAGCGACATGTCACGCGTAGGAAAAATGCCCATCGCCGTGCCGCAAGGCGTGGACGTGGCGATTGCGGGCGACCAGATCACCGTCAAGAGTGCCAACGGCACGCTGACGCGCAAGTTGCACCCGCTGGTGAATGTGAAGAATGAAGCTGGCACGCTCACCTTCGTGCCGGCCGACGATTCTTCGGTTGCCGACGCCATGAGCGGCACACTGCGGGCTTTGGTGGCCAACATGGTGGGGGGCGTGGGCAAGGGCTTCGAGCGCAAGCTCAACCTTGTCGGCGTCGGCTACCGCGCTCAGGCGCAGGGCCAGAGGCTCAATCTGCAGATCGGTTATTCGCATCCGGTCGTCAAGGAGATGCCCGTGGGCATCAAGGTGACCACGCCGACGCAGACCGAGATTCTGATCTCCGGCCCCGACCGCCAGGTGGTGGGCCAGTTGGCGGCCGAAGTGCGCGCTTTCCGTCCCCCCGAGCCCTACAAGGGCAAGGGCATCCGCTACGCCAATGAGCGCGTGGTGCTGAAAGAGACGAAGAAGAAGTAAGGAGCAGCCAGATGAGCCTGACCAAGAAAGAACAACGCCTGCGCCGCTCGCGTCAGACCCGTGTGCGAATTGCGCTGCAGCAGACGGCCCGCCTGGCGGTGCACCGTTCCAACCTGCACATCTATGCGAGCATCATTTCCGACGACGGCGCGCGCGTGCTGGCCACTGCCTCCACCGCCGAAAAGGAAGTGCGCGAGCAACTGGGTTCGGTGGGCAAAGGCGGCAACACCGCCGCTGCCACGATCATCGGCAAGCGCATCGCCGACAAGGCCAAGGCGGCCGGGATCGAGAAGGTTGCATTCGACCGCTCGGGTTTTGCCTACCACGGCCGCGTCAAGGCGCTGGCCGAGGCGGCGCGTGAAGCCGGCCTGCAGTTCTGACGCCGGCGCCACGACAAGGAAGATCAGCAAATGGCAAAGTTCACTCCCCGCGCCCAGACCGAAGGCAGCGACGACGGCCTGAAGGAAAAGATGATCGCGGTCAACCGCGTCACCAAGGTCGTCAAGGGCGGTCGCACGCTCAGCTTCGCGGCGCTCACCGTCGTGGGTGACGGCGACGGCCGCATCGGCATGGGCAAGGGCAAGGCCAAGGAAGTGCCGGTGGCGGTGCAGAAAGCCATGGAAGCGGCGCGCCGCAACATGACCAAGGTCAGCCTTCGCAACGGCACCATCCAGCACAACGTGCGCGGCGAGCACGGCGCGGCCAAGGTGCTGATGGCACCGGCCAAGCCCGGCGACGGCATCATCGCCGGCGGCCCGATGCGCGCCGTGTTCGAGGTCATGGGTGTCACCGACATCGTGGCCAAGAGCCTGGGCTCGTCCAACCCCTACAACATGGTCCGCGCCACGCTCGACGCGCTGCGCCGCTCGACGACGCCGGCCGAGGTGGCCGCCAAGCGCGGCAAATCGGTCGAAGACCTGTTCAACTGAAGTGCGCTCGGAGCATACCGATGGCTGACAAGACAACACTCACGGTCAAGCTCGTCAAGAGCGTGGCCGGCACCCGCCAGTCGCACCGCGATACCGTGCGCGGCCTGGGTTTGCGCAAGGTCAACAGCGAGCGCGTGCTGGAAGACACGCCCGCGGTGCGCGGCATGATCAACAAGGTCGCCTACCTGGTCAAGGTGCTGTGATGGAACTGAATCAGATCAAGCCGGGCGCCGGCTCCAAGAAAGACCGTCGCCGCGTCGGTCGGGGCATCGGCTCCGGCCTGGGCAAGACCGCCGGTCGTGGCCACAAAGGCCAGAAATCGCGCGCGGGTGGCTATCACAAGGTCGGTTTCGAAGGCGGCCAGATGCCGCTGCAGCGCCGTCTGCCCAAGCGCGGATTCAAGTCGGCGCAGCTCAAGTTCAACGGCGAAGTGACGCTGACCGACCTGGAGCGACTGGGCGCCGACGAGGTGGACCTGCTCACGCTCAAGGCGGCCGGCGTGGTGCGAGAAATCATCAAGCACGTCAAGGTCATCAAGTCGGGTGAGCTGTCGCGCAAGGTGATGCTCAAGGGCATCGCTGTCACCGCCGGCGCCAAGGCCGCCATCGAGGCGGCCGGTGGCTCGGTGGAGGCCGTCGCGGCGGCCGAAGGCAAGCCGGGCAAGCTGGTCGGCAAGTCCGCCCGGTCCGCGGCTGCCGCGGCAGGCAAGAGCGCCTGAGGGAAAGCAAGCCCGTGGTGACTTCCGCGAACCAGCTGGCCAAGAGCGGCAAGTTCGGCGACCTGCGCAGGCGGGTCGTCTTTCTGCTGCTGGCGCTGGTGGTCTACCGCATCGGGGCTCACATCCCCGTGCCCGGCATCGACCCGGTGGCGCTGCAGCAGCTCTTCCAGGGCCAGAGCGGCGGCATCCTGAACCTGTTCAACATGTTCAGCGGCGGTGCGCTGTCGCGCTTCACCGTGTTCGCGCTCGGCATCATGCCGTACATCAGTGCGTCCATCATCATGCAGCTGATGACGCACGTGGTGCCCACGCTCGAGGCGCTGAAGAAGGAAGGCGAGGCCGGCCGTCGCAAGATCACGCAGTACACGCGCTACGGCACCCTGTTCCTGGCCATCTTCCAGAGTCTGGGCATCGCGCTGGCGCTCGAGGGTTCGCAGGGTCTGGTTCTTTCACCCGGCTTCGGCTTTCGCATGACGGCGGTGGTGAGCCTGGTGGCCGGCACCATGTTCCTGATGTGGCTGGGCGAACAGATCACCGAGCGCGGCCTGGGCAACGGCATCTCGATCCTCATCTTTGCCGGCATCGTGGCGGGCCTGCCCAGCGCCATTGGCGGCCTGTTCGAACTGGTGCGCACGGGCGCCATGAGCATCGTGGCCTGCCTGTTCATCCTGGCGTTGGTGGTCTTCGTGACCTATGCGGTGGTGTTCGTCGAGCGCGGCCAGCGCAAGATCCTCGTCAACTATGCCAAGCGCCAGGTTGGCAACAAGGTTTATGGCGGCCAGTCCTCGCACCTGCCGTTGAAGCTGAACATGTCGGGCGTGATCCCGCCCATCTTCGCCAGCTCGATCATCCTGCTGCCGGCCACGGTGGTGGGCTGGTTCGCCACCGGCGAAGGCATGCGCTGGCTGAAGGACCTGTCGGGCGCGCTGTCGCCGGGCCAGCCGATCTACGTGCTGCTGTATGCGGCGATGATCGTCTTCTTCTGCTTCTTCTACACGGCGCTGGTGTTCAACAGCCGCGAGACCGCCGACAACCTGAAGAAGAGCGGCGCCTTCATTCCCGGCATCCGCCCCGGCGACCAGACGGCCAGGCACATCGACCGCATCCTGTCGCGCCTGACGCTGGCTGGAGCCGTCTACATCACCGCGGTGTGCCTGCTGCCCGAATTTTTGGTGCTCAAGTACAACGTGCCCTTTTATTTCGGCGGCACCTCGCTGCTGATCATCGTCGTCGTCACGATGGATTTCTGGGCCCAGGTCCAGAGCTACGTGATGAGCCAGCAATATGAAAGCCTGTTGAAGAAGGCGAATTTCAAGACCAGTTGATGCCCGTGCCGAATGTCCAAGGACGACGTGATCCAGATGCCGGGAGAGATTCTGGAGAAGCTCCCGCATACCAACTTCCGCGTGAAGCTGGAAAACGGGCACATCGTGCTGGGGCACTTTGCCGGGAAGATGCGTTTGCACTCCATCCGCATCCTGCCCGGTGACAAGGGCACGGTCGAATTGACGCCTTACGATTTGAGTCGCGCGCGGATCGTCTTCCGCGCCAAACAGAGTTCAGGAACCGGGTCAAGGAGAAGACCATGAAAGTCGCCGCTTCCGTCAAGAAGATGTGCCGTCATTGCAAGATCATCCGCCGCAAGGGCGTGGTGCGCGTCATCTGCACCGACCCGCGCCACAAGCAGCGTCAAGGCTGAGGGCTAAGGAATATCCATGGCACGCATCGCCGGCATCAATATCCCGCCGCACAAGCACGCGGAAATCGGTCTCACCTCGATCTACGGCATCGGCCGCACCACGGCGCAGAAGATCTGCACCTCGGTCGGCATTCCGTACTCGAAGAAGATCAAGGACCTGTCCGACGTCGATCTCGAGCGCATCCGCGACGAGATCGGCCGCCTCACGATCGAAGGCGACCTGCGCCGCGAACTGTCGATCAGCATCAAGCGGCTGATGGACCTGGGCTGCTACCGGGGCTTTCGCCACCGCCGCGGCCTGCCCGTGCGCGGCCAGCGCACGCGCACCAACGCCCGCACCCGCAAGGGTCCGAAGAAGGGCGCGCAGGCGCTGAAGAAGTGAAGCCCGCTGGGGAACTCTGAAAGAATCAAGATATGGCCAAGGCACCCAACACTGCGGCGCGCCGCGTGAGCAAGAAAGTCCGCAAGAACGTTGCGGACGGCGTTGCGCACGTGCACGCGTCGTTCAACAACACCATCATCACCATCACCGACCGCCAGGGCAGCGCGCTGGCCTGGGCTTCCAGCGGCGGCCAGGGCTTCAAGGGTTCGCGCAAGAGCACGCCGTTCGCTGCCCAGGTGGCTGCCGAAACGGCCGGTCGCGCCGCCCAGGAACATGGGATCAAGAATCTCGACGTGCGCATCAAGGGTCCGGGCCCGGGGCGCGAGTCAAGCGTGCGCGCGCTGGCCTCGCTGGGCATTCGCATCAATTCGATCAGCGACGTGACGCCGATCCCGCACAACGGCTGCCGGCCGCAGAAGCGTCGCCGCATCTGACAGTTTCGTCGGCGCGGCCGCGCCGAGACGGCAAGTGCCCGGCCAGTGCAGGCATTCCTTGCTGTCGCTAGAATACGCAGTTTTCCGAGCCGGCGAGCACTTCTGTGCAGGCCGGCCGTTTTTCTGGGGGTTGATACCCTCCTCAAGCCCACCGTTCGGGCGGAGCGATGCTCCAGCACCGGACTCGCGCGGGTGGTCCCTTCAGCAATGCAGGGGCCTGCAGCCGCGTCAGACAGACTAACAGGATCCATCCCGTGGCACGTTATCTCGGCCCCAAGGCCAAACTCTCCCGCCGTGAAGGCACCGACCTGTTCCTGAAGAGCGCGCGCCGCTCGATCAGCGACAAGGCCAAGTTCGACAGCAAGCCCGGCCAGCACGGCCGCACCAGCGGTTCGCGCACCTCAGACTTCGGCCTGCAGCTGCGCGAGAAGCAGAAGGTCAAGCGCATGTACGGCGTGCTCGAGCGCCAGTTCCGCCGCTATTTCGCCGAGGCCGAGCGCCGCAAGGGCAATACCGGCGCCACCCTGCTGGCGCTGCTGGAGTCGCGGCTGGACAACGTGGTCTACCGCATGGGTTTCGGCTCCACGCGCGCCGAGGCCCGGCAGCTGGTGTCGCACAAGGCGCTCACCGTCAACGGCCAGGTCGTCAACATCCCGTCGTACCAGGTCAAGGCCGGCGACGTGGTGGCGCTGCGCGAGAAGTCCAAGAGCCAGTTGCGCGTCACCGACGCGCTGAAGCTGGCACAGTCCATCGGCCTGGCCGACTGGGTGCAGGTCGACGCCACCAAGATGGAGGGCGTCTTCAAGAAGGTGCCCGACCGCGACCAGTTCGGCGCCGAGATCAAGGAAGCCCTCATCGTCGAGTTGTACTCGCGGTGACGCGGCGGCCGAGCGGCTGCCAGCCGCGCGGCCACAGACATACGCTTCGTTCCGCCGGGCACGAGGCGACCCAGCAGTTCAGCACTGCCCGGCGTGGTCCATCAGCCTTATCGGCGTAACGAGCCGAGGGTATTGACAGGAACTGACAGACCCCATGCAAACCACCCTTCTCAAGCCCAAGGCCATCCAGGTCGAGCCGCTCGGCGGCCACCGCGCCAAAGCCACCCTCGAGCCCTTCGAGCGCGGTTATGGCCACACCCTCGGCAACGCGTTGCGGCGCGTGCTGCTGTCGTCGATGGTGGGGTACGCGCCGACCGAGGTCACCATCGCCGGCGTGCTGCATGAATACTCGGCGATCGACGGCGTGCAGGAAGATGTCGTCCACGTCATGCTCAACCTCAAGGGCGTGGTGTTCCGGCTGCACAACCGCGACGAGGTGACGTTGGTGCTGCGCAAGGAAGGTGAAGGCGCGGTCACCGCGGCCGACATCCAGACCCCGCACGACGTCGAGATCATCAATCCCGAGCACGTGATCGCGCACCTGGCGCAGGGCGGCAAGCTCGACATGCAAATCAAGGTGGAGAAGGGCCGCGGCTACGTGCCGGGCAACCTGCGCCGTTACGGCGACGAGACCACCAAGAGCATCGGCCGCATCGTGCTCGATGCTTCCTTCTCGCCGGTGCGCCGCGTCAGCTACGCGGTCGAGAATGCCCGCGTCGAGCAGCGCACCGACCTCGACAAGCTGGTGATGGAGATCGAGACCAACGGCGCCATCGCACCCGAGGAAGCCATCCGCCAGAGCGCGCGCATCCTCGTCGAGCAGTTGGCGTTCTTCGGCCAGATCGACGTCAACCCGATCGACAGCATGGTGCCGCAGGTGTCGCGCCCGACGCCGTTCGACCCCATCCTGCTGCGCCCGGTGGACGAACTCGAGCTCACCGTGCGTTCGGCCAACTGCCTGAAGGCCGAGAACATCTACTACATCGGCGACCTCATCCAGCGCACCGAGACCGAGCTGCTGAAGACGCCGAACCTGGGCCGCAAGAGCCTGAACGAGATCAAGGAAGTGCTGGCTTCGCGCGGGCTCACGCTCGGCGCGCGGCTGGAGAACTGGCCCCCGCAGGGCCTGGACAAACGGTAAGTCGCTTTTTCGCGAATCCGGTGCACCCGGCCGTACCTGACACGGCGGCCGGCATCAACTAGAGAAAGGCAAGCACCATGCGCCACCGCAACGGCCCCCGCAAACTCAACCGCACCACCTCGCACCGCCTGGCGATGCTGAGGAACATGTGCAATTCGATCATCATGCACGAGGCCATTCGGACCACGCTGCCCAAGGCCAAGGAGTTGCGCAGCGTCGTCGAGCCGCTGATCACCCTGGGCAAGACGCCGACGCTGGCCAACCGTCGCCTGGCCTTCAATCGCACGCGCGATCGCGACGTGGTGGCCAAGCTGTTCAACGAACTCGGACCGCGCTACGCCGCGCGCCCGGGTGGCTACACACGCATTCTGAAGATGGGTTTCCGCGTCGGCGACAACGCGCCAATGGCCTTCGTCGAACTGGTCGACCGGCCCGAGCCCGCGGCCGAAACTGCCGTGCCTGCCGGCAGCGTCGAGTGACGGCAGGCTGGAATATCGCTTATACTTCAAGGCTCAGTCGCGGGGTGGAGCAGCCTGGTAGCTCGTTGGGCTCATAACCCAAAGGTCGCAAGTTCAAATCTTGCCCCCGCAACCAACATCAATTGACAAACGCCGGCCAGTCCGGCGTTTTTCATTTCAGCGTACGGTACGCCGTCTTCCGAGGCGATGCGGATCTCGCCGCCAAGCAGCTGCTTGAGGGCCTCCCTGGCGCTCGAGACATCCTCCACCGACTCAAGGCGGCCTACGAGGTCGAGGTAGACCTCACGCGCGCGCGGCAGGACCTTGCTGGGTTCGAAGCGTTCGATCGTTGTCAGCGCCTCGGTCGCCGCAGTGACCCCGGCGCCCGCGGCCTCCAGGGCGGCCTTCGTTCCCGGTGTCACGATGCCGGCCCGGATGGCATTCATGATGTTGTCCGCTTCCTTCCGCGCCTGCGCGAGTGGCGTCGCGCGCCCAGCCAGGACTACGAGTTCTCGGTCACGCAGCGCTGGTACGGTGAACGGTGGGAGTCGGTCAAAGTACAGCACCGCCGGCACCCCGAATACGATGGCAGCGCCGGCGCCCGTGACCAGATCCATTGCTTCAAGCTGGAGTTGCCGGCGGCCAACTCAACCCCGGGCCTGAATTTCAACCTCCGGTCCAGCTTTGGCGATGGCAGTGGCAAGATTGACCGCGAGTTTCGCGCCGGGACGATGGAGTTCGAGGCCAGGGACATCAGCATGTTCGCGCCATTCAACCGACACCGCATCTCCCAGCAATACCGCTACGAACAAGGCGAGTTGCTGGAGGTTGTTGAACTCTTCAAGAAAAAGGGTGCGGTCGAGGCGCCATTCATGCGCTTCGAAGAGCGGGCCGGCCTGTTCGCCCCGCACCGGTTCGACACCGCACCGGACACGCGCTGAGCACGAAGCCGAGGTCATCGAAATCAACCGAGGAGACGAACACCATGTGGGACACCATTGTTCTCGGTTCAGGCATCGGCGGCCTGACGGCAGCCACGGCGTTGGCCAAGCGCGGCCAGAAGGTGCTGGTGCTCGAGCAGCACCAGGTGGCTGGCGGCCAGACGCAGACCTTCACGCGGCAGGGGTGGACCTTTGCCACGGGTGTTCACTACATCGGCGGGGTCGGTCCGCATGCCGGCGCCGACGGGCAATTCGGGCGATTGCTGAATTGGCTCAGCGACGGTGCTCTGGAATTCGCCGACTGCGGCAACCCCTATGACATCGTCAGGCTGCCAGGCTTCGAGTTCGGCGTTGAGCACCCGGAGTCGGCCTATCGTCAGCGCCTGCTGGCGCGGTTTCCAGAACAACACATCGCCATCGACCGCTGGTTCGTCGAGATGCAGACGGCGCGCCGCGCCGCCATGTCGCTGTTCGCAATGCGCGGCATGCCGGGTGTGCTGGCCTGGGGCTTGAAGCTGTGGCGCGGTGCCGAGGTCGAACTGATGTCGCGGCGCACGTTGGCAGCGGCTTTGGCCGAGGTACCGGACCGCCAGCTGCGCGCCGTGCTCGGCGCACGCTGGGGTGACTACGGTGCGCCTCCGGACTCCGCGCCGTTGCTCGAACACGCACTGGTCACCGGCGCCTACAACGCAGGGTCCTACTTTCCCGTGGGCGGGCCGGCGCGCTTTGCGCAAACACTGCTGGCCGTGGTGCAAGCCGCCGGTGGCGCGGTGGAGTTGGGCGCCTCTGCCGAGCAGATCCTGGTCGAGAAAGGCCGGGCCTGCGGCGTCAGGTTTGCGCAAGCGGGCCAGCAGCACGAAGCTCGAGCCCGTCAGGTGATCTCGGCAATGGGCGTGGTCAACACCGTCGCCTGCCTGGACGCCGAGCACGCGCGCGATTGGCACGCGGAGTTGAGCAGCTTCCGCCCTGGCTTGTCGTACTTGTCGCTCTACCTGGGCTTCGAGGGCGACATCGCTGCAGCCGGCGCCAGCGCTGCGAATTACTGGATCTACGAGAGCGACGATATCGGCCAGGTCTGGCGGCAGCCGGCCGATGAGGACGCGCCAGCGCTTTTCGTGTCGTTCCCCTCCTTGAAGGACCCTCACACAGCCGGCGGCGCTACCGCCGAAGTGCTGGCACTGTGCGACTCAACTCCTTTCGCGCAGTGGCTGCACCTGCCACCCGGTGAGCGTCCAGAGTCCTATCTGGCGTTCAAGGCGTGGATCGAAGAGCGATTGCTGGCCCAGTTTGCGCGCCACTTCCCCCTGCTGGCACCGATGGTGAGGTTCCATGAGTTGTCCACGCCACTGACTCAACAGCACTATGTGCGCTCGCCCGAGGGGGCGATGTACGGCATCGTGATGGACTCCGAACGCCTGGGTTCCGCCGCATTGAATGTTCGTACCCCAGTGCCCGGTCTGCTGCTGGCCGGGCAAGACGTCTCAGGTGCGGGCGTGCAGGCAGCCGCGATGAGCGGGTTGATGGCTGCTGCGGCCCTGGAGCCTGCCTTGCTGCGACAGTTGGCGGGGTGACACGATGCGGAAGTGGGTGTCCGAGTACCTTTGGCTCCGTGAAACGCCACACTGCTGACGGTCACGGCTGACAGCTGGTGGCCGGAATCCGGCTTCGCCGGGGGTTGCCGCAAGCTGACCTTGGCCGGCAGAGCCATTGCGCCGAGGGTCAGCTTCCTGGCGTCGCCGCGAACTCACACTCCCGGCCATGAAGCGACATTCGCGTCTGGTCAGACCGGTCGTTCGAATATCTCAACGCGCCCAGCGTCTGGACGACGGGCATGACGTCAGGCAGGCGCGACAACGCGGCCATGAGTCCGGTCCCCATGACCGGCCAGCAGACCGTCGATGGAGATGTCTTCGTCCAGCGCTTCCCAGTGGATGCCGCGCGGGCTCAGTTCGAACTGCGCGCGCTGTTCAGCGCTGGCGGCCAGCAAGCGAGGAAACCAGGCCAACGGGACCGCCATACGTCTGCCGTCGTCCAGGTCAACCCACATGCTGTCGTCGTCGAAGTGCACTGCTTTAGCTGAAGTACTCATGCCAAGTCCTCTCGATCAGGGCCCGATTGCTCTGTGCGACTTCCACCAACTCGCGCAGCGTGCCGGCATCGAAGCCGAAGCTGGCGGCAACGCGAACCTGGGGTTCAAGCCAGAGTTTGGCCTCGCTGCTGCCCAAGCGCACGTGCACATGCACCGCCTCGCGAGGGCTGCCCTCGTTAGAGTAGAAGAAGAAGCGGAAACCCTTGTAGCGGAACACCACCGGCATATATGGATTCTAGGCAAGGGGCAGGCGGCGTTGCATCGACCCTGGTGTCTGGGCAGGCGGCGTCCGTGGCAAAGCCCTGAACGGCGTCGTGAAGGGCAGCTGCAGGGCCGCGCGGTGGGTGACTGCTGTGGGTCGCTATGCAAAGCTTTAGCGGAAAGCGTTTATCCGACGCCCCACCGAAGCCGATCAAACGCGCCGCTGCCGGCGGCGTCGGATAAACCTCGTTGGACTGAACCAGCGCGTGATGGAGTGCCGCCGCCGGATGTCAAGTTTTGAGGTGCAGCAGACAGCTGCACGACGGGCTGCCCAGCGTCAGGTTTCGGCGTACGCCGACATTCACCAGCGAATCCCGACCGACCGTTGTCAGCCTGAAGCGGGTGCAGCTGACTTGCAGGCGAAGATCGACGGATGGCCGGTAGCCGCCGCCTGCTTGGCTACAGCCACCGACCGTGTATCGGTATGAAAGTGGGTGCGCCTACGCGGTGCGTGAATGCGCTTGGTGGGAGAGTCCGGACTCTCCGAGGTCGCTCAAGGACCTGATGGCTCGCATGGACTACCCGCTGCGGGCGTCAGTCTGACCCGTCGTACATTCGTCAACGAACGGTCTGATCTTGCCCCCGCAACCAAGGTGACCGAACAATAACTACAGCACAGGATCAGTCGAACGCAGGCCCCGGGGTCGGCGTTTTGCCTTGAGTCGCACGCGGCCGTCTCACGCGGCGGCGTTCACTGCCGGCGCGCGGGCTTTCTCGCTGTCGTGCAGCAGTCGGGCCACGATCATGCGCATGACGTGGAATCCGAGCTTGGGATTCAGGTAGTACAGCTGCGCCATGGCGTCCGACGACAAGGTGTACAGCGTGCAGTCGGTCTCGCAGACCACGGTGCCGGTGCGGCGGTTTCCCGGCGCGAACAAGCCGATCTCGCCGACCAGCGAGCCCGGGTCCATCACCACATCCTGTTCGATCAGCCGCAGGCGGCCGTTGTCGACGTACACCATCTCGGTGGACACGTCGTCCTTCTTCCACAGCGTGGTGCCGGCCTGGGCCACGCGCCGCGTCATGTGCGGCAGCAGCCAGTCGGCCAGCGGCGTCTCGGCCCTGGCGTGCTTGATCGCCTCGATCAGCTTGCGGATCTCGATCACCTTCTTCAGGTTGATCGGGAACATCGCGACATACAGCGCCATGGTGGGCCAGGCGCCGCTGAGGGCCGCATAGGTGACCAGGAAGACGTTGGCTGCCAACGCCACCACACGCAGCGGCAGCATGCTCTTCATCAGATAGCTGGCCACCATCAGGCCGGCGCCGATGAACCCGAAGACATAACCCATCGTCGTCACTGCGTCACCCCATTCCCGCGCTGCTGTCTTGGCGCCAAGTATGCATGCTGCCTGAGGCCGGCCGGCGCGGCGGCGCCGCGCAGGTGGGCGCCCGCGCAAGGCGCTGCGCGCGCTTTCAGCCCGCCAGCGGTTCCACGCGCAAGCGCCCGCGCTGGGTCGCCAGCGTCTGCCCCAGCAGTGTGGCGGCGGCATGGATGGTGTCGATGGTGGGTGTCGGCACCGCGGTGATGCGGCCGAGTTCGACGACGGCACCCACCAGCGCCTCGAGTTCCAGCGCGCGGCCGTTCTCCACGTCCTGCAGCATCGAGGTCTTGTGCGCGCCCACGGCCTCGGCGCCGGCCAGGCGCTGCTCCAGCGTGATCTTGAAGCGCACGCCCAGGGCCTCGGCCACGCGCTGCGCCTCGCCCATCATGGCCGCAGCCAGCGCCCGCGTCGGCGGGAAGCGGCAGATGTCTTCCAGCGTGGCGTGCGTCAGCGCGCTGATCGGGTTGAAGCTCAGGTTGCCCCACAGCTTGACCCAGATCTCGGCGCGGATGTCCTTGGCCACCGGCGCCTTGAAACCGGCGCGCATGAGCGCGCCCGACAGCACCTCGATGCGTTCGCTGCGCGTGCCGTCGGGTTCGCCCAGCGTGAAGCGGTTGCCCTCGATCACTTTCACCACGCCAGGGGCCACGAGTTCGGCCGCCGGGTAGACCACGCTGCCGATCAGACGCTCGGGCTCGATATTCGCTGACAGCACGCCGCCCGGATCCACCGACTCCAGCGTGCGGCCCTCGTGCGGGCCGGCCAGCTTGTGGAAGTACCACCACGGCAGGCCGTTGATCATGGTCACGACCATGGTCCGGGGCCCGAACAGGGCACGCAGGTCGGGCAGCAGGTCGCGCACCTGGTGCGCCTTCACGGTCAGCAGCACGGCGTCCTGTTCGCCGGCCTCGGCGTAGCGCTGCACGGCGCGCACGGTGGTGGCGTGCTGTTCGCTGCCGTCCTCCAGCATCAGCCTGAAGCCGTGGGCGTGGATCGCCTCCAGGTTGCGGTTGCGAGCGATGAAAGTGACCTCTTCGCCGGCCAGCGCCAGCTTCGCGCCCAGGTAGCCGCCGATGGCGCCGGCGCCCACGACACAGATCTTCATCCGCCTGCCCTCAGTTCGCGCTGCCGTGCCACATTCTTCGCCGCGCCCCACAGCGGCCACACCAGCATGGCGATGGCCAGCCCGGCAATGCTGGCCACCAGCGGGTTGCTCCAGAAGATGCTCATCGAACCCTGGCTGATGAGCATGGCCTGGCGGAAGCTGGCCTCGGCCATGTCGCCCAGCACCAGCGCCAGCACCATGGGCGCCAGCGGATACTTCAGCTTCTTGAACAGGTAGCCCAGGACGCCGAAGACCAGCATCATCACCACGTCGAACATCGAGTTGTTCACCGTATAGGCGCCGATGGCGCAGATGACGATGATCACCGGCCCGATGATGGAAAACGGGATGCGCAGGATGGCGGCCCACCACGGCACCGTGGTCAGCACCACGATCAGCCCGACGATATTGCCGATGTACATGCTGGCAATCAGGCCCCAGACGAATTCCTTCTGTTCCACGAACAGCATCGGCCCGGGCTGCAGGCCCCAGATGAGCAGGCCGCCCAGCAGCACCGCCGCCGTGGGCGAACCCGGGATGCCCAGCGTCAACATCGGCAGCAGCGCCGCGGTGCCGGCCGCGTGTGCCGCCGTTTCCGGCGCCACCACGCCTTCGATGCGGCCCTTGCCGAAACTCTGCGGATCCTTGCTCATGCGCCGCGCCATGCCGTAGCTCATGAACGACGCCGGCGTGGCGCCGCCAGGCGTGATGCCCATCCAGCAGCCCACGGCCATCGAGCGCAGGAACAGTTTCCAGTGCCTGATGAGTTCACCCCAGGTCTGCCACACCACCTTGAAGTCGATCTTGGCACTCTTGCCCTTGAAGGCCAGGCCTTCTTCCATGGTGAGCAGGATCTCGCCGATGCCGAACAGGCCGATCACCGCGATCAGGAAGCCGAAGCCCTTGAGCAGGTCGGTAAAGCCGTAGGTCATGCGCAGCTGGCCGGTGACCGTGTCCATGCCCACGGCGGCCAGCGCAAAGCCCAACATCATGGCCGCGATGGTCTTGGCCGGCGGCTCCTTGCTCATGCCGACAAAGCTGCAGAAGGTGAGCAACTGCACGGCGAAGAATTCGGCCGGTCCGAACTTCAACGCGAAGCGGGCCAGCAACGGCGCCGTGAAGGTGATCAGGATCACCGCGAAGATGGCGCCCACGAAGCTGGAGGTGAATGCCGCCGTCAGCGCCTGCGCGGCGCGGCCCTGCTGCGCCATCGGGTAGCCGTCGAAGGTGGTGGCCACGCTCCAGGGCTCGCCAGGGATGTTGAACAGGATCGAGGTAATGGCGCCGCCGAACAGCGCCCCCCAGTAGATGCAGCTCAGCATGATGATCGCCGAGGTGGGGTTCATGCTGAAGGTCAGCGGCAGCAGGATAGCCACGCCATTGGCCCCGCCCAGGCCTGGCAGCACGCCAATCAGCACACCCAATGTGATGCCGATCAGCATGAAGCCCAGGTTGGGCAGCGTGGCGGCGACGCCGAAGCCGTGAAAGAGGTTCTGCAGTTCGTCCATGGTGCGCCGCGGCCTGCTCAGAACCCGAAGAACGCTTCGACCGGGCCCTTGGGCAGCGCCACCAGGAACCAGCGCTCGAAGACGCCGAAGAAGAAGAGCGGCACGCCCAGCGACACCGCCGCCGTCAGCGCCGTTCCGTGCTTGCCGTGGCGCAGCATGAAGTAGGCAATGAGCAGCGTCGACGAGACATAGATGCCCAGGCCGAAGATGAGGCCGATATAGATCGTCATCGGCCACAGGATGGACCATACGCTGGCCATCTGCGCGCGCTCGGCGAACGGCTCGTGGGCGCGCCAGCGCAGCAGCTGCTTCAACGCCACCCAGCCGGCAGACAGCAGCAGCGCCAGCCCGATGTAAAAGGGAAAGTAGCCCGCACGCGGCCCGTCGTCGCCCCAGCCGGTGCCGACGCGCAGGCTGTCCTTGATGACCAGGACGGCCAGCAATACCAGCAGCAGCGCGACGCCCAGCTCCGGCCAGCGCACGCCAACCGAGTTGTCCTTCTCGTCGGGCCCGACACTCATCATTGGGCCAGGAAGCCGGCGTCGCGCATCAGCACGCGGTGCATCTGCTCGGTCTTGGCCACCCAGTCGAAGAAGGCCTGGCCGCTCATCGTGGTCTGGTTGAAGGCACCCTTCTCCATGAACTCCTTCCACTCCGGCAGCGCGCGCACCTTGGCCATCAGGTCGACGTAGTACTGCGTCTGCTCGGGGGTCACGCCCGGGGCCATGAAGATGCCGCGCAGCATCACGTATTCGGCCGGCAGCCCGGCCGACGAACAGGTGGGCAGGTCGGCCCAGCTCTGCGTGGCCGTGACCTTCTTCGTGTAGGGCAGCTTCTGGGCGTCGAACACGCACAGCGCGCGCAGCTTGCCGGCGCGCCAGTGGCTCTCGGCCTCGATCGGGTTGTTCACCGTGGCGTTGACGTGGTTGCCCACCAGTTGCACCGCCACTTCGCCGCCGCCCTTGTAGGGCACGTAGGTCACCTTCTTGCCGGCGGCCTTTTCCAGGATCGCGGTGATGATCTGGTCTTCCTGCTTGCTGCCGGTGCCGCCCACCTTGATGCTGCGGTCGGGGCCGTTCTTCAGCGCCTCGAAGAAGTCCTTCGGCGTCTGGTACGGCGACTCGGCGTTGACCCACAGCACGAACTGGTCCAGCGCCATCATCGACACCGGTGTCAGGTCGCGCCAGTTGAAGGGCACGCCGGTGGCCAGCGGCGTGGTGAACAGGTTGGACAGCGTGATGATGATCTTGTGCGGGTTGCCCTTGTCGCCCTTCACGCCGAGAAAGCCCTCGGCTCCCGCGCCGCCCGACTTGTTGACGACGACGATGGGCTGCTTCATCAGGTTGTTCTTGGCCACCACGCCCTGGATGAAACGAGCCATCTGGTCGGCACCGCCGCCGGTGCCCGCCGGCACGACGAATTCCACTGGCTTGGTGGGCTCCCAGGCCGCTGCCGAGGTAACCACACCGGCCATCGCCACGGTGGCAATCCAACGTCGTTTCAATGCGCCTGCTGCTGCCTTCATTGCATCTCCTTCGAGTGAGTGGCTGGAACTGTCAAAGACAAACCCGCGGACTTTAGAGAGCCTTGCGGGATTGGTAAATTAAGATCTTCGAGCGTTGTGATTCAGGTAAACCTGATTCGAGGGGAAACCCGGCCGCCGGCTGCGGCGGCCTTCGAGGCCGTTCGAAGGCGCTGTCGCTCAGCCCAGGCCGAGCTTGGCCGCCAGGCCGATGCGCTGCAGCTTGCCGGTGGCACCCTTGGGGATTTCGTCCAGCAGCAGGATCTTCTTCGGCACCTTGTATTCGGCGGCGCGGCTGCTCACGAAGGCCTGCAGCTCGCGTTCGGTGGCCGTCTGGCCTTCGCGCAGCACCACGGCGGCGGCCACTTCCTCGCCCAGCTTGGGGTGCGGCATGCCGAAACAGACGACCTGCGCCACGGCCGGGTGGTCCATCAGGATCTCGTCCACCTCGCGCGGGCTCACCTTCTCGCCGCCGCGGTTGATGATCTCCTTCAGCCGCCCGGTGATGCTGACGTAGCCGTCGGCGTCCATCATGCCCTGGTCGCCGGTGCGGAACCAGCCGGCGCGCCAGCCCTCGGCATTGGCCTTGGGGTTGTTCTCGTAGCCGGCGGTGACGTTGGGGCCGCGGATGACGATCTCGCCAGTTTCGCCCGCTGCCAGCAGGCTGCCGTCCTCGCCCATGATGGCCACTTCGGGCCCGGCCGCGATGCCCACCGTGCCGGGCTTGCGCACCGCCGGCGGCAGCGGATTGCTGGCCATCTGGTGCGTGGCCTCTGTCATGCCGTAGCTTTCGATCAGCGGTGCGCCGAAGACCTGTTCCAGTTCGGCGATCACCTGCGGCGGCATCGACGACGAAGAAGAACGGATGAAGCGCAGCGGATGGCGCGCAATGACCTCTGCGTTCTTGCCGGCGCGCGACAGGATGGCCTGGTGCATCGTGGGCACCGCCGTGTACCAGGTGGGCCGGGACTCGTCCATCCAGGCGAAGAATTTCAGCGCGTTGAAGCCCGGCGTGCAGAAGACGAACGAGCCCGCCGACAGCGGCGCCAGCACGCCGGCGATGAGGCCGTGGATGTGGAACAGCGGCATGATGTTCAGCCCGCGGTCGGCCGGCGTGAAACGCAACGTGCGGCCGATGTGCGTGGCCGAAGCCACCAGGTTGGCCTGTGACAGCGGCACGATCTTCGGCCGCGAGGTGGTGCCCGAGGTGTGCAGCACCATCGATACGTCGTCGGGGTGGGCATGGCCGCCGTTTTCCGCGGCGGTGGCCGCAGCAGCGCCGTCACGGGCGACCAGCTTGTAGGCGCCCGCCGGGCCGTCGGCCGGCGCCACGAGGTCGATCAACCGCACACCCAGCTTCTGCGCCACCGCCACCGCCGGCGAGGTGCTGCCCGCCTCGACGATCAGCGCCTTGGCATTCAGGTCCTGCAGGTAGAACTCGAATTCGTCGGCGCGATAGGCCGGGTTCAGCGGCGCGCTCGTCACGCCGCTGGCGCAGGCCATGTAGCAGGCGGCCATCTCGGGGCCGTTGTTGAGCACGATGGCGACGCGGTCGCCGCGGCCGATGCCCAGGGCGTTGAGCGTGGCCAGCGTCTCGGCGATCACGGCGCGCAGGCCGCGGTAGTCCAGCACCGGCCGGCTGGGGGCGCCGAGGGCGGGTGCGTCGTAGGCGCCGGTGGCGAGCAGATCCTTGAGCGTGCGTGACATGGCGATTCTCTGGTGGATGGGTGTCGGGGCGGGCGCGCCGTTATACCCGAGCCCTGTTCTGCTTGCCTGGGCCCAGGCTCCTAGCCCGGGGCGCCGGGTTCGCCCAGGTCCCAGAACAGGCCGCTCATCAGCTGCAGCGCCTCGCGCGCCACCGGGCGCAGCAGGTGTTCGTCGGGCGCGTGCTGCGAACAGCCGGGATAGCTGTGCGGCACCCACACCGTGGGCAGGCCCAGGGTGTCGGCGAATACATCGTTGGGCAGCGATCCGCCCAGGTTGGGCAGCAGCACCGGCGCACGGCCGGTGCTGCGCTCGATGGACGCCAGCGCAAAGCGCACCCAGGCGTTGTCGGGGTCCAGCCGCGTGGCGTTCATGATTTCGGGCTCGCTGACCGCGATGTCACCAAAGCCTTGCGCCGCCAGGTGGTCCCGCACCGCGGCACGCAGCCTCGAGACATCCGTACCGACGACGAAGCGCAGGTGCAAACGCGCCTGTGCCGCGGCCGGGATGGCATTCACCGGGTGATCCGGGTTGCCGGTGCGCAGGGCCAGCACTTCCAGCGTATTCCAGCCGAACACACGCTCGGCCGGCGTCAGCCCGGGTTCGCCCCAGTCGGCATCGATGGCCGGGTCGCCCGGGTCACCGCCGACTTCCAGCCCGGCCAGGGCTGCGCGCACGTTGGCCGGAATCGGCGGCGGGCGCAGCGCTTCGACCAGGATGTGGCCGCGGCCGTCGACCAGGCTGGCAATGGCCGCGACCAGCACCGTGCCGGGGTTGCGCAGCAGGCCGCCCCAGTTGCCCGAGTGGTGCGCGCCATCGCGCAGCTTCAGCGTGAGGTCGAAATTGGCCACGCCGCGCGAACCCAGGAAGACCGTCGGCCGGTCGGCGCGCAACCGCGGCCCGTCGCTGGCGATCAGCACGTCGGCGGCCAGGTCGGCCGCATGCGTGGCGCAGAAGTCGGCCAGGCCCGGCGAGCCGGTTTCTTCGCCGGTTTCCATGAGCCACTTCACGTTGAAGCCGAGCCGCCCTTCACGCGCCGCCAGCACCTGGGCCAACGCAGCGATATTGATGCTGTGCTGGCCCTTGTTGTCGGCCGTGCCGCGGCCGTAGAGCCGGTCGCCCTCGGCGGCCAGCGCCCACGGTCCCTGGCCGCGTGTCCACGACGCGTCCTGGCCGCGGATGACGTCGCCGTGGCCGTACATCAGCACCGTGGGCAGCGCGCCACCTTCGTGCCTTGTGGCCACCAGCAGCGGGCCGCAGGACGGCTCGGGATTGGGATGGACCGTGAACGTGAATCCCAGCGCCGCCAGCGCGGGGCCGATCTCCTCGGCCAGGTAAGCCCGCAGCGCCGGGCCCGAGGCCGGGTCCTGGCTTTCGGTGCGCCAGGCCACGCGCCGCGCCAGGTCGCGCGCGAAGTCGCCGCTGTCGAAATGCTGCGCGGCCAAGGCCAGCGCGTGCTCGCGCCTCAAGGTTTGCTTACCAGCGTGAAGTGCTCCACGACCGGCGGTGCGGCAAAGAACGGGCCGACGATGGCGCGCCACTCGGTGAACAGCGCTCCACCGCGGAAATGCACGGTGTGGTCTTCCAGCGTGTCCCAGAAAATCTGCAGGATGTAGCGCTCGGGGCTCTCGATGCTGCGGTTGACCTTGGCACCGCGAAAGCCCTGGGCACGCTGCACCACGGTGTGGATGCCGCGCTGCACGGCCTCTTCGAAAGCGGTCTGCTGGCCGGGGGCGATGCGGAAATCGGCGAATTCCAGGATCACGGTGAGGCTCCAGTAGGGACGGAGCGCACAGTCTAGTGCGGCTCAGCCGGCGGGCTGTGCACGGCCGACCCCTGTACGTGTACTGCGTCGCCAACCGCTGCGGCCTGGTCGCGAGTGGATGCTGGTGATCGGGGCCGCTTCGATGCCGAGTAGCAGGGTATGGGCCGGCGGTTTTCGGGTGCGCCCCTGACTGACCGTTGCCCTGGGTTCGTCACCACATAGCTGCCGCTCGCCCGGCCGTTCGGACCCGTGAAGCCACCTGAAGCAGACCCCGCGGAGAGGGGCATACACCGCACGCGGCCATCGGGGCCATTGAGACGCGGCACGCGGCTTGAGATCGAGCGGGCTCCCCACTTCGCGTGCCCTTCGTGCAAACCATTGGCCGGCGGCCCCAGCGGCGGCCCCAGCGGGGGCACCAGGCGGGGAGTGCCTGCGCGCAACGTTCGCATGTCGGCCGCGCCTGTAGTCGTGCTGGCGGTGGCACGTGCAGTCGTTCGGCTGCCCGGCCGCCCGAACGCTGAGGCCAGCCGACGCCTGCTGCTTGGGGGGTCGGTTCGCGAAGAGCCAGACAGGGGTGGCTGGACCCGGCTGCAACGTGCAGGACAGGCTCTCAGGGCAGGGCTCTCAGCGTCGCTCCGCCATCCTGCCGCCGCATGCCTCAGTGTGGCGCCAGGAAGCGCACGCAGACGCTGTCATTGGCCGTCGGACCGCCGTAGATGGGGCCGGCGGCCTTGGCTCCGACTGCGCCCTCGCGCAACAGTTCGGCGCCGCTGCGCCCCGCGGGCCAGGCCCGCTGGGCATTGGCCTGCACCGCCACATCGAAGCGTGCCAACCACTCGAATTCGTGCAGCATGAACATGTCGCCCGTCGGCGTAAAGCGCATGGCCAGCCAGGTCTTGAATGCGTAGTGGCCGCGGATGCTGCGCAACGCCGCCACGCCGGGGGCGACGTGCGGGTCGAGCGGGTCGGTCCAGCCTAGGTGGTAGGTCTTGCCGGGCACGGCGCGCAGGTCAGCGCCCTGCACGCAAGGCAAGTCGAGGTCCCGTGCCATGCCCTGGCCCGTGCCCGGGCCGTCGGACGCCCACAGGTGCTTCACGCTGTCGGAGCCCAGGAAGCTGCGCAGTTCCTCGGGCGCAGGGGCGTTCGGGTTGTCGGCCACGCCGAACTGGCGCACGCCGAGCACGGTGTTGTCCAGGAAGGGGCCCGAGCCGTCGCCGTCGGCGCAGGGCAGGTGGCGTGGGGCCACTGCAGCGCGCACCAGCATGCGTTCGCTGGCATATTCATACACCACCTCTCCCCCGGTCATTGCCTGCACGAAGCCGGCTTCCCAACAGCGGGGATCCTGCAGCCCCTCGGCACGGGCATGGGGTGGGGCGTGGAATTCGATCAGCGCAAGAAACTCGCAGGGTCGGGTCTTGACGGTGACGCCGAAGACGTTGGCGTCGATGAGCATCGCCTTGCCCTGCACGTCGCAGCGCACGCTGTACTGTGGCACGTTGCCGCCGACCATCGCGTAGTGGACGCCTGAATATCCGGGAGGCGTGATTCGCATGCCGTACCCTCCTGTGCCGCTTGTCTCGGTCCGCTTCACTCTAGGCTGCCAGGCAAGGCGCAGGTTGCGCGGACGCAAGTGCGCTCCAGGTCATGTTCGAAGTCTGGGTCGGCGATTTACCACGAATCCGGCCCGCTTGCGGAGGTCGGCGCGCTCCACCGCCCGCCCGTACCTGCGAGTAATTGCCACCGCATGCGCCCGTTGCACTTGCGGCACTGGCCTCACCGTCTCAAGCAGCGCCGCCCGCACGGGCCGCAGCGCGATCGGTGGCGACAAGACCCACGAGCGTCTCCGCTGACGCCTGGCCGGCCTACATCCCGTACTTGGGCCGCTCGTCCTTGTCCCACAGGCCCCACTGGGTGCCCACTTCGCCTTCCTGGCGCAGCTTCCACGGCTCGTCGAACGAGGAAAAGTAGAACAGCTTGACCCCCTCGCGCCGGGCCCATTGCTGGACGTCCACGAAGTACCGCATCGCGTTCTCGGCCGAGGGCACGGCCTGGGCCACCGGCTGGCCTTTGCCGGGCCAGCCGGTCTCGGTGACCATCACCTGCTTCTCGCCCCCCGCGGCCTGCACCAGCCCGTGCATGCGGCGCAGGTATTGCGCAGCCACGGCGATGTCGGCGCCTTCCCAGAACGGGTAGCAGTTCGGCAGCAGCACGTCGCACGCCGCCGTCAGCGCCGGGCGCTCCAGGAACTGGAAGTAGGCATCGACGCAACCCACGGGTACGTCTTCGGGCAGGGCGGCCCTGACGCGCTGGATGTAGGCCAGCAGTTCGGCCTCGGGCAGTTCGTCGCGCAGCAGCACCTCGTTGCCCACCACGGCGATGTCGACCAGTCCGGCCTGGGCCAGCGTCAGCAGCCCGGCGATCTCACGTTCGTTGCGGTCCCGGTCGTGACTGATCCAGGCGCCGACCATCGTCTTCAGCCCCGTTTCGCGGGCCCGCCGGGGAATCAGCTCGTGACCCTCGGTGCAGGCGAACGAACGCATCCAGCGGGTGTGCGGCGCGATGAGTTCGACGCGCCGGCGCACCTGAGCTTCCGTCAGCTGGTCGCCCGCGCCCTGGCCTTCCACGTAGGCGCTGAAGCACAGGCCGTAGACGCCGTTGCGCAGCTGCTCGGCGTACAACGCGCTGATTTCGGCCGCGGTCCGGCCCGCCAGCGACGAAGGCTCCACGGCCGGCAAGTGCAGGCCGTGCTCTTCCAGCCACGGCCGGGCGCCCGAGCCCTGCGACGTCGTCGACGCGGCGGCGGCGCGCCGCTTGCGCCGCTCGATCTCGGCGTGCACCTCGGTGGCCCGTTTCTCGTCGAGGTCGTAGTCGCGCATGATCCACATGGCCAGCAGCGTGCCGAAGATGGGCACGCCGGAATAGAAGAGGCGCAGCCCGTCGACGGCGCCCGCGGCCTGCGTGGCCGCACCCGGCGCGAAGCCGACGAAGGTCATGATCGCCCCGCTGAGCAGGCCGGCGATGGCGAAGCCGAACTTCACCATCCACCAGTAGATGGCGCCGAAGATGCCCTCGCGCCGCTTGCCCGTGGCCAGTTCGTCCAGGTCGCAGACGTCGGCCGTCATCGACATCATCAGCGTGAACAGGCCACCGATGCCGAACGAGAAGAACGGCAGCGCGAACATGAACATCCAGGGCTTGCCCGGGATCATCAGGAACCACAGCAGGACGTAGCCGATGATGGAGATGCCCTGCGAGAGCATGAAGGCGTTCTTCTTGCCCATCTTCTTCGACATCCAGGCCACCGTGGGAATCACCGCGAAGGTGGTGACCAGCGCGCCCAGGCTGCCGAACAGCGTGGGCCAGATCCAGGCGTCCACCGTGTTGCCCTTGAACAGGTGGTAGACGACGATGAAGAACGAGAACGCCGCCACCGTATTGAAGGCGTTGAAGATCAGGAAGGTGGAAAAGCACAGCTTGCGGAAGGGCTTGGAGCCGAAGGCCTCCTTGAAGCCAGCCAGGATCTCCTTCATGCCGCCGCCGAAGTTGGCCCAGGTCAGGGGGACGAGATGGGTATCGTCCTTGGTGGACCGGCTGGGCAGGAAGATGGCCGGCACCATGGCCAGCAGCATGCAGATCACGCCGACCCAGATCGACAGCGTGCGCGTCGCGGTGTCGGCGTTCTCGAACCACTTCGGGTCGTACATCACGACCCAGAACCACGGCGCGATGACCCAGGCCCACTGGCCGATCCACTGCGCCACGGCCATGATGCTGGTGCGCTCGTGGAAGTCGTCGCTCATCTCGTAGCCCATCGCCACGTAGGGGATGCTGAACAGCGTCAGCCCGGCGTAGAACACGATCGACCAGCACAGGAAGTAGACGAAGTTGTAGCTCACCCCGTCGGCGCGGTAGAGCTGCCACATCGCCACGAAGGAGATACCCATCACGATGGCGCCGATGAACACGTACTGCTTGCGCCGGCCCCAGGTGGAGCGTGTGTTGTCGGAGATGAAGCCCATGATCGGGTCGGTGATCGAATCGAAGACCCGCGGCAGGAAGAACAGCACGCCCCACATCCAGCCGGGGAAGCCCATGTCCTGCACCAGCACCACCATGAAGATGCCCAATGCGGCCGGGAACATCTGGTTGGCCAGCATGCCCAGCCCGAAGGCGACCTTCTGCCCGAACGGGACCTTGTGGCTTGCGGTGGCGGCGATTTGCGACATGGACGGCTTTCTGTGGGGCGGCACGCCATCGCGCGGCCAGGGGCGGGGGCTCGCGGCAAGCCGCCCACCGACCGGCGCGTGGCGTTGGTCGCGGAAGGAGGGGGGCGGGTACGGGACTCAGGTCGCGCGTCGCCAGCCGGCGTCGCCGCGGTGAACGGGATCCTGCATGGGCGAGCCGCTTCGAAGTGTTTTGAAAGCGCTATCTTCGCCGCATCGAGTCCACGCGTCGATCGGTGTTTTGACGGGGGTGAAAGCGGTTTCAGTTGTGCATGTCCGCCATGAGCAGGAATGGCGCCGCGCTTGACGTGAGGCGCGACGCGACCCACAGCCTCCTCAACGCGCCCGGTCGATGGCAGGCTCGATTCCGACGGCACTCTCGTGCCACGGACGTGGTGGCCCCTACATGCCCAGGGCCGCCTCGGCGCTCACGCCGGCCAGCTGGAGCGCCTGCGCCACCGGGGCGCAGGTGACGCGGCCGCGGTGGACATTCAGGCCGCGGCGCAGGTGCTCGTCGTCCACCATCGCCTGCTCACCCCCGGCTGCCAGCGCCAGCCCGAAAGGCAGCGTCGCGTTGTTCAGCGCATGGCTGCTCGTCTGCGGCACCGCGCCCGGCATGTTGGCCACGCAGTAGTGGATGATGCCGTCCACCTCGTAGGTGGGTGCGTCGTGCGTCGTTGCGTGCGAGGTTTCGAAGCAGCCGCCCTGGTCGATGGACACGTCCACCAGCACGCTGCGCGGCCGCATGTGCGCAAGCATGGCCCGCGTCACCACCTTGGGTGCGCTGGCGCCGGGGATCAGCACGGCGCCGATCACCACGTCGGCGGACAGTACCTCTTCGTCGACATTCGCCGCGCTCGAGAACCGCGTGCGCACGCGGCCCTGGAACAGGTCGTCCAGCTGGCGCAGGCGCGGCAGCGAGCGGTCGAGCACCGTCACCTCGGCGCCCAGCCCCGCCGCCATGCGCGCCGCCTGCGTGCCGACCACACCACCGCCGACCACCACCACTCGCGCCGGCGGCACCCCCGGCACGCCGCCCAGCAGCAGGCCCTTGCCGCCGGAGGCCTTGCGCAGCGCGAAGGCCGCGGCCTCGATCGCCAGCCGCCCGGCCACTTCGCTCATCGGCGCCAGCAGCGGCAGGCCGCCGTGGGCGTCGGTCACGGTCTCGTAGGCCACGGCGATGCAGTCCGAATCGATGAGGCCGCGCGCCTGTTCGGGGTCGGGTGCCAGGTGCAGGTAGGTGAAGAGAATCTGGCCCGGGCGCAGCATCTTCCATTCGGCGGGCTGCGGCTCCTTCACCTTCACCACCAAGTCGGCGGCGGCGAAGACTTCCGCGGCAGTGGGCACCACACGCGCGCCGGCCGCCTGGTAGGCTGCGTCGGCGGCGCCGATGCCCGCGCCCGCGCCCGCCTGCACCAGCACCTCGTGCCCGGCGGCCACATATTCGCGCACGGCCATCGGTACGAGACCGACGCGGTGTTCCTGGATCTTGACTTCCTTGGGCACGCCGACTCTCATGGGGTCACTCCGGGTCACTGTGGGGGTGTCGGCCAGTCTATGCCAGCACGGCCTCAGGCGACACCTCAGGCGACACCTGGCCCGCCGCCCGCCTTGGGGCGCCGCCGCGGCCACCAGGGCAGGGCGCGCGTGAGCGACAGCACCTCGCCCGGCCGCTGCACGCCGTAGCCGGGCAGGTCCCGCAGCGTCTGTGCCCAGGCCGCGGAAGCGAGCGTGGCGCGCAGGTCCTGCACGGCGGGGGTCTCCAGGGCCGGCTTGAGGCAGACCAGGTAATAGTCCTCGTCGACGACCGGCGCGAAGTCGAGCCCGAATTCGCGTGCCGCGGCCTCGATGCCCAGGCCCAGGTCGGCCGACTCCGCGGCCACGGCCGCGGCCACCGCGACGTGGGTCTGTTCGTTGCGCGCAAGGTAGCCGGGCACGGCTTGCGGCGCCAGGCCGGCCTGCTGCAGCAGGTGGTCCATGAGCAGACGGGTGCCGGAACCGGCCTGGCGGTTGACGAAGCGCCAGCCGCCGTGCGCCAGCGCCTGCACGTTCCCGGGCACCGGCGTGCCCGGGCGCAGCATCCAGCCCTGCCGCCGCCAGTGGCTGCCGATCAGCTTGTGCGTGCCCGGCTTCAGCAGCGGCCGCAGCGCGCGCAGGAAGACGGGCGAAGCCTGCGTCAGCCGCGGCACGTGAAAACCCGCCACGGTGCAGCGGCCGTCGAGCAGGCTGCGCAGCGCCTCCTCGCTGCCGGCAAAACGCAGGCTCAGGTGCAGCGCGTGCTGCGCCTCGGTCAGCGCCACCAGTCGCGGCAGGCCGAGGTCGTGGCTGGCGAACAGGTCCAGCACCTGCAGCGCGGGGTCGTCGGCCAGCGCGAAGACGCGGGCCAGTTCGCTGCGCAATGCCTCCACGTGCGGCGTGAGCCGGGTGCGCGCCTGGCGTTCGGCCCACAGCAGCCGCTGCGCGAACGGCGTCAGCCGGGCGTGCCGGCCCTTGGCCCACAGCACCAGCGGCGTGCCCAGCACGGTTTCCCACTGCTTGAGTGCGCCCCACAGGTGCCGGTACGACTGACCCTGCGCCTGCGCGGCGCGGCTGATGGAGCCGTGCCGCTGCAACGCCGAGAGCAGGTCGAACAAGGGATTCTCGATTTCCGCACCTTGCTGGCCGCGGTCTTCGAAGGTGTAGCGCAGTTGGATACCGCGGTGTGGCACGGGCAGCGGGTCGGCAGAGGCGAGGCTCCGAGTGTCACATGGTCGCTGCGAAACGGTGCGCCGTGGCGTCGCCCTCGGCCGCCACGCGCTGGCGGTCGGGTGGACGGCTCGTGCCGCCGGGTTTATCGTGTGCCCATGAACCCCGCCCCCCGCGCTGCGATCGACTTCTGGTTCGACTTCTCGTCGCCCTATTCGTATATCGCCAACGAATGGGTCGACGCGCTGGCCGCGCGCCACGGCCGCACCGTGCGCCGGCATGCCATCCTGCTGGGCGCCACGTTCCAGGCCGCCGAGCTGAAGAGCCCGGTGTCCTACCCGATGAAGCGCGAATATTCCGTCGCCGACTTCGCGCGCTCGGCGCGCTTCGAGGGTGTGCCGTACAAGCTGCCGGCCACCTTCCCGATCCCGACGCAGAACGCGGCGCGCGTCTTCTGGTGGCGGCACGACACGGTCTCGCCCGAAGCCGCTGCCGGCTGGGCGCGTGCCGCCTTTCGTGCCTACTGGACGCGCGACGTGCTGCTCAGCGACCCCGTGGCGTTGAAAGCCCTGGCGGCCGGCAGCGGCCTGGACGCCGAGGCGGCCGAAGCCGCCTGGAACGACGCCCGCTGGAAGCAGCGCCTGAAGGCCGAGAACGACGCGGCGATTGCCGCCGGCGTCTTCGGCGCGCCCTTCGTCATGGTCGACGGCGAGCCCTTCTGGGGCAACGACCGCAAGGCGCAAATCGAACGCTGGCTGGGCAGCGGGCCGTTTTAGCGCGCGCCCGCGGCCTCCTAGAATCTTTCGCCAGCCGGCCGCCGGCGCCGGCCGCGCCGGCACGCACCGCGGCCGCCC
This sequence comes from Rubrivivax sp., assembly GCA_034522875.1. Taxonomy (GTDB): domain Bacteria; phylum Pseudomonadota; class Gammaproteobacteria; order Burkholderiales; family Burkholderiaceae_C; genus Rubrivivax. Next base: position 155,205 of record JAXHKY010000031.1, on the reverse strand, counting down.
CCAGGAGACACGATGCCCGCCTTGCCGTCCAAGCTCAACCCGCGCTCCGAGGAGTTCAAGGCCAGCGCGCTGCAGATGCGCCAGCTCGTGGGCGACCTCAATGCGCGGCTGGCCAGGATCGCCGAGGGCGGCGGCGAATCCGCCCGCGCCCGCCATGCCGCGCGTGGCAAGCTGCTGCCGCGCGACCGCGTGGAAATGCTGCTCGACCCCGACACGCCGTTCCTGGAGATCGGTGCGCTGGCCGCGCTGGACATGTACGGCAATGACGCGCCGGGCGCCGGCCTCATCGCCGGCATCGGCCGCGTCAGCGGCGTGGAATGCATGGTCGTGTGCAACGACGCCACCGTGAAAGGCGGGACCTACTACCCGATGACGGTGAAGAAGCACCTGCGCGCGCAGGAAATCGCCCAGGCCAACCGCCTGCCCTGCATCTACCTGGTGGACAGCGGCGGCGCCAACCTGCCCAACCAGGACGAGGTCTTCCCCGACCGCGACCACTTCGGCCGCATCTTCTACAACCAGGCGCAGATGAGTGCGCTGGGCATTCCGCAGATTGCGGTGGTCATGGGTTCGTGCACGGCCGGCGGCGCCTATGTGCCGGCCATGAGCGACGAAGCCATCATCGTCAACAACCAGGGCACCATCTTCCTGGGCGGGCCGCCGCTGGTGAAGGCGGCCACGGGCGAGGTGGTGACGGCCGAAGACCTGGGCGGCGGCGACGTGCACACGCGGCTTTCAGGCGTGGCCGACCACCTGGCCGAAAACGACATGCATGCGCTGGCCATCGCGCGCGCCTCGGTGGCACACCTGAACTGGCGCAAGCCCGAGCAGATGAAGCTCGTTCCGCCGCGCCCGCCGCTGTTCGACCCGCTGGAACTGCACGGCGTCATCCCCACCGACGCGCGCAAGCCCTTCGACGTGCGCGAGATCATCGCCCGCATCGTGGACGCTTCCGAGTTCGACGAATTCAAGGCTCGCTACGGCACCACGCTGGTGACGGGTTTTGCACATATCGAAGGCATGCCGGTGGGCCTGGTGGCCAACAACGGCATCCTGTTCGGCGAAAGCGCCATGAAGGGCGCGCACTTCATCGAGCTGTGCTGCCAGCGCCGCGTGCCGCTGGTCTTCCTGCAGAACATCACCGGCTTCATGGTTGGGCGCAAGTACGAGAACGAAGGCATCGCCAAGCACGGTGCGAAGATGGTCACCGCGGTGGCCACGGCCACGGTGCCCAAGTTCACCGTCATCATCGGCGGCAGTTTCGGCGCCGGCAACTACGGCATGTGCGGCCGGGCCTATTCGCCGCGCTTCCTGTGGATGTGGCCGAATGCGCGCATCAGCGTCATGGGCGGCGAGCAGGCGGCCAGCGTGCTGGCCACCGTCAAGCGCGACGCCATCGAAGCCAAGGGCGGGCACTGGCCGGCAGCCGACGAGGCCGCGTTCAAGGCGCCGATCCTGGAGCAGTTCGCGCACCAGGCGCACCCGTATTTCGCCAGCGCGCGGCTGTGGGACGACGGCGTCATCGACCCCGCCGACACGCGACGGGTGCTGGCGCTGGGCTTGAGCGCCAGCCTGAACGCGCCCATCCCCGCGCGGCCGCAGTTCGGCTTGTTCCGCATGTAAGAAGAGTATGATGCGCATACTGTCACAACATCGTACACATCGTGCGCACAAATATTGAAATCGACGACGTCTTGATGGACCAGGCCATGAAGGCCGGGCCCTACAAGACGAAGAAGGACGCCGTGGAAGCGGGTCTCAAGTTGTTGGCGCGGCAGGCCGCTTACCGCGAGATCCTCAAGTGGAAGGGCAAGCTGAAGTGGGAGGGTGACGAGTCCATCGACTGGACGCAGCCGGCGTCCGAAGCGCCCGCCCAGGCTCCTTCCCAGGCTCCCGCCCAGGCTCTCCCCCAGAAGTCAGCGCGGCCCGCGGCGGCCGCAGCTCGCGCCACCGTGCTCACTGCCGCTGAACCGACCCCCCGGACGCGCCGTGCTCGTCGCTGACTCGGGTGTCTGGATCGACTTCTTCGCCGATGCGCCGCATCCGGCGGTCGACCGCCTGACCGAGTGGCTGCGCGACGGCGAAGTGCGCGTCGTCGTGCCCGATCTGGTGCTCTTCGAGGTGTTGCGCGGGTTTCGCCACGAACGCGGCTTCCGCGAGGCGCGCGCCTTGCTGGAGAGCCTGGACGTGGAAGCCGTGGGTGGCCACGCGCTGGCGCTGGAGGCGGCGCAGCACTACCGCAGCCTGCGCGCGGCCGGCGTCACCGTGCGCAGCAGCCTGGACGTGCTGATTGCCTCGTTCTGCATCGAACGGGGCTATACGCTGCTGCACCGCGACCGCGACTTCGACGCCTTCGAGCGGCTGCGCGGCTTGCGTGCCTGGCGCCACTGAAGAAGGCACCATGGCCACCACGCTCGACATCCGCCGCCCCTCCACGCTCGGGCCCCACGTGGCTGAGGTCTGGCTGAACCGGCCCGAGGTGCGCAACGCCTTCAACGACGGCGTCGTCGGTGAGCTCACCGCGGCCTTTCGCACGCTGGCGCAGGACGGCGACTTGCGCGCCGTGGTGCTGGGCGGCCACGGCAAGGCCTTCTGCGCCGGCGCCGACCTGTCGTGGATGCGCACCATGGCCGACTACAGCTGGGAGCAGAACCACGCCGACGCGGCGCGTCTGGCCGAGATGCTGTGGACGATGTGGACCTGCCCGGTGCCGGTGGTGGCCCGCATCCACGGCGACTGTTATGCCGGCGGCGTAGGCCTGGCCGCGGTGTGCGACGTGCGGGTGGCGGCCGAGGGCGTGCACTTCTGCCTGAGCGAGGCCAGGCTCGGGCTGTTGCCGGCCACCATCGGGCCGTATGTCGTGAAGGCGCTGGGCGAGCAGGCTTCGCGGCGCTATTTTCTCAGCGCTGAACGCTTCAGTGCTGAGCGGGCGCTGGCGCTGGGCTTCGTGCACGAGATCGTGGCGGCCGAGGCGCTGGACGCCAAAGTGGCCGAGATCGCGGCCGCCCTCGTGGCCAACGGCCCCGCGGCGGTGCGCGCCTGCAAGCGCCTGGTGCGCGACGTGGCCGGCCGCGAGATCAGCGCTGCGCTGCGCGAGGACACGGCGCGCCGCATCGCCGACATCCGCGCCAGCGCCGAAGGCCGTGAAGGCGTGCAGGCCTTTCTGAACAAACGCGATCCGGCATGGAAACCGGGCTGAACCTCACGCAGTTGGTGGCGCTGGCCGCGGCGCTGGGCTGGGCCAGCGGTTTGCGCCTGTATGCGGTGGTCTTCATCACCGGCGCCATCGGCTGGCTGGGCTGGGTGACTTTGCCGGAAGGGCTGGCGCTGCTGCAGCATCCGGTGGTGCTGGGTGCCAGCTTCCTGATGTTCCTGATGGAGTTCGTGGCCGACAAGATTCCGGGCCTGGACTCGCTGTGGGACGCGGTGCACACCTTCATCCGCATTCCCGCCGGCGCGGCGCTGGCGGCCGGCGTCTTCGGCGGCGACTCGGCCGCCTGGATGCTGGTGGCCGCGCTGGCCGGCGGCACGCTGGCGGCCACGGCGCACACGGCCAAGACCACCACGCGCGCGGCGGTGAACACTTCGCCCGAGCCCTTCTCCAACATCGGCCTGTCCCTCGCGGGTGATGCCGCCGTGCCGGCGATGCTGTGGCTGGCCTGGGAGCACCCGCTGTGGTTCTTCCCGGTGCTGGCCGTGGCGCTGGGGGTGGCCATCGTGCTGATCGTCTTGTTCTTCAAATTCCTGCGTGCGCTGGTGCGGCGCTTCGTTCCCGATGCGCGGGCCACGGCCTGAGCGAGAGAGGTCGGCATGTTCAAGAAGATCCTCATAGCGAATCGAGGTGAGATCGCCTGCCGCGTGGCCGCCACGGCGCGCCGCCTCGGCGTGCGCACCGTGGCCGTGTATTCCGACACCGACGCCCACGCGCGCCACGTGCGCGCCTGCGACGAGGCCGTGCACCTGGGCGGCAGCGCCCCGCGCGACAGCTACCTGCAGTGGCAGCGCATCATCGAAGCCGCACTCGCCAACGGCGCGCAGGCCATTCACCCGGGCTACGGTTTCCTGAGCGAGAACGAGGACTTTGCGCGGGCCTGCGCAGCGGCGGGCATCGTCTTCATCGGCCCGCCGGCTGCGGCCATTGCGGCCATGGGCAGCAAGTCGGCGGCCAAGGCGCTGATGGGCCAGGCCGGCGTGCCGCTGGTGCCGGGCTACCACGGCGAGAACAACGACCCCGCCTTCCTGGCCGAGCAGGCCGATGGCATCGGCTACCCGGTTCTCATCAAGGCCAGTGCCGGCGGCGGCGGCAAGGGCATGCGGCGCGTCGACCACGCGGCCGACTTCGCCGCCGCGCTGGCCTCGTGCCAGCGAGAAGCGCTGGCCAGCTTCGGCAACGACCACGTGCTGATCGAACGCTACGTGACGCGTCCGCGGCACATCGAGATCCAGGTCTTCGGCGACAGCTTCGGCCACTGCATCTACCTGTTCGAGCGCGACTGCTCGGTGCAGCGCCGCCACCAGAAGGTGCTGGAGGAGGCCCCCGCACCGGGCATGAGCGAGCAGCGCCGCGCCGAGATGGGCGCCGCCGCGGTGGCGGCGGCGCAGGCCGTGGGCTACGTGGGCGCCGGCACGGTGGAATTCATCGCCGAGGAAAGCGGTGACGGCGACCTGCGCTTCTACTTCATGGAGATGAATACGCGGCTGCAGGTGGAGCACCCGGTCACCGAGGCCATCACCGGGCTCGACCTGGTGGAGTGGCAGCTGCGCGTGGCCGACGGCGAGCCGCTGCCGTTGGCGCAGGAGCAGCTCACGAGGCACGGCCACGCCATCGAGGCGCGCATCTGCGCCGAGAACCCCGAGGGCGGTTTCCTGCCCGCCACCGGCACGCTGCAGGTGGCACGCTGGCCGGCGCACGTGGCCTTCCAGCGCAATGCCGACGGTGTGCGCTTTCACGACCCGGCCGCCGTGCGCATCGACCGCGGGTTCGACGAAGGCGACACCATCAGCCCCTGGTACGACTCGATGATCGCCAAGCTCATCGTCTGGGGCGAAGACCGGGCCCAGGCGCTGGCGCGGCTGGACGCGGCGCTGCGCGACACCCATCTCGTGGGCCTGAACAACAACGTGGCTTTCCTGCGCCGCGTCGCCGCCAGCCATGCCTTCGCCACCGCCGACCTGGACACCGCGCTCATCGAGCGCGAGCATGCCGCGCTGTTCGAGGCGCCGCCGCTGGCCGCCGAAGTGGCCGCCGCGGCGGTGGTGGCGCACCGGCTGGCTGCCGAGGCGCGGCTCGAGGACGCCGACCCCTGGTCGCGGCGCGACGGCTGGCGGCTGCACGGCGGTGCGCAGCGCCGGCTGAGCCTGCAAGTGCAGGGACGCGACCTCACGGTGCTGGTGGAGCGGCTGCACGATGGCGCCACCGTGCTGCAGATCGGTGACCAGCGCTGGCCGTTCGCGGCCTGCGAACTGGGCGCTGCGCGCCACGACCTGCAACTGGGCGAGCGGCGCATCACCGCCACCGTCCATGCCCAGGGCGAACGCCATGCCGTGTTCACCGACGCCGGCAGCGCCGTGGTCAACGAGTTCGACCCCATCGCCCATGCCGGCGAGGGGGCCGCCGAAGGCCGGCTCACGGCGCCGATGCCGGGCAAGGTGGTGTCGTTCTTCGCCCAACCCGGCGACCGTGTGCAGCGCGGCCAGGCGCTGGCGGTGATGGAGGCCATGAAGATGGAGCACACCCTGCACGCGCCGCACGACGGCCTGGTGGCCGAACTGCTTTTTGCCGTGGGCGACCAGGTGCCTGAAGGTGGCGAACTGCTGCGGCTGGCGCCGGCTTGATGCCTGAAGAGCGGTGCGCCGCGCGGTCGGTGCTACTTTGCGCCCTGTCCGGGATCGTCGGCCGGGTCCCGGCTGCCAGTGCGCTTGCGCAAAGGCGAAAGCCTGCGCCGGGGCGGCGGCTTGCCATCGGCGCGGCCGGACGCGGCAGGCTGCGAATCGAGCGTCGACGGGCCGAATCCGAACCCCGACGCCAGGCGCGACCACATGCTCGTGCCGAAGCCCGAGCTGCTGCGGGTGCCGGTGTCGGGGCTGGCGCGCGCGGCGCCGCGGCCATCGCGTCCCTGGCCGGCGGGCCGGGGCCCGGGACCGCCGGAGGCCGCTGGCGAGGGCGTGGCTTCGCCCTGCGCCGGTTCAGTGGCGGCGACACGATACTGCTGTGCGAGCTGGGCCAGTTCCGTGCCCGGCATGGCGTCGCAGACCAGCAGCACGTCGCGCGCATACAGCGGCTCGGCCACCATGCGCAGACTGTCCACGCCCTGGCCCAGTTCAGGCAGCAGCAGCGCATTCATGCGCTGGGCGATCTTCATGCAGCGGCGTGTATTCATGGCGACAATTCCGACCCGTTAGTGTGCGCCCGGTGCGATACCCGCACCATCCCCCGTCGGTCTTGTCACCACCTGTAACCTTTGCCCCGTCTTGAACCGGCCGCCCCTGACCATGATCCCCAGCCAAGTCACCCTCGTCGAAGTCGGCCCGCGCGACGGCCTGCAGAACGAAGCGCAGCCGGTGTCGGCGGCGCAGAAGATCGAACTCGTGCACCGCTTGCAGGCCGCGGGCTGCCGCGAGATCGAGGTCACCAGTTTCGTGAGCCCGAAGTGGGTGCCGCAGATGGCCGACAACGCCCAGGTGATGGCCGGCATCGCCCGCCCGGTCGGCGTGCGCCACTCGGTGCTCACGCCCAACATGAAGGGGCTGGAAGCCGCGCTGGCGGCGCCGCGCGGGCAGTGGCCCGACGAGGTGGTGGTCTTCGGCGCCGCCAGCGAGGCCTTCAGCCAGCGCAACATCAACTGCTCCATTGCCGAGAGCATCGAGCGCTTCCGGCCGGTGGTGGCCGCTGCGCACGCCGCCGGCCTGAAGGTGCGCTGCGCCATTTCCTGTGCCCTGGGCTGCCCCTACCAGGGCGAGGTGAGTGCCGACGAGGTGGAGCGCGTGGTGCGGCTCATGAAGGACATCGGCGTCGACCACTGCGGGGTGGCCGACACCATCGGCGTGGGCACGCCGCGGCGCGTGCAGGCGGCGCTGGAGCGGGCGCTGAAGCACTATCCGCTGGCGCAGGTCAGCGGGCATTTCCACGACACCTACGGCCAGGCGCTGGCCAATATCCTGGCCTGCCTGGAGCTGGGCCTGCACACCTTCGACACCAGCATCGCCGGCCTTGGCGGCTGCCCCTATGCCAAGGGCGCCACCGGCAACGTGGCCACCGAAGACGTGGTCTTCATGCTGCACGGCATGGGCATCGCCACCGGGCTGGACCTGGACGCGCTGGTCAGCGCCGGTGGCTGGATCAGCGGCGTGCTCGGCCGCCCGCCGGTGTCGCGTGCCGGCAAGGCGCTGCTGGCCAGAAGCGCCGCGGTGGCCGCGAAGGCGGCCGAAGTCGCGGCCGGCACGCCGTGAGCGAGTCCGGAACGCGAAGCGAGGGTTTCCTGCGTGTGGCGCAGGCCCTGGCCGAACGCGGCCACCCGCATGCGCCGCGCTGGCTGCCGCAGGCCGTGCGCACGTCGCAGCAGGCGGCCGACGTGCTGGGCGTGGTGGTGGGCCAGATCGCCAAGAGCGTGATCTTCCGGCGCCGGGGCGACGGCGTCGCGGTGCTGGTGGTGACCTCGGGCGACCGCCGCGTCGACGAAAGGCGTGTGGCCGCGCTCACTGGCGCGCTGGGCCGTGCCGATGCCGACTTCGTGAAGGAGAGTACCGGCTTTTCCATCGGTGGCGTGGCTCCGCTGGCGCATGCCAGTCCACCGGTGACGCTGATCGACAGCGACCTGTTCCGTTTCGACGAAATCTGGGCTGCTGCAGGACACCCCAACGGCGTGTTCAAGCTGACGCCGGCCGAACTGGTGGCCCTGACGGCGGCGCCTGTGGCCGACGTGGTGGTCGACATGCAGGCGGCGCCATGACCCAGACCGTGCCTTCACCCTGCATCGACATCTGCCGCATGGACGAGGCCACGGGCTGGTGCGTGGGCTGCTTGCGCACGCTGGACGAGATCGCACTGTGGTCGGCGCTGGACGAAGAAGGCAAGCGCCAGGTCTGGCGCGATCTGCAGCGACGCCGCTTTGCGTTGCCACAGCGTGTCGAAGCGGCGCCGGCACCCGGCGGCAACGACCCCGCCTGAACCGGCCAGGGAGCCAGACATGCAGCGCATCGTCTTCCACTTCGACGTCGTCTCGCCCTACGCCTGGCTGGCCTTCGAGCGGCTGCCCCAGGTGCTGCAAGCCTGCAGCTACGAGGTCGAATACCGCCCAGTGTTGTTTGCCGGCCTGCTGCAGCACTGGGGGCACAAGGGGCCGGCCGAGATCGAGCCCAAGCGCGCCTGGACTTTCCGCCACGTGCACTGGCTGGCGGCACAGCATGGCGTGGCCCTGGACACGCCTGCGGTGCACCCGTTCAACCCGCTGCCGCTGCTGCGGCTGGCGCTGGCCTGCGGGCCCAACCGACGCGTCGTCGAAGCGGTCTTCCGCCATGCCTGGGTCGGCGGCGGCAACCCTCAGGACCCGCAGCGCCTGGCCGAACTCGCGGCACGGCTGGTGCCGGCGCGCGACCCGGCGGGCGACGAGGTCAAGTCCGAACTGCGCCGCCTCACCGACGAGGCCGTTGCGGCCGGCCTCTTCGGCGTGCCCACGTTCACCCTGGCGGGCCGCCACTTCTGGGGCCTGGACGCCCTGCCGATGCTGCGCGATGCCTTGCTCGACGGCCCCTGGTTTGCCGGGCCCGACTGGGACGCGGCGGCGATCGCACCGCCTGGCGTGGTGAGACGCTGACACGCCGGGCTTTCGGTGCGAGCGCCTGGCGCCCGGCGCACAAGATCTCGGCAAGGCATGCGCTCGCCGAATCGGTGCTTACCCGCGGCATCGCGTTGATCTCGCATGACGAAATGCAATGCGCGGGTTAACGATGAGGTTGTCAGGATATGTTGTCGCGGCGTAAGAGAGCGGTCAGAGCTTTTACCGATAGTCCGCCGCAGCGCCGCTCACTACCGTGCGACGTGTTTGAGTTTTCCACTGGAGGAGACATCCATGCAACATGACAGTAGCGGCTACTGGAAAGCCACGCTGGGCCTATTGACCAAGATCCTGATCGTCTGGTTCCTGGTCTCTTTCGGCGCCGGCATCTTGTTTGCCCCCTTGCTCAACAGCATCAGCCTCGGTGGCTATCCGCTGGGCTTCTGGTTCGCGCACCAGGGTTCGATGTACATCTTCATCATCCTCATCTTCTATTACGGCAAGAAGATGGGCGACATCGACCGCGCATTCGACGTGCACGAGGACTGAACGATCATGGAACTCCAAACCACCATCTACCTCGTCGTCGGGCTGAGCTTCGCGCTCTATATCGGCATCGCCGTCTGGGCGCGTGCCGGGTCCACGAGCGAGTTCTACGCTGCCGGCGGCCAGGTGCCCCCGGTCATGAACGGCATGGCCACCGCGGCCGACTGGATGAGCGCCGCGTCGTTCATCTCCATGGCCGGCCTGATCTCCAACATGGGCTACGGCGGCGGCCTGTTCCTGATGGGCTGGACCGGCGGCTACGTGTTGCTGGCCATGCTGCTGGCGCCGTACCTGCGCAAGTTCGGCAAGTTCACGGTGCCGCAGTTCATCGGTGACCGCTTCTACTCCAAGAGCGCGTCCACGGTGGCCGTGATCTGTCTGCTCACCGCCTCCATCACTTACATCATCGGCCAGATGACGGGTGTGGGCGTGGCTTTCTCGCGCTTCCTGGGCGTGAGCAGCGAGGTCGGCATCTACGTCGGCATGGGCATCGTCTTCCTGTACGCCGTGTTCGGCGGCATGAAGGGCATCACCTACACGCAGGTGGCGCAGTACATCGTGCTCATCCTGGCCTACACGGTGCCGGCGATCTTCATCAGCCTGCAACTCACCGGCATGCCGATCCCGCAACTGGGGTTGGGCTCCGACATGGCGGGCAGCGACGTCTCGCTGTTGTCGCGCCTGGACCAGGTGGTCACCGACCTCGGCTTCGGCAAGTACACCACCACCACGGCCGGCAGCACGCTGAACATGTTCGTGTACACCTTGTCGCTGATGATCGGCACTGCTGGTCTGCCGCACGTCATCATGCGATTCTTCACCGTGCCTTCGGTCGCTGCGGCACGTTCGTCGGCCGGCTGGGCGCTGGTGTTCATCGCCATCCTGTACACCACCGCACCCGCCGTGGCTGCCATGGCCAAGATGAACCTGCACGGCACGGTGAACAAGGCCGTGGCCGCCGGTGGTGACCTCTATGCACCCGAGGCCAGCCTCGTCAACGAAGAGCGTCCCGACTGGATGAAGCGCTGGGAAAAGACCGGCCTGCTGAAGTTCACCGACAAGAACGGCGACGGCCGCATCCAGTACTACAACGACGCGACCAAGAACGAGGCTGCCAAGGCCAAGGCCGCGGCCGCCGGCTGGAAGGGCAACGAACTGACCGTCAACGCCGACATCATCGTGCTGGCCAACCCCGAGATCGCGCTGCTGCCCAACTGGGTGATCGCGCTGGTGGCGGCGGGCGGTCTGGCCGCTGCGCTGTCCACGGCGGCGGGCCTGCTGATGGCTATTTCGTCGGCGGTCTCGCACGACCTGGTGAAGGGCGTGTTCGCACCGGACATCAGCGAGAAGGGTGAACTGCTGGCCGGCAAGATCTCGATGGCCGTCGCCATCGTCATCTCGGGCTGGCTGGGCCTGAATCCTCCCGGGTTCGCGGCCGGTACCGTGGCGCTGGCCTTCGGCATCGCGGCCAGCTCGCTGTTCCCGGCCATCATGATGGGCATCTTCAGCAAGAAGATGAACAAGGAAGGCGCCATGGCCGGCATGCTGGCGGGCCTGTTCATCACCCTGTTCTACGTCTTCGCGCACAAGGGCATCTTCTTCGTGAAGGGCACCGGGTACCTGGACCTCATCGGCGGCCCGAACAGCTTCTTCGGCATCACGCCTGAAGCCTTCGGTGCCGTCGGCGCGCTGGTGAACTTCATCGTCGCCTTCGCGGTGGACAAGGTGACCAAGGAGCCGCCGGAGCATATCCAGCACATGGTCGAGGCGGTGCGCATTCCGCGCGGCGCCAAGGCCGTGGACGGCGCGCACTGACGCCACGCGGCACACCCCGGCGGCGCCGGGGTTGTGGCCACAATCGGGCCTTGCCGGTGCTGCCGGCAGGGCCCTTTTTCATCCGGAGCCGCGCATGGTTTTCGACTTCAGCATCGCGCTGACCTGGATCCTGTTCCTGGCCCTGTTCCCGCTGGCCTTCTTCTGGCTGCGGCGGGCCTGGCGCATCCTGTACTGCCGCGACTTCTCCGAGGTCGCCCTCAAGGGCGGCGAGCCGCCGCCCGACGCCGAGCGCTGGGCGCCTCATACCGGCGTAGCCAACCTGGTGGCCGGGGGCATTGCTGTCGGCATCGTCTTGCTCGTGGTCGTCGCCGCCGTGCCTTACGCCACCTGGAGCGCTGCTGCGGGCACCACCATCTGGTGCAAATTCTTCGCCGACTTCATCATCAGCCGGCACGCCCACAAGACGCTGGGCAAGGGAGCCGCCCGATGAAACAACGCCTGGGCCAGCAGCGGCTGCTGGCGCTCTTCGCCGGCGGGCTGCTGGCCTTCAATTTTCCGCTGCTGGCGCTGTGGGACGTGGATGCCACGCTGCTGGGCCTGCCGCTGTTCCCGGCCGCGCTGTTTGTCGTCTGGGCGCTGCTGATCGCCGTGCTGGGCCTCATCAGCGAAAGCATCGCGGATTGAAGGGGCCGTGGCGATGCTGAGCCCCACGCTCGTCATCGGCACTTCGCTGGCTTATCTGCTGCTGCTGTTCGCGGTGGCGGCCTGGGGCGACCGGCGCGCGGCCGCCGGCCGCAGCATCGTCGGCAACGCCTGGGCCTATGCGCTCTCCATGGCCGTGTACTGCACGGCCTGGACCTATTTCGGCAGCGTCGGCCGTGCCGCCGCGTCGGGCGTGTGGTTCCTGCCCATCTACCTGGGCCCCACGCTGGCCATGGTGCTGGCCTGGACGGTGCTGCGCAAGATGATCCGCATCGCGCGCCGCTACCGCATCACGTCCATCGCCGACTTCGTGGCCAGCCGCTACGGCAAGAGCCCGCTGCTGGCCGGGGGGGTGACGCTGATCACGGTGGTGGGCATCGTGCCCTATATCGCGCTGCAGCTGAAGGCCATCGCCACCGGCTATGCGCTGATGACCACCGCCCCCGGCACCGGCGTCGCCGCCGCGCAGGCCGACTGGTGGCGCGACAGCACCTTCTACGCCGCGCTGCTGCTGGCCGGTTTCACCATGATGTTCGGCACCCGGCACCTGGACAGCACCGAACGCCACGAAGGCATGGTGGCGGCGATCGCCTTCGAGAGCATCGTCAAGCTGCTGGCCTTCATGGCCGTGGGCGCCTTCGTCACCTGGGGCATGTTCGGCGGCCTCACCGACCTCTTCGCGCGCGTCGACGCGGTGCCCGAACTCAAGGCGCTGCTCACGCTGGGCCAGGGCCAGACCTTCGCCTACGAGCAGTGGTTCGCGCTCACCATTCTTTCGATGCTGTCGGTGATCTTCCTGCCGCGGCAGTTCCAGGTCATCGTGGTGGAGAACGTCGACGAGCGCCACCTCAAGCGCGCGGCCTGGGTCTTTCCGCTGTACCTGCTGCTGATCAACCTGTTCGTGCTGCCCATCGCCTTCGGCGGGCTGCTGCACTTCGGCGCCGGCAGCGCCAATGCCGACGCTTTCGTGCTCTCGCTGCCGCTTTCGCAAGGCGCGCAGCTGCTCGCGCTGGCGGCCTTCATCGGCGGCCTGTCTGCCGCTACCGGTATGGTCATCGTCGAGGCCATCGCCGTGTCCACCATGGTCTGCAACGACCTCGTGATGCCGGTGCTGCTGCGCATCGGCCGCCTGCACCTGGGCGGGCGCGGCGACCTCACCGGCGTGCTGCTGGGCATCCGCCGCGGCGCCATCCTGGGCGTGCTGCTGCTGGGCTACGCCTACTTCCACCTGGCCGGCGAGGCCTATGCGCTGGTCAGCATCGGCCTTATCAGCTTCGCCGCGGTGGCGCAGTTCGCGCCTGCGGCTTTAGGCGGCATGTACTGGAAGGGCGGCACGCAGCGCGGCGCGCTCGCCGGGCTGACGGCCGGTTTCGTGCTCTGGGCGTATACGCTGATGCTGCCGTCGATCGCCAAGTCGGGCTGGCTGCCGGACGCCTTTCTGAAGGAAGGCATCCTGGGCCTGGAACTGCTTCGGCCCGAATCGCTGTTCGGCCTGCACGGGCTGGACAACCTGACGCATTCGCTGTTCTGGAGCCTGCTGGCCAACTTGGGCGCCTACGTGGGCGTCTCGCTGTGGCGGGCGCCCTCGGCGCGCGAGGCCAGCCAGGCGGCGCTGTTCGTGGACGTGAGCGATGCCGTGCACACCGGCCCCGCCTTCTGGCGCGGCCGCGCCGCGGTGGCCGACCTGCTGCCGCTGGCCGGCCGCTTCCTGGGCGAAGCGCGCGCGCAGCAGTTGTTCGAGGACTATGCGCGGCGCGCAGGCGCCGCCCGCGTGGCCGACATCCGTGCCGACGCGCAACTGGTGCAGTTCGTCGAGACGCAGCTCGCCGGCGCCATCGGCAGCGCCTCGGCCCGCGTGATGGTGGCCTCGGTCGTGCAGGAAGAGCCGCTGGTGCTGGACGACGTGATGCGCATCCTGGACGAGGCCACGCAGTTGCGCGCCTATTCGCGCGCGCTGGAAGAGCAGTCGGCCTCCTTGCGCCGCGCCACCGCCGAGCTGCGCGCCGCCAACGAACAGCTCAAGAGCCTGGACCGGCTGAAGGACGACTTCATGAGCAGCGTCACGCACGAGCTGCGCACGCCGCTCACGAGCATTCGCGCCCTGGCCGAACTGATGGCCGACGACCCGCAGATGGACGAGGCGCAGCGCCAGCAATTCCTGGGCATCGTGGTGGCCGAGACCGAGCGCCTGAGCCGGCTGGTGAACCAGGTGCTGGACCTGGCCAAGATCGAGGCCGGCCACGCCGAGTGGCGCAACAGCGACGTCGACATGCGTGCGCTGGTGCAGCAGGCGGCGCAAGGCCTGGCACAGCCGCTGCGCGAACAGGGCACACGGCTCGAACTCGACCTGCCTGCCAGCGTGCCCACGCTGCGTGCCGACCCCGACCGGCTGACCCAGGTGCTGCTGAACCTGCTGGGCAATGCGGCCAAGTTCGTGCCACGGCCGGGCGGGCTGATCCGCCTGCGCCTGAGCACCGACACGCAGGGCGTCACGGTGCAGGTGCACGACAACGGCCCCGGCGTGCCCGAGCACCAGCGCGAGCTCATCTTCGAGAAGTTCCAGCAGGGCGGCGAAGCCACGCACCGACCCGCCGGCACCGGGCTGGGCCTGCCCATCAGCCGCCAGATCGTCGAGCATTTCGGCGGCCGCATCGGGCTGCGGGCTGATATCGATCAAGGCGCCTGCTTCGAGTTCACCCTACCTTGGGTGGTGCCGGAACAGACGCAAGAAGACAAGAGGCCGGAGACAAGCCATGACGACGAAGATCCTGATCGCCGACGATGAACCGAACATCCTCATCTCGCTGGAATTCCTGATGAAGCGCGAGGGCTACGAGGTGCACCTGGCGCGCGACGGCCAGGAGGCGCTTGACACGCTGCGGCGCGAACACCCGCGGCTGGTGCTGCTGGACGTGATGATGCCGAAGAAGACCGGCTTCGAGGTCTGCCAGGAGGTGCGCAACGACGACGCCGTCCGTTCCACGCTGATCCTCATGCTCACCGCCAAGGGCCGCGAGACCGACGTCGTCAAGGGCCTGGCGCTGGGCGCCGACGCCTACATGACCAAGCCCTTTTCCACCCGTGAGCTGGTGCAGAAGGTGCGCAGCATGCTCGAGGCGGCGCCTTGAGCGTGGGTCGAAGCGAGGCCCCGGCATGAGGCGCGACACCCGTCTGCTCAAGGCGCTGGCCTGGTCGGCGGGCCTGACCGCCGGTGTGCTGGGCGTGTGGCTGGTGGCCACCGTGGCGCTGGTGCAGTCGACCTTCACGCCAGAGGAAGCCTCCGCTGCGGCCACGCTGCTGGGCCCGCGGCTGGCGCTTGGGGTGCTGGCCACGCTGCTGCTGGCCGGCGCCTTGATGGCCGTGGCGCATTGGGTCTACCACCACCTGGTGGCGCCGCCGGCGCGACTGCTGGAACAGGCGCGCGTGCTGCTGGAAACCAACGCCGAAACGACGCTGCAGGCCGAAGGCAACGCCGAGGTGCGGGGCCTGGCCGCGACGCTGAATGCGCTGGTGCAGCAGCGGGAGCAGTTGCGCAGCGAGATCGCCGAGCGCGTGGCCGAGGGCAGCCGCCGCGTGGAGCAGGAACGCAGCCGCCTGGCGGCGCTGATGTCGGAGCTGACGCAGAGCGTGGTGGTGTGCAACCTGGACGGCCGCGTGCTGCTGTACAACAACCGCGCACGGCTGCAGTTCAAGGCGCTGTCGGACGCGCCCGCGCTGGCCGGCGGTGCCGAGCTCATCGGCCTGGGCCGCAGCATCTACACCGTGTTCGACCGCCAGCTGGTGGCGCACGCGCTGGAAAATATCCAGCAGCGGCTGCAACGCGGTGCGGCCGCACCGTCGGCGCAGTTCGTCACCGTCACCAAGAGCGGGCAGCTGCTGCGCGCCATGATGGCGCCGGTGCGCGAAGGCGAGGCCGCCGACGCGCCGCTGGGGGGCTTCGTGCTGATGCTGGACAACATCACGCGCGACTACGAACGCGACTCGGCGCAGGACCAGTTGCTGCAAGGCCTGACCGAAGGCAGTCGTGCCTCGCTGGGCAACCTGCAGGCGGCCGTGGAGGTGCTCGACGAACCGGGCCTGGACGAGGCCACGCGCGAGCGCTTCCTGGCCGTGGTGCGCGACGAGGCACAGGCCATGGCGCGCCGCATCCAGGCGCTGGCCGCTCGCAGCACGCAGGAGGTGAAGACGCGCTGGCCGCTGCAGGACATGCTGGGCGCCGACCTCGTGGCCGCGGCGCTGCGCCGCATCGAGGCCCAGTGCGGCGTGCGCACCGGTACCCAGGAGGTGGATGCCACGCTGTGGCTGAAGGTCGACAGCTTTGCGCTGCTGCAGGCGCTGGGCTACCTGGCCAGCCGGCTGGTCGACGAGTTCGAGGTCAAGGCAGTGACGCTGCGCCTGCAGCCCAGCAACGGGCGCGCGCAACTCGACCTCATCTGGTCGGGCCAGGCGATGAGCACCGAAACCGTGATGAGCTGGGAAAGCGAGCCCATGCGCTTCGGCAACGAGGTCAGCCCCTTGAGCGTGCGCGACGTGATGCAGCGCCACGGCGGCGAATTCTGGTTCGAGCGCGACCGCGTGCGCCACCAGGCTTTCTTCCGCTGCCTGCTGCCGCTGGCCGAGGCGGCCGGCGACATGGAAGACCTGAACGCCGCCGCGCTGCGCCACGACAGCCGGCCCGAGTACTACGACTTCGACCTCTTCCGCGCCAGCGAGAGCCGGCACGCGCTGGACGAACGCCGCCTGGCCGAACTGAGCTACACCGTGTTCGACACCGAGACCACGGGCCTGGACCCGACGACCGACCGCATCATCCAGATCGGCGCCGCGCGGCTGGTCAACGGCAAGCTGCTGCGCCAGGAAGGCTTCGAGCAACTGGTGGACCCCGAGCGCGACCTGCCGGCGGCGGGCATTGCCATCCACGGCATCCAGCCCGAGATGGTGCGTGGCCAGCCGACGATCGACCGTGTGCTGCCTTCCTTCCACACCTTCGTGGGCGACACCGTGCTGGTGGCGCACAACGCGGCCTTCGACATGCGCTTCCTGCAACTGGCCGAAGGCCGCAGCGGCGTCGTCTTCGACCACCTGGTGCTCGACACGCTGCTGCTGTCGGCGGTGGTGCACCCGAACCAGGAAAGCCACCGGCTGGAGGCGATCGCCGAACGTTTTGGCATCACCGTCATCGGGCGGCACACCGCCTTGGGCGACGCCATCGTCACCGCCGAGGTATTTCTCAAGCTCATTCCGCTGCTGGCGGCGATGGACATCCACACGCTGGCGCAGGCGCGCGAGGCGGCGCAGAAGACGTATTACGCGCGGTTGAAATACTAGGCTCGCGGTTACTCTCGGGCGAAGCTATCTGCAAAAGTGCCGCCGGCAGTTCATCGAAAGAGTGGGAATCAAGCCATGAGCAATGCCATGTCCTACAAGGGCTACACGGCGAGCATGGTTTTCGACACGGAAGACAAGATCATCGTCGGCCGCGTCCAGGACATCGACGACATCATCGCCTTCCATGGCGAGTCGGTGGCGGAGTTCGAGGCGAACTTCCATGCCGCCATCGAAGACTATCTGGCCGCTTCCCGGGAACTGGGCTCGGCGCCCGAGAAACCAGCCAGCGGCAAGCTCATGTTGCGCATTGCGCCCGAGATTCATGCCGCCGCCGTCAAGGCCGCTGCGAGGAGCGGCACCAGCCTCAACAAATGGGCCGAGAGTGCACTGGGCAAGGCGGCGCGCAAGCCGGTTGCACGGGTCGCTGCGCGCACGCAAGGCGTGACCCGCACACGCGCAGATACCCCGTGAGTCAAACGATGCTGGGGCCGTTCGACCGACCGGCACTTCCAGCGGCTCTTGGACCTGGCCGTTGATGTGAGCGCTGGGGTTCGCCGGCGGGATGGAGCCGGCAACCCCAGGTCATTGCAATCGGGCCTGATGCAAGGATCTGACTCAGGCGTCGACGATGTCGGAATCCACGATCACGGCCAAGGGCCAGACCACGGTGCCGGCCGACATCCGTGCGCTCATCCAGGCACAGCCGGGCACCCGCCTGGTGTGGTCGGCGATGCCCGACGGCACGGTCATCGTGCGCGCCAAGAACCGTGACCTCTCTTGACGGCGGAGGAGAAGGTGCTGCTCAAGGTGTGCGGCAGGCGCCGCAGTGGGCGGCGGCGTCAGCGCTGCGGCCGAAGGTGCCACTACAGGCGCGGGATCATGTGCTCGACCTGCTGCGCGGCCGGCCCGACCTGAAGGCCACACTCGTGGCCGACGCACCGCAGACGATGGCCAGACTGCTCGCCCACCGATAGCGCCGATCCGGATGCCGCTGGTGGCCGCGGCGCGTGGCAAGTGTGCTGTTCTCGTGTGCTGTTCTCGTACGCCGACCCTACAATTCGGTCATCCGCAGGGGAGCAGCAGCTTGGGGATCAGCATGCCCGATGTCAAAGCGATCGAAGACGCAGTGAAGGCACTGCAACCCCAGGACTTGGCCGAGTTCAGGCGCTGGTTTGCCGAGTTCGACATGGCCGTCTGGGACCAGCAGATCGAGACCGACGCCATGAACGGCAAGCTGGAAGCGCTGCTCGCAGAGGCTGAAGAGGACTACAAGACCGGCCCTCGTCGCGAGCTTTGAACCACACCGCTTCCAGTCGCTTCTGGCGTTGCTTCGACGCTTTGCCAACCGAGGTCCAGTCGCTGGCAAGGAAGAACTTCGAACTGATGAAGCGCGACCCGTCGCACCCGTCGCTTCAGTTCAAGCTCTTGGGCGGCGGCAAGCTGTACAGCGCGCGTGTGGGCCTGCACTGCCGCGCGCCGGGACTCCCGCGGCCGGAAGGCGTGCATTGGTTCTGGATCGGCACGCACGGTGAGTACGACAAGCTCGTAGGCTGACGCCTGCAGTCAGGAACGACCGTGGCCTGCGCCGCCTGCAAGTGCAGGCGCACACCCAGTGCCCGCATCAATTCGAGCGTCGTGTCCAGTCTCTGCACGAAAGCCCGAGCCACGCGCCGTTCAGAACAGCGACGTCACCCGCATCACGCCACCAATATCTTCCACCTGCACCTGGCTCGAAGCGGCGCGTGCCAGGCGCAGCATGTGCTCGTTGCCGGCCTTGATCTCGGCCACGAAGCCGCGCACGCCGCGCCGCTGCGCGTGCGCCGCCAGTTGGCTCTGCAGCCAGCCGCCCAGCCCCGTGCCCTGCCAGTCGGGGTGCACGATGAAGGCGGTCTCGGCCAGGTTGGTGCCGGGGTCGACCACGTACATGGCGTGGCCCACCACCTGCGGGTCGTCGCGCGGCCCGGCGGCGGCCACCAGCGCCACTTCGTTGTCGAAGTCCAGGTTGCACAGTCGCTGCACGTCGGCCAGCGAAAGGCCGCGGATCTTGCGGAAGAAGCGCGTGTACACGTCCTGCGGCGGCATCTGGTGGAACAGGTGGCGCACGGCGTCGCCGTCGCCGGCCACCGCCGGGCGCAGCAGCAGTTCGCGCCCGTCGCGCAGGTGCACCTGCTGCTCGTCCTCCACCGCATAGCCGCGCAGGTTGCGCAGCGCCTGCTCCGGCGGCAGCCAGCCCAGAGTGCGCGCCTGGTCGAACAGCGCGTGCCGGCAGGCGGGGTGGGCAATCTGGATCAGCGCCACCGCGCGTTCGCGGATCGACTTGCCGAACAGGTGGGCAATGCCATATTCGGTGATCACGTAGTGCACGTCGGTGCGCGCAATGGTCACGCCCTCGCCGGCCGGCAGCATGGCGCGGATGCGCGAGGTGCTGCCGTCGTCTTCGGTGGCGGGCAGGCAGATGATGGCCTTGCCGCCCGGCGAGCGCGAAGCCCCTTGCAGGAATTCACCTTGCGCAGCCAGGCCACCGTAGAAGCTGCCGTTGAACTGGTCGGCGCAGACCTGGCCCGTGAGGTCCACGGCAAAGGCCTGCGTCACCGAAACCAGCTTGTGCTGCGCGGCCAGCACGGCCGGGTCGCACACCGCTTCCATGGGCTGGAAGCTGAACAGCGGGTTGCGGTCGATCAGCTCGTACAGCCGCCGCGATCCCATGGCGAAGCTGGTCACGATCTTGCCGGGCTGGTGCGTCTTGCGCCGGCCGGTGAGGATGCCTTTTTCCAGCAGCGGAATGATGGCGTCGGTGATGACGTCGGAATGGATGCCCAGGTCGCGCCGGTCGGCCAGGTATTTCAGCGCCTCGTTGCTGAAGCGGCCCAGGCCCACCTGCAGCGTGGAGCCGTCGTCGATGATGCCGCCGATATAGCGCGCGATGCGCTCCACCACCTGCTCCTGCGCGGCCGGGTGCGCATATTCGATGACGGGCGTGTCCACCGGCACCAGGTGGTGGATCTGGCCGATGTGCAGCGTGGAGTCGCCCATGGTGCGCGGCATGGCCGGGTTGACCTCGGCGATGACGAGCCGCGCCCGGGCCACCGCGGCCGGGATCACGTCGACCGAAACGCCCAGGCTGACATAACCGAATTCGTCGGGCATGGAGACCTGGATCAGCGCCACGTCGACGCGGATGCGCCCAATGGCCATGAGCTGCGGCACGCGGGCCACGGAAATCGGCACGTAGTCGGCCAGGCCGCTGCGCACCCCGGCGCGCATGTCCTGGCCGACGAAGAAGCAGCGGTGCCGAAAGCGCGTGAGCGGCTCACCGCTCATGCTGTGCGGCACGGCGTGGTCGGTGAGGAAGTGCACCAGTTCCACGTCGGCCGGAGCCGGCGACAAACCTTCCAGCGCCGCCACCAGGGTGCGCGGCGTGGCGCAGGCGGTGCCCACGAAGACCCGGTCGCCGGGGCGCACGTGCGCCAGCGCCTCGCTGGCGGTGCCGATCTTGCCGGCGCAGGCGCGCAGCCGCGGGTCCAGGGCCGGCGGCGTGCCGGCGGGCGCTTCGGCGTCTTCGGGTGCGTCGGCCGCGCCGCCAACGAAGCCATCACCGAAGCCGGCCTCCCAGGCCGCGGCCAGCCGCGCCAGCAGGTTCCAGGCGCCGTTCTCGGCAGCCACGGGAGCGCTGGCCGACGGGCTGCCGCCGGCTTCGGGATCCGCGCGGGGCGTGCTCATTCGCCGCCCTCGGCGAAGGTGGCGGGCAGGGCCGCCGGCGCAGTCTGCCGTGCCATGGCCTGCGTTGCCCCGGCCGGCGTTGCCGCTGCGGGCTCGGCCAGCTTCTGGCGCGCGTACTGGTAGCCCTGCTCCACGATCTGGTCGAAACGGCTCCAGTCGAGCATGCCCACGCGCTCCAGCGGCGGGTTGAAATACAGGTCGGTGAGCCGGCGCGCCTGGCGCTGGCGCGAGGTGCTGTACAGAATGGTCACGTTCATCAGGTAAGCCGCCAGTGTGGGTAGCCGGAAGCGCCGGCTGGAACGTGGGCGCAGGCGGTCGCGCAGCAGCGCCCAGGTGCCGGGCAATTCGTCGTGATCGATGCGGCGCGGCTTGCGGAAGCTGAGGTCCACGCCGATCACCCGGCTCACGCCGCGCATGCTGCGCATCACGTCGACCGGAAAGTTGTTGAAGGTGCCGCCGTCGCACAGCAGGTCGCCGTCGCGGATCACCGGCGGCAGCGCGCCCGGGATGGCCACGCTGGCCAGGATGGCCTGTAGCAGCGGTCCCCGGCGCAGCACCTGCTCGCAGGCCTGCGAATAATTGGTGGCCACGCAGTAGCACCCCTTCCACAGGTCTTCCAGGTCGGCGCTGAAGCCCACCGTGTCGCGCAGGCTTTGATCGACGATGCGGCGCAGGCGCCGGCCCTTGATGAGCGACAGCAGCGGCAGCCAGTGGTAGTCGCCTGTCGGGTTGCCGCGGAAGGCCCTGCGGGCGTTGCCGACCAGCGTGTCCATCGGCCGGTCGGTGGCCACCAGGGCGGCCATCGCGGCGCCGATGCTGGTGCCGCCGACGACGTCGATCTCGGCGCCGCTTTCCTGCAACGCTCGCGCCACGCCCAGGTGGGCCAGGCCGCGCGCGCCGCCGCCGGCCAGCACCAGGCCCACCGCGGTGCGGCTCTGCAGCCGGGCCAGCCGCGCCATGTCGCGGTCCAGCGCGGGGCGCACGTGCACGTGGTCCTGCAGCGGCCGGCGCGCCAGCCAGGCCGCGGTGCCGCGCGGCGAGAGGCGGTCGGCCGGGTGCAGCAGCACCAGGATCTCGGCGGCGTCGGTGCGCGGCGGGCGGTTGGCCAGGCACTCGGTCTCGATCTCGTGCAGAACGGGCGGTGCGTCGGCGTCGGCCAGCAGCAGCAGCTCGTCGCAATGGCGGCTGCAGCGGTGGGTCCATTGCGTGGGCGTGGCATCGGCCAGCAGCAGCACGAAGTCGTGGTCGGCCTCGATCTCGTCCAGCCGCACGGCGATGCGGCGGTTGGCCTGGGCGTCGGACTGCGCCCGCGCCGTGATGCCTGGCGCACCCAGCTCGGCGTCCAGGCGCGCGGCGTCGACCACGGCCACGCGGCCCAGCGACCGCAACTGCACGGCCAGCCGTTCGGCAAAGCCGGCCAGGTCCACGCCCGCGGTGATGGGCAGCAGCCCCATGGCCACCGGCCGGTCGAGCGCGGCCGCCGTGCCCTCGGTCTGCAGGCGCTGGATGATCTGCCTCGTGATCGCCACCGAGACCTGCGCGCTCAAGGCCAGCAGGCGCTTGAATTCGTCCTTGCCCAGCCGCACCAGCACCGAATCGCGGATGGCCACCACCGTGGCGGTGCGCGGCTCGTCGGTGTACAGACTCATCTCGCCCACGATCTGCCCGCGCGAGACCTCGCGCACCATGCGCGGCGGGCCGCCGTCGGCAGCGATGTAGGTGCGCAGGCGGCCGCTGACCAGCAGGTACATCGCGTCGCCGGCGTCGCCCTGCGTCATGAGGGTCTGGCCGCCGCGCAGTTCGACCCAGCTCAGGTGTTCGCGCAGCAGCGCCAGCGTGCCCGGCTCGATGGCCCCGAGATAGGCGCCCAGGTGCTGGATCAGCAGGGCGTCCAGGTGTTTCGGCGGGGCGGCAGCGGAGTCCATGGGTGCGGGGCAGCGGATCGGTGGGAGCCGCCGGCGCTGCGGCGGCAACGCAGGCGGGACGCAGGGACTCTAACCCGCCGACTGTGGCTGACCGGCCGTGCTTAACCCGTAGCCGGCGGTGTGGACAGGCGGCGCGCCAGGTGGCCTGGTTCGAGCTGCCGGCCGCGGCGCGCCGCCAGCGAAGGCCGGGTTCTAGTCCTGGGCCTCCAGGGCCGGCACATGGTGGTGCCCGCCGGCCACGCCGGGCACGCCCGGCGCCGCTTCGAGCGCGCCGCCGCAACTGCTGCCCTGGCCTGCGGTGCAGCCGTAGCAGTGGTCGGCAACGCGTATGGCTTCGCCCGCGGGGTCATGTGCCAGCAGGTCGCGCAGATGCGGCCGGCCCAAGCCCCGCAGCCGCGCGCGCAGGCCGAGCATCTGGTTGAAGTCGCAGTCGTGCAGGTCGCCCTGCCAGTCCACGCTGACGAGCGTGCGGCACATCACCGTGCCCAGGTTCTCGGCCCGGTAGGCGCCGCGCAACAACTGCATGTAGCCGCCGAAGGTGCCCTTGGAGACGAGTGTGCTGCCGAAGCGCTGGATCGGCATATTGGTCAGCGCATACAGGTGGTTGAAGCGGATGCCGAAGTGCTGTTGCAGTTCGCGCCGGTAGTCGGCTTCCAGCGGCCCCTGCGGCGGCGGCAGCACGGCGCCCTGCGGGTTGTAGACGAGGTTCAGCACCAGCGCGCTGCCGGGCTGGCCGTAGCCCAGCGCATTCAGCGCCTGCAGCCCGGCGATGCTGCGGTCGAAGACGCCGTCGCCGCGCTGGCGGTCGACGTTGGCCGGTGAATAACAAGGCAGCGAGGCCACCACCTCCACGCCCTGCGCAGCCAGGAACTCGGCCAGTCCCTCCTGGCCGGGCTCGGACAATATGGTGAGATTGCAGCGGTCGATGACCTGCACGCCCTGCGCGCGTGCGGCCTGCACCAGGCGCCGGAAGTGCGGATTCAGCTCGGGTGCGCCGCCGGTGAGGTCCAGTGTCAGCACACCGCGCGCGCGCATGACCTGCAGCACCAGGTCCACCGTGTCGCCGTCCATCATCTCGGTGCGATTCGGCCCGGCGTTCACATGGCAGTGCAGGCAGCTCTGGTTGCACTTGTAGCCCAGGTTCACTTGCAGGGTCTGCAGCTTGCTGCGGCGCAGGGGCGGAAAGTCGGTGGCGGAAAGTAGCGGCAGGGTGTCGTGCATGGGGCCAGTGAGATGACGTGATGCGGCGCCAAGGTGCCAGGCGTCGGAGGGGTTCAAGGGGCATTCGTCGAATTCGGTGGGATGGTTACACGCCGGCGCCGGACTTGCCGGCGCAAGGTTCTTTTGCGCCGCGCTGTAACCGCACTGGCGAGCACAGCGACTACGCGGGGGTCGGCCGGCAAGCCCGCCTGCCGCAACCCCAGCGTCCATCCACTTCACGGAGATTGCCCCATGTCCCAGACCCTTGCCACCCAGACCACCGCCGCCGCCCTGGCCCTTGCCCTGGGCGCCGCCCTCACACTGGCCCACGCCCCCGCCCAGGCGCAAGGCGCCGACAAGGAGAAGTGCTACGGCGTGGCGATGAAGGGCAAGAACGACTGCGCCGCCGGCGCGGGCACCACCTGTGCAGGCACGTCCACCCGCGACTTCCAGGGCAATGCCTGGAAATATGTCGCCAAGGGCACTTGCGAAAAGACGGCCTCGGCCACGTCGCCCAACGGCATGGGCCAGATGAAAGAGTTCAAGGAGAAGAAGGCCTGAGCGGACGGGTCTTCGCGCGTCCATTCACCACGCCGCGCTGCCGCCATGACCGAGGCCCTGCCGTTTTCACCTTGTCCCGCCAACGGCGCGCGGGGCGGCGGCGCGCCGATGGCCGGCCTGGGCCTGAAGACGGGCCACGTCGCGCAGGTGCTGGCCGGCGGCGCGGCGGTGGAATTCTTCGAGGTCCACGCCGAGAACTACATGGTCGACGGCGGGCCCTTCCTGCGCCACCTGGAGCGCGTGTGCGAACGCTGGCCGCTGTCGATCCACGGCGTGGGCCTGTCGATCGGCGGCGAGGGCCCGTTGGACCGCGCCCACCTGGCGCGGCTGGCCGCCTTGCTGGAACGCTATCAACCGGCGTGGTTTTCAGAACATCTGGCCTGGTCCAGCCACGGCGGCCACTGGTTCAACGATCTGCTGCCGCTGCCCTACGACCGTGCCACGCTGCAGCGCGTGTGTGACCATATCGACGAGGTGCAGCTCCGGCTGCGCCGCCGCCTGCTGCTGGAAAACCCCAGCACCTACATTGAATTCGCCGCGTCGACGATGGCGGAGGCGCAATTCCTGAGCGAAGTCGTGCGCCGCACGGGTTGCGGGCTGCTGCTCGACGTGAACAACGCCTACGTCAACGCCGTCAACCATGGCGGCGACGCCGCGGACTTCATCGCCGCGCTGCCGGCCGCGGCCGTGGCCGAGATCCACCTTGCAGGCTTTGCCGAAGACACCGACGGCGCCGGCGACCGCCTGCTCATCGACCACCACGGCGCGCCGGTGGCTGAAGCCGTGTGGGCGCTGTATGACCAGGCGCTGGCCCGGCTGGGGCCGGTGCCGACGCTGATCGAGCGCGACAACGACGTGCCGGCGCTGGCCGTGCTGGAAGCCGAGGCGGCCCTGGCACGCACCCGGCTGCAGCATTTCGCCGCTCCGCACGCGCCCCTGGGCGCGGCCCGCCACGCCCAGCCCCCGGCCCGATTTCGTGCGGCGGGAACGCACCCATGAGCGCGGTCCCGACCCGTCCTGTGCAGCAGGTCTTTGCCCGCGCGCTGCTCGACCCGGCCTTGCCGCCCCCCGCCGGCCTGGTGGCCTGGAACCGCTCCGACCCGGCCGTTCGATTCGCTGTCTACCGCAACAACGTGGCGGCATCGCTGGTGGCGGCTCTGGCCGACACCTTCCCGGTGGTGCGCGAACTGGTCGGAGCGGACTTCTTTACCGCCATGGCCCGCCTGTACGTGGCCGAACAGCCGCCGACTTCGCCCGTGCTGGCCCGCTACGGCGACGGCTTCGCCGATTGGGTGGCGCAGTTCGAGCCCGCCGCCGCCGTGCCTTACCTGGCCGACATGGCGCGGCTGGAGCGGGCGCGTGTGCACGCCTACCACGCGGCCGACGCGCCGGTGCTCGACGCCGGCGCCGTGGCGGCGCACCTGGCCCATCCGGCACGGCTGCCTGCGGCGCGGCTTCGACTGCATCCTTCGGTGACCGTGCTCGCCTCGCCCTGGGCCGTGGTCTCGCTGTGGGCGACTCACCAGGGGCAGGGGCGGCTGGAAGACGTGGACCCGGCCCGGCCCGAGTGCGCCCTCGTGCTGCGCTTCGAGGACGACGCGGCCGTGCTCGCCATCCCCGCGGCCGCAGCCGAATTCTTGGGGCGGCTGCAGCGCGGCCTTTCGCTGGGTGAGGCCGCTGCCGCGGACGAGCCGCTCGACCTGGGCGCGACCCTGGCCCTTCTCATTCGCCACGGCGCCATCAGCGCCTGGTCCAGCCCGGAGTGACGCGATGAACAGCATGACCCCCGCCGCCAGTGCCAGCCCGCGAGCCGCTGCGCCCAACGGCAACGCGATTGCCCGCCTGCTGGCCGAGGCGGTGGCGTTGATGTCGCGCATTCCGCATTCGCTGACGGCGCTGGTGGGCCGCTTCGCCATTGCCGGCGTGTTCTGGAAGTCGGGGCAGACCAAGATCGAGGGTCTGCAGATCGACCTCGTCGAAGGCACGTTCCAGCTCGGCCTGCCACGGCTGTCGGCGTCGGCGGTGGACCTGTTCCGCGACGAATACCAGCTGCCCCTGCTGCCACCCGAACTGGGCGCCACGCTGGCCGCTTTCGGCGAACATGCGCTGCCGCTCTTGATTCTGCTCGGCCTGGGCACGCGCTTCGCGGCGCTGGGCCTGCTGGTGATGACGGCGGTGATCCAGCTGCTCGTCTACCCCGGCGCCTGGCCCACGCACGGCGTGTGGGCGGCGGTGCTGCTGTGGCTGATGGCGCAAGGCCCGGGTGTGGTGTCGCTGGACCACTGGCTGGCGCGTCGCAGCGCGGCCTGAGCATTGCGCTCGGGGTTCAGGCGCCTGGCCCGCAGGCGTCGACGACGAAGCCGACGAAGCGGTCGCGCTCGCTGCGCACGCGGTCCATGACGGCCGCGCCGTCGACGACCAGGCCGTCACCGTGCACGCCGAAACGCCCTGAATGCGTGATGGTGTGCGCCGCCTCGGCGGCGGCGATGAGCAGCTTGCTCGGCATGCAGCCCACGCGGGCGCAGGTGGTGCCGTAGGGGCCGCCTTCGATGACGACGACGCGCCGCGTGTGCGCCAGCGCGCCGCGGTAGGCCGTCATGCCGGCGGTGCCGGCCCCGATGATGGCCACGTCCACATTCAGGACGTGCATGGCATGGTCCTCCAGGGCTCACTGCAGCCGGATGCGTGGCCGAAAGCGCCGACGTGGAGGGTGGGCCAGGACACGCGATCTCGGGCCATCTTGGCCACGGCGCCCATCGGTATGCACCCGGCAGCGGTCGCCGGGGCGGCGCTGCACAATCGCCGGCGCCTGCCGCTGCCACGCGGCTGTAACCAAAGCCCCCGCGCCGACGAATGAACCAGGACGCTGCCCGCGACGACTTCGAGTCCGGCCTGAAGCCGTTGTGGCTGCGTGCGCAAGCGGGGGACGAAGCGGCCTATCGCGAAGCGCTGCGGCGCATTGCCGTGCGCTTGCGCAGCTATCTGCGCCGCCGCATGCAGAGTTTGCCGGACGACCTGGAGGACCTGGTGCAGGAAACCCTGCTCGCGCTGCACCTGCAGCGCGGCACTCACGACCCGGCGCTGCCCGTCAGCAGCTGGGTGCTGGCCATTGCCCGCCACAAGCTGGTGGACCTGTGGCGGCGGCGCGGGCGGCAAGAGGCGCTGCACGATCCGCTGGACGAACTGGAAGACCACGCCATGCCGGTGGCCGCCGATGAAGGGTCGGCCCGGCGCGATCTGGGCCAGCTGTTGCAGGAACTGCCGGAAGCGCAGCGGCGCGCCATCGTGCTGACCAAGATCGAAGGCCTGTCGGTGGCCGAGGCCGCGCAGCGCACCGGCGCCAGCGAGTCGGCCATCAAGGTGCAGGTACATCGCGGGTTGAAGCGGCTGGCCGCGAAGGTGAAGGAGGAATCGACATGAAGACCGAATCGCTGATCGACATGCTGGCCCGCCAGGCCGGTCCGGCGCCGCGCGCGCTGGCGGCGCGGCGGCTGACGCCGGCGGTGGCGGGCGGCCTGGTGCTGGGCGTGGCCGGCGCGCTGGCGTGGATCGGGCCGATTCCGGCCGAGCTGTATGCCGACCCCGGGCCGTGGATCAAGTTCGGCTACGCCGGCCTTCTCGCCGCCGCCGCGCTGTGGTGGGTGACGCGGCTGGGCCGGCCGGCGGCGCCGGTGGCGGCGCCGGCGCGCGCGGCCGGCGGCGTGGTGGCTGCGATGGGGTTGCTGGGCGCGGTGGCGCTGCTGGCGGTACCCGGCGGCGAGCGCATGGACACCATGCTGGGCCATTCCTGGGCGCAGTGCCCGTTGAGCGTGCTGCTGCTGTCGCTGCCCACGCTGGCTGGCGCCTTCTGGGCCTTGCGCGGGCTGGCACCGACACGCCTGCGCCTGGCCGGCTTTGCCGCCGGACTGCTGGCCGGGGCGGTGGGCGCGTTCAGCTATGCCTTGTCGTGCAACGAACTCGCACCCAGCTTCGTCGCCGTGTGGTACACGGCCGGCATCGGCGCGGCCGCTGCTTTCGGGTGCGCTGCTGGGGCCGCGACTGCTGCGCTGGTGAAGGCACAGGGGGCGGCGCGTCGGGGACTGAATGCCGACGCGCCGGCGCGGCCCGCGTTGCCTTGCGGCGCCATCGCTCAGCGCGAGGCCATCGGGTAGCTGCGCGTCTGCGACGGCGCGCGCGCCGCCACGATGCCTTGCTTGCAGCCTTCGCGCGCGGCGCGCGAGGTCTCGGCATCGCAGGCGGCCACGTCGGCCAGCACCTCGGGCGTGGCGGCCAGCCACAACGGGTCGGTTTGGTGGTGCCAGGCGGACAGCAGCAAGGCGGCCAGTGCGCCCGTGGTGCACAAGGCCGCCGCGGCGCAGAGCAGGCGCGCACCTGGGGGCAGGAAGGAAGCGGAAACGTGCGACATGGCAGGCTCCGGGGGGTGGGTGGAGACTGCAGCATCGTCACGCTGCGCCGACGCAGCATCCACAGGCTTGGTGACGGCATCGCCGCCATGTCGGCAAATGGAGGGGGACGCGCCTGCGCTCGCCCGCACTTCGGTGGCCCGGTGCTGCGTTGTCGAGTCGTTCCGGGGTGCCGCATCTGCAAAGACCGGCCCCCGAGCTGCGACTGCGGCCGCCGCTGTAGCGTGCTCGCCGCGGGTCGACCCCACGGCGTCACCAGCGCTGCGGCAGCGCCTTTTGCAGCCGCCAGCCCCGCTCCTCGGCCACCACGTAGCCGCCGGTCTCCAGGTCCTTCAGCAGCCGGCTCACCATCTCGCGCGAGCGGCCGATGCGCGCCGCCAGTTCGCGGTGCGTGGGCCGGTGCTCGATGCAGCGCGTGCCGTCCGCGCGTTGCACCGACTCCGCCTCCAGCCAGGCCTTCAGGTTGCCGTAGGCGTCGTTCAGCGCCAGCTGGCGTGCCGTCAGCGTGGCGCGCCGTGCGCTGCCGATCACCCGGGCCAGCAGCTCGAAGGCAAAGGCCGGGCGCTCGGCGATGAAGGCTTCCAGCGTGGGCCGCGTCACCGCGGCGCAGACGGTGTCTTCCAGCGTCTCGACACTGGCGCTGCGCGGCCCGCCGTCCAGGCTCATCTCGCCGACGTAGTCGCCCGGGCCGTAGGTGCCGTAGGTGATCTCGCGGCCGTTCACGGGGTGGACCGAGAAGGCGCGCAGGCGGCCGCTGAGCACGATATACATCGTGTAGGCCTGGTCGCCTTCCTCGATCAGCAGCCGGCCCTTCTTGTAGTTGTGCGGCACGCCGCGCTGCGCCAGTTCGCGCAGGTCGTCGCTGGCGCCGGGCAGATGGATCATGCGGGCGGTGGCGGCGGCAAGGGCATGCACCATGGTAAGGCCAGCGGCACCCCGGGGTGGGCCGGGCGCGGATCGCGGAGCCGATGCGCGCCGCGCCGCACCCAGGCCGGCCGGCGGCCCGGCGCGCGGCGCGGCCAGCGCATCTTCAGGCACGCAGCGCCCCCACCATCGGCGGCAGCCCGGCCACCAGCCGCACCAGCGCGGTGATGGTGCTGGTGCCGGTCTTCTGCCGGATGGCGCTGATCTGCGTGCGCACGGTGGAGATCTTCACGCCCTGCTCGCGCGCGATCTCGGTCGGCGCCACGCCGCGGCCCAGCGCCGCCAGCACCCGCGTCTCGGCCACCGTCAGCTCGTGGTTGCGCGCGAAGCACTGCAGCGAAAGGTCTTCGCACACGCTCGAGCGCCCCAGCAGCAGCGCCGCCACGCCGGGTTGCACCGGCACCAGCGCGGCCAGCTGGCGGTCGTCGCCGTGGCCCAGGGCCAGCAGCCGGCGCAGTCCACGCTGCGCCGCGTCGCGCAGCGCGTGCTGCAAATGCGCCGCCGAGCGCGGGTCGCTCGTGTGCAGCCGGTTGTCCGTCATCTGCAGGCCTTGCCCGGCGCGCAGCGCGTGCCGCGCGCGATGGTTCAAGTGCAGCACCTCGCCGTCGTCGGCGAGCAGGACGATGCCGAAGTCCACCTCGTCCAGTGCCTGCGCCAGCAGGGTGCCCGGCGACCAGGCCTCGGGCGCGGCACCGGCCCACGGCGGGGCCGGTGCCACCGCCTTCGTCAATGTCTGAAGCATGTGTCGGTCCTTTGGTGCGTTGCGGTGGCCAGGGGGGATGCCCTGGGCTTCACCGTGTGCACAGCGTAGGGACCGGAAGGTGCCGCGGGGTGTGCAGGTGCACCGGCCGGCTTGTGCGAAATTCACCTCGGCTTCAAAGGTGCCCCCGGGTGCCTTGAAACTGCCGGGGCCGCAGGCCCGGCCGTCGCCTGCATTGGGCAAGCGCGGCGTCGATGGCGCGTCAGAACCGCCCGCCCTGGTAGCGATGCGCCAGCACGTCCTGCAAGGCCTTGACCACGCCGAAGGCGTCCTTGAGCTGGCCGCGCTCGAAATTGGACAGCTCGTCGGGCCGCAGATAGTTGTCCACCGGTTGCCCGGCTGCCATTTGCCGCGCCTGGTGACGGATGCGGATGGTGGACATGAATTCCAGCGCGTCGCGCAGGTCGTGCACGCCTTGGGCGCTGACCTCGCCACTGTCGGCCGCCACCGCCAGCCGGTCGTGGGTGTTCACCGCGTCGTGGCCGCCGGCCAGCGCATATACGCGCGCCAGGTCCACCACCGGCACGATGCCTTCGTGCTTGAGGTCCAGCGTGCCCTTGTGCTCGCCCGAGCGGATGGTGCTGAGGCCGCCGAACAGCCCCAGCGGCGGCCGCCGCTTCAGCGCGTTGCCCACCATGTGCGCCAGGAACAGGCTGTTGCCGCGCGTGCGCCTGAGCATGTCGGCGCGCAGGCCGTCGAGCAGCTCGCCGCGACCGGCCACCGTGCGCACGTCGAAGAAGACGCAGGTCAGCATCAGCGCCATCGGCTCGGGCGTGTCCACCCACTTGCGGAAATATTCGGCCCACACGCGCCTGGGCTGACGCCACTTGTCGGTCATGGCCATCATCTCGCCGGGGCAGTGGATATAGCCGCAGGCGGCCAGGCCGTCGCAGACCCAGCTCGACAACTGCTTGAAATAGCTGCCGTGCGCGGCCTCTTCGTAGGCATCGTCCAGCACCATGCAGTTGTCCTGGTCGCTCTTGGCCGTCTGCTCGCTGCGCGCCTGCGAGCCCGCGGCCACCCAGGCATAGTCCACCGGCGGCGGGCCGAGTTTCGCTTCGCCCAGGTGCAGCAGCCGGGCGGTGATCGCGTCGGTGATGGCGGTGACCATGTGACCGGTGGCATAGGCGCTGGCGCCGGCGGCGGCCAGGTGCTGCTGCAGCGTGCGCACGCGGGCGGCGGTGGTCACCAGGCCTTCCAGCGTGGTCTGCTTGTGGATGTCGCCGGCCAGGTAGACGGCCGAGCTGCTGTGTTGCTCGGTCACGTCGGTGGCGGTGATCATGCCGGCCGCAAGCGTGCCGTCCATCACCGGCACGTGGTGGATGTTGTGGCGCGCCATCAGCATCAAGGCCTCGAAGCCGGGTGCGTCGATGTCGATCGTGAGCGGCGCCACGGTGGCGATCTCCACCACCGGCAGCGCCGTGTCCAGCCCGGCGGCCAGCGCGCGGTTGCGCAGATCGCGGTCGGTGACCAGGCCGAACAGGTGGCCCTGCTCGACCAGCATCACCGACGAGACGCGCTGGTCGCGCATCAGCTCGGCCACGGCGCGGATGGGGCTGTGCGGCGAGACCGTGATCGGCGCGCGCTTGAGCAGCTTGCGCACCGGCGTGCGCATCAGGTTCATGTGCGGGTCGGCGGCTTCGCTGGGCGTGCGCGGCGCGACCGGCGGCTCCATGAAGAGCTGCAGCGCCGGGTGCGCTTCGAGCAGCGCCGCCAGTTCGTCGGCAGGCAGGAAGCCTACCAGCGTCGCCGTCTCGGCCACCGCCGCGCAGCCGGCCAGCGCCGAGGCGGGCTGCACGCCGGCGCCGAACCAGTCGGGCGCCTTGACGTTGAAGGCGGCTTCGCCGGCTTCGTTGTGGAAGCCGATGCTGCCGCGGGCCACGATGCCCAGCCGCTGCGCCAGCGTATCGGCGCCGGCCACCATCTCGCGTGCGGCGAAACGCCTGGGCTGCAGTCTGGCCAGCAGCGCTTGGCGCGCACTGGCGTCGAGCTGGCCCAGCACGCGGTGGCGCTGCAGGGCGGAGGCAAGGGCTTCGGGGTCGGGCAACGTGGCGGGCATGGCGGTCTGGTTGGCGGCGAATGGCTCAGACGCTATTGGACACCCGCGCGCCCCGGCGCCGCATGTGCCCGCCCCCGGCCCGCACGACGGCCGAGGACCCGCACGCGCTGGCCCCATCCTGCGCGCCATGGCGGCCACGCTGTTCCTTCAGTCGATGTGGGTCGGCCTGGCGATCGCCGCGCCGGTGGGCCCGATCGGCGTGTTCGTGATTCAGCGCATCTTGCGCCACGGCGTGCCGGTCGGCCTGGCCACCGGACTGGGCGCTGCGGTGGCCGACGCCGCCTACGGTGCGGTGGGGGCGTATGGCGTCACCGGCCTGATCGCCTGGCTGCAGGGCGCACGCATGCCGCTGGCCCTGGCGGGTGGCGCCTTCCTGCTGTGGCTGGCCTGGTGCACCTGGTCGACCCCACCGGCGGCAACCGGCGGCGGCGCGACGGCTGCGCGGGCGTTTCGACGTCGCCTGGCAGCGCCGCTTGGCGCGTGTGTCGGCATTGATGCTGGCGGCCTTTGCCCGGTGGCAGTGGGCGTCGTTGCTGGCGCGCTAGCCGTCGCCCCGAGCGGTGCCGGAAACGACGAGACCCCGCCGCGGCGGGGTCTGTCGATGGCGGTCGTTCAGCGCCGTCCAGGGCGCCGTGTCCGTGCCGTTCAGGAGTTGGGCTGTCGCACCGCCTTGGTGGCCACCACCTGCGCCGCCGCGGCCTGGCGGGCCATCTGCAGGTCGGCGGCGGGCTGCGAGGCGAGCCGGTCGACACTGGCCAGGATGGACAGCGTCATGAAAGCGGCAAAGCCGAAGGCGGTGACGCGGGCGCTTGTGCGGGCGGCGAATGCGTTGCGGCGGTTCATCTGAGGCTCCTGCAAGGGGTGGGACCGTTGGCGATGGAGTGAACTCTAGGCAGCCGCGCCGCGCACCGCCATGCGCTTGCGACGAAGCGCGGCCGGGCTGGAGCGAACGGCGGCCGCAGCGGATGAATGGCGGCCGTTCAGCCGCCGGCGGCGCCGGGCCGGCCATGCCAGGCCGCGAGCAAGGCGGCTTCACGGTCGGCTCGCAAGCCCACCGCGGGGCGCGGCGGGCCTTCGGCCGTGCCTGCGGCAGCGGCTCTGGCCGGGCAGCCGCACAGGCCGCGGTGTCGGCCAGGGTGGCCGCCCAGGAAACGCGTGCCGCCCAGGATGAGCAGCTTCAGTAATTGGACTCCGGCACCGGCGTGGCGCGCCCCGGTGCGGACTCGGCTCTTGCCACGGCCTGCAGGCAGGCCAGGCACAGGCAGCCTGTGAACTGCTGCCGCAGCTGCGCCTGCAGCGCCGCGCCGAGATCGATGCCGGCGCAAGGGCAGGGGCCCGGCCCGGCTGCGCCGCAGCGGAACGTGCCGCCGCAACGCGGGCAGCGGTCGGTAGCGGTGGCAGCGGACGCGCGCACCGCATCAACGCGCAAACAGCCCGCGGTGTTCTTCGCGCAGCAGGTTCTTCTGCACCTTGCCCATGCTGTTGCGCGGCAGCTCGGGCACCACGAACACGTGTTTCGGCAGCTTGAAATTGGCGATCTGCTTGCGCAGTTGCGCGGCGATGGCGGCACCGTCCAGCGTGGCACCGGGCCTGGGCACCACCACGGCCACCACGGCCTCGCCGAAGTCGGGGTGCGGCACGCCCACCACCGCCGACTCGGCCACGCCCGGCAGTTCGTTGATGACGCCTTCGATCTCGGCCGGGTAGACGTTGTAGCCGCCGCAGATGATGAGGTCCTTGCTGCGGCCGACGATGGTGAGGTAGCCGTCGGTGCCGAGGCGGCCCACGTCGCCGGTCTTGAACCACAGGTCGGTGGTGAATTCGTCGGCCGTCTTCTCGCGCATGCGCCAGTAGCCCTTGAAGACGTTGGGGCCCTTGACCTGGATGTTTCCCACTTCGCCGGCCGGCAGCGGGTGGCCCTTGTCGTCGTGCACGCGCACGCCCACGCCGGGCAGCGGCAGCCCCACGGTGCCGCCGCGGCGCGCGCTCTCGGGGCGGTAGGGGTTGCTGGTGAGCATCACCGTTTCGCTCATGCCGTAGCGTTCCAGGATGGTGTGGTCGGTGCGTTCGCGCCAGGCGTTGAAGGTCTCGACGAGCAGCGGCGCCGAGCCGCTGATGAAGAGGCGCATGCGCCTGCAGGCCTCTCGCGTGAGGCCGGGTTCGGCGAGCAGACGCACGTACAGCGTGGGCACGCCCATGAAGACCGTGGCTTCGGGCAGCCGCGCCGCCACGGCGCGGGCGTCGAAGCGGCCGAACCAGATCATGCGGCTGCCGTTGAGCAGCGCACCGTGCGCGGCCACGAACAGGCCGTGCACGTGGAAGATGGGCAGGGCGTGGACGAGCACGTCGCCCTTGTGCCAACCCCAAACCTCCTTCAGCACCAGGGCGTTGGACAGCAGGTTGCCGTGCGTGAGCATGGCGCCCTTGCTGCGCCCGGTGGTGCCGCTGGTGTAGAGGATGGCCGCCAGGTCACCGGCCGAACGCGCCACGGGATCGTGCGTATCGGGCTGGAAGGCGGCACGGTCGAGCAGGGTGCCGGTGCGGTCGTTGCCCAGGGTGTAGACGTGTTTCGTGCCGGCCAGGAAGGCGATCTTGCTCACCCAGCCGAAGTCGGCGGGCGCGCACACCACCACGGCGGGCTCGGCATTGCCGATGAAATATTCGATCTCGGCCGCCTGGTAGGCGCTGTTCAGTGGCAGGTAGATATGGCCGGCACGCAGCACCGCCAGGTACAGCATGAGCGCTTCCACGCTCTTTTCCACCTGCACGGCAATGCGCGAATCGGGCGGCAGACCCAGCGAGCCGATCAGGTTGGCCAGCATCGCCGTGCCGCGCTCCAGGTCGCGCCAGGTGTAGTGCAGCGGCACGGGCGTATCGGCGGTCTCGATGGCCGTGCCGTCCAGGTCGGCCGGAAAGGCGGCGCGCAGCGCGCTGAAGAGGTTCTGTGAGCTCATGGCGGGTTCGTGGGTGCGGGGAGCGGCGGCTCAGAGCCAGGCCGCGATCTTGCGGGAGTGCGCCACTTCGCCCTGCACGAACTGCTCGTGGTGCGCCTCCACCTTCTGCAGATCGTAGAGGTAGTTGACCATCATGCCGAACGACTGGCGCAGCCCCTTGGCGGAAAGGTCGGCCAGCGGGTTCAGCCGCTCCAGCCGGGCGCCGTTGTCCAGGTGGAAGCGGGCCACCGGGTCGCCGCCGGCCCCGGGGCTGGCGTGCACCAGGTACAGCGTTGCCAGTTGCTGCAGCGCGTCGGTGGCCGGCGCGGGCAAGCGCTGCAGCGTGGCGGCATCGGCCAGCGTGTCCGGGTCGCCGCTGCAGGCCCGCAGCAGCGTCTGCAGGGCCTGCGCCAGGCGCTGCGCGCGCAGGCGCGACAGGCCTTCGCAGGGTGCGCCCGCGCGCAGCCAGCGCGCCAGCCCGGGGATGGGCGACAGCGTGCAGAAGGTCTTGAGCCGGGGCCATTCGCGCTGCAGTTCGCCGGCCACGCGCTTGATGAGGAAATGGCCCAGCGAAACGCCGCGCAGCCCCGGCTGGCAGTTGCTGATGGAATAGAAGGCCGCCACCTTGAAGCCACCGGGCGGCTGCGCCTGCGAAGCCTTGGCTATGAGCGGCGCGATGGCTGCCGGCATTTCCGGCAGCAGGGCCACTTCGACGAAGATGAGCGGTTCGTCGGGCAACTGCGGGTGGAAGAAGGCGAAGCAGCGGCGGTCGGGCTGCAGGCGGCGGCGCAGGTCGTCCCAGCCGTCGATGGCGTGCACGGCTTCGTGGCGGATGAGCTGCTCCAGCAGTTGTGCCGGCGCATGCCAGTCCACGCGCTGCAGGCGCAGGAAACCCGGGTTGAACCAGCTGCCCAGCAGGTGCAGGAAGTCGGCCTCCACAGCGGCCAGTTCGGGCTGCTTGAGCAGCAGCGGCAGCAGCGCACGCCGCATGGCGACGATGTGCGCGGTGCCCCCGGGCAGCCGGTTGATGCGGCGCAGCAGCTCCTGGCGCGGCGGTTCGGCGCTGCTCGTGAGCTGCATCAGGTGCGCCGCCGTGGGTTCGCGCGCATAGGCCTGCGCGCTGGCCAGCACGGCCTGCGGGTCGGGGTCGAAGTCATGCGCCAGGTGCGCGAAGAAGCGCTCGCGGGAAACCGCCTCCAGCGCCGCAAAGCCCGCCACCAGGTCGCTCGCGATGGCCACGCTGTTGGCTTCGCCGCGTTCGGACAGCAGCCGCCGGCACAGCAGCAGCAAGGCACGCACGCGGCGGTCGGCGCCGGCACGTGCGGCGGCGCGCTTCAGCTCGTCGAGCAATTCAAGCCCCGCATGTCGGCGTGCCATTCATCCCATCAAGGCCTTCGGCAGCCAGGTCGCCAGCTCCGGAAAGACGCACAGGATGAGGATGGCCACCACCATGCAGCCCATGAACGGCAGCGCGCCCTTCAGGATGGTGGGCAGCCGCACGTCGGGCGTGATGCCGTTGATGACGAACAGGTTCAGCCCCACCGGCGGCGTGATGAGGCCGAGTTCCATGTTGATGGTGAGGATGACGCCGAACCAGATGGGGTCGAAGCCGGCGGCCAGGATCACCGGCATGAGAATGGGCGTGGTCATCAGGATGATGGCCGCCGGCGGCAGGAACATGCCCGCCACCAGCAGCATCAGGTTGATGGCCGCCAGCACGACCCACTTGTTGACCTGCATCTGGCCGATGCTTTCGGCCACCGACTGCGTGACCTGCAGCGAAGACATCATGTAGCCGAACAGGATGGAGCTGCCGATGATGAGCATGAGCATGCCCGACTCGCGCAGCCCGTCGCGGAAGATCAGCCACAGCTTGGCCGGCTGCCACACGCGGTAGATGACGACCACCATCACCAGGCACAGCATGGCGCCCACGCCGGCGGCCTCGGACGGCGTGGCGATGCCGCCGTACAAGGCATAGACCACGCCCACGATGACCACGATGAACGGCAGCAGCCGCGGCAGCAGCTCGAGCTTTTCCTTCCACGAATAGACGCGGTCGGCGTCCACCAGCCGCGTGCCGCGCTTCCAGCTGATGAACAGCGCCCAGGCCATGAACAGGCCGGTGAGCAGCAGCCCCGGAATGATGCCGGCGATGAACAGCCGGCCGATCGAGGTTTCGCTGGCGATGCCGTACAGGATCATGGTGATGCTGGGCGGAATCAGGATGCCCAAAGTGCCGCCGGCGGCAATGGCGCCGGTGGCCAGGTCGGCGTCGTAGCCGCGCTTGCGCATCTCGGGGATGCCCATCTTGCCGATGGCCGCGCAGGTGGCGGGCGAAGAACCCGTGAGTGCCGAGAACAGCGCGCAGGCGCCGATATTGCTGATGACCAGCGAACCCGGCACGCGGTGCAGCCAGCGCGCCAGTGCCTCGTACAGGTCGCTGCCGGCGCGCGAAGACGCCACCGCCGCGCCCATGATGATGAACATGGGCAGCGACACCAGCGTGAAGTCGTTGAGCCCGGCGAAGATGGTCTCGGGCACGTAGGCCAGGCTGCCCAGGCCGTCGAAGGCCAGCATGAAGGCCAGCGCCGCCGTGCCCAGCGCGAAGGCGATGGGCATGCCGGTGGCCAGCAGCGCCACCGTCACCGCGAAGATGAGCAGGCCGATGGACAGTGGGGTCATGGGCGCGTCAGAGGCGTTCGTCCGGCGACAGCCCGAACGGGTGCTGCCGGTGCGTGGCCACGAGCCAGATCTCGGCCAGGAACTGCAGGCACAGCAGCGCCAGCCCCACCGGCACGGCCAGCGTGGGAATCCACAGCCGGGCGCGCCAGATGGAAGCCGTGGTCTGCCCGCTCTCGAAGGTTTCCCACCACCAGGGCACGGCGGCGTAAAGGAACGCAGCGCAGAAACCCAGCGCGATGAGGCTGCCGAACAAGTGCAGTCGGCGGCGCATGGGTTGCGCGGCCATGAGCGGCAGCACGTCCACCGCCACGTGGCCGCGCGTGAGCAGGATGTAGGGCGCGCCGATGAAGGCCGAGGCCACCAGCGCGAAGGTCACGAATTCGGTCTGCCAGATGGAAGACTGGCCCAGCACCGCGCGCACGAACACCATGTGGCAGATGACGCCGATGGACAGCAGGATCAGCCCCGCCGCCGCCACCCCCAGCGTGCGCGAGGCCCAGTGAACCACCGCCACCCAGCCGGGCAGCGGCGGACCGGCTTCACTTGACACTCAGCGCCTTCTCGATGAGTTCCTTGCCGCCGGGCACCTTCTCGGCGAACGACTTGTACGAGGTCTTCTGCGCCACGTCGCGCCAGGCCTGGGCTTCGGCGTCGCTGAGCGTCACCACCTCGACGCCGGCCTTCTTGTAGGCGGCCACCATCTTGTCGTCCAGGCCCTTGGATTCGGCCGCGAAATAGTCCTCGGCCTTCTTCGAAGCCGCCATCAGCGCCGCCTGCTGCGCGGCGTTCAGCTTGTTCCAGCTCTTCAGGCTGATGAGCACCGGCTCGTACATGAACCACAGCGCGTTGTCGCCGGGCGCGGTGAGGCACTTGAGCTGTTCGTACAGGCGGAACGAGACGAAGCTGCCCGAAGAGGTGTCGGTGCCTTCGGCCACGCCCTGCTGCAGCGCGCTGTAGACCTCGTTGGACGGGATGGAGACGATGGACGCGCCCGCGCCGGCCCACATCTGCGAGAAAGTGGCGCCGGCCGAACGCACCTTCAGGCCGGCGGCGTCGGCGGGCGCGCGGATGCACTTGTTCTTGCCGCCGAAGCCGCCGGCCAGCCAGGCGTCGGCCAGCACCTTGGCGCCGCCTTGTTCGATGATGGCCTTGATGTCCTGCATGAAGGGGCTGGTGTTGATGCGCCGCGCGTGGTCGTGGCCCTTCACCAGCCCGGGCATCAGCGTGGCGCCGAACTGCGGATGGAAGCCCGACGCGTAGTCCAGCGGGAACGAGGTCATGTCGATCTGGCCCGTTTGCATGGCCTTCCACTGTTCCTGCGCCTTCACCAGGCTGCTGCCGGGGAAGACCTTGATCTCCAGCCCCACGTTGGCTGCGGCCACGTCGCGCGCGATCATCTGCACCATCTCGTCGCGCACGTCGCCCTTGCCGCCGGGGAACTGGTGCGACGCTTTCAGGGTGACGTTCTGGGCCATGGCGGGTGCCAGCGGCAGCGCGGCGAGCAGCAGGCTGGAAAGGGCGCAGAGAAAGGGGCGGCGGTTCATGGGCGAGTCTCCGTAGGGGTGGGCGAAAGCAGCCGCCCCGGCCGGTGTGCGGCACGGTTGCGGTCTGCGTGTGCAACACTCTAAAGAAAGAAAACCGCCGGCCGGCTAGTGGATACCACAGGGTTGAAGCACCGGCGGCCGAGGAGGCCCCCTGACCCCGCACGACCAGCCCCGCGAGCCCACCGCGCCGCCTGCGGAACCCGCCGCGGAGCCGCGCAATGCGCTGGACAAAGCCGTGCAAGCCTGCCAGGCGGCCCACGGCGACCCACACGCCCTGCTGGCGCTGACCGGCCAAGCCATGTTCGAGGCCTTTGCGCGCGACGCCATGGGCACCCTGGTGGTGGACCGCCAGCACCGCGTGGTGTGGATCAGCGAAGGCTATCTGCGCTTCCTGCCCGGGCTGGGCTTCACCGAGCCGGCGCAGTTCGTGGGCAAGCGCGTGGAAGACGTGGTGCCCAACACGCTGATGGCGCACGTGATCGAAACCGGCCGGCCCATCCTGGTGGACCTGCTCACCAACCAGGCCGGCAGCTTCCTGGTGAGCCGGCTGCCGCTGCGCGACGAGGCCGGCGGCGTGATCGGCGCCGTGGGCTTCGTGCTGCTGGACCACCCCGAAACCAAGCTGCAGCCGCTGGTGGCCAAGTTCAACCGCCTGCAGGCCGAACTCGACACCGCGCGGCGGCAACTGGCCGAGCAGCGGCGGCCGAAATACACCATCGCCAGCTTCATCGGCGCCAGCCCGGCGGCGCTGGAAGTGAAGCGCCAGGCGCGGCGCGTGGCGCAGATCGGCAGCACCGTGCTGCTGCTGGGCGAAACCGGCACCGGCAAGGAACTGCTGGCGCAGGGCATCCACGCCGCCGGCGCGCGCGCGGCCAGACGCTTCGTGGGGCTGAACATCGCGGCCATTCCCGAAAGCCTGCTCGAGGCCGAATTCTTCGGCGTCGCCCCCGGCGCCTACACCGGCGCCGACCGCCGCGGCCGCGAAGGCAAGTTCAAGCACGCCGACGGCGGCACGCTGTTCCTGGACGAGATCGGCGACATGCCGCTGGCGCTGCAGAGCAAGCTGCTGCGTGCGCTGCAGGAGCAGGAGATCGAACCCCTGGGCAGCAACCGCGTGGAGCGCGTGGACGTGCGCATCGTCGCCGCCACCAGCCGCGACCTGGCGGCGATGGTGGCTGCCGGGACCTTTCGCGCCGACCTGTATTACCGGCTGAACGTGCTGCCGATCCGCCTGCCGGCGCTGCGCGAACGGCTGGCCGACCTGGAGGCGCTGGTGGAGTCGCTCAGCGAAGACATTGCGCGGCGCAGCGGCCTGCCGGCGCGCAGCGTGAGCCCCGAGGCGCTGGCGCTGCTGGCGCGGCAGGCCTGGCCGGGCAATATCCGCGAGCTGCGCAATGTGCTGGAGCAGGCGGCGCTGATGACCGACGACCTGGTGCTGGAGCCGCGCCACTTCGGCGCGGCGGCGGGGGTGGGCGTGGTCGGGGTGGTCGGGGTCATGGCGCAGGCGTCGGGACGGATGGCGGCAGGGGGTGGCGCAGCGGGGTCGAAGGCGGCATGGCGGGCCGAGGCCGTGGCTGCCCAAGTGCCGGCGGCGCCCCGGGCGCCGGCCCTGCTGCGGCCGTTGAGCGAACAGGTGGCCGAAGTGGAGCGCGCCGCCATTGCGGCGGCGCTGAAGGCCAGCGGCGGCAACCGGGTGCAGGCCGCGCGCACGCTGGGCATGTCGCGGGCCGCCTTTTACGACAGACTGGAGCGGTGGCC
This sequence comes from Rubrivivax sp., assembly GCA_034522875.1. Taxonomy (GTDB): domain Bacteria; phylum Pseudomonadota; class Gammaproteobacteria; order Burkholderiales; family Burkholderiaceae_C; genus Rubrivivax. The sequence continues at coordinate 113,607 of JAXHKY010000031.1, read as the reverse complement.
CGAGCTGGGCGGGCCGGAGTGATGGGCTCGACGCGCGGCCAGCCGCGTACTCAGAATGGTCATCGGTAGCCACCTCGCGCCGATCATTGCCATGGGCAGCCACTCCTGGGTCTGGGTGGCCATGTGGCCGACTGGCGAAACACGTTAGTCAGCACAGAAGCGCACCGCCGTGGTCCAGCACCGAGAACCGCCACTTGGCTCCATCGAACTTCGACGCGCCGTCCCCGAAGACTCGCTGTGCCTGTCGGTGCTGGCCATGCAAGTCTTCCTGGACACGTATGCCACCGAAGGCATCAGGCCGGCACTGGCCCGAGAGGTCTTGTCCTCGTACTCGCAGGCCAACTTCAGCGAAGCCATTGCCGATCGTCGAGCGCAAGTTGTCGTTGCCCGGAACAAAGGGCACATGGTCGGCTTCGCCCAGGTCACTCTTTTCGCCCACCATGAACTGGCCCCAAGCGGAGTCCAGGCGGAGCTGCTTCGCCTGTACGTTCAAGAACCGTTCACTGGCGTCAAGGTGGGCACGAAGCTACTCGCCGAAGCAGAGAACCTCGCCGCTTCGGCAGGGGCTACGGTCATGTGGCTCACGCCCTGGGTTCACAACCACCGGGCCTTGGCCTTCTATGCGCGCCGTGGCTACAGAGACCACGGCCTCACCTGCTTCACCTTTGAGGGTGAGTCGCACGAGAATCGGCTCCTTGCCAAGCCTCTCCACGTTCCGGGGGCTTGCAGGAACGTGGACAACAAGGGACTAAGGCCCGGCGGGAAACCGCCGGAATCACCACCGTGACCCCACACTGTCAGGCGCACTGCACTTCTATCCCGGCCGTCAGAACACGCGCCCGTTGGCGCTCGGCGGTGATGCGTGATGTATGATGCGACCCTCGATCATCGAAGGGAGCATCACATGCGCACCACGTTGGCTATCGACGACGACATCCTGGCTGCCGCCAAGCACCTTGCCGCACGTGAGCACAAGAGCGTCGGTGAGGTGATCTCCGCCCTGGCCCGCCAGGGGCTGACTCGAAGCTCGCGCGGAACGAAGGCCGAGCGCAACGGAATCCCGCTTCTACCCGCCCGTAAGGCGTCCACTCCGGTCACCCTAGAACTCGTCAACCAGTTGCGAGACGAGCAGCCATGATCCGCCACTTGCTCGATGTAAACGTCTTGATTGCGCTGGTGGATCCGGCTCACGTTCAGCACGACTCGGTTCACGAGTGGTTCGGAAGAACTGGAAGCAAAGCGTTTGCAACATGCCCGATCACGGAGAACGGGCTCCTGCGCATCATTGGCCACCCCAGGTATCCCAACTCTCCAGGCCCTCCAAGCGTGGTGGTTGACGCCCTTGGCGCTATTCGGGCCCTGCCCGGCCATACCTTCTGGCCGGACAGTATCAGCTTGGCAGGCACAGAAATTGTCGAACCAAGTTTGCTGTCACACCACGGGAGGGTCACGGATAGCTACTTGCTTGCCCTGGCGAAGGCCAACCGAGGTCGACTCGCTACCATGGATCAGAAACTCGCGACAGAGGTCGTCACAGACGGCAGAAGCGCACTCACGCTCATCTGAGCCCGCTGATGCCTAACCCCTTAACTGACGCTTTGGGCCCATCGTCCTCGGAAATGTGGTCCGTCGAGCCATCGTCGAACGAAATCAGCTACCGAGGCATCCCTGCCCTCCTTCCACGGTCTGACGGCGCGCTGACGACATGAGAGCCACTTCCATTCGGGGCGCCAGCGCCGCATGGCCTGTCCGCGCCCTTGCCGAACAGCACGTCCCTGAATATCGCGAACTCATGCTCGAGGCGTACGAGCACGCGGCCGATGCCTTCACGAGCACGGTGGAAGAGCGAAGAGCCGAGCCAATGTCGTGGTGGGTGAAGCGAATCGCCTCACCCTCCGGCCTGTCGCAGGCCTACGGAGCCTGGGACAACGAAGCGCTGGTCGGTTCGGTCGCCGTTGAATTCTCGGCAAAGCCGAAGACACGCCACAGCGCACTGGTCCTGGGCATGTATGTCAGGCCGGCGTATCGCGGTCGAGGCGTCGGAATGGCGCTGCTGCAAGCCGCCGCCGAGGCGGCTGCCGAACGCCCGGGCATCCGCGTTCTGACGCTCAGCCTCACCGAAGGAAACGAGCCCGCCATGCGCCTGTACCTGGCAGCGGGCTTTGCCGTGTGGGGCGTCGAGCCCCTTGCGATCAGCACCGGGGCCGGCTACAAGGGCAAGGTGCACATGTCCAGGCGGCTGCACCCCGCCGGCCCTGTGGCCTGAGCTTTCCAGCGCGAGTGATGGAATTTCCTGCGCCTGGTTGGGCCGCATGACCAGGAATCAGACGCAGTGTGTGTCTTGAATGCAGACAATTGGAATCATGTGCCTGAAGTTCAGGCATTTCAGGTGGCTGCAGTATGGCTTGCAGGGCGCGGCGGCGACGAGTTGCCACCAAGGGTTCGAACGCTGAGTGGGGGAACAAGGATGTCGACGCAACCGCTTGCGAGTGCTCCGGGTCGATCGATTCGCTGGCCCTTCCGGTTTCTGGCCGCGCTGATCTTCGTCGTCGGGCTCGTCGGCGCCGCGGGTGGAATCTGGATGTTCTGGCAGGAGGCGGTTCCAGGCCGCGAGGCGGAGATCCTGCTCGGTCTGCCGGGCTTCGCCTGGCTCATGAACCTGGCGCGGTGGGCCGCGTTCGATGGTCGATCGCCCGTCGACCCTCATTGGCCATTTGCTTCCGAGCGCGTCTTCATGGCCTATGTGGCCATCATGTTCCTGGCTGGTTGGCACTAGACCCTCGCCAGCCCATCCGTGCAGGGTTTGCACTGATCCGGTGCACTTCGGCACGTCGTTTGCATACCGCTGGGGCGCTGCACGGCCGCTTCCGGCCGTGCCGAAGACACCCATCGCAGGAGACACCCGCATGCAACGCCGACTGTTCCAGACCGCGCTCGTCGCTTCCGCCCTCAGCCTGGCTGCCTTCGCCGCCATGGCGCAGGGCAAGGGCGACGTGAAGATCGCCATCATCGCCAGCAAGACCGGGCCGCTGGAGGCCTATGCCAAGCAGACGATCACCGGCTTCCAGATGGGCCTGGACTACGCCACCGGCGGCAGCATGTCGGTGGCCGGCCGCAAGCTGGTGGTGATCGAGAAAGACGACCAGGGCAAGCCCGACGTGGGCAAGGCGCTGCTGGCCGCGGCCTACGCCGACGACAAGGTCGACATCGCCGTGGGCCCCACCGCTTCGCCCGTGGCGCTGGCCATGCTGCCGGTGGCCGAGGAATACAAGAAGATCCTGCTCGTGGAACCGGCGGTGGCCGACAGCATCACCGGCGACAAGTGGAACAAGTACATCTTCCGCACCGGCCGCAATTCCAGCCAGGACGCCGCCGCCAATGCCGCCGCGCTGGACCAGCCGGGCAACGTGATCGCCGTGCTGGCCAACGACAACGCGTTCGGCCGCGACGGCGTGAAGGCGGCCAAGGAGTTCACCAGGAAGGCCAAGATCGTGCACGAGGAATACCTGCCCGTGGGCACCACCGACTTCACCGCCGGCCTGCAGCGCATCGTCGACAAGCTGAAAGACCAGCCGGGCAAGAAATACATCTCCGTGTCCTGGTCGGGCGCACCCACACCGTTTTCCAAGATCGCCGACCTGCAGCTGAAGCAGCGCTTCGGCATCGACCTGGCCACCGGCGGCAACATCCTGCCGGCGATGGTGGCCTACAAGCAGTTCGCGGGCATGGAAGGCGCGCTGTACTACTACTTCGGCATTCCGCAGAACAAGGCCAACGAGTGGCTGGTGGCCAACCACTACAAGCAGTTCAAGAGCCCGCCCGACTTCTTCACCGCCGGCGGCATGAGCGCGGCCATTGCGGTGGTCGAGGCGCTGAAGAAGACTGGCGGCGATACGAATACCAACAAGCTGATCGCCGCCATGGAGGGCATGAGCTTCGAGACGCCCAAGGGCACCATGACCTTCCGCAAGGAAGACCACCAGGCCATGCAGGACATGTACCACTTCCGCATCAAGAACGACCCGGCTTTTGCCTGGGGCGTGCCGGAACTGGTGCGGGTGATTCCGGCTGCCGAACTGCAGATCCCGATCAGAAACAAACGCTGATGCGCGGCTTGCCGTGCTGGAAACGAAGGATCTCACGATCCGGTTCGGCGGCCACGTGGCCGTCGACCAGGTGTCGTGCCGCTTCGAGCCGGGCACGCTGACGTCCATCGTCGGCCCCAACGGCGCCGGCAAGACGACCTACTTCAATCTCATCAGCGGCCAGCTGCCGGCCAGCGCGGGGCGTGTGCTGCTGGACGGTGAAGACATCACCCGGCTGCCGGCCCCCACGCGCACACGCCGCGGCCTGGGGCGTGCCTTTCAGCTGACGCAGCTCTTCCCCAACCTCACGGTGCTGGAAAACGTGCGCCTGGCGGTGCAGGCGCGCTGCGGCGGTGGCCTGCAATTGCTTTCGGTGTGGCTGAACCGCAAGGCCTGGATCGAAGAAGCGACCGAGCTGCTGCGCCAGGTGCAACTGGGCGACAAGCTGCAGCAGCACGCCGCGGCGCTGCCGCACGGCGACCAGCGCAAGCTGGAAGTGGCGCTGCTGATGGCGCTGGACCCCAAGGTCTATATGTTCGACGAACCCACTGCCGGCATGAGCGTGGACGACGTGCCCGTGGTGCTGGACCTCATACGCGCACTCAAGGCGCGCAAGGACCGCACCATCCTGCTGGTGGAGCACAAGATGGACGTCGTGCGCGAACTGTCCGACCGCATCGTGGTGCTGCACAACGGGCAGCTGGTGGCCGACGGTGAACCGGCGGCAGTGATCGCGTCGCCCGTGGTGCAGCAAGCGTATCTGGGCATGGCGGCGGAGGAGCCGGCATGACCCGGCGCCGGGCCGTCCCAAGCCGGGTCACCCCTGAAGGGGGCGGGCGCGAAGCGACCTGGGGGCACACATGACGGCCGTGCTGAGCCTGTCTGGCGTGCACACGCACATCGGCGCGTACCACATCCTGCACGGCGTGGACCTCGAAGTGCCCGAGGGCCAGGTCACCATGCTGCTGGGCCGCAACGGCGCCGGCAAGACGACCACGCTGCGCACGGTGATGGGCCTGACCCCGGCCAGTCAGGGCACGATCACGTTTCGCGGCCAGGCCATCCAGGGCCATGAGACGCCCGATATCGCGCAACTGGGCATCGCCTACGTGCCCGAGACCATGGGCATCTTCAGCGACCTCACGGTGCAGGAGAACATGGTGCTGGCGGCCCGTGCCGCGCGGCATGCGGGGGAACTGGACAAGGCGCGGCTGGACTGGATCTTCGGCCTCTTCCCGGCGCTGAAGAAATTCTGGCTCTTCCCGGCGGGCAAGCTCAGCGGCGGGCAGAAGCAGATGCTGGCGGTGGCACGCGCCATCGTCGAGCCGCGCGCGCTGATCCTCATCGACGAGCCGAGCAAGGGCCTGGCGCCTTCCATCATCCAGAACCTGGTCGGCGCGCTGCGTGAACTGAAGGCGCAGCGCACCACCCTCCTGCTGGTGGAGCAGAACTTCCAGATGGCACGTGCCCTGGGCGACACGGTGGCGGTGATGGACAACGGCCGCGTGGTGCACCGCGGCGCCATGGCCGAACTGGCTGCAGACGAAGCCCTGCAGCAGCGGCTGCTGGGCCTGTCATTGGGAGCACACGCATGACGGGCACGACTGTTGCCACCGCGGCCGGCGCCGCACAGGCCGTGCCCAAGGCCAGCTTCGACTGGCGGCCGGTGGCTCTGGTGCTGGCCGTCATGGCGCTGGCCATGCCGGCCATCGGCAGTACCAGCACCTGGATCACGCTCACCGTGGCCGGGCTGGCCATGGGGCTGATCATCTTCGTCATCGCCTCGGGGCTGACGCTGATCTTCGGCCTGATGGACGTGCTGAATTTCGGCCACGGCGTGTTCATCGCGCTCGGCGCCTTCGTCGCCACCAGCGTCATGGGCTACGGCGCGGGGGCCGGCTGGAGCGGCTTCTTCAGCATCTTCGCGGCCATGCTCGTGGCCATGGCGGTGGCCGGCGCCGTGGGCTGGGCTTTCGAACGCGTGATCGTGCGCCCCGTGTACGGCCTGCACCTGAAGCAGATCCTCATCACCATGGGCGGCATGATCGTGGGCGAGGAGATCATCAAGGTCATCTGGGGCCCGCTGCAGATCGCCTTGCCGCTGCCCGACGAACTGCGCGGCGCCTGGCTGTTCGGCGACGCGGCGATCGAGAAATACCGCGTGCTGGCGGCGGCCATCGGCCTGCTGGTGCTGGCGGTGCTGGTGTTCACGCTCAACCGCACCAAGATCGGCCTGCTCATCCGCGCCGGCGTGCAGGACCGCAGCATGGTGGAAGCGCTGGGCTACCGCATCCGGCGCCTGTTCGTGGGCGTCTTCGTGGCGGGGTCGGCGCTGGCCGGGCTGGGCGGCGTGTTGTGGGGGCTGTACCAGGAAGGCGTCACGCCGCAGATCGGCGCACAGGTCAACGTGCTGATCTTCATCGTCATCATCATCGGCGGCCTGGGCTCCACCTTCGGCTGCCTGGTGGGCGCACTGTTGGTGGGGCTGATGGCCAACTACACCGGCTACCTGGCGCCCACGGTGGCGCTGTTCTCGAATATCGCGCTCATGGTGGCGATCCTGTTGTGGCGGCCGCAAGGCCTGTACCCGGTGACGAACCGCTAGTCATGAAGCCCCCAAGCTCACTCCGTTCGCTGCCGGCCGTCGGAGCCGGCCGGCGCTCCCGCCGTCCAGGTCCGCGCAGGCGGACCTGGAGCCGCGGTGGTCGCCCCCCCGAGGGGGCTCTTGCAGCGGCCCGGCAGAGCCGGTTCCGCGCAAGGCCTTGGCTGCGATGCTGACGCGACTGCTTTCTCACGACCTGCCGCGCAGCCGCTGGCTGGCGGCCGTGCTCGTCGTCATCTTCGTCGTGCTGGCGCTGGCGCCCTTCCTGTTTCCGGGCGCCAAGTCCATGTCGGTGGCGTCCAAGATCCTGGTCTTCGTGCTGCTGGTGGCCAGCTACGACCTGCTGCTGGGCTACACCGGCATCGTCAGCTTCGCGCACACCATGTTCTTCGGCATCGGCGCCTACGGCATTGCCATCGCCAGCGAGAGGCTGGGCGCCGGCTGGGGCGCGGCGGGGCTGGGCTTGCTGGCGGCGGTCGTCGTTTCGGTGGGGCTGTCGCTGCTGATCGGCCTCTTCAGCCTGCGCGTGAAGGCCATCTTCTTCGCCATGATCACGCTCGCCGTGGCCACCGCCTTCCAGACCCTGGCCTCGCAACTGAGCGACTTCACCGGCGGCGAAGACGGCCTGACCTTTCGCAACCCCGAATGGCTGAGCCCGAGTTTCGAGCCCTTCGAAACCCCCGTCTTCGGCCTGCTGCTCGACGGCAAGGCCTTCACCTACTGGCTGCTCTTCGTGGCCGTGACGGTGCTCTTCCTGCTGCTGCTGCGCATCGTCAACTCACCCTTCGGGCGCGTGCTGCAAGCGATTCGCGAAAACGACTTCCGGGCCGAGGCCATCGGCTACCGCACGGTGGTCTACCGCACGCTTTCCAACGTGCTGGCGGCGCTGTTCGCCACCCTGGCCGGCGCGCTGCTGGCGCTTTCGCTGCGCTACGCGGGGCCGGCCACCACGCTCAGTTTCGAGATCATGCTGGACATCCTGCTCATCGTCGTCATCGGCGGCATGGGCACGATGTATGGCGCGGTGATCGGCGCCGTGCTCTTCGTGCTGGCGCAGGCCTATCTGCAAGACCTGCTGGCCGTGGGCGCCACCGCAGTGCAGGGTGTGCCGCTGCTGCAGGACCTGATCGCGCCCGACCGCTGGCTGCTGTGGCTGGGCGTGCTGTTCGTGCTCTCGGTCTACCACTTTCCCACCGGCGTGGTGGGCCGGCTGCGCGCCTGGGCACTGGCGCTGAAGGTGAAAACATGAGCGTCTGCACGTCGAACTACCGGGTCTGCGAAGGACGCGAGATCCACTACACCGAGTGGGGCGTGCAGCACGCCGAAGTGGTGGTGGCCTGGCACGGCCTGGCGCGCACCGGGCGCGACATGGACGCCATCGCCGAGGCGCTTTCGCACCGCTGGCGCGTCATCTGCCCCGACACGCTGGGCCGGGGCTTGAGCCAATGGAGCCCCGATCCGCAGGCCGAATACTGCCTGGCCTTCTACGAGCAGCTGGCCGTTTCGCTGCTCGACCAGCTGGGCGTTGCGCACTGCCTGTGGCTGGGTACCTCGATGGGCGGTGCCATCGGCATGAAGGCCGCCGCGGGCGCCCTGCGCGGGCGCATTCAGCGGCTGGTGCTCAACGATATCGGCCCGCAACTGGCCGCACCGGCCGTGCAGCGCATCCGCGCCTACGCCGGCAACCCGCCGGCCTTCGCCACCATGGCCGAACTGGAAGCCTTCTTCCGCACCGTTTACGCGCCTTACGGCTGGCTGAGCGACGCGCAGTGGCGCCAGCTCACCGAGACCTCCATGCGCCGCCTGCCCGACGGCCGCGTGACGCCGCACTACGACCCGGCCATGGTGCAGCAGTTCGAATGCCACCCCGACGACTATGTGTTGTGGGACGCCTGGGACGCGCTGGAGCTGCCGGTGCTGTGCCTGCGCGGCGAGTCTTCCGACCTGCTGCTGCCCGAAACCGCCGACGCCATGCGCGCGCGCGGGCCGCGCGCGGTGGTCGTCACCATTCCCGGCTGCGGGCATGCGCCAGCGCTGAATACGCCGGCGCAGTTTGCGCTGGTGGAGCGGTTCTTCGCAGGGACCTGAGGCAGGTTGCGTCGGCGCGCCGCACCACACACCGCGCAACGCGCACGCGACCGCTGCCGTCATCCCACCGGGGCGACGGGCGCCAGCTGCTCTGCCGCGGGGGCCACGATCCAGGTCGGGGCGTCGGGTTGCGTCGCGGCGATCATGGGCGGTGCGGCAGCCGGTGGGGACGCTCGGCTGCCAAAGCGCGACACGGCTGCAGTTGCCGCGCGCGAATGAATCTCGCGGGGTCGACTCCGGAGCCGCGTTGAACGGCCGTCCCCGGCCGCGGCCGCGGCCGGCGTCCATCCTCAACTATGAGGATCGAATCGGCTCGCCCTGATCAGGACTGACGATGGCGCGGCGGCGCGACGCGCCTAAGGTTTCGCTCACGGACCGCGCCACAGGGCATCCCGCGAGGACCGTCTTCATCATCGGATGCCCAGTCAAGGGGAATCTCATGAGCAAGTTCGCAAATGTCAGCACGGCTCTGGCACTGGTCTTGGGCGCCTTCGGCACGTCGGCCATCGCACATGCGGATCAGGCCACCGGCGGTGAATCCATCATCTTCACGGGCGAGGACAGCGGCTCTTCGCGGGGCGAGGGGGGTGGGGACGGACCGGCGTGGGGGAGGAGGGCGCGGCGGTGGCCGCCGGGGCGCGCCCTGGCGGCCGCGGTGATCGGCGAGGACAGCGGCTCCTGGTATCTGTCGCAGACCTTCAGCCCGGCGATGCGCACCCGCGCCGAAGTCGCCCGCGAGGTCGCGCAGTCGCGGGCCAGCGGCGAGCTGGGCGCTCCGGTCGGAGAAGGTAGCGGCTCGGCGCGCGTGAGCGTCGCGATGCCGGCACACTGGATGCGCTACGTCGGGCCCAACATCGGCAACGAGTTCTCGCTGGAGCCCCAACTGGAGCGGCACTTCGTTTGAGCCTGGCCAATAGTCAATAGCCAATAGCCAATAGCCAATGGCCAATGACCAATGGCCAGTGCCGGCGCCAACCGCGCCGGCCCTTGCCCGCAGCCGCCGGCGGCCACCTTCCTGCGGGTGCGGGCTTGGCGCATCTGGTCGGCCGCGCCCGCAACACCGGGCCGCGCGGCGCTGGTGTGGTGCGTGGCCAGCGACGACGACCCGGTGTGCGAAATTGACGAGACGCAGCGCCTGGCGTTGCTGGCCAGTGGAATGGGCGCGTTCACCTGACCGCTGGGCGACCATCGCCACCGCCGACTTCCTGGCGCACGGCCTCGGCCTGACGGCGCCGCAGGCGCTAGCGCCCAGGGCGGGCGCTTCTGAAGTTTCTTTCGATGCGTTGGCCGGCACGGCGCCGGCACCGTGCATCCCCAATATCGATGACGAACCAGGGTGATTGTCACGACGACGGACATTGACAGTTGGTGGCGGGTGGAGCTCAATGCCTTGCGCGCCGGAATATCGGCGCACGTCGGTTCCACCTCACGGGCGAGGAGCCTGGACATGAACAAGTCGATCCGTCAGCGCCGCGCCTGTGCGCTCGACACCCAGGGCCAGCCGAGTGACGTGTGCGCATGACTCAGCCCGCGGGCCGGGCGTGACGCCCCGGGGCCGGCACCCGGCGCCTGCTGCAGTCCTCGTCGCCGAGGTAAATTTCGCACGAGCCGATGCGTACACCCGCACCGCCCGGGCGGCGCCCCGGTTCCTACCCTTCCAGCACGGTGATGGCCAGGACATCCCCTGGCAACCGGGAGGCGCAGAGGACCGAGACATGCTGCAAACGACGGCGGATGCGCCCGCCGCCACCTGGACCGGTGTCACGCGCGCGGGCAGGTCGTTGGCCTCGCTGCTCGGCCGGGCCCTGGACGAGCTGGACGTCGGCGTCATGCTGGTGGCCGAAGACGGCGAGGTACTGCACTTGAACCAGCACGCGCGCCACGCGCTGTACGAGCGCCACGGCCTGCAGGTGCTGGGCAACCGGCTGTGCACCAGCGATCCGCGCTCGGTGGCGCACCTGCAGCACGCCCTCTTCGACGCCACGCGGCGCGGCCTGCGGCGCCTGGTGACCCTAAGCCAGGGCGACGACCGCCAGATCGCCGCACTGGTGCCGGTGGAGATCGGCGTCGCCGCGCTGCTGCTGGGCCGCACGCAAGTGTGTGAGGATCTGTCGCTGCAGTGTTTCGCCCGCAGCCAGGAGCTGACCGCGGCCGAGACGCGCGTGCTCGCGGCGCTGAGCCGCGGCGCGACGCCGGCCGTCATTGCCCGCGAGCAGGGCGTGAAGATCTCGACCGTGCGCACGCAGATCTGCGCCATCCGCCAGAAGACCGGCACCTCCACCATCGGCGCGCTGGTGCGCCTGGTGGCCAGCCTGCCGCCGATGGTGAGCGCGCTGCGGACCTGAGCACCGGCGACGCGCCGCAAGGGGCCCCGCCGCGGCGCCGCCGGCGGTACGACGAGTCATGACCGACCTGTTCGACGCCAGCGACGATCTGCGCGAGCTCGCCGACGATTTCTCTCACGTCCTTGAACGTCGGGTTGAAAAAGACGCTGAAGGCTGCGGTCAGGTGGGCCGCGATAACGGCTTTGCCGACCTGGGGCGTGTGGACGACTGGCGAGATGAAGACCGCGGATGCCGGCCGACCCAGACCCACGACGCCGCCTCAGGTTGCAGCCAGCAGGAAGCGCTCGATCTCGGCATTGACGACGTCCGGGTGGGTGATCGGGCCCATATGGCCGAGGCCCGGAAACTCGATGTGCGTCACCTTGGGCAGTGCCGCGATCAGCCGCCGTGCGACACCGTGCGCCGCTGCGGTCGAGGCGGCCCCGGTCATGATGAGCACGGGCATCGGCAGCGGAGCCAGCGGCATCGGTTCGTTGAACAACGCATGCCCCCAGCGACGCAATTTGGTGATGCTGCGCGCCATCTCGGGCCGGAGGTCCTCGAGCATGTGGTCCCAGCTGCCGGGTCCGGTCCAATAGTCGATGAACACGCGTGCCGCCGCGTCGGTGTCGCCGGCGTCCAGCGCCGCGGTGGCGGTGGCAGCGGCCTGGCGTATGCCGTCGGCGTCGTTGGGCGCAGGGCCCTCGGCGTCGATCAACGCAAACAGCGTCGGCTCATAGAGCACCAAGGCACTGACGCGGTCGGGTTGCTGCGCCGCCGCCCGCAGCGCGACCGCGCCGCCGTACGAGTGCCCGACCAGTGCGTAGCGCTCGCCGGCCAGCGCCAGCACGGGTTCGATCAGCCGCACCTCGTCGGCCAGCGTGATGGTGCGGTCCGAAGGCCACTCGGGGCTCCGGCCGGCGCCGTACCCGTCGGGCGCCAGCAGCCGGCGGCGGTCGGCCAGGCGCGACATCAGCGGCCGCCATTGCCCCGACACGCTGGCGTTGGCATGCAGGCAAACGACGGCCGGGCCGGCGCCCGCCTCACGCCAGTACGGTGCCGCAGGTGGCGATGACATGGCTCAGAGCCTGTGAAGTATTCCGGCGCGCCCGAGCGGGCGTCCGAAATGGTGTCGATCTAGGCGCAAAGCGCAGCCGTAGCTCGGGCTACGGCGAGCATTTGCAACGACGAGCGGCGCCATTTGGGGCGCACGAGCGGGCGTGGCGGAATGCTTCACAGGCTCTCAGCCCTCGTGAATGACCGCGATCGGAACCAATTCAGGGCATGACCGTGATCGTGATCGTGATCGTTATCCATCGACCCGCGCGAGGCTACATGGCCACGGCCTCACCCCAGTAGTGGTACGAGAGTATCTTCGGGCCGGGGATGTAGCGAGACTGAAAGTTTGGCCGAAACCCCGCCTGCTCGAGCAGCGCGGGGATGTCGCGATCCAGCGTGCAGCCCCCGGACAGCTTCTTCCAGTAGGGTTGCAGTCTCGTCTGCCACTTCAGGACATTTTCGTCAGGGGCGCGGCCGTGCTCCGAGAAGAGCAGTCTGCCGCCCGGCGCCAGGGCGCGCCGCATCTCCTTGAGCGCTGCGATCGGGTCCGCGATCGTGCACAGCGTGTACGTGCAGACGACGGTCTCGAAGCTGGCGTCATCGACAGGCAGGCGCTCGGCAGACAGACCGATCAGCTTGACCTGGACGCGCTGCCGGCGCATCGGCTTGCCGCTGCAGGCCCAGTCCAACAGGTAGGGCAACAACGTGCGTTCGTACCAGTTCGCAGCCATCGTGCGTTCCTTTGGCAACCGCTTCAGTTTCAAGAACCATCCGGGCACGTGAACGACCACCCGGTGCCCGAAGGTACACGCAGAAAAGCCGGCACGCGGCCGGCTCTGAGGCGCTCTGCCTGCCGCTGCGCGCGGCGATAGTGTCAGCCCACTTCGACCGGCCAGCGCTTCAGGCGCGTCAGCGTCCCGTCGTTGCCGACACGGTAGACAGCGCAGATGTCGATGCCGCCGTCGCGCAGCACGACGTAGCGTCGGCCCTTCGCGTCGGTGTCTTCACCACTCATGGCGAGCAGGGCGTTGGCACGGGCGCCGCAGGAGTGCAGGTAAGTGCCCAGCGCGCGCCGTGTGCACAAGTCGTTGTTCATCGATGCGGTCATCGCTCGGGCTCCTTTGCACAGGGGGGATGCGCCTGGCCGTTCCATCGGCTGAACCGGCTCGGACTCAAGGTGGCGTTACCCGGAGTTACGTGGCGCCGATCCGGTCGTTTCCGGGTTGCCACGCCCGGCCCCCGACCCGCCGCGATGCGCCGGGTGGCTGTTCTTCTTCAAGCGCCACGACCCGCAGCACGCCACCGCTGACGCCATGCCGTCAGTACAGCCGGACCGCCATGTCGAAGGTCCAGGTGCGGCGGATCTCGACGACGTCGAACTCGCTGGCCAGTGCCGGCGGAAACGCCGGGTAGGGTGCCTGGCTCTGCACGATGTTCCGGATCGACTCGTCGATCTCCGCCACGCCGCTGGAAACGACGAAGCTCACCGACTCGACGGAGCCGTCGCTGCGGATCGCCACCGTCACCAGGGGTGCGGTGTGGGGCCGCCGCGCCAGGTCGGCCACCGTGGCGACGTTCATGTTGAGCTGGATCTTGCGAGAGAACATTTCCGCGTACAGGACGAGTTCCGGGTTGGGGCCGGTGCGCCCGAACAGCCGCCCTCGCCGTGCGCTGCTCCACGACGACGGACGGGTGTCGGACGGGCGTGTCGCGCTCGTGGCCGCTTCACGCCGCGCGGCTTCCTCGTCCAGCTGGCGACCCATCGCCCGCCGCGCCGCCTCGCGGCGCGCGTCGGCCTCCTGCGCCGCGGCCTCACGCGCGGCGGCCTGGCGTGACGCCTGCAGACGTTCGGCTTCCTGTCGTTCAGCCTGCAGTCGTTCAAGCTGCAGTCGCTCGGCCTGAATTCGCTCAGCCTGCAATCGCTCAGCCTGCAATCGCTCGGTCTGCCGACGTTCAGCGTCCAGACGCTCGGCCTGCAGCCTTTCAGCCTGCTGTCGTTCAGCCAGCACCCGTACCGCCTCCAGTCTCGCGGCTTCCTGCCTCGCCGCCATCTCCTGCCGCTCGGCTTCCAGGCGCGCGGCCTCGGCCCGCGCCGCGGCCTCGATGGCGGCCTGGCGCTGTTCTGCTTCCCGGCGTTCGAGGGCCTGGCGTGCGGCCGCGACGCGTTGCGCTTCCAGCTGCTGCGCCTGCTGCAAGACCTCGTCCTGCGACGCATCGATCGCGGCCGGCGTCTCGGCGGCTTCCTGAACCGGCATCTCGGCGGGCTCCAGTATCCCGACTGCGGTGTCTGCAGGGGCTTGCGGCAGCGGTTCGGGGCTCGACGCGCCGGCGGCGACGGCCACGGCGGGTGTCGGCCGCTCCGCCGGCGGCACGGCCCAGGTGGAGGCGTCGGTTGGCTCCGAGGTGATCACGGCGGGTGCGGCCACTGGCGCGGCAACCGGCGCGGCAACCGGTGAGGCAACTGGTGCGGCCACCGATGGAGCTGTCGGTGGCGTCGTCGGTGAAGCAACGGGTGAAGCCACCGGTGCGAGCGCGGTTTCGCCGGCTCGTTCGGCGGCCGCGCGTGGCGTCACCGGGGCCGTGGCCGCCGCCTCGGGCCCTTTTGCCACGGGCGCTTTGATCGGTGCCCGCGGTGCCGGCGCCTCGGCCGGCGCGAGCGCCGGTGCGTCGGCCGACTGCAGCGCCGGCCGCGGCGGCGTGACACGCAATGCAGCGATGATCACGCGCAAGGGGGCGGCCTCGCCCCGCCGTTCCTGCCACGGAAACCTGAAGCCCGGCGGTCCGGCGCCGTGGCCGCTCTGGAACAGCATCAGCAGCAGCGCGTGGAACGTCAACGAGAACAGCAGCGCCACGGCCAGCTGCCTGCGCCCGGCGGGCGACGGCCCCGGCCTCATCGGCCCGCCGTCTGGATCGGGATCCGTCTGGGCAGGGCTGCGGCCGCCCGGGCGCGCAACTGCCCGCAGCCGCCGTCCACGTCCTGCCCCGCCGACTGCCGCAGCTTGGCCAGCACGCCGCGCCGGTGCAGGGCGCGCGCCATCGCAGCGGCGCGCTCCCACGTCGGGCGCCTGTAGGGCAGGCCGTCGACGGCGTTGTAGGGGATGAAATTCATCATCGCGTATTTGCCGGTCAGCAGCGCGGCGATGCCTTCCACTTCATCGTCGCCGTCGTTCACGCCCTCGATCAGCGTCCACTGGTACTGGATCGGGTAGCCGCTGAAGCGCGCATAGGCCTCACCTGCGGCCACCAGATCGGCGGGATCGAAACGCGGTGCGCGCGGCAGCAGTTCGGCGCGCAGCGCCACCTTGGTGCTGTGCAGCGAAAGCGCCAGCGCCGGCTTCACGCGCCCTTGCGGCAGGCGCTCGAAGACGCGCTCGTCGCCCACCGTGGAGAAGACCAGGTTCTTGTGGCCCACGGCGCCGGCGGTGCCGAGCAGGTCGATCGCCTCCAGCACGTTGTCCAGGTTGTGCGCCGGCTCGCCCATGCCCATGAAGACCACGCGCTTCACCGGCCGGCGCCGGCGCGCCAGCGCGACCTGGGCCACGATCTCGGCGCTGCCCAGCTGGCGTTGCAGTCCCCCCTGGCCGGTCATGCAGAAGACGCAGCCCACGGCGCAGCCGACCTGGGTGGACACGCACAGGCCGTCGCGCGGCAGCCGCACGGCCTCCACCGCCTGGCCGTCGGCCAGCGCCATCAGCAGGCGGGCCGAGCCGTCCGCGGCCGCGTGTTCCGACTGCAGCTGCGCCAAGCCCGCCCATTCGTTGACCAGCGCCGGCAGGGCCAGCCGCAGCGCCCGCGGCAGGAAGTCCTCCAGCCGGCGCTTGCCGCTGTCCTGCGGCAGGGCCAGCGCCCAGCGCCGCAGCACATGTGCTTCGTGGCGCGGCCTGGCGCCCAGGGCGCGCAGGCGCTGGCGGATCTCTTCAATGCGCATGCGGTGGATGAGCGGGGGGTGATGGGTGGGCCTGCGGCGCAGTCGACGGCCACCATGGCGCGGCCTTGGCGGCCTGCTGCACGGCGCGGCTCACCGCACTTTAGCGGCGCAAGCGGCTTTCCATATCGCCCAAGTGCACGCCGCCGGCGGCGCCAGCCATGGGCCAGCGGCCAGGATGCGGTGCAGCGCCGGGCCGGCAGCCAGCCCCAGGCCGTCGGTCGTGTGCGCATGCCGAACAGGAACAGACCCAGCCCTCCGACGAGCGGCCCGATCAGCGGGCAAGGCACCACCGATCATGGGCGGGCCGCCGCGGGCTCGGGTTCAGGCCGGCCGACTCCTGCGCGCCGCGGGCGCGCCGCACCACTAAGCCTGCGGCTACGAAAGGCCCCCCTCGCCGCGGATGGTTTCCCCGCCCTTGACTTTGCGCGTCTTGCCCAGCGCGGAATCCAGGGCACGCAGCATCTTGTCGGCCGCGCCGTAGACGGCATCGGCCACCTTGTCGGCGTTGTGGCTCACCGCCACGGGCTGGCGGCCTGTGAGGCGCGCTTCCAGCAGGCAGCGTTTCTCGCCGCCGCCGACCCGTTCGCCATTGATGTCGCTCAAGTGAACTTCCAAGCGCGTGATCTGGTCGCGAAAGCGGACCAGCCGACCCTTGAGTTCTGTCTCGACCCAGGCGGCCAGTGATTCGGCGCCCTGCACGCGATTGTCGGTATTGACTTGGACTTGCATGTGCGACTCCTCGGGGTTGTAAGAAATTGGATTCGAAGCGCCAGCATCGGTTCAGGCAGGTCCTGGCGGGATTTGCGCGGTGGAGACCAGCACGTCGGTGCTGCCTTCGGTCAGCACATGCCGGGTGACGCTGCCCAGCAGCAGTTCCTCGGCCGTGCTCTGGCCGTGCTTGCCGACGACGACGAGGTCGCAGTCGGACTCCTGTTCCTGTTCAAGGATACGCTGCGATGCGTCGCCCTCCACGATGCGGGCGTCCCAGTGCCCGGGCTTCAGCGCGGCATCGTGCGCCGCAGCATGCAGGCGCTGCGTGGCCAGCGCGCGGGCCTGGGTACGGTAGTGGTCCACGGTGGCGGCGTCGACGCCGGCAAAGCGCAGCTTGTCCTCGAACGGCACCTGGAAGGCGCTCAGCAGCACCAGCCGCGCATGCGGTGCCACGTGCCGCGCCAGAAGCAAGGCCGGCGCCGACCAGGGCGAGAAGTCCAGCGCAACCAGCACGCGCCGGTAGGGTTCGTGCGCCGTCTGCCGCACCACCAGCAGCGGGCGCGTGGTGCGGCGCAGCAGCCGCTCGACCGTGGTGCCGAGCACCAGGCGGCGCAGCAAGCCGCTGCCGCGGGCGCCCAGCACCAGCAGGTCAGCGTTCAGGGCCTCGGCCTGTTGGCCAATGCAGTCCACTGCGGCACCGGTGCCCAGGTGCGTGTGCACCGCCACGCGGCGCGCCGCAGCCAGATCGGCGGCCGCCTGCTCCAGGCTGCGTCTCGTTTCCTCGATGAGCTGCTGCGCGCCAGCGTGGCCGGCGCCCAGCCACTGCCGCAACTCGGCCAGCGCGCTGCCCGATACCGCGTGCAGCAGCGTCAGCCGCGCGCCGGTTCCGTGTGCCAGTCGCGCCGCGCGGTCGGCGGCATGGCGGGCGTGCGCCGAGAAGTCGGTGGCGGCGAGGATGGTCTTCAGCGCGGTCATCTGCCTCGTCGACGATCGAACGGTCTCCAATGCCCCATCAATTCTCCCCGTGCAGGAACGCCAGCGCGGCCGTGAGAACGTAAGTGGCCAGCAAGCCCACGCTGACCCAACTCACCAAGCGCAGCGCACGGCCCTGCGGCCGCATGACCAGGCCGATCATCACCAGCCCGGTCATCACGATAGCCGCCACCGCGGTGCCGGCGTGCACCGGCGCGGCGTCGGCCAGCAGCGGGCCGCGCAGGTAGACGGCGTCGTCCACCGCCAGCACCACCACGTTGAACAAATTGCTGCCCAGCAGGTTGGCGATCGCCAGGTCCACCGCGCCCATGCGCAGCGCAGCCAGTGTCACGGCGATCTCGGGCAGCGAGGTGGCAAAGGCCAGCCACAGCGTGCCGACGAAGCTGCGGCTCAGGCCCGCGGCCTGCGCCAGCCGGGCGGCCACTTCGGGCAGCCACGCGCCGGCCACCAGCACGATCAGCGCCGCCAGCGCGAAGCGGCGCCATTCCGCCCGAGCGTCGACCGCCTTGCCCTCGGGTGGCGTCGCCTGTGCCATCAGCGCTCGCTCGTGCCGGCTCACGCTGGCCAGCGCCAGCATGTACAGCAACAGTATCAAGGGGCTGTAGACGCCCACGTGGAACAGCCGTGGCACGTTCCCCGCCAGCACCAGGCTCATGGCCACGAAGCCGAGCATCACCACACCGAAGGCCGAGGTCAGCAGATGGGTGGCACTGGCGTGGCGGTACATCGGCTGCCGCTGCTGCAGGCCGTCGACCACGACCAGGAAGACGAGATTGAACACGCAGGAGCCCAAGGCGTCGCCCACGGCCAGGTTCGGCGCGTCTACCCAGGCCACGGCGCTGGTGCCGGCGGCCAGTTCGGGCAGCGAGGTCACCGTGGCCAGCATCGCCAGCCCGACCCAGCCGCGGCCCCAGCCGTTGTGGCGCGCCAGGCGGTCGGCGCTGGTGCTGAGCACGAAGCCGGCATAGCCGATGAGCGCCGCGCACACCGCAAACTGCAGCACCAGCCAGGCCGGCGTCATGGCCGGCTCCGCCGCCGCGCGCGCACCGGCGCCGCCGTGAGACCGCGCTCGACATCGCCGCCGAGGCATTGCACGCCTTCACCGGCCTCGTGGGCGCGCCACGGCCGGTCCGCGGACTCGGGTCGGGTTGACATGGCAAGGTCAAGCTTAGCGACCCGGACGGCGATGTCCGATAGCCCTTGGCTGACCTAGATCAAGCGGCGGCCAGACGTTCGCACAGGCCGCCTTGGCGGAGTAGGCTTGCCCTGTTCGCAACGTCATCCGGAGGCCGCCATGCGAGAAGTCCGTCAGATCCTGGCCTTGGTCAACGACAGCCCGCGCAGCGACCGCGTGCTGGCGCTGGCGGCGCACCTGGCGCGCCGGCACGGCGCGGCACTGGCGGCCGTGCATGCGGTGGAGCCGCTGCGCAGCGGTGCCTTCATCTCGGCCGAGGCGGCCAGCGTGGCGGCCTCCTGGGCCGCCGAGGCCGAGGCCCAGCGCTGGGCCGAAGCCGCTGCGCGCGTGGCGGCTGCGGCCGGTGCGGCCGGGCTCGAGATCGCGCTGACGCCTTTGCACGGCGAGACGGTGAGCGACACCTTGCGCCATGCCGGCACCGCCGACCTGGTGGTGCTGTCGCAGCGCAACCCGGCCCAACCCGACGGCGCGCAGCGTCACTTCGTCGAACGGTTGCTGGTGGGTTCGGGCACGCCGCTGCTCTTCGTGCCGCATGCCGACACGCTGCCGCCACAGCCCGACGGAGCCCCGCGCTGCGGCCAACGCGTCCTGGTGGCATGGTCGCCTTCGCGCGAGACCGTGCGTGCGCTGCGCGACGCGCTGCCGCTGCTGGCCGCGGCGAGCCGGGTGGAACTCATTCGCTTCGCGCCCGCCACCGAAGCGACACCCGAGCCGTTGGAACCCGTGCTGGCCCACCTGCTGCGGCACGGCATCGCGGCCACGGCGACGGTGCGCCATACCCCGGCGCCTTCACTGGGCGAGCGGCTGCTGTCGACCTGGACGGTGGATATGCCCATCGCCGAGGCCTTGCTGTCGCATGCGGCCGATACCGACGCCGACCTGCTGGTGATGGGCGGCTATGGCCACCCGCGGGCCTGGGAACTGACGCTGGGCGGCGTCACGCGCACCATGTTGCAGACGATGACGCTGCCGGTGCTGATGTCGCACTGAGTGGCACGCGGTGGCGCATGCCGCTGGTCGTTTCGCTCTCCCGCGGTGGAACAGGGGCGGCAGCCTTGCCCGCGGCGTCAGAGGATATAGCGCGACAGGTCTTCGTTCTTCGCCAGTTCGGCCAGGCGGTCGTCCACCGCCTGCGCGTCCATCACCACGGTCTGACCGCTGCGGTTGGGGGCGTCGAAGCTCACTTCGTCGAGCAGCCGCTCCATCACCGTGGCCAGGCGGCGGGCACCGATATTCTCGGTGCGCTCGTTCACGTCGAAGGCGATCTGAGCCAGCCGGCGCACCGCGCCCGGGGTGAAGTCCAGCGTCACGCCTTCGGTGGCCAGCAGCGCCGTGTACTGCTTGACCAGGCTGGCCTGGGTGCTGGTGAGGATGGCCTCGAAGTCGTCCACGCTCAGCGAGCCGAGTTCGACGCGGATCGGGAAGCGACCTTGCAGCTCCGGGATCAGGTCGCTGGGCTTGGCCAGGTGGAAGGCGCCGCTGGCGATGAACAGCATGTGGTCGGTCTTGACCATGCCGTACTTGGTGTTGACGGTGGTGCCTTCCACCAGCGGCAGCAGGTCGCGCTGCACGCCCTGGCGGCTGACCTCGGCGCCGCCGTGCTCCTGGCGCGAGGCCACCTTGTCGATTTCGTCGATGAAGACGATGCCGTTGCCCTCGGCGTTGGCCACCGCGGCGGCGCGGATCTCGTCCTCGTTGACCAGCCGGCCGGCTTCCTCGTCCACCAGCAGCTGCAGCGCCTGGCCGATCTTGAGCTTGCGTGACTTTCGCTTGCCCTGGCCCATCTGGCTGAACAAGCCCTTCAACTGCTCGGCCATCTCTTCCATGCCCTGCGGGCCCAGGATCTCCAGCGAGGGCTTGGCCTCGGCAACCTCGATGTCGATTTCCTTGTCGTCCAGGCTGCCTTCGCGCAGCCGCTTGCGCATCACCTGGCGGGCCGTGTTGTCGGCCGGCGGCGTGTCGCTCGTGAAGCCTGGCGCGCTGCGCGCATCTCTGGGCGGGGGCACCAGGATGTCGAGCACGCGCTCCTCGGCGGCGTCCTCGGCGGCGGCGCGCTTGGTGCGCATCTGGCGCTCGCGTTCTTCCTTCACCGCCACGTCGAGCAGGTCGCGGATGATGGTGTCCACGTCCTTGCCCACATAGCCCACCTCGGTGAACTTGGTGGCCTCGACCTTGATGAAGGGCGCGTCGGCCAGCCGTGCCAGGCGGCGCGCGATCTCGGTCTTGCCCACGCCGGTGGGCCCGATCATGAGGATGTTCTTGGGCGTGATCTCGGCGCGCAGCCTTTCGTCGACCTGCTGGCGCCGCCAGCGGTTGCGCAGCGCGATGGCCACCGAACGCTTGGCCTTGTGCTGGCCGACGATATGGCGGTCGAGTTCGGAGACGATCTCCTGCGGCGTCATGCTCATTCGAGGCTTTCGACCGTATGCTGCTGGTTTGTGTAGATGCACAGATCTCCGGCAATCTCCAATGAGCGCTTGACGATCTGCGCCGGTGTCATCTCGGTGTGGTCGAGCAGGGCACGCGCCGCGGCTTGGGCATAGGCGCCGCCGGAGCCGATGGCCACGATGCCGAACTCGGGCTCGAGCACGTCGCCGTTGCCGGTGATGATGAGCGAGCACTCGCGGTCGGCCACGGCGAGCATGGCTTCCAGACGGCGCAGCACCCGGTCGGTGCGCCAGTCCTTGGTCAGCTCGATGGCCGCGCGCTGCAAGTGACCCTGGTGCTTCTCCAGCTTGGCCTCGAAGCGCTCGAAGAGCGTGAAGGCATCGGCCGTGGCGCCGGCAAAGCCGGCCAGCACCTGATCGCGGTGCAGCTTGCGCACCTTGCGCGCGCTGGACTTGACGACGATATTGCCCAATGTGACCTGGCCGTCGCCGCCCAGCGCCACCAGCGGCCCGCGGCGCACGCTGACGATGGTCGTACCGTGATAGTTTTCCATGAGTCGATCGCAGATGGGGCCGTGGTGGCCCGGATCAAGCCGGCCGCGCGCGGTCAGACCTTCCTGACCTGCACCTTGGCGTGTTCATTGATGCCCATGGCGCCGAAGAACAGTGCCACCAGGCGGTGGGCGTCGACGAAGTGCACGGCCCGATTCTCGCTGCAGCGCGACAGCACCCAGTTCAGCAGGTCGCCGGCGGCGATGAAGTCGACGCGGATCAGTCGCGCGCAGGAAACGCTCACCACCGGCGCGGTGCCGAGCCGGCCCTGCAGCTTGGCCAGCGTGGCGCTGATGTCGCCGACGAGCTGCCCCGACAGTTCCACGTGCGCAACTTCCACGCCGCCGCTGGCCGGGCTGTCGGTCAGGCCCGACTCCATGAAGCTGGTCGAGACCTCGCTGACCATCGACAGTGAGGGCGTGCGCGTGGCCAGGCCGGAACCGCTGATGTGCACCTTGCAGCGCGCTGCGGACCACGACGGCGGCGAAACCTCGTAGGTGACGCAGTAGTCGATGGCCGCCTCGTCGAACTGGTCGGCGCGGTTGGCCAGCCGCAGCGCGTCCAGCCGCGTCAGCCAGAAGGCCGGATCGGCGTCGCGCACGCCCGTGGGGGCCGCTTCCTGCAGGGTGTGGATCAGGCGGTCACCGGCCAGCCAGCGCATCTCCAGCGCCTGGCCGGCCCACAGGCGAAACAGCGCCGAAAGCTGCATCGCCGCCTCGGCGTCGACGGCGCGCAACTGGTCCCAGTCGAAGACCCAGGGCAGCGGCATCTGCAGCGTCTGCGAGCGCAGCCGCGCCACGGCCTCGATGTCCAGCCGTTCGGGGCAGACCCAGCCCACGTCGCCCAAGGACGAGTCTCGACGGCCGGCCATCGGTTCCTCGGTCAGCGCGTCGGCCACCAGTTTGGGCAGCGAATACCATTGCGGCGCCGACCAGCCGAACTGCTGCGCATAGTCCACGGCCAGGCCCTCGAAGTGCTGATGCTGGCCGGTGGCGCGGTACAGATCGAACAGCACGAGCCAGGTCTCGGCATGTTGCGCGCGCGCGCTGCCAGTGGCAATGATGCGCTGCAGCGCGTCCTCGCACTGCGCGAAGTCGGCATTGGCGAAGGCGATCACGACCTCGTCGAGTTCGGGGTCGTGCACGACTTCGTTGACATCCACTGCGAACGCGCTGCGGAAATCGTTGCTCTCGCCCGTTGCCGTGGGGGCGGCGCCGTCGAAAGACGCCGAACTGAGCGGGACCAGCGGAGGCAGGCCGCCGGACATCTGCACCGGCGCCGGTGCCGCTGTCGGAGGCAGCGGGAACTCGGGCAGCGGTGGCAGCGGTGGCAGCGACTCGCCGTCGTCGAGCACGCCGCCGCCGGTACTCGGGCCTGCGGCGCGGCGGGTCAGCACCGCCGGGACGGTGGAGGCCTGCTTGAATCCGGTGGGCCTGCGGCTGGTGGAATTGAAGCCGCCGTCACCGACCATCTGCTGTTCGATCGCGTCGATCTTGGCCTTCACCCCGTCGGTGCGGGTGAGGTTGCTGTCGGGCAGCCGGGCCTCGGAATCGTCGATGCGCGATGAGCCGCCCAGCGCCGCCAGCTGCTCGGGCGACAGGCCTTCGCGACGCACGCGGCGCAGCACGTCGAATTCGCGCTTGCGCACGAAGTCGTTGCGCCGCTTGCGCTCGATCATGGCCTTGAGCTCGGATTTCTCGAGCTCGAGTTCGCGCGTTTCTTCCTGTCGCGTATGAAGCTCGGTCCAGTCGGTGGCAGGGTTCGCGACGAACCGGACCACCTTGCGGAAGAAGCTCTCGTTCTCGGCCATGTGGTAAATGGTAACCGGGGACGCCGTTTCGGCTGGGCGCGCGGCTGCCGCGCCGCCTCACATCTTCACGATCTCTCAGTTGCCGAACATCTTCTGCTTGAGCTCTCGGCGCTGTTGCGCCTCGAGCGACAGCGTGGCGGTGGGTCGGGCCAGCAGGCGCTGCAACCCGATGGGCTCGCCGGTCTCGTCGCAATAGCCGTACTCGCCGCTTTCCAGCCGGGCCAGTGACTGCGCGATCTTCTTCAGCAGCTTGCGTTCGCGGTCACGCGTGCGCAATTCCAGCGCGTGCTCTTCCTCGATGGTGGCGCGGTCGGCCGGGTCGGGCACGATGGAGGTGTCTTCGCGCAGGTGCTCGGTGGTTTCGCCGGCGTTGGAAAGCAGGTCGTCCTTCTGCTTCTGCAGCTGGGCGCGGAAGAATTCCAGCTGCTTCTCGTTCATGTACTCGCTGTCGGGCATGGCGAGCAGTTCGTCCACCGCAAGGTCGCGGCCGGCCTTGTGCTTCCAGGCGTTGGCCAGCCTGGGGTCGGCCTTGTGCGCGGGCCGGGGCGTGTCGGCGGCATCGGCCACCTGCCGGCTGGCCGGCGTGGCAGGCGCAAAGCGGTCGGTAAAGCGGTTGGCCGCCGGCGCCTGGGACGGAATCGGTGCCGGCGCCGGCACCGCCTTGGCGGCCGCCTTGGCCGCAGCCGACCGGCTCACGGGCTTGGGGGCGGGCGCGGCGGTCTTGGCCGCCTCTGCCGCCTTGGCCGCCGGCTTGCTGTCTGCGGGCTTGACCGGTGTCTTGTTCAATGGGGACTCCTCACCTTGAAATCACGCGTCCTCGAAGCCGGGTCCCGGGCCGCGGCGGGGACCCGCCGATGGCCGGGCCTGAACCCCGAAGCGCGCGGATTGTAGCCACGCCCATGCCGGCGGCCACCCATGCGGGGGCCGTGGCCGGCAACCCTTCACGCCAGGCACTGCTCCAGCCCCTGCATCAAGACGTCGCGCGGCAGATCGATGCCGATGAAGACCATCTTGCTGAGCTTTTCCTCGCCCGGCGCCCACTTGGGGCCGAGGTCGCTGCCCATGAGCTGGTGCACGCCCTGGAAGATGACCTTGCGGTCGCTGCCCTTCATGTGCAGCACGCCCTTGTAGCGCAGCATCTTGGGGCCGTAGACCTGCACGATGGCGCCCAGGAAGTCTTCCAGCTTGGCCGGGTTGAAGGCGCGCTGGCTGCGGAACACGAAGGACTTCACGTCGTCGTCGTGGGCGTGGTGGTGCGGGTGGTTGCAGTGCTCGCCGGGGCCGTGATCATGGCCATGGTGGTCGTGGTCATGCTCATGGTCGCCATGCGCATCTTCGGCGTGCAGGAACTCGGGGTCGAGGTCGAGCTTGGCGTTGAGGTTGAAACCCTTCAGGTCGAACACTTCTGCCAGCGACACCTCGCCGAAGTGCACCGCGCGTTGCGGCGCGCGCGGGTTCATGTGCTTCAGGCGGTGCATCAGCTCGTTGACGTCGTCGGGCGTCACGAGGTCGGACTTGCTGATGAAGATCTGATCGGCAAAGCCGACCTGGCGGCGCGCCTCCTGGCGTGTGTCGAGCTGGCTGGCGGCGTGCTTGGCGTCGACCAGGGTCAGGATCGAGTCGAGCAGGTAGCTCTCGGCGATCTCGTCGTCCATGAAGAAGGTCTGCGCCACCGGCCCAGGGTCGGCCAGGCCGGTGGTCTCGATGACCACGCGCTCGAAGTCGAGCTCGCCCTTGCGCCGTTTCTCGGCCAGGTCCGACAGCGTGGAGCGCAGGTCCTCGCGGATCGTGCAGCACACGCAGCCGTTGTTCATCTGGATGATCTGCTCGCCGGTATCGGCCACCAGGATGTCGTTGTCGATGTTCTCCTCGCCGAACTCGTTCTCGATGATGGCGATCTTCTGGCCGTGGGCTTCGGTGAGCACGCGCTTGAGCAATGTGGTCTTGCCCGAGCCGAGGAAGCCCGTGAGGATGGTGGCGGGGATGAGGCCTGGGGTCATGGTGGGGTGCGCCGCCTGGGGGAAAAGGGAGTGATTGATGAGGGTCGACGACTTTGTTGCAAGGGCCGTCGGAAGTCAAGACAGAGGCCCGGACGGCCCGCCGGCGGGGCCAACGCTGTCGTCAGACCGCCCCGGCCCAGGCCTGCAGCCGTGGCAGCATCAGACGGTACGGCGCCAGCAGCAGCGCCGCCATCGCGGCCTTCACGGCCAGGTCGCCGGCCGCCAGCAGGGTCCAGTCGAGGTCGGTGCCGGCGAAGGCCAGGAAGAAGAAGACCGCGGTGTCCAGCACCGATGCGGCCAGCGAGCCCAGCAGCGGCGCCTTCCACCAGCTCAGCCGGCGCAGGCGGTTGAACAGCGAGATGTCGAGGACCTGCGCCAGGATGAAGGCGCTGCCCGAGGCCAGCGCGATGCGCCAGGGTGCGAGCAGCAGCGACACCACCACCGCCAGCGCAAACCCGATCCAGGCCACGCGGCGCGCCGCGGTCGGGCCGAGGCTGCGGTTGGTGAGGTCGGTGACGAGGAAGACGACCGGGTAGCTGAACGCGCCCCAGGTCAGCCAGTCGTTGATGGGGTGCTGCACCAGCACGTTGGACAGCACGATCACCGCGGCCATGGCCAGGATCGGAGTGCGCAGCGCCCGCAGCGCGGCCGGCGAGGAAGGACGTGTCATGGTCAGGGGGTGGGCAGCGGAGCGGGCGATTGTCGCCGCCCCGGCGGCCGGCTGCCGGGCCTCGGTTATTCTTCATGCCTCCTCCACTGCCGGCACGCCACACAGTGTCCGACCCTGCTTCATCCCGGCACCCGCGCGCGGCCGCGCCCGAGAGTGCGGACAAGCGGACCTTGTTCGAACGCCTGATCGAATTCGTCATGCCCGGCCCCGACAGCAAGGCCGAGCTGATCCGCACGCTGGCCGACGCCGAAAGCCGTGAACTGATCGAACCGCAGTCGCGCGCCATGCTCGAAGGGGTGCTGCGCATGGCCGACATGACCGCCGGCGACGTCATGGTGCCGGCCACGCGCATGGACCGGCTCGACATCGCGGCCGACTACGACGAGCTGCTCAATACCGTGATCGAGACGGCGCACTCGCGCTTTCCGGTCTATGACGGCGAGCGCGACAACATCATCGGCATCCTGATGGCCAAGGACCTGCTGAAACTGCAGCGCGCGCCCGAGTTGAACCTGCGCACGCTGCTGCGGCCGGCGGTCTTCGTGCCCGAGAGCAAGGCGCTGAACGATCTGTTGCGCGACTTCCGCTCCAACCGCAACCACCTGGCGATCGTGATCGACGAATTCGGCAGCACCGCCGGGCTGATCACCATCGAGGACGTGCTGGAGGAGATCGTCGGCGAGATCGAGGACGAATTCGACGAGGCCGAGCGCCAGAACGGCATCGTCACGCTGGCCGACGGCAACCAGCGCGTGGCCGGCGACGTGGGCATCGGCGACGTCAACGCGGCCTTCGGCGTGAGCTTGCCGGAGGACGACTTCGACACCATCGGCGGCCTCATCGCACACGAATTGGGCCGCGTGCCGCGGCGCGGCGAATCGCTCGACCTGGTTGGACTGCGCTTCACCGTGATGCTCACGCGCGGCGGCGCGGTGCGCTGGTTCCGCGTCAGCCGCCTGGCGCCGGCCGAGGATGCAGCCGTAGGCGGCGGCGTCGTCGTCGATTGAGCCCCTCGGCACACCGACCCGGGCCCGGGCCGGTGGCCGACGCGGTGCTGGCAGCGGCGCTGGGCGCGCTGCAGACCCTGTCCTACGTGCACACGGCCGTGCCCGGCGCCTGGCTGCTGCCGCTGGCCACGCTGGCCTGGCTGGTGTGGCGGCTCGACGCCGTGGCACCGCGCCGCGCCGCGCTGCTGGCGGCCTGTTATGCCACGGCCTGGCTGGTCGCCGGCGTGTGGTGGCTGTTCATCAGCATGCACCGCTATGGCGGCCTGCCGGCCTGGATGGCGGCGGCGGCGGTGCTGCTGCTGGCGGCGGCGTTGTCGGGATGGCTGGCGCTGGCGGCGGCAGCCTATGCACGCTGGCGCCGCGGCGGTGCGGGCGACACCTGGCTGTTCGCAGCGCTGTGGCTGCTGGCCGAACTGGCACGCGGCCTGGTCTTCACCGGGTTTCCGTGGCTGGCCTCGGGCTATTCGCAGCTCGACGCGCCGCTGGCGGCCTTGGCGCCCTGGGTCGGCGTCTACGGCATCGGTGCGGTGCTGGCCTTTGCGGCGGCAGCACTGGCACGGCTGGCGCGCAGCCGCGGCCGCGGCCGCAGCTGGGGCCCGGCCGCGGCGGCGCTGGCGCTCGTGGCGTGTCTGGCCTGGGCCGGGCCCGGCGAGCACAGCCGGCCGGCGGGCGAGATCACGGTGGCGCTGCTGCAAACGAACGTGAAGCAGGACGAGAAATTCTCTGCCGAGCGCATGCCCGAGATGCTGGCCTGGGTCGACAACCGGCTGCGGCTGGCGCAGGCCGACCTGGTGGTGGCACCGGAAACCGCGGTGCCGCTGCTGCCTTCCCAACTGGCCGAACTGGCGCCGGGCTACTGGGAAGGCTTGCGCGCCCACTTCGCCGACCCGGCGGGGGGCCGTGCCGCGCTGGTGGGCGTGCCGCTGGGTGACTTCGAGCGTGGCTACACCAATTCGGTGGCCGGGCTGTCGCAGGCGCCCGAATACCGCTACGACAAATTCCACCTGGTGCCTTTCGGCGAGTTCATCCCCACCGGCTTTCGCTGGTTCACGGCCATGATGAATATCCCGCTCGGCGACTTTGCGCGCGGCGTCGTCGATGCGCCCTCGTTTGCCGTGGGCGCCCAGCGCGTGGGGCCCAACATCTGCTACGAGGACCTGTTCGGCGAGGAACTCGCGCGCCGGTTCGTCGACCCCGCCAAGGCGCCCACCGTGCTGGCCAACCTGAGCAACATCGGCTGGTTCGGCGACACCATCGCCACCGTGCAGCACCTGAATATCTCGCGCCTGCGGGCGCTGGAATTCCAGCGGCCGATGATCCGCGCCACCAATACCGGCGCCACGGCCATCGTCGACCATCGCGGCGTGGTGCAGGCCATGCTGCCGCCGCACACGCGCGGCGTGCTTACCGGCAGCGTGCAGGGGCGCGACGGCATCACGCCCTTTGCCTGGTGGGCGGCGCGTGCGGGGCTGTGGCCGCTGGCGCTGGGGGCGCTGCTGGTGGTGCTGGTGGTGTTGGCAGCTGCCGCGAGGCGCAGGCCGAAACGCCTGCGGCGCCCGTAAACTCGTGGGTTTTCGCCAGCCGCCGCCATGCTCACCTTCCAGCAGATCATCCTCAAGCTGCAGAGCTACTGGGACGCCCAGGGCTGCGCCCTGCTGCAGCCCTACGACATGGAAGTCGGCGCCGGCACCAGCCACACCGCCACTTTCCTGCGCTCGCTCGGACCCGAGCCCTGGAAGGCAGCCTACGTGCAGCCCAGCCGCCGCCCCAAGGACGGCCGCTACGGCAACAACCCGAACCGGCTGCAGCACTATTACCAGTACCAGGTGGTGCTGAAGCCCGCACCGGCCGACATCCTGGAGCTTTATCTCGGCAGCCTGGAGGCGCTGGGCTTCGACCTGCAGGCCAACGACGTGCGTTTCGTCGAGGACGACTGGGAGAACCCCACGCTGGGTGCCTGGGGGCTGGGCTGGGAGGTCTGGCTCAACGGCATGGAGGTGACGCAGTTCACCTATTTCCAGCAGGTCGGCGGCATCGACTGCCGGCCCATCACCGGCGAGATCACCTACGGCCTGGAGCGGCTGGCGATGTATCTGCAGGGCGTGGACAACGTCTTCGACCTGGTCTGGACCGAAGGCGCGGCGGGTCCGCTGCTGTACCGCGACGTCTACCACCAGAACGAGGTCGAGCAGAGCGCCTACAACTTCGAGCACAGCGACGTGGACTTCCTGCTCGGCGCCTTCACGGCGCACGAGAGGCAGGCCAGGTATCTGATGGAGCAGCAGCTCGCCTTGCCGGCCTACGAGCAGGTGCTCAAGGCCGCGCACACCTTCAACCTGCTCGACGCGCGCGGCGCCATCAGCGTCACCGAGCGCGCGGCCTATATCGGCCGCATCCGCAACCTGGCGCGCAGCGTGGCGCAGAGCTACCTGGACAGCCGGGCCCGGCTGGGTTTCCCGCTGGCGCCTCGCGCCTGGGCCGACGAAGTGACGGCGCAACTGGCGAAGAGGGCGGCATGAGCGCATCGGGCACGCACAACCTGCTGGTCGAGCTCTTCGTCGAGGAGTTGCCGCCCAAGGCGCTGAAGAAGCTGGGCGAGGCCTTCGGCAGCGCGCTGCAGCAAGGGCTGCGCGCGCAGGGCCTGGTCGGCGAGCCTTCCGCGGTGAACCTCTTTGCCACGCCACGGCGACTGGCCGCGCGCATCAGCCATGTGCTGGCCGTGGCGCGCGACAAGCCGGTGTCGGTGAAGCTGATGCCGGTGGCCGTGGCGCTGGACCCGTCCGGCCAGCCGACCCCGGCGCTGCTGAAGAAACTGGCCGGCCTGGGCGCCGACGCCGGCGTGCTGCCGCAGCTGCGGCGCCAGCTCGACGGCAAGGCCGAAGCCTTGTATTTCGACCATGTGCTGCCCGGCGCCACGCTGGCTGCAGGTCTGCAGCAGGCGCTGGACGAGGCCATCGCCGGGCTGCCCATCCCCAAGGTCATGCAATACCAGCTGGAAAGCGGCGAGGGCGCCGACTTCCAGCCCGGCTGGACGAGCGTGAATTTCGTGCGCCCGGCGCATGGCCTGGTGGCGCTTCACGGTGCCGACGTGGTGCCGGTGCGCGCGCTCGGCCTGCAGGCCGGCCGCCGCACGCGTGGCCATCGTTTCGAGGCCGCGGTCGACCCGGTGGTGCTGCAACATGCC
Organism: Rubrivivax sp.; assembly: GCA_034522875.1. Lineage (GTDB taxonomy): Bacteria > Pseudomonadota > Gammaproteobacteria > Burkholderiales > Burkholderiaceae_C > Rubrivivax. The sequence goes on along the minus strand of JAXHKY010000031.1, from coordinate 83,012 downwards.
GATCACTACGAACGCCAGCTGGAGGAGCAGGGCGCGGTGATCGCCAGCTTCACGGCGCGCCGTGCCGAGATCGTGCGCCAGCTCGGCGCCGCGGCGGCGCGCGAACACCTGGTGCCGATCCAGGACGATGCGCTGCTCGACGAAGTCACGGCGCTGGTCGAGCGGCCGAATGTGCTGCTGTGTCGCTTCGAGCCTGAATTCCTGGCCGTGCCACCCGAGTGCCTGATCCTCACGATGAAGGCCAACCAGAAATATTTCCCGCTGCTCGACGCGGCACCGGGTCGCGAAGGCCGGTTGACGAACCGCTTTCTCGTCGTCAGCAATATCACCCCGGCCGACCCCGGCCGCGTGGTGCAGGGCAACGAACGTGTGGTGCGGCCGCGCCTGGCCGACGCCAAGTTCTTCTTCGACCAGGACCGCAGGAAAACGCTCGAATCGCGCGTGCCGCTGCTGGACAAGGTGGTCTACCACGGCAAGCTCGGCAGCCAGGGCGAACGCGTGGAGCGCGTGCGCGCCATCGCGCGCGTGATCGGCGGCCAGCTCGGCGGCGAGGCCCTGGCCGCCGCCGCCGACCGTGCGGCGCTGCTGGCCAAGGCCGACCTGCTGACCGACATGGTGGGTGAATTCCCCGAGCTGCAGGGCATCATGGGCGGCTACTACGCGCGCCACGACGGCGAGCCCGAAGACGTGGTGCAGGCCGTGGAAGACCACTACAAGCCGCGCTTCGCGGGTGATGCGCTGCCACGCGGCGAAGCCGGCATCGTGGCCGCGCTGGCCGACAAGCTGGAGACGCTGGCCGGGCTGTTCGGCATCGGACAGGTGCCCAGCGGCGACAAGGACCCGTTCGCGCTGCGCCGCCATGCCCTGGGCGTGATCCGCATGCTGGTCGAACGCCGGCTGCCGCTGGCCGTGCCCTGGCTGGTGGATGCGGCCTTCGCGGCCTTTCCGTCCCACCATGGCCAGGAACGGGAGGCGGTGGCGAGTTTCCTCGATGACCGCCTGGTGGGTTACCTGCGCGAACTCGGCTACAGCGCGCACGAAGTGGACGCGGTGATCGCCTTGCGCCCGCCGCGCTGGGCCGAGCTGCCGCAGCGCCTGGCGGCGGTGCGCAGCTTCGCGACCCTGCCCGAGGCGCCGGCGCTGGCTTCTGCGAACAAGCGGGTGGGCAACATCCTGAAGAAGGCCGCAGGCGAGGTGCCCGCCGCCGTGGATCCGGCGCTGCTTCGCGAAGCCGCCGAGCAGGCGCTGGCGACGGCGATTCACGCCGTGGCGCCGCAGGCCGACGCGGCCTTCGAGCGCGGCGACTATGCGGCCTCGCTGCAGGCCCTGGCCGGGCTGAAGGCGCCGGTGGACGCCTTCTTCGACAGCGTCATGGTCAATGCCGACGACGCGGCGCTGCGCAACAACCGGCTGGCGCTGCTGGCCGGCCTGCACCGCGCCATGAACCGGGTGGCCGACCTCTCGCGTCTTGCCGCCTGACCGGCACATCGGGGCGCGCGCCATGCACACCACCAAGCTCGTCATCCTGGGCCGCGACGGCACCCTCAACGAATACCGCGAGGGCCACGTCACGGAACCCGCGGAGTGGCTGCCGCTGCCCGGCGCACTGGAGGCCGTGGCGCGGCTGAACCATGCCGGCTGGCACGTGGTGGTGGCCACCAACCAGTCCGGCATCGGCCGCGGCATGATCGACATGGCCGCCGTGAATGCCGTGCACGCGCACATGAACCAGTTGCTCGCGGCGCAGGGCGGTCGCATCGACGCCGTCTTCTTCTGCCCGCACACGCCCGACGACACCTGCGAATGCCGCAAGCCCAAGCCCGGCATGATGCTGGAGGTGGGTCGCCGCTATGGCGTGGACCTGAAGACGGTGCCGATGGCCGCCGATACGCTGCGCGACCTGCTCGCCGCCCACGCCGCCGGCTGCGAACCGCACCTGGTGCTGACCGGCCGCGCCGCGAATATCGGCGACGACCAGCTGCACCACATGCTGTCCCAGGTGCCGGGCGCGCGGGCGCATGCCGACCTGCCGGCCTTCGTCGACTTTCTGCTGCGCCGCGACCACGTCGTCGATTCCGCCACGGGGGAACTGGGCTGATGCGCGCGACGCCGGTGCCGTGGGCACTGCGTTCACTGCTCTTCGTGCTCTGGCTGGCCGCCACGGTGGTGCCCTGGGCCCTGGCGATGCTGCTGCTTTCGATCTTCGTGCGCGGTCCGCGCCTGTACTGGCCCACCATGGGCTGGCTGCGGCTGGCGGTGTGGGGCGCACGCGTGATCTGCGGCGTGCGCCACCGCGTGCACGGCATCGAGCACCTGCCCAGCGCGGCCGACGGCCATGCCGCGGTGCTGCTCGCGCCCAAGCATCAGTCCGCCTGGGAGACCTTCGCGCTGCCCACGCTGATGCCGCACCCGCTGGCCTTTGTCTTCAAGCGCGAACTGCTGCACATCCCATTCTTCGGCTGGGCCATGGGCCGGCTGGACATGATCCACATCGACCGCAGCAAGCGCGTCGAAGCCTGGGCCAGGATCGCGGCCCGGGGCAAGGAGCTGTTTGCGCAGGGCATCTGGGTGATCATGTTTCCCGAAGGCACGCGCACCGGGCGCGGGCAGAAGGGCCGTTACCAGAGCGGCGCCTCGCGGCTGGCCATCACCTGCGGCGTGCCCATCGTGCCCATTGCCGCCACCTCGGCGAGATGCTGGCCGCGCAAGAGCTTCCTGCTGCGGCCGGGAGTCATCGAAGTCTCGATCGGCCGGCCCATCCCCAGTGTCGGCCGCAAGCCCGACGAACTGATGCGCGAGGTCGAGGGCTGGATCGAGGCCGAGATGCGGCGGCTCGATCCCGAAGCCTATCCCGATGCCGCGCGCAGCGCGACGGCATCGATGGCGGCCGCCTCCTAGAATCGCGGCCCATGCCGCCCGCGCCGCCTTCGTCGCTGCAACTCTCGCTGTTCGACGACGAGTCGGCCGCCACGGGCACGGTGCAGGTCCCGACGCCGCCACCCGCACCGGCGGCACCCAGGTTGCCGGCTGCGCCTGAGCCCGGGGCTTTCCGGCACCCGCGTTCGCAGCGCGACATCCAGCTCGGTGAACATGTGGTGGCCTACGAGTTGCGGCGGGCCCGGCGGCGCAGCATCGGTTTCGTGGTCGGGGTCGAGGGCCTGTCGGTCAGCGCGCCGCGCTGGGTCGGCGTGGGTGAAGTCGAAGCCGCGCTGCGCGAGAAGGCCGCCTGGATCCTGCGCAAGCTTTACGAGCAGCGTGAACGCGCGCAGCGACTGGCCGCCGCGCGCGTGGACTGGCGCGACGGCAGCACGATTCCTTTCCTGGGCGAAACCGTGATCCTGGTGCTGGACCCGCGCGCCACCGGCGCCGTGCTGCACACGGCCGACGACACGCTGCCCGGCGTGCCGCGGTTGACCTTGCACCTGGGCCTGCCGCAGGGCGCCGCGCCGGAGCAGATCCGCGACACCGTGCAGAGTTGGCTGCAGCGCCAGGCGCGGCGCCTGTTCGAGGAGCGCTGCGCCTGGTTCGCCGGCCGGCTGGGCGTGCGCATGAAGCGGCTGACGCTCAGTTCGGCCAGCACGCGCTGGGGCAGCGCCAGCGCCGACGGCTCGATCCGCCTGAACTGGCGCCTGGTGCATTTCGGCCTGCCGGTGATCGACTACGTGGTGACGCACGAACTGGCGCACCTGCGCGAGATGAACCACAGCGCCGCCTTCTGGGACGTGGTACGCCAGGCATTGCCCGAATTCGAGGCCGCGCGCGGTGCCCTGCGCCACGAAGTGCTGCCTGCATTCGACTGACCGCACCAGCGCCGTCGAGTCCTACCCCCCGATGGGGGTGGGTCTTAAGAATCGTCTGACCTTCAAATGCAGGATAGGCACGGTGCCGGCAGCCTTGCATACTGGCAGTTCAAGTTGTCATCACAAAGACTCAGGCAGGGACGGGCTGGGAGGCTCGGTGTGGCGGCAGAACGGGTTCCAACCCCGTTCTGTCGCCGTTTTTCGTTTGGGGGGGGGAGGGGGGGGCGGCGGGGCGGGGAGATGACGCGGCTACGGTCATTTTAAGGCTCTCAGCCCGCGGCGCGCCAGCGCAGCACGCCGTCGGCGCCTGGCTCGGGCGCCAGCCGACCGGCCGTCTGCAGCGCGTGCACGTGGGCGATGGATTCGCCCATCGCGAAAGTCGTCTGGTGCAGGTCGAGCTTGCGCTTGAACATCACCGCCAGCAGGTCCGCGGCGCTGCACGGCGCCTCGCGGCACGCCGCCAGCACCTCGGCCAGGCGTTCCTCGTGGTGCGCCTCCAGCTGCGCAATGCGCTCGTGCAGCCCGGTGAACGGCAAGCCATGCGAGGGCAGCACCAAAGTGGCGGCGGGCAGCGCGCGCAGCGCGGCGATGGACTTCAGATACAGCGGCAGCGGGTCGGCCTCGGGCTCGAGGTCGATGACGCTGACATTGGTGGAGATGCGCGGCAGCACCATGTCGCCCGAGATCAGCAGGTCCAGTTCCGGGCCATGCAGGGCGATGTGCTCCGGCGCATGGCCGTAGCCGGCGACGCAGTGCCAGGTGCGGCCGCCGATGTCGAGCACCATGCCGTCCATCAGGCGCCGGAAACGCCCCGGCACCTGCGGCACCATGCTCGCGTAGTAGTTGCTGCGCGCGCGCACCTTGGCCAGTGACTCGGGGTCGGTCAGGCCATGCTGCGCGAAGAATTGCGCCGCGGCTTCGCCACCGAAACCGGTGGTGGCAAGGCTGGCCATGCGGCCAGCGTTCCAGTCGGTGCCGCTGATCCACAGCCGGCACTCGCGCTGCGGCGTCGTCCAGCGTTCGCACAGCCAGTGCGCCAGCCCGATGTGGTCGGGGTGCATGTGCGTGACCAGCACGCGCAGCACCGGCAGGCCTTGCAGTTCGTGCGCGAACAGGCGCTCCCAGGCTTGGCGGGTGGCGTCGTTGGCGATGCCGCAGTCGACGATGGTCCAGCCCTCGATGCCGTCCTGCCGGTCGCGCAGCAGCCACAGGTTGATGTGGTCCAGCGCGAAGGGCAGCGCCATGCGCAGCCAGCGCACGCCGGGCGCGATCTCGATCGTGCGGCCGGGGGCCGGCAGCGTATCGCCCAGCGGGTAGTGCAGTGCGCTCTCGTGCGGGTTGGCCATGGCTCTATATTTGCGGCAGCGGTTCGAGCCAGTCTAACCACTGCCCGGACACCGCGACCCCGAAACGCCTGAGGAGACGCCCCCATGAACCTGCCCGGCCTGAATTTCCAGCTCGGCGAAGATATCGACGCCCTGCGCGACGCGGTGCACGCCTTCGCGCAAGCCGAGATCGCCCCGCGCGCGGCCGAAGCCGACCGCAGCGACCAGTTTCCCATGGACCTGTGGCGCAAGATGGGCGATCTGGGCGTGCTCGGCATCACCGTGCCGGAAGAGGACGGCGGCGCCGGCATGGGCTACCTGGCGCACATGATCGCCATGGAGGAGATCAGCCGCGCCAGCGCCAGCATCGGCTTGAGCTACGGCGCCCACAGCAACCTGTGTGTGAACCAGATCAAGCGCAACGGCAACGCGGCCCAGCGCGCGAAGTACCTGCCCAAGCTGATCAGCGGCGAACACGTGGGCGCGCTGGCCATGAGCGAGCCGGGTGCCGGCAGTGACGTCATCAGCATGAAGCTCAGCGCCGAAGACAAGGGCGGCTACTACCTGCTCAACGGCACCAAGATGTGGATCACCAACGGGCCGGATGCCGACACCATGGTGGTCTACGCCAAGACCGAACCCGACCATGAAGGCCACCCCGCATTGGCGCACCCCGAGGCAGCGCACCGAACGGGCGGCGGCAGGGCGGCAGCCGGTGGTGCGCGCAGCATCACCGCCTTCATCGTCGAGAAGGGCATGAAGGGCTTTTCCACCGCGCAGAAGCTGGACAAGCTGGGCATGCGCGGCAGCCACACCGGCGAGATGGTGTTCAACAACGTCGAGGTACCCGCCGAGAACATCCTGGGCCACCTCAACCGCGGCACCAAGGTCCTGATGAGCGGCCTGGACTACGAGCGCGCCGTGCTCGCCGCCGGCCCCATCGGCATCATGCAGGCGGTGATGGACAACGTGGTGCCCTACATCCACGACAGGAAGCAATTCGGGCAATCGATCGGTGAATTCCAGCTCATCCAGGGCAAGGTGGCCGACATGTACACCGTGCTGCAGGCCGCGCGCGCCTTCTGCTACACGGTGGGCAAGAACCTCGACCTGCTCGGTGCCGAACACGTGCGCCAGGTGCGCAAGGACTGCGCCAGCGTCATCCTGTGGTGCGCCGAAAAGGCCACCTGGATGGCCGGCGAAGGCATCCAGATCTTCGGCGGCAACGGCTACATCAACGATTACCCGCTGGGCCGGCTGTGGCGCGACGCCAAGCTGTACGAGATCGGCGCCGGCACGAGCGAGATCCGCCGCATGCTGATCGGCCGCGAGCTGTTCGCCGAGACGATGTGAACGCCTGGCCGACGGGGTGGGCATGAAGGAAGAACTGCACGACCTGCTGGTCAGCAACCGCCGCTGGGCCGCCGCCACCGAGCAACGCGAGCCAGGCTTCTTCACCCGGCTGGCGCAGCAGCAGAACCCGCGCTACATGTGGATCGGCTGCGCCGACAGCCGCGTGCCGGCCAACGAGATCACCGGGCTGGACCCGGGCGAGGTCTTCGTGCACCGCAACGTGGCCAACCTGGTGGTGCACTCCGACCTCAATGCCCTGTCGACCCTCCAGTTCGCAGTGGAACACCTCAAGGTGGAGCACATCATCGTCGTCGGGCACTACGGTTGCGCCGGCGTGCGCGCGGCACTGCGCGGCACCCGCATCGGCCTGGCCGACAACTGGCTGCGCCACGTGCAGGACGTGCGGTTGCGCCACCGCAAGCGGCTGCAGCACCTGTCGCCGGCCGAGCAGGAAGACACCTTGTGCGAGATGAACGTCATCGAGCAGGTGGGCAACGTGGCGCTGTCCACCGTGCTGCAGGACGCCTGGGCGCGCGGCCAGACGGTGGCGGTGCACGGCTGGGTCTACGGGTTGCGTGACGGTTTGCTGAAAGATTTGGGTGTCACCATGGACCGCCCCGAAACCGTGGTGGACGTCTTTGCGGCCGCACTCAAGCGCTACCCGCGCGGAGGCGCCCGCGACGAAGCCACCGACATCGACTGACCGCCATCACATGTTCCCGCACAAGCTCACCGACAGCCGCGCCTACGCCATCGCCAGCACGCTGCTGGACGGTTTCGACCGCCACTATCGCCTGTTCCGCGAGACCAGCGCCGCGGCCAAGGGCCGCTTCGAGCGCGCCGACTGGCACGGCCAGCAGCATGCGCAGGCGCAGCGCATCGAGTTCTACGACCAGCGGGTCGACGAAGCCGTGGCCCGCTTGCGCAGCGAATTCGCGGTCGAGACGCTGTCCATGGACACCTGGCAGCAGGCCAAGCTGCACTACATCGGCCTGCTCACCAACCATCTGCAGCCCGAGCTGGCCGAGACCTTCTTCAATTCGGCCACCGCCAAGCTGCTGCACCGCAGCTACTTCCGCAACGACTTCATCTTCGTGCGGCCGGCCATCAGCACCGAATACCTGGAGCCCGACACCCCCGGCGCCGCCCCCACCTACCGCGCCTATTACCCCACCAAGGACAGCCTGCACGAGACCTGGTCGCGCATCGTCAGCAACTTCCAGCTCGGCGTGGCCTTCGAGGACCTGGGCCGCGACGTCGACAACGTGGTGCAGGCCATGGTGTCCGAACTGGGCGGCTTCAGGCCGCGCGCCAATTTCCAGATCCAGGTGCTTTCGAGCCTGTTCTTCCGCAACAAGGGTGCCTACCTGGTGGCCAAGATCATCAACGGCTTCACCGAAACGCCGGTGGCCCTGCCCATCCTGCACGGGCCCACGGGCAAGCTCGTCATCGACGCCGCGCTGTTCGGCGAAGACGAGTTGCTCATGATCTTCAGCTACGCCCGCGCCTATTTCATGGTCGACATGGGGGTGCCCAGCGCCTTCGTGCAGTTCCTGCGCGGGCTCATGCCGCGCAAGCCGCGCGCCGAGCTCTACAACGCCATCGGGCTGCAGAAGCACGGCAAGAACCTCTTCTACCGCGACTTCCTGGCCCACCTGCGGCATTCGTCGGACAAGTTCCGCATCGCGCCGGGCATCAAGGGCATGGTCATGCTGGTCTTCGACCTGCCTTCCTTTCCCTACGTCTTCAAGGTCATCAAGGACTTCTACCCGCCACAGAAGGAAACCACGCGCGAGCAGATCAAGGGCAAGTACCTGCTCGTCAAGCAGCACGACCGCGTGGGCCGCATGGCCGACACGCTGGAGTACAGCAAGGTCGCCTTCCCGCGCCAGCGCTTCGAGCAGGAACTGATCGCCGAACTGCGCCACTTCTGCGGCAGCCTGCTGGAGGAAGAGGGCGACATGCTCGTCATCCAGCATGTCTATATCGAACGCCGCATGATCCCGCTCAACATCTACCTGCAGGAAGCCGGCCCTGAGCAGCTGGCGCACGCGGTGGTCGAATACGGCAACGCCATCAAGGACCTGGTGTCGGCCAACATCTTCCCTGGCGACATGCTGTGGAAGAACTTCGGCATCACGCGCCACGGCAAGGTCGTCTTCTACGACTACGACGAGATCGAATACATCACCGACTGCAACTTCCGCCGCGTGCCGCAGCCGCGCAACGAGGAAGAGGAGATGTCGGGCGAGGTCTGGTATTCGGTGGGCCCGCACGACGTCTTCCCCGAGACCTTCGGCCCCTTCCTGCTGGGCAACCCGCAAGTGCGCGAGGTCTTCATGGCGCACCACGCCGACCTGCTGGACGCCGAGTTCTGGCAGGCCCACAAGGAGCGTATCGCCGCCGGCCACGTGCACGATGTCTTTCCCTACGAACCGGCCAAGCGTTTTTCGTCGCGGCCGGCACAATGAAGCCTTCGGCCTCTTTCACAGGAGCATTCCATGGCTGAATCCATCGTCATCGTTTCCGCTGCCCGTACGCCCATCGGCGGCCTGCTCGGCGACTTCGCTTCGCTGGCCGCCTGGGAACTGGGCGCCGTGGCCGTGAAGGCCGCCGTCGAACGTGCCGGTGTGCCCGGCGACGCCGTCGACGAGGTGCTGCTGGGCAACTGCCTGATGGCCGGGCAGGGCCAGGCGCCGGCGCGCCAGGCCATGCGCCGCGCCGGCCTGCCCGACAGCACCGGCGCCGTGACGCTCTCCAAGATGTGCGGCAGCGGCATGCGCACCATGATGTTCGGCCACGACATGCTGCTGGCCGGGTCGGCGAATGTGATCGTCGCCGGCGGCATGGAGAGCATGACCAATGCGCCGCACCTGCTGTTCGCGCGCAAGGGCATCAAATACGGCGCGGCGCAGATGTTCGACCACATGGCCATGGACGGCCTTGAAGACGCCTACGAACGTGGCAAGGCCATGGGCGTCTTTGCCGAACAGTGCGTGGTCAAGTACGGCTTCACGCGCGAGGCCCAGGACCATTTCGCCATCCAGTCCACCGTGCGCAGCAAGAGGGCCAACGAAGACGGCAGCTTCGACTGGGAAATGGCCCCGGTCACGCTGCAGGGCCGGGGCGGCGAGGCGTTGGTCAAGTACGACGAGCAGCCGTTCAAGGCCAAGCTCGACAAGATTCCGGGCCTGAAGCCCGCCTTCAAGAAGGACGGCACCATCACCGCCGCCAATGCCAGCAGCATCAGCGACGGTGCCGCGGCGCTGGTGCTGGTGCGCGAAAGCACGGCCGTGCAGATGGGCCTGAAGCCGCTGGCGCGCATCGCCGGCCATGCCGTGCACGCGCAGGCGCCCGACTGGTTCACCACCGCGCCGGTGGGTGCCATCCAGAAGGTGCTGAAGAAGACGGGCTGGCAGGTCGGCCAGGTGGACCTGTGGGAAGTGAACGAGGCCTTTGCCGCCGTCACCATGGCCGCGATGACCGAATTCAAGCTGCCGCACGAGATCGTCAACGTGCACGGCGGCGCCTGTGCCCTGGGTCACCCCATCGGCGCGTCCGGTGCGCGCATCGTCGTCACGCTGCTGGGTGCGCTGCGCAAGCAGGGCAAGACGCGCGGCGTGGCGGCGCTGTGCATCGGCGGCGGCGAGGCCACGGCGCTGGCGGTCGAGCTGATGTGACGCCCTGGCTGCCGGGGCCGGGCGAACTGGCGTTGTTTACCGCCGCGACGGCGGTGCTCAACGCCACGCCGGGGGTGGACTTCCTGCTCACGGTGACGCGCACGCTGCAGGGCGGCGCGCGCGCCGGGCTCGCGACGGCGGCAGGCATCGGTGCCGGCTGTGTGGCGCATGCAGGGGCGGCCGCCTTCGGCCTGGCGGCGCTGCTGGCGCTGCACCCGGCAGCGTTCACCGCCGTGCAGTGGGCCGGCGCGGCCTGGCTGGGCTGGCTCGGACTGGGACTGCTGCGGCAGGCATGGCGCGGGCCGGCGGTCGGCGCCGCCGGCGTTTCGGTGCCGGACCCGGCGCCCGCGCGGCCGCTGTGGCTGGAATTCCGCACCGGCCTGCTCACCAACCTGCTCAATCCCAAGGTGGCGCTCTTCTTCCTGGCCTTCCTGCCGCAGTTCGTGCCCGCCGGCGCGCCAGGCAAGACGGCCGCCTTGCTGCTGCTGGGCGGCTGGTTTGCCTTGCAGGGCACGCTGTTCCTGGCGCTGCTGGTCTTGCTGACCACGCGGCTGTCACGCTGGCGGGCGTCGGCCGCGGCGCGCCGTGCTCTGGGCCTGCTGGGCGGCACGCTGTTCATCGCGCTGGCCTTGCGCCTGCTCGGTGCGCGGCCGGCGCTGGCCTGAGGCAAGGATCGATAGACCGCGTGACATAGGGCGGAGAGGGTGGCCGGCCACTTCTCGCGCCGCGACGACGGCTGGGCATGCGCTGGCCCTCAAGTCCGGCGTCTGCCGTGCCGATGCAGGTTTGTCATCGGACTGCTGGCAGGCTGGCCACGCCCAGCCCAAATTACATGACCCAAACGCTCTGGCTCATCGCTTCGCTTGTGCTGCTGCCTTGCGGCTGGTTCGCCGCCGCCTGGCGCTACAAGCGCCAACTCGGTGCGCTGCAGGAACAACTTCAGACGGTGCGCCGAACGGCCGCGGAGCATGCGCAACAGGCGCGACGGCAGATGGGCCAGCTGCAGGCTGAACTGGCAGCCCGTCCGCCGCTGCCGTTGGCCAGGAGCGAGCTGCGCGACGCTGCGGCGACGGAGCCGTCGCCGGGCGGCGCGGGGGTGGATGCCGGCTTCTCGTCCACCGTGATCCTGTCCGACGGCTTTCCTCAAACCGTTCTCGTGCGTCCGCCGCCGAAGCGGAGTTGAACGGCAACTTGCCGCTGGCGCAACGGCGCCACGGGCGGCTGGGCCACCGTTCCTCGGCCGGGGCCGGCCAGAGGGTTCTGCAGGGGCCCGGCGTCGCCGGTACGCCCTGCGCGGCCGCATCCGCGTGGTCATGGCATCGACGCGCGTCACCGGACAGGGCCACAATTCGGCGTCGAACCACCGGTCGTGCAGCCCACGAAAGCCCCGCCATGCTGTTGTCCGAAGACCACCGCGCCGTGCAGGATGCCGTGCGCGCCTACGTGCAGGCCGAAGTGGCGCCGCATGCCGCGGACTGGGACAAGGGCCACACCTTCCCTGCTGCCGCGCTGCGCGGCCTGGCCGAACTGGGCTGTTACGGCGTGGCGGTGCCGGCCGAGCTGGGCGGCGCGGGGCTGGACTACCTGGCGCTGGCCGTCATCCTGGAGGAGATCGCCGCCGGCGACGGTGCCACCAGCACCGTGGTCAGCGTCAACAACTGCCCGGTGTGTTCCATTCTGATGGCCTACGGCAACGCCGAGCAGCAGCAGCGCTTCCTGTTGCCGCTGGCGCGCGGCGAGCAGCTGGGCGCTTTCTGCCTGACCGAGCCGCACGTGGGCAGCGAGGCCGGCGGCCTGAAGACCACGGCCGTCCGTGTCAAGGACGGCGACGACGACGCCTACGTGCTCAACGGCGTCAAGCAGTTCATCACCAGCGGCAAGCACGGCGACGTGGCCATCGTGATGGCGGTCACCGACAAGGCCGCGGGCAAGAAGGGCATCAGCGCCTTTGTCGTGCCCACCGCCACGCCCGGCTACGTGGTGGCGCGGCTGGAAGACAAGATGGGCCAGCACGCCAGCGACACGGCGCAGATCAATTTCGAGAACTGCCGCGTGCCGGCCGCCAACCTGCTGGGCGACGAGGGCATGGGGCTGAAGATCGCGCTCAGCGGCCTGGAGGGCGGCCGCATCGGCATCGCCAGCCAGGCCGTGGGCATGGCACGCGCCGCCTTCGAAGCGGCGCTGGCCTACGCCAAGCAGCGCGAAAGCTTCGGCCAGCCCATCTTCAACCACCAGGCGGTGCAGTTCAAACTGGCCGACATGGCCACCCAGATCGAAGCCGCACGCCAGCTCATCTGGCACGCCGCCAGCCTGAAGGACGCCGGCCTGCCGTGTCTGAAGGAAGCCGCGATGGCCAAGCTCTACGCCAGCGAGATGGCCGAACGCGTGTGCAGCGACGCCATCCAGGTGCACGGCGGCTACGGCTACGTGAGCGACTTCTCCGTCGAGCGCATCTACCGCGACGTGCGCGTGTGCCAGATCTACGAAGGCACGTCGGAGGTGCAGAAGATCCTCATCGGCCGGGCGCTGGCGTAGCCGGCGAACCCACCGCCGCCCTGCGGTTCTTGGCGCGCGCCGATAGGCGCTACATTGGCCGCATCGTGAGCAAGCACTCCTTTCATTTCGACGAAGCCGCCGCACGCCGCGTGCTCATGGTGCGGGCCTTCGAAACGGGCCCGGACCAGGGCGCGCCGTGGACGGCCGATGACCGCGCCCTGGTGACGCGGCTGGCGCGCGAGACGACACCGACCGACGCCGCCCCCGAGCGCTACCTGGACGAACGAGCCCGGCATGCCCTGCACCTGCTGGCGCCGCGCGACAAGGCCGTGACGCGCTGGCTCGACCGGCGCTTCTGGCGCCCGGGCTGGACGCTGCTGGCGCTGCTGCTCGGCGCCGTGTCCGGTCTGGCGGCCGACGCGCTGGGCGGCAGCCAGCACATCAACCTGCTGGCGCCGCCGGTCTGGGTGGTGATGGCCTGGAACCTGCTGGTCTACCTGAGCCTGCTGCTGCCGGTGCCCAAGCGCGCGCGCGCCTGGCTGGCGCGCCGGCTGGCGCGCGTGCCGGGTGGCAGCGCGCCCTTGCAGGCCTGCGGCCAGTCCTGGGCGCGGCACGGCTGGCCGTTGGCGGTGGCGCGCGCGGCCCTGCTGCTGCACCTGGCCGCGGCGGCGCTGGCCGCCGGCCTGGTGGCCGGGCTCTACCTGCGCGGCCTGGTGCTCGACTTCCGCGTCGGTTGGCAGAGCACCTTCCTGGATGCTGGCACCGTGCAGGCGGTGCTCGCCACGCTGCTGGCGCCCGCGGTGGCGGTCACCGGCATCGCGGTGCCCGACGCCGCCGCGCTGGAGGCCCTGCGCGTGGCGCCGCAGGGCGCCGCCACGGCCAGCGCCGCGCCGTGGATTCACCTGTACGCGGCGATGCTGGCCCTGTTCGTGGTGGCGCCGCGGCTGGTGCTGGCGGTGTGGGCGGCGGCGCGTTCGCGCTGGCTGTCGCGCCGCGTGGCGCTGCCGAAAGACGACCCGTATTTCCAGCGCCTGCTGCGTGGACACGGCGGCGGCACGCCGCGCGTGCAGGTGCTGCCGCACGGCGCCGCACCCACGGCGCAAGTGGCGCTGGGCCTGCGCGCGTTGCTGGCGCAAGTGCTCGGCCCGGGGCTGCAATTGACGGTGGCCGACGCCACGACCTATGGCAACGAGGAAGCGGCCGCACAGGCGGCGCCCGAGCCGGAGACCACGCTGCGCCTGGCGCTGGTGGACCTGGGCGCCACGCCCGAGGAAGATACCCACGGCCGCTTTCTGCAGGCCCTGCGCCAGGCGGCGCCGGGCGTGCCGATGCTGCTGCTGGCCGACAGTTCGGACTTCGATCGCCGCTTCGCCGCCACGCCGGCGCGTGGCGCCGAGCGCCGCGCGGCCTGGCAGCAACTGGCCGCAGCCCACGACGCGGCCTGGGCCGCGGCCGCGCTGAATTCACCGACCGTGGCCGACGAGAGATCCGCCGCCGCGCTGGAGTCGGCGCTGTCGCGTTGACAGGCCGAGAGGGGCCGACCCGCCATGACCACCGTCACCCTGAGCCTGGTCTCGCACACCAACGCCGGCAAGACGACGCTGGCGCGCACGCTGCTCGGCACCGACGTGGGCGTGGTGCGCGACGCGCCGCACGTGACGCCCTTCGCCGACGGCCACGATCTGATCGTCACCCCCGAAGGCGACCGCCTGCGCCTGTGGGACACGCCCGGCTTCGGCGACAGCGCGCGCCTGGCCAGGCGCATGCGCCAGAGCGGCCAGCCGCTGGGCTGGTTCCTGACGGAAGTCTGGGACCGCTGGCGTGACCGCAGCTTCTGGCACAGCCAGCAGGCGCTGCGCCATGTGCAGGCCGAAAGCGACGTCGTGCTGTACCTGGTGAACGCCGCCGAATCCCCGCAGGCCGCCGGCTACGTGGCGCCCGAGATGGACCTGCTGACCTGGGTGGGCAAGCCAGTGCTGGTGCTGCTGAACCAGCTCGGCGCGCCGCGCTCGGCGGCCGAGGAGGCGGCCGACGTGCAGGCCTGGCGCGCTCATCTCGCGCCCTGGCCGCTGGTTCAAGCCGTGCTGCCACTGGACGCCTTCGCGCGCTGCTGGGTCCACGAGGCGACGCTGCTGCAGGCCGTGCAGGCGCTGCTGCAGGGCGAGCGCGCCGAGGCGATGTCGCGCCTGACGGCGGCCTGGCGCACGCGGCGGCAACAGACGTTCGAGGCGGCCATGCAGGTGCTGGCCGCCAGCCTGGCGCGCACCGCGGCGGCGCGCGAAACGGTGACCGAGGGTGCGGGGCTGGGTCAGCGCCTGCGCCAGTTCGGCGGCGCCGTGGCGCGGCGGCTCGATGCCGACGCTGGCGCCGACCCCGCCAGCGCCGCGCAGCAGCGCCTGGCGGCGGCGCTGGAAGCCGAGGTACGCCAGAGCACCACGCAGCTGATCGAACTGCACGGGCTGGAAGGCCATGCGCAGGCCGAGATCCTGCAGCGCGTGGCGGGCCAGTTCGCACGCCACCAGCGTGTGCCGGAAGGCAAGGCCGCCATCCTGGGCGGCGCCGTCACCGGGGCGCTGGCCGGGCTGAAGGCCGACATCGCCAGCGGCGGCCTCACTCTCGGCGGCGGCCTCATCGCCGGCGGGCTGCTCGGCGCGCTGGGCGCCGCCGGGCTGGCGCGCGGCGTCAACGTGGTGCGCGGCACCGGCCGCAGCTGGGTGGCGTGGAGCGACGCCGCCATGGGCCCGCTGGTGGAAGCGGCGTTGCTGCGTTACCTGGCGGTGGCGCATTTCGGCCGCGGCCGCGGCGAATGGGTGCAAGGCGAGGCCCCGCCGCACTGGACGGCCACGGTGGCCGAGGTGTTGGCAACGCAGCGCGAGGCGCTGGCCGCGCTGTGGGCCGGCCGCAGCGACCGCGTGGAAAATGCCGGCGAAGCCGAGCGCCTGGAAACCGCGCTGCAGCCGCTGCTGGCCGGCGCCACCCGCGCGCTGCTGGCACGCCTGTACCCCGGCTCCCATAATCCGCCGCCATGAAGATCCTCATCCTGGGCGCCGGGCGCGTGGGCGAAAGCGTGGCCGAGAGCCTGGTCTCGGAGAAGAACGACATCACCGTCATCGACACCGACCCCGCGCGGCTGCGTTTCCTGCAGGACCGGCTCGACCTGCGCGGCGTGGTCGGCAACGGCATCCAGCCTTCGGTGCTGCGCGAGGCCGGCATCGACGACGCCGACATGATCATCGCCTGCGCGCCGCAGGACGAGACCAACCTGGTGGTGTGCAAGATCGCGCACGACCTGTTCAACGTGCCCACGCGCATCGCGCGCGTGCGCAGCCCTGAATACGCCCAGGGCAGCCCGATGCTGGAACGCAACGGCTTCGCGGTGGACCAGGTGATCTGCCCCGAGCAGAGCGTCACCTCCTACATCCGCAAGCTGATCCGCTACCCCGAGGCGCTGCAGGTGCTGGAATTCGCGCACGGCCTGGTGAGCCTGATCGCCGTGCGCGCGGTGGAGGGCAGCCCGCTGGTGCGGCACAGCCTGGCCGAGATCCCCGCCCTGGTGGCCGGCGTGGAGATGCGCATCGTGGCCATCTACCGTCTGGAGAAGGCGTTGCGCTCGCTGGAAGGCGACACGCGCATCGAGATCGGTGACGAAGTCTTCGTGCTCGCCTCCACCGAACACATTCGCGCCGTGCTGGGCGCACTGACCCAGGTCGATCGCCCGGTCAAGCGCATCATGCTCGCCGGCGGCGGCAAGGTCGGCCTGCGCCTGGCGCGCGAGATCCAGGCCGAATACCAGCTCAAGCTCATCGAGCCGCAGCGCGAGCGCTGCGAATACCTGGCCACCGAACTGCCGCCCTCGGTGCTGGTGCTGCAGGGTGACGCCACCGACGAAGACCTGCTCGGCGACGAGAACGTCGACGAGATGGACCTGTTCCTGGCGCTGACCAGCGACGACGAGGACAACATCATGTCCTGCCTGCTGGCCAAGCGCATGGGCGCGCGGCGCGTGCTGGCGCTCATCAACCGCCGCGCCTACGCCGACCTGGTGCAGGGATCGCAGATCGACATCGCCATCGCACCCAGCCACGCCGTCATCGGCGAGTTGCTGGCCTACGTGCGCCGTGGCGACGTGGAGTCGGTGCACAGCCTGCGCCGCGGCGCCGCCGAGGCCATGGAGGCCATCGTGCGCGGCGACCGCAAGACCAGTCGCCTGACGGGCCGCCCGGTGGGCGACATCGGCCTGCCCAAGGGGGCGCAGGTGGGCGCCATCGTGCGCGGGCTGCACCTGGCCGACGGCAGCGACGCCGGCGCCGAGGCCAGGCCGCAGGTCATCATCGCGCACCGCGACACCGTGATCGAGCCCAACGACCACGTCATCGTCTTCGTGCCGCGCAAGCGCCTGGTGCGCGAGGTCGAGAAACTGTTCCAGGTCAGCGCGACCTTCCTCTTCTGATGGGCCTGCTGCCGGTTGTCGCGCTCGTCGGCCGCCTGGTCGTGGTGTTTTCACTGCTGATGTGCGTGCCGCTGGCTTTCACGCTGACGATCCACGATGCGGCCGAGGACGCCTTCGTGCTGGCCACCGGCATCACCTTTGCCTGCGGCCTGGGCCTAAGCCTGGTGACGCGCCGCTTCAGGCGCGAACTGCAGCCGCGCGACGGCTTCGTGCTGGTGGGCCTGACCTGGCTCACTCTGCCGGCGTTCGGCGCGCTGCCGCTGTGGCTGGCGATCCCGGGCGCCAGCGTCACCGACGCCTATTTCGAGGCCATGTCGGCGATCACCGCCACCGGCGCCACCGCCTTCAGCGGCCTGGACAACCTGCCGCTGTCGGTGAACGTGTGGCGCTGCTTCATGATGTTCGTCGGCGGGCTGGGCATCATCGTGCTGGCGGTGGCCATCCTGCCGCTGCTGGGCGTGGGCGGCACCCAGCTCTACAAGGCCGAGATGGCCGGGCCGATGAAGGACCAGAAGCTCACGCCGCGCATCGCCGACACCGCGCGCGCCATCTGGGTCGCCTACGGCCTGCTGGCGGTGGCCTGCACGCTGGCCTACCGCGCCGCCGGCATGAGCTGGGAAGACGCCTTCATGCACATGTGCACCACCGTCAGCCTGGGCGGCTTTTCTTCGCACGACGCCAGCCTGGGCTACTGGAATTCGCCGCTCATCGAGGCCGTGGCGGTGTTCTTCATGCTGCTGTCGGGCGTGAGCCTGGTGCTGTATTTCGTGGCCTGGCGCTCGCGTTCGCTGGCGCCGCTGTGGCGCAATGCCGAGGTGCGCGCCTTCTATGCCGTGCTGGCGGGCAGCGTGGTGCTGATCTCGGTCTACCTCGTGCTCTTCGGCGGCTATGCCGACTACGTGCTGGCGCTGCGCCACACGGTCTTCCACGTCGTGTCGGTGGCCACCACCACCGGCTACGCCACGCACGACTACGCCACCTGGCCGCTGTTCGCGCCGCTGCACATCATCCTGCTCGGCTGTTTCGCCACCTGCGCCGGCAGCACCGGCGGCGGCATCAAGATGGTGCGCATGCTGCTGCTGCTGAAACAGTCGCGGCGCGAACTCGTGCGCATCGTGCACCCGAACGTGGTCAACCCGGTGGTGCTGGGCGGCGCCGCGGTCAGCGACCGCGTGATGCAGAGCGTGATCGCCTACATGATGATGTACGGCGCCACGCTGGTGGGCCTGACGATGTCGCTGCTGTTCACCGGGCTGGACGTGGTCACCGCCTTCACCGCCGTCATCGCCTGCGTGAACAATATCGGCCCCGGCCTGGGCGATGTGGGTCCGGCGGCCAACTACGGCGGGCTCACCGACCTGCAGACCTGGATCTGCACCTTCGCCATGCTGCTGGGGCGGCTGGAACTGCTGAGCGTGCTGGTGCTGTTCACGCCGGCGTTCTGGCGGCGCTGAGGGCTTCGGCTGATCGGCTGCCGTGCCCTCGGGGGCGGTCAGCCGCCCATGCGGGCAACAAAGCGCACATCGACGCACAGGCCGTGGCCGCCCGGCGGCGGATCGGCCAATCTGACCTCGGCACCGTGGCGGGCGCAGATCTCCTTGACGATGGCCAGGCCGAGGCCGCTGCCGGCCGCGCGCCGCCGCGCGCCGCCCTCGACCCGGCCCGCGCTCACCGTGACATGGCCTCCGGCGGGCGTGTAGGTCACCGCGTTGTGGACCAGGGGGGTCACCAGTTCAGGCAGCAGCAGCGGCTCGCCGCGCTCGTCAACGACGGCCATGCGGCGCGCCATGTCAGCCCGCATGCCGTGAGCCTGCCGCGAGCCTGCCGCGAGCCTGTCGCGCTGGGCGGTATGGAAACACGAGGCCTATGCCACCACCTACGGGCCGGTCGGCCTGGTCCACCACCGTGACGGCCTGGCCGCCGGCGAGGTGCCGCGCACACACGCCGCGCAGGTCACGCCGGGCGCCTGGGACCTGGTGCAGGCGCTGGCCGCCAGCCACCCGGCGCTGGTGCTGGTCTATCCCGGCGACTACACGCTGATCGCCTCACGCGCGGCCTTCATGAGACGCTGGCAAGGCGCTTTTGCCGCGGCGCGTTGACCTGGCCGACCGCGATCCGCAACGCCGGGCTGCTGAAGTCCGTCGCCGGCGCGGCGCGCGGCGCCGGTTCAGCCGGCCGGCGGCGGGCTGCCGCGCTTGCCGAAGGCGCGCAGCGCCGGCGGCGCGATGACCACGGCCAGCGCCAGCACCCACAGCGTGATGCAGATGGTGCTGGAGAAGAAAATGACCGGGTCGCCGTTGGTGATGGACAGGCCGCGCCGGAAATTCTGCTCCATCAGGTCGCCCAGCACCACGCCCAGCACCAGCGGCGCCATCGGCATCTTGACCTTGACCATGAAATAGCCGACGACGCCGATCGCCGTCATCATCATCAGGTCGAAGACCGAACCGCTGATGGCATACACGCCGATGAAGCTGATGGCCAGGATGCCGGGCACCAGGATGTAGCCGGGAATGGCCAGCATCGACGCAAACACGCGCACCATCGGCACGTTCATCAGCAGCAGGATCACGTTGGCCACCGCCAGCGATGCGATCAGGCCCCACACCAGTTCGGGCTTCGATTCGAACAGCACCGGGCCCGGCGTGATGTTGTACAGCGTCAGCGCGCCCATCATCACCGCCGTCGTACCCGAGCCGGGCACGCCCAGCGTCAGCATCGGGATGAAGGAGCCGGTGGCCGCGGCATTGTTGGCCGCCTCGGGTGCCACCAGCCCGCGCATGTCGCCGTGGCCGAATTTGGCGTCGGGGTCCCTGGCCTCGTGCAGGCGCTTTTCGTTGGAATAGGCCACCGCCGACGCCACGCTGGCCCCGGCGCCCGGCAGCACGCCGATGAAGAAGCCCATCAGACCGCAGCGCACCGTCGTCCACCAGGTGAAGGCCAGCTCCTTCAGGCTGAAGATCTTGCGCCCGCTGGAGGTGACCTCGACCTTGTGCCCGCCGAGCAGCTTCTCCAGCATCTGCAGCATCTCGGCGATGGCGAACAGGCCGATCACCACCACCGTGAAGTCGATGCCGTCGGCCAGGTGCGGCAAGTCGAAGGTATAGCGATAGACGCCCGAATTGCTGTCCACGCCCACGGTCGAGATGGCCAGCCCGATGGCGGCCATCAGGATGCCCTTGACCGGGTTGTCGCCGAGCAGGCTGGTCAGTGCGCAGAAGGCGAAGATCATGAGCACGAAATATTCGGCCGGGCCGAAGGCCAGCGCGAAGTTGGCCACCAGCGGCGCCAGCAGCGCGATGCCCAGGATGGCGATGCTGGAGCCGACGAACGAGGCCCAGGCCGACAGTGACAGTGCCACCGCGCCCAGGCCCTGGCGCGCCAAGGGGTAGCCGTCCAGTGTCGTCATCACCGAGGCCGCCTCGCCCGGCACGTTGAGCAGGATCGAGGTGATGCGGCCGCCGTACTCGGCGCCGACATAAACCGCCGCGAGCAGGATCAGCGCCGTCTCCGGCGGCAGGCCCATGGCAAAGCAGATCGGCACCAGCATCGCCACGCCGTTGATCGGCCCCAGGCCGGGCAGCACGCCGACGATGGTGCCGAGGAAGGCGCCGACGGCGGCCACGAGCAGGTTCAGCGGCGTGAAGGCGACGCCGAAACCGATGCCGAGATTGCTCAGGGTGTCCATTACAGCCATCCTCCGAGCAGCCCGGTGGGCAGCACGACGTCCAGCAGCCTGTCGAAGAGCAGGAAGAACAGCACGCTCATCACGACACCGGTGATGCCCGACTTGACCCAGCTGCCACCGAACAAGCGGCCGACGAGGATGACCATGACCGTATTGGCGATCACGAAGCCCAGCCAGACGAAGAGGAAGGCATAGGCCGCGATCAGGCCGACCATCAGCGAGATGCGCAGGTTGGCGCCCTTCGGATTGGGTTCGGCCTCACCGCCACCCTTGTAGATGAGCCAGCCGCTGCACAAGGCGATGACCAGCGACAGGCCGAGCGGAAAGGCGCGCGGCCCCACCGGTTCGTAGGCAAACGGGGCCTGCAGCCCCCAGCCGAAGATGGCCAGGAAAGCGGCCAGCAGCAGGCCGGCGATGCCGGCCATGCGGTCGTTGATGGTCATGCCCTGTCTCCTGCGTGGACGGGGCGCCGCGCGCGGGCGCGGCGCCCCGGTTGTTCTGCCGCCGGCCGCCGGCCTCCGCCTGTCGGCCGCGCCGCGCCTACTTCACGAGGCCGAAGGTCTGCGCCAGGTCGCGGTAGGCGGCCGTGCGCTCCTTGACGAAGGCATCGAGCTTGGCCCCGGTCATGTTGAAGGGGAACAGCCCGCCCTGTTCCTGTTCCTTGGCAAACTCGGGCGTGGCCATGGCCTTGTCGAAGGCCGCGACCCAGAAGTTGTAGTCGGCGTCGGACACCTTGGGCCCGACATAGAAGCCGCGGATGATCGGCCACTGGATGTCGTAGCCCTGCTCCTTGGCGGTCGGCACATTGCTCATCTTGCCGGTCAGGCGCTCGTTGTGGTAGATCGCCAGCACGCGGATCGGCGCGCCGCCGTCCATCAGCGTGCGGGCCTCGGCGGCGTCGCCGGTGTAGGCCTGGATGTGGCCACCGCGCAGCGCCGTCACCGCCTCGCCGCCGCCTTCGAAGGCGACGAAGCGCATCTTGGTGTAGTCCACCCCCGCCGCCTTGGCCGTGAGCGCGGCCTTCATCCAGTCCTGGCTGCCGACCGAACCGCCGGCGCCCATCACGACCTTGGTCGGATCGGCCTTCAAGGCCGCCATCAGTTCGGGCAGCGTCTTGTACGGCGAGTCGTTGCGCACCATGACGGCGCCGTAGTCGGCGCCGATCGACGCCAGCCAGCGCACGTCGTTGACACCGTAGCGGCCGAACTTGCCCTGCGCCAGGTTGAGCAGCGAACCGCCCGAGAAGGCGACGATGGTGCCGCCTTCGCCCGGGCGCTGCGTGATGACGTTGTTGTAGGCCACGGCACCGATGCCGCCGGGCATGTAGACGGTGCGCATCGGCGCTTTCAGCGTGTCGGTGTTCTTGAAGGTGTTGACCGCGATGCGGCAGGTCAGGTCGAAGCCGCCGCCGGGCTGTGCCGGGGCGATGCATTCGGGTTTCGAGGGCTCGGCGTGGGCGATGCCCAGGGCCAGCGTGGCGGTGGCCAGGCAAGCCAGGGCCTTGATCTTGAACATGGTGAGGGTCTCCTTCTGTGGGTGGTGACGGTCAGGGCGGCGGCGTGGTCCTGCGCTCTCGATCGGTCCGCCGCCCCGATCCGGGAATGATGCCGCCGGCAGCGGGCAAAAACTTTCGATCGCCTTTCAATTTCGACGCTGCAGACTACGGACATACCCTGACCGGGTCAACGATGGGTGATGATGCAAGCGCTTCGAAGCGCCGCTGCCGCCATGCTGCGACCGCCTCCTCGCGCGGCCGCTTCGTGGCCCGAGGGGGCAGCCAGTCCAGCGACACAATGGTTCGTGACACCATCCTCACCACCCATGAGCGCCACCTCGACGAGCCCTTCGGCAAACGTTGAGCTGCCTTGCGAAGGCGCAGGCGGCATGCAAGGCACGCTGTGCCTGGCGGCCACGTACATGCGTGGCGGCACCAGCAAGGGCGTCTTCCTGCTGCACGCCAGCCTGCCCGCCGCCGCGCGGGCCGACCCGGCGCTGCGCGACCGCCTGCTGCTGCGCCTGATCGGCAGCCCCGATCCGTACGGGGCGCAGACCGACGGCCTGGGCGGTGGCACCTCGAGCACGAGCAAGGTGGTCCTGGTGGCGCCCAGTGCGCGGCCGGGCCACGACGTGGACTACCTGTTCGGCGCCGTCGCGATCGGCCAGCCCCTCATCGACTGGAGCGGCAACTGCGGCAACCTGAGCGCGGCCGTCGCGCCGTTCGCCATCACCCAGGGCCTGGTGCCGGCGCCGCGCGACGGCATGGCCGCGGTGCGCATCTGGCAGGGCAATATCGGCAAGACCATCGTCGCCCACGTGCCGATGCGCGAGGGTGCCGTGCGCGAGCAGGGCGACTTCATGCTCGACGGCGTGGCCTTCCCGGCGGCGGCCATCGAACTGGAATTCCTCGACCCGGGCGGCGGTGACGCCGGGGCGGCGGGGCCGCTGCTGCCCACCGGGCGGGTCGTCGACGTGCTGACGGCGCCCGACGGCACCCCTGTCGAGGCCACGCTGATCAACGCCGGCAACCCCACCGTTTTCGTCGACGCGCAGGCGATCGGACTGACGGGCCTGGAGATGCAGCCCCAAGTCAACGGCAACCCGGCCCTGCTCGACCGGCTGGAGGCGCTGCGCGCGCAGGCAGCCGTCGTCATGGGCCTGGCCGGCAGCGCCGGCGAGGCGACGCGCGAGCGGCCCGCGACACCCAAGCTGTGCTTCGTGGCGCCACCGGCGGACTACCGGGCGGCGGACGGCCGGCGCGTCGCTGCCGCCGACATCGACCTGCTGGCGCGCATCCTTTCCATGGGCAGGCTGCACCACGCCATGACCGGCACCGGCGGTGTCGCCATCGCCGCGGCCGCCAGCATTCCGGGCACGCTGGTGCAGCGCCTGCTGCCCGCAGCGCCGGCCGGCGGCCGGGTGCGCTTCGGCCATCCCTCGGGCACCTTGGGCGTCGCGGCCCAGGCCAGCCGCAGCGATGACGGGCGCTGGCGCATCGACAAGGTGTCGATGACGCGCAGTGCGCGCCGGCTGATGGAGGGCCGCGTCTTCGTGCCCTGGGCCGAGGTGCCTGGGGCGCCAGGCGCTTGAGTCATTTCTTCAAAAGCCCTCAGCCGCGCGGCAGGTAGATGCGGTCGGCGTAGGTGGCCAGCCACTGCGGGCGAAAGGCCACGAAGATGGCCACCAGCATGCCGGTGATGAAGGCGTCGCCCCATGCGAAGAGCCAGCGCGCCAGCAGCAGGTCGTCGCCGCTCAGGCCCACCGGGGCCGTCTGCAGCTGCGACGCCAAGGCGCCCGCGGCAGCCACCGCCAGAGCCGTGGCGAAGAAGCCGCGGCCCAGGATGTAGATGAACAAGTGGTGCGGCAGCCAGCGCCGCAAGGCCGCGCCGATGAGCATGGCCAGCGTCACCGGCACCACGCCCAGCCAGACGAAGCGGTCCAGCGCTTCCGTCGGCGCCAGCCCGCCCAGCAGCCACGTGACGGCGGCCACCGGCACCAGCATCAGCACCGCCAGCGGCCAGCCCAGCATCAGCATCAGCAGGCAACTGCCGGCCAGAGGCTGCAGCACGGGAATGGCGCTCAGCCGGTCGGCGCTCCACAGCAACGGCATCAGCGCCCACCAGGCCAGCGCGGGCCAGGGCGGCGCGCTGCCGGCCACCGCGCGCCAGGGCTTCAAGGCCAGCGCCGCGGCCAGCGCCGCGGTGGCGAGCAGGAGGTCCAGCCACAGCATCGCCGCATCGTAGCCGGGCGGCGCGACCCGGCGCCGGCGTGAGGCCTTGGGCGATACTGCGCGCCGTTCGCCCGCGACGACGCGTCTTTGCACCGACCCAGGAGACCCCATGTTCAACCAAACGACCCGCTCCCGCCGCCGTCTGCTCGCGGCCGCCACCGCGCTGGCGGCCACGGTCTGGTGCAGCAGCGCCATGGCCCAGCCCGTGTGGCCCAGCAGACCGGTGAAGATCCTGGTCGGCTTCCCGGGCGGTTCCACGCCGGACATCGCGGCGCGCGCCCTGGCCGACGTGCTGTCCAGGTCGCTGGGGCAGCCCGTGGTCATCGAGAACCGCCCCGGCGCGGCCGGCAATATCGCCGCCGACCAGGTGGCCAAGGCAGTCGACGACCACACTTTAGGCGTCGTCATCAACGGCAACCTCACCTCGGCCCGGCTGCTCAATCCCAAGCTGCCCTACGACCCGGGCAAGGACTTCGCCTTCGTCTCGCTGCTGGCCACCGCGCCACTGGTGCTGGCGGCGCAGCCGCAATGGCCCGCCGGTGCTAATTTCTTCGAAGCCGCGCGCAAGGCCGGCAACCAGTGGAGCTACGGCTCGGTGGGCATCGGCTCGGTCGGCCACCTGGGCATGGAATACGTGAAGAGCCGCGCCGGCAACTTCGAGGCCGTGCACGTGCCTTACAACGGCAACCCGGCGGTCATCACCGCCATCATCGGCGGCCAGGTGCAGATGGCGCTGATGCCGCCGGGCATCGCGCTGCCGCAGGTCAAGGCCGGCAAGATGCAGGCCATCGGCCTGACCGGGCCGCGCAGCGCGCTGGCGCCGGACACGCCTTCGCTGGCCGAACTGGGCGTGCAGATGGACGCGCTGGAAGTCTGGGTGGCGCTGGTCGGCCCGGCCGGCCTGAGCGCCGCGGCGCAGGAGCGGCTGGCGCGCGAGGTGCCGGCGGCGGTGAACGGCGAGGCGCGCGAGCGCCTGCTCACCTCGGGCTGGCAGGCGGTGGGCAGCAGCGCCGACGGCCTGCGCCAGCGCGTCGCGCGCGAGACCGGAGTCCTGGGCGGCATCATCCAGTCGCGCGGCATCAAGATCGAGTGAACGTGCGGCCATGACGGCAGCGGGCTGAATGGCCTCCCCGCGCGGCGCCGACAAGGCCCCTGGGCACTTGCTGCCGCTGCTGGTGCTGGCGCAGTTCGCCGGCACCTCGCCCTGGTTCGCGGTGAATGCCGTGATGCCCGACCTGCAGCAGGCCTACGGCTGGCCCGACACCGCGCTGGGCACGCTCACTTCGGCGGTGCAGGCGGGCTTCATCCTGGGCACGCTGGTCTTCGCGCTCGGCGGCGTGGCCGACCGCTTCAGCGCGCGGCGCGTCTTCCTGGCCAGCGCGCTGGCCGCCGCGCTGTGCACGCTGGCTGCGCTGGCCTTCTCGGCCCACCTGGGCACGCTGCACCTGCTGCGCGCGGCCACCGGCTTCTGCCTGGCCGGCATCTACCCGGTGGGCATGAAGATCGCGGCGCAGTGGTACCGCGGCGGCCTGGGCGGTGCGCTGGGCTGGCTGGTGGGCGCGCTGGTGCTCGGTTCGGCCAGCCCGCACGCGCTGCGCGGGCTGCTGGCTGCCTTTCCCCAGGGCAGCCTGCCCTGGGGTGGCGTGATGGTGGGCACCGCGCTGCTGTGCGCCGCGGGCGGGCTGCTGCTGGCCCGCGGCCTGCCCGACCCGCCGGGGGTAGGCCTGGCGCCCGTGGCGCCCGTGGCGCCGGCAACGCCGGCCACGCCCGCGGCGGCGCGCCCGGCGCCGCCGTCTTCGTACCTGCGCGCCCTGGCCAGCCTGTGGACCGAGCGCCGCGTGCGGGCCTCGGTGCTGGGCTACTTCGGCCATATGTTCGAGCTCTACACGATGTGGGTGCTGCTGCCGCTGGTGCTGGCCACGCGGCTGCAGGGCGCGGCCGTGTCGTGGGCGGCTTTCTTCGTGCTCGGCGCGGGCGCCCTGGGCTGCGGCTTGGGCGGCTGGGTGGCGCAGCGCGTGGGCAGCGCGCGCGTGGCCGGCACACAGCTGGCCGCCAGCGGGCTGTGCTGCCTGGCGGCGCCCTGGGCGCTGGGCGCTTCGAACGCCGTCTTCGTGCTCTGGCTGGTGGTGTGGGGCATCACGGTGGCCGGTGACTCGCCGCAGTTCTCGGCGCTGACGGCGCGCAATGCGCCGGCGCATGCCGTGGGCAGCGTGCTCACCTTCACCAACTGCCTGGGCTTTGCCATCTCCATCGCGAGCATCGAATTTTTCGTGCGCTGGGCGGCACGGGCACCGCTGGCCGAGGTACTGCCGTGGCTGGCGCTGGGGCCGATGGTGGGCGTGCTGGCGCTGTGGTGGCTGTTGCGGGTGCCGCCGCCTGGCCGCAGCGGCTGAGCAACGGCCATCCAGCGGCGTCGGCCGGGTTGACCCGGCGCAAGCGCCCTGCGCAGGGGCGCGGCCGACAATGTCCGGGCACAAGGCCATTCCCGCACTTCACAGCTTCCCGGCCTTCCCGCCCATGCCTGCCCATGTCTGCCCATGCCCGCCGACATCGTCTTCCGTGCCCGCGACCTGACCAAGACCTACCGCACCGGTGAAGTGGAGGTGGTGGCGCTGCACGGCGTCACGCTCGAGATCGGGCGCGGCGAATTCGTCGTGCTGCTGGGGCCTTCGGGCAGCGGCAAGAGCACGCTGCTCAATATCCTGGGCGGGCTCGACGTGCCCAGCAGCGGCGAGGTCAGTTTCGCCGAGCACCGGCTCAGCGGCGCCGGCGACGCCGAACTCACGCGCTACCGCCGCGAACACGTGGGCTTCGTCTTCCAGTTCTACAACCTCATCCCCAGCCTGACGGTGCGCGAGAACGTGGCCCTGGTCACCGATATCGCCGAGCACCCGATGGATATCGACGAAGCCATCGCGCTGGTCGGCCTGACACCGCGGCGCGACCACTTTCCGGCGCAGCTCTCCGGCGGCGAGCAGCAGCGCGTGGCGATCGCGCGCGCCATCGTCAAGAAGCCCGACGTGCTGCTGTGCGACGAACCCACCGGCGCGCTGGACTACACCACCGGCAAGCTGGTGCTGGAGGTCATTGCGCGCATCAACCGCGAACTCGGCACCACGGCGGTGGTGATCACGCACAACGCGGCCATTGCCGGCATGGCCGACCGCGTGATCCGCCTGGGCGACGGGCGCATCCAGAGCGTGGAGCGCAACGAACACAAGATCTCGCCTTCGGAGCTGAGCTGGTGAAAGCCCTCGACCGCAAGCTGCTGCGCGACCTGCGCCTGATGTGGAGCCAGGCGCTGACCATCGCGCTGGTGGTGGCCAGCGGCGTGGGCGGCTTCCTCACCACGCTGTCGGCGGTGGATTCGCTGGCGCTGGCGCGCGAGCGCTTCTACGCCCAGGGCCGCTTCGCCGACGTTTTTGCCGGCGTCAAGCGCGCGCCCGATGCGCTGGTCGAAACGCTGCGCGCCCTGCCCGGCGTGGCCGACGTGCAGACGACCACCGAATTTGCCGTGCGCGTGGAAATCGAAGGCCAATCCGACCCCATCATCGGCCAGCTCATCGGCGTGGATGCGCGGCAAGGCCTGCGCATGAACCGCATCACGCTGCGCAGCGGCCGCGCCGCCGACGAATCGATGTCGCCCGGCCGCGTGCAGTCCGACGGTGCGCTGCCGGCCTGGGTGTCGGAGAGCTTCGCCATCGCCCACGGCCTGCAGCCCGGCGCACGCCTGTCGGCGCTGATCAACGGCAAGCGGCGCGCGCTGGTGATGGCCGGCGTGGCGCTGTCGCCCGAGTACATCTTCGCCGGCCTGTGGGGCATGCCCGACCAGCGCGGCTTCGGTGTCTTCTGGGTCGACGACGAGGCGCTCGCCGCCGCCTACGACATGCAGGGGGCCTTCAACCGCGTCGCCGTCAAGCTGGCCCCCGGCGCCGACGAGCGCGACGTGGTCGCCGCGCTGCAGGTGCACCTGGCCCGCTACGGCGGGCGCGAGGCGCATGGCCGCGAAGACCAGGTCTCGCACGCCATGCTCGGCAACGAGATCAAGGAACAGCAGGTCATGGGCACCGTGCTGCCGTCCATCTTCCTGGGCGTGGCGGCCTTCCTGCTGAATGTGGTGATCTCGCGCCTGGTGGCCACGCAGCGCGAGCAGATCGCCGCGCTCAAGGCGCTGGGCTACCCGAATGCCGCCATCGCCGCGCACTACCTGAAGATGGTGCTGGTGATCGTGGCCGCCGGCTTCGTGCTCGGCCTCGCGCTCGGGCACTGGCTGGGCACGATGTTCACCCAGCTCTACGCCGAATTCTTCCGCTTCCCGAGCTTCGAGCACCGCATCGCGCCCTGGCTGGTGGCGGTGGCCGCGGCGCTGGCGCTGGCCACGGCGGTGCTCGGCACGCTGAACGCCATCGCCGCCACCGTGCGCCTGGCACCGGCCGAGGCCATGCGCCCGCCGGCCCCCGGCCGCTACCGGCGCACGGTGCTCGAACGGCTGGGCGTGAAGCGCATCGGCACGGCGCTGCGCATGATCCTGCGCAACATGGAGCGGCGGCCCTTGCGCACGGGCTTGTCGATGGCCGGCGTGGCGGCGGCGGTGGCCATCGTCATCATGGGCAACTTCTTCCGCGATGCCATCGAATTCGTCGTCGACAGCCAGTTCCGCCTGGTGATGCGCAACGACGTGGCGGTGTGGACGCTGGAAACCGTGTCCGACCGCGCGCGCGACGAACTGCTCAGGCTGCCGGGCGTGAAGGCCGCCGAGTCGAGCCGCTTCGTGGCCGTGACGCTGGTCAACGGCCACCGCCGCGAACGCAGCCAGATCCGCGGCTACGCCACGGTGCCCGAGCTCTACCGCATCATCGACGTGCAAGGCCGCGAGACGCTGCCGGCGGGCGACGGCATCGTGCTCACCGACCGCCTGGCCGACAAGCTCAACCTGCGCGTGGGCGACACCGTGCTGGCCGAGGTGCTGGAAGGCCGGCCGCGCACCTTGCGCCTGGTGGTGGACGCCACGGTGCGCGAGATGATGGGCCTGAACGCCTACATGAACCGCGACGCGCTGAACCGCGCGCTGGGCGAAGGCGACCTGTCCAGCGGCTTCGTGCTGTCGCTGGACGAAGGCGCCGAGCCGGCGCTGCTGGCCGCCACGCGCGAGATGCCGCGTGTGGCCGGGGCCTTCAGCAAGGCCAGCATGCTGCGCAACATGGAAGAGGTGAGCGCACGCAACATCCGCATCATGAGCACGGTGCTGACGCTGTTTGCCGGCGTCATCGCGGTGGGCGTGGTCTACAACAATGCGCGCATCGCGCTGGCCGAACGCACCTGGGAACTGGCCAGCCTGCGTGTGCTGGGCTTCACGCGCGCCGAGGTGTCGGCGCTGCTGCTGGGCGAGCTGGCGATCACCATCGCCGTGGCGCTGCCGCTGGGCATGGGGCTGGGCTGGGGGCTGGTGCACCTGATCGTGGGGCTGCTCAAGAGCGACCAGTTCTTCTTTCCGGTGGTGATCCAGCCGCGCACCTATGCCTGGGCCGCGATCTGCATCGTGGCCGCCGGCGTGGCCAGCGCGCTGGTGGTGCGGCGCCGGATCGACCGGCTCGACATGGTGGCGGCACTCAAGACTCGGGAGTGAACGGATGAAGCGCAGGACGATGCTCATCGGCGGCGTGGCCGCGGCGGCGCTGGCGGCCCTGCTGGCCTGGGCTTTCGCGCCGCGGCCGGTGGAAGTGGAGGTGGCGCAGGCCACGGTGGGCCCCTTCGAGACCACCGTGGACGAGGACGCGCGCACACGCGTGGCCGACCGCTACGTGGTCTCGGCGCCGCTGGCGGCGCGGCTGCAGCGCGTGAGCCTGCGCGAGGGCGACACGGTGGCGGTTGGCGACGTGCTGGCCACCTTGCTGCCCGCCTTCAGCCCCATGCTGGACGAACGCAGCCTGCTCGAGCAGCAGGCGCGCGTGGCCACGGCGCAGGCCGGCGTGCAGCTCGCGGCCACGCGCATCGGCGCGGCGCGCGTGGCGCTGGAGCAGGCGCGTGCCGAGCAGCGGCGCACCGAGCAGCTGGCGCAGCAGGGTTTCGTCTCGCCGAGCAAGATCGAAGGCGACCGCCTGGCCACCGACGCGGCGCAGAAGGCGCTGGAAGTCGCGGGCGAGGGCGAACGCATCGCGCGCCATGAACTGGCGCAGGCCCGCGCCGCGCTGAGCGCCGTGCGCGACGGCCGCAGTGCGCGTGGGGCCTTCGAAGTGCGCTCGCCCGTGGCCGGGCGGGTGCTGAAGGTGCACCACCAGAGCGAGACCGTGGTCGCCACCGGCACGCCGCTGCTGGAACTGGGCGACACGCGGCGCATGGAGGTCGTGGCCGAGCTGCTGACCACCGACGCCCTGTTGGCCGTGCCCGGCAGCGTCGTGCGCATCGAACGCTGGGGCGGCCCCGATGTATTGCAGGGGCGCGTGCGACTCGTCGAACCGGCGGCCTTCACCAAGATCTCCGCCCTGGGCGTGGAGGAGCAGCGCGTCAACGTGCTGATCGACATCACGAGCCCGGCCGCCGAATGGGCGGCCCTGGGCGACGGCTACCGCGTGGGGGTGCGCATCGTCACGCGCAGCGAAGCCAGCGTGCTGCGCGTGCCGGTGAGCGCGGTCTTTCCGCTGCCGGCCCGTGGTGCTGCACCAGGTTCAGCGGGTTCGGCGGTCTTCGTGCTCGACGGCGGGCGCGCCAGGCTGCAGCCGGTGCAGGTGGGGGCGCGCAACGGCAGCGAGGCCTGGATCCAGGACGGCCTGGCGCCCGGCGCCCAAGTGCTGATCTACCCGCCGGCGACGGTTGAAGACGGCACCCCCGTGCGGGTGAGGGCGGTCTGACCGAAACAGCCTGCAACGCAGAGGCGCAGAGGGCGCAGAGGGCGCAGAGATAGATCAAGAGAGGCTTCTTTGTCTTCCTCTGCGTCCTCTGCGCCTCTGCGTTGCATGAATTCAATCCACTCGCAACTGCATGCGAAGATGTTGGGTTCACCCGCAAAGGCCGCCTGATGCTCATCAACTGCGTCGGCTACCCGAAACAGCCTGCAACGCAGAGGCGCAGAGGGCGCAGAGGACGCAGAGATAGATCAAGAGAGGCTTCTTTGTCTTCCTCTGCGTCCTCGGCTGTTTCCTCTGCGCCTCTGCGTTGCATGAATTCAATCCACTCGCAACTGCATGCGAAGATGATGGGTTCACCCGCAAAGGCCGCCTCATGCTCATCAACTGCGTCGCCTACCAGCAAGGCAAGAAACTCGCCGACATCGAGGTGGCCGACATCAGCGACTACCTGCGGCACAAGGACTGCTTCGTGTGGGTGGCACTGAAGGACGCCAGCGACGAGGAACTGCTGGAGATGCAGCGCGAATTCGGCCTGCACGAACTGGCCGTGGAGGACGCCCGCCACGGCCACCAGCGGCCCAAGATCGAGGAATACGGCGACACCGTCTTTGCGGTCATGCACATGATCGAACTCTCACCCACCGACGAGTTTTTGCGGGGCGAGGTCTGCGTCTTCGTCGGTCCCAATTTCGTGCTCTCGGTGCGCAGCCGCACGACGCTGGGCTTCCTGGGCGTGCGCGAACGCGCCGAGCGCGAGGCGCACCTGCTGCGCCACGGCGCTTCCTTCGTCTTCTATGCCCTGATGGACGCCGTGGTGGACCGCTACTTCCCCATCATCGACGAGATGGAGGAGGAACTCGACACCATCGAGGACCAGATCTTCGAGACCGGCGCGGCGCGCCAGAATATCGAACGGCTGTACGCGCTGAAACGCCGCGTGCAGGTCGTGCGCCACGCCGTGGTGCCGCTGATGGAAGCCACCGGCAAGCTCTTCGGCGGCCGTGTGCCGCCGGTGTGCGAGCGTTCGCAGGACTATTTCCGCGACGTCTACGACCACCTGGTGCGCAGCCATGCCACGCTGGAGTCGCTGCGCGAGACCATCGGCACGGCGATCCAGGTCAACCTGTCGATGGTGACGATCGAGGAGAGCGAGACCACCAAGCGGCTGGCTGCGTGGGCCGGCATCTTCGCCGTGGCCACCGCCTTCGTCGGCGTCTGGGGCATGAACTTCGAGCACATGCCCGAACTGGGCTGGACCTGGGGCTACCCGCTGGCGCTGGGCGTCATCGCCGCGGTCTGCGGTGTCATGTACTGGCGCTTGCGCAAGGCCGGCTGGCTGTGAATTCGCCGCCGGCGTGAAAACCTGGGCGCCGCGCCGGCCGGGGCGGCCTGCGCTTCGGCGGGCCCGGCCTTGCTGCATGCCAGAATCTTCGAGCACAGGCGCACCGCTGCGCCCGTCTCCCATCGCGGCGCAACCGGCGCCGTCGTCCTGCCCAGCCACCGACCCGACGCTCCATGAAAATCCTGATCACCGGCGCTGCCGGCTTCATCGGTTCAACTGCTGCATTGCGCCTGCTGGCGCGCGGCGACGAAGTCGTGGGCCTGGACAACCTGAACGACTACTACAGCGTGCAGCTGAAGCTCGACCGGCTGGCACGGCTGACCCCGCACGAGCGCTTCCGCTTCGTCAAGCTCGACGTGGCCGACCGCGCCGGCATGGAACGGATGTTTGCCGAAGAGCGCTTCGACCGCGTCATCCACCTTGCCGCGCAGGCCGGCGTGCGCTATTCGCTGCAGAACCCGCAGGCCTACGTGGAAAGCAACGTCGTCGGCTTCATGAACGTGCTGGAAGGCTGCCGCCATGCGAAGGTGCAGCACCTGGTGTATGCGTCCAGCTCCAGCGTGTATGGCGGCAACACCCGGATGCCGTTTTCCGAGCACGACAGCGTCGACCACCCGGTGAGCATGTACGCGGCCACGAAGAAGGCCAACGAGCTGATGGCGCACACCTACAGCCACCTGTTCGGCCTGCCGACCACGGGGTTGCGCTTCTTCACCGTCTACGGCCCCTGGGGCCGGCCGGACATGGCGCTGTTCCTGTTCACCAAGGCCATCCTGGAAGGCCGGCCGATCGACGTCTTCAACCACGGCCAGATGCAGCGCGACTTCACCTATGTCGACGACATCGTCGAAGGCGTGGTGCGCGTGCTCGACCGCGTGGCCACGCCGAATGCCGACTACCGCGCCGAGGCGCCCGACCCCGCCACCAGCAACGTGCCGTTCCGCGTCTTCAACATCGGCAACCACCACCCGGTGCCGCTCTTGGACTACATCGGCTGCATCGAGGACGCGCTGGGCCTGAAGGCCGAAATGAACCTGCTGCCGCTGCAGGACGGCGACGTGCCGGCCACCTACGCCGACGTGGACGCGCTGCGCGACTGGGTGGGCTTCACCCCGGCCACCGACATCCGCACGGGGATCGGGCGGTTCGTGGAGTGGTATCGGGGGTATTACCGGGTGTGAGGGGCACCTGCCCGCGTGGCGCTCAGCGCGCGCTGAGCAGGTCGCGCACGAAGCGCACCGGTATGGCATAGGTGATGCCGGTCGGATTCGACAGCGCCGACTCCCTCGTGCTGCGCACCAGCACCATGTTGATGACGCCCAGGACTTCACCGGTGCGGGCATCCAGCAGCGGCCCGCCGCTGTTGCCCGGGTAGGCCGTGGCGTCGAGCTGGTAGACCTCGAACGGCCCCTCGCGCAGACGCGAGACCGTCTTCGCGTCGAGCTGTCGCGCGGCCAGCGAGGGCAGGGCGATGGCGGTGATCGACGAAACGATGCCGCGGTGCGTGACGGGCGAATAGCCCAGCACGCCACCGATGGGATAGCCGATGAGCGCCACCTCCATGCCTTCGCGCACGGCGTCCGGTGCGGCCAGGGTCAGTGCCGGCAGTGGCGGGCCTTGCAGCTTCAGCAAGGCCAGGTCGTGGGCGCGGTCGATGCTGAGCACCGTCGCCAGGCGAAAGGCGGCGCTGTCGATGCGCGCATTCACCAGCACCGCCAGCTGCGGCTCGGGTGTCGTACCGGGCTCGGGCAGTACGTGCGCATTGGTGACGACGAGGTTGCCGTCGCCGACCACGAAGCCGCTGCCGCGAAAGCTGAAACGTGGGCTGTTCAGCGGGTTGTAGGTGCCCACGGGCAGCACCGAGGGTCGGCTGGCGGCGACCAGTGCCG
The DNA here is from genome assembly GCA_034522875.1 of Rubrivivax sp. Lineage (GTDB taxonomy): Bacteria > Pseudomonadota > Gammaproteobacteria > Burkholderiales > Burkholderiaceae_C > Rubrivivax. Next base: position 48,417 of record JAXHKY010000031.1, on the reverse strand, counting down.
TCAGGTCCGCGTGCGCTGGCAGCGCCAGGCACGCGGCCGCACCGAGTACGGCGCGGCGGGAAAGCAATGTGCGTGGCAAGGCCGGCTTCCGGGCAGCGTCGGGCCAACCCGTGCGTCTGTTGGCGGCATCGTGGGGCTTGTGGGTCGTGGAGCCCATGGGAGCGACTCAGAGCGTGGCCATCATCCGCGCCACCTCGTCCTGGGCGCCGAACTTGTCGCCGAGCTTGGCCAAGGTGTCGAGCTCGGCTTTCGCCTGCGTCCGGTCGCCGTTGACCACATAGATCTTGGCCAGCGTGAGGCGCAGGCTCGGGTCTTCGGGCATCTGCGCCATCGCCTTGCGCTGCAAGGCCACGGCGCGCTCGGGTTGCTTCTCCAGCGCCAGCACGTAGGCCAGGGTGTCCATCAGCGGTGCGCGGTCTGGCAGCAACTCGTTGGCCTTCTCGGCCAAGGGCAACGCGCCCGGGCGCTTCTGCTGTGCCAGCATCCAGGCCAGGTTGTTCATCGCCAGGGCGTTGTTCGGCTGCACTTCCAACACGCTGCGGTAATGCGCCTCGGCGGCCGCAAAGTCCTTGCGCGCCAGGGCGATGTCGCCCAGGTAGTAGCGGAAGGCGGCATCGCGCGGGTGGTCCTTGACCCAGCCGGCGGCCATGCGCTCGGCTTCGGGTGCGCGCATGGTCGTGTTCAACGCGGTGTGCAGCTTGATGGCGACTTCCGTGCCACCGCCCACCTGCAATGCCTTGCGCAGCGGTTCGATGGCCGCCTCGGGGCGGCTGCGTGCGAGTTCGATATCGGCTTCCAGCGCAAAGCCGGCCGGCTGCCTGGGCTGCGCGTTCTGCATGTTGCGGGCGATGCGCAGCGCGTCATCCGGCTTGTCCTCGCGCAGCGCCAACTGGGCCAGGGCGCGCTGCGCCGGCAGCAGCCCGGGACGGATCTCCAGCGCCTTGTTCAGGCTGCGCCGGGCCGCCGGCAGGTCCTTGACAGCGACCTGGGCCTCGGCCAGCCGCAGCTGGGGCTCGGGCCGGTCGCTGCGCAGCGCGGCCAGCTGGGTGTAGGTGGTGACGGCCTGCTGCGCCTGCCCGGCCGCCAGTTGCGCCGCGCCCAGCACGTCCATCACCTCCACGCTGTTGGGCAGCGTGGCGCTGGCCTCTTGCGCCGCCGCCAGCGCGGCCTTGGCATCGCCCTGGGCGAGCAGCTGGTTCACCAGCAGTACGCGGGGGCCCGCTTCGCCCGGGTTGGCCTTCACGGCCTGCGTGATGGCGGCCGTGACCTCTTCCTTGGTGCCTCCGGTGCGTGCCTTGAGTTCGGCCAGGCCAAGCAGGGCACGCGTATTCTTGGGGTCGAGTTTCAGCAGATCCTCGAAGCGTTTCTGCGCGCCCTCGGGGCGGCCGGCCGCGAGCTCGATCGATGCCAGGCCGGCCGTGGCGGCGTAGAACTGAGGGTCGATCTTCAGCGCCTTTTCGAAGCTTGCCGTCGCGCCGGCCGTGTCCCTCTTCTGCAGCAGTGCCGAGCCGCGCAGGGTGTGCGCCACCGGGTTGTCGGGCTGCTTCTTTTCCAGCGCGTCGATCGCCTTGAGCGCACCCGGGATGTCATTGCTGCGCAGCCGCGCCGCGATCAGCGCCATGTTGCTGCGGATGCCGGTATCGGCCGCCGCCGCCGCTTCCAGTTCGGCAAAGCCGGCAGCGGTGTTGCCGCGCGCCACCTGGCCCAGCGCCAGCGCGGCGCGGGCCGTGGTGGCCTGCGGGTTCACCTTGGTGGCGCGGGCAAAGGCGGCCTCGGCGCGCGCCAGGTCGCCGGTCTGCAGCAGCGCCTCGCCGGCCAGGGTGAGGCTGGTGCTGTCGGCGTTGTTCGAATCGACGATCGGACGCAGCACCTCCAGCGCCTTGCCCGGCTGCCCGGTGCGGTTGTAGATGCGCGCCAGCAGCTGGCGCGGCAGGCGTTCGTTGGGCTGCGCCTTGACGACACGGCCCAGGTGCGCCTCGGCCTGGCTGAGTGAATTCAGACGCAGCTCGGTCACACCGGCCAGTTGCACCACCCGCATGTCGCTGGGAAAGGCGCGCAGCAAGGGTTCGAGCAGTTCGCGCGTGCGGGCGTAGTTGCCGTCCAGGTAGGCGAACTGGGCGTCGAACAGCATCGTTTCCGGGTGCGCCGGCTGCACCGCCTTGAGCTGTTCGAACTGGGCCCGTGCCGCGGCGGTGTCGCGCTGCTCCAGCAGCAAGGTGATGATCCCCGCGTGCGCCGCCACGGCCTTGGGATGGGCCGCAACTGCGGCCTTGTAGGTGGTCAGCGCCGCGGCGGTGTCGCGTTGGCCGTGGCGCTGCAAGTCGGCTTTGAGGAGCAGCGCCCCCAGGTGCTGCGCGTTGCCGGCCAGTACCTCGTCCACCACGGCCAGCGCGCCGGGCACGTCGCCATCGGCGGCCTTCAGGCGGGCCAGCAGCAAGGAGGCTGGAACGTGCCCCGGCCACTCCTTCAGCGCCGACTGCACCGTTTCCAGCGCCTTGTCGCGTTCGTTCAAGGCGGCAAAGGCGGTGGCCACGGTGGTCTTCATGTCGGCCGAGGCTTCGGCGTCGTCCAGGTTGACGGCCGCGAACTGCAGCACCACCTGCCGCATCTCGCCCTGGGCGAGCGTGGCCTTGGCCAGCAAGGGTTGAACCTGCGAGGGGTTGACACCCAGCGCCAGCGCTTTGCGCAACTCGACTGCAGCCGCCGGTGTTTCGCCGCGTTCCAACAGCGAGCGTCCCAGCATCAGCCGGGCCTGCGCGTTGTCGGGGTTCTTCTGCAGCACCGTCTTCAACTGGATGACGGCCGCCGCGTAGTCCTGCTTGTCCACGTAGGCTTTCGCCGAGGCGAGCAAGGCCGTTTCGTCGACGCCGGCACCGCCGCAGGCGGCCAGCACGCAGGCGCTGGCGAGCACGGCACACAGACGGGTCCGGATGAAAGGCGTCGGGGTATTCTTCACGGTGTCTCCAGGATCGGCGGCGGGCGCCGGGGTCCGGCGCCAAGGCTTCACTTGATGCCCAGGCGGCGCATCAGGTCGTACAGCGTCGGCCGGCTCACGCCCAGCAACTCGGCGGCGCGCACCATGTTGCCATTGGTGCGCGAGAGCGCGGTGACGATGGCCTCGCGTTCGGCGCGCTCGCGCACCGTGCGCAGGTCGATCTCGCTGGCCGGCGGCCCGGCGTCGCCGCTTTCGGGCACCTGCAGGCCCAGGTCTTCGGCCGTCACGCGCGCGCCGTCGGCCATGATGGCCGCGCGCTTGATGCAGTTGAGCAGCTCGCGCACGTTGCCGGGCCAGTCGTGGGCCTCGATGGCGCGGATGGCGTCCTCGCTCAGGCTCAGGCTGCCGCGCCGCTGCTCCTGGGCAAAGCGGCGCAGGAAGGCGTGCGCCAGCAGCACCGCGTCGCCATTGCGCGCGCGCAGCGGCGGGATCGTGACCACGATCTCGGCCAGGCGGTAGAACAAGTCCTCGCGGAACTGCCCGGCCTTGATCTGCGCACGCAGGTCCTGGTGCGTGGCGCCCACCACGCGCACGTCCACCGGCACCTCCTGGCGCCCGCCCAGGCGTTCGATGGTGCGTTCCTGCAGGAAGCGCAGCAGCTTGGCCTGCAGGCTGTGCGGCAGGTCGCCGATCTCGTCGAGCATGAGCGTGCCGCCGTGCGCGGTCTCGATCTTGCCCAGCGTGGTCTTGGTGGCCCCCGTGAAGGCGCCCTTCTCGTAGCCGAAGAGTTCACTCTCGAGCAGGGTCTCGGGAATGGCGGCGCAATTGATGGCCACGAATTTGCCGCTGCGCCTGGAAGCCGCGTGCAGCCCTTGCGCCAGCACTTCCTTGCCGGTGCCGCTTTCGCCCAGCAACAGCACCGAGGCGCCACTGCCGGCCACGCGCTCGATGAGGCGGCCGATGCGCAGCATCTCGGCGTCGCGCGTCAGCAGCCCCGAAAGCGCATCGGGCTGGGCCATGGCCTGCAGGCGCCGGTTTTCCTGCTGCAGTTCGGCCAGGCGGTAGGCGCGTTCGATGGTCAGCGCCAGCACTTCGGGGTCGAAGGGCTTGGCCTGGAAGTCGTAGGCGCCCAGAGCGACCGCGCGCAGCGCGTGCGCCTGGTCGTTCTGGCCGGTGAGCACGATGACCTTCAGGTTGGGGTCGATGTCCAGCATCTGGCCCAGCAGCTTGAAGCCTTCCGACACCGAATCGGGGTCGGGCGGCAGGCCCAGGTCCATGGTCACCACACTGGGGTTGAAGCGGCGCAGCTGCACCAGCGCCGTCTCGCGGTCGCTGGCCGTCACCGATTCGAAGCGGTCCAGCGACCACTTGATCTGCTTCTGCAGCGCCAGGTCGTCTTCGACGATGAGCAGGGGCGGCGGGCCGGTGTTGCTCATGCGGGGCTCCGGGTGGGCCCGGATTCGGCGGTTGGGTTGAATGGGCGCAACCGCACGCCTGCAACCCCGCCGCAGTGCCGGGTCTTGCCGAGGGGCTGGAGTAACGGGGTTTGAACAAAGTCGTCAGTCATGCCTGGTCCAGTATCGCCACCGTGCGCTTGCACCTGCTCCGCTGCTGCCCGCAACGCGGTGCGGCGCCAGGCCTTGCGGGCCGCTGCATCATCAGACGGCTGATCTTGTCCAAGGCCCAGGGCACCGTCAACGGCCTGTCATGCTGGAATCCCGGGCTGGCGTGCAGACATGCCGCGTTCTTTGGCGCCAGCAAGAGCGCCGGGACTCCGTCACGACGCGTGGGGCTGTCAAGCGGGCCTCCTACAAGCGCGCCAGCAAGGTCGTCACCTCGGCTTGGCGGTCGAAGCGGCCACCCAGGCGGCGCAGGCTTTCGAGTTCAACCTTTGCGGCATCGCGGTCGCCGGACTGGATGAGCAGTTCGGCGAGATGCAGGCGGTAGAGGGGTGCGTCCTTGGACAAGGACACTGCCTTTCGTTGCAGCTGCACGGCCTCCGGGAGGCGATTGGAAAGCGCCAAGGCCGCTGCAAGCTGTCCAACACTGGCGGATCGGGAGGAGTCATTGGCCGAGTGGCTATTCAAGATCGGCTTGCCTGGCGGACAGGGCGTAGGCGAGGTGTCAGCGTGCGTCGTTGGCGATGGCAGAGAGGTCTGGAAATGTCGGCTGGCATCGAGCATCGCGTCCCGGTACACGAACATGTCCTTGGGTGGCTTGGCGCCAGGCGAGCACGCGTCGGCCTCCTTGGGCGGTCGGCTGCAATCTCGTGGTAGCGGATGGCGGTCTCGGTCTCCGGCCGGCGATCGAAGGCGGTCTTCAGTGCAGCCACGGCCAGCGTTGCGCTGCGGCTAGTGAATTCAGCCTCGGCGAGAAGCCACCGATCTTGGGTCTTTGCTGCTGTATCGATCGCGCCACAGCCAAGGCGTGGCTGCGTCTCGGATGCCACGGATCACGAGAGCTGGCGGCAGGTATGTGGGTATCTCCAAGACACGGCGTAGATGTGTGGACTAGTCCTTGGTGGAAAGCCTTGCGCTGGAGAGAGGGCACCGCACGGCCGAAGGTGGCACGCTTGTCTCGCCCGCAGCCAGTGGCGGTCCCAGTGCTTCACTCCACGTTGTCAGGCAGCGCGCTTCAGCTTCCTGGCCGCGGTCAGCGCGGCCTTGGAGTCGCGATTGCTCAGCAGGTGACCAAACCGAGGCCGGGGTCTGCGGATGGCTCACGGCCCGGTGTCGCGGCCGTGATCTCGTCCTTGCTGCCGCCAGTGCGGGCCTTCAGTCGGCCAGGCCCAGCAGCGCGCGGTGTTGCGCGGGTCGGCGCTGTTCATTTTGACACCCCATTTCTTTTGGGACCACCTTTTGTGTTCTTTTGCCTGCTTCCTTAAGGCGCGGGGTTTTGGGGATACTTATGGGTGGTTCGGCCTTGTGGTGATGCGGCGCCGTAGTCTTTATGTGGCGGAGCAGCAGTGTGTGAGGCGGCACGGCGAGGCGAGCAGGGCGCGCAGGGCGGGGATGTTGGGCATTTTTTTGTTGGCTGCTTTCTTTTTTGCCTCTGGTCGTCGCCCACACCAGGGCGGTGGGTCGGTGCGGCTCATGCAGCACTTCGCAGGCTGGCCTCGGGCTCGCCATGCGAGTCGAACAGCGGCAGCAGCACCTTCATCACCGTGCCGTGGCCCGGGCGGCTGTCGACGTCGATCTGGCCGCCCAGTTCCCGGACGTACTGCAGGCTCTCATGGCTGCCGATGCCCATGCCGCTGTCCTTGGTGCTGCTGAAGGGCCGGAACAGCCGCGTGCGTACGAATTCATCAGACATGCCCACCCCGGAGTCCCCCACTTCCACCAGCACCTGCCCGGACTGGCGCTGCACCGCCATCCACACCTCGCCGCCACCGGCGGTGGCATCCAGCGCGTTGTGCACCAGGTGGCCCAGCACCCGTTCCAGCCGCTCCTCATGCCCGCGCGTGGCCAGGCGCGCCAGCTGCCGCACCTGCAGTTCGCGCCCGCGCGAGCGCGCCATGTCCTGCAGGCGCTGCACCATCGGCCCCAGGTCCACGCCGGCCGCTGAACCCGGTGGCGTGGCGCCCTCGCGCAGCTGCAGCATCAAGCGCTTCATCTTGTCCAGCGAGCTCTGCACCGTCAACAGCATGTCCTGCTGGAATTCGGGGTTGGCGTGCAGACGTTCCGCATTCTTCAGCATCAGCGACAGCTGGGTGACGATGTTCTTGAGGTCGTGCACCACGAAGGCCGACATGCGGTTGAAGGCCTCGAACTTGCGCAGCTCCAGCAGCGCCTCGGTGGCATGCATCTGGGCCAGGAAGCCGGCGGCCTGGCGCGCTGGCCGTCTTCACCAGGTCGCGCGTTTCCCAGTTCATCTGCACCGGCGCCCGCGGCCGTGCCAGCAGCACCCAGCCGAGCAGGTCGTCGTGCACGCTCAAGGGGACCACCAGCCACAGGTTGGGCCCCGACCACAGCCAGGCCGGCAGCGCCAGCGTGCCGTAGCGCTTGGGCGCATTGCGGTATTCGTCGAGGTCGATGATCCAGCCCGTGCTGCGCAGGTAGGCCGCCAGCGCGCCATCGGCCGGTTCGGCTTCGCCCACGGCGGGCAGGTTCCAGCGCGTCGTCTGCACGAAGGCCGTGCCTTCGGCGTTGCGCGTCCACAGGCTGCCGCCGGGGCTTTCCAGCATGTCGGCCAGTCCGCGCACGACCAGGCCGCCCACATCCTGCGTGGCCGAGGTCGCCGACAGCATGTTGGTGAAGCGCAGCCACTGTTCCCGGTAGTCGTAGCGGTAGCTGAAGAAGTGCTTGCCGACGAAGACGCGCAGCCGCGCCCGCAGCGATCCCGACAACAGCAGCACCAGCAGCACCAGCAACGCACTGCTCAGCAGCGCCAGCTGCATGGCGCGGCCCCAGTCGCCGCCGAAGGCCCGCACCGCATAGCCCAGGCCGGCGATGAAGAGCAGGTAGCCGCCCACCAGCAGCAGCGAGGCCGAGTAGAACGCCGCCTGGCGCGACACCTGCAGGCGCCCGATCCAGTCGGCACGGCGCCGCGAGGCCACGAAGATCAGCGGCAGCGCCAGCGCATGCACGACGCCGCGCACATGGCCCGCATCGGCGTCGAAGCGGCCGAACAGCACGGCTTCCGAGTAGTAATAGATGTCGAAAACGAAGATGGCGGCCAGGCCCAGGCACACCGGCTTGGCATTCCAGCGTGAATCCTCGGGCAGGTTGCGGAACAGCTGCTCCACCAGCAGCAGGCCCAGCACGGGCAGGCCCAGCGCCGTCAGCAGCCAATAGTGCAGCAGACCTTCGGTGCCGGCCCCACCGGCCAACAGCGACAGCAACGCGGCACCCACCAGCCAGATGGCGAGTACCGTGGCTCCCAGCGTGCCCAGGTGGCGCAGCGGCTGCCTGGCCAGTGCCGGCGGTCGCACCAACGCAGTCAGGAACAGCAGCCACAGCCCGTAGCGCAGCCAGTCCACGGCCATGGCGCCATGGCGTGTGGCCACGTAGGGCGAGAACTGGTCGACCAGGCTGGCCAGCACCCAGGCCACGCTGGCCAGCACGGCGCCGATGAAGGCGCCGGTGGCCAGGCGGTTGTCGCCACCCAACTCGGGGTCGCGCAGCAGCAGCGTGGCAAACACCGCGTGCAGCAGCGTGGCTGCAGCGAAGCCGAAGATGGCAATATCGGCGGATTCGGCGGTCATGCACCAGGGCCCGGGCAGTCGCCCCCGGGGTCAGCCCGGAGCAGCGCGGGCGCAGTGTACCTAGCGGGCGCCCTTGCCCGTGAGAACCACGTGCACGGTTTCGACCAGGATCTGCAGGTCCAGCCAAAGCGTGTGGTTCTTCACGTAGTGCAGGTCGTACTGCAGCTTTTCCTGCGAGTCTTCCACCGTCGAACCGTACTGGTAGCGCACCTGGGCCCAGCCGGTGACGCCGGGCTTGACGCTGTGGCGCACGGCATAGAACGGGATCTCGCGCGTGAGCTGCTCGACGAAATAGGGCCGTTCGGGCCGCGGGCCCACCAGGCTCATGTCGCCCTTGAGCACGCTGAAGAGTTGCGGCAGTTCGTCGATGCGCGAAACGCGCAGCAGCCGGCCCACGCGTGTGATGCGGTCGTCGCCGCTGGTGGCCCAGCGCGGCTGGCCGTCCTTTTCGGCGTCGGTGCGCATGCTGCGGAACTTGACCACCTGGAACGGCTTGTTGTCCAGGCCCGTGCGCTCCTGCCGGTACAGCACCGGGCCGCGGCTGTCGAGCTTGATGGCCAGCGCCGCGACCAGCATGATGGGCGAGGCCAGCGCGATGAGCACGCTGGCGCTGACGATGTCGAAGACGCGCTTGACCATCGTGCGGCCCAGCCCCTGATTGAAGCCGTCGCCGAAGATCAGCCAGCCGGCGTTCAGGTAGTCGATGCGGATCTGGCCCAGGCGCTTCTCGAAGTGCGAATTCAGGTCGTGGACCTTCACGCCCTGCAGCTTGCAGTCCAGCAGTTCGCGCAGCGGCATGCTGCCGGCGCGGCGCTCGGTCAGCGCCACCACGATCTCGTCGACGCGGCGCTCCTGCGCGGTGTCGATGAGGGAGCGCCTGGCGGGCAGGATGTGCTCGGCCGGCACGGCCGGGTGCTTCTCGTTGGGGCCCGGGTAGTAGCCCACGATCTCGGCATTGGGGTCGGCGCTGCTGATGGTCTGGCCCACGATGCGGGCCGCCTCGCCCGAGCCGAAGATCAGCGTGCGGGAGCGCACGCGCGTGGGGCTGGCGTCCAGGTGCGTCACGTAGGCCCGCCGCAGCACCACCGCGGAGACGACGAACATGGCGGCGGCCAGCAGCGAGGCGCGCTGGTCGAATTCGGCGGGCAGTTGGTCGAAGATGGCATAGGTGAGCGCCAATGCCAGCAGCAGCGCCAGCGCGGTGCGCGCGGCCAGCGCCCGACCCGAGCGCGCCTGGGTCGGCTGGAAGGCGCCGTTGGCCGCGTTGATGAAGAAAAGCCCTGCCGCCAACGGGCCGCCGTGGGTGCCTGCCAGCGGGAACCAGCGTTCCTGCGGGCCCACCTCCAGCAGCATGGCAGCAAAAACGCCCAGCATCACCACACTGGCATCGAACAGCGCGATCAGCACGCCATTGCCCAACCGCCGATGAGGGGTGACCCGATGCATTCCGTTTTCCGTTTGTATGGATGCCCAACTGCCTGACGCGCGGCCAGGGCTCAGGCGAAGGGGGCCGGCACTACGGCCATACCCCATGTCGAAATTCTTGACAATCTTCCGTCCGAGAGACTGTACGGATCGGCAACGGGGGCACGCAACCCCTGGGTCAGGGGGGGTGCCGTGACATATGGCCAGTGCGTGCCTGAATCAGCGGGGCGTGAGCCCGGATTCGCGGCGCTAGAAGTAGTACCGCAGCGCCACTTCAACGGCCTGACGCCGCGGCACGGATCCGAAAACCGACCCCTCGTCGCCCGCGAAGCGTTGCCACTGCACGGACAGGTCCACGTGGTCCCAGTGGTAGCGCGCCTCGAGCCACTGGTGGCGGCTGTCCGTCTCGGCATCGAAGCGCACGAAGGCCGACAGGTCCAGCCGCCGCAGCAGCAGGTCCTTCCACGTCGCATGGAAGAACCAGGCCTGGCGGACCGGCAGGTCTTGCAGCCCTTCGGCGGTGGCCAGCACGCCCAGGCGGGCGGCAGGGTCCAGCGCGTCCCACTCGCTGCCGGTGGGGGCAGCGCTGTTGTACTGCGCTTCAGCGGTGAGGCTGAGGTTGAAGCCGGTGGTGTACGTGAACCCGACCGCAGCGCGCTGCTGGTTGCTCTGGGCTTCGGCCAGGCCGAGCGCCTGCGCCACCAGCCCCCTGCCCTTGCCGGCGGCGAACTCGCCGAAGACCACCGCCGCGTCGCCGGCCAGCGCGGAGAGGTTCAAGCCCAGCTGCGTGGGCGTGTCGGCGCCACCGTACAGCAGCATCTGCGGGTTCAGCGTGTCGCTGAACTTGTAGCTGCCGGCCAGCAGCCAGCGGTTGCGCGGGTTGGTGGCGCCGAAGTCGATCGCGAAGGCGTCGGGGTCCGGCTCGTCGGCCAGCTTGGGCGAGAGCGTTGCCGTCAGCGCACCGCTGCCCCACAGCTGCTGGCCCTGCAGCACCACCGTGCCCTGGCGGTTTTCGCGCAGCACGGCGGGGTCGGGCGAGACCACCGAGCGCAGCGCGTTCTCCTTGAACCAGTCCGTGGGGTTGAAACCCATCGCCGCGCCGTTGCGCACGTTGACGCGGCCGAGGTCGACGACCTGGTGGTCGCTGACGGCCCAGCTCAGGTGGGCTTCGCGCAAGGTATTGACGTCTTCGGCCGGCGGCACGCCATTGCTGTGCGCCAGGTCCACGCGGTCGGACAGCACGGCGCGCCAGCCCGGTGCCAGGCTGGCGTCGAGGCGCAGGTCGATTGATGCGCGCTGGGTGTTGACGCGCGACTCGAAGCCCGCCACGGAATTGCGGCCGGCGGCGCCTTCGACGAACACGCGCCACGGCTGTACCGGCTGCGCCGTCTCGCTGGGCGCCTTGTCGGCCAGCGAGAGGGCGTCCAGCTCATCGGCCGGCGCGGCTGGCGGGTCGGCGGCCTGGGCACACCCGGCGGAGAGAAGCGCAAGGCACAAGGGCAGGGCGGTGGGGCGCATGCTCATTCCGGTTTGAAGCGCGGCAGGAAGTCGCGCTGGAACCAGGCGTCGGGCACTTCGCGCCAGGCATAGTCGCTGTAGCGCATGACCGTCACCCAGGCCGGGTCGAGCCCGTCGATGATGACCACTTCGGTCGGCCGCTCGCGGCCCAGCTGGGGCTGGAACTTGCGGTAGAAGGCGGTCTTCAGTAGATGCCCGCTCTCGGCGAAGAAGCGCGCCTTGATCGGCCGCGACGAGGTGGTGTCGACCCACATTTCCACCCGGTGGTAGGTGACGTCGGGCGACACCGCGGCCAGGTCCAGCTTGTAGGCACGGCGCATCACGCGCTCACCGTCGGTGAGTTCCTCTTCGCTCTGCAACTCGGCCTTGTAATCCTTGGCCAGGTTGACCGTGACGACGTCGCCGTTGGATGCCTGCCCCAGTAGGCGCTGCTGCGGTGACAGGCGGATGCTCGCCTGGCTCCCGGGGTCGAAGAACCAGAGGTCGTTGCCGTTCTTCAGCATCAGCTTGTTGGCGTCGCGCTGCGGCGCCACGATGCGGATCAGGCTGCGGTACTGGCCGCTCGTGGTGTCGGCCTTGGAGTACACCGCCAGAGCACTGCTGTCGGTCTGCTTCGAGTTGCGGTATTCGAGCAAAGTGACCGTGACCGCGAAGGGTCGCGACGGATTGCGCACCGCGTCGCTGGCCGCCAGGATGGACTGCGCGTCGGGCGCAGCGTGAGCCAAGCCGGACAGGCCCAACCAAAGGGCGCAGGCGGCTGCCCGCAACAGGGCGGTCGCCTTCATCGGACGGGCAAGATTAGACATGGCGCAATGCGTCCACGATATTCATGCGTGCCGCTCGCGCAGCAGGAAGAATTGCCGACAAGGCGGCAACCAGGATGAGTCCGATCGCGCTACCAATCATCATAGGGTGTTCGCCGGCCAAGCGCACTGCCAGCGGAACCGGCTCTATGCGGCCAGGCGGCGTCCAAGTCAGCCCCAACTGGTTGATCACCCAGGCCAGGGCAAGAGCGGCGCCGATACCCATTACCGCGCCGAAGCAGCCAAGCACGATACCTTCGCTGACGAACATTGCGCGGATGCCGCCGCGCCTCAGCCCGATGGCGCGGAGCGTGCCAATTTCCGCGGTGCGTTCGACCACCGCCATGCTCATGGTGTTCGACACCGTGAACAGCACGATCGAGCCCATCAAGATGGAGATGAACCCGAAGATCGCGGCGAACATCGCCAGCGTCTGTCCGTAGAACGGGTTCAAGGTTTCGTAGTCGAGGATCGTCAGCGGCTCGTCCCTCAAGCTGGTTCTCAGCAGTTCTTCCAGCCGCTCTCTCGCCGCCGGGATCTGGGCCGTATGATGAAGCTGAAGCGCAATCGCCGTAACCTGCGGTGGTGCGGCCCCGAAGACCAGCTTCTGTGCCTGCGACAGGTGCAGCGCCACGTAGACGTCGTCGATTTCCTTGACGCCTTGAAACTCTGCGGCCAGCACGTTGACGGCGGCCACGTTGGGTGCGCCGCGCGAGTTCGTGGCCAGGATCTCGATCCGGGGTCGTTGTTGACCCGGGGCTGCCACAGCAGAGGCAGTGCCAGGGCTCGTGAGGGCTGCAATGTCATCGGGCAGCGCCTCGCCCCTGGGCTTCGTCTAGAGGGGCCTTCGGCGCGCAATCCTGCACACCCAGCGGCCCGCACAGCTGCAACACCCTTGCCACACCGGTACCGATCACGGCCGTGTCGGGCGGTGTGCCGGACAACGAAAGGTTGCGCGATGACAGGTTGAGCTGTCCGTAATCGTTCCATTCGCGCATGCGGTTCTGGTCGTCGACCACCAGGCCGATCGACGTACACCGTGCGCGAAACGCTGGCGGCAAAGTTGCCGGCGATCGCACCGAACTGGAGGCTTGGCGTGACCACGGCCAGCATTGGCGCAAGCACCGGGTCCTGCCGAACGGCATGGATGATCTGTTCGTACCGTGCAATCCCGTACGCCGCCGGATTGCCGCTTCCCAGGCGAAAGTAGTCCTTGTGCTGGAGCTGCAGGTGCCCCGTGCTGGTCACGAAGTTGGTCTGCAGGCTGTAGTTGATATCCCTGATGTAGCCACCGAAGAGCAGCACGGCGACCAGACCCAGCACCATCGCGATCAGGGTCATCAGCGAACGCCGGCGGTTGCGCAGCAGGTTGCGCCAGGCCAGCGAGAGCGTGTTCAAGTGCGCACCTCGGCCTGGACCAGGCGCCGCTCGACCGAGGTGATGCGGCCGTCCTGGATGTGCACCGCGTCGTCGGCGGCCTCCAGCACCTTGGGATCGTGCGACGAAAAAACAAACGACACATGTTGCTGCTGCTGCATGCTGCGCATCAGCTCGATGATCTCGGCGCCGGTCTTGCTGTCGAGATTGGCCGTGGGCTCGTCCGCCAGCACGAGTTGGGGCCTGCGCGCCAGCGCGCGCGCTATGGCTACGCGCTGGCGTTGGCCGCCCGAAAGCTGGCCGGGGCGCTTCTGCGCGTGGGCGGTCAAGCCCACAGCCGCCAGGAGCTTTTCCACCCGCGCCCGCCGCCTCGTTGGCGGCATGCCGGCAAGGACGAGTGGGTACTCCACATTTTCGAACGCGGTGAGCACGGCGAGGAGGTTGAAATTCTGGAATACGAAGCCGAGTTGGCTGGCGCGGAAATCCGACAGGTCATCATCTGTCATCGCCTGCACCGGCTTGCCGCCGACCATGAGCGTGCCCGCTTCGGGCCGGTCGATGCAGCCGATGAGGTTGAGCAGCGTCGTCTTCCCGCTGCCCGACGGCCCCGAGATGACAGTGAAGCGGTCCGGCAGGATGACCAGGTTGATATCCACCAGTGCAGGTACGTCCACCGTGTCTAAACGGTAGGTCTTCGAGACGCCCTGCAGGACAACGGGGTGCAGCAGCTTCTTGGAGCGCCCTTTCGGAAGCGCATCGAGCGTCGACATTCAGTCGGTCCCAAAACGGGGGTGATTCACAGAACACCCATGCTAATGGCAAGGCGGGGCAGGCCCAAGCTCGGAAAAACGGAGACAAAATTGGCTTGCTGCACTGCTCGCGCGTCAGATCCGATCTCGATCCGCCGATGAACTGAGCAGAGACATTGCGATGGGACACCCATGACTGACGACTTTTCATACAGCCAGGCGTTCTCCCGCAATATCGGCTGGGTCACGACCGAAGAGCAGGCCCGGCTCCGCGTCAAACGGGTGGCCATCGCAGGTATGGGCGGCGTTGGAGGCATTCACCTGCTGACTCTGGCCCGTCTGGGAATCGGCGCTTTCCACATCGCCGACTTCGACCTGTTCGACATCGTCAATTTCAACCGCCAGGTCGGCGCCACGGTCTCGACCATCGGCAAGCCCAAGGCCGACGTGCTGGCCGCGATGGCCCGTGACATCAATCCGGAGCTGCACATCAAGATCTTCCCGCAAGGTGTCGACAATGACAACCTGGCTGATTTTCTGGGTGGGGTCGACCTGTATGTCGACGGGCTGGACTTCTTTGCCTTCGCCGCGCGCCAGGCCACCTTCGCCGCTTGTTCGAAGTTCGGCATACCGGCCATCACGGCGGCACCGCTCGGCATGGGTACTGCGCTGCTCAACTTTCTTCCTGGCCAGATGAGTTTCGAACAGTACTTCGGCTGGGACGGCCGGCCCGACGATGAGAAAGCCGTGCGTTTCCTGGTGGGCCTGGCGCCCAGGGGCTTGCATCGCTCATATCTGGTGGATCCGTCCACGGTGAGCCTGCCGGACCGGCGCGGACCTTCGAGCATCATGGGGTGCCAACTCTGTGCCGGCGTGGCAGCCACCGAGGGCCTAAAGATCCTGCTGCAGCGAGGCAAGGTGCTGGCCGCGCCTCACGGCCTGCAGTTCGACGCCTACCGGAACAAGTTTGTGCATACTTGGCGCCCAGGAGGCAACAACAACCCGCTGCAGCGGATCGCACCTGAAGATCGGGCTGCGCCTGATACCAGATTGCGGATGCAGCTGCCCGCCAAGAGGTGAACGCGCATGACCGCCCTAAACCCCTGATGGGACACATCGGCCCGAAGCGGTGTGCTCGCGCCTTCGGCGGCAACCGAACCATGTCTTCCCGCATCCCGAACCTGGCCGAGCATGGATTCGCTGTGGCCGAAGCGGACTTGTTGTGCACCGACCGCCCTCTGCGTCGCCCTGGCGCATGATATCGCTGGGCGCCGTCGTCGAGAACATGCAGCTGCGCGCCGGCGAACTCGGCTTCGCGGCCGCAGTGACATGGCCCGCCGACGACGCTGCCGGGCCGGTCGCCGAACTCGCGTTTCAACCGACCGCGGCGCCGGGCGACGAACTGGCGGCGGCTATTTCCGACCGGCACACAAACCGGCGCATGTACCGGGGCCCGGCGCCGGACGCCGCCGAAGGCGCCCGCCTCGCCGCCGCCGTGGCACCTATCGACGGCGTGCAGCTGGTCTGGCTGCAGGGCAAGGCCCGCCGTCGCGTGCTGCGGCTGATCTGGCTGGCCGAGTGGGAGCGCCTTCCTGCCGAGGCGGCCTCTGGACGAAGGGCTTCTCCGCGTGAACTGTCAGGCCCCGGCAGCACGCAGGGCGGCGATCGGCGATACCGGCCGCGTCGGTGGAGGCCAGGCGCCGAAACGGCGCGGTCAGGTGGCCTGAGGCGACCAAGCAGCAGCACCCAGCCGGGCTGGCGCCGGCACCGCCTGCTGGCCTGGGTGGGTCGCTCGCCCCGCTGGCAGGCGCCCGCCCTGGGACGGCCGAGCAGCGACGCCCCCGCCTCGAGGCGCGGGGGGTCGCCGGGTTAACCATGCCCTTGAGCGGCTGTGGCTACAGGCCACGCTGCTGGGCATGGGAATGCAGCCAGTGGCCGGGGCGACCGTGCTGCCGTTGCAGGCCGGCGTCGATGGCGGCGTTTCCGAGCGTGTGCGTGCCAGCCTGTCAGCAGGCTGGCAGGAAATCCTCGCGGGCCGGCAGACGCCGTTGATGGTCTTCCGCCTGGGCCGTGCAGCGCCTCCCTCGCTGGCCAGCAGCCGCCCGCCACTGGACCGGTTCCTGCTCCCGTCGCCGCGGGTGGCGGGTAGGCCGCAGGCGTTTATCGCGCCGGGTCAAAGACCCTGAAACGGGTCGTTCTTCAACCCGCCGAGCCTGAAGAAGACCCGCATATCGTTCAGGTCGCTGCGGTAGCGCGCAGGCATCTCGCGCAGCAGGGCGCGGACACGGTCGAGTTGGGCTGCCTGGAGCGGCCTGTCGGCGGTCTTGATGACCGTCAGCATGGGAACCATGAACGTGCTCACCACGTCCCCACGGCCGGGCAGTTGCTCGCGTGCAACCGCCTCGAAGTCGGCTTTCTCGAAGGCGGCGCGCAGCGAGCGTTCGTAGTCGAGGGTGAACAGGTGCGGCTGGTGGCGGGCGTTCTGGTAGGCGAAGAAGATCACCGTGTGCAGGCGCTTGAGCCGCGTGAAATCCACCAGATAGAGTGCGCCGCCCGGGCGCAGGATCTCGTGCACCCGCTGAAAGCAGCGCCGCAGGTGGTCGAGCGTGGGTAGATGATGCAGTGCCATCGTGCTGATGACGCCGTCGGCGGACGCATTCGGCAGGGACTCGAGCGTGGTGATATCGCCGCGCGAGAAGCGGACATTCGTCAGGCCCAGCCGCGAGACGTTGGCGCGCGCCTTCTGCAGCATGGTGTCCGACAGGTCGACGCCATGGAAGCGGATCTGGGGGTTGAGCTGCGCGATCTGCGCGAGCTGTACGGCGGCCCGCACCCGAGGTCGACGACCTCGTCGCAGCCCTGGATGACCTGGGACACGCGCGCCGAGTGGAACAGGTAGGACGAGGCCATCAGCCCGTCGATGCTGCCGGCCTCGTCGTAGGCGGCGACCTGGTTGGGGTCGTCCATCACCAGGTCGGGCTCGGGTTCGCGCGGCAGAGCGCCCCCGCTGAAGCGCTCGCCGAAGCAGGACGGGCAGCAAGGCAAGCTTGTTCATCCCGCGGCGTAGGATACAAGGGAGAGAGCAAGCGACTGGTGCCACCGCTTCGGCTGATTCTCGACGCCACTTGAGGCCGGGTCGCCGCGGCCTCGGCGATGCTGTGCCGAGACGTCGGATGGTCACGCTGCTCCATATATGCTGAGCCCGTTGTGCCGTGACGATGGTCGTGGCTGCATTCGACTGACCGCTGCCGTGCACGCGTTGCGGTTTGCCTCACGAGGACCTCGATGCCCCAGCGCGCAATCCGCAAGACGAGCAATGAGCAGGGATTGACCCGAAGCCCACGCACCTTGATCGCGCCAGGCAAAGTCTGTCGAAAAATTGACACAGATGATCGTCTTCTTCGGCCTTGGCTGAAATTATTTGATGAATCATAGACTTGTAGCCCATGGCACGCTCGTTGCTACTGTCCCAGTGTGGCCTGACACCGGTCGGAATCTCGGCAGGGCAACAGGATAGTGGGGCAGGTTTCGATCAGTTCCTTACGGAGGTTTTATGGCAAACATTTGGCGTACTAGACTGGTGGCGGTGGGGGCGGCGGGCCTCGCTCTCAGCGGCATGGCTTCGGCAGCGGTGACGTTATACCCACCCATCACTAACTTCGAGGATGACAACCTTGAGTTCCTGCAAGATGACAACGGGAATGGAAATCTTGATGACGGTGATGCGCTGGTCTCCGCTCGAGGTGTTCAGTTCCTTTGGGAGTTCGGCGGTGGTCCGTCCGTCTTTGCTCCCGGGCAGGAGTTGACGGGATTCTCGACATCGAAGGCTACAACAAGACAATTGGGCCGGGTGGGAACTACGGGTACGATTTCCGCGCCAATACGGATCCGACCAGTCCGCTGGCGGCCATCAGGGCGCTGTATGGGGCTGGCGCGATGGCGGCGTTCTGGCTCGACCCGATCCCCGACCTTCAAGTTCTGGGTACACCATGCGCCAGTCTCGCCGCTTGCACCACTGCTGCGTCAGATGGCTCGTTGTTCTTGGTCGTCGGATTCACTGGCGCCGGCGGGGCGGCAACTGTAGACGAGCATCGACAGCCCGGCAGGTTCCTAGCGATATGGTTTCAGCGATCGCCGGCAGGACTCCTTCGGCCGTAGAGGTGGGTAATGTCAACGGCGGTTTGAGCATCCTTTACAACGGTACTGGGGCAACCTTGACTCAGAACCTGCTTGCATGCGGTCCCTCTGCGGCTTCGGTACGCCCACGACGGCTTCGACGTCTTAGCGACTGGACGTGTTCTCCGGGGCCAAGGCCTGACCAACGGCGCCTTCGGCCGCAGCGACTTCGACTTCCAGGTGACGTCGATCCCTGAGCCGTCCAGCCTTGCGCTGACGGGTCTGGCACTGCTTGGCCTCGGCATGGGCGCTGCGCGCCGCCGCCGCGCGAAGTAAGCGGGAAGACATGCCGCGACTTCGGTGACGAGGCGGGGGCGCGAGCCCCCGCCTCGAATTTTTCGCGAAGTCGACGTGAGAGATGCAGTTGGCTGACTTGGATTGGGCGCCTGGCCAGATTCTTCCAAACCAATCTCGGCGCCACGGCGCGTTGCCCGCAAGGTGCAAGCCTGTCGAAGCCAGCGACCATGGGGTTCGGATCCAACTCTGTGCTGCAGGGTGAGCAACAAAGGCCCCCATTCACCGCCTCCTCGATCACCTCGTACATGGGCCGGATCATCGGCCGCAGCCCCGCAACCACCTTGCTCGAGCTCAGCAGCGAAGGCACCCGCGTGCCACGGTGCTCGATGGCGCCGCCGACCGGCCGGATGTCGAACCCGATGCGGCCGAAGTGGCTGGCCAGCCGCGGCTCGGTGAGCACGAAGACATGCTCGATGCCGAAGCGCCGCGCGATGGCCGCGGCGCCCAGGTACAGGCTCACCGGAATGAAGGGAAAGCGGGTCCGCGGGCCGCTGCCGCCGAAGTCGTCGTCGCTCATCGACACGGCGGTGCCCGACTCGCCCTTGCGCTGGCGGAATGGTGTCAGCACCGCCAGCCGCGCGGAACCTCGCCCAGGTGTGCGCGGGCCGTTCGTGGCGGGTCGGCCAGCGCTTCGGTCGAGCACCTTCGCGGCAACTGTCCTCGAAGGGCAGGGGGTAGGCGGGGTCTTCGGGCCGGGCCAGGATCAGCCGCGTGCAGCCCACGGGCTCGCCTGTGCCGCGCCGGCGCAGCAGGCAGTGGAACGAGTGGCGATCGAATTCGTCGGTCTCCCGGCCGTCTTCCCGCACGGGCTCCCAGCCCAGGTCGCGGCAGTAGACGTCGTGCCGGATGCGGTAGACCTGGTCACGGCTGGCTTCGTCCAGGGCCGGCGTCAGCTCGAACAACTGCCTGAATCCTTCGCCCAGGTCGCGCGTGGCTCGATTGCGGATCCATGATGTCATCCTCTGTGCGAGGATGGCCGTCGCTTGTGCAGTCAAGCGAGCCTGGATGCCCACTTCCAGGTCGCGTGGCCGACCGTGATTTGCCTCAGCGGCAGGCCTGGGGCACAAGGCCGGGTACTCGCTCGCTGCGCGCAGATCCCTGGGCCATGCGCCAGCGCGATGCGACCCCCTGCAAACAGGGTGCTGGAGGAGGCGGCGAAGATGGGTCTGGATCGATGGAAGCCGGTCGATGTCGACGACAGGAGAGCCGCGTCTAGCCCGCCGCTGGACGGTAGCGAAGGCGTGCATTGGACTGCGAACAGCTGCTGGGCGACGGCGGTCGGCACCGATCCCTTCGTTACAGTCCTTGCTTGCGCTGGAGAAGTGCATATTCCATCAGCGGGACGAACGTACGCATCGGAGCGAGAAGTGAGCGATGGAATCGGTGGCGGTCTTGCCGCGGGCCCGGCGCATCCGCTGCAATCGGTGCTGGCAGGGCGCGTCGCATCAGATCGTCGTACCCGACAATGAAGCCAAGGCACAACGGGTCTTCGCCATCCGGGCGGCGCAATCGGAGCGCGAGCGCAGGTCGGCCAGCAGCCTCATCGAGCGCATGTACGCCACACGGGGCTACCAGACGTTCGGCGCTGCCCATCGACGAACCGCCGCACCAGAAGACCTTTCTGGCCAGTGAGCACAATGCCCCGCTCGGCACGCTGACCATCGGTACCGATTCATCGGAAGGCTTGCTTGCTGACAGCCTGTTCCCTGACGAAGTGCGTCGCTTCCGCGCCGAGGGCTTGCGGGTCTGCGAATTCATCAAGCTGGCCATGGACCGCCGCGCCCGTTCCACCCGGCTGCTGGCCTCGCTCTTCCACGTCGCTTATATCTACGCCCATCGGGTCAAGAAGCTGCACTGTCTGCTGATCGAGGTCAATCCTCGCCATGTGAGCTACTACCAGACCATGCTGGGTTTTCAGGTCATCGGCACCGAGCGCCACAACGCCCGGGTCGACGCGCCGGCCGTTCTGCTGGCGCTGGACCTGAGGCATGCCGAGGAGCAGATCCGCATCTTCGGCGGCAGACCCGAACTGGCGTCAATCGAGCGTTCCGCGTACCCGCATTTCTTCCCTGTCAGGGACGAAGCCGGTATCGTCGGTCGTCTGGACCGGGAAGAGGAAGACGTTGCCCACGTGCTGGAGTCCATCGCGGGCGTCTCGGCAGTGCGTCAAGCCGCTCGTCGCGCTGCGCTGAGCCATTGACCTGAGCATTCCAGCCCAGGTATTTCCGGTGGATGGCTCGCCTGTCCGCCTTGCCGCAGTGACCTTTGCGCCGCCTGCATAGGTGCAGTGAAGACCTGCATGGCAGTTCTGTGAGCGGCCTCTCCGTGCCAATGTAACGCTCCGCCACTTGGCTGACAGCCGTTTTGGCGCTATTGCGCCGCCCGCCTATGCCATCATTCCCTCTCTTTTCGTTCAGGGTTCGCCCTGGCCTTTTCCTGGAGACCTCGCTTGAAGCTCATCTCGAACACGCTCGCATCCGTCGTCCGGTTGCTCGCTGCGCTCGGTGCGGCGTCACTGCTGGTTTCCTGTGCCAGCACCCCCGCCTACCCGCCCGCGCCGGTGGCGGCCGCAACGCAGGACTACACCTACATCATCGGCGCCGGCGACAGCGTCAATATCGTCGTCTGGCGCAACCCGGAGCTTTCCATGTCGGTGCCCGTGCGGCCCGACGGCAAGATCGCCGCGCCGCTGGTCGACGAGCTCATCGCCCAGGGCAAGACCCCCGTGCAGCTGGCGCGCGACATCGAGCAGGTGCTCGGCAAGTACGTGCGCGACCCCATCGTCACGGTGCTGGTGGGCGGCTTCGTCGGCCCCTACAGCGAGCAGATCCGCGTCATCGGCGAAGCCGCGCGGCCGCAGTTCCTGCCCTACAAGCTGAACATGACGCTGCTGGACCTGATGATCATCGTCGGCGGCATCACCGACTTCGCCGACGGCAACAAGGCCACCATCCTTCGCACCTCCGAAGGTAACAAGCAGTATTCGGTGCGCCTGACGGACCTCATCAAGCGCGCCGATGTGTCGGCCAACGTCGACATGAAGCCGGGAGACATCCTCATCATCCCCGAAAGCTTCTTCTGAGCGCGGCCCCTGCCCCGCTTTGATGCCCTTCAAATTCAAGACCTGACCCCATGCAAGACTTGATCAAGCAGCTGTTCGGCATTGCCCGCGGCATGTGGCGGTACCGCTGGCCGGGGGTGTTCGCGGCCTGGCTGGTGGCCATCGTGGGCGTGGTGATGGTGTTTCGCGTGCCCGACCAGTACGAGGCCTCGGCGCGCATCTATGTCGACACGCAGTCGATCCTGAAACCGCTGATGGCCGGGTTGACGATTCAGCCCAATGTTGCCCAGCAGGTCAGCATGCTGAGCCGTACGCTGCTCAGCCGCCCGAACCTGGAGCGCCTGGTGCGCATGGCCGACCTCGACCTCGGCGCCAAGACGCCCGAGGCGCAGGATGCGTTGATCACCGACCTCGGCAAGAGGATCCAGATCCGCAACGCCGGCCGCGACAACCTCTACACCCTGGCCATCCGCGACGGCGACCAGGACAAGGCGCGCCGGATCATCCAGGCGCTCACCTCGATCTTCGTCGAGTCCAGCCTGGGCGCCAGCCGCAAGGACACCGATTCGGCCAAGAACTTCCTGGACGAACAGATCCGGCGCTACGAAGCCAAGCTCGAGGAGACCGAGGCCCGCCTGAAGGAATTCCGGCTGCGCAACCTGGAGATCCAGTCCGCGGACGGCAGGGACGTTGCCTCCCAGGTTCGCGACGCCGCGGCTCAGGTTCAAACGGTGCGGCTTGAACTCCGCGAAGCCGAGAACGCCCGCGATGCCGTCAAGCAGCAACTCGAGGCCGGACGCTCGCACCGGGCGGGGCGTCCATCTGCAGGCCGCCGTCGAGGCGGCGCCCTGAATCTGTCCACGCCCGAGCTGGACGCCCGCATCGAAGGGCACAAGCGCAACCTCGACGGCCTGCTGCAGCGCTACACCGACCGGCACCCCGACGTCGTCGCCATCCGTCGTCAGATTCTCGAACTGGAGGAGGCAGAAGGCGCGAGCGAGGTTGCCGAACTGCGGCAGTGCCGCGCTCGCATGGCGGCCAGGCCGCGGTACCAGGCGTGCCCGCCAACGGGCAGCACGGTCGTGCAGGCGCTGGCGCAGATGCTGGCGGCGTCCGAGGTGCAGGTGGCCACGCTGCGCACGCGGGTCGGCGAATACGAGTCCAGGCTCGCCTGGCGGCGGCCCGTGAATCGCTGAAGACGGCACCGGCGCTGGAGGCCGAAGCCGTGCAACTCAACCGCGACTACGGCATCAACAAGCGCAACTACGACGACCTGGTCGCTCGCCGGCAGAAGGCGATCATGTCGGGAGAACTGGAGGCGGTCGGCCGGCGTGGCCGACTTCCGCCTCATCGACCCACCGCGCGTCTCGCCGCGCCCGGTGTCGCCGAACCGCATCGCCCTGCTTCCGTTGGCGCTGTTGGCCGGCCTCGCGGCTGGGCTGGGCCTGTCGTTCCTGATCAGTCAGCTGCGGCCGGCCTTCCACGACCCGGAGGACTTGCGTGCCAAGACTGGCGTGCCGCTGCTGGGCGTGGTGTCGATGCGCGTCGACGACGCCACCAAGCGCCGCGAACGCGGCAGCCTGCTGCGCTTTGCCGGTGCCACCGGCGGGCTGGTCGGAGCCTTCGGCATCGGCCTGGCGCTGCTGGCCACTTTGGGTTGACGAGCAACACCTTCGAAGAAGCAGGGCAAACACCTTGAGCAGCTTGATCGAACAGGCCGCGCTGCGGCTGGCACAGCTTCGTGAAGCCGGTGTCGAGATCCCCGACGACGCCCTGGCGCCGCCGACCCACACCGCCGCTGCGACGGCGGCCGATGTGGCCGCGCCGAAAGCGCCCCCGCCGGCCGGCGAGCCGCCTCGCGCGGCACCGGTCTCGCGGCAAGTGGAGGTCGACATCGGGGCCCTGGACAAGGCAGGCTTCGTGACCCCGGCGTCGCCGCGCTCGACCCAGGGCGACCAGTTCCGCGTCATCAAGCGGCCGCTCATAGCCAACGCGGTCGGCCGCGGTGCCGCGGCGCTGAAGCACGGCAACCTGATCATGGTCACCAGCGCCCTGGCCGGCGAAGGCAAGACCTACACCGCCGTCAACCTGGCGATGAGCATTGCCGCCGAGCTCGACCACACCGTGATGCTGGTCGACGCCGACGTCGCCCGGCCCAGCGTGCTGAAGGTGCTGGGGCTGCCGCAAGGGCCGGGGCTGCTGGATGTGCTGGAACGCAAGGCCGAACTGCCCGAGGTGCTGCTCAGGACCAACGTCGACAAGCTGACCGTGCTGCCCGGCGGCACGCCAGCACCAGCGTGCAACAGAACTCCTGGCCAGCGAGGCCATGAACAGCCTGCTGGAAGACATGGCCACCCGCTACGCTGACCGCATCATCATCTTCGACTCGCCGCCGCTGCTGCTGACCACCGAGGCGCGCGCGCTGGCCACACACATGGGCCAGATCGTGATGGTGGTGCAGGCCGGGCGCACCCTGCAGTCCGACGTGCAGCATGCGCTGTCCACCATCGAGAGCTGCCCCGTGCGCCTGATGGTGCTCAACAAGGCCCGCACCGAAGGGCCGGGCGGCTACGGCTACGGCGCCTATGGCTACGGCTACGGCTACGGTCGCAACGAACCTGCGGCGGCGGCGCCCACCGAGGCCCTGGCGAGTCCGGCCTGAGGTCGTAGGACCCACCGGACTGCGCTTGATGTGGCTCAAGGATCCGCCTGTCGCGGCGCCGTCGGTCTTGCCTGACGCCTTTCGACCCACTGCGCTGTGGGTCGCAGCCGTCCTGGCGCTGGGCGCCTCCTCGGGCTGGGCCCAACAGAGCGGCCTGAGCATCACCCCCACCTTCGAGGCAACGCAGGAGTTCACCGACAACCTCCGCCTGTCGGCGACGGACCGAAAGGCCGAGGCCATCACCACGGTGACCCCGGGGATTCGGATCAGCAGTTGGTCCGGACCCCTGCAAGGATCGCTCGACCTCGGCTTGAGCGGCATTCTGTATGCCAGCGACCCGTCTGCCAGCACGCTGACGTTTGACAACCAGACCGACCTGTCAGCGTCCTTCAAGTTCGAGGTCGTGGAGCAGCATTTCTTCATCGACGCCGAGGCGTCGATCACGCAACAGTCCGTGTCCGCCTTTGGCCTGCAGTCCACCCGCCCCAGTTCCATCAACGACAACACCACGGAATTCAGAACCCTGACCGTGTCGCCGTATGTGCGCGGCAAGTTGTTCGACGGGGAGGTCGACGTCGAGGGACGTTTGACGTCGGAGTACACCAACAGCTCCGACGACGACGTGGGCGCCTCCTACAGCCACGATGCCAGCGTGAGCTTCAGTGGCGGCCGGGGCGCCGTCGGCTGGTTGGTGCGCGGCAGCCGTTCGTATTCCGACTTCGAGGGCGGCCGCGCGACGGCGGAAGACCGCATCTACACGCAGGTTTCGTACGTCTTCGACCCGACGCTGCGCTTCTTCCTTCAGGTGGCTACGAGCGCAACGACGTCCTGAGCGCGGATCCCGTCGCCTACAAGAACTGGGGCGGCGGCTTCTCCTGGCAGCCCACCCCGCGCACCCAGTTCAGCGTGCAGACCGAGCAGCGCTATTTCGGCCGCAGCTGGAATATCAGCCTCAGCCACCGCATGCGGCGTACCGTGGTGGTGTATTCCGACTCGAACAGCGATAACAATGCCACCACGGGCGCCGGGGCGCCGCTGACGACGTACGACCTGTTCTTCGCCCAGTTCGCGTCGATCGAGCCCGACCCGGCGCGGCGGGACGTGCTGGTGCGCAACTTCCTGCGGGCTGCAGGCCTCAACCCGAACGAACAAGCGACAGGCGGTTTCATCAGCAGGGCCGTGACCGTGACGCGCAGCCAGAACCTCTCGCTGGCCCTGCAGGGCCGGCGCCAGACCGCCGTGCTGTCGGCCTTCGCCACGTCCTCGCGCCGTGTGGACACCCTCAGTACGGCAGAGGACGACCTGTCTCAGGTGTACCGGCTGGACCAGCAGGGCGTGAGCCTGTCGTTGTCGCACAGACTGACCCAGACGTCGTCCGTCGGCCTGTTCGCGTCACTGCAACGCACGCCCAGCAGCGACGGCGTGCAGGGCAACGACCTGCGCGAGATCACCCTCAGCTGGTCTGACCGCATCGGTTCCCGGTCCACCGTGTCCATTGAGGCTCGCCACTCCCAGGCCACCGGCGGCAACCCGTACAAGGAGAATAACGTGCTGGCCAGGTTCAACTACAGCTTCTGACCATGTACGAAGCCTTCTACGGGTTGAAGAGCAAGCCCTTCCAGCTCAACCCCGACCCCAATTTCTATTTCGCCAGCAAGCAGCACCGGCGTGCCAGGGCCTACCTGGAATACGGCGTCTCGCGCAACGAGGGTTTCATCGTCATCACCGGCGAGATCGGCGCCGGCAAGACCATGGTGCTGCGCTCGCTCATCGACAGCCTGAGCGGCAGCAACGTCGTCACCGGCCACCTGGTGACCACGCAGCTGGGCGCCGAGGACACGTTGCGCATGGTGGGCGCGGCCTTCGGTTTCCGCGTCAAGGACGTGCCCAAGAGCGAACTGCTCATCACGCTGGAAGCCTTTCTCATCAGCCAGACGAGCAAGGGCAAACGCTGCCTGCTCATCGTCGACGAAGCGCAGAACCTCACGCCGCGCGCGGTGGAAGAGCTGCGCATGCTGAGCAACTTCCAGTTCGGCAACCAGGCGCTGCTGCAGAGCTTCCTGGTCGGCCAGCCCGAATTCCGCGAAATCCTGCAGCGGCCCGAGATGGAGCAGTTTCGCCAGCGTGTCTCGGCCACCTGCCATATCGGCCCGCTGGACGCCGAAGAGACCCGGGCCTATATCGAGCACCGACTCAAGTGCGCCGGCGCCAGCGGCAAACCCAGCTTCGAGGCCGGGGTGTTCGAGGAAGTCCACAAGGCCAGCGGCGGCATTCCCCGCCGCATCAACGCTGTCTGCGACCGCCTGCTGCTGGCCGGCTTCCTGGGCGACCACGCGCATCTCACCCTGGCCGACCTGGCCGAGGTGGTGCAGGAACTGCAGCAGGAAAACCGCGTGCCGGTGCGCGCGCCGGCCATGGCGGTTTCGGCCGACGGCGAGCCCACGCTGCCCGGCGGTGCCGCCGGCGCGCTGCTCGACGTGGACCTGGGCCGGGTCAAGCTCGACGCCGACGACGTGGAAGGCATGTCGCGCCAGATCGCCGCGCTCACGGCCGACCAGCGCGGCGACCAGTTGCAGCGCCTGGAGCGCAGCCTGCTGCGCCTGGAGCGCATCAACGTGCAGACGCTCACCATGCTGCAGAAGCTGGTGCAAGCCGTGAAGAAACCCGGCGACAAGTCCTCATGAGCCACGCCCAACCCGGCCTGCCTGCCACGCCTATGGGGCCCGTGATGTGCGTCGTGGGCGCACGGCCCAATTTCATGAAGATCGCGCCCATCCTGCGCGCTTTGGCCGCGCACCAGCCGCCGCTGCCGACGCTGCTGGTGCACACCGGCCAGCACTACGACGCCAGCATGAGCGACCGCCTGTTCGCCGACCTGAAGCTGCCGCAGCCCGACCTGAACCTGGAAGTGGGCTCGGCCAGCCACGCCGTGCAGACGGCCGAGGTGATGAAGCGCTTCGAACCCGCGCTCGACACGCACCAGCCCAGCTGCGTGCTGGTGGTGGGCGACGTCAATTCCACGCTGGCCTGCACGCTGGTGGCGGTGAAGAAGGGCGTTCCCGTGGTGCACGTGGAAGCCGGCCTGCGCAGCTACGACCGCAAGATGCCGGAAGAGATCAACCGCGTGCTCACCGACCAGGTGGCCGACCGGCTGTACACCACCGAGCGCAGCGCCGCGGCCAACCTGCAGCGCGAAGGCGTGGCGGCCGAGCGCATCGTCTTCACCGGCAACGTGATGATCGACTCGCTGCTGGCCTGCCGCGAGCACGCCCGGCCGGCCGCCGCCACGCTGCAGGCGCACGACATCGCCCCGGCGCTGCTGAACCACCCGCGCGGCTATGGCGTCGTCACGCTGCACCGGCCTTCGAACGTGGACGACGCGGCCACGCTGCGCCCGCTGCTGCAGGTGCTGGCCGAGGTGGCGGCGCAGCTGCCGCTGGTCTTTGCCATGCACCCGCGCACGCGCAACCACATCGAACGCTTCGGCCTGGGCGCGCTGCTGCGGCCGGAGCAGGTGGCCGTGCTGCCGCCGCAGGGCTACCTGGAAATGGTGGGCCTGATGAACGGCGCCACGCTCGTGCTCACCGACTCCGGCGGCCTGCAGGAAGAGACCACCGCGCTGGGCGTGCCCTGCCTGACGCTGCGCGAGAACACCGAGCGCCCCATCACCGTGGAGCAGGGCACCAACACCATGGTCGGCCGCAGCGTGCAAGCCATCCGTGACGGTGTGGCCGAGATCCTGGCCGGCCGCGGCAAGCGCGGCCGCGTGCCCGAGCTGTGGGACGGCCGCGCCGCCGAGCGCATCGCCGCCGATCTCTTCCAGTGGCTGGCCGCCGGGGCGAAATAGGCAGTTCACCATGCTCGCCCCCGCCATCACCAATGCGCTGACCATCGACGTGGAAGACTACTTCCAGGTCTCGGCCTTCGCGCCGCACATCCGCCGCGAAGACTGGGACGCGCGCGAATGCCGGGTCGAGGCCAATGTCGACCGCATCCTGGCCTTGCTGGCCGAGCGCGACACCCGCGCCACCTTCTTCACCCTGGGCTGGGTGGCCGAGCGCTACCCGCAGCTGGTGCGCCGCATCGTCGCCGGCGGCCATGAACTGGCCAGCCACGGCTACGGCCACCAGCGCGCCAGCGACCTGAACCGGGCCGAACTCTGGCAGGACGTCTCGCGCGCCAAGCAGCTGCTGGAAGACCTGTCGGGCCGCGCCGTGCCGGGCTACCGGGCGCCCAGCTTTTCCATCGGCACCGGCAACCTGTGGGCCTTCGACGTGCTGGCGCGCGCCGGCCACCGCTACAGCAGCAGCATCTACCCCATCCAGCACGACCACTACGGCATGCCCGACGCGCCGCGTTTTGCCTACCGGCTGGACAACGGCATGCTCGAAGTGCCGGTGACCACCTTGCGCGTGCTCAACCGCAACCTGCCTTCCAGCGGCGGCGGCTATTTCCGGCTGCTGCCCTATGCGCTTTCGCGCTGGATGATCGGCCGCGTGAACCGCCAGGACCGCGAGGCCGCGGTGTTCTATTTCCACCCCTGGGAGATCGACACCGGCCAGCCGCGCATTCCCGGCATCGGCGCCAAGACGCGCTTTCGCCACTACGTGAACATCCCGCGCATGGAGCGCCGGCTGGGCGCGCTGCTGCGCGACTTCCGCTGGGGGCGCATGGACGACATCTTCCTGCGGCGCGTCGAGGTCTCGGCGTACGCGCCGGCCTGAAGCGAACCATGACCGTGATCGAACGCCTGGCCCCGGGCGACCGCAGCCACGCCGCCGCCTGGGACGCCTTCGTCATGGCCTGCCCGCAGGCCACCTTCTTCCACCGCGCCGGCTGGCAGCGCCTGCTGGAGCAGGTCTTCGGCCACCGCACGCACTACCTGTGCGCCGTGGCCGACAACCGCATCACCGGCGTGCTGCCGCTGGCCCACGTGAAGAGCCTGCTCTTCGGCAATGCGCTGACCAGCCTGCCGTTCGCCGTCTACGGTGGCGTGGCCACGGCCGACGATGCCAGCGCTGCGCTGCTGGAAGCCGAGGCGCAGCGCCTGGCGCAGCAGCTCGGCGTGCAGCACCTGGAGCTGCGCCACCGCGAACGCCGCCATGCCGACTGGCCGGTGCAGGACCTCTACGTCACCTTCCGCAAGCCCATCCTGGCCGAGGAAGAGGCCAACATGCTGGCCATTCCGCGCAAGCAGCGCGCGATGGTGCGCAAGGGCATCAAGAACGGCCTGGCCAGCAGCGTGGACGCCGACGAGGAGCGCTTCTTCCGCCTCTACGCCGACAACGTGCACCGCCACGGCACGCCGGCCCTGCCGCGGCGCTACTTTGCCGAACTGCAGCGCGAATTCGGGCCCGACTGCGAGCTGCTCACCGTGAGCAGCGCCGAGGGGCGGCCGCTTTCCAGCGTAATGAGTTTTTACTTCCGTGACGAAGTGCTGCCCTACTACGCCGGCGACGACGAAGCCGCGCGCGATCTGGCCGCCAACGATTTCAAATACTGGGAGTTGATGCGGCGCAGCTGTGCCCGCGGCCTGAAGCTGTTCGACTACGGCCGCAGCAAGCAGGGCACGGGCCCGTCTGCCGTTCAAGAAGAACTGGGGCTTCGAGCCCACGCCGCTGCACTACGAATACCAGCTCTACAAGCGCGACGCCGTGCCCCAGAACAACCCCGCCAATGCCAAGTACAAGCTCATGATCGAGGCCTGGCGTCGCCTGCCGCTGGGCGTGGTCAACTGGCTGGGGCCGCACATCGTGCGCAGCCTGGGGTGACCGGCGCCACCATGGCCAACCTGCTGTACCTGGTGCACCGCATGCCTTACCCGCCCAACAAGGGCGACAAGGTGCGCTCGTACCACCTGCTGCGGCACCTGGCCGCGCGCCACCGGGTCTTCGTGGGCAGCTTCATCGACGACCCCGAGGACGAGGCGCATGTCGAAACCCTGCGCGGCCTGTGCGCCGGCCTGCACGTGGAGCGGCTGCAGCCGCGGCGCGCGCGCGTGGCCAGCCTGGCCGGGCTGCTGAGCGGCGACGCGCTGACGCTGCACTACTACCGCCACGCCGGGCTGCGCCGCTGGGTGGCGCAGACGGTGCAGCGCGAGGACATCGCCGCGGCGGTGGTCTTCTCGTCGTCGATGGCGCAGTATGCGCAGGCCCACCCCCGGCTGCCGATGCTGGTGGACTTCGTCGACGTCGACTCGGCCAAGTGGGCCGACTACGCACCGCGCCACCGCTGGCCGCTGTCGTGGCTGTACCGCCGCGAAGGCCGCCGTCTGCTGGCCTGCGAACGCGCCGTGGCCGCCCAGGCGCGGCGCAGCTTCTTCGCCACCGACAAGGAGGCGGCGCTGTTCCGCGAGCGGGCGCCCGAATGCGCCGCGCGCGGTGGAAGGCCATGGACAACGGCGTCGACACCGCCTATTTCGACCCCGACCTGGACGCGTCCCTCGCCCCTTCGCCGGGCGAGATCCCGCTCGTCTTCACCGGCGCCATGGACTACTGGCCCAACGTCGACGCCGTGACCTGGTTCGCCACCGAGGTGCTGCCGCGCCTGCGCGAGCGCTGGCCGCCACTGCGCTTCCACATCGTCGGCCGCGCGCCGACGGCGGCCGTCAGCGCGCTGGCGGCCGACCCCGGCGTGGTGGTCAGCGGCACCGTGCCCGACGTGCGGCCCTACCTGCAGCACGCCGCCGTGGTGGTGGCGCCGCTGCGGCTGGCGCGCGGCGTGCAGAACAAGATCCTGGAGGCCATGGCCATGGGCCGGCCGGTGGTGGCGGCGACGGCCTGTGCCGCGGCGCTGAATGCCGAGCCCGGCCGCGAGATCCTGGACGCCGCCGACGCCGACGACTACCTGCGCTGCATCGAGATGCTGCTGCAGGCCCCCGACCGCGCCCGCGCCATCGGCACCGCCGGCCGCCTTCGCGTGCAGAAGAGCTATACCTGGGCTGCCCACATGAACATCATCGACCGACACCTGACCGCACTGCGCCCGGCCGAGTCCGACGCGGCGGCGGTCCGTGCCCTGAACCGGAGCCCCGCTGCATGAGCGCGGTGCTCACCCCCACCGTCAGCGCGTCGCCGTGGCGCACCGCGCTGCCGGCGCTGCTGGCCTTGCTGCTGGCGATCGGCCTGCTCTACCGCGACACGGCCACCGCGATGGTGGACATCTGGTGGCGTTCCGAGACCTTCGCGCACTGCTTGCTCGTGCTGCCGATCACGCTGTGGCTGGTGTGGCGGCGGCGCGCCGAACTGGCGGCACTGACGCCGCGGCCGCAACCCTGGGTGCTGCTGCCGATGGCGGCCGTGGCCCTGGCCTGGATGCTGGCCGACCTGGTGGTCGTCAACGCAGCCACGCAGTTCGCCTTCGTCACGATGCTGATCCTGGCCGTGCCCGCGGTGCTGGGGCTGCAGGTCACGGGGGTGATCCTGTTCCCGCTGCTGTTCCTGTATTTCGGAGTGCCCTTCGGCGAGTTCATGGTGCCGACCATGATCGAGTGGACGGCCGACTTCACCGTCTACGCGCTGCAGCTCTCCGGCATTCCGGTGCTGCGCGAGGGGCACAACTTCGTCATCCCGTCGGGGAGCTGGTCGGTCATCGACGAGTGCAGCGGCGTGCGCTACCTGATGGCGTCGTTGATGGTGGGTGCGCTCTTTGCCTACCTCAACTACAGCTCGTACCGGCGGCGCGCCGTCTTCATGGTGGTTGCGCTGGTGCTGCCGATCGTGGCCAACTGGTTCCGCGCCTACATGATCGTGATGCTGGCGCACCTGTCGGGCAACAAGATCGCGGTCGGCGTCGACCACATCCTCTACGGCTGGGTGTTCTTCGGCGTCATCATCTTTGTCATGTTCCTCGTCGGCGCCCGCTGGTCGCAGCCCGAAGCCGAGCCGGCCGGCGATGCCGCGCGGCTGGCCGGTGCGCAGCCGGCCTCGGCAGCGTCGATGCTGACCCTGGCACTGGCGGCGGCCGTGATCGCGCTGGCGCCTGCATCTGGCGATCGCCCTGCTGGAGCGCGCCCGATGGGCTCCGGCGGCGGCGGCCAAGGTCGAGGCCCCGTGCCGGACCGCCTGCCCTGGCGACTGGTCGACCGACGGCGCACGGCTCGTCGACCTTCACGCCCCGATTTGCAAGCCCGTCGGCGGCCACGTTCAAGGCCTACGCCGGCGCGTCCGGCACGGTGGGCTTGCACCTGGCCTACTTCCGCGGCCAGAACGACGACCGAAAGCTCGTCAGTTCGACCAATGTGCTGGTCGGCATGCGCGACGACCACTGGGCGCTGCCGATTTCCGGCAGCCGCAGCCTGACCGTCGGCGACCAGACGCTGGCCTTGCGGACGGCCGAGATCCTGGACCGCGAGCGAGACGCCAGCCGCCGTTCGCGCCTGGTCGTGTGGCGCCTGTACTGGATCGACGGCCGCTTCATCACCGGTGACGTGCAGGCCAAGCTGGCCGGGGTGGCTGCGCGGCTGCGCGGCCGGGGCGACGAAGGCGCGCTGCTGGTCCTGTACGCCGACGGCGACACCGTGGCGGCGTCCAACGCTGCCCTGGAGGCCTTCGTCCAGGCCAACCTGAACGAGCTGAATGCGCTGCTGCAGCGCACGCGCGACTCGCGTTGACGGCGGCGGCCGAACACGACGATCCGAAGATCCGAAGATCCGAAGAAGAGGGAAACATGACTGTCCATACCGTTGCCGTCATCGGCCTGGGCTACGTGGGCCTGCCGCTGGTCGTGGAATTCGGCAAGCACATGCGCACCATCGGCTTCGACATCGCCAGGAACAAGGTGCTGGCCTGCCAGCGCGGCACCGACCCTTCGCGCGAGCTGGAAGACGCGCAGATGGCCGAGGCCAAGCACGCCGTCTACACCGACGACCCGGCGCTGCTGGCCGAGGCCGACATGATCATCGTGGCCGTGCCCACGCCGGTGGACCAGGCGCACATTCCCGACTTCCGCCCGCTCATCGGCTCTTCCACCAGCGTCGGCCGCCACATGAAGAAGGGCGTGACGGTGGTCTACGAATCCACCGTCTACCCCGGCGCCACCGAAGAGGTCTGCATCCCGGTGCTGGAAAAGGAATCGGGCCTGAAGTGGAAGACGGACTTCTTCGTCGGCTACAGCCCCGAGCGCATCAACCCCGGCGACAAGGAACACACGCTGACCAAGATCCTGAAGATCGTCAGCGGCGACACGCCCGAGACGCTGGACAAGGTGGCCAAGCTCTACGAGAAGATCATCGTGCCCGGCGTGCACCGCGCCAGCAGCATCAAGGCCGCCGAGGCCGCCAAGGTGATCGAGAACACGCAGCGCGACCTGAATATCGCGCTCATGAACGAGCTGGCCATCATCTTCGACAAGCTCGGCATCGACACCACCGAAGTGCTGGAAGCCGCCGGCACGAAGTGGAACTTCCTCAAGTTCAAGCCCGGCCTGGTGGGCGGCCACTGCATCGGCGTCGACCCCTACTACCTGACGCACATGGCCGACAAGCTGGGCTACCACCCGCAGGTCATCCTGGCCGGCCGGCGCATCAACGACGGCATGGGCAAGTTCATTGCCGAGCAGACCATCAAGCACATGATCGCCGCCGGCAGCACCATCAAGGGCGCGAAGGTCAACGTGCTCGGGCCTGACCTTCAAGGAAAACTGCGGCGACCTGCGCAACAGCAAGGTCATCGACATCATCCACGAGCTGCAGAGCTACGGCGTCGAGGTCTTCGTCACCGACCCCGCAGCCGACCCCGAGGAGGCCATGCACGAATATGGCGTGCAGCTGACGCCCTTCGACGCCTTGCCGCGCGCCGACGCGGTGGTGGCTGCGGTGGCGCATCGCGAATACCAGGCCTTGTCGATCGAGGACCTGGGCCGCAAGATGGTCAAGGGCGGGGCGTTCATCGACGTGAAGGCGGCCTTCGACGACGCTGCGCTGCGCGGCGCCGGTTTCTGCGTCTGGCGTCTTTGAAAAACGAATGGAACGAATGGGGTCAGGTCTTACCTGTTACCTCCTTCGCCCTGATCGATGATCAATGATCAGGCAAGACACAAGATCTGACCCCATTCTGTGAGCCCGCCGCTCGTCGCCCACCTGGTCTACCGCTTCGACACCGGGGGCCTGGAAAACGGCGTCGTCAACCTCATCAACCACATGCCCGCCGGCGCCTACAGGCACGCGGTGCTTGCGCTGACCGACATTGCACCGGGCTTCGCCCAACGCATCGGCCGCGACGACGTGTCCTTCGCCTCGCTGCACAAGCCGCCCGGCCACGGTGTCAAGCTCTACCCACGGCTGCTGCGGTTGCTGCGTGAACTGAAGCCGGCCATCGTCCACACCCGCAACCTGGCGGCGCTGGAGATGCAGCCCGCCGCCTGGGCCGCGCGCGTGCCGGTGCGCATCCACGGCGAGCACGGGCGCGACGTCGACGACCTGGACGGCACCAGCCGTCATTACCAGCGCGTGCGCCGGCTGTACTCGCCCTTCGTGCACCGCTACGTCGCGTTGTCTAAGGACCTGGCCGGCTACCTGACCAACCGCGTGGGCATCGCGCCGGGCCGCGTCGAGCAGATCTACAACGGCGTCGATGCCGAGCGCTTCCACCCCGCGGCCGGCGGCCCGCTGCCGCTCGACGGCTGCCCCTTCGACCCCGACCGGCACTTCGTCGTCGGCACCGTCGGCCGCATGCAGACCGTCAAGCACCAGACGCTGCTGGCACGCGCCTTCGTGCGTGCGCTGGCACTGCAACCCGCGCTGCGCGACCGCCTGCGGCTGGCCATGGTCGGCGAAGGCCCGCTGCGCGCGCAGGCGCAGGCGATCCTTGCCGAAGCCGGCGTCGCCGACCTGGCCTGGCTGCCCGGCGAGCGTGCCGACGTGCCCGAGCTCATGCGCAGCCTGCACGGCTTCGTGCTGCCATCGCTGGCCGAAGGCATCTCCAACACCATCCTGGAGGCCATGGCCAGCGGCCTGCCGGTGGTGGCCACCGCGGTGGGCGGCAATGCCGAACTGGTGGCGCACGGCCGCAGCGGCGAAATCGTCCCCCCCGACAACGTGGAAGCGATGGCGCAGGCGCTGCTGCGCCTGGCCGCCGACCCGGCGCGCGCCGCCGCGATGGGCCGTGAGGGCCGCGCCGAAGTCGAGCGCCGCTTCAGCCTGCAGGCCATGGTGGCGGCGTACCAGGCGCTCTACGACCGGCAGATGGCGGGCAACTTGTCCGCCCAGGCGCCATAGGCAGCAAGCATGTCGGCGGCACCGGCAATGGCCGCCAGCAACTGGGCATACCGCAGGTCGGGTGCGTCCGGATACTCGTGCGCCAGGCGGTTTCGAAGTTCACGCCAGCGCAGCCAGGCCTCGACGTCGACATAGCCGAGCTTCTCGAGTCGGTCCAGCCTGTCCCGCATCGGCCAGCCCTCGAACGGCTCCATCAGGTGCCCCAGAGTCCCGGGTATCAGTCGCTCCCCCATGGCGTCCTGCAACTTGATGAAGCGGAACAGGATCTGGTCGGTCAACTGCCGCAAGGCAGGGTCGGATTCGATCGCTTCCAGGCCGGGCGTCGGCAGGGTTCGCCAGCGCGCCAGCGCTTCGCCCAGCACGGCAGCGTGGCGGTCGGCCTCCCAGCGCGCCAAGGCCAATCTGTCCACGGGTGGCGCAGTCATGTACGCACCAGTTCGATGGCTTGGCTGCGCGCCGACGCCACCACTGGCGGCGTCACGGCAACAGCCGGGCTGGACACCACGACATCGATGCGGCGCTCGCCCAGCAGCCTGTACAGCCTGGCCACGAAGGCCTGCCGACGAGCGACCCATTCGGCCGCAGGCATCGGCAACGGCGTTTCCACCAGCAGGTCGATGTCGCCGCCGCGCGCGTTGTCGTCTGTACGCGACCCGAACAGCGAGACCTGCGTGCCCGCCGCCAGCGTGTCCCGCGCAGCTTGTGCGATGGCGCTGCGCTCCTGCAGGGTCAACCTCATACGGCGCAGTTTAGCGCCCGGCCCCTGCGGCACCACCATGACGGCACCATCACTACGGCACCACCGTCTCCACCCCGGATGCCGCTATTCGATCAAGGTCGCCACGCGCGCCAGCACGTCGGTGACCAACTCGGCCGGCACGGCTTCGATGAACTGCGCCCGGCGGGCTTTCCAGTCCACGGTGCGTACCTGATTGCAGAGCACGACACCGTCGGTCGCCAGCCCGGTGCCGGCCAGGGCAACGGTCCAGGCCTGTCCGCGTGCGAAGGTGCCGCCGCGCGTGACGGGGCAGGCCAAGGCCATGCCGAAGCGGTTGAAGGCCTCCGGCGACAGCACCAGCGCCGGCCTCGTACCCTGCTGCTCGTGCCCGGCGCTCGGGTCGAATTCCAGCCGGATGATGTCCCCGCGCCGCGGGGTGTACGCCTTGCGCGTCGGCACGGCGGGCGGCCTACCAGGCTTCGTGCCCTGCTGGACGGGAGTCGCTCCAGCCCTTCGCGGTGGGCATGTCGCCAGGCTTCATGCCCGCGAGCAATTCGGCCAATGTGTAGCGTGGGCGCGCCGGCGCCAGCACCAGGCGCCCGTCCTCCACCGTCACGGCCACAGAAGCGCCCGCCACCAGACCCAGCGTGCGCAGCATCTGGCGCGGCAACGTAACGGTCACCGACCCGCCCACGGCGCGAAGGGTTGCGGTATGCATGACGGAGCCTCCTGGATCGGCTTGGATCGGCTTGGATCGATAGAGAAATTGTCACACAAAAGTATGACTTCATGCCCCGCGGTGATACGACACACCGCACTGCGCGACCTTATCGAACTACGGCACCACCACCTCCACCCCCGGATGCCGCTGCCGCAGCAGCGCCGCCAGCGTGCGCTTGGCGGCGTCGTCGCCATGCACCAGCCGCACCTGTCGCGGTGGGGTGCGCATGCGGCCGATGAAATTGAGCAGGTCCTTCTGGTCGGCGTGCGCCGAAAAGCCGCCCAGCGTGTGGACGCCGGCGCGAATGTCCAAGCGCCGGCCGTCCAGTTCCACATGGCCGCCCTTCGGCCCGTAGGTCTGGATCTCGCGCCCCGGTGTGCCCGCGGCCTGGTAGCCGCAGAACAGCACGTCGTGCCGCGCGTCGCCGAGCATCGCCTTCAGGTAGTTGACGATGCGCCCGCCGCTGCACATGCCGCTGGCCGCGATCACGATCGCCGGCCGCGCGCTGCGTGCCAGGGCGTCCACCATGCGCAGGTGCGCGGCGTGGTCGGCCACGGTGGTCAGCTGCTCGAAGGCCAGCGGATGCCGGCCCGCCGCCAGCTTGCGGCGCGCCTCCTTGTCCCAGTGCGCTTTCAGCTGGGCATAGCCGGCGGTGAAGTCTGCCGCCAGAGGCGAGTCCACGATCACGTCCACCTCGCCCCAGGCCAGACCCGGCGCCACGGGCCGTTGCCGGTGGCGGTGGATGATCTCTTCCAGTTCGTACAGCAACTCCTGCGTGCGGCCGATGCTGAAGGCCGGCACAAGCAGCGTGCCGCGGTTGCCGAAGGCGTGTTCGCACACCGCCTGCAGGCGTTGGCGGCGCGTCTTGCGCGCCTCGTGGTTGCGGTCGCCGTAGGTGCTTTCCAGCACCACCACGTCGGCGGCCATGGGCGCCTTGGGCGCCGGCAGCAGCGGCGTGTAGGGTGCGCCCAGATCGCCCGAGAACACCACGCGCTGGCGTTGCCCGGGCGCCGACCCGAGCTGCGCTTCCAGCTCCACATAGGCCGAGCCCAGAATGTGCCCGGCCGGCGACAGCCGCACCCGCAGCCCCGGTGTGCCGGCGATCACCGTCTGCCACTGCTTGTAGGGCAGCGGCACGATGCGCTGCCGCAGCAGCGCCAGCACGCGGCCGAATGAGGACCTTGTTGCGCGTGACGCCCACCTCCAGCGCGTCTTCGATGACCAGCGGCAGCAGCAGCGCCGAAGCCTCGCTGCAGTAGATGGGCCCCTTGAACCCGGCCGCCAGCAGGTACGGAATGCGGCCGACGTGGTCGATGTGCACGTGCGTGACCACCAGCGCCCGCACCTGGTCGAGTGGGAAGCTGACTTCCAGCCGCCCCGCGCCGGCGCCGTCGTTCGACGTCTCGGCACCCTGGAACAGCCCGCAGTCGACGAGCACCGACTGCCCGTCGGGCAGCGTGAGCTGGTGACAAGAACCGGTGACGCCGTCCACGGCGCCGTGGTGGGTGAAGGTCAGGGACATGGTGGGATTGGGCAAGGCCAGTTCCGTCAGGGCTACAAGCCGGCTACAAGGTCTTCCACAGCAACCTCAGCCTGGCGCAGAAGGCCGGCCAAGGTACCTGTTTTCAACTCGGCGTGAAGGAATGACTGGGGTCAGCAGGAATGACTGGGTCTTTATTTTTGCATCATGGAGAACAAGACCGTGGCGGCGCTCGACCCCTCCCCCACCCTCTCCCGGGCTGGCGGCCGCCGCCCCCCTCCCGGGGTGGGTGGCTGCGGGCTCTCCGCGCCCGGCCCGCCGGTGGCTGGTCGGGTGGCCTCCCCCGGCTCGATGCCCTCCGGCCTCCCCGCCTTCCCTGTGTCTCCACGGTGGGCCCCCTCCCCCCTTCCCTCGGGCTCCTCCGCCCCCCTCCGCTTCCGTCCTGGGCTGGCCGTGCCCCGCCCCCCCTTCCGTGCGCGGTGTGGCCCTCTCCCTCGGGTCGCCGCGCTGCCGGGCGGGCTCCCTCTCGCCCCTCTTCTCTCCCCTCGCCGTCTGCCCCTGGTGCG
Source organism: Rubrivivax sp. (assembly GCA_034522875.1). Lineage (GTDB taxonomy): Bacteria > Pseudomonadota > Gammaproteobacteria > Burkholderiales > Burkholderiaceae_C > Rubrivivax. Next base: position 9,511 of record JAXHKY010000031.1, on the reverse strand, counting down.
GTCGGCCCCGCGCCTTCCCCGCGCGCTGGCCTCCGGTCGGTGGCCCCCTTCCGTCTTCTCCCGCGCCCCGGCGCCCCCCGTGCCGCGCCGTCCCCGCCCCTCCCCCCCCCTTCCCCCCTTCCCTCCCCCCCCCCCCCCCCCCCCCCCCCGTGTGTTTTGTTTTTGCTGGGTTCCCTCCTTCCCGCACGGAGAGGGGGCGGGGGGGGTCCCTTGGGGGGGGGGGGGTGGGCGGGGGCGGGGGCGGGGTGGGGGGGGGGCGGGTGGCGCCCGCCGGGCCTTCTCGGGTGGCGGACCGGGCGCTGTCCCGGCGGGAGGGGGCTCCGCGGGAGGCGCAGCTGTCTGCCTCGCCCGCCCTGTCGCGTGCAGCACGCCGCGGCCCCGGGCCGCCACGCGCGTGCCGTGCCAGATGTCATGCCCCGCCGCATTTGCTGGCCGCCGCTGCTGCCGTAGCGCCGCGCCTGTCGCCTACCATCAGCGCTGCCCGTGGCCTGCGCCACGCACGCCAGACTGGACACGCCACCTTTCCCCTATGTGCGGCATCACCGGCATTTTCGACACGCGCGGCGAGCGCACCATCTCGCACCCGGTGCTGCACCGCATGAACGAGTCGCAAACGCACCGCGGCCCCGACGAAGGCAGCCTGCACCTGGAACCCGGCGTCGGCCTGGGCCACCGCCGGCTTTCCATCATCGACCTGGCCACCGGCCAGCAGCCGCTGTTCAACGAAGACGGCTCGGTGGGCATCGTCTTCAACGGCGAGATCTACAACTTCCAGGAACTGGTGCCCGAACTGCAGGCGCTGGGCCATGTGTTCCGCACCCACAGCGACACCGAAGTCATCGTCCACGCCTGGGAAGCCTGGGGCGAAGCCTGCGTGCAGCGCCTGCGCGGCATGTTCGCCTTCGCGCTGTGGGACCGCAACCGCCAGACCTTCTTCATGGCGCGCGACCGCCTGGGCGTGAAGCCCATGTACTACGCGCTGCTCGACGACGGGCTGCTGCTCTTCGGCAGCGAACTGAAGTCGCTGCTGGCCTACAACGGCGGCCGCGGCGGCAATGGTGGCCTCGAAGCGCGACATCGACCCCCTGGCCGTGGAAGAGTATTTCGCGCTCGGCTACGTGGCCGAGCCGCGCACCATCTTCAAGCAGGCGCTGAAGCTCTCGCCCGGCCACATGCTGAGCGTCCGCCGCGGCCAGCCGGTGCCGCAGCCCAAACCCTACTGGGACGTGCGCTTCACGCTCGGCAACCCCATCAGTGCCGAAGACGCCTGCGAGGAACTGCGCGCCCGTCTCACCGAATCCGTGCGCCTGCGCATGATCTCCGAGGTGCCGCTGGGCGCTTTCCTGTCCGGCGGCGTGGACAGCAGCGCGGTGGTGGCCACCATGGCGGGTCTTTCAGACACGCCGGTGCACACCTGCTCCATCGCCTTCGACGACCCCGCCTTCAACGAAGCCGCGTTTGCGCAAACGGTGGCCAGCCGCTACCACACCGACCACTTCGTGGAAACCGTCAAGAGCGACGACTTCGACCTCATCGACACCCTGGCGCGGCTGTACGACGAACCCTATGCCGACAGCAGCGCCATCCCCACCTACCGTGTCTGCCAGCTGGCGCGTACAAGCGCGTCACCCGTGGCGCTTAGCGGCGACGGTGGCGGCGAAAGCTTCGGCGGCTACCGCCGTTACCGCCTGCACCTGATGGAAGAGCGCATGCGAGCGCGTATGCCCGCCAGCGTGCGCCAGCCGCTGTTCGGCATGCTCGGCCGCATGTACCCCAAGGCCGACTGGGCGCCGCGCATGTTCCGCGCCAAGACCACCTTCGAAGGCATGGCGCGCACCTCGGTCCAGGCCTACTTCCACAGCGTGAGCCTGCTGCGCGGCCCCATGCGTGAGCAGCTCTTCAGCCCCGCCTTCAGGCACGCGCTGGGCGGCTACAACGCGCAGCAGGTGTTCGACCACCACGCCGCCCAGCATGCACAGCTTTCCGGCACCGAAGACCCGCTGGCGTTGATCCAGTATCTGGATTTGAAGACCTACCTGGTGGGCGACATCAACACCAAGGTCGACCGCGCCAGCATGGCGCACAGCCTTGAAGTGCGCGAACCGCTCATGGACCACAAGCTGGTGGAATGGCTGGCCACGCTGCCCAGCCACCTGAAGATTCGCGGCCAGGAAGGCAAATACCTGCTGAAGAAGGCCATGGAGCCCAAGCTGCCGCACGAAGTGCTATACCGCCCGAAGATGGGTTTCAGCGTGCCCCTGGCGCGCTGGTTCCGCGGCCCGCTGAAAGCACGCGTGCGCGACGCGGTGCTGGGCGAACGCCTGGCTTCCACCGGCTGGTTCAACCGCAAATACCTGCAGCACCTGGTGGAGCCCACCAGGCGGCACGCGCGACTACAGCTCACCGCTGTGGACGCTGCTCATGTTCGAGGCCTTCTTGCACAACGTCGGATTCAACTGCTGCACCGCCACTGGTCGAAGAATCGAAGGGTCGCGCCAGCGCTGGCGTAGCCAAGGACGTAGACAAGGGTCCGTCATGCGGTGCAGCGCACGATCATCGATGTTCACCGACACGCAGGTGGTACTGGAACTGCCAGCGTCCTCCCTCAACCACCGGGTCGAGGTGATCGCTTTGACGGTGGATGAGCACCGACAAGGCGCGACCAACGAGGATGCCGACCTGCGTGGCCGAGGCGGAGCGCTGGGTGATCTGATGGCCCCGATCGTGGACGCCGACGACGATTGGGCTGAGCCCGGTGATCGTCCTGGACACCCATGTCTGGTACTGGTGGGCTTATGGACAGCAGTCGCGCCTGTCCGCGAGCCTGCTGGAGGTTATCGCCACAGCAGCGCGATCGGCGTGTCAGCGGTTCATGTTTCGAATTGCCCATGCATCGCGCAGGGGCGCGTGGAGTTGCCGCTGCCGTTGCGCGATCTGGTACGTAGAGGCGCTGGACCGGTCGCGAGTCGACCTCCTGCCACTGACTCCAGCTATCGCGTCGCTTGCAGTCGAGTTGACCAACCGACACCGGGATCCATTCGACCGGATCATCATCGCCGACGGTGGGGTTCAAACCAACGGGAAGCTGGCGTCGCTGGACGGCGTTGCCCGCGCATATCCGAGGAAGTGGCCGGCCGATTGCTGGCCTGACGCGCATACCCGTACCGCCATGCGCATCCTCCACGTCCTGGACCACTCCATCCCGCTGCACAGCGGCTACACCTTCCGCACGCTGGCCCTGCTGCGCGAGCAGCGCAAACTCGGCTGGGAGACCTTTCACCTCACCAGCCCCAAGCACACCGCGCCCGGCGGCCTGGAGGAAACGGTGGACGGCTGGCACTTCCACCGCACGCCGGCGCCCAGCGGGCCCCGGCTGCCGGGCCTGAACGAATTCGCGCTCATGAAGGCCACTCAAGCGCGCCTGCTGGAAGTGGCGCGCGAAGTGCAGCCGCACGTCATCCACGCCCATTCGCCGGTGCTCAACGCCATTCCCGCGCTGCGCGTGGGCCGCGAGCTGGGCATTCCGGTGGTCTACGAAGTGCGCGCCTTCTGGGAAGACGCCGCCGTGGACCACGGCACCACCGCCGAAGGCAGCCTGCGCTACCGCCTGACGAAGCGGCTGGAAACGCACGCGCTGCGCCAGGCGGCGCACGTGTTCACCATCTGCGAGGGCCTGCGCCAGGACATCGCCGCGCGCGGCATCCCGGCGGCCAAGGTCACCGTGATCCCAAACGCCGTGGACATCGAAAAGTTCAGCGCTGGCGGCACGCCCGACCAAGCCTTGAAGCAGCAGCTGGGCCTGCAGGGCGCCACCGTGCTGGGTTTCATCGGCAGCTTCTACGCCTACGAAGGGCTGGACCTGCTGCTGGCCGCACTGCCGCCATTGCTGCAGCAGCGCCCCCATGCGCGTCCTGCTGGTGGGCGGCGGTCCAGCAGGAAGCCGCGCTGGAGGCGCCGGCGCTGGGCGTGGCCGACGGGTGGCCTTCACGGCCGCGTGCGGCGCCGCGGTGGGCCCTGCTCCGACCTGGTCGACGTGCTGTGCTCCCCGCGGCGCGGCGTTGCGGCTGACCGAACTGGTGACGCCGCTGAAGCCGCTGGAGGCCATGGCGCAAGGCCGGCTGCTGGTGGCCAGCGACGTCGGCGGGCCGCGGGGCTGATCCGCCACGGCGAGTCGAGCGTGTTGTTCAGGCCGGCAGCTCCGAGGCGCTGGCGGCGGCGGTGGTGGGACTGCTGGCGCGGCGTGAAGACTGGCCGGCGCTGCGCGCGGCCGGCAGGCGGTTCGTGGAGACCGAGCGCAACTGGGCGCGCAGCGTGGCGAACTATCGCGCGCCGCTGGAGGCGCTCGTCGAGCGCGCCGAAGCGGCATGACGGCCTTGGCAGTACGCCATCGGCCTCGTCGGCCCGCTGCCACCTCGCTGGCCGCGCAGGCCATGAGACGCGTCAAATCGCCGAACTCTGGTAGGCGGCGAGAAGGCCGACGTGCTGCTGGTGCCCACCAACGCGCCCTATCGACCGGCCTGGGTCGCAAGCTGGCGCGGGCTTCGGGCGGTATTCCGCCTCGTGCCCTACCTTTTCGCGCTGTGGCGCGCGGCAGGGCGAAGCCGTACCGTCATGCACGTGGATGGCGGATTCGGGTTGGTCGCGCACTGCTTCCGCGTGCGCCCGGCAGTCTGCGGCTCATCTGCGCTAGAAAAGTGCCGTCGGCTGGTGCGGTCAACTATGGGCGGCGAGGGGCTGGCGAAGTTCCTGGCAGCTGCCGGCGCCGCAGCGTGCGCCCTGACCCTGGCAACGGGCCACCCGGGCTGATCGTCCCGTCGGATACCTCGAGGAATCTCTTCGGCCGCCACGGCATCGACGCCGTGGACGTGGCATCCAATGTCGTTGATCTGGACGCTTCTCATCCCGCCGCCAGCTTCCTGCGCCTTGACCGCGTTGCATCGATCGTCGCCCTACGCCAACCTGGAGGCCTCATCCGGCAACGGAAGGCGCAGCAGCCTCCCGCGACATCCGCCGTCCAGCGTAGTCGGGCCGCGACCGGTTGCTGGTGTCCTGCGGCACTTCGCCCTGAGAGGTCGCCCTTCGACGCAGCTGCGCCGAACTGGTACTCGATCTGCCGACCAGGTGAACCTCGCCGGCTGGACCGCCGACGCACGGTCGCAGCGCCGCGGCTATAGCAGGTGCCGACATTATCGCCTCGACCCGAGCCTCGCCGACACAACTGCCGAATCTTCGGTGCTCGAAGCCCTGGCCAGCGGCGCCTACCTGCGGTCGAGCACGCACGCTGTTGGCCGGCCTACCTCTATGGTCGTGACCGTCGGACGGGCTACCGCTCGCTGGTGCCACCGTCGAATTGCTGCCGCCATGAGGGCCGAGCCGCCAGTTGCCGGCTCGCTGCCGGAACCCGCGCAACAGCCGAGCGCCTTCGCGCTGCCGGGCTGGAACAGCGTGAAAGCCTACGCCGGTCGGCCGTCCTGCCAGGCCTCGGGTGAGGTCTACCGGCGCTCGCAGGCCAGCAGGCCCCGATGCGTGACCCTGTTCGTCGCCTTCATCGTCTTCGGCTCGCTGCCATTCATTCTGAAGCGGCCCTTCTGGGGCATCCTGATGCTGTGCGGGCCTGGGGCTACATGAACCCGCACCGCCTGTGCTACGGGTTCATGTTCAGCATGCCCGTGGTGATGATCGTGGCCGTCGCCACGCTCGTGGGCATGCTGGCCTCCAAGGAGGTCAAGCGCATGGTCTGGAGCCGCGAGATCGTGGTTCTCCTGATCTTCGTGGCCTGGATGGGTTTGACGACCACGCAGGCCTTCTACTTCAATCTGGCCATCGAGCAGTTCGAGAAGGTCGTGAAGATCCAGATCCTGACCTTCATGACGCTGCTCATGCTCACGTCGCGCGACCGCGTCCACATCTTCATCTGGGTCATCGTGCTGTCGCTCGGCTTCTATGGCGTCAAGGGTGGCATCTTCACCATCGTCAACGGCGGGTAGTCTACCGCGTCCAGGGGCCTCTCCGGGTCGTTCATCGGCGGCAACAACGAAATGGCGCTGGCGCTTGTGATGACGATCCCGCTCATGCGCTACCTGCCACTCCAGGAGCAGAGCAAGAACATCAAGCTGGGCCTGGCCGTTGCGATGTTCCTGACGGTGATTGCCACTGTCGGCAGCCAGTCGCGCGGCGCCGTGGTCGGCCTGGCGGTGACGGGGACGATCTTCTGGCTGAAGAGCCGAAACAAGATCACTACCGGCCTGTTCGTGGGAATTGCCGGGTTGGTGGCGCTCTCCATCATGCCGGCCGAGTATTTCGAGCGCATGAACACCATCAAGACCTACGACGAGGATGCCTCTGCCCTGGGGCGAATCAACGCATGGTGGACGGCCTGGAACGTGGCCAACGCCCGGCCTTTCGGAGGCGGTTATGAGATGCTGGCAGTTGGCGGTCTTCAGCTCTACGCCCCTCGACCTGGAAACGTGCCGCGACGCCTGCAGCGATCTACTTCGAGGTATTGGCGAGCACGGCTGGATTGGCTTCATCCTGTTCATGTCCCTGCTGGGCCTGACACTGGCTCGAATAGCCATGCACCCATCCGCTGCTGCCAGGAAGGCAACCGAACAAGTTCGGGCCCGGGACCTGGCGGCGATGATCCAGGTCAGTCCATGGTCTGGCGTACATGAGCTGCCGGCTGCCTTCCTGGGGCTGGCCTACTTCGAACTGACCTCTGCAAGGATCACCTCGTGGCGGTCGTGGTCGTCACCAGTCCACCTGGTAGATCTGAAGCGGTGGCCGCGAAGTCCGGGATCGCCTGCGGCCAAGGCCACGGCGGCCGCAAGCGCTCGACGTTGTATCGGCATCGATTGAGTCGCATCGGACTTGCCGGCATCCGCGGTGAGCCTGGCGTCGATGGCTTCGCCGAAAAGCTGGCTCGGGCTGTCTATCGCCTGCAGGAACGGTCTGTCGGCTGCGATCACCTTCGGCTACCTTGCTGCGCTGGAGAGCAGCCACTGGCTCCAGCCGGTCACGAGAGTCGAGGCTCTGGTCTCGAGCCGGCTGCGGCTGCACTGCTGAGATCGCCTGCGGTGCACTTGCCCTGGCATCGTCGGCGCATGCGAGCCGGCCCGCCTGTCGCCCGACGGCGTCGCCCAGCCTGGCCGACCTGCGGCGTCCTGCCTTGCACTGAACCAGTCAGGACGCTGTCGCGCTACCATGCTGACTCTGGTATCGGCCGGCAAGGCGTGCCCGGCGCGGCGCCTTCAAGTACAACATCGGCGGCTCCAGCGGCCACGCCGCTCGATCTTCCACCTTCGCCGGCGCCGTCGCTCAGCGCCTCGGACGCCGCGCGGCCGGATCGCGCGCACGGCCTGCTGGTGCTGGGCTCTGCCCAGCCCGGCTATCCCGAGGCCTATCTCCTGGGTGCTCCGGTCGAGCTGAACAAGACCGATTGGGTGAAGACCGCTGCGCGACTCGTCTGATCAACCAGCCCCATGGTGCTGAACGCCTTCGTCGCATGTCGCCGCGATGGACAGCCTGACCTTCGACGCGCCTTGAGTTCTTCTCGCCCGCGCTGCCTCGTACGGCTATGCCAGTTCGGTGGCGCTGATCGCGGCCCGGGATGCCAAGGAGCGCGGCCGGCGGGGTGTGCCTGCCGGCCGCTCAAGGACGTGCGCACCACCGGGTGAGCTCCTGTACCAACCACGCAGCGCACGCCTCCTCGTATCGCGCTGAAGTGTTCCGGCGCGCCGGTGGCCAACGAATTCGGCAGCCGCGACATCGGCTTTACGGCGCACGAGCTCGCCGCAGGGCCAGATGCTCCGCCGCTGAGTGAGAACATCGCGCCAGGGGAGGTGCTGGATGCCGGCGGGCCGCAGCGTCTGCGCCGGGCGAGACTCGGCGAGGCGAGTGACGAGAGGCTGTGCCTTCCGCCAGGCGCAGCCCTTCAATCCGCCTCACCGCACCGGCGACATGGTGCGGCATCAGTCCGCAGTCCCGCTGCCCCCGGGCGGGGCCTGGCACCGTGATGGGGCGAATGGCCGGGCCGCCGGCACGCGACTTCCTGGTGCGGGCCGACGGCACCATCATGCACGCGCTGGCTGGCATTTGCAGTGCTGTCGCGTGCGACCGTCCGGCGTCGGCCGAGTTCAAGCTGGTCCAGACGAGCCTGCGCTGACCTGAAGTACTGGTCGCGCCTCGGCCCCGCGCTGCAGGCTCGACGAGTCGGTCTCGACGTCCATCGACAGTCGGCCTGCGCCAGCGCCTGGGGCGACGACGTGCACGTGCACGCGGCGGTGGTGATGCCAGATCGCGCCGAGAGGCCTCCGGCAAGCATCGCTACGTGGTCAGCCGTGTTCCGCTGCAGGGCGATGGCCTGGGCGACCGTCAATCGATGAAACCTCAGAGCACGCAAGACCATTAACGTACCACCTCCGTCTCGCCTGCTCCGGCGCTACAGGTCGCCGTGGCGGCCGCGCCACGCTGGGCCGGCGCCTGGGACAGCCTGCGCCGGGCACGCTGCTGGCGACGCCGCAGGCGGCGCACGTGCACGCTCCGCCGCCGCCATCGACTGGGGCTCCTGCGCGGCGCGAGGACGTGCGCGACGGTCAAGCCCGATGCGGGCCGCGTCTCGGCCGGGCTGGAGCTTTCGAGGACGGCTGGTGCCCAGCTACCCTGAGACCACCGGCTACATCATCGAGAACGCTCGCCGGCGGCGGCCAGGCGCTGGAGCGGCCCGAAATGGTCGTGGCCCGCGCGCAGCGCATGATCGACTGGGAGCTCTCCATCCAGCTGCCCTACGGCGCCTTCCCCGGTCATTTCCGGCGAGCCTGGCAGCCGGCCGGACCTTCGAACACCGTGGCCAGATCACGCACGGCATGGTGGCCGGCTACACCCAGCTGGAGCGCTAGGAGTGCCTGCGACCGCCGTGCGCGCGGGCACCTGGCCTGGCCGACCAGCAGGACGACGACGGCTGCTGGCGTCGCTCTCGAACACCACGACACGCCCCACGTCTACGAAAATGCCTGCGGCACCTGGCCGCTGCTGGCCATGGGCTTGATCGCGGGCGAGGCGCGCTCCGGCGGCACGGTCAGCCAGCGCGCGAACCTGATTGGGCGCTCGACCCAGCAGACCGGCTGTGGCTGGTTCGCCGACGAACGCCTTCGTGCCCGCTGGAAGTCGCCGTTCACGCACGCCATCGCCTATGCCATCCGTGGTTTTCTGGAGTCCGGCGTTCTGCTCGGCGAACGAGCTTTACCTGCAGGCAGCGCTCGAGAGCCGGGCGCGGCATGGCCGCCGTGCAGCGTGCCGGATGGCCGGCTCGCCTGGCACGGACCAGGATGATTCGGTGGCCGATGCGTCCAACGGCCTGCCTGACGGGTGTGGCGCAGATGAGCCTGAACTGGACGCGGCTGGCGCAGGCCACGGCGGCTGATAGGACGCGCGCGCACCTACGGTCGGCGCTGGCGTACCTGAAGACCACCCAGCGGCTGGACGATGCCGACTCCGCGGTTCGCGGCGGCATCGC
>JAXHKY010000030.1:0-104219 GCA_034522875.1 Rubrivivax sp. | reverse complement strand
GGCGGGGTTCGCACGCGGCTCGGCCGGTCTGTCCCGCCGAGCGAGGGATCAGAAGTACCACCGCAAGCGCAGCTCCAACCGCTGCGCCGCGGGTTTCTCGCCGAACTCGGTGGCTTCGTCGCCCTGCGTCAGAATGCCGCGCAGGCGCAGCTCGACGTTCTGCCAGCCGGTGTAGAGCAGCTCCAGCGTCAGCTGCCAGCTCTGATCGTCGAGGTTGACGATCGAGTTCAGCGAAGGCGTCACGTACAGCCAGTCGAAGGGATCCTTGGCGCTGATGCGCAGATAGGCATAGTCGCGCCCCGGGTTGGCGCGGCCGTAGCCGGCCTGAGCCAGCGAACGCGCCAGCGCCTGCAGGTTCTGCCCGCCGCCGGCGGCAAACGCGGCGTCGAGCAAGTTGTAGAAGCGCGCCAGCTGCGTCTGGCTGTAGCCGGCGCCGTTGCGGTACAGCTCCGCAAGCACGGTGATCTCGCTTGCCGTGAGGTAGCGCGCGCCGAGCAGCCAGCTGTCGAGATGGCGCTGTTCGCTTGTGACCGTGCCGTCGCCGCCGAGCACGCGGCGCGTGGCATCGAGGCTGCGCGCCCACTCGCCATGCACTTCCAGCTGGGTGCCGAGATTGCGCGAGAAGTCGAACCCGAAACGCTGCGGCCGGCTGCCTTCGGCGGCCCACAGCAGGTCGATGTCGGTGTCGGCCAGCAGCAGGTACAGCTTTGCGCCGGGGTTGGCGTGAGCGTGCTTGCCGAAGTCGCTGTTCAGGTCGTCGTCCACCGGCAGCAGCACCGGCGTGAAACCCACTGCGGCCAGCGTGCCGGGCAGGCTCGTCACCCAGTCGGCGCTGGCCATCACGAAACCTTCGCGCGAAAGCGCCGGGTCGTTGGGGTCCTTCGGCCGCTCGTAGAAGGCCACCGGGTTCCACGCATAGCCCTTGCCCCAGCGCTGCACCTGCTTGCCCAGGTCGAAGACCAGGCCCGGCGCGGGGCTGGCGCGCAAGCCGGCTTCGAGCCACTGGCCGGTGCTCGCGGTCTGCGCTTCGTCGGTGGCCGCGCTGCCGCTGGCGCGGGCGTAGGCGGTGAAGATGCCGTGTGTGAACTTGCCGCCGGCCTCGAAGGCGGCGGTGGCGCGGTTCAGCGTGTCGCCTGGGGACTCTTGCGGAAACGACAGCGGCAACAAGGCGGCGTCCTCGCGCAGCCTCAAGTGCTCGGCGCGGGCTTCGCCGAAGCCGTCGAAGGCATACGGGCGGGCTTCGATCTCGGCGAGGTCGAAGCTGTAGTCGGCGGCCAGGGCAGCGCTGCCGACCCAAGCGCCGGCCAGCGCGGCTGCAAGCCGCACGGACCCGCATGCGGCGCGCGCCCAGCGCCCCGGCTTCACTTGCGCAACTCTTCCAGCCGCGACATGAAATTCAGCGTGAAGACCTCGTCGGGCACCTCGCGCTTCTTCACCGCGGCATACAGCATCACCGACTTGTAGCCCTTGTACAGCGGGCTGTCGGTCTCCACCGTGGCCGGACGGCGCACGCCGCCGCCGAAGTCCTTCACGTCCTTGAAGCGCAGCGTCTTCACCAGCATGCCGCTGGCGGCATAGGCCTCGATCACGGTGGGCAGCACGGTCTTCTTGTCCACCGTGACCTTCAGCCGGTCGTAGGCCACGGCACCGGTCCTGGCCTTCAGGTCCAGCAGGTAGGTGTCGGCCTGCTCGGTGGCGGCGGCGACCTCGTATTCCTCGGCGTAGTCCACGCGCAGGATGTCGGCGTTGTTGAACACACCGCCGGTCACGCTCTGCAGGCTGGTGATGCGCACCGGCTTGCCCACGTTGGGGATATAGAGCCACATGTTGTCGCCCTGGCGCAGCGTGCTGCGGCCCTTGTCGCTGGCCGGCGCCAGGAACAGCGCCGCCACCTTGTCGCGGCCTTTCTTCACCGAGTACAGGATGAATTCCTTGCGCTTGCCGTCGGGTTCCTCGTTGATGAGCTTGCGCGTCATCTCGTAGTTCTCGGGGTCGAGGTTGCGGTCCATCTTCGCCAGCAGGGCCGGGCCGTCGACGGCCGCCGCCTGCGCCGCCAGCGCAAGCAGGACCAGAGCTGCCAGGCCCACCGGCCTGAACCACGCACGGCATGCACTCATGGCTTCACCGCCTTCACCGCTTGCTCGGCCGGACCGCTGGCCTTGACGCTGCGGATCTGCAGGCGCTGCAGTTCTGCCGCCATGTTTGTGCCCACGTCGCCGGCGATCAGTACCGTGACCTGCTTGTCACCCAGCCAGCGCGCCATGGCCGGCCCCGCCCCACCCGGGTTGGCCGCCACCGGGTTGGCGTAGGCCGCCAGCAGTCGGCCCTGGGCGTCGAAGATCAGGATCTGCGGTGCGCGTGCGGCCACCTTGCTCACCGGTGCCTGGGCAAGTGGCCCGTCGGCAGCCACCGCGATGCGGGTGTCGGCCGCAGGTGCGGTGACCGCGCCGACGGCGAGCGCCAGCGTCACGAGCACCTTCATGGTGAATCTGTCCAAATTCATGATCGCTCCTTCAAACATGTCGCAAAGCCTCGACCGGGTCCATGCGCGAAGCGCGCCAGGCCGGCTGCAGGCTGGCCAGCACGGCCATGCCCACCACCAGCAGCGAGACGGTCACGATTTCGGCCGGCGAGAGCTGGGGCTGCAGCGTGATCACCTGGCGGCCGAACGGAAACTGCAGCGGGTAGGCATTGAAATAGGCCACCGCGGCCAGGCTCAGCAGCACGCCCACCGCCGCCCCCATCAGCCCCAGCAGCAGGCCTTCGCCCACGTACAGCCCCAGGATGCGCCGCGGCGGCGTGCCGATGGCGGCCAGCGTGCCGATCTCGCGGATGCGCTCGTACACCGCCATCAGCATCACGTTCATCACGCTCACCAGCACGATGGCTACCAGCATGGCGCGGATGAAGACCGTCATCAGGTCGATCAGGTTGGCGATATTGGCAAACGGGCTCAAGCCCTTCCAGTCGTGCAGTTCGAGCATGGGCTTGCCGTCCTTGTTGACCAGCGTCTGCAGCCGTGCCTCCAGTGCCGCGCGTACCCGCGGCAGCGCGTCGATGTCCTTCAGCCGCACCGCCACTTCCATGCCCTCGGCGGCTTCCATGCGCAGCAACTCGCGGGCATCGTCGGTGTGGATATAGCCGTCGCGCCCGCCCGGGCCGGTGATCTGGTCCAGCACCCCGCGCACCACGAAATTCCTGCCGTTCACCGAACCGTCGCGGTTGGTGGCCAGCAGCACCACCGTGTCGCCCACCTTGACCTTGAAGCCGCGTGCAATCAACTCCGGGATCAGCACCTGGCCCGGTGCCAGCAGCGGGCCGGTTTGCTCGCCTTCACTGATGCGTGTGCGCAGGCCGGGCGCGGTGGCGTCCTCGGCAGCGGGGTCCACGCCGTTGAGGCGGATGCTGGTGGTCTCGGCATAGTTGCTGAACATGGCGCCCAGCTTCAGCCGCACCGAGACGGCTTCGATGCCGGGCTCGGCGGCCAGTTCGGTTTTCAGCCGGTCGAGCATGCCGGCACCGATATTCAGGTTCAGCGGCAGGTTGTCCACGGAAGCCACGTAGCCCTTGCGGTGCACCTGCAGGTGGCCCAGCATGCTGTCGGTGATCTGGCCGATCATGACGCTCTTGAACGAACCCGCGGCGGCCACGAAGAGCAGCATCGCCACCACGCCGATGGTGATGAGCCCGGCCGTCAGCCAGGTGCGCCGCTGGTAGCGCATGAGGTTGCGCGCGGAAAGCTTCAGGGTGGCAATCATGCGCGCTGCTCCTGCACAAGGTGGCCGTCTTCCAGCACCAGCAGGCGTTCGGCGGCGTCCATGATCTTGGCGTCGTGGGTGGAAAAGATGAAGGTCACCCCGGTGTCGTCGCGCAGCTGCTTCATCAACGCCAGCACCTTGTGCGCGCTGTCGTGGTCCAGGTTGGCGGTGGGCTCATCCGCCAGCACCAGCTTGGGTTCGCTGACCAGCGCCCGCGCCACCGCCACGCGCTGTTTCTGCCCGCCCGAAAGCTGGTCGGGCCGCTTGTGCGCCTGGTCGGCCATGCCCACGGCTTCGAGCAACTTCATCACTTGCGTGCGGCGCTTCGCGGGCGGCCAGTTGCGCACCATCAGCAGCGGGTATTCGACATTCTCGTAGGCGCTGAGCACCGGTACCAGGTTGAATTCCTGGAAGACGAAGCCGAGGTGCTCGCCGCGAAAGGCCGCCGCCGCCGCGCGGCTCAGGCGTGCCACGTCGGTGCCCATCACGGTCAGCGTGCCGCTGCTGGGGTGGTCCAGGCAGCCCACCAGGTTGAGCAGCGTCGTCTTGCCGCTGCCCGAAGGGCCGACGAAGGCGACGAATTCTCGGGCGTCGATGGCCAGACTCACATCGCGCAGCGCGGCGACTTCGACGTCGCCGGTCTTGTAGATGCGCGACACCGCGCGGGCTTCGATCAGTGACATTTCACGTCCGTTCAGAGGCTCTCAGGGGCCGTTGTGCAGCTCAGGTGATATTGAAGCCGCGCCATGTTTCGCCACCATGTCCCGGGCCGTGCGTTTTGCATCGCCAGATTGCACCGGGTGCGCGTGCAATGCGGTGATACAAATGGCCTCGACGATCCACGATCGGCCCTCAGCGCTCGTAGCCCGAACAAGAAATGCAGACATGCTTTTCGCCGACCACGCGAAGATAAGCGCGGGCGGTGAGTTCATGGCAGGCGGCGCAGGGCACGAAGCCCATGACTTCGGGCAGCCAGTCGCGGTCGAAGTGGTAGATCTGGCCCAGGCTCAGCACTTCGGCCTCGGGCGCGTTCCACACCAGGTCCACCAGCTCCATCTGCTCGGCTTCGGGAATGTCGTCGGGCTCGATGCCCTGGCCACGCTTGACCATGAAGGCCGACTCGCCGATGCGCTTTTGCAGCGTCGGCTTGTAGCTCACGCGCAGCGCGCGGTTGCTGGCGCGCTCGATCACCGTGACGGCCAGCTTGCCCAGCGGTGTCTTGTCCATGTTGCCCTTGCCCAGCGTGCAGCCGGTGGCGTACTGCACGCCGTCGCCGAAGCACATGCCGCCATGGTCTTCACCGATCTCGATGAAGGCGTGCAGCTGGCGCCCGCCCGAGCGGCGCACACCCAGTTCGCGCAGCGCCGCCAGGCCGGCGCGCACGCCGGCCACGCTGGCCCAGCAGCGGTGGCCGTGGAACGTCAGGGCTTGTGTCAAGGTCTGTCGATCGTCGTTCATGAATCTCTCCAGGAAGTCTTGCGCTCGTTCGGTCGGAGCGGATGGGAGGGCGGCGGTGCCGCGGGATGAGGTCAGAGAAGGTCCCAGGCCGTCTTGGCGGCGACCGCGACGAGGACCAGTGCGATGGTCTTCTTCAGTTGCTCGGCGCGCAGCCGCTCGCTGGCCAGCCAGGCGCCCAGCGCGGCGCCCGCCGCACTGGCCACCGCCGTCGCAAACAGCAGCGTGGTGCCGATGTGCGCCACCGTGGCGTGCGCCAGAAAACCCGCCAGCGAAGCAAACAGCACCACGAACGATGCACTCGCCGCCGCGCGCTTGGGCTCCAGCCCGCTGGCCACCAGCGCCGGCACGATGATGTTGCCGCCGCCCACGCCGAGCAGGCCGCCAACGAAGCCGGCCACCGCGCCGACCGGCAGGCCCAGCGCCAGCGCCGCAGCGGTCGAACCCTGCGCCGGCCGCGGCTTGGGTCGGTAGCACAGCATCATCACGCTGGCAAAGACCAGGAAGCCGACGAAGAGCCACAGCAGCGGCGTGCGTTCCATCTGCTGCGCCACCCGCACACCCAGCGGCGAGGTCAGCACCGCCAGCGCAAGCATCGGCAGCACCAGCGGCCACGCCACCAGCCGCTTGCGCACGAAGGTGACCGAGGCCACCGTCATGGCCACCGCGTTGAGCAGCAGCGCAGTGGCCATCGCGGTGTGCAATTCCACGCCGAGGGCCAGAAATACCGGGATCAGCACGAAGGCGGCACCGACGCCCGCCATCGCCATGACCGTGGTCAGCAGGAACGTCACGACGGCGGCCACCGCGATCATGGAGCGGTGACACCTTGACTGTCCGACATGCGCGCCTGAGGTGCCATCGCCGAAGCCGAATCCAATGGTCGCAGCATGCCGCGCACCAGGATGTCCACCGCTTCGTCGGGCGCGATGCCGCGCGCCATGAGGCTTTCGAGCTGGCGCGTGTCCACGCTGCCGATGGCCGCCTCGTGGGTGACCTTGGCCAGCGGGTGCGTCACGCGGACCTCCGGGATGGCGCTCGCCACGGCGCGGTCGCGCAAGATCTCCGTGCAGTCGACATGGCCGCGGGCATGCGCCGCATTGCCGTACATGGCACCGACGATCTCCGCGGTCGCGTCGTCGCGAACCGCCACGCGCGACTTGACCACGGCGCGCGCCCACTCGCCGTTGAGCTCGACGCTCTCGCGGACGCGGACGGCATCGGTGCCCGAGCCATAGACGCGGCTCAGCAACTCGGCCACGACGTGCTCCCCCGCATCGACCGTGTAGTCCACTTCGAGCTCGCCAACGCGGCCATGCAGCAGCGAGAAGTCGGATCGGTAGCGCGCCCGCGGCGCCAGCCGCACCTGCGCCCGCGCCCAGACCTTCATGCCCCCCGCGGACCCGTGGTAGTGCGACTCCTGGTAGTCCAGTGAAGCCCCATCCTCGACGCTCACCTTGGCGCGCATCGCGTGCTTGGCGTCGCGGGCGAAGCTGAACAGGCAGTGGGCCCAGACCGTGACCGATGCGCCGGGCTGCAGCGTCAGTTCCAGCGCCACGTTCTGCAAGTCGTCGGGATCGCGCAGTCCGAAGCAAAGGTGCACCGGGCGTTCGACGCGCACGCCGGCGCCCACGACGACGCGTGCCTGAATGCCGTGGGATGTGGTCGTGGCCAGCACAGTGACGCCGGGAATGGACTGCAGGCTGGCGAGATCGTGGCCGTAGGCGACGAGGTGCGCGGTGTCCGGCGTCAACAGGGCCGATGGATCCTCGCCAGCAGCCTCGAAGGCATCGAGCATGGGTTTGAGTTCACCCATGGCCACACCTTTGGCCGTCGCAGCGTTCGCAGACTCGCGACTTGTAGTGCTCGATGACCTCTGCAGGCGCACCGTTGCGCACGATGCGGCCCCCGCAGAGCTGCGAGGCCCGGTCGGCATGCTCGGCCAGGCCCTCCTGGTGGGTGATCAGCAGCACGCTGGCGCCGTCGCGTTTCAGCGTGGCGATCAGCGACATGACATCGGTCATCGACAGCAGGTCGATGCCCGCCGTGGGCTCGTCCAGGATGGCCAGGCGCGGGTTCAGCGCCAGCACCCCCGCCAGCTCGATGCGCTTGCGTTCGCCCCCGCTCAGCGAATTGTCCAGCGAACGCGAGACATAGGCTTGCGGTTTCAGGCCCACGCGGCTCAGGCAGGCCGTGACGTCCAGCTCCTTCGCTCCCAGCGACAGGAAGTCGGTCACGGACAAGCCCTCGAAGCGTGCCGGCTCCTGCCAGGCCAATGCCATGCCGCGCCGGGCACGTTCATGCAGCGGCAGGCCGTCGATGGGTTCGCCGGCGAAGCTCACACTGCCTGTCTCGGGCGCATAGCCCGAGCAGCCCATGAGGGTGTAGGCGACACTGCTCTTGCCGGAGCCGTTCGGCCCCAGCAGCGCGTGCACGCAGCCCGGCATCACGTCGAGGCACAGCCCGTCCAGCACCGGGCGCCCGCCCAGGACGACGCGCAGATCGTGCGCCACGAGCAGCGGCACCGGGCCGTCCGCTGCGCTGCGGGTGCCGTCCCGGTGGCTCGCGACGCCGTCCGCCCTGGTGCCGGGTGCGTTGAAGGACGGTGTCACCTGAACCCCCTACAAGAGCTCGATCGCCAGTGCAATGCCCTGGCCACCGCCGATGCACAGCGTGACGATGCCGCGCTTGCAGCCGTCGCGCTTCATCGAGTACATCAGCCGCGTGGCCAGCACCGCCCCGCTGGCGCCGATGGGGTGGCCGTGCGCGATGGCGCCGCCCTCGACGTTGACCACGTCCTCGGCAAAGCCGATCTCGCGCAGGCAGGCCAGCGAGATGGCGGCGAAGGCCTCGTTGATCTCGACGCGGTCCACATCGTTGACGGCCCAGCCGGCACGCGCCAGCGCCTGCCGCACGGCCGGCACGGGCCCCAGGCCGAAGAATCCCGGCTCGACGGCGCCGACGCCGTAGCTCACCAGCCGCGCCATCGGCACCAGGCCGTTCTTCTCGGCCCAGCTGCCTTCGGCCACCACCATCGCCGCACCCGCTGAGTTGAGCCCCGGCGCATTGCCGGCGGTGATGGTGCCCTCCTTGCGGAAGGCGGGCTTGAGCTTGGCCAGCGACTCGGCCGTGGTCTCGGGCCGGTTGTGCTCGTCCTTGGAGAAGATCGTCGGGCCCTTGCGGCCGGGCACTTCGACAGCGGCAATCTCGGCCTCGAACTTGCCCGCCGCCTGCGCTGCGCTGAAGCGCTGCTGCGAGCGCAACGCCCAGCGGTCCTGGTCTTCGCGGCTGATGCCGTTCTTCAATACCAGGTCTTCGGTATGCCAGCCCGAATGCTTGCCGCTGAAGGCGTCATTGAGTCCGTCGTAGAGCATGCTGTCGAATACGGTGATGTCGCCCATGCGCGCGCCCCAGCGACCCTGCGGCAGCAGGTAGGGCGCGCGGTCCATGTTCTCCATGCCGCCGGCAATGGCGCAGTCGATCAGGCCGGCCCAGATTTCCAGCGCCGCGCTGGCCACGCCCTGCGCGCCGGAGCCGCAGACGCGGTTGACGGTCAACGCCGGCACTTCCACCGGCAGCCCGGCGGCGATGCCGGCCTGCCGCGCCGGGTTCATCTTCACGCCGGCCTGGATGACGTTGCCCATGACCAGGGTCTGGATCTTGTCGGCCGCCAGGCCTGAACGCTTCAGTGTTTCGCGGATGGCTGCGGCGCCCAGCTCGGGCGCGGGCATGTCCTTCAGGCTGCCGCCGTAGGTGCCGATGGCGGTGCGGACGGGATGGCAAAGAACGACTTGACGGGTGCTCATGCTTCAACTCCTTGGTTGGGATCGGCGGCCGACTTCGGCCGAGAGGGTTGGAATCGCGCTCGACGACTCCGGTTCATGGGGACGGGGCCAGCGGCACCAGCAGCACGGGCCGCCCCGCCATCTCGCACAGGCGCGAAGCGGTGCTGCCGATGACCATGCTTTGCACCCAGTGCTGGCCCTGCTTGCCGCAGACGATCAACGAACAGTCGCGCTCCTGCGCGACGCGGGTGATGACTTCATGCGGATCGCCTTCGACGACCAACGCTTCGCCGCGCCCGCCTGCGGCTTCGATGTGCGCCAACAGCGCGCCCATCGCCGCCCGGGCCATCAAAGGCAGTGCCGGCGTGGCGTCGATGGCCTTGGGGGTCAAGACGACCAGACCATCGACGCGCCGGGCGATGGCTGCCAAAGCCACGGCGGCGCGCTCCGCGGCTGCGGCGTGCTTTGACAGGTCGGTGGCCAGCAGAACATGGCGCAGGGGATCGGCGCAGACCACCGTGCAACCCGGCACGCCACCGTGATCGGTGGGCTCCAGCCACTGCAGCAGCAGCGGCACGCTGGTCTTGCGCACCATATCGCGCGCGACGCTGCCCAGGAAGAGTCGGCTGGCCAGGTTGTGGCTGCGCGTGCCGATGACGACCAGGTCGGCCCGGGTCTCGATGGCCGCCGACAGGATTCCCGTGGCGGGTGAAGCAGCCGTGCGAACCTCGACATCGACGCTCAGGTCGGCGCCGCGCAGGGGTCGTGCACGCGTTGCCAGCCAGTCCTGGATGTCCTGCTGCGCGCGCTCGCCGGGCTTCTGGCCGTAACCGATGCGAAGCACGTGGGTCACGAGCAGCCGGGTCACGCCCCAGTGGCGCAGCCCGGCGGCAGCACATTCGAGCAGCGGCTCGGCGGCCGGCGAGAGGTCGATCGCGAGGACGGCGGTCTGGTTCATGGTGAGTGTTCCCGGACACGTGCCGCGGAGCGCCGGCGCTGCCTCAGCCCGCCATCCACTGCCGCACCTCGGCCTGCGTCGGGATGCGGCCGCTGCTGACCAGCTTGTCGTCGATCACCAGACCCGGTGTGGCCAGCAGGTCGTAGGCCATGATGGCCTTCATGTCGGTCACCTTCAGGAATTCGGCCTCGATGCCGGCGCTGGTGGCGGCCTCACGCGCCACCGCTTCGAGCTTCTTGCAGTTGGCGCATCCGGAGCCGAGGATCTTCACGGTCTTCATCATTCATCTCCTTGTCGAAATGGTTCATGCGTGAGCGGCAGCGGCGCGGCGCCCCAGCATCCAGCTGAGCACCGCCGCGAGCGTGCCGACGAAAGCGGCCAGCCCGACGGCGATCCACACCGGGTTCACGCCGTCGACCCAGGCACCGTAGACCAGTCCGGCCAGGACGCTGAAGACCGCCACCAGGCCGACATAGGTGAAGGTCTTGGGCCGGCCGATCACGGCGGCCACCATCAGGATGCTCTGCAGGCTCAGTTCGGGGTCGGCCATCAGGTAGGCCAGCAGCGGCCCGCGGTGCATGCCCAGGTCCAGGAACATGTGCGCCACCGGCACTTCCACCAGCGTCGGGAAATACATGAAAACGCCGAACACCACGGCCACGGCATTGGCCAGCAAGTCGTTGCGGCCGGCCAGATGCTGGATCCACTCGGGCTGGATCAGCTGCCGCACGACACCGACGACGAAGACGCCCGCCACCAGCAGCACGAAGATCTGCTTGACGAAGCGCCAGGCCTCCCACAGCCAGCCGCGCCAGGCGTCGGCGTCTAGCCGGCGCGCGTGGTGCAGCACGGCCCACATCGACAGGGCCACCGCCACGGCGCGGCCGGTGAGCGCGACCTCCAGGCCGTCGGCTTGCGGCGTCAGCCGCAGCGCGGCCACGATCAGCGTCGTAGCGGTCAGGCCGAGTGCGACCCCGGTCCAGCGGTTTGCGCCCTCGACGATGTTCTCCAGACCCTTCCAGGCGCTGATGCCGATGAGCAGCAGCAGCACGATGAGCAGCGAGCCTTGCACGCTGACGCCTTCCTCGCCCTTGGCGGCGTCGAAGGGCACCCACTGGAACAAAGTGGCCTGCCAGGCCTCGGCCCAGGGCAGCGGCAGGGTCAGCGCGCCGAACGTAGCCGTCAGCGGCCACAGCTTCAGCGTGCCGGCGATCAACACCGCCACCAGCGACAGCAGCACGCCGGTGGCGGCGGGGCCGATGCTGGCCTGCTCGGCGAACAGGTTGTCCGTCTGCGCATCGTGGCTGGCGTCGTCGCGCCAGAACAGCACCGCCATCAGCAGGCCGATGCCGATGCCGAACAGCAGGCACAGCACAAAGCGCGCGATGGCGAATTCCGCACCGAGGATGCTGCCGGTATAGGCCAGCGCGAGGATGTTGCCGGCCGGCGCGAAGAACAGGAAGGTGATCGCCGGCCCGAGCCCGGCACCCTTCTTGTAGATGCCGGCGAACAGCGGCACGATGGTGCACGAACACACCGCCAGCAGCGAGCCGGCGGCCGCGGCGGCCGGGTACGACACGCGGTAGGCGGCGTTGCGGCCCAGCCAGCGCGTGATGCTGGCCTTGGGAATCAAGGCGGCCATGGCGCCGGCAATGAAGAAGGCCGGCAGCAGGCACAGCAACACGTGCGCGGCCAAGTAGGCCGCCAGGTTGCCGGCGCCGCCATTCATGAGGTGCAGGAAGGTGTCCATGGCTTCAGATCCTCAGCACCGAGGAGCACGACCAGAGCGATGGAAACACAGACTGACGCGTCGTGAATTGCGCATGCTCACCGCCACCGGGTTCCCCGCCCGAGGAAGCCGCCACCTGGACAGCGCCTCGATCAAGGCACTTCTGCGATCGGTATCAGCCCCTCGCTATGAAGACGAACGAGTCGCGCAAAGGATGCATCCGCGGGGCGGATCGCGGTGCTCGGCCTTCCGAATCGCAAACGCAGGGCCGACGCAGGCTCCTGGCTTTGCGCGGCCACGTGGGCGCGCCGCCAAAGCGCTTCGCCAGGGCGATCGGCTTCGTTCTGGCGGCGACCATGCCCTGCCTGGTGGTGACCCAGAACGTGATCGGGCCGGTCAACGTGCTGGTCTGCGCCGCCTGCCTGGTGCTGCTGATCAAAGCAGCGTTCGGCATCTGCCACCCTCGGGCTACGTCTGTGCTGCCCGTCGCTCCGATTGGCACGACGCACAGAACAGCGCCGTCGCATCGATCACCAGGCGCTCGGGCTCGACGTCGCCGCCGCACTCGCAGCAGCGCCCGTAGCTGCCACGACCGCGTGACGCTATGGCGGCGTCACGGTCCAGAAGCAGCCGGGCCCGAGGTTTCCGCCGACACGAAGCGGCGTGAGCCTTGGGCGGATGGGAAATTGCTGCGCCGCCGCATTGCAAGGGTTGAGACCTTGAACCGCCGGCATGAACCGCCCTCAGGCGCCGCGCAGCACGTTGCAGCGCAGCGGCAAGGCTTCGGCGTTGAGACGGCTATTCCTGCCCAGTGACGACAGGCCGCTTCGGGTCCTTGGTCCACTCGTGCATCGAGCCGTCGTAAAGGCGTACGTTCTTGTTGCCCATCATCTCGTGTGCAATGAACCACAGGCCGGTGCTCAGGTGGCCAGAGTCGCAGTAGGTGATCATGGGCTGGTCGACATCGATGCCGTTCTGCGCCAGCTGGGCCTTCAACGCCGCCGTGGACTTGAACGCACGGGTCTGCTTATCCTGGACTTCGGTGTTGGCGAAGATCTTGGCGCCCGAGATGTGGCCCTTGGCGTAGACGTAGTCCTTCTTCTTCTGACCCAGATAGAACTCTGGCGTGCGGGCATCGACGATCTGCACATTGCGTTTGTCCACCGCTGCCATGACGTCGGCCGTCTTGGCAAGCAGTTCTTGATGCACGGTCTTCACCCGATACACGCTGTGCTGCGCCACCGTCTGGGGCACGAAATTGCTGGTCTTCTTCTCTGCCGTCCACTTGGCCATGCCGCCATTGAGCAGCGCGACCTTGTCGTGGCCGAAGTACTTCAGCGTCCAGTAGGCCCGTGTGCCCATGGTGAACGACGACGGTGTGTGTGACAGGGGCACGATCACGACGGTGCTCGACGGTGTGATGTTCAGTGCCGCCATCAGGGCCTCGAACTGCGCCTTTGTCGGCACCACGGACTCCAGTTCCACGCCGTCCACCGAGCGGTCGACACGCACCTCGCTCCAGTCCCACCAGCGTGCGCCCGGCACGAAGCCCAGGGTCGTGATGTCGTCCTTCAGGCGCACGTCAACGACGACGAGATCCTTGCTGTTCAGGTTGGCGCTGAGCCATGCCGTTTCCACCAGGGGGCCTGGAAGATCGACCGCAAAGGCGGGGGGCGTGAAGACCAAGGTCAAGGTGAGTGCCATCTTCACGATGGGCCGGTACAGACTGGGCATGAGGTGCTCCTGGGGGGGTGGGCTATGGCTGGCAGCGGCCTGGCGACGCAGTCGCGGTACTGAGCAGGCTTGGACGGGTTTACGCAAGCCAGACGCGAACAGGAGCCCGAAATGCCATATCGCGCAAAGTAATTTTGCATTGCCGGTTGCTTCGGCGCACGGACCGATCGAGCCCTATTGCAGCGGCACTTGATGGACATCAACACCGGCAGGGCCGTGCTGGCTTGGTCACCGTGTGGATCCCGCCGCGGCGCTCGGATCGTCAGCCGGCGTCAGGGGTCTCGGACGCGACGCCGGGTACGGTGCGCGGCACCAGAAAGACGGATTCCCGGTCGGCCGCCGTGCCACCCAGTTTCTCGGGTATCAGGCGCGCAAGCAGGCCCTCGAAGCCCGGTGGCTGACCGAACTGTTGCGGCGGGAAGGCTTCACGCTCAAGCGACCCCATCTGCCAAGTTCTTGCTGCGCAACCTCGTCCGGCGCGAAGGCAGTTGGTTCTTCCTGCAGAAGGCCGGCGGCCGCTTCTACCCGGACTTCGTGTGGCAGCTGCCTGGCAGTGCGGACCCCCCGGGGGGCTGATTCTGGCCGTCGAGTACAAGGGTGCGGATCGGTGGGCTGCCGCCGAGGATGACCGGCTGATCGGCTGATCGGTGGCCTGTGGGCCAGCCTGTCCGACAGGGCTGCCGGTTCGTGATGGTCAAGGACAAGCGTTGGGAGCAGATCGAGGAGGCGCTCGAGGATCACCCTACGAGGCAGCGTCACGTGGCGGATCTCGAAATGCTCGTGCAGTTCGTCGGTGGCGTACTTCAGGAAGGCGTCGCCGCCGCCGTCTTGCGGCATGACCAGGTGCGCGATGAGCGCGGTCTCGCTGGTGCCCATGGCCCACACATGCAGGTCGTGCACCTGCGCCGCGCCGGGTTCATCTTCACGCCGGCCTGGATGACGTTGCCCATGATCAGATGCTGCACCTGGTCGCCGGCCAAGCCCGAGCGATTCAGCGTCTCGCGCACGGCGACCGCGCCCAGGGCCGGGGCGGGAATGTTCGTCAATGTGCCGGTATAGGTGCCCAATGCCGTGCGCACCGGGTTGCACAGGACGACTTCGATCTCGCTCATGGTCTTGCTCCCCGAGGGGTGGTGTACCGGCGCTCAAACGCCGAACGAATCGATGTGGACGCGCCCGGGCTCGACCCCCAGGGGGCCCAGGGCATGGGCCAGCCCGCGCAGCATGGCCGGCGGGCCGGCTGCGTAGACGTCGCGCCGCGTCAACAGGTGTGGGTCGTCGCGCAGTGCATCGAGCACCGTGCCATGCCGGAAGTCCAGGCGCTCGGCCACCAAGGCCGGCGCCGCACCGCTTTCGGCCACCAGCAGCAGGCGCAGGTTGGGCGCCTCGCCCAGCAGTTGCGCGACCGTGTCGAGCGCATAGAAATCCTCGCTGCGGCGCATGCCCCAGACCAGGGACATGTCGCGCGCCGCGTCGAAACGCACCTGCTGGTCCAGCAAGGCGAGCACCGGCGCGAAGCCGGTGCCGCCGGCGACGAACAGCAGCGGCACCCAGGCCGGCGAGCGCATCGTGAAGCCGCCCAGCGGTCCGCGCGCCTGCAAGTGGTCGCCTTGCCGCATCTGGCCGAAGGCCCAGTCGGTGAAGCGCCCGCCTTCGACGCGGCGGATGTGCAAGTCGATGCGGCCGTCGCCATGCGGCGAGTTGGCGATCGAGTAGGCACGCGACAGGTGGGTCGAGTCGGGCTGCCACAGCTCGAGGTACTGGCCCGGCGTGAATTCGCAGAAGCACTCGCCCGGTTTCACGGGCGCCAGGGTCACGCGCATCACGTCGGGTGTCGGGCGCGAGATCGCTTCCACTGCAAGGCCGACGATGCGGTCGGGATGCGGCAACCCTGCCGCACCCGCGGCTGCCAGAACCTCCTTGCGCGCGAGCAGATCGTCCTCGACCGCATGCCGCACGTCGGCCCGCCCTTCAAGCGCGAGCACCGACTCGATCGGCGGAAACTCGATGGCGTGCGCCGGGCAGGTGTTGGCGCAGGTGGTGCAGCCGACCATGCAGTTCAGCGGGTCCACCACCACCGGCTTCTTGCGCTCGAAATCGAAACGGTAGACGAGCCGGCTGCAGCCCGTGACGCAGGTACCGCAGCCGATGCAGGCATCTTCCAGGATGCTCGGGTTCCAGGCGATCTGCTCGCGCGGCACGCCGTGCCAGGGTTTGGTGAACTGGGGGTTGGGCATGACAAGCTCCTTCGCTGAAGTCGACAAAGCTCCCCTTGTGGAGACGAAGCCCGTCGGTAGAGGATGCACCGCCCGCCGACACTGCGCTTGACTGCCATCACCTTCGGTGCGGGCAAGGGCGTGGGGACCGCGCTCAGACGGCCCCCACACGTCTGGGACGGTGTCAGCCGGCGTGCCTGTGCATGCGCGCGCCGCGGCCGGCGCCTTGGCTGCCCAGCATGCGTTGCTCGGCCAGCGCCTTCTGTTCCGGCGTCAGCACCGTGAACAAGGCCTGGCGCGCCACGTCCATGGTGGCCTGGTGGCTTTCACGCGCCTTCAGCATCGACTCGCGCTGGGCCGCGTGGTCGACATTGGCCGCCGCGTTCGGGTCCTGCTGGCGGGCCTGCATCTGCGCCTGCATGGCCGTGCGCATGGCCTGGCGGGTCTGGGCCTGCTCGAGCGCGACCTTCTCGAAGGCCTGCCACGCCTCTTCCTGCGCGGCGGTGATCTTCAGTTCGGCCTTCGCCGCGGCCAGTTGCGCAGTCGGGTCACCCATGGCGCCGCCACTGCGCATGCCGCCTCGCATGCCGCCGTACCCGCCACCGTGCATGCCCATGCCGGCTTGCTGCATACCCATGCCGCCCATGCGGCCGTAGGGGCCCTGGCCGGCCTGCGCGAATACCAATCCACCGGCGCCGAGCGCCAGCGCAGCCGCCGCAGCGGTGATGATCCTGGTCGAGGTCTTCATGATGTGATTCCTTCAAAGGGGTGTTGATGGGCGGCGGCCCGGGCACCCGGCCCGTCACCACCGCGTTGTCGAAGATCCCTTCGCAACGGTGTCCATTGAACGCTCGCCATGTGTGCGCGGTGTGTCGTGCGGCGGCTGTTTTGTCGCACCACATGTCGACCGGTGGCCTTGACATGCTGTGATACGTTCGTGCCAGGTGGCCAAGGGCTGCCATGCGTTGCCGTCGTGCACATGGCCACCGCGCCAGAAAGCAGCGCCCCGACCTTGCCCCCGACCCAAGCCCGCTGCGCGGCGCCTGCGGGGTACGCGGCGCGACCACTGCGTTGCCACCGCCTGCGGCCTCACCGCGGGCAGTCGCTGTTCACGTCCCGGCGTGCCGCCGGGTCGTTGTCCGGGAAGCACTGGCCGCTGGGCAGCGCGGCTGGCAGGTAGCGCCTGAGCTCGGCGTCGTACAGCCCGTTCTCGATGAAGTCGGTCAGCGCCGTCAACTGCGCCTCGCTCAGGCCGAGCGGCTGGAACTCGGCCGCCAGCGCCTGCGCCGGCACCGCCGCGTTCTCCGGCCTGGCCTGGTTCTTGTAGTCGACGACGGCGCGCACGCTGGCCAGGCTGGCGCCGTGGCCGAACGCCGGGTGGTCCTTCAGGTTGTACAGCTGCGGCACCTTGAAGGCGTACATGTCGGCTTCCAGCCCGGTGAAGCTGCCACGGCCCAAGCGCTCCGGAAACTTCGGATCCTTGATGATCGCGCCTGGCGCGCTGTCCAGGTCCTTCAGCCCCAGCGCGTGGAATTGCATGCCCGCCAACGACGGCCCGGTGTGGCACTGCACGCAAGCCCCGGCGCCGAAGAACACCAGCGCACCTTCCTTCTGGCGGCTCGTCAGCGCCGTGCTGCTGCCGCGCAGCCACTGCTGGAACGGCGCTCGGTCGGCGATCAACGTGCGCTCGTAGGCGGCGATCGCAGGCCGGCGTTGACCTGGTTGATACGGCCCGCCGCTGCGGCGCCGGAAAGGCCTTCTCGAACAATGCCGTGTAGCGTGGGTCGGCCCACACCGAGGCTGCGGTCTTCGGATGGGTGTCGTGATCCTGTGCACCGCCAGGCCGGATGGCCTGGTCTCGATGCCCTCAAAGCCAAGCGCACGGCCTTCGCTGCCGTCGCCAGGCGTAGGCGGTGGCGGATGGCCCGTGGCCCGATGGCCTTCCACAGCATGGTGTTGCCACGCCGCGTTCAGCACCGGCGGCGTGGCGATCGGCTGCACGTCGGCCAGTGCCGGATCGGCCCCAGGCGCCAGCCGGCGCAGCCCGCCCTGCGGGCCGAAGCCCACACCGCCTTCGGAGATGCCCTGCGCAGACCCGATGCGAAGCCCCATCGGCTGGTGGAGTGGCGCAAATATGGCCCTGTGATGCACAAGCCCGTCTCGTGGAAAGAGCGCCCAGTCATCTTCTCGGCTCAGCGGGTTGCGCGGTCCTGCGCTTCGTAATCGCCCGGACCCGGCAGCACGAAGGCAGCGTCTGCGACCGCCGGCGGCGCCGACCTGCCGCGCATGCGGCCTCGAGCTCGCCGTCGGCCCGTTGCTCGTCCCTGCGGGCATGCATGAACCGGCGCCGCGCAGCCCGGTCGGCGAGCGCGCCTGCGAATGCAGGTGTTGTTGGGAAGTGGGCACATCGGTGCGTGGCCTTCGTCAATCGATGCGAGCGCTGGTCCGGTTGGGGCTTAGGCCACCGGCCCGGCAAGGCCAAAGATCAGCACGAGGACGTACCGGGCCCGAGATGGCGTAGCGGCCAGCGTTGAGAGAATTCAAAGGGTGTGTACTTTATGGGTGAAGGTTAGAAGAGGTTGCGCAGCAGCGCCGGGCACATGTCGTGTTGCAGAAGAAGCCTTGGCAATAGGCTCCATTGGAGCACTGCGCTGTCCGATCCATGTTTCATGCGCGCCCTTTTTGTCGCGCTGTGCTTCAGGGCGGACGGCTTGACATGCTGTGATACGTTTCCTTGACCGAACCACTGCTGGACCCGCACCGAATGGCGGTTCAATAGCTGCCATGCTTGCGACCTCGGAACGAACCGACCACATCCTGATCGTCGATGACGACGCGGAGATCCGCAGCCTGCTCACGCGCTACCTGGAGAAGAACGGCCTGCGCGCCACCGCAGTCGGCGACGGCCGTGCCATGTGGCGGGCGCTGGCCGACGGCGCCTTCGACCTCGTCGTGCTCGACCTGATGCTGCCCGGCGACGACGGCCTGACGCTGTGCCGAAACTTGCGCGCCAAGTCCGACATGCCGGTGCTGATGCTCACCGCCCGCGGCGACGAGACCGACCGCATCATCGGCCTGGAGATGGGCGCCGACGACTACCTGCCCAAGCCCTTTAGCCCGCGCGAGCTGCTGGCGCGCATCAAGGTCATCCTGCGCCGCACGCGCAGCCTGCCGCCCAACCTGCAGCCCGCCGACGAAAGCCGCCTGCGCTTTGCCGGTTGGGTGCTCGACACGGCTCGGCGCCAACTCGTCTCGCCAGCCGGCGAGGTCACGCCCATCGGTGGCGCCGAATACAAGCTGCTGCACGTCTTCGTGACCCACCCCAACCGCGTGCTCAGCCGCGACCAGCTGCTCGACCTGAGCCAGGGCCGCGAGGCCGAGCCGCTGGACCGCAGCATCGACGTGCAGGTCAGCCGGTTGCGCCAGCGGCTGGGCGAAGACCCTCGAAACCCGGCGCTCATCAAGACCGTGCGCGGCGAGGGTTACGTGCTTTCGGCGCCGGTGGACGCCGGCGATTGACGGCGGTGAGCCGGCCGCGCCGCCAGGGCGTTCAGGCGCGCGAGGTGCAGCCGCCGCTGCACCCGCCAAGGCAGGGTTTGAAGCTGCGCGCTCAGACAAGCAGCCACGACTGCACCGAGGCGGTCGGTACGGGCCGCTGTGCCGGCACAGACCTGCGCCGTCTCGTCCGGTGTCGGCTGCCGCCGTGGCAGAGCTGACTGCCCAGCGCCACCTTCCTCGTACAAGTGGGGTCTTGGTCCGGCAGCGCTGGCCTGCGCGGTGATGATTTGGGTCGACGTCTTCATGATGCGTGTGCCTCACGGGCTTTGTGCGTTGTAGGAGCGGGCGGTGCAGGCCCATGTCTCTGCGACGCCGGGTTGCCGAAGTTCACCTCGCAATGCAACCTATTGAGCCACCAGGAAGTCACCGCACGGTGTCGTGCAAGCCCTGTTTTGTCGCGCCTGATGTCGCGCCGGGCGCGTGACATGCGGTGATACGTTTCCGTGCCCCGCCCAGGGCCGCGTTGCGGTGCAATCGTCTGCACGAGCCTGCACGAGTCCGTCCCCATGGCCACCACCGCATTGCCGCTCAAACCCGCTCCCGCCCCAGCGCGCTGGCTGCCCCGTTCGCTCTTCGGGCGCCTGATGCTGGTGCTGGCCACGGGGCTGGCGCTGGCGCAGCTGCTCAGCGCGGCCATCAACGTGGCCGAGCGCGGCCAGCTGCTCGACCGCAGCTTCGGCATGCAGCCCGCGCAGCGCATTGCCGACGTCGTGAGGCTGCTCGACGGCCTGCCTGGCGCCGAGCGCGAGCGCGTGGTGACGCTGTTCAGCGCGCCGCCGCTGGTGGTGTCGCTGCACGATGCGCCGTCGGTCACCGACGCCGCGGCCGGCAGCGACCGCAGCCGCATGTTCGCGGCCCGCCTGCGCAGCACGCTGGGCGACGAGCGCGCGCTGCGCGTGGAATCGCGCAGCGGCTTTGCCATCGACAGCGCGCTGATGGGCGCCGCGCGCGGCCGCCTCGGCATGATGGGTGGCGACACGGCGCACCGCATGGGCTCAGGTCCTGGGTTCGGCGCCGGCATGGGCGGCGCCGCCGGTATGGGCCTGGCCGTGGCGCGCACCGAAGTGCATCTGCGCGACGGCCGCTGGGCGCGCTTCGACACCGAGCTGCCGGCCACCGCCGACGCGCTGCCTTGGCGCCTGGTGCTGACGCTGGCGGTGCTGCTGCTGGCCACGCTGGGCTTGTCGTGGCTGGCAGTGCGCTGGGTGGTGCAACCGCTGCGCGTGCTGGCGCAGGCGGCACAGTCGTTGGGCGAAGACCTGGCGCGTCCGCCGTTGTCCGAAGACGGCCCCACCGAAGTGCGCCAGGCCACGCAGGCCTTCAACACCATGCAGCGCCGGCTGGCGCAGTTCATCGACGAACGCACGCGCATGCTCACGGCCTTGTCGCACGACCTGAAGACGCCGCTGACGCGCATGCGGCTGCGCACCGAACTGCTGGACGACGACGAGGCGCGCACGCGTTTCGAGTCCGACCTGCAAGAGATGGAAACCATGGTCGCGCAGACGCTGGACTTCATGCGCGGCCTGGGTGGCCACGAGGCGCGCGTGCCGGTCGACGTGAATGCGCTGCTGCGGGCCCTGCAGGCCGACCAGCAGGCCATGGGGCGCCGCGTGGCGGTCGTTGGCCAAGCGCTGCAGCCCTACATGGGCGTGCCGACACTGCTGCGCCGCGCGCTGGGCAACCTGGTCGACAACGCCGTGCTCTACGGCGGCAGCGCCACGCTGCGCGTCGAAGACACGCCCGAGCGCTTGACGCTCAAGGTGCTGGACGAAGGCCCCGGGTTGCCGCCGGCCGAGCTCGAGCGGGTCTTCGAACCGTTCTACCGGGTGGAAGCCTCGCGCAACCGTGCCACCGGCGGCACTGGACTGGGCCTGGGCATCGTGCGCAGCATCGCGCGGCTGCACGGCGGCGACGTGGTGTTGCACAACCGCCCGCTGGGCGGTCTGGCCGCCGTGCTGAGCCTGCCGCGGCGGCCGGGCGGTCAGGCGGCGGCGGGCGCTCCAGGCGCGGTGCCGGGCACCAGGTAGACCGGTTCCTGGTCGGCCGGCATGGCTGCCAGTTCCTCGGGCGTCAGGCGCGCGTAGACCTCGATGCCGTAGCCGGTGGGGTCGCGCAGCCACAGTTCGTGCAGCGGGGTGCCGCGCCAGGTGGTGCGCGGCGGCTTGACGACCGGCACACCCAGCGCCAGCGCGCGGTGGTAGCTCTCGACCACGGCCGCCTTGTCGGCCACGCCCAGGCCCAGGTGGTACAGGCTGTGGGTGTCCAGCGGCTGCTCGGTGTCGGCCACAAGGAGCACCAGATTCAGGTGCAGCGCCGGCACGATGAAGGTCGAGAAACGCGCTGTGCGGTCCTTCGGCGTGACGCCCAGGAAGGCGGCGTAGAAGGCGGTGCTCTGCTCAAGATCGGCGACGCGGAAGCTGAGGTGGAATTCCGTTGCCGACACGGTCATGGACATGGTTCTTCCTTTCCTTTCGGTGCGATTGCAGGGCGCTGGCGAGGTCGGGTGCGAAGCGGCAGGCCGTTCAGTCGCGATCGGTCACAGGGTCCACGTGTACCTGCAGCCACCACTCCAGCACCGCCAGGTGCCACAGCTTGCTGCCCTGGATGCGCGTGAAGTGTGCCTCGGGCGCCGCCAGCAGCTTGTCGACATAGGTGCGCCGGTACAGTTCGCGGCGCAGGCAGGCGTCGGACACCAGCAGCCCGCGCATCAGCTTGAGGAAAGGACCGCGCACAGGCTTGAGCGCCGGCCCATGGGCTGGATTGCACTCGGCGTGAGGTCGATGATCGACAAGCGCCGGTGCCCGAAAGCCAGCGCGCCGTCGCTGTAGCTGCCGGCGTGGTTGGGGCCGCGGCGCGCCAGCTGCGCCGACATGCGGCCGAGCGCCGCCAGGTCCGGCGTGGCGCCGTCGAATCTCAGTTCACCGCAGATGCAGCACATCGGCACATCGTGTCATGTCCGGCAGCGGCCCGATGGAGCGCCGGGCGGCGCCGACAGCGGCAGCGTGACCGATGCCTTCAGCCAGCGGCCGTTGGCCGGGGCTACCTTGATGGTGCAGGGAACGGCCGCCTCCGCGCCCAGCGGGGCCGACATCCGGCTCGAGCGCCTGCCGCCCGACAACCCGAACCATGCCTTCCAGCCGGCCGCCACTTGCGGCCGCTGCCACACCGACATCCATGCCCAGTGGCTCAACAGCAGCATGGGCCGCGCGATGGGCGAGAAACTGCCGCAGAAGATGTCCTTGTACCTCGGGCAGACCACCGAGGGCCGGTTCGACGGCCTCGGTTTCGGCTGGAGGTTCTTTGCGCCGATGATGGGCATCTCCCAGGGCATGCACGCCATGAACCTGGACCATTTCGCAGGCGCCTGCACCAACTGCCACGCGCGAGGCGTGACCTGGAAGAAGGGCGTGCTGGAACCGCCGTCGTCGGCTGGTGCATCCCGTACCGCGTTGCCGGGCTCGATACGCGCGGCGAGGCCGCGCGCGCGGCCGCTGTGGCGAGCGGCCTGGATGAACCTGAGCGACGCGCAACGCGGCGTGCGCATGGCCGCGGGCACGATGATGATCTTCGTCGCCGCGGTGGTGCCGGCGGCGTTCGCCATCCAGCTGTGGCCGGTGGGCGGCTTTGCCGCAGAGCGCGTGCTCTACGACACAAGGCTCGACTACCGCGAGGCCGACGCCACCGTCTACCGCTTCCGTGCCCCGGCCGGCGCCGCCCAGGTCAAGGCGCGCCTGGTCTATCTGCGGCACTGGTACTTCATGGAGCCGATCAAGGGGCCGGCCTTCTGGAGCACGGATCAGTGGAAGTACCTGCTGCACGAGGTCTCCCTGGCCGCACCCGCGGGCGCCAAGGGCATGCGGTGGACAGACGCCAGCAACCACGAAGGCAGCCTGGCCGACATGCCGCCGGTACCCGCCGAGCCCGGTGCCGGGCGCTGGGTCGACGCGGCCGACGCCAAGCAGTGCGTGGCCACGCGCGACGGATCATGAAAGGCGCACCGTCATGGGCTGGCTGATCGGCGCCCTGGTCCTGGCCTGCTGTGTCGGCCTGCCGCTGGTGCTGCTGTGGCGCAAGCGCCGCGCCGAATCGCATTCGCGTTCAGACGAATCACCACACTAGGAGGAGCCTGCGATGAAGAACGACACCACTTTCCGCACCCACGCCCGCGCCGGCGCACTGGCCGCGGCTCTGCTCGTCGTGCCGCTGGCCAGCCACGCCAACGTGGGCATGGAGAACCTCGCCGCCGACGCCAAGTCGATGGGCCGCGCCGGCACGGCCATCGCGGTCGGCGACGACACCTCGGTGATGAACACCAACCCGGCGCTGCTTTCCAACATTCCCGTCGCCCGCGCGGACATGAGCCTGGAGATGATGTTCCCGCAGTTCGGCTTCCGCAATGGGCTCAACGACACCGACGGCAAGGATCCGATCTACCTCATTCCGACGGCCGGCTTCGCGGGGCGCATCAACGACAAGATCGTGCTCGGCATCGCCATGTTCAACGAGGGCGGCACAGGCACCGACTACGGCATGCTCGACGTCGACAACGGGTGGGTCGGCGGCACCGGCACCACGGCGGCGGAGTACTACAGCCAGTTCGGCTACATGATCGTCGCGCCGACGATGTCCTTCCAGGTGACCAAGGAGTGGTCGCTGGGCATCTCGCCGCAGATCGGTTAAGGCATGCTGCGCATGAAGATGCCCTTCGCCAACCCGATGCTGGCGCGCTTCGGCGCCGCCGACATGGATGGCACCGACACCAACTTCCGCGTCAAGCTCGGGCTGGCCTACGACGCCGACGGACGTTACGGCTTCGGCCCGGCATGGACCAGCAAGGCCGACATCGACGCCAGCGGCGAAGTGACGATCACGACACCGACCGGCGACCTGCCCGGCATGCCCGCGCAGTCGATCATGCGCGGCCACTCGCTGATGCAGATCGGCTGGCCGTCGTCGATCAAGGCCGGCGTCTTCTACGACGGCCAGGCCTACGGCCGTATCACCGCCGAAGTGCAGCGCGTGAACTGGAGCGAATACTTCAACGCCATCCCCGTCACCTTCAGCGGTGTCACCTTCAACGGCATGGCGATGCCCGACCAGTCGTTCGCGATGAACATCGGCATGGAGGACCAGACCGCCTGGCGCGTCGGCTACGAATATCCGCTGAGCGCCGCGATGACGCTGCGCGCCGGCTGGGCGCACGGCAAGAACCCGATCCCGGCGCAGGGCATCATCCCCATCTTCAACCCGATCGTCGAGGACCATCTCTCCTTCGGTCTGGGCTACCAGAGCGGGCGGAACTTCGAGTTCAACATGGGCGTCGTGCGCGGCCTCAACAACACGGTGACCGCAGCGCCGGTGCATGCCGTGTCGCCCGACGCGGCCGACAGCCAGACCGACATGGCCTTCTGGTCGATGGCCTTTCAGCTGTCGTACAGGTGGTGACGTGGCCGCGGCGGGCTCAACCCGCCGCGTTGCAGCGCCGGCGCAGCCTCCGGTGGCCGACCCGGCCGCAGCGGCAGCCCGCGGCTGGCCCACTTGAACAGGCCGCCCTCCAGCGGGGGGGGGGGGCGGGGGGTGTGGGGGAGGGGGGCGGGGGGTGGGGGGGCGGCCGGGCGCCGCGCCGCGGCGGGGGGGGGGGGGGGGGCCGGGGCGGCGGGGCCGGCCGGGCGCGCGGGGGTCGGGCGGGGGGCGGGGCGCGGGGCGGGGCCGGGCGGGGGGCGGGCGGGGCGGGGGGGGGGGGGGGGGAGGGAGGTGGTGTGGTCATGACTGGAAAGGCGCGGCGGGGGCGCGGGGGGCGGGGGGGGGGCGGGGGCGGGCGAGACGGGGCGCGGGACGGGTACAGTGGTGGGGTGGTGGCTGCCCGGGGGGGGGCGCGCGGGGGGCGGGGGGGGGGAGCGGGGCGGGGCGGGGGGCGGACGCGGGGGGGGGGGGGGGTGGGGGGGGGGGGGGGGGGGGGGGGGGCGGATACGGGGCCACCCGAGAGGGGCCCGGCACAAAGCGCGCCGAGTCGACGTTCTCGGCGCCTGGGTAACTGCTGTTTTCAAGGACGGGCTCGTGGCAGGTTCAATAGCCGTCGCCCAGCACCAGTCCCTCGCGGCGTGGATCGGCGCCACCGGCCCAGGCCGGGCCGTCGCCATCTCGTGTGATGCGAACGATGGTGCTGGTGCCGCTGCTCTGCGCCGCCCCGGTGACGGTGTGGCCCAGTGCCCGCAACCCGACGATCAGCGGGTCGTCATTGCCGCCGTTGGCGGTGTTGATGTTGGGGTGCTCACCGCCCAGGTTCGTGGTCGGCCCGTTGCTGGAGCCGAAGTTCACCAGCGAGGTGGCCTGCTGTGCATCCAGCCCCCAGTCGATCACGCCCACCACCGTCTTCACCACGTACTGGATGATGTTGGCCCCGCCAGGCGAGCCGGTGGCCATCACCAGTTCTCCGATCGAGCCGTCATCGGCCTGCTTGAAGACCAGCGTCGGCGCCATCGAACTGCGTGGCCGCTTGCCGGCCTGCACGCGGTTGGCCACCGGCAGGCCGTCGGCATCCAAGGGCGCGGCGGAGAAGTCGGTCAGCTCGTTGTTGAGGATGAAACCGCGCACCATGCGCCAGGCGCCGAAGCCGCTCTCCACCGTGGTGGTCATGCTCACCACGTTGCCCTGGCGGTCGACGATGGTCATGTGGGTGGTGCCCGACTCGGCCGGCTGCATACCCACACCCAGTGGCACGGGACCGAGGTTGCCCGGCGCTGCGGTGCCCAGGCTGCTGCCGAAGCTGATCAGGTCGGCCCGGCCGCGCAGATAGTCCTGGCTCAGCATCAGATCCCAGTTGCCACCGGGCAGCGGCACGAAGTCGGTGTCGGCGATGTACTTGTTGCGGTCGGCATAGGCCAGGCGGTTCGCCTCGGCCACCAGGTGCACGCCCATCACGGTGGGTTTGCCGCCGTAGATGTCGAGCGCGGTGGGCTTGTGCCGGGCCAGGTCGAAGTTCTCCAGGATGCCCAGCGTGCTGGCCACGGTGATGCCACCCGATGACGGCGGTCCCATGCCACATACGAGGTAGGCGCGGTAGCTGCGGCACACCGCCGGGCGCTTCTTGGCCTGGTAGCCGGCCAAGTCGGCCAGGGTCATCGTGCCAGGTGTCATGGCCACACCGTTGGCGCCGGTGGAGGCACGGACTTCGTCGACGATGTCTTGCGCAATGGCACCGGTGTAGAAAGCCTGGGCGCCGCCGTCCGCGATAGCTTTCAGCGTGTCGGCATACGCGGGCAGCGTGAAGGTGCTGCCCAGCGCCTTGGGGTTGCCGTCGGCGTCCAGGTAGGCGGCCACGGCATCGGCATCGCGCAGGAAGTTGGTGCGCGCGCCGCTGATGGCCGCGGCCATGCGGCCGCTGATGGGGAAGCCTTGGGTGGCCAGGTCGATGCCGGGCTGGAATAGGTCCTTCCAGGGCATCTTGCCATGTTCGCTATGCGCCAAGGCCAGCATGCGCACCGTGCCCGGCGTGCCGATGGAGCGGCCGCTGGCGCGGGCACTGGGCTGCGGTGTGCTGCGCTCCGCGTCGCTGATCCAGCGCAGGTAATCTTCGCTCGCATCGGCCGGAGCCGTCTCGCGACCGTCGTAGCTGAGCACGGTCTTGGTGGCTGCGTCATAGTGCAGCATGAAGGCGCCTCCGCCCAGGCCGCTGCTCTGCGGCTCGACCAGGCCCAGCACCATCTGCACCGCCACGGCGGCATCGACCGCGTTGCCGCCCGCCTTCAGCACCTCGCAGCCGGCCTTGCTGGCCCGCGGGTTGGCGGTGACCACCATGTAGCTGCGGGCCTTGGTTACCGTCTTGCCCAGCCGGTAACCCGAGGAAGGCTCGGGCGCGGCCGGGTCGCCGGGTTCGCCGGAGCCGACCACCACCGAGCCGTCGGCGGTGGTGGTCTGGCAGGCGGTGTCTACGGGGTCGGGGTCGTCGCTGCCGCCGCAAGCTGTCAAAAGCAGCGCAACGCTGCTCAGCCACGCCAGCAGCCAAGCGCTGCGCCATTGCCCGGATCGGTCCATGCTCAAGCTCCTCGTCGAGTGTGAAGAACGGCTGGTGGCCTCGAGGCCAGTCGTGTCCGTCCTGAGCCGAGGACCCTGGCCATTCGAAGGCCAGCCCGGCCACCAAGATTTACCCGGGCTTGCGCTCCGTGGAATGCCCGCCGCAACAGGATACACCCGCGCGGGATGCGGTCAAACCGCCGCGTGACGAATCGACGCGGCCGGGATGGCGCGAGGACGGATGGACAAAGGGCCACGCCCCAGGCGGTCGTGCGACCGGCCAGCCGGCCCGGCCCGCGCCGCCGAGGCGCTTGCAGCGAAAACGTCAACCGGCCCCGGTTGCGAGCTCGACAGCGCCACGAGTTCACTCACGATCGCCCGCGCTGTCGACGCTCACCTGCAGCCACCACTCCAGCACCGCCAGATGCCCGAACTTGCTGCCGCGGATGCGGGTGAAGTGCGCCTCGGGGTCGGCCAGCAGCTTGTCGACACAGTTGCGCTGGTACAGCCCGCGCCGCAGGCAGCCGTCGGACTGCAGGATGCCGCGCGCCAGTTCGAGAAACGGCCCGCGCACGTGCTTCAGCGCCGGCACCGGGAAGTAGCCCTTGGGCCGGTCGCTTCAGCCACGCCGCGCGCAGCGCTGGAACGTAGGCAGGTGACGGTCCTGCGAAGCCGAACGCAGCGCGTGGAGTACGTCGAGCAGGTCGGACCGCTGCGTCGTGAGCAGCAACCCGTCGTAAATGACGACGTTGTCGGTCTCGCCCTGCACGCCGGCCACGCAGGCATCGTGCACGCCGGCATGGCGCGGCGCTTTGCCGGCCCAGCGGTTCGCTGGTGGCGCCACGGCGTACTTCGCAAACAGCGCAAACAGCGCCAACGGCGCCAACAGCGCCAACAGCGCCGAGATGTGCCTGGCCTCGGCTTCGACGCTGTTGATGAACGGCCGCGCGGGCCCGAAGTCGCGGATCACCTGTTGGTAGGTCTCATGCGACTTGTATTCGTCGTCCAAGGCAACGGCCAGCGCCTGCTGTTCCGCGTCGTTCAGTGCGGGTGTCGGGTTCATGGTGTGGGCTTTCAAGAAGGGTGGATCGGCCCGAGGAAATGGGCCGGACGAGGCATCAGGCCACCACGCCGAACACACGTCCGACGCCGGCGGTGAGCGCCATCGCCAGCGCGCGCCGCCGCCGCGCTGCGTGCCCGGGTCCGGAGTCACGGGATGGCTTGCCCGCCATCGGGGGTGGCGGTGTCGGGCCCTTGGGCGTCGCCGTCCGCTGCGCGCTCAGCGGCGCAGCGGTGCCGGCCCGGCCTGCCCCATGGCGGCTACGGGCGCGGCGTCGCCGTACCAGCGGCGCAAGCCTCCGGCCAGATGCACATAGGCCACCAGCAGCACGGCCTGGAACAGCGGCAGCGTGGCCGCCGGCACCGCCACCAGCGGGCTCAAGCCGGCCACCGAGATGGCGATGGCGATCGCCGTGGCGTTGTTCTTGCCGCTGCTGACGAAGGCCACCGCCATGTGCTCGGCATAGCTCAGGCCCAGGCGGCGATTGAGCCACGTCATCAGCGCCAGGATGACGACCAGGAACGCAAGCGTGGCGCCCAGCAGCGGCAGCAGCGCGCGCCATTCCTGCGCCAGCATCTCGCCTTTGCTGAAGAAGATCAGGCCCATCACCAGCAGCATGGTCGACGCCGGAATCAGCCCCAGCGCCGGCTTGATGCGCGCGATGATGCCCGGGCCGTGTTGCCGTATCAGCCACCAGCGTGTCAGCGCGCCCAGCGCCATCGGCAGGATGAGCACCAGCACGATGGTCTGCACCAGGCTGGCCAGCGGCACCGTGATGGCGTAGGCCTGGCCGACGAAATGCATGAAGAAGGGCAGCACCACCGGCACCATCAGGAAGACCAGCCCATTCATCACCAGGCCCAGCGTGGCCGCGTGGGCCTGCGCGACCTCGGGCCAAGCCACGCCGGCCGCCCAGCCGGCGGCGATGGCCGCGCTGGCGTAGAAAAAGAGAAAGCGGCGAATCTTTTCGCCGATGAGGTGCAGGCGTTTTTTCATGGGTGTCTTGTCTCCACAGCATGCGACAGCGCCGGCGTGGCGGGCCCGTACGCGCGACTTGCCGCGGTGTCGTGATCAGGAAACGACCGGCGCCGGCAAAGGATGCACCCCGTCTTCGGCCGCTACAGCCGGTTCAGCCGGTGCAGCTGGAGCAGCCACGGCCGCCGTCGCGCGGTTGGCGGCGTGCGGGCCTTGCCGCGCGGGAGTCAGTGCCCGCGCTGACTCGGTCAGGTGGCCGCGCTCGGGCTCGGGCCCGCATGTCTGTGCTCGGCTTCGTGGCTGTGACCGTGGTCTTGGGCCGCGTGGTCGTGACCATGCTCAGGGTCGTGGCCCGGGCCGCCCTGCGCTGTGCCGCCTGCCAGCGGGGTACAGCCATTGCCCAGCGGCGCCCGCGTCACCTGCAGCGTCACATGCCGGATCTCGAAGTGCTCGTGCAGTTCCTCGGTGGCATGGGCCAGGAAGGCGTCGTCGCCACCGCCTTGTGGCATGACCAGGTGCGCGGTGAGCGCGGTCTCACTCGTGCCCATGGCCCACACGTGCAGGTCGCTCACCTGCGCCACACCCGGCAGGCCGGCCAGCAGCGCCTGCACGGCGGGCAGGTCCACGCCTTCGGGCACGCCGTCGAACAGCAGGTGCAGGGATTGCCTGAACAGGCTCCAGGTGCCGACCACGATGACGGCGGCGATGATCAGGCTGACCACCGGGTCGAGCCAGGTCCAGCCGTACCACAGCGCCAGGCCACCAGCCACCACCACGCCGGCCGAGACCAGCGCGTCGGCGGCCATGTGCAGGAAGGCGCCGCGGATGTTCAGGTCTTCCTTGCTGCCGCGCATGAACAGCAGCGCGGTGGCGGTGTTGATGACGATGCCGATGCCGGCCACCACCATGATGGTCACGCCCTCGATGGCCTGCGGCGTCTGCAGGCGGCTCACCGCCTCCCAGGCCAGCGAGCCCATGGCCACCAGCAGCAGCAGAGCGTTGATGAAAGCGGCCAGGATGCTGGCGCGTTTCCAGCCGTAGGTGTGGCGCGCATCGGGCCGCAGCTTGCCGGCCAGCGCGCCGCCCCAGGCCAGCACCAGGCCGATGACGTCGCTGAGGTTGTGGCCGGCGTCGGCCAGCAAGGCCAGCGAGTCGACCTTCCAGCCGTAGAAGGCTTCCACCGCCACGAAGGCGATGTTCAGCGTGATGCCGATGCCGAAGGCCGCGTTGAAGTTCGCGGGGGCGTGGCTGTGGTCGTGACCGGCACTCATGGGGTTTCGTTCTTTCGGCGCAGCACGCCGGACAGCTGCGTGCCGGGCAAGATGGTGTTGAAGACGGTGCCGAACTTGCGCACGTTTTCATGCAGCAAGGCCAGGCGGTGTTCAAGCTCGTCGGTATCGACCACGATCTCGTAGGCAATGGACTCCAGCTTCGGCGGCACGTCCTGCCGCACGCCGTGCACATGCACTTCCACGCCGCGGAGCTGGAATTTCAGGATCGGCGTCACGCGCTCGATGCTCTTGATCATGCAGGCCGACAGCGCCGCGAGCAAAAGCTCTGCCGGGTTGAAGGCCTGTGCATTGCCGCCCAGGTCGGTATCGAGCGTGATCGTGGCCTGCTTGCAGCGCGCTTCGCTGGCGCGGGCGCTCAGGCGCACCGATACAACGTCGAACTGCATCTTGGCGCTGGGGCTGTCGGTCATTGTTGGATGGATAGCGAAAGGCGGATCATGCGGCCAGGCCGAGATCCACGCCAAGATCCACGCCGAGGCCCTGCGCCACCCACCAGCCGCCGGCCAGCGCCAGCAGCACGGCAAAGCTGCGCCGGCCCGGCAGCCAGGCCTGGGCCGCGGTGAAGCGCCGCATCAACGCCGTGGCCGCCGAGGGCATGGCGCCGGCCACCAGCAGCAGCGCGCTGTGGCCGATGCCGTAGGCCAGCAGCAGCGCCGCGCCCCACCACATCGACGCCCCGAAGGCGCTGCCGGAACCGGCCAGCGCCAGCGCCGCGGCCAGCGCGGGGGTGGCGCAGGGGCTCATCACGGTGCCGATGAGTGCGCCCAGCACCCCGGCGCCCCACAGGCCCGATCGTGCCAGCCGTTGCTCCAGCGCCGCCGGCAGGCGGATGCCGCAGCTTGCAGCCTGCGAGCGCCACAGCCATACCGCGGCGGCGATCACCAGCACGCCCACCGCCACCGACCAGGGGCCGGGCAGGGTGCCCAGCAGCAGCCCCAGCCGCGCCGCCAGCAGGCCCATCGCCAGCAGCGCCACGTTCATGCCGGCCACGAAAGCCAGCGCCAGCGCCCAGGCGCGGCGCGGCGTAACGGCCTGCCCGCCGACATAGCCCACGGCCACCGGCACGGCGGCCAGTACGCAGGGCGAAGCCGAGGTCAGCACGCCGCCCACGAAGGCGGCGGCCAGGCCTTCGGCGCCGGTCATGACCCGCCCCCTTGCAGGCGCGCCACGATGTCCTCGGCCGACAGCTTGCCGACGTTGCGGCCGGTCTCGTTGCCCTGGGCGTCGAAGAACACCTGCGTGGGCATGAGCTGGATGCGGTAGCGCTGGATGTAGGCCACTTCCCTCTGCTTGATGAGGTCGACCTCGACGACGGTGAAGCGCTCGCCGTGTTCGCGGCGCACGGCCTCGAGCACGGGCTTCATCTCGCGGCACGAGGCGCAGGCGTTGGCGCCGAATTCGGCCACCGTGGGTTTGCCGGCGCGCAGGGCCAGTTGCACTGTGTCCGCGGCGTCCGCGGCGTCGTTGGCCGGTGTCGCCGTCGACACGGTTGTCGTGGCGGCCGGCGTCATGGGGCCGGTGTTGCGCACGAGCGCGAAGCCCAGTCCAATGGCCACCGCCACGGCGGCAGCGCCGGCAAGCACCAGGGGGCGGACAGACATGACGGAACTCCTTCAGCAGCAGCCGCTCTTGGCGGACATCGAGGCAGATGCGGGGCTGTCGCAGCAAGACGCCGCCTCGGTGGGGACTGGCGTGCCGCAACACGCCGCCGCGGTGGCCAGGCCCAGCGGCACGGCGCCGCGGATCGGAAAGCCCTTGCGCGCCCACTTCTCGACGCCACCCTGCATGTGCGCCACCTGCGTGAAGCCCTGGTACATGAGGAAGTAGGTCGCCTTCAGGCTGCGCTCGTCGCCCTGGCTGGCCAGCACCAGCAGCCGGTCACGCGGCAGTTCCGCGTGGCGCTGCTGCAGTTCCGACAGCGGCAGCAGCACGACGCCGGGCAGGTCGAAGGCGGTCAGCGCCACTTCGGCGAGTTCACGCACGTCGACCAGCAGCGCGCCTTCGGCGAGCAGACGGCGCGTGGTGGTGGGGCACACCTCGCGTGCGGGAGGCAGTTCGATGCGGGCGTTCATGCCGGTCTCCTCAAGCACTGGCGGTGAGCCACTTTTCGATCTTGTCGCGGCCGGGCACGCCGCCGGCGTGCACCACCTTGCCGTCGATCACCACGCCCGGCGTGCTCATGACGCCGTAGCCCATGATGTCGCGCAACTCCTCCACCTTGGCCAGCGTGACTTCCACGCCCTTGGCCTTGGCAACTTGTTCGATGAGGGCGATGGTGGCCTTGCAGTTGGCACAGCCGGTGCCGAGTACCTTGATGTCCATGGTGTTCTCCGATTGAAAGATATGGTTACTCGCGTTCCACTTCGAGATAGGTGCGGCTGGCGTTGCCTGGCATCAGCTCGGCGGCGTTGAGCAGCCGCAGGTAGGGCGCGGCGTCGAAGGACTTCACCGCCGCGCTGACGTCGACGCCGTCGTCCACCGCCTTCTTCATGTGCGCGCGCAGCGCCAGCAGGTAGGCCTGCGAGTCGGCCTGGGCGGTGGCGACATCGGTGACGTCGCCGTGCCCCGGCACCAGCACCTTCGGCGCCAGCTGCTCGATGACGGCAAAGGTGTCGAGCCACTTCTTGGTCTGGCTGACCGGCAACACGCCGAGCATGCGGTTCACGTAGACCACGTCGCCTGTGAAGAGCACGTTCTTCTGCGGCAGCCAGACCATGGTGTCGCCCGGCGTGTGCGCGCCGCCGCGGTGCCTGAATTCGAAGACCACGCCGCCGAGTTCCAGCCGCTCGTCGTTGCCGGCAAGCCAGCGCGTGGGCAGCGTGGGCACGGTGCCGTCGGCCTTGGTGCCCAGCGCGGCCTGCAGGCCGACGAGGTGGTCGTTGCCGCGGTTCTTCATGTCGGCCTGGCCGCCCGCGTGGG
Organism: Rubrivivax sp.; assembly: GCA_034522875.1. Taxonomy (GTDB): domain Bacteria; phylum Pseudomonadota; class Gammaproteobacteria; order Burkholderiales; family Burkholderiaceae_C; genus Rubrivivax. The sequence continues at coordinate 70,764 of JAXHKY010000030.1, read as the reverse complement.
CGATGATCTCGGCGCCCTGGGCCAAGAAGTAACCATTGCCCAGCCAGCGATGGTCTTGCCCGCCGGTATTGAAGACCCACTTCACCGGCTGTGGCGTCACCGCCTTCACGGCGTCGTGGATCTGCCGCGCGCTCTGGAAGGTGGCGCCGCTGTCGATGAGCAGGGCGCCGGCCGCCGTCACCACCAGGCCGATATTGGCGTTCAGGCCTTCGTTCTGGGCCGTGCGCGCGCCCTTGTCGCCGATGTGCGCATAGACACCGTCGGCCACGCGCTGGAAGCGCACCTCCACGGCCTGCGCGCTGCCTGCAGCCCAGGCCAGCGCGGCGCCCAGCAGCAGTGCGACGGTGCGGCGGTTCAACGTGCGCACGCGGCGCCTCCGCTGTCCTTCAGGCCCAGCATCCTGAAGATGCTGACGGCGTGGTTGACGGTCATCGGAGTCTCCAGTGGGTGCTCAAGTCGAGGGAAGGAGAGTCGGGCCGCCCGCGAGGGGCAGCCTCTGCGGAAGATCACTTGTTGGCGATCGGGTAGTCGCGCTGGTCGGCCGGGAAGCGCTTGTAGGGGCCCATCACCGCGTCATCGGTGCTCCAGCCCATCATGCCCATCTGCAGGCCGCGGGCGTTGTAGCCCAGCGTGGCCAGCACATAGCTGATGCCGACGGCCGCCTGGCCGTTGTAGTCGGCCACCACGATGCGCCGGCCCGTGGGCAGCTTGGCCAGATGGCCGGCCTGGTAGACGCCGACGGCCGGCACGTTGATGGCGCCTTGGATATGGCCCTTCACGAAATCGGCCGGGGCGCGCACGTCCAGGATGAACGGGTCGTTGCCGGGCATGTTGTCGGCCAGCAGTTCCTGCACCGCTTCGGCCGTCATCGACACCGTGCGGTCGGCCGATTCCACGGCGTCGGCGCGTTCGACGAGCACCTGCTCAAGCGTGGTCTTGCCGGTGGCCACCACGGGGCGCGCATAGGTCACGGCCGTGCCTTGCGGGCCCTTGACGATCGGGTAATTCTGCTGTGACTCGGGGAAGCGCGTGGCCGGGCCCAGGCCGGCGTCGTTCTTGCTCCAACCCATCATGCCCCACTCCAGCTGCACGGCGTTGTAGCCCATCAGGTTGAGCACGGTGGCCGGGCCCACGGCGCCGGTGCCGGTGTAGCAGTAGGTGACGATGGGCTTGTCCTTGGGCAGCTTGGCCAGCATGGGCGGCTTCCAGAAGGCGCCGCGCGGGATGTTGATGGAGCCGGGCACGCTCGCCTTGGCATAGTCGTTCGGCGCGCAGACGCTGACCAGCACGGGCGCGGTGGCCGGGTTGGCCATCAGTTCCTTCAGCTTGTCGGCACTGATGTTCACGGGTTTGCCGCTGGCCATGAAGGCGTTGGCGGCAGCGGCAATGGCCGCCGATTCATCGGCGATGGCTGCCTGGGCAAAGACCTGCGGCGTGACCAGCGCGATGACCACCGGCAGCAGCTTGAAAAGACGTTGCGAACTCACTTGAAACTCCTCGAAGATTGGGCAGGCCCTGCCCGACGGGGCGGAACGCCGTAGCCTGGCTACAGCACCGCGTTGAATACGAAACCCACGATCAGGATGCCGCTGGCCACCACGCCGGCGAAGGTGGCAATCAGCCGCACCTTCAGCACCTTGCGCAAGATGATCATCTCGGGCAGCGAGAGCGCGATCACGCTCATCATGAAAGCCAGCACCGTGCCCAAAGCGGCGCCCTTGGCCAGCAGCGCCTGCACGATGGGAATGACGCCGGCCGCGTTGGTGTACATCGGCACGCCGATCAGCACCGCCAGCGGCAGGCTCCACCAGGGCGCGTCCTTGCCCATGATCGAGGCCATGAAGTCCTGCGGCACCCAGCCGTGGATGGCCGCGCCGAGGCTGATGCCCACCAGGATGTAAGGCCAGACCTTGCCGACGATCTCGCGCACGCTGGCAAAGCCCGCGGCAATGCGTTCTGACAGGGTCAGCACGGCGTCACCGGCGGCAGCGTGCACCTTGGGCATGTCGCGCACCCAGTCTTCCAGGTGCGCTTCCATCTTCAGCCGGCCGATGACCCAGCCCGCGACGATGGCGATCGTCAGGCCCAGGCCCAGGTAGAGCGCGGCGATCTTCCAGCCGAACAGGCCGAACAGCAGCGCCAGCGCCACCTCGTTGACCATGGGCGCCGAAATCAGGAACGAGAAGGTCACGCCCAGCGGCACGCCGGCCTGCACGAAGCCGATGAACAGCGGCACCGCCGAGCACGAACAAAACGGGCGTGACGATGCCCAGGCTGGCAGCCATGACATTGGCCACGCCCTCGCTGCGGCCGGCCAGCAGGGCACGTGTGCGTTCGGGGGTGAAGTAGGAATTGACCATGCCCATCACGAATACCACCGCGGTGAGCAGCATCAGCACCTTGGGCGTGTCGTACAGGAAGAACTGCAGCGCACCGCCCAGGTGGCTGGCGCGGTCGACCGGCAAGGCCGCCACCAGCGCTTCGGACGCCGGCGCCAGCCCTTGGTACAGCAACCACCACACCGCGGCAGCCAGCAGCAGGAAGCCCCGCGGGTATTTGCGGGGCAGTTGCAAAGGGCTTAGGTTCAGGGTGGCCTGGGTCATCTGTTCGTCTCCTGCCTTGGAGACGAAGAAGGGCCTAAAAGGATGCAGGTTCTCAGGGTTGAACCCAGGCCGGCGCCACGCATTGCGCCGTGCGCCGCCGCAGCAAGGCGGGGAAGTCGCTCACCGATTTGCGCATTACCGCCGAGTCGCCTTTGTGGCAGGTCAGGCAGGCGCCCACGGTCAGGATGCGCTGCTGCTCGACCACCGTGAACGGCCTTGCACCTGCCTGCGTGGACACCATGCCGCTGCGCTCGGCCAGAAAGCCGGTCCAGGCGTCTTCGGGCAGGCCGTCGTGCGGCGAGGCGGGCTCGGCCGGCTTGAAGCGCCATGCGCCGGTGCGGCCACCCGACGCCTCGAAGCTCAGCTTGCCCTTGCCGTAGCCCAGCGCCACCGGGTCGTTGTGGCACGAGGTGCAGGCCCGCGCCTGCCTGGCGGTCATGCGGCGCAGGGACCAAGCCGGTGCCGGTCCTGGGGCCAAGCCCGCCGCTCAGCAGCCCACGGCCTTCTTGAGCGTCTTGCTGGCGCCCGGCCACAGCCGGGCGAAGTCAAACGAAAGTTGGCGGTGGTGCCGAACGGACAGCAGATACACCGTCGCCTCGGTATCCATGGCCGCGTACAACATCAAGCGGCGAGACCGGGGTCACGGCGAGACCGGGGTCAGGTCTCTCATTTCTCCAAAGCCCGCAGCGCTGCTACTACGCGGCGAGACCGGGGTCACGGCGAGACCGGGGTCAGGTCTCTCATTTCTCCAAAGCCCGCAGCGCTGCTACTACGTGAGGCGAAGAGAATTGAGAGACCTGACCCCCCCCAGCCCCCCCAGCCTTGACCCCCCCAGCCGCGCGTTACGGGCCAAGGCCGGCCGGATCGATGCGGCGCGCCTCGAACTCCAGCGGCGGCCGGCTGTCGAAGGCGCCGCTGGTCTGCACGCGAAACGCCAGTCGTTCGTTGGGAGGCCGGTCGCGCAGTTCGGCGCTGTAGATGTGCGTGAGCTCGCGCGTCTCGTTGCCCATGGTCTGCTGTGTGCGCGTCTCGAAGCGCAGGTTGCTGCCGTCGAATTCCAGCTTCTCGATCGCGCGCGGGTGGCCCAGGAAGGACGCGGTGCCCGTCAGCTGCCCGGCATGGCGCTTGAACTCGTAGCGTTCGGCGTGCCGCGCGCCCCAGCCGTACTTGACCTCGGCCTGCCAGCTGCCGAGCAGCCGCGCCGACGGGTCGGACGGCGCCCAGGGCTGTAGCCAGCACAGTGCCGCGATCGCGCCGGCGGCGATGCCCGCACTGCCCAGCGCCCATGGCCAGACGCGGCGCCGCGGTGGCAAACCGATGGTGCCGACCAGGCGGTCGATGTCAGCGCCCCAGTGCGTGTCGCCCAGGGTCAAGGCATTGCGCCGTGCCAGCGGCCGCAGCAGCACGGGCAAGTCCGTCTCTGCCGGCATCTCGGCGCCGGGCAGCAGCACCGGCACCACGCGCGCGCCGCTGTCCAGGGCCGTCGCCACCTCCAGGCGAACGAAGTCGGCGTCGTCGTCGATGCGTCGCTCACCGGGCGCGTTGCCGCCGGCCCAGCGCGGGCCGATCAGCACCAGCACCGTGTGCGCGCCGGCCAGCCGTTCACGGATGGCGGCGACGAAGTCCGCACCAGGTGGAATGTCGAGCACGTCGCGGAAGACGCTGCCATGGCCGAGGCGGCTTTCCAGCGCTTCCTCCAGCCGCCCGGCATAGCCGGCGGCGTCGTCGCGCCGATAGGAAATGAACACCCGGTTCGCGCTGTGGTTCATGCGTCCTCGCTGATGGTCCTCACTGATGGTCCTCACTGATGGTCCTCACTGACAGTCCTCTCTGGTGGACCTCCCTGCTGGGGCTCGCCGTCGCCGCGTCCAACAGGGTGCGCATCACACAGCAGCTGCCGCGGGGCTGGTTCCTGCTGCGCTGAGCTGCGCCGCGCACAAGCTTCAGCTGCGCGGTCCAGTTCGGGCCAGGCAGCTTTCCAGGCGAGTGCTCGGCGCACGCTGCAGTTCGCACAGCAGCGCGTGGTCCACCGGCCGCCCTGCCAGCACGGTGGCGAAGCGTTCGTCCAGATCCTGCTGCAGGCGCAGCAGCAGCTGTGCCGTGGTCAGCGCGTCGGCCAGCGCACGGTGGGCGCGGCCCGCGTCGGGCAGCCGGTGCAGCGCCGCCAGCGTGCCCAGACGGTGGTTGGCGGCCTGCGGATAGAGCCGGCGCGAAAGCAGAAGCGTGCAGGCAAAGCGGTGCGCGGTGTCGGCTTCACACTCGGCGCGCTCGGCTTCGGCCAGCCAGAAGCCGCGGTCGAAGGCTGCGTTGTGCGCCACCAACGGACAGCCGCGCGTGAAGCGCATCACCTCGTGCATGACGCCGCGCGCCGGCGGCGCCCGTGCCAGCATCGCGTTGCTGATGCCGGTGAGCTGCTCGATGAAGGGCGGCACCCTGGTGCCGCTGTTCATCAGGCTCTGGAAGCGGCCGACCACTTGGCCGCCCTGCACCAGCACCGCCGCCACTTCGGTGGCACGCGCGCCCTGCGCCGGCGACAGGCCGGTGGTCTCGAAGTCGATGACGGCCAGGGTTTCCATGGGTGCCGGCATTGTCGCCGCGCGAGGGGCCTGTTCCACGCCTCCCAGTCATGGGGGCCGAGGGGTCACCCATCAGCCACCCCCGTCAACAGGGACGATCACATTTGTGCGGTCGTCCCCGCATTCTCAGCTTCGACGCGACGCTGCATTCGTATTGCCTCGAAGCGGGGTCGAGGGCGGGCTGCGGACGCTGCAGGGTGCCATGCCCAGGGACGCGGACTTCAGGCAGACGCTGTGCGCGGCTCGACGGATTGCGAGGCGTGCTGCGGCGCCGATGACCCAGGGGGGAGGTTGTGCGCGCTCCGCGCCCGGCTCTGACAGAAGAGCGTCACCAACGCGGCCGGGAGTGTGCTCACTCAACCCCTGGCGCGACGGCCCTCAGCCGCCTCGCCAGAGCCGACCCTTCGCCAGGCACAAACGGTCCTCAGGACCGTTTGTTCCGGCTCACGCCTCACCTGGTGATTCGCCGCTGGAGTTCATCAGCGGCTGCCGCCTGGGCTCAGACCGACTCCCTTCCGCTCGGGTCACGGCGTCTGGCCCCAGCCCTCGTCGCTGGGGCCAGGACCCCCGCGAGGAGGCGCGAGTGTGAACACCTGCGCGCATCACCGCCCACTGCGGCTGAGCTGCCAAGTTGCTCAAGCGGTGTTCGAGATCGACATGGACTTCCCAATAGTTGGTATTGCGGCGTCTCACCAACCGGTGATCGAGTCTCACCCCTTGCTCTGCCACAGCGCCGCCGCGCCCCTGCTCGTCGGTGTCGCTGCCGTCGCTCCCTCGCCTTCGGGCCCGATCCGCGGTGGGGAGGTGTGCGTGCGGTTTGGAGGGGAGGTTTGCCCTTCGGCCAGGCGAGTGGCCGTGCTTTGGCTGCCGGCTGGTGGTCGTTGGTGGGGGGGGTGGGTGAGTTGTGCCTGGGTGGTCCCCGCGTTTGGGGGCCCCCTTGCTGCGTGTGGTGCCCCTTCCTGGCTTTCCGGTCGCCTTGCGCCTGCCCTGCCCCGGGCGGTGGTCGGGGCCTTGCCTCTTCTCTCTTCCTGTGGCGCGCGGGGTGTGGTGGGGTCGGTGGGGTGTTTCGGGGGTGGGGGGTTGCGGTTGGGTTGTGTGGTGTTGGTGGGGTTGGGGTGTCGTGCCTGCGGCGCGGGGTGTGCCTGCTCCGCCTTTCGGTGACGGCGGCGGTGTGCGGTGGTCGGTCGCCGGAGCCTCCCCGCCCACTCGTCGCGCGTTCGGGGGCCCGATGGCCCTGCCGCTTGGTTCGTCCGTGGTGCCGGCGCGGGGGTCCTCCGCTGTCTGCTGCCGCCGACCGGCTTCACCCGGGGGGGGCCGCGAGGCCGTCGCGGCCGACGTTCCCCGTGAGGCGTGCCGGGGCGGGTCGGTGTTTCGCGCCGTCCTATCTGGTCCCCCGGCGCTCATGGAGCCGCCTTGGGGGTTCCTCGCTCCCCCCGGCAGGCTGGTCTTCGCCGGCCTGAGGCCAAGGTCCTGGGCTGGTCGCCAGGTTTCCCTGCGGGGGTGTGGCGGCATGGTTGGGTTCCCGAGACGGCGCGGGCCAGACCGCTACACTTCGCGCCACCCCAGCTCGCACTGCTGGCACCGGGGCGCCTGGGACTTCAGCTTGCCCACGCTCGATGGCAGCCCTTCGTGCAGTTGGTCGCACCGGGGTGTGGTGTTCTGGGGGTGCCTGCATCGCCGATGCGCGTGCCCCTTTGCAAGGCGGGTGGATTCTTCTGGTCGCCCGCGCCCCGAGATGCTTCGTGCGGCGGCCGCGTGCAACTGCGGTGCTGCGCCAGGGCGGCAACTCCACCTGATGCGAACGCCGCAACCGCAGTGGCGGGCTGCCGTTCAGTGGCCGTTCGCGCAGACGGCCGCGAACGCCATTTGCGGCAGGCAGCTCGGCGAGCTGACCCCACCGACCTGGACCGCCTGGCGCGGTGTCCGGGTGAGGGGTCGTACCGCTGCTGACTGAGTGGCTTGGTCGCGGTGGATCGGACGGCGCCTTCGCCCAGGCCCGGACCGAGGTCGAGTACCTGCTCGTCCGCCCGGCGCGCCGTCCGCCCCCCTGACGCTGGGCCGAGTCGAATTCCACCGGCCTGTTCAACGCCCGTCAATGCCTGCAGCGCCGTGGGCCGGGCCCAGCCGTTCGGTCCTTGCAGGGTTCGACTCGGCTCGGGCAGGTGCCCCGGGTGGGCTTCAGTCGTGGGTGCCGCTGGCCCCACATGTCGACATGCCGCGTCGAGGTCCATCCTGCACTGCGCCGCGCTGGGACGCGGCTACAGCCCTGGTCCCGCCCATGCGTTGCAGCGCCCGGTATCGATCAGCGCCGGCTCGATGTTCTTGGGGGCGCGTCTCTGCCTCGGGCAGCCGGCAGGCGCGTTTCAGGCAGCCTGCAGGTGCCTGCCCCTGTCGATCGTGTCAGTGTCCTCCGCCGCCAGGCTGGCCTGCCGGTCGGAGGATGGCTTGCTGACGCGCGACGATCGGCACCGCCGCGCGTCTTTCGCTCGGTTCTGCGCGTGGCGGCATGCTCCAGCTTCGGCATGCGCACGTCCATCGGATCAGGTCGTCGTCCAGTGGCGCCAGCCCGCCTGCTGTCGACAGCCACTCGACTGCAGCCCCAGCCCTTCGAGATCCCTGCCCCCACGTTGTGCGCGTTGTCTTCGGCGCGGCCTCGCCGCCCAGGCCACCGGACGGCGCTCGGCCTTGGCGTTGAGCGCGCGGCAGCGGCAGCGAGCCGACTGGGCGGGTGCCGTGCTCCGTGTCGCTGCGCAGTTCGATGTCGCCGCCCATGGCTCGCGCCAGCGGCGGAATGTACGACGTGCCGCCGTGCTGGTCCGCCGCCATCGCCTGGGGGCACCTGTTGTGCCGTTCTCCGCGATGCCCAGCGTTCGTGCCCCGACTCCAGTTCGCCGGCTGTCTGGCCCACCTGCATCGTCAGGCCCACGTCCTTGCGGGTGACTTCAGCGCTTGCCCAGGATTGACGATCTGGCGCACGCGCTGGGCATCGCCGACACGGCGCAGTCGGTGTCGCAGCACTCGAGCGCAGGCCTTGCGCGCGAGCGCGCGCTCGCATTGCGCCAGCTCCTCGCCCATTGCCCTGGGCGCAAAAGGCGCGTGCGCGACCTCGAGCCGGCCGGCCTCGACGCGGGACAGGTCCAGCAGGTCGTCGATCAACTGGCGCAGATGGGCGCCGGCGGCCGAGAACACTTCCACGTAGCGGCGCTGGCTTGCCGTCAGCGGTGTTTCAGACAGGTGGACCGCCGACAGCCGTTCAGGGTGGGTCGTGATGTCCCAGGCTCCGCTTGTGGGCCTCTGCGGGGCATGCCGTGCTCCATGCGCCCAGTGGGGCACCCATGTCGAGGCAGCCCAGGGCAAGCAGGTCGCACTGGTGCCAGCTGCAGCCCGGACACCCAGCCCAGCCCGCCACGGCAAGGATGAGGTCGTGGCGCGGTGGTCCCGCCAGCTCCCGCCAACGGCATCAGCCCACGGCCAGCATCGTGTCCACGCGCTGGGGGCCCAGCGCCCGGCCGGCGTGCAGCGATTCGTCGCCAGCGCCGCCCTGCGTGGGCGATCTGGCCGTAGGGCTCTCCCGGCCATCGAACGATGGCTGCCGATGAGCCGTGCGCCCGCTGGCCCGCACACGGCGGCCTCGCTCAGCGCGGGGTCGACGACGGCGGCGTACTCAGCGCCGGCACGGCGTCGGCGCGCTTCGGCAGCACCAGCAGGGCGCAGCTTTGGTCATGCCGGCCCACGGGCCCACGGCGACCGCGCGCCGGTGCACAGGCTGCGGTTGTGGCGGCCGCCGGTGCGCCAGGCAAGGACGGAGCATGGCGCCGCGTCGAAGGCGCGGACCCGCTGGCCTCGGGTCGAGGCATCGAATACCCCCAGGCTTGCCGCTCTGGGTCTCACCCAACGGCCGGCGGGGCGTGGGGTGCGGTGCGGGTTGCCATGGCTCCGTCGGTCCCTGCGCGCAGGGCCCGAAGCCCCGCCCGCTGCTCGGCGACGCTGCCAGCCGCGTCGCCCTCGCTTTTTTAATTTTTTCCCCGCCCCCGTCTCCTCCTCCTCTTCTCTCCCGGCGCGGCCCCCCTCTGTCCGGGGGGTCGTGGGTGCGTGCCCGCGTCCTCCCAGCCCTGGCCAGTGGGCTTGCTCCCGGTCCTTCCCCTCTGGCGGCATCAGCGCCCGCCCTGGCTTCTTGGTCTCCGGCCTCCTCGGCTGCCCTGCTGCGGAGACTGCGCGCCCGGCACCCACCGGGGGCGACCGACCCGCCCTCGTGGGTGCGGCTCGTGAGCGCGTCGCTGGGCCCCGGGCCCGCGCTCCTCTCGCCCGCTTCTCGCGCCGCGTCTGGCGCTTCTGCCTGCTTCCGGCTGGCGCTGGTCTGTCTCATGGCTGGATCGTCGCCGCTGTCGCCTGTCGCTGAAATCGAGCTTGACCTGAATTGATCAGCGTTTCCCAAGAAGTGGATCTCGGTCATTCGCGGTATCTCCACCCCTGAAGACGAAGAGCACCGCAAAAGAGGAATCAGGCGGGTTTGGTTGCCCGCGAAAATTTCAGCCTGTACTGCCGGCGAAGAGGCGGCTCCACCAGCGGCGGCGTGCTGCGGGCGCCGGCACTTCTTCGCCGATGCGGTCGGGCCGGCTGCGCGACAGTACCCAGCGCGGTGGGATGGGTTCGCGGCTGCAGCCGCAGAACGAGCCCATGTGGTGCGGGTCAAAGACCTTGATCAGCGCCGGCTGCCTGGGGTCGTCGGCGTAGGCCAGGCCGCAGAAGTCGTGCTCGTGTTCGCGCCGCAATAGAGCATCCAGCTCGGTCACGAAGTGGCGCAAGGCGTCCTCTTGCAGCGGGTTCGCGGGCGGTGCTTCGCCTTCCTGGCTGACATACCAACCCTCAGGTGCGGCCAGCACGCGCTGCCACAGGGCGTCGAGCTGTTCCCAGTGCAGCATGCCGCTGAGATAGCCGTTCATCTGGCGTGCAAATTCGCTCGGCGCGGAAGGCATCCGGTTCACTTTCAGAGGAAACGCGAGATCTGCTCCACGTCCTCGGGGAACAGCTGGCCGGCTTCAGCCATCAGCACCCGGCCGTCGCGGCCGCGCACTACGGTCACCGGCAGCCCCTTGGGCTTGGGCAGCGCTCGCGCCACGGCCGGCGTCACCCAGCCGGAAGGAAAACCGTAGCCGCGCTTGGCCAGGTAGGCCACCGCGTCCTCGGGCTTCTTGTCGATCGACAGCCCGAGCATCTGCAGCCCGCGCCCCCGCTGCTCGCGCCAAAGCCGGTCCATCAGTGGCGACTGCACGGCGCAGAACGGGCACCAGCTGGCCCACCAGTACAGCACCAGCACCTGGCCTTCGGCCGCTGCGGGCAGGAAGACGCTGCCGTCCAGCATGGGCACTTCCGGCAGCGCCAGCGGCGACCCCAGCGGCGGCAGTGGTGGGGCCTTGGCGTCGGTGCTGGAAGGTGCGCCCGGCTGCTGGGCGGCCAGCCGGCCTGCGGCCGGGGCCAGTGCCAGGCCAGCGCTCAGGCGCTTCAAGACCCGCCGCCGCGAGCGGTCCGGCGACCGAGTTGCATCGACGGGCGCAATGGGCTGCTTCATCCGGCGTCCATTCGGCAGGTGGCGACAGGACCAGATATTGACACAGCCCGGGCGCTGAACCGGGCCGCAGCATCACGTCGGGTCGACCTGCCTGACCACCGCCCGCATCAGCCGGTCTTCGACCTTCCAGCCCTTGGCGTCGGCCAGGCCGATGAAGGCCCAGCGGTAGACCAGGCTCGCCTGCACCTTCACCGGCGCAGCACCGGAAGGCAGGCGGAAGCGGAACTCGGCGCGGTCGGGCTGCCGGTATTTCAACGTCGTGTCGAAGGCGATGCGCTCGGCGCCGAAGCCGCCCACCCCCAGCCGCGGCTGACCGGTCTTGGGGTCGGGTGGAGACTGCAAGGGCTTGGCGTACATGCGGCCGGGCATGCCGCCCCAGTGCTGCGGCCCGCGCGCACCGGTCTTCGGGTGGCCCATGCCGGCCAGCGGGTGCAGCAACCCGTCCGGGCCGCCCACGTAGCTGAGCATGCGGCCGTCGGCGTCCCAGGCCTCGACCTTCAACAGCACCTGGCGGATGGGGCCTGAACCCGGCACGTTGTGGCCGGCGCCAACGTTTTCCGCCACCGTGCTGACGACCAGCGTGTCGCCTTCGGTGCGCGTCTGCAGGTCCAGCGTGACCGCGCTCTTCAGTATCTCGGGGTCGTGCGCGCCGACGAAGGTGTGCGCCCGCGTGCCCGCGCGCTTGGGCGACTGCAGCGCCACTTCCTGCTTGCCGGGCAGGGCCGGCATGTGGCATTCGATGCAGGTCTGCCTGACCTGCCCGCTCTCGTAGAGCTGCTTCCAGTCCTGGTAGGTGGAAATGGCCAGTACGCCCTTGCCTTCGTTGCGCGTCTTCGCGTGGCCTTCCTCCTGGTTCAGGTGGCACTGCGAGCAGAACTCGGCCGTGCGGATGAAGGGGTCCACCTTGATCGGGTGCAGCGGCGAGCTGACACCCGGGCGCGGACCACGCACGGCGCCGCTGGTGTCGAGCTTCACGGTGTGCACGGGCCCGGTCTGGTAGCGGTCGCCCTGCTTCTTCACGGCCACGTGTTCCACGCTGTGGCAGTAGTTGCAGGAAATGCCGTGGTCGCTCTTGTTCAGGATGGCCTGACCGAGGTCGACCTCGCGGCCGGCGGCGTGCTCCTGCAGCACCAGCTTGGGCACGTGGCATTGTGCGCAGTCGCCCGGCTGGCCCGGGAACACGCCCTGGTAGCCCAGGCCGTCTTTCTCGCCCCGGGCATTGGTGGCGGTGAAGAACTGGTAGACCACCGGGTTGGCGAGGTCGGTGCCCATCACCGACGCCGAATATTCCTTGTAAATGCGCTGGTGGCAGCTGCCGCAATACTTCGGGTCATCCTTGGGGTCGGGCTGTGCAGCCACCGGGCCGGCCACCAGCAGCGTCAGCAGGCAGAACCACTTCCACATCGTCGTCTCCTCGTTCGCCACGTGAGCCGTGGTCGCTGAGGATCAGTCTAGGGAGCACTGGGTGTCGACGAACATGATCGAGATCAGTTGCCCGCCTGGGGTCAACCCGCGCACGAGGGGGCGGCAGGTGGGTTTGCCGCCAGCCGCACGGCGCGGCCTTCGCGCACGATTTCGCCGCCGGTTTCAAGCTCGGCCAGCGCGCGGTACAGCGTTTCGGGTTCCAGGCCGAGTTCGTGTGCCCAGTCCTGCAAGCGGGCATCGGCCGCCAGTGGCCCCTCGCACACCAGGTAGTGGCGCACACGGTCGCGGGCGCGCTTGATGCGCAGCCTCTCGACGCGGGTGCACTGGCGGCGCAGGTCGGCCGCCATCTGGCCCGCGAAGGCCAGCGCGAAGCGGCCGTCTGCGGCCAGCGTGTCGCGCAGCGCTTCCACCGGCAGGCGAACGATTTCGCTGGCGCAGGCCGCGCGCGCGTCGCAGCTGTAGTGCGGCACCAGCATTGCCGACTGGGCGAAGAATTCGCCGCCGCGGGCGCGCTGCATCACGGCCTCGCTGCCGTCGCGCAGGTAGCGCACGGCGAGCAGTTCGCCTGCGACGACGAAGTGGATGTGCGACACCCGTTCGCCACAGTGGAAGAGCTTGCCGCCGCGCTGCAGGGCCACGGCGCTGGCTTCGCGCCGCAGCGCTTCGGGCAGAAAGGGCGGCAGCGGTGCCGGCAGAGCATCTGTCATGCGGCTGCACTCACCGGCATTCGGCCGTACGTCACGGGCCCACATGGGCGCCGCCGCCGTGGTCGGGTGTCGCGGCCGGCCGGCACATTCAGCCCAGCGGCGGGCGCGCGGTATGCCCGCCGACGCTGCCGTCGTCTTCGAACTGCACCTGGCAGACGCGGGTCAGGCGGTCGCGCAGGCGCTGGCGCGCACGCAGCAGGCGCGACTTGGTGGCCGGCAGGCCGAGGCCGTGTGCCGCGGCGTAGTCGCGCTGGTGCTGGCCTTGCAGGTCGCAGGCGCGCAGGATGTCGGCGTCTTCGGGCGCCAGTTCTGCCAGCGTGCGCGCCACACAGGCGCTCAGGGCGTCGATCGGCGCCATCGGCTCGTCGCCTTGTGCGGCGGACTCGACCAGTTCCTCGGTCAGCGGCTCGTGGGCGTGCCGGGTGCGCAGCTGGTCGACGAGTGCGTTGCGAGCCACCTGGAACAACCAGGCGCGCGGGTTGTCCAGCGTGCAGAAGCCCCGGCCCTGGCGCATGGCCTTGACGAAGACGTCCTGCAGCAGGTCGTCGGCGACGGCGTCATCGCTGACGCGGTGCCGCAGGTAGCCGCGCAGCTCGCCTTCGTGGGCCTGCCAGGCGGCGGCGACGCAGCCGAAGGCGCCGGCCGCGCTCGACCCACTCACTGCCCCGCTCATTGTCCCGCTGACCACCTGGGCCAGCGCCAGGCGTTCAGGCGCGTCGGGGTCAGCCGCCACAGCAGGGGCTCGGGCCGCAGCAGGACGCTGCAGCGGACGGGCTGGCGGCCGGCGTGACCGCTGCGGACGCAGCGGACGCAGCGGTCAGCGGCTTGGTCGCGCGGATGAAGCCGCTGGCGAATTTGCCGTCGACCTGCTCGGCGAGCTGTTGCAGATCGGCGCTCTGCTGCGCGAGGAATTCGCGTGCGTCGTCGACGCCATAGACACGGGTGATCTCGATCGCGGCATCGGCAAAGCCGGCACGTGCGAGCTTGTCGAGATAGTCGCGGTCCGACAGCGCGCCGGCCACGCAGCCGATCCACAGTTCCATGTTGCGGCGCAGGGCCGGCGGCACCTCGCCGCGCACCACCACGTCTGACACCGCGAAGCGGCCACCGGGCTTGAGCACGCGGAAAGCTTCGGCCAGCACGCGGTCCTTGTCGGCCGCGAGGTTGATGACGCAGTTGGAGATGATCACGTCCACCGCATTCGCCGGCAGCGGGATGTGCTCGATCTCGCCCTTCAGGAAGTGCACGTTCGTCAGACCGCTGGCCTGCTTGTTCTGCTGTGCCAGCGCCAGCATCTCGTCGGTCATGTCCAGGCCGTAGGCGGTGCCCGTGGGCCCCACGCGGCGCGCCGACAGCAGCACGTCGATGCCGCCGCCGGAGCCCAGGTCGAGCACGGTTTCGCCGGGCTTGAGCTCGGCCAGCGCGGTGGGGTTGCCGCAGCCCAGCGAGGCCAGCATCGCGGCCTCGGGAACGGTGCCGGCCTGCGCCGCGTCGTACAGGTTGGACGTGATGGGGTCGCAGCCGTCGAGCAGGCCGGATGCGCCCGACGCGCTCGTGGCGCCGCCGCAGCAACTGGTGCCGGCACTTGTGCTCTGACTGACCCGCTGCGCCGCTTCACCGTACTTCTGGCGCACGATGTCCTTGATGGGGGTATCTGTTGTCAAGTGGCTCTCCTCGAAGCAAGGTTTCACGCGCTCAGGGCCGGCTCGGCCTGGGGCACGCCGGCGAGTTCGAGCAGGCGCTCGGCACCGACCGGCTCGGTGCCTAGCAGCGGCACGACGGCGTGGCGCCGCGCATGCTGCCGTGCCACGGCGTCGATCTCGGCGCGTTCATTGGCCGCGCGCCGGCGCAGCAGCGCCGAGCGCGGCGCTGCTGCGGCCACACTCTGGTTGACGATCCAGGCCCAGGGCTCGATGCCGGCGCGCCGCAGGTCGGCCTGCAGGTTGGCGGCTTCCAGCACCGGCGTGGTCTCGGCCAGCGTCACCAGCAGCACCTTGGTCTGTTTCGGGTCTTGCAGCTGCATCATCGGCGTCGTGAAGTGCAGGCCCTTGCCACCCATCTGTCGTTGGATCTCGCGGTCATAGGCGCCGGTGGCGTCGAGCAGCAGCAGCGTGTGCCCGGTGGGTGCGGTGTCCATGACGACGAATTTGCGCCCGGCCTCGCGGATGATGCGCGAGAAGGCCTGGAAGACGGCGATCTCTTCGGTGCAGGGCGAGCGCAGGTCTTCTTCCAGCAGCGCACGGCCGGCGGCGTCGAGCTTCGCACCCTTGGTTTCCAGCACATGCTGGCGGTAGCGCGCGGTTTCGGCCTGCGGGTCGATGCGGCTGACCTGCAGATGCTCCACTGCGCCGCTGAGCGTCTCGCTCAGGTGCGCCGCGGGGTCGGACGTGGTCAGGTGCACCGGCAGGCCACGCTCGGCCAGCGCCACGGCCAGCGCCGCGGCCAGCGTGGTCTTGCCGACGCCGCCCTTGCCCATCAGCATCACCAGGCCGTGGCCGTCGGCGGCGATGTCGTCGATCAGCGAAGCCAGCGAAGGTGCTTCGAGTGCCGGCGACGCTTCGGCATCCGGCGTCGCCGCGGCCACGGTGTCGCCGAGCAATTGGCGCAGCGCGTCCAGGCCGACCAGGTTGAAGCCCATCAGCGGCACGGTGTCGGTGGGCAGCTTGCGCAGCAGTTCCGGCATGCCAGCCAGCGCCGCCTGTTCACGTTCGAAGATGGCCGCCGCCAAGGGGTCCAGCGCGGCCTCGGCGGACGGCAGCAGGCCGTTGATCACCAGATGCTGCCGCTGCAAGCCGATGGCAGCCAACTCGTCGTGCGTGCGCGCCACTTCGCGCAGCGTGCCGGCCTGGGCACGCGCCACCAGCACCAGCCGCGTGCGCTGCGGGTCGGCCAGCGCATCGACGGCGGCCTTGTACTGCGTGCGCTGCTTTTCCAGCCCGGCGAGCGGGCCCAGGCAAGACGCGTCGCCCTTGCCGGATTCCAGAAAGCCGCTCCAGGCGCCGGGCAGCTGCAGCAGCCGGATGGTGTGGCCGGTGGGCGCGGTGTCGAAGACGATGTGCTCGTAGTCGGCCAGCAGGGCTTCGTCGGTGAGCAGTTCGGTGAATTCGTCGAAGGCCGCGATCTCGGTCGTGCAGGCGCCCGAGAGCTGCTCCTCGATGCTCTTGACCACGGTCTCGGGCAGCACGCCACGCACCGGGCCGACGATGCGGTCGCGGTAGGCCTGGGCGGCGGCCTGCGGGTCGATTTCCAGCGCCGACAGCCGCTCCACCGCGGGGATCGGCGTGATGCGGTTGCCGATGGCGACGCCGAAGACCTGGCCGACATTCGATGCAGGGTCGGTGCTGACGAGCAGCACGCGCTGCCCGGCTGCGGCCAGCCGGATGGCGGTGGCGCAGGCAATCGAGGTCTTGCCGACGCCGCCCTTGCCGGTGAAGAACAGGAAGCGCGGCGGGTGGTCGAGGAACTTCATCGGCGCCGCGGTGGGCGGCTGGCTTGTCAGCAGCACTTGGAGGCTCCCTTCGCGGTGGTGGTGGCCGCGGGCGCGGCCGTCGACGGGCCGCAGCAGCTGCTGGCGGCAGGGGCTATGGCGGGCGCCGGTCCGCAGCAGCTGGTCGCGGCGGCGCTCGTTGCGGGCATGACAGGCGCCGCGGTGGCGGCGATGGCCGCCAGCTTCGCGCTGGCTGACGGCGCGGCCGTCGCGGGTTCGAGCAGGCGCCGGGCGAGCTCGATCATGGCGCGCGCGGGCGCCTCCTTGACCTTCTGCGCCAGGTCGACCGCGCGCCGCATGTCCGCCGCACTCACACCCAGCTTGCGCGCCTCGGCGACGTGGTACTTCAGGCAGGGCTCGCAGTTCGCCCCGATGGCTGCACCGATGGCCACCAGTTCAGCCACCGCAGCGCTGAACAGCGACGGTGCGTCCTTTGCGGCCAGGCCCAGCCACGATGTCAGTTCGTCACGCGTCGGGTAGCGGCCCGTGAGCACGGCCCGGCCGTCCACCAGCACCAGCGGCAGCGCGTCGTTGCCCTTTTGCTCCAGCGCCGACTTCACAGCCGCATGCTCGGCAAAGGCCATCGGCTGTTGCGCCAGGTTGAAGCGTTCGATCTTCGCGCCCTGGCCCTGGGCCCAGTCGACATCGGCCGAGAAGTCGACCAGCGCCTGGTCCACCTCGACGCCACAGACACCGGTGCTGCAGCACAGCGCCGGGTCGAAAACTTGGATCGCTTTCATGCGGAAACTCCATTCATGGTCAAGAGACGGGCCGGGCGGGCCACGAAGTCAACAGGCAAGTCGAAGTCAACAGCCAAGGGCAAGGCATGCGTGTGCCTGGTCAATTGCGGCCGATGTCATCCAACGCGGCTTGCAGGGCCCTGCGGTCCAGAGATTCCAGCGGCAGCGCCAGCAGTTGCAGCATGCGGTAGCCCAGGGCCTGACGCGTCAGCTCGAAGGCACGCCGCTTGCCGCTTTCGCCGCCCTCGGCATTGGACGGGTCGGGGTAGCCCCAGTGCACTTTCACCGGCGGGCCACCGGAACCGCCGAAGAACACCGGGCAGGTCTCTGCGGCGGCGCTGTCGCACACCGTGATCACGACGGACAGGGGCGGCGCGCCGTCGGTGCTGAACTCGTCCCAGCTCTTGCTTCGACAGGCTGCGGTGTCGATGCCGGCGTGGTTCAGCGCCTCGATCGCGAAGGGGTTGATGCGGCCGCTGGGCGCGCTGCCCGCGCTGTGCGCCTTCACGTCACGGCCGAGCTTCTTCGCCCAATGGTCGAGCATGCCTTCGGCGAGCACGCTGCGGGCGGAATTGTGGGTGCACAGGATCAGGACATGCGTGGTCATCTGGCTTTTGCGCTTCAGCAAGTTGAACAGTCTGGGGCGGCCGTGGTGTCGCAGGCCATGCCGTGGCAGCAATGCGCCGTGAGATAGGCCAGCAGGTCGTTCATCTGCGCGATCGAGGGCCGGTAGATGAGGTTACGGCCGTCGCGCTGCTGCGAGACCAGGCCGGCATGCATCAATTCCTTCAGGTGGAAGGACAAGGTCGACGCCGGCACGTCCAATGTGGCCGCCAGCACGCCGGGCGTCATGCCTTCGGGTCCGGCGCCGACCAGGGCGCGAAAGACGCGCAAGCGCATGCCCTGGGCCAGGGCGGCGAGCGATGCGACGGCGGACTTCTCGTCCATGAGCGGTCCCTCAACAGCGCGCCGGCAGGTCGACCGGCGCGAAATAGCGGCGCTTGAAGGCGAGCGCCACATGTACCAGGGCGATCATCACCGGCACTTCCACCAGCGGCCCTATGACCGCCGCGAAGGCCACGCCCGAATTGATGCCGTAGACCGCGATCGCCACCGCAATGGCGAGCTCGAAATTGTTGCTGGCGGCGGTGAACGACAGCGTGGCGCTCTTCTCGTAGTTGGCGCCCAGGCGCCGGCTCATGAAGAACGAGATCAGGAACATGATGACGAAGTACAGCAGCAGCGGAATGGCGATGCGCACCACGTCGAACGGAATCGTGACGATCAGCTTGCCCTTCAGGCTGAACATCACGACGATGGTGAACAGCAGCGCGATCAGCGTGATGGGTCCGATCTTCGGCACGAAGCGCGTGTGGTACCACTCCTTGCTGACGAAGCGCAGCATGATCACGCGCGTCAGCACGCCGGCGATGCAGGGGATGCCGAGGTAGATGAACACGCTCTCGGCGATCTGGCCGATGGAAATGTCGACCACCGAACCCGACAGGCCGAACAGCGGCGGCAGCACGGTGATGAAGAACCAGGCGTAGACGCTGAAGAACAGCACCTGGAAGATCGAATTGAAGGCCACCAGGCCGGCGGCGTATTCGGTGGAGCCCTTGGCGATCTCGTTCCAGACGATGACCATCGCGATGCAGCGCGCCAGGCCGATCATGATGAGCCCGACCATGTATTCGGGCTTGTCGGGCAGGAAGACGATGGCCAGCACGAACATCAGCACCGGGCCCACGATCCAGTTCTGCACCAGCGACAGCCACAGCACCTTGGTGTCGCGGAAGACGTCGGGCAGTTCCTCGTAGCGCACCTTGGCGAAGGGCGGGTACATCATGAGGATCAGGCCCAGCGCAATTGGCACGTTGGTGGTGCCGACATTGAAGCGGTTGATGAAGTCTTCGACCCCGGGCACCAGGTAACCCAGGCCCACGCCCAGCGCCATGGCAGCGAAGATCCACACCGTGAGGTAGCGGTCCAGGAACGAGAGCTTCTTGCTGATGGTGCTCATGGGGTCGGGGTGTCGTGCGGGGGTGGGTGCCGAACCCAACAATTCGACAATTCGATTGTATTCGAAGTATATATGCCATGACAAGGCGCTTCGGGCCAGGGAGGGCGGCACATGTCTTGCATCCAGGTCGCCGGGCTGGGCAGAGGCCGAGGGCCGGTCGCCGTCTGCCCACCGCCGGCGCTGAGCGCCCAGCGCTCAGCGCGCACGGGCCGGCCGCGGCACCAGCAGCGTGAAACTGCCCTCGGCGACCGGCCTGCCGTTGACCTGCACCACCAGCCCATGCTCGCCGGCGTGATAGCGCCGCGTCGTCACCGGGCGCAGTACGTGGTGCTTGACGAGCGTGGTTTCGCCATGGGCGGGCAGGTCGATCGTCCAGCCCTTGAAGACCTTGGGCGTGCGCGAACCGTCGGCCTTGACGTGATGCACCGCGTAGTCGACGGCCAGCTTCTGCGCGCGCTTGCTGCTGGAGCGCAGGTGCAGCGTGAACGTGATGGCGCCGCCGAGTGTCACGCGCCGAGGCGCCAGCGTCAGCGCCGCTTCGCCGCGCAGTGCCGCGCCCAGGCCCCAGGCCGTCATCACGCCCGGGTGGCCCTGCTTGACCAGCGTGCGGCTGGCATGGCGCAGCAGCGCGCGGCGCGGTGCCGGTGCGCCGGGCAGGTGGGTCAGCAGCCAGTCGGCGACGACCTGCGGGTGGTCCTTGGCGATATCGTTCAGGTGGTTGGCAACGCTGCGGCGCACGTAGGCGCTGGGGTCGTCCTGCAGCGCTGCCAGCAGCGGCAGCGTGGGTGACGGGTCCCGCACCAGCGCCTGCAGCCGCAGGCCCCAGGGCAGGCGTGGCCGGCTGCCTTCGCTGACGAGTCGGCGCACGTGCGGGCTGGCGTCGGTCGTCCAGCGCTGCAGCGTGGTGAAAACCAGCGCCGGGTGGCGCACGATGAACGGGCGAATCGCGAATTCGGCCGTGAAGCGTTGCGTCAGCGCGTGCAGCGCAGCCAGCGCCCGCTGCGGATGGCCTTGGCCGTGGCGCGCGATGTACTCGCCGGCGGGCCACAGGATCCAGCCCCGCAGGCCGCTGGTCTGGTCCTTGGTGGGTGCCATCGAGTCGGTGGACTCGGGTGGCGCCAGCGCCGCTTCGATGACCTCGGCGGCGGCCACGAAATCCGCCGGCAGCGTGGCTTCCAGCGCCGCGCAGACGTGCATGGCGCGTGCCTTGAGTTCCAGCGCCTCGAGGCCGTCGCAGGCCAGCATGGCAAAGCGCTCACCGTCGAAGTCCGGCCAGGCGCGTTGCAAGGCCGGCACCGCTGCGCGCACCAGCGCCGGGTTGACCAGGTTCTTGAATGGCTCGGCCACGGCCGGTGCTCGCGGGTGTCCGCCAGCTTTCAGCCCAGGTCCACCGGCAGGTGCCTCAGGCCGCGGAAGCGCACCCGGCGGTCGCGCTCGGCGTCGCCCGCAGCGGTGATGTGCGGGTAGCGCGCGAGCAGCCGGCCGATGGCGATGCGCGCTTCCAGCCGCGCCACGTTCATGCCCGAGCAGGCGTGCGCTCCTTGACCGAAGGCGAGGTGGTTGTTGGGCTTGCGCGCCAGGTCCAGCCGGTGGGGGTCGGCGAAGACCGCCGGGTCGCGGTTGGCCGCGCCGATGCACAAGGTGACGAAGGTGCCGGCGCGAAGGCATTGGCCGCCGATCTCCAGCTCGGCCGTGAGGCGGCGGTTGTTCAGCTGCAGCGGGCTCTCGTAGCGCAGCAACTCCTCAACCGCGGTGGTGATGAGCGCCGGCTCGGCCACCAGGCGCTGCAGCTCGCCCGGGTGGCGCAGCAGCGCGTGCAGGCCGTTGCCGATGAGGTTGGTGGTGGTCTCGTGGCCGGCGTTGAGCAGGAAGATGCAGTTGTGCAACAGCTCGGCCTCGCTGAGCGCGCCATCGGCGTCGCCCTGCAGCAGCCGCGTCAGCACGTCGGCCTCGGGGTCGCCGGGGTGGCGGCGGCGCTCGTCCACCAACTTGCGCAGGTAGACGATGAATTCGCTCACCGCGGCATTGGCGCGGCCCAGCCGCTCGGGCCCGGGTGCCGGCTCCAGTGCCGACAGGATGGCCAGCGACCAGTCGCGCAGCGGCGCTCGTTCGGCGTGCGGCACGGCCAGCAGGTTGCCGATCACCTCCACCGGGATGCGCGCCGCGAAGTCCTCGATCAGGTCGGGCGCGGGCCGGTCGGCCAAATGGTCCAGCAAGCCGTCGACCAGGCTCACGAGGCCGGCCTCCATGCGCGAAATGGCACGTTGGTTGAGCGCGCCCATGAGCAGCCGGCGCACGCGCGTGTGCAGGGGAGGGTCGCTGAACACCAGGCTGCTGGTGTGGTGTTCGTAGATCGGCGTACCCAGGCCCAGGCGCGACGCGAATTCGGCCTTCTTGTCGGAACTGGCGTGCGGGCTGCGGTACACCGCCAGCACGTCTTCGTGGCGCGTCATCAGCAGCGAGCGGTCCTGACCGTGGGTCCCGGCCAGTTCGTGCAGCGGGTCGTGTTCGAGCAGCAGCGCATAGACGGGGTAGGGGTCGTCGATGAAGCCGGGTGGCGGCTGCGTGAGCGAAAACGCGCGGGCGGTGTCGCGGGCGTCGATGTCGAGCATGGCGGGCAGTCTAGCGGGCGCGCCGGGCTGACGTCAGTGGTCGATTTGTCGAGCCTCGCGCAGGTCGAGTGCCGCCAAATGCCTAAGCCGGCAGAGCCGGAACCAGACAGGTCATTCGATGGCCGACCCAGCGATGGCGAGGCGAGCGACCATGGCTGCAGGCGCACTGACTGACCGGTGAATTTCAGCATCTCCCCAGGGAGCGACTGGCCGCGCGGCACGTGGCCGAACACCTCGGCGATCACGATGTGAACGACACCGTGACCTCGGCGTTCACGGTCGCGCACCGCAGCCGCTGCCGAGCGGCAGATACCCTACATCGGCTGCACGCGCTGCCGATGGTCGCCCACGTTGTCGCCCTGAATGCGCGACGAACGGGTGCCGCGGATTTCATCGACCTTGCGGTCGGCCTCGACGCCGGTCAGGGCCAGCACCTCGACGGCGGTTTCGTGTTCGTAGGCGTGCGACTTGTCGGTGTTGCGATAGTGGCGGTGCACCAGCCAGTAAAGGCCGACGGCACTGGCCGGGCCCAGGGCCAGCAGGATGAGGGCGGCGTCGTTGCCCATGTCAGCTTGTCGATCTCAGCGCGCGACGATCCAGAGCGCCAGCGCCTCGACCACCGTGCCCAGGCTCAGTGCCGCAAGAACGAGCTTCCACTGCTGCACCGGCACGCTGCCCATGGTTTCGCCGGTGCGGCCGTTGACCGCGATGTAGTGCTGCAGGCCTTGTCCTGGGCGACCGCCGGGCCCCGGCTGGTGATAGGCGTACAGCCACACCGGCAGGTACATGGCCACCCAGCGCGTGCCCTTCAGGTCCATGCGCTCGCCCTCCCAGCGCACGCCGCGGTCGTAGCGCTGCACCGAAGGCTGCAATTGGGCACGGGCCATCGACAGCATCTGCTCTTGCAGCCGCGGCATCAGGTGCTGCACGTCGCGGTCGCGCTTCTCCGAGCTGTAGCCCAGCAGGTAAGAGGCGTTCCACTTCACCGCGTTCTTGGTGTCGAAGGGCAGGATGGTGTTGATGACGTTGTGGGTGTTGCTGCGGCTGTCGAGGTGGCCACGCCTGGCGCTGGATTCGAGCGTCAGGTCGTCCACCGTGAAATCCACATGGCGCTGCACGTGCCAGACGTCGGCATCAAAGAAGGTCTGCTTGTCCTTGCCATCGCCCCGGGTGTAGCGGCGCGTTTCGATCTCGCCCAGGCCCGTCGCGTCGGCGCTGCCGCGCGCGTCCACCACCATGTAGGGCAGGTAGACGCCCACCACGTTTTCAGGTGTGAACTCGTCCTTGAAGGCCTTCAGCGCAAACAGCCGGCGCTTGTTCACGAACTGGCGGATGCGCGCCACCGCGTCGTCCTTCCTGACGTGGAAGGGCAGCACCGCGTCGGGCACCGCGCCGTTGGCGATCTGCTCGTTCACGCCCAGCACGTGGCGGCACCAGTGGCAGCGCGCGGTCATGGCGGTTTCGGTGTTGATCACCACCTCGGCGCCGCAGCCGCCGCACTTGTAGCTGCGCAGGCTCGCCGCGTCGGCGGCAATGTCGCGCGCGCCGGACGCGATCTGCGTGCCGCGCAGATCGGCGATGCCCTCGCCCAGCCCGAAGGCTTCCTCCACCCGGGTGGCCGCCCATTCGTGGCGGCAGTACAGGCAGATCAGCCGGTCGGACCCCGGCCGATGCCGCACCTCGGTCGACCCGCACTTGGGGCACTGGTTCAGGCCGTCACGCAGCTCCTTGGCCGAGGTGTCGATCGCGGCGGGGTCGGGCGCCAGCAGTTCGTCGCGGATCGGCTGGGGCAGTGTGTCCGGGTCGAGCGAGCCCGTGGGATGCGTCCCCGGCGCCGGCGGCATGCCCTGCGGCGAGCCCGGACCGGTGGGCCAGGTGGGCCAGGTGGGCCCGGTGGGCCCGGTGGGCCCGGTGGGCCCAGAAAATGGCTTCGGCGCCATGCGCTGCGCCGGCGGTCAGAGCCCCAGCGCCTTGGCCTTGACCGCGTCGTAGTCGGCCTGGGTGATGAGGCCGGCGTCGAGCATCTGCTTGGCCCGGGTCAGGCGGGCCAGGGGGTCGTCGGCCGCCGGGGCCGCGGGAGTCGATGAAGCTTGCGGCGCCGGCACGACAGCCGCTGCCGGGGCCACCGGCTGCTGCAGGCCGGCCAGGCCCCCCAGGCTGCCGGCGGCGATGCCCATGCCCATGATGCCGCCGACACCGGCGTTTTCACCCGCCGCCTGCACGCCCGCCGCCACCGAAGCCTGCAGGTTGGCGTTGCCGCGCGCGCCAGTCAGCGCGTCGGCGCGCTGCACTGTCTTGAGCAGCTCGCGGGTGTGGGCGTCGTATTCGATGGCAACGATGGCGGTCTTGACGATGACCAGGCCGCGGTCGGTCTTCCAGCGGTAGGCGCGCTCGACCGCGTCGGACAGGCTGCCGGCAAAGCCGAGCGCGTCCTGCTGGATGCGGGTGATGCGGTTGCCCTTGGCCGGGTCGTTGGTGTATGCGCTGAAGGCCGGCGCCAATGAACTCACGACTTCGTTGAACAGCTGGCTGGCCGCCGCATTGTCCAGGTCGGTGAAGTCGAAGACCCTCGACCCTGGGCCAGCCTGCAGGTAGCTGGCGGGCACGAAACTCTTGACGAAGCGGATCGGGTCCACGATCTGCAGCGTGTAGCTGCCGCGGGTGATGGCGCCGACCTGCGCGTTCAGATAGCCGTCGTCCCAGTAGATCTCGGACTGGGTGCCGAAACGGTTGTCCGGCAGTTCCTTCATCGATACGAAGAACGCGACCTGCTGGGCACCGGGCTGGCCACCGAACTTGAAGCGCTCCCAGCTCTGGCGCACGAGCGCGTCGAACAGCCCGCCGCCGCTGAAGATCGACTGCGACTGCAGGTCGTTGGCGTTCCATTCGTAGGCGCCGGCCTGGCCCACGAAGGCGGTGACCGCGCCGTCCTGCATGAGCAGCAGGCCGTAGCCTTCGGGCACGACGATGCGCGAGCCGTTGGTGATGATGTTCGACGAGCCCCGGGTGTTGGAGCCGCGCCCCGCATTGGTGCCGCGCGGTACCGCCGCGAACAACGCGGCCGTCGGCGGCAGGCCGTCGGGCACGGTGTAAAAGTCCTTCCACTGGTCGGCCAGCGCGCCGCCGATCGCTCCAACCGCTGCCTGAACGAGACCCATGATGCGTTCCCTTCTTCAAATGTGACGAGGCTGTGGTCGGGTATGGCGGCCCCCGCGCGGGGCTTCCCAGGGAAAGCATATCCGACCGCGGGTCCCGGCGGCGTGCAGTCACCCGGAATCAAGGTGAGAAGGACAGCGCCGGCCCCCCTCGTCGTGGTCTCGCCCGACGATTTGAACGTGCACCTGCGCGCCGTGATCGTGGCGTCCCGGGCCGCAGATCGACCCCAACGAGTCGATGGCCGCAACAGGTGTCGATGCCATCGATGGCGTCGCGGTACGGGCTTGGGCCGCGATCAGCCGTTGCCACATGCCGCGAGTCGGCCCAGAATGTCGTTTCTTCGAGCTTGCATTGCCGTGTGTTTCGCGCAGAGAAGTAGACAGGGAAATGGCGGCACCATTTCGAATCCGGGTCGCCGATTGAATTTCCTTCCTGACCCGGCCCTGCAGGGCCGCAGTGCCGTCGTCGGCCGCTTCCAGGCGCCGTCCACGCGCCAAGCCGCATGACGGAACGGGTCCAGGCGCTGGTCGTCGGCGCAGGGGTCGTCGGCCTGGCCATCGGCCGCGCGCTGGCCCTGGCGGGGCGTGAGACCGTCGTCGTCGAAGCCGCCGGTGCCATCGGTCAGGGTGTGAGTTCGCGCAACAGCGAGGTCATCCACGCCGGCCTGTACTACGCTGCGGGCTCGTTGAAGGCGAAGCTGTGCGTGCGCGGCAAGACACTGCTTTACGACTTCTGCGCCACGCACGGCGTGCCGCACGCGCGCTGCGGCAAGCTGGTGGTGGCCACCGCAGCGGACCAGCACGCCGCGCTGCACGCGCTGCAGCAACGCGCCGCCGCCAACCAGGTGCCCGTGCAGTGGCTCGAGCCTGCCGCGGCCCTGGCCCTGGAGCCGGCGCTGCACTGCACCGCGGCGCTGCTCTCGCCCGGCACCGGCATCGTCGACAGCCATGCGCTGATGCTCGCCCTGCAGGGCGGCCTGGAGCGGGCCGGCGGCGCGCTGGCGCTGTCGTCCAGCGTACAGGCGGCAAGCCTGCGCGCCGGCCGGCCGGCCGTGGTGCAAGTGGCCACCGCGGAAGGTGGTTTCGAGATCGAGACCGACCTGCTGGTCAATGCCGCCGGTCTGCACGCCTGTGCGCTGGCGCGGCGTTTTGAGGGCCTGGACGCCCGCCACGTGCCGCGCGAGCACTTTGCCAAGGGCAGCTATTTCACGCTGGCCGGCCGGCCGCCGTTCTCGCGCCTGGTCTACCCGGCACCGGTGGACGCCTGGCTGGGCGTGCATGTCACGCTGGACCTGGGCGGTCAGGTCCGCTTCGGCCCCGACTTGGAGTGGCTGGACATCGATGCACCGCAGGCCATCGACTACGCCGTCGACCCGGACCGCGCGCCATTGTTCGAGGCTGCCATCCGGCGCTACTGGCCGGCCTTGCCTGCAGGCAGCCTGCGGCCCGACACCAGCGGCGTGCGACCCCGCATCCACGGCCCGGGCGAGGCGGCACCCGACTTTCGCATCGACGGCCCGTCGCGCCACGGCATGGCCGGGCTCTTCAACCTGTTTGGCATCGAGTCGCCGGGGCTGACCTCGGCGCTGGCGATCGGCGAGCATGTCGCCACTCTGGCGCGGGACCTCGCCTGAACGCGTTGCCCCTTTGGCGCCCATGAAAAAGGGGCCCTCGAAGGCCCCTGGCGGTTCAGGCAGCGCGCGAGACGCGCGCTCCGTGACTCAAACCTCAGGCCTCAGGCCTTCTTGGCCCAGGCGCTGCACCAGCCGGGCCCGGCGACCTGCTTCACGCCAAACAGCGGGCAGCCGCCCCAGGCGTCGGCGGCCTTGCCCTGGTACAAGGCGCAGTTGTTGCACTTCTGGTCGTTGGTGTGCTTGGGGAACTTCTTGGTGTCGGCCTTGGTGGTGTCGGCCACGTAGCCCAGCGCCATGGCTTGCGCATCCTTCTCGTCGACGCGGGCGGCCTGCGCCTGTGCCTGCGAGGCGGCCAGAACCGTGCTGCCGGCGGCGAGTTGCATCAGGAAGATCCGACGGTTTGTCTTAGACATTTTTCAAGTCCTTGGTTGGAGTGGGAGAAAGCTTCGGGAGATGAGCAGGCAGCGCCTGGCGCGGGTGCGAACCCTGGCCTTGCCGGTCTTGCCGTGGCAAAGCTCAGGTGGCAGGCATGGACACGCCGAGGCAGGCATTGCAACGGCCCAGGCCGCGCAGCCGTGCATCGGGTTTTCCATCACCCGTCTTGAAATTGGCGTGGCAGCGGATGCACACGTACATCTTGGAGCTGGACATCATCGGCCGCACGCCAGGTTCGGCATGGGGCCGGGCGGCGGTGTACTCGGCCTGCGTCTGGCGCAGTTTGGGTCCATTGGCGGTATCGGAGCTGGGGGGCGTGCGTCGATTGGTCATGGCTGCTGAGTCTTCCGGGCGGGCGCCCCGGATGGCGCGAAGTAGGTATTTTCTCCTGAAATCGCAAGCCTCGCACTCGGGGGTCTCATGGAGGCCCCCGGTCGGCCCGTCAAGGCGCGCGGCCGAAGCCTTCGACCCGCACTTCGCAGACGATGCCGCGGGGCTGGTTGTTCGACCAGCGCACCTCGCCGCCGAGCAGCTTGACGCGCTTGCGCACGCCGCCCAGCCCCAGCCCATGGGCCCAGCCCGGCGGATCGCGGCCGCCGCCGTCGTCGGCCACTTGCAGCAGCAACCGGTTGCCCTCCAGGCTCAGCCGCACGTCCACACGCGTGGCGTGGCCGTGGTGAAGCGCGTTGCTGACCAGTTCGCGCAGCACGCGCGTGAGCGCCGACCATTGCACCATCGTGAGCTGCAGGTCGCGGTCGCAACCGAAGACCCAGCCCAGTTCGGCCTGGGCCGCGGCCAGGCGCTGCGCGAGGTCGGTCTTCCACTCCACGGCGGCGTGCGAAAGCCGGTGTTCGGCTGCCGCCAGGCCGCGCGTGATGGTCTTCAGGTCCTGCAGCGTGTGGCGCAGGTAGTCTTCCATCGCCGGCGTCGGCGCCTGGTACAAGAGTGTCAGCAGGCGGGCGCCGATGTCGTCGTGCAGGTCCTGCGCGATGCGCTGCCTTTCCTCGTGGCGGCCACGCTCCACCGCCTGGTCGTAGGCCACGGCGCGCCACATCTGGTCCAGTACGCGGTCGACCAGTCGCGCGTCGTCCAGCGTGAACAGCCGCTGCCCCTGCCGGGCGTGGCGCAACACCAACGCGGTGGCCGGTGCGTCGGCGCCGCCACGCGCCGGCACGACCAGCGCGGCACCGCCGCCCACCACACGCGTGCGCGTCGGAACGCGGTCGACCTGGAAGACCTGGAGCGGCTCGAACAGTTCGCGCAGCAATTGACCCAGCAGCGCCGGGTAGCGCGCCGGCTGCGCCTGCACCTCGCGCGCCACGCGGTACAGGAGTTCGAACGCACGCTCGGTGCTCGGCACGCTGCTGCCGGCCATGTGCTTCAGCATCCATTGCCGGGCCCCGAGATACGCGGCCAGCGCGACAAACAGGGCCGGCGCGAGCGCGGCAACGTGGTCCGGCGAGAATGCGGCGGCAAACAGCAGGTGCAGCGAGGCGGCCAGGGTGCCGACACCGGCCAGCAGGGCAAATTCACGCAGCATGGGCCGGCTGCGCGCCAGGAACGGCGTCAGCAGCAGCAGCGAGGCCAGGAACAGCGTCCAGGCCACCGGAGCGCCGGCCGCGACCCCGGACGGCAGCGCCGGAAGGCGTGCCGCCAACGCGACCGCAATCGTCATGAGCACCAGCGTGGCCAGCGCGACGGCGGCAAAGCGTCGCAGCACGATCGCGCGCGGGTCGGGCTCGCACCGGACCGAGGCCCCAGCCAGGACCAGCGCCGCGCCGCTCAACGCCAGGCACGAGCCCTGCGCCCACCACCACAAAGGCGCCAGCAAGCCAGCCTGGGCCAGCGCCAGCCCCGCCGCGACCGCAGCCCAGACCGCAGCGGCCAAGGCGTTGGCCCCCGGCAGCGGCTTCGGATGCCGGGCCAGCAGGGTCACGGCAGCGGCACCGGTGCAGGCGTCCAGGGCCAGGCGAAGTCCCATGTCCAGTGCCGCCACGCCCGGCGGCAGGCCCAGACCAGGCAAGGTCTCCAGGGCGATGAACAAGAGGTTGCCGGCCTGGCACCAGGCCATCGCCGCATACATGAAACGCGTGAGCTGCGGCCGGGAAAGGGCCACCACCGCGCCGGACAGGACCAGCAACCAGGCCAGGGCGGCCAGCGGCCAGAACAGCCAGCCCAGCCCGCGCCAGCCGCGGGCTGCGGGTTCGAGCGTGGCCGTATCGCCGTCGTCGAAGTGCAGTTGCAAGGGGCCGGCGGCCAGGCGGGCGGCCAGGGTCTCGTGCATGGCCACCTGGCGCGTGCGTTCGGCATCACCCACCTGCCAGCGCGGCGAGCGGTGCAGCAGCAAGGTGTCCGCCGGTGCTGGCGAGGCGCCACCGCCGCCAAAGCCCACCACGGTGCGCCCCAGGAGGGGCTGCAGCGCAGGCAGCGCGCTGCGCTCCAGAACCAGGGTCCCGCCGGGGCCGGCACGCCAGTGGGCGTCGAGATGCGGCGAGTCGGCCAACCAGACCGCCAGCCACAGCACCGACACGCCGGCCAGCACGGCCGTCACCATCAGGGCGTGTCGATGCCAGCCCTGCCGTCGCTGCCGGTCCCGCCGGGCCGGCCTGCGCTCGAACGGGCTGGTTTCGAAGGCCGCGGGGCCGCGGTCGTGAGCCAGGCGCGTGCCGCCTGGTTCAACGGCCCGGGGCGGCGGCAGGGCGGCCATCGCAGGCAGGCCGCACCTTCAGGTGCCGGTTGCCGTGCGCCCGGCCGGCCCCGTCACACCAGGCCCTGCTTGCTGGCCAGCACCGCGGCCTCGGCGCGACTGGACACGTTGAGCTTCTTGTAAATGGACTTGATGTGGTCGTTGACGGTGAACCACTTGATGCCCATCAGGCTGGCGATCTCCTTGATCGTGAAGCCCTTGCTCAGGTAGGTGAGCACCTCGCTCTCGCGCGGCGTCAGTCGTTCGTGGTCGGGCGGCGTCTCCATCGGCACGGGCTTGCTGGTGGTCAGGCCGCTGCTGGTGGCGAAACCCGAGCCGCTGGCCGGGCCTTCGCCGCCGCCGCCGTGGCGAAAGTGCGTCAGCAGGCGCCGCGCGATGGCGGGCGAAAGCGGCGGCTGGCCGCGCACGATCTTCTGCAGTTCCTCCACCAGCACCTCGAAACGGTCTTCCTTGAGCAGGTAGCCGTCGGCGCCGCACTGCAGGGCCGGGAACAGGTGGTCGTCGTCGGAATACAGCGTGGTGACGATCTTGGTGGCCGGGTAGTGGCCCAGTTCGACCAGCAGTTCCATGCCGTTGCCGTCGGGCAGTTCCAGGTCGACCAGGACGAGCTTGAAGGGGTCGGTGCCGTGCAGCCCCTGCGCGCCGCCCGTGAGCGCGATGTGGCGGCGCGCGCTCTCCAGGTCGCCGGCTTCCGTAATCAGGATCGCGTCGCTGAAGCTTTCGCGCACCACCCGGCACAGGAAACTGCGTGCGACGGGGTTGTCTTCGAGGATCAGCACCTTGACGGCCATGGCCGCGGACTCCTTGTTGCCGCCCGCATGCTAGCGCGTAACGGCGGCCGGCCACGCGCGGCCCGGGCCAGGCGTCATGCGTTCACGAGCAGCAGCTTGCCCATCACCTGCCGGCTGCCCATGCGTGCGTACGCGGCCTTCAACTCGCCCATCGGCAGGCGCTGGTCGATGACCGGCTTGACGAGGCCTTGCGCATACCACTGCATCAGTTGCCGCATCGCGGCGGCAAAGGCGGCGGGCTCGCGCCTGACGAACTCGCCCCAGAAGACGCCCACCACCGCAGTGCCCTTGAGCAGCGCCAGGTTCCATGGCAGCGCGGGAATGGCGCCTTGCGCAAAACCGATCACCAGATAGCGGCCGCGCCAGGCCAGGCTGCGGAAGACCGGTTCGGCCAGGTCGCCGCCGACCGGGTCGTAGACGATGTCCGGGCCCGTGCCTGCGGTCAGCGCCTTGAGCGCGGCACGCACGTCGCTGCTGGCGTAGTTGATGGTTTCGTCGGCGCCGAGCTGGCGGCACAGCGCGCATTTCTCGTCGCTGGAGGCGGCGGCGATGACGCGCGCACCGGCCGCCTTGGCGATCTGCAGCGCCGCCGTGCCCACGCCACCGGCCGCGCCAAGCACGAGCACCGTTTCGCCGGCCTTCAGCTGCCCGCGGTCGATGAGGGCATGGTGCGAGGTGCCGTAGGTGAAGGCGAAGGCCGCGCCGTCCTCGAGCGCGAAGCCCGGCGGCAGCGGCAGCACGCGCGACGCATCCACGCAGGCATGGGTGGCGAAGCCGCCGGTGCCGGCCAGGGCGGCGACGGCAGCGCCGGGTTTCAGGTGCGTGACGCCTTCGCCCACCGCTTCCACCACGCCCGCGAATTCGGCCCCCGGCACGAACGGCAGCGGCGGCTTGGACTGGTACTGGCCACGCACGATGAGCAGGTCGGGGAAGTTCAGGCTGGCGGCGCGGATGGCGACGCGCACTTCGCCGGGCCCGGGCTCGGGCGTGGGCCGTTCCTTCCATTGCAGCGCTTCGGCGCCGTCGAGGGTTTCGCAAAGCCAGGCGTGCATGGGTGTCCTCGGGGTGGCGCGGCCGGGAGGCCAGCGCAGCGCGGCGATCATAAGCAAGCACGCGAACCGCGCCCTGCGGCCCGCCGCCGGCGGCACCGGGCTGTGGCTACAGCCCTTGGCGTTGCATCGGCGCGGCCAGCGCCAGGCGCAGCGTATCGGCGGCGTCGGCCAGGTGGGCCTGGGTCTCGCCGTCGAAGATCCCGCCGCGGCGTTGCTGGGCGGCCTCGATGCGCGCCAGCAGTGCCCGCGACTGCGCCCGCAGCAGGCTGCGCGCGTCGGCACGGGCCTGCGGCGAGGGCCGCAGCAGCGCCGCGGCCAGGCGGTTGACATGCTCGCGCTGCAGTTCGCGTCGCGGTGCCGTGATGGCCTGCGCAGCCGGCTTGCGTTCGAGTTCGCTCCACACCTCGGCGAACAGCCGCTGGTACAGCTCCGAGAGCTGGAAGGCCTCGGCCGGGCGGTCGAACTTGCCGACGCTGTCCAGGATGCGGGCCGCAACGGTGTCGCTCATCAGCTGACCGAGCACGGCGCGCTGCAGTTCCAGCAGGCGCTGCGGTACGGGGTAGTCGGTGGGGATAAAGAATTCGGCGCGGTCGAGGAAGTCGGGGGCCATGCGCCGCTGCAGCGCGGGCGAAAGCTCCAGGCCGTCGGAGGCCAGCACGGCACCGGCAATCAGCGCCAGCGCCTGGCGTTGCACGGCTGCGTCCACCGGTTGCAGCGGGTCGCGCCCGCTGCCGGGAAAGTCGCGCAGCGTGCGCACGCCGCCGATCTGCCGCGTCAGCGCCGACACGGCGCGGTTCACGTCGGCCACCGCATAGGCCAGCGAGCGGCGCAGCACGGCGTAGTCGCGCTCGGGCGAAAGCTCGCGCGTTTCCTGGCGCCGGAACAGGTCGCGTGCGATGGCCAGCCGCTTGGCGGCAAAGGCGATGGGGTCGGAACCGAGGTCGAGCTGAATCGTCTCGGGGTCGATGCCGAAGGCATTGTCCTCGTCGGTGCCGAAGGCCAGCAGCGGCTCGCTGCTGCGCGCGGCGATGCGCTGCAACTCGGTGCGCTCGGCCTCGGGGCTGGTGCCCGCAGGCATGGGCTTGTAGGCGTATTCGACAGCCCAGTAGTCGTAGGGCCCGAGCGCCGTCTGGAACGGCAGGCCGCCGCTTTCTCCCGGCAGCGGCAGGTTGACGGCGTTGTACTCCATGACCGAAGCCGCAGTGCCGTGGGCCCGCGTGAAGGCAGGGTCGGCGAGCTGCGCGTCGGTATAGGCACGCGAGGCGCGGAAGTTGTGGCGCAGGCCCAGGGCGTGGCCGACCTCGTGCATGACGACCTGCTTCACGTAGTCCAGCACGAACTGCTGGGCCTCGGGGCTGTCGGCGGCGAGATCGCCGCGCGCCTCGAACAGGTCCAGCGCATAGCCGAGCTGTTCCGCCGCCAATGCGCCGGCCTGACACAGGCGGTGGTCGTGCGGGGGGGTGTGGCCGCCGGGCAGGCCGGACGTCGCAGCCACACCGGCGGCTGCAGCCGCTGCCGCCATGCCGTCGGGCCTGGCGTCCGCACCACCCAGCAGCTGCGTGCGTTCACGACGGGCACGGCGCGTCTGCATGCCTTCGAAGGCGATGTCGGCGTCGAGGATCTCGCCGGTGCGCGGGTCCACGTGGCTGGGCCCGATGGCGCCGAACACCGGCTCGGCATTCATCATCCAGCGCACCGAGGCGTAGCCGAAGTCCAGCGTGTCGAAGTCCGCGTCGTCGCTCTGCTGCTGCACGACGATGGCATGGCGGTAGCCGATCCGCTCGAAGGGCTTGTTCCATTCCAGGATCGCCGCGCGCACCGTCTCGCGGTAGGCCAGCGGCACGTTGCGGTCGATCCAGAAGGTGATGGGCTTGACCGGTTCGGAGACCTCGGCTGCGGGGTCCGATTTCTCGAGCCGCCAGCGGTTCACCCAGCGTTGCCGCGGCGTATCCTGCAAGTCGCTGCTGAAGTCGAGCACGGTCGTGGTGAAGTGGCCGAGCCGGGGGTCGGCACGGCGTGGCGCCATCGGCTCCTTCGGCAGCGGCGCCAGCGAATAGTGCAGGCCCACGAGCAGGCTGCGTGCGTCGGGCAGGAATTGCGGCAGCACGGGCGTCGAAGCGCCTGCCGCTGCCGTCCCGGAGGCAGGACCGACCCTGGCGGTGTAGAAATGGCTCTGCGTCTCGATCACGGTGGCTTCGGCGGAGCCACGCACCGCGGTGATGACGGAATTGCGCAGGTCCAGCGCATGACCCTGGCGCAGGCCGCGCTGCAGCATCATGGCGATGCCCTGCAGGTCGGCCAGGAACAGGCCATTGGCCTCGATCAGCACGCTCTTGCGTTCGGGGTGCGGCTGGCTGGCCACCGGCACCGCGCCGAGCAGGCTGTTCGAGTAGGCATCGGCCACCGCGCGCGCCTCGGGCGTGCCGTCCTGGGCCAGCACCTCGGCGTTGCGCGCCTGCAGCCGCACCTGGTTGTGCACACGAAGAAATTCCACCACCTGCGGCCCGCCGGCCCCGTGGATCGGGTAGGCCATCAAGCCGCCCAGCACCCAGGCCTGGCTGATGCCGCTCTTGATCTTGGGCGACAGCAGGAAGGGCTGGCCCAGTTGCTCGGGCCGCAACTCGATCCAGACCTTCTCGTCCTTCTGCCACAGCGTGAGCGGGCCTTCGATGCGGCGCGCGTCCTTGACCACGGTGGCAAAGGGCGCCGGCCCGCCCGCGGTAGCCGGCTGCGCGGGTGTCGTGGTGCCGCTGCGCGGCACACCGGTCGTCGCGGCGGGGCGTGAACCTGCCGGGGTCGCCCAGCCCCGATCTGTCGGCGATGCGGCCTGCACCGCCGGCGCACCCACGGTCGGGCCCGAGGCCGTGGCGCATCCGGCAAGCAGCGCGGCCGCAATGGCTGCCAACAGAACGCGCTGGGTGATGGTGGCGACGGTCATGGAAGGGGCGGCAATTGAAAAATCCAGCGTCATTCTGAGCCAATGCGCCGTTTCGTGCAGCGGCCGGGTCGACCCCGGCGCGCAGGACCGCACGCAGACCCGGTTCAGTCGATCGTCTGCCGGTAGCGCAGCATGGCGATCGTGCCCATGGCGGCCGTGAACGCCGCGATGGCCGCCACCTCCAGCCACAGGTCGCCCGCCCCGGCCCCCTTGAGCATGATGCCGCGCACGATGCGCAGGAAGTGCGTCAAGGGCAGCGCCTCGCCGATCAGCTGGGCCCAGCGCGGCATGCCGCGGAACGGAAACATGAAGCCCGACAGCAGGATATTGGGCAGGAAGTAGAACAGCGTCATCTGCATCGACTGCATCTGCGAGCGCGCGATGGTCGAGAAGGTGAAGCCGATGGTCAGCGTGGCCACGATGAACAGCAGCACCATCGCCGACAGCAGCACGAAGCTGCCCGCCATCGGCACGTCGAACAGCCAGCGCGCCGCCGCGAAGACGATCAACACCTGCACGTAGCCGACCATCACGTAGGGCAGGATCTTGCCCACCATCATCTCCACCGGCCGCACCGGCGTGGCGAGCAGGTTTTCCAGCGTGCCGCGCTCGCGTTCGCGCGTCATCGCCATCGCCGTCATCATGACCAGGGTCATGGTCAGGATCACGCCCATCAGCCCGGGCACCACGTTGTAGGCGGTCAGGCCCTCGGGGTTGTAGCGCCGGTGCACACGCAGCTCGAAGGGCTGTGCGCCTGGCTGCAGCCCGACCAACGGCCCTTTCAGGTCGTGCACCAGCGCCACCTGCGGCAGCGACATCAGCGCGGCCACCGCAGAGCCGGTGGCCGCCGGGTCGGTGGCATCGGCATAGACGGCCAGCGCCGGCCGTTCGCCGCGCAGCAGCCGGGCCGAGAAATCGGCCGGGAAGACCAGCGCAAACTGCACCCGGCCGGCGGCGAGCAGGCGCTCGGCCTCGCTGTCGGACGCGGCCTGCACGACGCGGAAATAGCCGGTGTTCTCGGCCGCGCGCACGATGCTGCGCACCAGCGGGCCGTTGTCCAGCGCCACCACCGCGGTCGGCAGGTGGCGCGGGTCGCTGTTGATGGCATAGCCGAACAGCACCAGCTGCATGATGGGCACGCCGACCATCATGGCGAAGGTGAGCCGGTCGCGCCGCAGCTGCACGAATTCCTTCAGCAGCACGGCGACGATGCGGCCCCAGGACAGGCCCGGCCAGCGCCAGGCCGGGCGGGCGCGCGCAGGCTCAGCCAAAATTGTCCTGCGCATGCTGCGTCAGCGAGATGAAGACGTCTTCCAGCCCGGTGGCGATGGGCTGTACCGACCACCCCGCCTGCGGCGCGCGTTCGGCCAGCCAGGCCGGCAGGTCGTTGCCACGCGCCGCGCTCACGTGCACCGCGGTGCCGAAGGGCACGGCCATCCAGCGCGGGTCCTGCCGCAGCAGCGCCACCGCGTCGGTCAGGCCGCTGCCGCGCAGCTCCCAGGTCTGCAGCCCGGCGGCGGCCACCACTTCGTCGGCGGTGCCGGTGGCCAGCAGGCGGCCGTAGGAAATATAGGCCAGGCGGTGGCAGCGTTCGGCCTCGTCCATGTAATGCGTGCTGACCAGCACCGTCAGCCCGGCGGCGGCCAGGGCATGGATCTGCTGCCAGAAGTCGCGCCGCGCGCTCGGGTCGACGCCGGCGGTGGGTTCGTCCAGCAGCAGCAGTTCGGGTTCGTGCAGCATGCAGGCGGCCAGCGCCAGGCGCTGCTTCCAGCCGCCCGACAGCGTGCCGGCCAACTGCTCGCGCCGGCCTTCCAGGCCCAGTTGTGCCAGCGCCTCGCGCACCACCTGTCTGCGCCCGGGCATGCCGTAGGCGCGCGCCACGAAGTCCAGGTTCTCTTCGATCGACAGGTCTTCGTAGAGGCCGAAGCGCTGCGTCATGTAGCCCACGCGGCGCTTGATGCGGCGTGCGTCGCGCCGGATATCGTGGCCCAGGCAGGTGCCTTCGCCGGCATCGGGTTCGAGCAGCCCGCACAGCATGCGGATGGTGGTCGTCTTGCCGCTGCCGTTGGGGCCCAGGAAGCCGCAGATCTCTCCGCGCTTCACCTGGATCGCCACGTCGTCGACGACCTTGCGGCCGCCGAAGCGCTTGGTCAGGCCGCGCACGTCGATCGCCAGCTCGGCGGGCATCACGGTGCCTTGGCGAAGCGCACGTCGACGGGCTGTCCGGGCTTGAGATCGGCCGCTGCGGTCGGTTCGGCCTCGGCCATGAAGACCAGCTTGCTGCGGCTGTCGTTGCTGTAGATCACCGGCGGCGTGAATTCGGCCTGCGGCGAGACATAGCGGATGCGCGCGCGCAGGCCCGCCGCGCAACCGTCGCACGACACCGTCACCTCACGCCCGACGACCGCCTGCGCCAGCATCGGTTCGGGCACGAAGAAGCGCAGCTTCAGCGCGCCGGGCGGCAACAGCGCCACCACCGGCGCGCCGGCCGGCACCCATTCGCCGATGCGGTACAGCACGTCGAAGACCACGGCCTCGGCCGGCGCCGTGCGCTGCATCTGGCCTTCTCGCCAGGCGGCCAGCGCCAGGTCGGCGCTGCTGGCACGCGCCTCGGCGGCGGCGGCGGCGATCTCGTCGCTGCGCGCGGCCTCGGTGGCCAGGGTGCGCTGCGCCAGCAGTTCCTGCACGCGGGCGGCGTCGCGGTCGCGCGCGGCCACCAGTTCGTCGAGCCGCAATGCCGAGACAAAGCCCTGGGCTACCAGTTGCTGCTGGCGCTGCAGCGCCGCCAGCGAGGCCGCCTGCGCGGCCCGGGCCTGGGCGAGCTGCTGGTCGATGGCCTGCAGTTCGGCGGGGCGTTTGCCTTTGCGCAGGTTCTGCGCCTGCGCCTCGGCGCGCTCTTGCCGCGCCTGGGCGGCATCACGCGCCAGGGTCTGCGCGTCGGAGTCCAGCGTGTAGATCAATTGCCCGGCGCCGACACGGTCGCCGCGCTGCACGGCCAGCGTCTTCAGCTGCCCGGCCGTGCCGGGCGCGACGAAGACCAGTTCAGCCTCGGCATAACCGCTCATCGGCGCCTCGTCGGGCGCGGGACCGCAGGCCGCGAGCAATCCCCCCCCGGCGGCCAGCAGGAGCCAGGTCGCGCTGCGCAGCCGGCTCATCGGCAGCTTCTCGATTTCTCAATGAATGGGCTTGAAGCGCACGCGCTTGGGCCGTGCGCCTTCCTCGCCCAGGCGCTTCTTCTTGTCGGCCTCGTATTCCTGGTAATTGCCGGCGTAGAAGAACCACTGGCTGTCGCCCTCGCAGGCCAGGATGTGGGTGCAGATGCGGTCCAGGAACCAGCGGTCGTGGCTGATGACCATGGCGCTGCCGGCGAATTCGAGCAGCGCTTCTTCCAGTGCACGCAGGGTCTCGACGTCGAGGTCGTTGCTCGGCTCGTCGAGCATCAGCACGTTGCCGCCCTGGGCCAGCGTCTTGGCCAGGTGCAGGCGGCCGCGTTCGCCGCCCGAGAGGCTGCCGACGCGCTTTTGCTGGTCGTTGCCCTTGAAATTGAAGCGGCCCAGGTAGGCGCGGCTGGGCATCACGAACTTGCCGACGACGATATTGTCCAGCCCGCCCGAGACGTCTTCCCACACCGTCTTGTCGTCGGCCAGCGCCTGGCGGCTCTGGTCGACGAAGGCCAGTTGCGCGGTCTTGCCGATGACGATCTCGCCCGAGTCGGGCTTCTGCTCACCCTGGAGCATGCGAAACAGCGTGGACTTGCCGGCGCCGTTGGGGCCGATGATGCCGACGATGGCGCCGGGCGGCAGCTTGAAGCTGAGGTTGTCGATGAGCAGCCGGTCGGCAAAGCTCTTGCTCACTCCCCTGAATTCGATGACCTCGTTGCCCAGCCGCTCGGCCACCGGGATGAAGATCTCGTTGGTCTCGTTGCGCTTCTGGTACTCGACGTCGCTCAGCTCCTCGAAGCGCGCCAGCCGGGCCTTGCTCTTGGTCTGCCGCGCCTTGGCGTTGGAGCGAACCCACTTCAGTTCCTCCTTCATCGCCTTCATGCGGGCGTCCTCGGTCTTCTGCTCCACTTCCAGGCGCTTTTCCTTCTGGTCCAGCCAGTCGGAATAGTTGCCCTTCCAGGGGATGCCCTGGCCGCGGTCGAGCTCCAGGATCCACTCGGCGGCGTTGTCCAGAAAATAGCGGTCGTGGGTGATGGCGACCACGGTGCCCGGGAAGCGCTGCAGGAAGTGCTCCAGCCACTCCACGCTTTCCGCGTCCAGGTGGTTGGTCGGCTCGTCGAGCAGCAACATGTCGGGCTTGCTCAACAACAGCCGGCACAGCGCGACGCGGCGCTTCTCGCCGCCGGAGAGCACGCCGATGACGGCGTCCCACGGCGGCAGGCGCAACGCGTCGGCTGCCAGTTCCAACTGCAGGTCGGTGTTCTCGCTGCCGGCGGCGGCGATCACGGCTTCCAGTTCGGCCTGCTCGGCGGCGAGCTTGTCGAAGTCGGCGTCGGGTTCGGCGTACTCGGCGTAGACCTCGTCGAGACGCTTCTTCGCCGCCAGCACGCCCCCGATGCCTTGCTCGACGGCCTCGCGCACGGTCTGCTCGGGTTCCAGGTACGGCTCCTGCGGCAGGTAGCCGATCTTCAGGCCCGGCATCGGCGTGGCTTCGCCCTCGTATTCCTTGTCGACGCCGGCCATGATCTTGAGCAGCGTGCTCTTGCCGCTGCCGTTGACGCCGAGCACGCCGATCTTGGCGCCGGGAAAGAAGGAAAGGGACACGCCCTTCAGGATCTGCCGCTTCGGCGGCACGATCTTGCCGAGACGGTTCATTGTAAAAACGTACTGGGCCATGGGGTTCTCTCGAAACGGATGCAAAGCGTCGCGCCGGGCGCGCGATCAACCCTCTATTCTCGCTTTTTGTCGCAAGCCGACTTGCAAAGCCCGTCGCTGCCCAAAAATGCAGGCTGTTTAAAGTGCAGAAGATGGGAGCCAATGCCATGAACAGCCAAGTGATGACCGTCGAAGCCGACCCCTCGCTCGTGCGCGTCACGCACCTCGTCTACGCCTTGCACGCGCTGGGGCTGGCCATCGGCGCCTTCGGTGCGGCCAGCGTGCTGGGCTCGTTCCTGTTCGGCTGGCCGTCGATCATCGCCGTCATCATCAACTACGTGAAGCGTGGCGACGTGCGCGGCACCTGGCTTGAATCGCACTTCAGCTGGCAGATCCGCACCTTCTGGTTTGCGCTGCTGTGGGCCGTCTTCGTGGGCTTGGTCTCGCTGCCCCTGTCGGTGATCCTGGTCGGCATCGGCACCTGGATCGCGGGCCTGTTCCTGCTGGGCGTGTGGGCGATCTACCGCGTCGCCCGCGGCTGGATGCGGCTGAACGACCGCCAGCCGATGCCGATGGCCTAGATGCCGTAGACTCTTGCGCTACGTCGCGGCCTCCAGTCATCGCGGCGTGGTCGCTTCCGACCTCGTTGTTTCTCTCGCGCCTACCGACTGGTGCGCCCGCCACGGGTGACAGCAGGCCGCGAACCACGGGCCCGATGGGCCCCGCCATCACATGCATTTCACCGACCTCGGCCTGGCCGAGCCGCTCCTGCGCGCTGTTCGCGAGCAGGGCTACGACACCCCCACGCCGATCCAGGCACAGGCCATCCCCATCGTCCTGCAGGGTGGCGACCTGATGGGCGGCGCGCAGACCGGCACCGGCAAGACCGCCGGCTTCACGCTGCCCATGCTGCAGCGACTGTCGCTGGCCAAGCCCGTGCGGGACGCGCGCGGGCGGATTCCGATCCGCGCCCTCATCCTGACCCCCACGCGCGAACTCGCCGCGCAGGTGGAAGAGAGCGTGCGCACCTACGGCAAATACCTGCCGCTCACCAGCATGGTGATGTTTGGCGGTGTGGGCATGCAGCCGCAGGTGGACAAGCTGCGGCGCGGCGTCGACATCCTGGTGGCCACCCCGGGTCGCCTGCTCGACCACCATCAGCAGGGCACGCTGGACCTGAAGCACGTGGAGATCTTCGTGCTCGACGAAGCCGACCGCATGCTCGACATGGGCTTCATCCACGACATCAAGAAGGTGCTCGCGGTGCTGCCGGCGAAGAAGCAGAGCCTGCTCTTTTCCGCCACCTTCAGCGACGAGATCAAGGCCCTGGCCGACCGGCTGCTCAACGCGCCGGTGCTGATCGAGGTGGCGCGCCGCAACGCCACCGCCGACCTGATTGCGCAAAAGGTGCACCCGGTGGGCCGCGAGCGGAAGAAGGAACTGCTGGCGCACCTGATCAAGACCGGCGACTGGCACCAGGTGCTGGTCTTCACGCGCATGAAGAGCGGCGCCAACCGGCTCACCGACTACCTCAACGACCATGGCATCACCGCGATGGCGATCCACGGCAACAAGAGTCAGGGTGCACGCACCAAGGCGCTGGCCGACTTCAAGGCCGGTGACCTGCGGGTGCTGGTGGCCACCGATATCGCGGCACGCGGCATCGACATCGACATGCTGCCGCACGTGGTGAATTTCGAGCTGCCCAATGTGCCGGAAGACTATGTGCACCGCATCGGCCGCACCGGCCGCGCCGGCGCCAGCGGCGAGGCCATCTCGCTGGCCTGCCTGGACGAAGAGGTGTTCCTGAAGGATATCGAGCGCCTCATCAAGCGCAGCATCCCGCGCGAGACGGTGCCCGGCTTCGAGCCGCCGGCCGGCGAGCGCGCAGAGCCCATCGTGCTGGGCCGCATGACCATCGGCGTCGGCGGCACACGCCGCAATGCCGGCGGTGGGGGCGGCTACGGCGGCGGTGGTGGTGGTCGCAGTGGCCGTCCAGGTGGTGGTGGCGGCGGCGGTGGCGGCGCCCGGGACGGTCGTCCCGGCGCTGGCAATGGAAGCGGCGGCCGCGCGCCGGCCCAGGCCCCGGGCCGACCCGGCGCTTCGCGTTCGGGCCGCTCCGGTACGGGTGGCGGCGGTGGCGGCTACGGTGGCGCCAGGCCCGCAGCATCGCGCGGCGGCCCGCCGAAGCGCTGAAGCTCAGGCTCCACCAACGAGAAACGCGGCCCACGGGCCGCGTTTTCAGTTCCCGCGCAGGCGCGGCCCTCCGGGCTGCGTCGCCGTCAGCTTACAGCCGCTCGAACACCGCGGCGATGCCCTGGCCGCCGCCAATGCACATCGTCACCAGCGCATAACGCCCGCCCGTGCGGTGCAATTCATACACCGCCTTGGTGGCCAGGAAGGCGCCGCTGCAGCCGATCGGGTGGCCCAGCGCGATGGCGCCACCGTTCGGGTTGGTCTTCTTCGGATCGAGTTCCAGACCGCGCGAAACGGCGATGGCCTGCGCCGCGAAAGCCTCGTTGCTCTCGATGACGTCCATCTGGTCCAGCGTCAGGCCGCCCTTCTTCAGCGCCAGCTTGGTGGCCGGGATCGGGCCCTCGCCCATGATCTCGTTGGGCACGCCCGCCACCGCGTAGGACACCAGCCGCGCCATCGGCTTGTGCCCGGCCGCAGCCGCCACCGCCGCGTCGGCCAGCACGAAGAACGCGGCGCCGTCGTTGATGCCCGACGCATTGCCTGCCGTCACCGAGCCGTCTTTCTTGAAGGCCGGCTTGAGCTTGGCCAGCGACTCCAGCGTCGTATTGGCCTTGACGTGTTCGTCGGTGTCGAAGGTGACCTCGCCCTTGCGGGTCTGCTTGACGATGGGCACGATCTGGCTCTTGAACCGGCCTTCGGCAATGGCCGCGGCGGCCTTGCGGTGCGAGTCGAACGCGACCTGGTCCTGCTCTTCGCGCGTGATGCCCCACTTGGTGACCAGGTTCTCGGCCGTGATGCCCATGTGGCCGACGCCGAAGGGGTCGGTCAGCGTGGACACCATGGTGTCGATGAGCTTGGTATCACCCATGCGTGCACCGGTGCGCATTGCGGTGGAAAGGTAGCCGCCGCGCGACATGACCTCGACACCGCCGCCGATGCCGTAGTCGCAGTCCCCCAGCAGGATGTTCTGTGCCGTGGTCACGATGCCTTGCAGGCCCGACGAGCACAGGCGGTTGACGGCCATGGCCACACTGTCCATCGGCAGCCCGGCCTGGATGCTGGCCACGCGCGCCACATAGGCGGAACGGCCCTCGGTGGGAATGGTGTTGCCCACCGTCACGTAGTTGATGGCCTTGGGGTCGACGCCGGAGCGCTTGACCGCTTCCTTCATCACCGTGCCGGCCAGTTCGGAAGGCTCGATGTCGGCCAGACTGCCGTTGAAGGTGCCGATGGCCGAACGGGCCACACCCAGAACCACCACGTCTCGATTGCTCATGCTGTCGTCTCCTTGCCTGTTGGCGGGTGAAAAATGAGAAGTTGACACTTTTGCTCTGGCATGTGCCTTACGCCAGATCAAAGCCGTGCCGAATGGCCCGACAGCATAGCCGCAGTCGGGCCCGCCGGGTCAGGTTGCGCCACCGGCGGTCAGGCCGCCAGGCGCAAACGCGTGGCGGCGGCGTCGATGGACGCCTTCAGTTCGGCATAACTGGCATTCACCGGGAACTGCGGAAACTGCGCCACGATGCCCGGCGGCGGGTGGATGAAGAAGCCGGCGTCGGCCGCGCCCAGCATGCCGGTGTCGTTGTACGAATCACCGGCGGCGATGACCTGGTAGTTCAGGCTCTTCAGCGCATTCACGGCGTGGCGCTTCTGGTCGGGCTGGCGCAGCTTGTAGTCGGCCACGAAGCCGGCGTCGTCGACCACCAGGCGGTGGCAGAACAGCGTCGGCCGGCCCAGCTGGCGCATCAGCGGGTCGGCGAACTCGTAGAAGGTGTCCGACAGGATGATGACCTGGAAGCGCGCGCGCAGGTCGTCCAGGAATTCGCGCGCGCCGTCCAGCGGCGCCATGCCGGCGATCACGGCCTGGATATCGGCCAGCTTCAGGCCGTGCTGGCGCAGCAAGCCCAGCCGCCAGCGCATGAGCCGGTCATAGTCGGGCTCGTCGCGCGTGGTGCGGCGGAATTCGGCGATGCCGGTGCGCTCGGCAAAGGCGATCCAGATCTCGGGCACGAGCACGCCTTCGAGGTCGAGGCAGATCATTTGCATGGCAGGGTGGGCAGAGACTGGGACAGGACGTGATTCTCGCCCGTCGCGCAGCCGCGCCGGATTCGGCGCGTCAACCCGCGTCGCGGCCCAGCCGCCGCAGCTTGTCCACCCAGTGCTGCACGCCTTGGGTGCCCAGGCCGTCGACACCGCCGATCAGCGTCTCGCTCACCGGCGCGATGCCGACGAAGCCGAGGATGTTGCGCTCCAGCGACTTCAGGCTGTGCGCCCGGTACAGCCAGCGGTAAACGAGCGCCGGCATGCCCATGGTGACGATCACGCGCGCCGAACGCCCACGCAGGCCCTTCACGCCGAAGGGGTTGCCCGCCGCTTCGTTGAAGGCAAAACCCGGCCGCGCGATCTGCTCCAGGAAGGCCTTCAGCAGCGCCGGCATGTCGCCCAGCCAGAGCGGGAAGACGAAAACCAGGTGCTGCGCCCAACTCACGTCCTGCTGCACCGGGGCCAGCGCGGCCGGCACGGCGCCGTGCTGCCATTCGGCCTGCGAGCGCAGCATGGGAAAGTCCAGCCGCGCCACGTCGACACGGCGTACGCCGTGGCCGACGGCGGCGGCACCTTCGGCATAGGCGTCGGCCAGCGCGTGGCACAGGTGGCGGGTGCCGGCGTCGGGGTGGCCCTGGATGACGAGGATGCGGGTCGGCGGCATGCCCGCATGCTGCCCCGGCGGCCCCGGCGCGGCGTTGACGCCGCTCAAGCCGGCGGGAAAACGTGCCCGCTCAGCGTTTTGCCCACAATTGCTGCAGCCGCAGGTCGCGCCCGCAACTGGC
The DNA here is from genome assembly GCA_034522875.1 of Rubrivivax sp. Classification (GTDB taxonomy): domain Bacteria; phylum Pseudomonadota; class Gammaproteobacteria; order Burkholderiales; family Burkholderiaceae_C; genus Rubrivivax. The sequence goes on along the minus strand of JAXHKY010000030.1, from coordinate 26,469 downwards.
GCGGTAGTACTGGTAGCGCACCGGGTTCTTCTTGTAATAGTCCTGGTGGTAGGCCTCGGCCGGGTAGAACGGGCCGGCGGGTTCGAGGGTGGTGACGATCGGCTCCTTGAAGGGCTTGCTCGCCTCCAGCGCCGCCAGCGAAGCCTGGGCGGCCGCGGCCTGCTGAGGCCCGTGCGTGAAGATGGCCGTGCGGTAGGGGCTGCCGCTGTCGCAGAACTGGCGGTCCTTGGTGGTGGGGTCGATGGTGCGCCAGAAATAGCCGAGCAGCTGCTCGTAGCTCACCTGGGCCGGGTCGAAGACGATTTCCACCGCCTCGGCGTGGCCGGTGGCTTTCGCCGACACCTGCTCGTAGCTCGGGTTGGCCACCGTGCCACCGATATAGCCCGACGTGGTGGAAATGACACCGCGCACCTTGTCGAAGTCGGCTTCCACGCACCAGAAGCAGCCGCCGGCAAAGGTGGCCTTGGCGGTGGCCTGGGCGAGGGCCGGGCCCGCGACCAGTGCCAGCAGCGCCGCGATCAGCGCGGCCCTCATGCGGCCGCCGCCACGAATTGCAGGGCCACACCGTTGTTGCAGTAACGCTGGCCCGTCGGCCGGGGGCCGTCGTCGAAGACATGGCCCTGGTGCCCACCACAGCGCGCGCAGTGGTATTCGGTGCGCGGCAGGAGGATCTTGTAGTCGGTCTTGGTGCCCAAGGCGCCCGGCAGCGCCGTGTGGAAGCTCGGCCAACCGGTGCCACTGTCGTATTTGGCGTCGGAAGAAAAGAGCGGCAGAGCGCAGCCAGCGCATTGGTAGGTGCCGGCACGTTTCTCGGCGTTCAGCGCACTGCTGTGCGCCGGCTCGGTGCCTTCGCGGCGCAGCACCTGGTATTGGTCACGGTTCAAGCGGCGTTTCCAATCTTCGTCGGACAGGCGCTTCCAGTCGGTGGCACCGGTCGCGGCGGCGGTGTCGGCCGCGGCGGGCGCGGCGGGCGCGGCAAATGTCGTGGTGGCGACCGCCGGGCCGAAGGCCAGGGCGGAAAGCCGTTGCAGCCAGTTACGTCGGGTCATGTCGGCTCCGGGTGTGTGTGTGTGGATGTCAGTCGTTTACCGAGCAGAAAAGGTTTCATTCCGAGCCGCCCAGCACCACGCTGGCCTTGCGCGTCTGCCCGGCGCGCCAGACCGTGAGCGTGACGCCCTCGCCCGGCTGGCGTCTTTCGAACTGGGTCAGCATGTCGTCCAGGTCGGCCAGCGGTTCGTCGTTGACGGCCGTGATCACGTCGCCGTCCAGCACCTCGCCGCGCGTGCCGCGGCGGAAGGGTTGCAGCCCGGCGCGCGCCGCCGGGCCGCCGGGCACGACCTGGATCAGCGCCACGCCCTTGGGCAGGTTCAGCGCGCGGTGCAGCGCGGCGTTGCCGGCACCGATGCCCAGCGTGGGGCGCAGGAAGCGGCCGTCACGAATGAGCCGCGGCACGATGCGGTTCACCTCGTCGGCGGGGATGGCGAAGCCGATGCCGGCGCTGGCGCCGCTGGGGCTGGCGATCTGCGTATTGACGCCGATCAGCCGGCCGGCGCTGTCGAGCAGCGGGCCACCCGAATTGCCGGGATTGATGGCGGCGTCGGTCTGGATCACGCCACGGATGGTGCGATTGTTGAAGGATTCGATCTCGCGGTTGAGCGCGCTCACGATGCCGGTGGTCAGCGTCTGGTCCAGGCCGAAAGGGTTGCCGATGGCATGGACCCGCTGGCCCACCAGCAGGTCGCGGCTGCTGCCCAGGGCGATGGGTGGCAGCTTGTCCTGCGGCGCCTCGATGCGCAGCACCGCCAGGTCGCGGTCGGGGAAGGCGCCGACGAGTTCGGCGTCCCAGCTGCTCTGGTCGGCCAGCGTCACGCGCGCGCCGTTGGCGCCCTGGATGACGTGGAAATTGGTGACGATGTGGCCACGCTCGTCCCACACGAAGCCGCTGCCGCTGCCGCGCGGCACCTGCTGCACGTTCATGCTGAACAGGTCGCGCTGCACGCCCAGGCTGGTGATGTTTACCACCGAGGGCGAGGCCGTGCGGAACACGTCGACATGGGCCTGCTCGTCGGCGGCCAGCGCGCCACGCGGCGTGACGGCGCGCGGTGCGGCGTCGGGGCGGCCATTGACCAGGTGCGGAACGGCCAGCAGGGCGACGGCGCCGCCCAGCAACGCCGCCAGGCCCAGGCCGATGAAACGTGAACGGGGCTGCAAATTCATGATGAGAATGGCATCGGGCAGAGCCGCCCTGTGCTTGACCACTCGAACATGGTGCCAGATGGGGCCGCCCGGTGCCGGCGCAAGGCCGTGTGGGCGGTTCGCAGGGCTTGGGCGCCGGTGCGTCAGCGGCTCGAGAACGCGCCCCTCAGCTGACCATGTAGGCTGCCGCCGCGGTGGCGATCAGCGTGCCGGCGTCGTTGACCAGCCGCATCTGCGTGCTGCCCACGCGGCCACCCAGCCGGGTGACCTCGGCGCTGGCCACGAAGTGCTGTCCCAGGCCCTGGCGCAGGAAGTCCACGCGCAGGTCGATGGTGCCCAGGCGGGCAAAGCGGTGCATCACCTGCTGCGCGCTGTCGTGCGGATGCTGCTCGGCGATGGCCACCATCACCGCCAGCCCGCCCATGGCGTCGAGCACGGCCGAGATGACGCCACCGTGCAGCCGGCCATAGGCATAGTGGCCGATCAGCTCCGGCCGCATCGGCACCGTGGCGCGCACGTCGCCCGGGCGCACCGAGTCGATCTTCAGTCCCAGCGTCTGGTTGAAGGTGATGCGGCGCTCGAACAGTTCCACCAGCTCGGCGTCGAGCCGCGCCTGTTCGTCGGCGTTGCGCGGCACCGCCGGGGCCGCGGTCATGCGAAGACCGCCGCGGGCTTCAGCCCCAGCCGGCGGCGGGTTTCCTCGGGCGACGCGATCTCGCGCCCGGCGCGGCGGGCGCACGCGGCCAGTGCCTCGATCAGCGCGCCGTTGCCGCCGGCGCGGTCGCCGCCGGGCAGGTAGAAGGTGTCTTCGAGGCCGGTGCGCAGCATGCCGCCGAGTTCGGCTGCCCTCTGATGCACGGGCCAGACCTCGGCGCGTCCGATCAGCGTCGTCTGCCAGACCGCATCCGGGGGCGCATAACGCGGCAGCAGGGCGAGCAGCTCGGCGTCGCAGGGCATGCCGCTGGCGACACCCATGACGAAATTGAGCTCCGGCACGCCGTCGAACAGGCCGGCCTTCAGGTACATGCCCACGCTGCGCACGATGCCGACGTCGAAACACTCGAATTCGGGGTGGGTGCCGGTCTCGCGCATCACGTCGAGCATCTGCTGGATCTTGGACACCGGATTGTCGAACACCATCGGCGGCCAGGCCCATTCGCCGTTGTCCTTGATCTTCAGGTAGTTCAGGCTGCCGGCATTGCAGGCCGCCACCTCGGGCTTGACGCGGCGCAGGCAGGCCACCGGGCCCGAGATGTCCTTGCCGATGACGCCGGTGGTCAGGTTGATGACGACGCCAGGGCAGGCGGCGCGGATGGCGTCGACCACCGCCTGCGCCACGTCGGGGTCCCAGCTCGGCATGTGGCCGAAGCCCGGTTCCTGGCTGCGCAGGTGCACGTGCATGACGCTGGCGCCGGCGTTGAAGGCGTCGCGCGCCTCGGCTGCCATCTGCGCCGGCGTCACCGGCACCGGGTGCTGCGCCGGGTTGGTGAGCACGCCGGTGAGGGCGCAGGTGAGGATGGCCTTGTCGATGCCGTTGCCGTTGTTGTTGTCGATGCCGTGCGTCATGCCGTCCTTCATTCGGTGATTTCCAGGGCGACCAGCAGCGCACCCGCGCCCACCGCCTGCCCGACCCGGGCGTGCAGCGCCTGCACGGTGCCGGCGGCGGCGGCGTGCAGCCACAGTTCCATCTTCATGGCCTCCACGCAGACCAGCGCCTGGCCCGCCAGCACCGCGTCGCCGACGGCCACCAGCACCTGGGCCACCGTACCGGCCACGGGGGCACAAGCCCTTCGCGGGTCGCTGTCGGCCGCGACGGCAGGGTAGGGCGAGACCTCGGTGAAGCTGAAGACGGCGGCGTCGATGGCCAGGTGCAGCGTGGCACCGTCTTGCACGCAGGGGAGGCGCTGGTGCACACCGTCGACGGTGCCGCGCAGCACGCCGTCGCCCAGCGAAAGCAAGGCAACGCCCTCGGCTGGCGCGCGCAGGGTGCGGCGCTCGCCGTCGCAGTCGAGCGTGAGGTCGAAGGCGTTCACGCTGGCCGGCCGCACGCCGTCCACGGGCTTGCCGCCCAGCACGGCCGCGGCGATGCGCCAGGCCGCTTCGGGCGGCGTCGGGCGCCGCAGCAGCGGTTCGCCGCTGGCCGCCCACTCGTCGAGCCGCCTCGTCGTCAGCTGTGCCGCCGTGAATTGCGCATGGTTCAGCAGGTCGCGCAGGAAGCGGCCGTTGTGGCGCAGGCCGAACAGAGGTGCACCTTCCAGCGCGCGGGTCAGGCGCCGCACGGCGTCGGCGCGGTCACGGCCGTGGGCGATGACCTTGGCCACCATGGCGTCGTACCAAGGCGTGATCTCGCCGCCGGTGCAGATGCCGTGGTCGATGCGCACGCCGCCGCCGGCCGGGTCGCCCAGGTCCGTCGCCCGCTCGGGGTGCCAGTCGACGATGCGTCCGGTCTGCGGCTTCCAGCCGTCGTACGGGTCCTCGGCATACAGCCGCGCCTCGATGGCGTGGCCGCTGAAGCGGATCTCTGCCTGCGCCAGCGGCAGCGGCTCGCCGGCCGCCACGCGCAACTGCCACTCCACCAGGTCCAGGCCGGTGACGCATTCGGTGACCGGGTGCTCCACCTGCAGCCGCGTATTCATCTCCAGGAAGAAGTGGTGCCCTGCCGGGTCGACGATGAATTCCACCGTGCCCGCGCCCACATAGCCCACGGCCAGGGCGGCGGCCACCGCATCGGCACCCATGGCCGCGCGCATCGCCGGGCTGACCACCGGCGAAGGCGCTTCCTCCACCACCTTCTGCCGCCGCCGCTGCGCCGTGCAGTCGCGCTCGCCCAGGTGCACCGCGTGGCCGTGGGTATCGGCGAAGATCTGGATCTCGATGTGCCGGGCGTCGTCGATGAGCCGTTCCAGCATCAGCGTGCCGTCGCCGAAGGCGCTGATCGCCTCGCGCCGCGCTCCGGCGATGGCAGCCGGCAGTTCGTCGAGGCCGTGCACCAGCCGCATGCCGCGGCCGCCGCCGCCGGCCACGGCCTTCACCAGCAGCGGCAGGCCCAGCCGTCCGGCCTCGGCGGCGAGCCGTTCGTCGCCCTGGTCCTGGCCCAGATAACCGGGCGCACAGGGCACGCCGGCTTCGAGCATGCGGCGCTTGGCGGCGGCCTTGTCGCCCATGGCGCGGATGGCGTGCGGCGGCGGGCCGATGAAGACCAGGCCGGCGTCGATGCAGGCCTGCGCGAAGTCGGCACGTTCGCTCAGGAAGCCGTAGCCGGGATGCACGGCGTCGGCGCCGGTGCGCTGCGCCGCGGCGAGCAGCGCGGCGATATTCAGGTACGAATCCGCGGCCGCCGGCGCACCGATGTGCACCGCCTCGTCGGCCTGGCGCACATGCGGCGCCCCGGCGTCGGCGTCGCTGAACACCGCCACGGTGCGGTAGCCCAGGCGGTGCGCGGTGCGCATCACGCGGCACGCGATCTCGCCGCGGTTGGCGACCAGGATCTTTCGAAAGCGGTTCACTGCGGCACCCAGCTCGCCTTGCGCTTGTGCAGGAAGGCGGTCGTCCCCTCCACGCCCTCGGGCCCGAGTGCGGCCTGCGAGAAGACCTCGGCCGCGTGGTGCACCATCGAGGCCGGCTTGCTGAAGCGCGCCTGCGACATCAGCGCCTTGGTGGCGGCCACGGCACCCGGCGCACATTGCAGGATCTCGGCCAGCACCGCGGCCAGCGCATGGTCCAGCGCGCCGGCGGCGTGCACGGCGTGCACCAGACGCAAGGTCAACGCCGCCTGCGAGTCGAGCCGGCCACCGGTGACGGCGAGCCGCTTGGCCTCGGCATAACCCAGCCGCTCGACCAGGAAGGGCGCGATCTGCGCCGGCACCACGCCCAGCGACGTTTCCGGCAGCCGGAACACCGCCCCCGACCCGGCCAGCGCCACGTCCACCACGCAGGCCAGCCCCAGGCCGCCGCCCATGACCGTGCCTTCGAGCACGGCCACCGTGGCCAGCCCGGTATTGGCGTAAGTCACGCACAGGTCGCCAAAAGCCTGGTTGACCTTGACCAGCGCGTCGGGGTCCTCGGCCAGCTTCATGCGCGCCCCGGCCATGTCGCGCAGGTCGGCGCCGGCGCAGAAGTGACCGCCGGCGCCGCGCAGCACGACCACGCGCGTGGCGCCATCGGCTTCGGCCGCGGCCAGCGCCTCGCGCAGTTCCAGCACCATGGCCAGCGACATGGCATTGCGCGTCTCGGGTCGGTTCAGCGTGACGTGCAGCACCGCGCCGTCGCGCTTCAGCAGCAGGGTCTGCAGCGTGGCCCCGGCCTCGCTCATCGCGCCTTCCCGGGCAGCGTGCCTTCGAGCTTGCAGATGATGCCGAGCATGATCTCGTCGGCGCCACCGCCGATGCTGATGAGCCGGCTGTCGCGGTAGGCCTGCGAAATCGGGTTGTCGGCGGTGAAGCCCATGCCGCCCCAGTATTGCAGGCAGCTGTCGGACACTTCGCGACTTAGGCGCCCACATTTCAGCTTGGCCATGCTGGCGAGCTTGGTCACGTCCTTGCCGCTCACGTACATCTCCACCGCGCGGTAGGTCAGCGCACGCAGGGCTTCCACTTCGGTGCGCAACTCGGCCAGGCGGAAATGCACCACCTGGTTGTCGAGAATGGACTTGCCGAAGGCCTGGCGCTGGCGCGTGTATTCGATGGTCTGGTCGATCAGCCGGTCCAGGCTGCGCAGCGAACCGGCCGCACCCCACAGGCGTTCTTCCTGAAACTGCAGCATCTGGAAGCTGAAGCCCAGGCCTTCCTGGCCGATGAGGTGAGCCTTCGGCACACGCACGTTGTCGAAGAAGAGCTGCGCCGTGTCGCTGCTGTGCATGCCGATCTTGTGGATCTTCTGCCGCGTGATGCCGGGTGTGTCCATCGGCACCACGATCAGGCTCTTGTTCTTGTGCGGCGCGCCGTCCGAGGTGTTCGCCAGCAGGCAGCACCAGTCGGCCTGCATGCCGTTGGTGATCCACATCTTGGTGCCGTTGATGACGTAGTCGCCGCCTTCGCTGCGCGCCGTGGTCTTCACCGCCGCCACGTCGCTGCCGCCGCCGGGTTCGCTCACGCCCAGGCAGGCCACCACGTCGCCGGCGATGGTGGGCGTGAGCCACTGGCGCCGCAGTTCGTCGCTGCCGAAGCGTGCCAGCGCGGGTGTGGCCATGTCGGTGTGCACGCCAATCGCCATCGGCACACCGCCGCAGTTGCACTGGCCCAGCGCCTCGGCCATGACCATGGAGTAGCTGAAGTCCAGCCCGGCGCCGCCGAATTCCTCGGGGTACTTCAGCCCCAGCAGGCCCAGGTCGCCGAGCTTCTTGAACACCTCGTGGGCCGGAAACTGGCCGGCCGCTTCCCATTCGGCGATGTGCGGGTTGAGCTCCTTGTCGCAGAACTTGACAACGGTCTCTTCCAGCGCGCGGTGTTCGGGGGTGAACTTCATTCGGTGGGTCCTTGGGGGTTCATAAAATGCGGAAGTCATTCAACGCAGAGGCGCAGAGGAAAACAGCCGAGGACGCAGAGGAATACCGAAAGACCCTCTTCTGGCTGTTCTCTGCGTCCTCTGCGCCTCTGCGTTGCAGGCTGTTCACGTCTTCACAGCCTCGCGATGCCAAACGTATTCGGCCGCAAGCAGCGAGCCTCGGCTTCGCGGGCAATGCTCAGGCACAGGCCGAGGATGCGGCGCGTATCGCGCGGGTCGATGATGCCGTCGTCCCACAGCCGCGCGGTGCCGAAGAGCGCGGCGCTCTCGGCGTCCAGCCGCTGGCGCAGGGCCTGGCTCATGGCGGCCAATGCCTCGTCGTTGGCCGGCAGCCCCAGGCGTTCGAGCTTGTTGCGGTTCAGGATGTCCATCACCTGCGCCGCCTGCGCGCCGCCCATCACTGCGGTGCGCGCGCTGGGCCAGCTGAAGATGAAGCGCGGGTCGAAGCCGCGGCCGCACATGCCGTAGTTGCCGGCGCCGAAGCTGCCGCCGAGCACCACGGTGAATTTGGCCACGCGGGCGTTGGCCACGGCCTGGATCATCTTGCTGCCGTGCTTGATGGCGCCGGCCTGCTCGGCCACCTTGCCGACCATGTAGCCGGTGGTGTTCTGCAGAAAGACCAGCGGCGTGCCGCTCTGGTCGCAGAGCTGGATGAATTGCGCTGCCTTGGTGGAGCCGTTGGGCTGGATGGGGCCGTTGTTGCCGACGAGGCCTACCGCGTGACCGTGGATGCGGGCGTGACCGCACACGGTGTCGGTGGCATAGACGGCCTTGAATTCGAGAAAGTCCGAGGCATCGACGAGGCGGGCGATGACTTCGCGCACGTCGTAGGGCTCGCGTTCGTCCACCGGCACCACGCCCATCAGTTCGTCGGGGGCATGCAGCGGCGCGGGCGCATCGGCCGGTGGCGAAATGCGGTCCCAGGGCAGCTTGTCGACCAGCTCGCGTGCAACGGCGACGGCGTGGGCATCGTTCTCGGTCAGGTATTCGCCCAGCCCGGTGACCTGGGCGTGGGTCTCGGCGCCGCCGAGCTCTTCTTCGGTGGCGTCCTCGCCGATCGCGGCCTTCACCAGCGGCGGCCCGGCCAGATAGATGCTGCTGCGGCCGCGCACCAGCACCACGTAGTCGCTGAGTCCCGGCAGGTAGGCGCCGCCGGCGGTGGAAGCACCGTGCACGACCGCGATCTGCGGGATGCCGGCGGCCGACAAACGCGCCTGGTTGGCGAAGGTGCGCCCGCCGTCGACGAAGATCTCGGCCTGGTACATGAGGTTGGCGCCGCCGGATTCGACCAGCGCGATCAACGGCAGCTTGTTCTCGCGCGCCAGTTCCTGCGCCCGCAGCGCCTTCTTCAGACCCATCGGCGCCACGGTGCCGCCCTTGACGGCGCTGTCGCTGGCCGAGACGAGCACGCGCTTGCCGGCCACGACACCGATGCCGGTGATGCTGCCACCGCCCTGCACGCTCTTCCTGCCGTCGTCGTCGTGCATGCCCAGCCCGGCCAGCGCGCTGAGTTCGAGGAATTCGCTGCCGCGGTCGATGAGGCGGGCCACGCGCTCGCGCGGCAGCAACTGGCCTCGGGCCTCGAATTTGGCTCGCTTGGACGACGATTCGGCCACCACCCTGGCCTCCAACGCGCGCACTTCGGCCAGGCGCTCGGCCATGCGCGCGGCATTGGCGGCGAAGCTCGCCGAGCCGGGGTCGATCTGGCTGTGCAGGCGCGGCATCACTTCAGCACGTCGGGCGTGACGGCGCGGTGGAAGCCGTCGAAGGGTACCGACTTCGCTTCCGGCCCCAGCGGAAAAACCTCGCTGCCCAGCGAGGCTGCACCGTCGATGGGCAGCGTGACGCCGGTGATGAAGGACGCCGCCGGCGAGAGCAGGAAGACGATGGCGGCACTGACCTCGGCTTCCACGCCCATGCGGCGCAGCGGCACGTGCTGCTTCAGCCGCGGGATGATGGACTTCATGGCGCCGCCGTAGCTGTCCATGCCGCTGGACGCGATCCAGCCCGGCGCCACCGCGTTGACGCGCACGCCGGCATGCGCCCATTCGAAGGCCGCCGTCATGGTGAGGTTGCTCATGCCGGCGCGCGCCGCGCCGCTGTGGCCCATGCCGGGCATGCCGTTGCGGAAATCGGCGGTCATGTTGACGATGGCGCCGCCGTGCTGCTGCATGCACTGATTGAACAGTTCGCGCATCATCAGGAAGCCGCCGGTCAGGTTGTTGGCCACGACGGCGTCGAAACCCTTCTTGCCGATGGCCATCAGCGGCGCCGGAAACTGCCCGCCGGCGTTGTTGACGAGACCGGCCACCGCGCCGTGGCGCGCGATCACGGCTGCCACGCCGGCCTTCACCGCGTCTTCGTCGCGGATGTCGAAGGCCACGGTGTCGGCGCGGCCACCGTCCTCGGCGATCTCGGCCGCCACGCGGTCGAGCTTGTCGGGCTTGCGGCCGCTGATGACCACGGTGGCACCGAGCGCCGCCAGTTCGTGCGCCACGCAGCGGCCGATGCCGCTGCCGCCGCCGGTGACCCAGTGCACCTGGCCCGCGAACAGGCCCGGGCGGAAGACGCTGCGATAGTGGTCGGGGCTGGCTGACATGCGGTGACGGGGTGCGCGGGGCAGGTTTCGATTGGAACGGGCGGCGAGGAACGGGCCGATGGCAGGCCTGCATTAGGCAACAGGGTAACGTTAACGTCAACGCGATCACGTATTAGTGATTACGAGCGTGCCCGCGGCAGCGGTGCGACGCTAGCATGCCGGCATTCCCTGTCGCTTCCCCTGTCGCTTCCCCTGTCATTCCCCCCCCGAGGACATCTTCCATGGACATGCCGACCATCACCGAGACCCTGCGCACCAAGGTGGGCGACGCCAGCGGCCTGCACGCCACGCTCAAGTTCGACTGCGGCGAAGACGGTGTGGCCTACATCGACGGCCGCTCGACGCCCAACACGGTGGACAACGTGGACCGCGACGCCGACTGCACGATCGCCATCACGCGCGAGAATCTGGCGGCGCTGGTCAGTGGCGAACTCGAGCCGACCACCGGCTTCATGATGGGCAAGTTCAAAGTCTCGGGCGACATGAGTGTGGCGCTCAAGCTGCAGCGGGTGGTCTGAGCATGCTGCAGTCGCCGGCGCGCCGGCGCACGGCCTCGGCGCAGGAGGCGGTGGCCTCGCATCGCGCCGGCGACGGCGGCGAACTGTTCGGCATCACCGAGCTGTGCACCGAATTCGGCATCACGCTGCGCACGATCCGCTTCTACGAGGACAAGGGCCTGCTGGCGCCGCGGCGCGTCAACGGCGCGCGCGTCTATACGCGGCGTGACCGGGCGCGGCTGGCGCTGATCCTGCGTTCCAAGGCCATCGGTGCCACGCTCGACGAGATCAGGCACTATCTGGACCTGTATGGCCACCAGGGCGAGGGCCGGGTGCAGCAGATGAAATTCGTGCTCGAACGCACCGACGCGGCGATCCGCGAACTGGAACTCAAGCGCGCGCACATCGACGCCTCGCTGGCCGAACTGCGCGTCATCAATGCCGAAGTGCGGCAGCAGTTCGAACGCCGAACGGCCTGACCTGCCTCCCCAGCGCGCCTGGCGCGCGGGTGCGCTTCGATCAAGGAGAACCGCATGTCCAACGCCTACCTCTACGACCACGTGCGCACGCCGCGCGGCAAGGGCAAGAAGGACGGCAGCCTGTACCAGGCCAGCCCGGTGTGGTTGCTGCGGACGTTGCTGCAGGCGCTGCAGCGGCGCAACGCGCTCGACACCGCGCTGGTCGACGACGTGGTGCTGGGCTGTGTCACGCCGGTGGGCGAGCAGGGCGCCGATATCGCGCGCACCGCGGTGCTCGACGCCGAGTGGGCGCAGTCGGTGCCCGGCGTCACGCAGAGCCGATTCTGCGCCAGCGGGCTGGAGTCGGTGAACCTGGCCGCGGCCAAGGTGGCCAGCGGCTTCGAGGACCTCGTGGTGGCCGGCGGCGTCGAGAGCATGAGCCGCTGGCCCATGGGCAGCGACGGCGGCGCCTGGTTCATGGACCCGCGCATCAACCAGAAGCTGGGTTTCGTGCCACAGGGCGTGGGTGCCGACCTGATCGGCACGCTCGAAGGCTGGCACCGTGCCGACATGGACGCCTTTGCCTTGCACTCGCACCAGAAGGCGGCTGCGGCGCGCGCCGCCGGCCACTTTTCGAGAAGTCTCGTGCCGGTGCACGACATCGCCGGCCTGCGGCTGCTGGACCGCGACGAGACGATCCGCGACAACGCCACGCCGGAGGCGATGGCGCGGCTGGAACCCAGCTTCGCGGCCATGGGTGCGATGGGTTTCGACGCCACGGCGCTGCGCAAATACACCACCGTGGAGCGCATCGAGCACATGCACCACGCCGGCAATTCGTCGGGCATCGTCGACGGCGCGGCGCTTGTGCTGGTGGGGTCGAAGGAGGGCGGCGCCAAGGCGGGCCTGAAGCCGCGCGCGCGCATCCGAAGCGCGGCGGTGGTCGGCAGCGAGCCCACCATCATGCTCACCGGCCCCACGCCGGCGTGCCGCAAGGCGCTGGCCAAGGCGGGCATGTCGGCTGGCGATATCGACCTGTGGGAGATCAACGAGGCCTTCGCCGTGGTGCCCATGAAGACGGCGCGCGACCTGGGGGTGGGCCTGGATCGCGTCAATGTGAATGGCGGCGCCATCGCCATGGGCCACCCGCTGGGCGCCACCGGCTGCGTCATCCTGGGTACGCTGCTCGACGAACTGGAGCGACGCAACCTGGCCACTGGGCTGGCCACGCTGTGCGTGGGCGGCGGCATGGGCATCGCCACCATCATCGAGAGGGTGTGATGACCCACCCCCGTAGCGGCTTCGCCGCACCCCCTCGAGGGGGCGCCGCGAGCGGCCCGGCAAAGCCGGTTCCGCCGCGGCTGCTTGGCTGCACCTGTGCCGTGTTTCTGGAGCCTCAGTCATGAACGCTGTTGAATTGCATGTGGGCGACGACGGCATCCTCGTCGCCACGATGGACCTGCCCGGCCGGCCGATGAATGTCGTCAACGACGGGCTGATGCTCGGCATCGCCCAGGCCGTGGAACGGCTGGCCGACCCGGCGGTCAAGGGCCTGGTTCTGACCTCGGCGAAAGGCGACTTCTGCGCCGGCGGCGATATCGACCGCATGTCGAAGTGGACGCGGCCCGACGAGCCCTTCGAAGCCGCCAATGCCATGAAGGCCGTGCTGCGCCGGATGGAAGCGCAGGGCAAGCCGGTGGTGGCGGCGATCAACGGCCATGCGCTGGGCGGCGGGCTGGAAATCGCGCTCGCCTGCCACGCGCGCATCGCGCTCGACGACGCGCGGCTCAAGCTCGGCCAGCCCGAGGTCAAGCTCGGGCTGCTGCCGGGCGGCGGCGGCACGGTGCGGCTGCCGCGGCTGGTGGGCATCCAGGCTGGGTTGCAGATCATGGGCGAAGGGGCCGACATGAGTCCGCAGCAGGCGCTGGGCCTGGGGCTGCTGGCCAGCCTGGCCCGGGACCGCGACGACCTGATGGTGCAGGCCAAGGCCTGGATCGCCGCCAACCCGAAGGCCAGGCAGCCCTGGGACCAGCCGAAATTCCGCTTCCCCGGCGGCGATTCGCGCTCACCGGCGGTGGCGCAACTCTTCAGCGTGGCGCCCTCGATGGCGTCTGCGCGCAGCTGGGGCAACTACCCGGCGCTGCAGCACATCATGAGCAGCGTCTTCGAAGGCGGCCTGCTCGACTTCGACGCCGCCAGCCAGGTGGAAAGTCGATATTTCGCGGCCTGTGCCATGTCGCAGCAAAGCCGCAACATGATCGGCACCCTGTGGTACCAGCTCAATGCCATCAAGAAGGGCGCGTCGCGGCCCGCGGGTCTGCCGGCAACGAAGGTGAAACGGCTCGGCATCCTGGGCGCCGGCATGATGGGCGCGGGCATCGCCTACGTGGCAGCCAAGGCCGGCATCGAGGTGGTGCTGCTCGACACGACGCAGCAAACCGCCGAGCGCGGCAAGGCCTATTCGCGCGGGTTGCTCGACAAGGCGGTGAAGAAGGGCCGCAGCACGCTGGACAAGCGCGACGCGCTGCTGGCGCGCATCACGCCAACCACGGACTTCGCGGGCCTGCAAGGCTGCGACCTCGTCGTCGAAGCCGTCTTCGAGGACCGCGAGGTGAAGGCCGGCGTCACGCGCCAGGCCGAGGCCGTGCTCGGCGAAAGCGCCGTCTTCGCCTCCAACACCAGCACGCTGCCGATCACGGGCCTGGCGCAGGCGAGCCGCCGGCCGCAGCACTTCATCGGCCTGCACTTCTTCAGCCCGGTGGACAGGATGCCGCTGGTGGAGATCATCGTCGGCCGGGCCACCAGCGACGAGACGCTGGCGCGCGGCTTCGACTTCGTGCTGCAGATCGGCAAGACGCCGATCGTCGTCAACGACTCGCGCGGCTTTTACACCAGCCGCGTCTTCGGCACCTATGTGATGGAAGGCATCGCCATGCTGGCCGAAGGCGTGCACCCGCGCAGCATCGAAGTGGCCGGCCTGCAGGCCGGCATGCCGATGCCGCCGCTGGCGCTGCAGGACGAGGTGTCGCTGTCGCTGGCGCTGCACGTGGCCGAGCAGACGAAGACGGACCTGGCCGCCGAAGGCAAGACCTATACCGAACACCCGGGCATGGCCGTGGTGCGACAGCTGTGCGAAATCGGCCGTGTCGGCAAGAAGGCCGGGCAGGGCTTTTACGACTACGCCGATGGCGACAAGGCGCTGTGGCCCGAGCTGACGCGCCTGTACCCCCCTGCGGCGCAACAGCCGCCGCAGCGCGAGCTGATCGACCGCCTGCTGTTCGCGCAGGCCAACGAGGCGGCGCGCTGCTATGAGGAAGGCGTGCTGCGCTCGGTGGCCGACGCCAACGTGGGCAGCATCTTCGGCTGGGGCTTTGCCCCCTTCCACGGCGGCGCGCTGCAGTTCATCAATACCATGGGTGCAGGCACCTTCGTGGCGCGCTCGCGGGAGCTGGCAGTGAAGTACGGGCCGCGCTTCGAACCGGCGCGGGTCGTGGTGGAGCAGGCGGCGCGCGGCGGCAGCTTTGCCGACGCCGGCGCCTGACTTCGGTCATGCAGCCATTGCAGGCCGCGCGCGATCTGCTGCGGGCGACGCGCGGCCGGCCCGGCACGCTGTGCGTGCTCACCGGCGCCGGCATGAGCGCCGAGAGCGGCATCCCGACCTTTCGCGACGCGCTCACCGGCCTGTGGTCGCGCTTCGACCCGGCCGAACTGGCCAGCGAGGAAGGCTTTCGGGCCCAGCCGCAGCGGGTGTGGGACTGGTACGCCGAGCGTCGCGAAGGCGTGCGCCATGCCGAACCCAACGCCGGTCACCACGCCCTGGCCGGCTTCGCGCGGCGCTGGCCGGTCAGCCTGCGGTTGGTGACGCAGAACGTGGACGACCTGCACCAGCGAGCCGGCAGCGCCGGGGTGATCCGGCTGCACGGTGACATCCTCGCCGACCGCTGGCTGCAGCCCTGCCCGCGGCACCGCAGCTGCCACCCCGACGCTGCCGTGCCGGGGCGCCCGCCGCATTGCGCCGAGTGCGGCAACCTGCTGCGGCCGGGCGTGGTGTGGTTCGGCGAAACCCTGCCGCCGGCGGCGCTGGAAGCGGCGCGCCGCGCGTCGGCTGCCTGCGCCGTGATGCTGGTGGTGGGCACCTCGGGTGCGGTCTGGCCGGCAGCCGGGCTGGTGGGCCAGGCGCGGCAACAGGGCGCGAAAGTGATCATCGTGAATCCGGCGCCGAGTGAGATCGACGACCAGGCGCACCGGCTGCTGCGCGGCACGGCGGCACGGATGCTGCCGCTGCTGCTGGACGACCCGGACCCTGGCGTGTGATCCATTACTGGACTATGATTCATGTTATGTCCGAATCGGGATTCAACCCATGAGCGCCGTGCTGGCGCCCGCTGCCGCCGCGGAGATCGGCCCCGAACGGCTGGGCGCCGCCGGCCTGCGCGCCTTCGAGCGCATCGCCCAGGCCTGGGGCCTGAGCGTGGACGAACAGTTGTGCCTGCTCGGCCAGCCGCCGCGCTCGACCTATTTCGCGTGGCGCAAGCAGCCTGAGAAGGCGGCCTTGCCGCGCGACACGCTGGAGCGCCTGTCCAACCTGCTGGGCATCTGGAAGAGCCTGCAGATCCTGCTGCCCGACGCTGCCGCGGCCGATGCCTGGGTGCGCCAGCCCAACAGCGCGGCGCCCTTCGGTGGCCGCAGCGCGCTGCAGCGCATGCTGGCCGGCAACGTGAGCGACCTCAACCTCGTGCGCCGCTATCTCGACGGCGTGCGCGGCGGGGGCTGGAGCTGACGCCGCCCGACGCGGCCGCGGCGCCGGCCGGCACGCTGCCCGACGTGCGGCGCGTGCGCTGGCAGCAGGCCTGTCGCATCGTGCCCACGCGCTACCCGGCGGTGACGCTGTTCGACCGCGTCGCCGACGCGGCCGACTTCGACGCGCTCTACGCCCTGGAGGCGATGACCAACGAGCGCGCGCGCGACGAACTGGGCGAGGTGGAACGTGTGCCGCCGGTCGACCGCGTCTACGGCCCGGGCAGCGGGCCCATCATGGCCGCGTTCACGCATGTCAACGTGCTGGGCAGCCGCTTTTCGGTCGGCGACTACGGCGTCTTCTACGCCGCGCGCGATCGCGCCACCGCGGTGGCCGAGACGCGCCACCACCACGGCCGCTTCCTGGCCGCCACGAAGCAGCCGGCCATGCACCTGCCGATGCGGCTGTATCACGTGGCCATCGACGCGCGCCTGCACGACCTGCGGTCCGCCGGCAGCGTGGTCGCCGCCGTCTACGACCGCGACGACTACGGCGCCGCGCAGGCCCTGGGCCGCCGCCTGCACACCGCCGGTTCGGCCGGCGTGGCCTACCGCAGCGTGCGCCACGAACGCGGCCAGTGCGTGGGCCTGTTCAGGCCGCGCGGCGCCAGCCATTGCCTGCACGCCGCCTACCTGCTGTACGCGTGGGACGGCGAGCGCTTCAGCGACGTCTACGAGAAGACCGAATGACGGCGACGACGGGCACGCGCTTCGACCGGCTCGACGCCCTGCGCGGCTTCGCCATGGTCTGGATGGCGGTCTTCCACCTGGGCTTCGACCTCAATTTCTACGGCCTGCTGCAGCCGCGCCAGAATTTCTACCACGACCCTTTCTGGACCCAGCAGCGCACCGCCATCGTGAGCCTGTTCCTGCTCTGCGCCGGCCTGGGCCAGGCGCTGGCGCTGCAGGCCGGGCAGGGCTGGCCGCGCTTCTGGCGCCGCTGGGCGCAGGTGGCCGGCTGTGCCGTGCTGGTGAGCCTGGGTTCGGCGTGGATGTTCCCGAAGAGCTGGATCAGCTTCGGCGTGCTGCACGGCATGGCCGTGATGCTGGTGCTGGCGCGGCTGGCGGCACCGCTGCGCGGCGGGCTGTGGCTGCTGGGTGCGCTGGCGATCGTGCTGCCGTGGTGGGTGAAGCACCCGTTCTTCGACACGCCATTCACCAACTGGGTGGGGCTGGTGACACGCAAGCCGGTCACCGAGGACTATGTGCCGGTGCTGCCCTGGCTGGGCGTGATGCTGTGGGGCCTGGCTGTCGGGCAATGGCTGCAGGCGCAGCGGCCGGGCCTGCTGGCCGGCGGCGTGCCGGCCGTGCTGCAGCCGCTGGCGCTGCTGGGGCGCTGGCCGCTCAGCTTCTACATGTTGCACCAGCCGGTGTTCATCGGCGTCATCCTGGCGGGCCGTGCGCTGCGCTGGTGGTAGGGGAGCCATCACGGTGTCCTGCGGTTTACGATGACAGGCATGTCGCACGAGCACACCCACGGCGGTCGTCATGACCCCGACCCCGACCACGAGCACGAGCACGAGCACGAGCACGAGCACGAGCACGACCACAGCGAGATCGGTCCCATGGACCTGCGCGTGCGCGCGCTGCAGACCGTGCTTGCCGCCAAGGGTTATATCGATCCGGCCGCGCTGGACGCGCTGATCGACAGCT
The DNA here is from genome assembly GCA_034522875.1 of Rubrivivax sp. Taxonomy (GTDB): domain Bacteria; phylum Pseudomonadota; class Gammaproteobacteria; order Burkholderiales; family Burkholderiaceae_C; genus Rubrivivax. The sequence continues at coordinate 8,767 of JAXHKY010000030.1, read as the reverse complement.
ACCAGACCCGCATCGGCCCGCGCAATGGCGCCCGCGTCGTCGCCAAGGCCTGGGCCGACCCGGCCTACCGCGCCTGGCTGCTGGCCGACGCCACCGCGGCCATCGCTGCACTGGGTTACAGCGGCCGCCAGGGTGAACATATGCACGCGCTGGAGAACACGCCCACGCGCCACCACATGGTGGTGTGCACGCTGTGCAGCTGCTACCCCTGGCCGGTGCTCGGCCTGCCGCCCACCTGGTACAAGAGCGCGCCCTATCGTTCGCGCGCCGTGCGCGACCCGCGCGGCGTGCTGGCCGATTTCGGCGTCGTGCTGCCGGCCGAGACCGAGATCCGCGTCTGGGACTCGACCGCCGAGCTGCGCTATCTGGTCATCCCGCAGCGTCCGGCGGGAACCGAACACCTGAACGAGGAACAGCTGGCGGCGCTGGTGACGCGCGACTCCATGATCGGCACCGGCCTGGCCTTGGCGCCGGGGGCGTCGCGATGATTGACGAGACCCACGCCGACCTCGGCGGCCAGCTCGGCCACGGCCGCGTCGTGCCCGAGCCCGAAGGCGAGCTGTTCCACGCTGCCTGGGAACCGCGCGTGCTGGCGCTGACGCTGGCCATGGGCGCCACCGGCGCCTGGAATATCGACATGAGCCGCGCTGCGCGCGAGACGCTGCCCGACTATGCGCGGCTCAGCTACTACGAGATCTGGTGCCAGGCGCTGGAAAGACTGATGCTCGAGCGCGGCCTGCTGCAGCCCGGCGAGGTGGAGGCCGGTGCCGCGTGTGCCGAAGCGCACCCGCCGCTGCCGCGCGTGCTGAACGCGGCCGACGTGCCGGCCGCGCTGGCGCGCGGCTCGCCCACCGCGCGCCCCGGTCCGGCGCCGGCCTTTGCCGTCGGCGACGCCGTGCGCCTGCGCAGCGGCGCCGTGCCGCACCACACGCGGCTGCCCGGCTATGCGCGCGGCCGGCGCGGCACCGTCACCGCGGTGCACGGCCCGCACGTCTTCGCCGACCTGCACGCGCAAGGCCTGGGCGAACAGCCCCGGCCGCTGTACACGGTGGCCTTCAGCGGCACCGAACTGTGGGGCGCCGAACCCGGCGCGGGCGGGCTGACGGTGTCGATCGACGCCTGGGAGCCTTACCTGGAGGCCGCGACGTGACGTCCGACGCGCCTGGCTGGCCCGGCGCCGACGGCGGCGAGCCGGTGTTTGCCGAACCCTGGCAGGCGCAGGCCTTCGCCATCACGCTGGCGCTGCACCGCCAGGGCGTCTTCACCTGGCCCGAGTGGGCGCAGGCGCTGGCCGCCGAGATCGCTGCCGCGCAGGCTGCCGGCGACGCCGACCTGGGCGACACCTACTACCGCCACTGGCTGGCCGCGCTGGAGCGCCTGATGGCAGCCCAAGGCCTGACCACGGCGGCGGAGCTTGAGAGCCACCGCCTGGCCTGGGCGCATGCCGCCGATCGCACGCCGCACGGCCAGCCGATCGAACTGCGCAGCGACGACTTCCACCGCATCTGAACCATGTCCCCCACGCCCACCGATGCCGGTGCCGAAGCCGCCGAGTCGCCAGACGCAATCCACGAACCCCGCCTGTGGCGCGACCAGGGCTGGACCGCGCGCGTGGTGAAGAACAACGACGACGAGGGCTGGGCCGTCGAGATGACCCAGCACGGCCAGGCCGAGCCCGCGCTGGTGGGCCCGTGGACCATGGGCCGCGACAAGAAGAACCCCAAGCCGCTGGACAGCGCAGCCTTCAACACGCTGGTGAAGACGGCGCGCGAAGTGCTGCGCCGGCACGAGCAGCAGCGCCATGCCTTGCTGCACCGGGCGGTGACGGTGAACACCCCGCAGGGCCGCGTGCAGGTCACGCTGGACATCGTGCCCGACGAAGACGACCCCCATGCGCTGCTGGCTGCGCTGGACGTCGCCGGCGAGACGCTGGCCCAGGTGCGCGTGGCGGCCGGCTACAAGCTCACGCTGGCCAGCGCCACGGCGTGGGTCGAGGGTGGTTGCGGTCGACCGGTCCCGTCGGGCTGATCCCGTGGCTCGGGCCGGCTGGATCGGCGGCGAACTCTGGCGCAGTTGGCGCCCCGGCACGACCGAAGTCTGCAAGAGCGCGGCACATGATCTCCGACAATCCGCGCGACACCTTCGATGGGCAGAATGATCAGGGGCAAGAGCCGAAACGGGACGACCTTGCCGGCTCGCCGGGGGTTGAGGGTGTTCCCAGAGGTCATGGGCGGAAGGGGCCAAGAGATGTCAGTTTCAGCGATCGATCCCGGCCGACGGGTCTGGGCGCGATGCACGTCGAGGCTGCTGGGTCGGTTGTGCGTGACCCTCGCCGCCGTGACGGCCGGGTTGGGCGGCTGTGCCGTGCAGATCCAGAATCTGGAGCCGGCGCGCGAACTGGCGGCGGAGTCGGGGCCCTTCGGCTCGGTCTACACCGGCTGGCGCGTCTTCCAGGACCGCTGCGCCGGCTGTCACGGGACCGATGCCATGGGCACGGCGAAGGGTCCGGACCTGCTGCCGAAGATTCGCGTCATGGGACCGCGCCGCTTCGTGAGCGTCGTGCTGACGCGCTACGACTGGGATCTTCCGGCAGCTCAGGCCGGCAGCACGGGCGCTGCGCGTGAAACGCTGATCGACGAGGTCTTGCAGCGCAAGTCGACCGCGCTGCCGATGCCGGCGTGGCAGGGCGAACCGCAAGTGGACGCGCATATCGTCGACCTGTACGCCTACCTGGCGGCCCGCGCCGAGGGCACGCAGGGCCCGGGCCGGCCCGCGCCGTAGCCGCCGCACGCCACCGCGTGCGGGGTCACCTGCGCCGCGTGCGCACCGCCTGGGCCAGCCGCGCCAGCACGGGTTCCGTCTGCGCCCAGCCGATGCAGGCATCGGTGATGGAGACGCCGCGCTGCAGCGGCTGCCCGGGCACCAGGTCCTGCCGGCCTTCGTGCAGGTGGCTTTCGATCATCACGCCGCTGATGGTGCGCTCGCCGGCGGCGATGCGCGTGGCGATCTCGGCTGCGACTTCCACCTGCCGCCGGTGCTGCTTCTCGCTGTTGGCGTGCGAGACGTCGACCATCACCTGCTCGCGCTGGCCGGCTGCGCGCAGCGCGGCGCAGGCCGCCGCCACGGCCTCGGCGCCATAGTTCGGCTGCCGGCCGCCGCGCAGGATGACGTGGCAGTCGCGGTTGCCGCGGGTCTCGAAGATCGCCGCCTGGCCCATCTTGGTCATGCCCATGAAGGCGTGCGGCGCGGCGGCGGCGACGATCGCGTCCACCGCCACCTTCACGCCGCCGTCGGTGCCGTTCTTGAAGCCCACCGGGCAGCTCAGCCCCGAGGCCAGCTGGCGGTGGCTCTGGCTTTCGGTGGTGCGCGCGCCGATGGCGCCCCAGGCGACGAGGTCGCTGATGAACTGCGGGCTGAGCAGGTCCAGGAATTCGGTGCCCACTGGCAGGCCCATCTCGACGATCTGGATCAGCAGCCGGCGCGCCCGCTCCAGGCCTTCGTTGATGGCGAAGCTGCCGTCCAGGTGCGGGTCGTTGATATACCCCTTCCAGCCGACGGTGGTGCGCGGCTTCTCGAAGTAGGTTCGCATCACCACCAGCAGCGCGTCGGCCAGCGGCTCGGCCGCCGCCTTCAGCCGCGCGGCGTATTCCAGCGCCTGGTCGTGGTCGTGGATCGAACACGGCCCCACGACCACCAGCAGCCGGTCGTCGAGCCCACGCAGGACGCGCGCGATGGCGTCCCGGCTGCGTTCCACCAGCGCCAGCGTGGCCTCGGAGCCGGGCCGTCTCTCCATCAGCAGCGCCGGCGTGATGAGCGGGCGCACGGCCTCGATGCGCGTGTCGTCGATGCGCGTGGTGTCGCGAGTGGGGTGGCGCTGGCCCACCTCGTGGTCGTGCGCCGGGTCGTCGAAGGGGTTCATGCCGGCATTGTGGCGGCGCGCGTTCAGCCCAGCGCTTCGAACAGCGCCACGAATTCCTGCGTCAGCTTGTGCCGCGGGTCCAGGTGGATCATCGGCCGCGCCTGTTCGTGCGATTCCTTGATCTTCACGCTGGCGCTCAGGAACGGCTGCAGCACCGGCAGGCCCTCGTCGATGAGTTCCTGCACCGTGCGCTGCGGCAGGCTGGCGCGCGGCTGGAACTGGTTGACGACGATGCCTTCCACACGTAGATCGGCGTTGTGGTCGGCCTGGATCTCCTTCACCGTTTCCAGCAGGCCATAGAGCGCGCGGCGCGAGAAGTCGTCGCAGTCGAACGGGATCAGGCAGGCATCGGCCGCGATCAGTGCCGAGCGCGTGTAGAAATTCAGCGCCGGTGGGGTGTCGATCCAGACCGCGTCGTAGTCGCCCTCCAGCGCTTCCAGCGCTTCGCGCAGCTTGTAGATCTTGTAGCGGCTTTCCAGCTTGCCGTGCAGTTCCTCGAGAAGCGCACTGGCCGGCATCAGGTGCAGGTTTTCCCACGGCGTCTCGACGATGAAGTCGCCCGTGGCCTGTGGCCGCAGGCTGAACTTGAGCGTGGTCTCGAAGAATTCAGCCGCGCCCGGCGTTTCCTCGCTGGCCACGTCGCCCAGCAGGTAGCGGGTGGAATTGGCCTGCGGGTCCAGGTCCACGACCAGCGTGCGCCAGCCCTCGAACGCCGCGATGGCGGCCAGGTTGCAGGTGATGGTGGACTTGCCCACACCGCCCTTCTGATTGAAAACGACCCGTCGCATGCCGATCTTTCCCTTGCTGTGGAAAGCGCTATTGTGCGTCGCAACATGGCCGCGTCAGCGCGTCACCCGCACCCGGCTAGCATCGCGCCAATGAGCACCAAGGTCTTGTTCGGCTTTCACGCCGTCACCGTGCGGTTGAAGACCGCACCGGCGTCCATCGCCGAGATCCATGTCGACGCCACCCGGCGCGACGCGCGCATGCGCCAGTTCGTCGAGCGCGCCCGCGACGCCGGTGCGAAGCTGATCGACAGCGACGACGCGCGGCTGACACAGCTGGCCGGCAGCGCGCGCCACCAGGGCGTGGTGGCGCGTGTCTCGGCGCTGAAGGCGCAGCATTCGCTGGACGAGGTGCTCGACGGCGTGGCCGGCGCGCCGCTGGTGCTGGTGCTGGACGGCGTGACCGACCCGCACAACCTGGGTGCCTGCCTGCGCGTGGCCGACGGTGCCGGCGCGCACGCCGTCGTCGCCCCCAAGGACCACGCCGTGGGGCTGAACGCCACCGTGGCCAAGGTGGCCAGCGGTGCAGCCGAGACGGTGCCCTACCTGATGGTGACCAACCTGGCGCGCACGCTGAACGAGTTGAAGGAACGCGACATTTGCGTCGTCGGCACCAGCGAAGACGCCACGGCAACGATCTACGAAGCCGACTTGCGCGGCCCCGTGGCGCTGGTGCTCGGTGCCGAGGGCGCAGGCCTGCGGCAGCTCACGCGCCGGACCTGCGACGAGCTCGTGCGCATTCCGATGGCCGGCGCGGTGGAGAGCCTGAACGTGAGTGTGGCTGCGGGGGTCTGCCTGTACGAGGCGCTGCGGCAGCGACGGGGCTGAGGCGCACGCCGAGGCGCACGCCAAGGTGCACGCCAGCCTCGCTCGCTACACTGCGGCGCACCGAGCCGTTGCCACGACCCCCACGCCGCCATGCCCGTCATTCACGTTCAACACCCGCTCGTGCGCCACAAGGTGGGCCTGCTGCGCGACAAGGACATCTCGACCAAGAAATTCCGCGAGCTGACCGGTGAACTGGGCCGCCTGCTGGCCTACGAGGCCACGGCCGACTTTCCGCTGGAAACCACCACCATCGACTGCTGGAGCGGGCCCACGCCGGTGGAGCGCATCGCCGGCAAGAAGGTCACCGTGGTACCCATCCTGCGCGCCGGGCTGGGCATGCTCGACGGCGTGCTGGACATGATTCCCAATGCCCGCGTCAGCGTGGTCGGCCTGAGCCGCAACCACGAAACGCTGCAGCCCGAACACTATTTCGAACGCTTCGTCGGCCATCTGGACGAACGCACGGCACTTATCGTCGACCCCATGCTGGCCACCGCCGGTTCGATGATCGCCACGGTAGACCTGCTCAAGCAGCGCGGCTGCAAGGACATCCGCGCGCTGGTGCTGGTGGCCGCCCCAGAGGGCATCACGGCTCTGGGCAAGGCCCACGCCGACGTGCGCTGCTGGACGGCGGCAGTGGACAGCCACCTCGACGAGGCGGGCTACATCATTCCCGGCCTGGGCGACGCCGGCGACAAGATCTTCGGCACCAAGTAGCCGCCGGCGAGCAGCCCCGGCCGCCTTCAGGCGGGTGCCGTGCGCATGCGCCGCGCGACCCACACGCTGACCGCGATGGCCAGCGCCATCCACGCCAGTGCCGCCCAGGGCAGGGCGCCAAACCCGCCGGCGGTCAGCATCAGGCCGCCGCTGCCGGCGCCCACCGCCTGCCCCAGGTAGATGGCCGAGGTGTTCAGCGCCAGCAGTGCGGGGGCGAAGGCGCCTGAACTGCCAGACAGCCGCGCCTGCTGCGCCGAATTCGAAGAAAAGCAGCCCAGCGCCCACGGCACCAGCACCACGGCCATGGCCGCGCTGCTGCCGGCCAGTGACCAGGTGGCGAACGAAAGCGCCATCAGCGCCAGCGTGAAATTGACGCAACTCGCCGCGCCCCAGCGGTCGATGCTGCGCGCCAGCAGCAGGTTGCCCAGCAGGCCGAAGATGCCGAACCACAGGAACAGGAAACTCACGCCGCCGGCGCTGGCGCCCAGTTCCTGCCGGTAGTAGGGCGCGAAATAGCTGAACAGCGTGAACTGCCCGGCGCCGCTGAGCGCCGTCACCGCCACCATGGCCATGAACAGCGGGTTGGACAAGGCCGTGCCCCAGTTGCGCAGCGTCAGCGGCGGCGGCCGCACGTCGCCCGGCAGCGCGCGCCACACGCCCCAGGCGGCGGCCAGGCTGAGCACCGTCACCAGCGCAAAGGCCCAGCGCCAGCCCAGCGTCTCGGCGACATAGCTGTGCGCGGGCATGCCCAGCACCGAAGCCAGCGACCAGCCCAGGAAAATATAGGTGATGGCGCGCCCGCGCTGCGCCGGCGGCGCCAGCACGCTGATCGCCGCCGCCGCCTGCGGCGTGAAGACCGCGGCGGCCAGCATGGTGAGCACACGCGCCGGCAGCAGCGCGGCGAAGCTCGGCATCAGGGCCGAGATCGCGTGCCCGGCGGCGTACCACAGCAACGCCAGCGTCAGCAGGCGCCGTCGGTCCCACTGGCCCATGGCCGCGGCCATCAGCGGCGCCCCCACGCCCATGGCCACGGCAGCCGCGGTGATGAGCTGGCCGCCCACGGCCGGCGTCACCTGCAGCGACTGCGCCAGGTCGTTCAAGGCCCCGGCCGTGACCATGACGCCGCAGCCGATGGCGAAATTGCCCGCCAGCAGCGCCCGGCAGGCACGGTCGACATCGGCCGCCGCCGCGGGTGCGGGCGGCGTTGCCGCGGCGGTCAAGACGGTGCCTTCACCGCATCACCTTCAGCGCCTCGGGGTTGACCAGGTGGCTGGGTTCGTTGCGCAGGAAATTGACGACATTGGCGAATGCGGCGCCAAAGTAGAGTTCGTAGCTGTCCTGTTCCACATAGCCGATGTGCGGCGTGCAGACGGCGTTTTCCAGCCTCAGCAGCGGGTGGCCCTGCAGGATGGGCTCGCTCTCGAAGACGTCCACCGCGGCCATGCCGGGGCGGCCGCGGTTGAGCGCGGCGACCAGCGCGTTGTCCTCCAGCAGTTCGGCGCGCGAGGTATTGACGAGCAGCGCCGTGGGCTTCATGCGCGACAGCGCGTCCAGCCGCACGATGCCGCGCGTGCGTTCGCTCAGTCGCAGGTGCAGCGAGAGCACGTCGCAGGTTTCGAAGAAGGCTTCGCAAGTGGCCGCCGCTTCGTGGCCATCGGCCACGGCGCGTTCGCGAGCCTTTTCGCTGCCCCACACCTGCACCTTCATGCCGAAGGCCACGCCATAACCGGCCACCAGACGGCCGATCTTGCCGTAGCCCCAGATGCCCAGTGTCTTGCCGGACAGTACCATGCCGATGGCGAAGTTCGGCGGGACCGACGCCGTCTTCAACCCGCTTTGCTGCCAGGCACCGTGCTTGAGGTTGCCGATGTACTGCGGCAGCCGGCGCATGGCGGCCATCACCAGGGCCCAGGTCAGTTCGGCCGGCGCCACTGGCGAGCCCACCCCTTCGGCCACTGCGATGCCCAGCTTCGTGCAGGCCTCGACGTCGACATGCGGTCCCACACGCCCGGTCTGCGAGATGAGCTTGAGCTTGGGCAGCTTTTCCAGCAGCGCGCGCGGGAAGTGCGTGCGTTCACGGATCAAGACCAGCACCTCGGCCTCGCGCAGTCGCACCGATAGCTGACCGATGCCCTTGACCGTGTTGGTGAAGACCTTGGCGCTGTAGGGCTCAAGCTGCGCGGCGCACTTGAGCTTGCGCACGGCGTCCTGGTAGTCGTCGAGGATGATGATGTTCATGGCGTCCTGGGGTGCATTCTGCGGTGTGCGGTGTGCGGTGTGCGGGGGGTGCGGTCGACGCGCCTGTGGCCGGGCGCGAGGCGGGGTCACCCGCCCCGGGTCGCGGCCGGGATCGGCCGGGTGCTGCGGCGTGCCGCGGAAGTGGACGGCGACCGCGCCGAGGCGCGGCGCGGCGGCGCCGCGGCTATTTCGCCCGGGCCGGCGTGGCGCGGCTGCCTGGCGCCGGCTTGGCGCTGCGCCTGGGCACTGCCTTGCGCGACACCGTCTTGTTCGCTTTGGC
>JAXHKY010000029.1:0-16533 GCA_034522875.1 Rubrivivax sp. | reverse complement strand
GCCGAGCCTGGCCTCGAAGCCGAGGTTGCGCAGGATGTGCGAGCCGCCGTAGTACTGGTTCAGGCCTTCGACACGCAGCAGGCAATCAGGCACCCGGGATTCAGCGGCCAAGGTACACCTCGACGACCTTTTCGTTGGCCTGCACTTCCGACAGCAACCCCTCGGCCAGCACGCTGCCTTCATGCAGCACCGTCACCTTCTTGCGCCCTTCGGTGAGCTGGTCGACGAATGTCATGTCGTGTTCCACCACCACCAGCGAATGCTTGCCCTCCAGCGACAGGAACAGTTCGGCCGTGCGCTCGGTTTCCTCGTCGGTCATGCCGGCCACGGGTTCGTCCAGCAGCAGCAGCTTGGGGTCCTGCATCAGCAGCATGCCGATCTCCAGCCACTGCTTCTGGCCGTGGCTCAGCAGGCCGGCCGTGCGCTGCACGTCGTCCTTCAGGTGGATCCCCGTCAGCACCTCGTCGATGCGGTCGCGCTGAAGGCCGCTGAGGCGGTGGAACAGCGCGGCACGAACGCGGCGGTCGGCCTTCAGCGCCAGCTCCAGGTTCTCGAACACCGTGAGCTGCTCGTAGACCGTGGGCTTCTGGAATTTGCGGCCAACGCCGATCTGCGCGATCTGCGGCTCGGTCATGCCGAGCAGGTCGATATTGGAGCCGAAGAACACCTTGCCGGCGTCGGGCCGCGTCTTCCCGGTGATGCAGTCCATCATCGTCGTCTTGCCGGCACCGTTGGGGCCGATGATGCAGCGCAGTTCGCCCACGTCGATGGCCAGGCTCAGTGCATTCAGCGCCTTGAAGCCGTCGAAGCTGACGGTGATGTCTTCCACGTACAGCGCCACGCCCTGGCCGAAATACGGCTCCTCGCTGACGAAGCGCGGCTTGGCGATATCACGCGCCCGGTGTTCGGCCATCGCCTTGGCGCCGGCTTCCATGAGGTCGGGCGTCATGCCCAACCTCCTCCCAGAGTTCTTTCGGTCGTCATTCGCGCCCCTTGCGGCGGAACAGGCCCACGATCCCGTGCGGCAGGAACAGCGTCACCGCAATGAACAAGGCGCCCAGGAAGAACAGCCAGTATTCAGGGAAGGCCACCGTGAACCAGCTCTTGGCCCCGTTGACGAAGAAGGCGCCGACGATGGGGCCGATGAGCGTGGCGCGCCCGCCCACCGCGGCCCAGATGGCAATCTCGATGCTGGCCGCCGGGCTCATCTCGCCCGGGTTGATGATGCCCACCTGCGGCACGTAAAGGGCGCCGGCCACGCCGCACATGACCGCGCTCAGCGTCCAGATGCTGAGCTTGTAGGCCAACGGGTTGTAGCCGGTGAACATGACGCGTGTCTCGGCGTCGCGGATGGCCTGCAACACGCGTCCGTATTTGCTGGTGACGATGGCGCGCGCCATGAGGAAGAAGCCGATCAGCACCGCGCCGGTGAGTACGCACAGGAACACGCGCATGCCCGGCGTGCCCAGCGGCACGTCGAGGATGCGCTTGAAGTCAGTGAAGCCGTTGTTGCCGCCGAAGCCGGTTTCGTTGCGGAAGAACAGCAGCATGGCGGCGAAAGTCAGCGCCTGCGTGATGATGCTGAAATACACGCCCTTGATGCGCGAGCGGAAGGCGAAATAGCCGAACACGAAGGCCAGCAGCCCCGGCACCCCCACCACCAGCAGCATCTGCGCGATGAAGCTGTCGCTCACCATCCAGTGCCAGGGCAGTTCCTTCCAGTTCAGGAACACCATGAAATCGGGCAGCTCGCTCTTGTAGTTGCCCTCCAGCCCGATCTGGCGCATGAGGTACATGCCCATGGCGTAGCCGCCGAGTGCGAAGAACAGACCGTGACCCAGGCTCAGGATGCCGGTGTAGCCCCAGATCAGGTCCATCGCCAACGCGCAGATGGCGTAACACAGGATCTTGCCGATGAGGCTGACATGGAAGTCGCTGAGGTGGAAGGCGCTGCTCGACGGCACCACCAGGTTCAGCAGCGGGATCAGCACGACGACCGTCAGGCTGGCAGCGACCAACGCCGCCCAACCCTTGGGGCCCAGCAGGCGCTGCGTCATGCCGCCCTCACGCTTCAGCACTCCGGCCCTTCAGGGCAAAAATGCCCTGCGGCCGCTTCTGGATGAAGATGACGATGAAGACCAGCACCATGATCTTGGCCAGCACCGCGCCCTGCCAGCCTTCCAGCAGCTTGTTCAGCACGCCCAGGCCCAGGCCGGCATAGACGGTGCCGGCGAGCTGCCCGACGCCGCCGAGCACGACGACCATGAAGCTGTCGACGATGTAGCCCTGCCCGAGGTCCGGCCCGACGTTGCCGACCTGGCTCAGCGCACAGCCGGCCAGGCCGGCGATGCCGGCGCCTAAAGAGAAGGCATAGGTGTCGATGCGCGCCGTATTCACGCCCACGCACGAGGCCATGCGCCGGTTCTGCGTCACACCGCGCACGAACAGGCCCAAGCGTGTCTTGCTGATCAATAACGCCACGCCCAGCAGCACCAGCGCAGCGAAGACAATGATCGCGAGCCGGTTGTACGGCAGCGTCAGATTCGGCAGCACCTGCAGGCCGCCGGACAGCCAAGACGGGTTTTCCACGCCCACGTTCTGCGCGCCGAAGGTGGAGCGCACGGTCTGCATGAGAATGAGGCTGATGCCCCAGGTGGCCAGCAGCGTTTCCAGCGGCCGGCCGTAGAGCCAGCGGATGACGCTACGTTCCAGCACCGCGCCCACCGCCGCTGCGGTCAGGAAGCTGATCGGGATGGCGGCCAGGATGTAGGCGTCGAAGGCACCCGGCAGGTACTGCCGGAACAGGTTCTGCACCACGTAGGTGGCGTAGGCGCCGATCATCATCAGCTCGCCGTGCGCCATATTGATGACGCCCATCAGGCCGTAGGTGATGGCCAGGCCCAGCGCCACCAGCATCAGGATCGACCCCAGGCTGGCGCCGGTGAAGAATACGCCCAGCCATTCGCCCCACTGCAAACGACGTTCGACCTGCGCCAACGAAGCCTTGATGGCCGCCTTGACCTCGGCGTCGCTTTCCTCGGCCTGCCTTTCCAGCAGCAGCGCGCGCGTGGCGGGCAGCCGGCTGCCGCCCAGCAGCGTGGCCGCCGCGAGCCGCAGCGACTTGTCCTGCGACGAGATGCCGACCGCCGCACGCAGCAGTTCCAGCTGTTCCTTCAGCCCTTCGTCGGTTTCCACCGCGGCTGCCTTGTCGATCAGCGGCAGCTTGCTTTCGTCGGCCTGGCTGCGCAGTTCGGCGATGCCGCGCGCGCGCTGTTCGCGGTCGGGCGAAAGCAGCTGCATCGCCGCCACGGCCGCACCCAGTTCGCGCCGCATGCGGTTGTTGTTGGACACGTCCTCGGCGCCTTCGGGCAGCAGCGTGGCCGAGCCCGTGGCGGCGTCCAGCACCTGTTCACCGCGCACGATGAAGGCGCGGCCGTCGGCCACCTTCACCTCGTCGTCCAGCAGGGCCTGCACGAAGGCGGCCAGCGCCGGGTCGGCCTGCGCCACCGCGGCGTTGATGGCGGCGATGCGCTCGTCGCTGTCGCCGGCAGCCATGGAAAAGGCCTGTTGCTGCGTCAGCGCCGCGGCCGTACCGGCCCCGCCCAACCACAGGAACAGGCCCAGAACCACCGCGGCGCAGCGCATCAGCGCCGCGCCGGGGTGCCGCGTCACTTGGCCGCGACCTTCTTCATCTCGGGCACGTTCAGCTTGCCCTTGTTCTCGGGGATGAAGTCGCTCCACGGGTCGGCGACCACCGGGCCGGGTGTCTTCCAGACCACGTTGAACTGGCCGTCGGCCTTGATCTCGCCGATGAACACGCTCTTGTGCAGATGGTGGTTCTTCTCGTCCATCTTGCTCATGATGCCGCTGGGCGCCTTGAAGGTCTGGCCGGCCATGGCGGCAATGACCTTGTCGGTGTCGGTGCTCTTTGCCTTGGTCACCGCCTGTGCCCACATGTGCACGCCGATATAGGTGGCTTCCATCGGGTCGTTGGTCAGCGCCTTGTCCTTGTGGCCGGGCACATTGTTGGCCTTGGCGTAGGCACTCCACTTCTTGATGAACTCGTCGTTGGTCGGGTTCTTGATCGACTGGAAATAGTTCCACGCCGCCAGGTGGCCGACCAGCGGCTTGGTGTCGACGCCGCGCAGCTCTTCTTCACCCACGCTGAACGCCACCACCGGCACGTCGGTGGCCTTCAGGCCCTGGTTGCCGAGCTCCTTGTAGAAGGGCACGTTGCTGTCGCCGTTGATGGTGGAGACCACGGCCGTCTTCTTGCCTTCGCCGGCGAACTTCTTGATCTTGGCGATGATGGTCTGGTAGTCGCTGTGGCCGAAGGGGGTGTACTCCTCCATGATGTCGGCGTCGGCCACGCCCTTGGCCTTCAGGAAGGCGCGCAGGATCTTGTTGGTGGTGCGCGGGTAGACGTAGTCGGTGCCCAGCAGCACCCAGCGCTTGGCCGACCCGCCGTCCTTGCTCATCAGGTATTCCACCGCGGGAATGGCCTGCTGGTTGGGCGCGGCGCCGGTGTAGAAGACGTTCTTGCTCAGTTCCTCGCCCTCGTACTGCACGGGGTAGAACAGCAGCGCATTGGTTTCCTCGTAAACCGGCAGCACGCTCTTGCGCGACACACTGGTCCAGCAGCCGAAGGTCACCGCGACCTTGTCCTGGCTGATGAGCTGCTTGGCCTTCTCGGCGAACAGCGGCCAGTTGGAGGCCGGGTCCACGACCACAGGTTCGAGCTTCTTGCCCAGCAGGCCGCCCTTGGCGTTGATCTCCTCGATGGCCATCAGCACGGTGTCCTTGAGCACCGTTTCGGAAATGGCCATGGTGCCGGAAAGCGAATGCAGCACGCCGACCTTGATGGTTTCCTGTGCGGTGGCGAAGCTGGAATAGCCGAGCGTGGCCAGGGCCAGCGTCATGGCGGTGAGGGTCTTGCCGGCTTGGCGGCGGGTGGTATTCATGGGGCGGGCTCCTGTGGGGTGTGAGGTGATGCAATGACAAGGCCGAGTCTGGGCAGCCAGGGCCAGGCGCGGAATACGACGGATGGCGTACATGGCATGCATGGCGCCCGTGGCGAACTCGTCGCCAGCGGCCCGTGCGGGGCCGAACGCGCGGTGGCTCGCCTCCAGGCACGGCTCCGGCGCTGCGCTTGCCCCTGGTCGCGGTGCGGTCTAGGATGAACCGATGAACAAGCTGACGATCGCCGCCGTGGGCGTGGCCATGCTGCTGTTGGCAGCCGGCGCCTACTACGTTTTCCAGCCTGCACCGACACCGGCGGCCCAGGCACCGGTGCCCGGCCCCGTGGTGGCCGAGACGCCGGCTGCGCCTGCGGCGCCCGCCGAGCCGCAAATCCTGCATCCGCTGGACGCCGCCAGCGCGCCGGCCGGCGAAGTCGCCTCGGCTGCCGCGCCCGCCGCCCCCTTGCCGCCGCTGGAGCAGGCCGGCGATTTCGTCGCTGACGCACTCACCGGCCTGGTCGGCCGCCGTGGTGTGCTGCAGTTCCTGCAGGTCGACGGTTTCGTGCAGCACGTGGTGGCCACGGTGGACAACCTGCCGGGCAAACATGCGACGCCGCGGCTGTGGCCGGTGCAGCCCACGCCGGGCCGCTTCACCACACGGTCCCAGGGTGATGCGCTGCAGATGGACCCCGACAATGCGCAGCGCTACCTGCCGTTGGTGCAGATGGTCGAGGCGGTGGACCCGGCGCAGGCCGCGGCGCTGTACCGGCGCCTGTACCCGCTGTTTCAGCAGGCCTACCGGGACCTGGGCTACCCGCAGGGCTATTTCAACGACCGGCTGGTGCAGGTCATCGACCATCTGCAGGCCACGCCGCAGGTGGAAGGCACGGTCGAGATGGCGCTGACCGAGGTGAAGGGTCCTTATGCTTCCACCGCGCCGTGGCTGCGCTACGAATTTGCCGACCCCGCGCTGCAAGGCCTTTCCGCCGGGCAGCGGGCGCTGCTGCGCAGCGGCGTCGTCAACCAGCGCCGGCTGCTGGCCTGGCTGGCAGCGTTCCGGGCGCAGATTGCGCGCTAGACCTTCCCGACTACGCCGGGGGGAAGTTCAACGCAGAGGCGCAGAAAGCGCAGAGGAATGCAGAGACATTCAAAGGATTGGCGGCTCTCATTGCCTCTCATTGCTGCGCATGCCGCGCATGGGCCGGTTCATATTCTGTTTTCCTCCGCGTCCTCTGTGCCCTCTGCCCCTCTGCGTTGCGCACGCCTTATTCGGCGCATCACTAAGCTTCACCCCGGCCTCAGCTCGGCCACCCTCTGCATGGCCACCCCGGCCGCCGCGGTGCGGGTTTCCACGCCGAGCTTTTCGTAGACGCGCTCCAGGTGCTTCTTCACCGTGGCCGGGCTGGAGCCCAGGATGTCGCCGATGTCGCGGTTGGTCTTGCCCTTGACCACCCAGTACAGCACCTCGCTTTCGCGCAGCGTCAGGCGCAACGCCTGCATGGTGGCTTCCACGGTGGCGGCGTCGCTCACCTCGCGCAGCACCACCAGCCAGTCGTCGTCCACCGTGCGACCTTGCAGCGTGCACACCAGCCGGCGCGATTCGCAGGCGGTGGCCAGTGGCCGCACCTCGCGGCCATAGGTCGCCGAGCGCAGCCAGTCGACCAGCAGCGCCGGCACCTCGTCGGGCGCGGTGCCGAAATAGGCCGGCAGCCACTGCCGGGCCAGCGCCGTCTGCCACACCAGGCGCACGCGGCCTTCGTCCAGTCGCACCGCGATGGTGGCGTGGCCGTAGGCGTCGAGCGCATTGCGCGCCTGCCGCGCCTGCCGCGCCGACTGCATGTGCACGGCCACGCGGGCGACGATCTCGGGCGGCCGGATCGGCTTGGTGACGTAGTCGACGCCACCGGCGTCGAAGGCCGCCAGCACGTGTTCGGTGTCGGTGAGTCCGGTCATGAAGACGATGGGGATGTGCGCCGTCTCGGGCCCGGCCCTCAGGCGGCGCGCGACCTCGAAACCGTCCATGCCGGGCATCACGGCGTCGAGCAGCACGATGTCGGGCTCGGCCTGCACCGCGCGCTGCAGCGCGCTGGCGCCTTCGGTGGCCACGAGCACGGTGTAGCCGGCGGCGTCCAGCGCGTCGTGCAGCACGGCCAGGTTGTCGGGCACGTCGTCGACGATCAGCACCAGGCCGGCGTGGGCGCGGCTGGCCAGAGGCTCGCGCAACGGTCCGGCCAGCGGGGGCTGAAGACGCTCAGGCAGGATGGGTGTGGGCGATGGCATCTTTGATCCACGGAGTCATGCGGTCGAATTCGAAGGCCTCGGCCAGCGCGCGCAGCGGCACCAGCCAGGCGCGGCAGTCGGGGCGTGACTGTGCGATCTCGTCGAGTTGTCGCATCACGCCGCGCGGGTAGCCCAGTTCCACCACCTGCTGCAAGGACAGCAGTTGCTCGTGTGAAGGCACGGGGCCGCCAGGCACGGCCGTCAAGGCGGCCGCGCGCAAGGTCGCCGGCGGCGGCGGGGCGCCTGGCGCGGGGCGTTCAGGCGCCGCCAGCCACTGCAGCGCCAGCTTCGCCCCCAGCCAGTCGAGCAACTCTTCGAAACGCACCGGTTTGGTGATGAAGTCGGCCGCCGTGATGCCGGCGTCGTTGTCCAACCCTTTGTCGAAGGCATTGGCAGAGACCACGGCCACCGGCGCTTCGCTTAGGCGCTGGCGGCGCAGCGTGCGAATCGTCTCCCAGCCGTCGATGCCCGGCATGGCCAGGTCCATCAGGATGGCATCGACGCGCTGCTCGTGCAGCAGGCCCAGCGCAGCCAGGCCGGAGCCGGCCTGAAGCACCTCGAAGCCCAGCGCCTCCAGCCGGCGCGCCAGCAGCGCGCGGTCGACCTCTTCGTTGTCCACCACCAGCAGGCGCCGCCGCGGTCCGGCATAGGCGCCGCGCGGGGCAGGCAGCGGCGCCAAACGCGCACCTTGCAGTTCGGGCAGGAAGAGGCGGACGCGGAACAAGGTGCCGCCCGTTGCGCCGTCGCTCGCCGGCTTCGAGGACACCGTCATCTCGCCGCCCATCAGGTCGGTCAGCATCTTGGCGATGGTCAGTCCCAGGCCGGTGCCCCCCGCGCCGCCGCTGCCCGCGGCCGCCGCGGCATGCGCGCCGCGCGAGAAAGGTTCGAAGATGCGTTCGATATCGGCCGGCGCGATGCCCGGGCCGGTGTCCTCGATCTCGAAGACCGCCATGTCGCGCACATGCGCAGCGCGAAAACTCACGCGGCCGGCGGCGGTGAACTTGACCGCGTTGCCCAGCACGTTGATCAGGATCTGCGTCAGCCGCCGCTCGTCGGCACGCACCCACAGGGGCGCGGCCTCCACGTCGTGCTCGAAGCGCAGGCCCTTGGCGCAGGCCTGCAGTTCGAACATCTGCACGATCTGGCGCAGCGCCTCGCGCAGTCGCACCGGTTTCGGGTCCAGCGCCAGCTTGCCGGCCTCGATGCGGGCGATGTCCAGCGTGCCTTCGATCAAGCCCAGCAGGTGCTCGCCGCCGCGGCGGATGACGCCCACCGCCTGCTTGCGGTGCGCGGGCAGGGTGCTGTCCTCGTCGAGCAGCTGCGCATAACCCAGGATGCTGTTCAGCGGCGTGCGCAGTTCGTGGCTGACGGCCGAGATATAGCGCGTCTTGGCCTGGTTGGCGGCGTCGGCGGCGCGCTTGGCGCGCTGCAACTCCAGGTCGGTGCGGCGGTGCGATTCGACCTCGGCCACCAGCGCCTCGGTCTGGCGGTTGGACTCTTCCTGCGCCACGCGGCGGCTCATCTGCGTGAGCACCAGCCACCAGCCGATGACGCCGCCCACCAGCAGCAGCGCACAGTAGGACTTGATCAGCAGCGAGCGCAGCGCCGGCTCCGCGGCGGCGGCGGCGTCGCCCAGCTGGTGCAGTTCGGCGCGGTACAGCAGCAGCATCAGCGCCGCCAGCGCCGGCGCCACCACCGCCATCAGCAGCAGGTAGCGGCCCAGGCCGGTGTCGAGCTGCGGCCACCAGCCGCGCGGCGTCAGCCAGCGCAGCGCGGCATTGATCTGTACCGGCGCGCGCGCTGCCGCGGGCTTGCACAGGTCGTGGCAGCGGGCGTCGAGCGAACAGCACAACGAACAGATCGGCCCGCCGTAGGCCGGGCAAGAGGCCATGTCGTCGCCTTCGTAGGGCCGCTCGCAGATGACGCAGGCGCGCACGCGGCGAGCCGTGCCCAGGTAGGCGCCGGCGTCGGGCGCGGCGTCGGCATGGCGCGCGATGTAGTAGCGGCCCTTCGTCGCCCAGGCGATGAGCGGCGCGGCGACGAAGGCCACCGCCATGGCGATGACGGCAGAGAAGGCCTGCGCGGCCACGCCGAAGACGCCCAGGTAGGCCGCGATCGACAACACCGAAGCCGCACCCATGGCACCCACGCCCACCGGGTTGAAGTCGTACAGGTGGGCGCGCTTGAATTCCACGCCCTTGGGGCTCAGCCCCAGCGGCTTGCTCACCACCAGGTCGGCCACCACGGCCATGATCCAGCTGATGGCGATATTGGCGTACAGCCCGAGCACGCCGCCGATGGCCTGGAAAACCTCCAGTTCCATGAGCATGAGCGCGATCAGCGTGTTGAACACCATCCACACCACGCGCCCGGGGTGGCTGTGCGTGAGCCGGGCGAAGAAGTTGCTCCAGGCCAGGCTGCCGGCGTAGGCATTGGTGACGTTGATCTTGAGCTGGCTCACCACCACCAGCAGCGCCGTGGCCGCCACCGCCCAGCCGTAGTTGGCGAACACGGTCTCGTAGGCCGCCAGGTACATCTGGTTGGGGTCCACCACGCGGTCGGCCGGCACCGCCAGCGAAAGCGCCAGGTAGGCCAGCAGCGCGCCGCCCAGCATCTTCAGCACGCCCGGCAGCACCCAGCCCGGCCCGCCCACCAGCACGCCGGCCCACCAGCGCCAGCGGTTGGCGCGCGTCTTCTCGGGCATGAAGCGCAGGTAGTCCACCTGCTCGCCCATCTGCGTGATCAGCGCCACGCCCACGGTGAGCGCGCCGCCGAAGAGCAGTGGGTCGAAGGCGCCGCCCTGGCCGTCTTCACCGGCATAGCCGCGCAGGTCGGCGATCAGGTTCGGGTGCGCCTGGAAGACATAGATGTAGGGCAGCACCAGCAACACCAGCCACAGCGGCAGTGTCCACACCTGCAGCGCGCTGATGGCGGTGACGCCGTGGGTGACGAGCGGTATGACCACCAGCGCACAGATCAGGTAGCCCCAGGCCGGCGGGATGTCGAAGGCCAGTTCCAGCGCGTAGGCCATGATGGCCGCTTCGAGCGCGAAGAAGATGAAGGTGAAGCTGGCGTAGATGAGGCTGGTGATGGTGCTGCCGATATAGCCGAAGCCGGCGCCGCGCGTCAGCAGGTCCATGTCCAGCCCGTACTTGGCGGCGTAGACGCTGATCGGCAGCCCGGCGGCAAAGATCACCAGCCCGGTGGCCACGATGGCCCAGAAAGCGTTGACGAAGCCGAACTGCAGCAGCAGCGTGGCGCCCACCGCTTCCAGCACCAGGAACGAGGCCGCGCCGCCCAGGGCCGTGTGCGCCACGCGCCACTCGCTCCACTTGCGGAACGAGCGCGGCGTGAAGCGCAGCGCATAGTCCTCCATCGTCTCGCGCGCGACCCAGGCGTTGTAGTCGCGCCGCACCTTGATGACGCGCTGCTGCGGTGCGATGGCGCCCATGGTTGGTGCAGCCTGGACGGTGGAAGCCTGCGTCGGCATGGTGCGCCCTGACATGCACGATCCGCGCCAGCGCCAACGGCCGCGTCGCATCCACGTCACATCGCGATCCAGCGTTTACGATGCGGTCTGACCTGCCATCACCGCCACGATCGCCATGGACCTGACCCCGCGCGAGAAGGACAAGCTGCTGATCTTCACTGCCGCCTTGCTGGCCGAACGGCGCAAGGCGCGCGGCCTCAAGCTCAACCACCCGGAGTCGGTGGCGCTGATCAGCGCCGCCATCCTGGAAGGCGCGCGCGACGGCAAGACCGTCGCGCAGCTGATGAGCGAAGGCAAGACCGTGCTCAGGCGCGACGATGTCATGGAAGGCGTGCCGGAGATGATCCACGACATCCAGGTCGAGGCCACCTTCCCCGACGGCACCAAGCTGGTCACCGTGCACCAGCCGATCGGCTGACTTCCAGGAGGCCCATCCATGATCCCCGGCGAACTCTTCACCGACGGCCCAGCGCACGCGCTCAACCCCGGCCGCGACACGCTTTCCATGGCGGTTTCGAACACCGGCGACCGCCCCATCCAGGTCGGCTCGCACTACCACTTCGCCGAGACCAATGCGGCGCTGCACTTCGACCGCCAGGCCGCCACGGGCATGCGGCTGAATATCCCGAGCGGTACCGCCGTGCGCTTCGAACCCGGCCAGCAACGCACGGTGGAACTGGTGGCCTATGCCGGGCTGCGGCAGGTCTGGGGCTTCCGCGGCCTCGTCAACGGGAGCGTGTGATGGCAACGTTGGGCAGACGCGCCTATGCCGAGATGTACGGCCCCACCGTGGGCGACCGCCTGCGGCTGGCCGATACCGGCCTGGTGATCGAGGTCGAAGCCGACCACACGCTGCGCGCCGGTGGCTACGGCGAAGAGGTCAAGTTCGGCGGCGGCAAGACCATCCGCGACGGCATGGGCCAGAGCCAGGTCGTCAACGGCCCCGGCCAGCACGAGGCCTGCGACTGCGTCATCACCAATGCGCTCATCGTCGACCACTGGGGCATCGTCAAGGCCGACATCGGCCTCAAGGGCTGCCGCATCGCCGCCATCGGCAAGGCCGGCAACCCCGACGTGCAACCCGGTGTGGACATCGTCATCGGCCCGGGCACCGAGATCATCGCCGGCGAAGGCCTCATCGTCACTGCCGGCGGCATCGACAGCCACATCCACTTCATCTGCCCGCAGCAGATCGACGAGGCGCTGTATTCGGGCATCACCACCATGCTCGGCGGCGGCACCGGCCCGGCCACGGGCACCTATGCCACCACCTGCACGCCGGGGCCGGAAAACATCCACCGCATGCTGCAGGCGGCCGAGGCTTTTCCCATGAACCTGGGCTTCCTGGGCAAGGGCAATGCCACGCGGCCCGAAGCCCTGAGCCAGCAGATCGCCGCCGGCGCCATCGGCCTGAAGCTGCACGAGGACTGGGGCACCACGCCGGCGGCCATCGACAACTGCCTGACCATGGCCGAGGTCACCGACACGCAGGTCGCCATCCACACCGACACGCTGAACGAAAGCGGCTTCGTCGAGGACAGCATCAAAGCCTTCAAGGGCCGCACCATCCACACCTTCCACAGCGAAGGTGCCGGCGGCGGCCACGCGCCCGACATCATGAAGGTGGTGGGCGAGGCCAACGTGTTGCCCAGCAGCACCAACCCCACGCGCCCGTACACCGTGAATACGCTGGACGAGCACGTGGACATGCTGATGGTGTGCCACCACCTCGACGCCGGCATCGCCGAGGACCTGGCCTTCGCCGAAAGCCGCATCCGCCGCGAGACCATCGCCGCCGAGGACGTGCTGCACGACCTGGGCGCCATCAGCATCATGGCCAGCGACAGCCAGGCCATGGGGCGCGTGGGCGAGGTGATCATCCGCACCTGGCAGACGGCGCACAAGATGAAGGGCCAGCGCGGCTGGCTGGCCCCGGCCGCCGGCCGCAACGAGCCGGTCGAGGCGCAGTCGCGCAACGACAATTTCCGCGTCAAGCGCTATATCGCCAAGTACACCATCAACCCGGCCATCGCGCACGGCATCAGCCACGACGTGGGCAGCATCGAGGTCGGCAAGTGGGCCGACCTGGTGCTGTGGCGGCCGGCCTTCTTCGGCGTCAAGGCGAGCCTCATCCTGAAGGGCGGCTTCATCGCTGCGGCGGCCATGGGCGACCCCAACGCCAGCATCCCCACGCCGCAGCCGGTGCACTACCGCCCCATGTTCGGCAGCCACGGCCGTGTGCTGCCGGCGACCAGCCTGACCTTCGTCAGCCAGACCGCGCTGCGCGGCGAACTCGGCGACGAGCTCGGGCTGCGCAAGCGGCTTTCGGCCGTGCACGGCTGCCGCACCGTGAAGAAGGCCGACATGGTGCACAACGCCTATCTGCCGGTGATGGAGATCGACGCCCAGACCTACGAGGTGCGCGCCGACGGCCAGCTGCTCACCTGCGACCCGGCCACGCTGCTGCCGATGGCGCAGCGGTATTTCCTGTTCTGACGGCAACGGTGCCTTGGCGATTGCGCACGGGGCAAGGACAATCGAGGCATGGAACGTGTTGTCACCCGTGTGCGGCGCAGCAATCAGGCCGCGGCCGATCTGGCCTTCTGGCGTTCGCGCCCGGTGGCCGAACGCCTGGCCGCCGTGGAACAACTGCGCCGGCAGGCCTTCGGCGCCGGGCCCACCGAAGATGCTGAACCGCGACTTCAAAGAGTTTGCCGAATTGCTCAACGCAAGCGGGGTTGAATACCTCGTGGTGGGCGGATACGCGCTGGCGGCCCATGGGCATCCGCGCTACACGGGCGACATCGACTTCTGGCTTTCGCCGACGCCTGAGAATATCGATCGACTGCTCGCGGCTCTGAAGGCGTTCGGATTCGGATCCTTGGGCTTGACCCGTGCCGACTTCACCGACGACAGCGTCATCCAGCTGGGCGTGGCACCTGGGCGGATCGACCTGCTCACGCGCATCGATGGCGTCGAGTTCGATGCCTGCTGGGGCCGGCGCGAGACGATGGAGGTGGACGGCCTGCCATTGAACTTCATCGGCCTGGAAGACTTCAAGGCCAACAAGCGCGCCGTGGGGCGCTTCAAGGACCTGGCTGACCTGGAAGCGCTGGAGCCTCCGACGGCCGACTGACAGCGACAATCTCCGCATGCTGACCGCCAACAAAGTCATTCCCCAGGCCCGTGGCCTGGCGCCGGCGCTGCTCAAGCGCGCCACCACGGTTGCGCTGGACTGGGACTTGCGCCAGAAGAGCCGCTTCGACGCCACCGACAGCTCGGGCCGCCACCTGGGCATCTTCCTGCCGCGCGGCACCGTCGTGCGCGGCGGCGACGTTCTGGTGGCCGAAGACGGCTCGCTGGTGCGGGTGGAAGCGGCGCCGCAGCCGGTGCTGGTGGTGCGCCCCTGCAGCGAACACGGCAGCCCGAGCGACCTGCTGCGCGCTGCCTACCATCTGGGCAACCGGCACGTGGCGGTCGAGCTCAAGCCCGACCACCTGAAGTTCGAACCCGACCCGGTGCTGGGCGAGATGCTGCAGCGCCTGCACCTGGTCGTGAGCGAGGCGCTGGCGCCGTTCGAGCCTGAAGGCGGCGCCTACGCAGCGCACGGCGGCGACGCGCATGCGCATGAACACGGGCACGGGCACGGGCACGCGCATGGCAGCCCGCCTGCCGCGACCGCGCCCCGCGGCAAGCCGCTGAATGTCCCCATTGCGGCGGCGCCGACACCCCACGTGCACGGCCCGGACTGCGGACACGGCCACGATCACGGCCACCGCCACTGAATGGGCGAAGACGCGGCGCCCTTGCTGCGCCTCATGTGGCTGGCCTCGCCGGCCCTGCCGGTGGGCGGCTTCAGCTATTCGGAGGGTCTGGAAGCGGCGGTCGAGGCCGGTCTGGTCGACGACGAAGCGCAGGCCGCCGACTGGCTGCTCGACCAGCTGCAGCTGAGCCTGGCGCGCTGCGACCTGGCCCTCGTGGCGCAAGCCATCTGCGCCTGGCAGGCAAGAGACGCGGACCGTATCGCTTCGCTCAATGCCTGGACCGACCAGACGCGCGAAACCGCCGAGGGGCGCCAGCAGGCCCTGCAGACCGGCCGGTCGCTGCTGGACTGGCTGCGCAATGGCGAACAAGGCGATGACCCGCGCCTGCTCACCCTGGCCGCCCTGCAGCCGGCGCCACTGTGGCCGGTGGCCTTCGCGCTGGCCACCGTGCTGGCCGGCGCGTCGCCGCGCGACGCGCTGCTGGCCTTTGCCTGGAGCTGGGCCGAGAATATGGGGCAGGCGGCGATGAAGACCGTACCGCTGGGTCAGGCCGCGGCGCAGCGTTTGCTTGCCCGGCTGGCGGCGGCCATTCCCGGCGCGGTGGACGCCGCCGCCGCGCTGCCCGACGGCGAACGCCAGGCCTTTGCACCCAGGCTCGCCATCCTCTCGGCGCAACACGAAACCCAGTATTCGAGGCTGTTCAGATCATGACTTCGTCGCCACTGCACCGCATCCCCGGCCGCACCAGGAAGCTGCCCCCCTTGCGCGTGGGCGTAGGCGGTCCGGTGGGCAGCGGCAAGACGACGCTGGTGGAAATGCTGTGCAAGGCCATGCGCGAGCGCTGGGACCTGGTGGTCGTCACCAACGACATCTACACCCGGGAAGACCAGCGCCTGCTTACGGAGTCCGGGGCGCTGGCGCCCGAGCGCATCATGGGCGTGGAAACCGGGGGCTGCCCGCATACCGCCATCCGCGAAGACGCGTCGATCAACCTCGAGGCCGTCGACCGCATGCTGGAGCAGTTCCCCGACGCCGACATCGTCTTCATCGAATCCGGCGGCGACAACCTGGCCGCCACCTTCAGCCCCGAGTTGAGCGACCTCACGATCTACGTCATCGACGTCGCCGCCGGCGAGAAGATCCCGCGCAAGGGCGGGCCCGGCATCACCAAGAGCGACCTCTTCGTCATCAACAAGACCGATCTGGCCCCTTACGTCGGTGCCAGCCTGGAGGTGATGGCGGCCGACACGCGGCGCATGCGTCCGAACCGGCCCTGGGTGATGACGAACCTGCGCACGCGCCAGGGCCTGGACGAGGTGGTGCGTTTCATCGAGACGAAGGGGCTGCTGGCCGGCTGAAACGCTGTCGCGTCCGTCCCCTGACTGGGCGCAACGGCACCGGACCCGATCTCTGACATCATCACACTTCCCCAACGTCAGCAGGAGAGAGTCATGGGCTTGATGTCATTCATGAAGGAAGCGGGCGAGAAGCTTTTCGGCCGTGGTGAAGCCAAGGCCGCGCAGGAAGCCGCCGCCGCGGCGCCCACACCCGAGAAGGTGGCCGCGTTGAGCAAGGCCGCAGGTGACGCCATCGGCACCTACGTCAAGGCCCAGGGCCTGACCGTCAATGGCATGGACATCGGCTTCGATGCCCCCAGCGCCACCGTCACCGTGGCCGGCACCGTGGCCGACCAGGGAACGAAGGAAAAGGTGCTGCTGTGCTGCGGCAACGTGGCCGGCGTGGAAAAGGTCAACGACCTGCTGGTGGTGGAAACACCGCAACCCGAGGCGCAGTGGCACACCGTGGTCAGCGGCGACAATCTGAGCAAGATCGCCAAGAAGTTCTACGGCGACGCCAACAAATACCCGGTGATCTTCGAGGCCAACAAGCCCATGCTCACGCACCCGGACAAGATCTACCCGGGGCAGATGCTGCGCATTCCGCCGCTCTGACACGTCAGGCGCGTCCCGCCCAGCGCCGGGTGGCCAGCCAGCTGGTGTGCGGCAGGGTCACGCCATGCGCCAGCCGGGCGATCAGGTCG
>JAXHKY010000028.1:0-103237 GCA_034522875.1 Rubrivivax sp. | reverse complement strand
GCTGTTGTCGAGCACGTAGCTGCGGATCTGGTGGCCCCAGCCGACGTCGGTCTTGGTGTCTTCCAGCTTCTGCTGCTCTTCCTGGCGCTTGCGCAGTTCAAAGTCGTACAGGCGCGAGCGCAACCGCTGCCAGGCCGTTTCGCGGTTGCTGTGCTGGCTGCGGCCGTCCTGGCACTGCACCACGATGCCGGTGGGAAGGTGCGTGAGGCGCACCGCCGAGTCCGTCTTGTTGATGTGCTGGCCGCCGGCGCCGCTGGCGCGAAAGGTATCGGTGCGCACGTCGGCCGGGTTGATGTCGATCTCGATCGAATCGTCGATCTCCGGGTAGACGAACAGGCTGGCGAAGCTGGTGTGGCGCCCGCCGGAGGAATCGAACGGGCTCTTGCGCACCAGCCGGTGCACGCCGGTTTCGGTGCGCAGCAGGCCGAAGGCATAGTCGCCCTCGACCTTGACGGTGGCGCTCTTGATGCCGGCCACGTCGCCCGGCGTCTCGTCTTCCACCGTGGCCTTGAAGCCCTTGCGCTCGGCGTATTTCAGGTACTGGCGCAGCAGCATCTGCGCCCAGTCGCAGGCCTCGGTGCCACCGGCGCCGGCCTGGATGTCGATGAAGCAGTTCAGCGGGTCGGCCGGGTTGCTGAACATGCGGCGGAATTCGAGGTCCTTGACGGTGGCCTCGAGCGCCTGGGCTTCGACTTCGATGCTGCGCAGGCCGGCTTCGTCGCCTTCTTCCTTGCTCATCTCGAACAACTCCAGGTTGTCGTCGAGATTGCGCTTCAGGTGGTCGATGGTGCCGACCACGCCTTCGAGCATCTTCTTTCGCGCCCCAGTTCCTGGGCCCGCTTGGGTTCGTTCCAGACCGTGGGGTTTTCCAGCGCGGCGACGACCTCGTTCAGGCGCAGTGCCTTGCGGTCGTAGTCAAAGATACCCCCGGAGCTGCTCGGTGCGGGCGCTCAGGTCGGCGAGCAGCGTGCCGATCGAGTTGATATGTTCGACGTCCATGTGGGGCGGAGTTTGACGGGTTGACAACCTGTCATTCTCGCATGCAGCCCGCGCGGGCGCCGTCCAGGCGGCTCACGCCAGGAAACGCGCCAGGTGCCCGGCCAGCGCCTGCGGCTGGTCGTGGTGCAGCATGTGGCCGCAGGGCGAAAGCCGTTCACGTTGCAGCCTGGGCACCACTGCCAGCCGGGCTTCGAAGTCGCTGCGCGGGTAGCGGTGGCCCCACCACTGGGTGGTGTCGGTGAGGTCGCCTTCCACCCACAGCAGCGGTGCGGTGATGAGCTTCCAGGTTTCCAGCACCTCGTCCTTGCGGTAGAGCACCGGGTTGACGCGCTTGTGCGCGGGGTCGCCCAGAATGTGCCAGCGGCCGTCGCCGCCGGGTGCCGTGTTCTGCCGCGACCAGTGCGGCGCCAGCCAGGCCGCCTTGTCGGGCGTGAGCAGCGGGTTGTTCCGCAGCAGCCGCCCGGCCACGGCCTGCAGGCTTTCGTAGCTGAGCAGCGCCGTCGGCGTCTTCAATTCGTCGAGCCACTTTGCCAGCCGGTCGGGCGCCTGGCGGGGCTGGGTCTCGGGCATGCCGAAGCCCTCCAGGTTGACGAGCCGGCGGATGCGCGCGGGGCGCACGCCGGCATACGACATCACCACATTGCCGCCCATGCTGTGGCCGAGCAGGTCCATCGGGCCGGTCCAGCCGGCGGCGCCGAGAACGGCATCGAGCAGCGCGTCCAGGTCGCCCAGGTAGTCGGGGAACCAGTAGGTGTCGGCACCGGGCGTGGCGGTGAGGCCGAAGCCGCGCCAGTCGGGTGCGATCACCCAACGCTCGAAGCCGTCGGCGGCCGCCAGTGCGTCGACAACGAACTGGAACGAAGCGCCCACGTCCATCCAGCCGTGCAGCAGCATCAGGGGCGGGCGGTCGGCGCGTGCCAGCGATGCGTCGCCCCAGGTGTGCAGGTGGTACCGCAGGCCGCGGATGGGCAGGAAGCGGCTGTGCGGTTCGCGCGTGGGCTGGTACGTCATGCACGGCACTGTAGCGGGGCGGTGCGTGTGCGGCAGTCGCGGGTGCGACGGGCGCACGCCCGTCGCGCCGTGATATTGCGGTTCATGCCCACGTGCGTGGGGAACAAGGCAGCGCACCCGGCAGTCGGCGCAACAAGGTCAGTTTCTGGCGGAGGGCTTTCGCAGGTTGGCGTCCGGCTCGTTCGCCCAAACGCACCGAAGCTGCGATCGCCACCGCATGAACGATCGCGGCGGATTCGCCCGGATCGAGCCCGGCCAGTGTCTGCGGCGGGATGGCGCGCGGTACAAGCAGCCCCAGATCGTCAGCGGCCCGGCATCGCTGACGACGGCAGAAGGGGCCTGCCTGCACACCCAGGTCGGCCGGTGCCCCCGCGGGCAGCGCTTCAGGACCGCCAGGTGGCGAGCTCGCGCTCCAGTTCCTCGGGCGTGATGCGGATCGTGGGAATCTCGCGCCGGCCCAGTTCGTCGATCATCTCGCTGTAGCTCAGGCCGGCGATACGCGCAGCCATGCCCAGGCTGATTTCTTCCCGGTCGTAAAGCGTTGCCGCCAGGTCCACCAGGGCAGACTGCATCGGCACACCATTCGCCAGCGGAACCGCCATCATCATCGGCTGCCCGTCGGTGGTGACCAGGACGACTTCGCCGCGTCGCGCGTCAGCCAGCAATTGTTCGGGCGCCCGCAGGAAGTCTTCTTCGGTGAGGGTATGCATGGTTTGGCATCGGGGCTTTTTCAGGCTCCAGCTTAACCGTCTCGGCAAGTTGGCGGCAAGCTTGGGCCTTGGCCCACCGGCGGGTGAAGATCTCACTTGCAGGTGGATTGCGGTTCGACGCAATCCGCGTTGACTACTCCGTGTTGCACGAGCCGCCCCTGTTTCAATCCACGCGCGCCCTGTGAAGGGCGCACAACCGCCGGGCCAGCAACGGCGCCTTTGCTCAGGCAGCGGCCGGCATCGAGCTGGTGCTTGATGCGGTAAAGCCGTTCGGTCTGGCCCATCGTTGCTTGCGTTCTTTTTGCCTTGCCGCTGAGGCGTCAGGTCGGTGCGGCGGCCTCCCAGCCTTGAAGTGTGCGGCATGGCGGCAGCGACAATGCTTCCATGAACTCCGCCCCCCACACCCTGCGCCCCGCCACCCCCACCGACCTGCCTGCCATCGTGGGCCTGATCCGCGAGCTGGCGGACTTCGAGAAGCTGCTGCACCTGGTGGTGGTCACGCCCGAATCGCTGCACCCGCACCTGTTCGGCCCCAAACCGGCGGCCGAATGCGTGGTGGGCCAGGTGAACGGCGAAGTGGTGGCCTTCGCCCTCTTCTTCACCAACTTCAGCACCTTCCTGGGCAAGCCCGGGCTCTACCTGGAAGACCTGTACGTGCAGCCCGCGCATCGCGGCACCGGCCTGGGCAAGGCGCTGCTGCACCACCTGGGTGCGCTGGCGGTGGCGCGCGGCTGCGGCCGCTTCGAGTGGAGCGTGCTGGACTGGAACGAGAACGCCATCCGCTTCTACGAAAGCATGGGCGCCAAGGTCATGCCCGACTGGCGCATCTGCCGCCTGGCGGGCAGCGCGCTGCAGGCCTACGCGCGCGACTGAGGCGGTTCAGGCCGCCAGCGCTTCCATCAGCCGCTCCAGCGGCAGGCGCACGTTCACGCTGGCTTCGCCCACCACCGCCACCACCGCATGGTTGAGGTCGATGGTCTCCCGCCGCACCGGCGAAGGCAGGGGCATGCCGCGCGCGTTGGTCAGGCAGGCCACCACGGGCGTGGTGATGCTGGCGCCGCGCGCCACCACCACGGCCAGCTCGCCGGAAGCCAGGCGCACATGGCAACCGGGCGGATAGATGCCGAATTCCTTCACCAGCGCCGCCGTCATGGGGTGGCCGGGGTCCTGCATGAACATCTGGCGGCCGGCCACGTCGGCGGCCAGTTCCTCGCGCGTGCTGCGCGCCGAAAGCTTGCTGGTGTAGATGTCGGCGCGCCGCGCCAGCGAGGCCAGCTCGCCCGCGTCGGTGCAGCCGCCGGGGAAGCCGCTGCCGTCTTCCATCTCGTGGTGGCGCAGCACGGCGCGCAGCCAGTCGTCGTCGGTCACGCCGGCCTGTTCCAGGATGCGCACGCTGCGCATCGGGTGCGTGCGCAATTCGGCGCGCTGCTCGTCGCTGGGGGCCGTGCGCTGGCGCGCCAGTTGGCCCTGCAGTTCCAGCATCGACAGATTCATCGTCAGCGCCACCTTGAAGACGAGTTCGCACTGCGCCGGTTCCCACGCCAGCCGCGTGGCCACCAGGAAACTGGTGATGGCCGTCTGCAGCGAGCGGTGCGCACCGTAGGCCATGTCGGCGTTGGCGCCGCGGCGCAGCACCTGGAAGATGGCCAGGTCGGGGTCGCGTTCGATCAGCGCCTGCACCGGCTGTGCCGCATCGTCCAGCGCGGCGGCAAAGCTCTCGGCGCGGACCTGCAGCAGGGTCTGCGAGACATTCGTCATGCACCCCGACCACAGGCCGGGCAGGGCTTCGCGCGGCGCCTTGAGGATTTCCTCGCGCGCCGTCTGCAGTTCGGCCAGGTCCACCAGCGCGCCGCGCGTGAACAAGGCCTCCAGCTGTTCGTGGTCGTCCACCTGCTGGCCGCGCGCCAGCAGCAGGGTGCGGTCGGCGTCGCGCACGTTGAAGGGCAGCGGGGCGCCCACCTGCAGGCGGTGCTTGACGGTGTGAAGTGCGGCGAATTGCATGGCGGGACGCTTTCTGCGGCGGTGCTGCCGGCCCGGGCGGGCGGCATGGGGTGGCTTGTTCTTCGGCAGCCGCATGCGGAACTTGACGGTCCGGCGTTTGCGACCCGCTTGAACCCGGCGCCTGGGCAGGCCCGGCACCAGCCGCCCGCCGACCGCGCTTATGCTGCCGGCATGAAAGCCGCAGCTGCCACCCTCCGCGCCAACCCCACCGATGCCCATGCCCATGCCCATGCCCACCTGCACACCGGCTTTCGCTGGCAGGTTCCCGAGCGCTTCAACATCGCCCAGGTCTGTTGCGGCCGCTGGGCACGCCAGCCGCGCACGGCCCGGCGCGTGGCAGTGGCCTGGGAACACGACGACGGCCGCGCCGGCGCCCTGAGCTATGGCGAACTGCAGGCCCAGGCCGACCGCCTGAGCCATGCCTTGCAGCGCCAAGGCGTGCAGCGCGGCGACCGCGTGGCCATCGTCATGCCGCAGCGGCCCGAGACGGCGGTGGCCAACATGGCCATCTTCCAGCTCGGCGCGGTGGCCATGCCGCTGTCCATGTTGTTCGGCCCCGACGCACTGGCCTACCGGCTGCAGGACAGTGGCGCCCGCGTGGCGATTGCCGACGAATCGTCGATCGCCAACCTGCGCGCCGCGCGTGCCGGGTGCCCGGCGCTGCAGACGGTGCTGGCGGTGGGCGGCGCCGCCGGGCAGGGCGACGCCGACTGGCGCGACGCGCTGGCCGCCGCCGGCGGCGCGCCGTTTCCACCCGCCGATACGTCGGCGCATGACCCCGCCGTGCTCATCTACACCAGCGGCACCACCGGCCCGCCCAAGGGGGCGCTCATCCCGCACCGGGCACTCATCGGCAACCTCACCGGCTTCGTGTGCAGCCAGAACTGGTTCGGCGCCGGCCGCGACGAGGTCTTCTGGAGTCCGGCCGACTGGGCCTGGACCGGCGGGTTGATGGACGCCTTGCTGCCCACGCTGTATTTCGGCCGCCCCATCGTGGCCTTCCAGGGCCGCTTTGCGCCCGAGCGCGCGTTCGAATTGATGCAGCGCCACCGCGTCACGCACACCTTCCTGTTTCCCACCGCGCTGAAGGCCATGATGAAGGCGGTGCCGGCGCCGCGCCGGCAGTACCGGCTGCGCCTGCGCGCCGTCATGAGTGCGGGCGAGGCCGTGGGCGACGCGGTGTTCCACTGGTGCCGTCAGGCGCTGGGCGTCACCGTGAACGAGATGTTCGGCCAGACCGAGATCAACTACGTGGTCGGCAACTGCGGCAGCTATGTGGACGAGCAGGGCCGCCGCCACCCGGGCTGGCCGGCACGGCCCGGCAGCATGGGCCGCGCCTACCCCGGCCACCGCGTCGCCGTCATCGACGACGCCGGCCACGAGTGCCTGCGCGGCACGCCGGGCGACGTGGCGGTGCACCGGCTCGACGTGCACGGCCACCCGGACCCGGTCTTCTTCCTCGGCTACTGGGGCAACGAAGCGGCCACACGGGCCAAATTCACCGGCGACCCGGCTGCCAGCTGGTGCCGCACCGGCGACACCGCGGTGATGGACGCCGACGGCTACCTCTGGTACCAGGGCCGCAGCGACGACATCTTCAAGGCCGCCGGCTACCGCATCGGGCCGAGCGAGATCGAGAACTGCCTGGTCAAGCACCCGGCAGTGGCCAATGCCGTGGTGGTGCCCAAGCCCGACGCCGACCGTGGCGCGGTGGTCAAGGCCTACGTCGTGCTGGCGGCGGGTTTCAGCGGTGACGAAGCGCTGGTGCAGTCGCTGCAGCAGCATGTGCGCGGGCAGCTGGCGCCCTACGAATACCCCAAGGAGATCGAGTTCATCGATGCCCTGCCGATGACGACCACCGGCAAGGTGCAGCGGCGCGTGCTGCGGCTGCAGGAAGAGGAGCGGGCGCGCGCCGCCGGCCGGCCGTGAGCGGCCAGGCACCGCACGCCGCGGATCGGCCGCCCGGCTTCGCTTCGTCTTCGCTGGCCGGCGTGGCCATGGTGCTGGCGGCGGCCTTGCTGTGGGGCAGCACCGGCACGGCGCAGAGCTTCGCGCCGCCGCAGCTGTCTTCGTACTGGGTGGGTGCGCTGCGGCTGGCGGTGGCGGGGCTCTTCTTCACCGCCTGGCTGCTGGCCAGCGAACGGCCTGCGCTGGCGCCGCGCGCGCTGGCGGCGCTGCCCTGGCGCGCCATTGCGGCGGCGGCGCTGTGCATGGCGGCCTACAACCTGGCCTTTTTCGCCGGTGTGCGCGCCAGCGGCGTGGCCGTGGGCACGGC
Organism: Rubrivivax sp.; assembly: GCA_034522875.1. Classification (GTDB taxonomy): domain Bacteria; phylum Pseudomonadota; class Gammaproteobacteria; order Burkholderiales; family Burkholderiaceae_C; genus Rubrivivax. Next base: position 96,241 of record JAXHKY010000028.1, on the reverse strand, counting down.
CATCGCGCTGGGCAGCGCGCCGGTGTGGGCCGGGCTGCTGCAGTGGTTGCGCACGGGGCTGGCGCCGGCACCGGCCTGGTGGGGCGGCACCGCGCTGGCGGTGACCGGTGGTGCGCTGATGGTGCTGGTGTCGGCGACAGGCGGTGCAGGTGGCACGAGCGGCACGAGCAGCACGGGCGGCACAGTCGGCACAGTCGGCACCGCTCCGAGCGCGGCCGGGGTGGCTCTGTGCCTGGTGGCGGGGCTGAGCTACGCCGTCTACGCGCAGCTCAACCAGCGCATGGTGGCCGGCGCTTCGGCCGCGGCCGTCACTGGCGCGGCCTTCGCGCTGGCCGCATTGCTGGCGCTGCCGCTGGCCTGGGCGCTGGCGGGGCCGCCGGTACTGGTGCGCAGCGACCTGCTCATCGTCGGCTGGCTGGGTGTCATGAGCACAGGCGTGGCCTACCTGCTGCTCAGCCACGCGCTGCGCCGCATCGGCAGCGCCACCGCCGTGACCTTGTCGCTGGGGGAGCCGGTGACGGCCTTCGTGCTGGCCCTGCTGGTGGTGGGCGAACGCCCGGGTCCGGCTGCCTTTGCCGGCCTGGCGGCGGTGCTGCTGGGGCTGGCGCTGGTGGTGCGGGTGGAACTGAGGGCGGCGGTGGCGCGCCCGCGGTGAGACCGGTGACGCCAAGGCCCGTGCCCGGCCCGGGCATGGCCTTGCGGCACACTTCGTTTCCTTCTCATCCCTTGCCGCGCCCGCCATGCAGACCCTTCCCCTCGGCCGTTCCGACCTTCGCGTGACCCCCATCTGCCTGGGCACCATGACCTTCGGCGAACAGGTGGGCCGTGACGAAGCGCACCGGATCCTGGACTTCGCGCTGGAGCGTGGCATCCATTTCGTCGACACCGCCGAGATGTACGCCGTGCCGCCGCGGCGCGAGACCTTCGGCGCCACGGAGAAGATCCTTGGCGAATGGTTCGCCTCGCGCCCCGGCGTGCGCCAGCGCGTGGTGCTGGCCACCAAGGTGGCCGGGCCCTCGCGCAACATGGACTGGATCCGCAACGGCAGCACCAACCTGACGCCGGCCGACATCGTGCAGGCCTGCAACGACAGCCTGCAGCGGCTGCAGACCGACGTCATCGACCTTTATCAGATCCACTGGCCCAACCGCAATGCGCCGAGCTTCGGCGCGCTGTATTTCGACCCCGCCAGGGACCAGGAGGTCACGCCCATCCTGGAGCAGCTGCAGGCGCTGGCCGGCCTGGTGCGGGCGGGCAAGGTGCGCCACATCGGCCTGAGCAACGAAACGCCCTGGGGCGTTTGCGAGTTCGTGCGCCTGGCCGAACAGCACGGCCTGCCACGCGTGGTGAGCGTGCAGAACCCGTATGCGCTGGTCAACCGCTCGCTGGACAACGCACTGGACGAGACGCTGCACCGCAGCGGCGTTTCGCTGCTGGCCTACTCGCCGCTGGGTTTCGGCACGCTCACCGGCAAGTACGACCCGGTGGGCCTGGACGAGTCGCATCCCGAACTGGGCCGGCTGACGCGCTTTGCCTCCATGCGCCAGCAACGCTGGGCGCGGCCCGAGACGCTGGCCGCGGCGCTGGAATACAACACCCTGGCACGACGGCATGGGCTGACCCCCACGCAGATGGCGCTGGCCTTCTGCTACCGCAGCTGGCGCGTGGCCAGCACCATCATCGGCGTGACTTCGGTGGCGCAGCTGGAAGAAGACCTGGCCGCCTGGGAAACAGAACTCTCGCCCGAACTGCTGCAGGCCATCGACGCCGTGCGCTGGCGGCTGCGCGACCCGGCGCAATGACGTCGGCCTGAGCCGAGGGTGCGCCGAGGGTGCGCCGGGGGTGCGCCGGCGTGGCAGACAATCCGGCTCAGCCTTCCAACCCTCACGTCCATGGCCCACCTCATCGTCCACGGCGGCCAGCCGCTTGCCGGCCGCATCGTTCCTTCGGCAAACAAGAATGCCGTGCTGCCCATCCTGTGCGCCACGCTGCTCACGCGTGAACCGGTGCGGCTGGTCGGCATTCCCGAGATCACCGACGTCAAGAAGCTGCTCGAGATCTTCCGCACCCTGGGCAGCGAGGTGGCGGTGGACTACGCCACCGGCGTGCTGGACCTGCACCACCGCGACACGCAGTTCGACCCGCAGCGTCACCACCTGCCCGAGGAGATGCGCAGCTCCATCATGCTGGTGCCGCCGCTGCTGGCGCGCTTCGGCGTGGCGCGCATCGAAAACGACGTCAAGGGCTGCACCCTGGGCGTGCGCGAGATCGACCCGCACGTGGAGGTGATGGAACGTTTCGGTTGCGCCGTGGAGCGCAGCAGCGGCGCGCTCATCATCCGCAGCGAAGGCCTGCAGGCCAACCACCACTGGCTGGACTACGCCAGCGTCACCACGACCGAGAACTTCGTGCTCTGCGCGGCCCTGGCGCACGGCACCAGCACGCTGACCAACGCCGCCAGCGAACCCCACGTGCAGGAGTTCTGCGCCTTCATGACCCTGCTGGGGGCGCAGATCGAGGGCATCGGCACGTCGCGCCTGACGGTGCACGGCGTGCGCCAACTCGGTGGCGGCACGTTCACCTTCACCGAGGACTTCCACGAGGCGGTGACCTTCATGGCGCTGGGTGCCATCACCGGCGGCCGCGTGGCGGTGAAGAATTCGGCGCCCGAGCAGTTTCCGCTCATCGACCGCACCTTCGCCAAGTTCGGCGTGCAGGTGGTGCACGAAGGAGGCTGGTCGCACACGATCGTCGACGGCCCGCTGCGCGTGAAGGAGCCGTTCACGCGCAACATCCTGCAGAAGGTGGAGGCCGCGCCCTGGCCCTACCTGCCGGTGGACCTGCTGCCCATCTTCGTGGCCCTGGGCGTGAAGGCCGAGGGCAGCGCGATGTTCTGGAACAAGGTCTACGACGGCGCCATGGGCTGGACGAGCGAGCTGTCCAAGTTCGGCGGCCATGCCTTCATGGCCGACCCGCACCGCATCGTCACCTTCGGCGGCAAGCCGCTCACCCCCGCCGAGGTGGACAGCCCCTACATCATCCGCGTCGCCATCGCGCTGCTCATGCTGGCAGCGAGCATTCCGGGCCGCAGCATGATCCGCCACGCCTCGCCGGTGCGGCGTGCTCACCCGCGCTTTGCGGAGAATATCCGCGCGCTGGGAGCGCAGATCGAGTGGGTCGAGGGCGACTGAAGACCCGGTCGTGGCGAAGAAGGACAAGCACGTCAGCGAGACGCCGGCCACGCAACTGCTGCGCCGCGCCGGTGTCGAATTCACCGAGCATCCCTACGACTACGTGGACCACGGCGGCACGGCCGAGTCGGCCCGCCAGCTGGGCGTGCCCGAGCACGGGGTGGTGAAGACGCTGGTGATGCAGGACGACAAGGCGCAGCCGCTGATCGTGCTCATGCACGGCGACCGCCAGGTCAGCACCAAGGCCCTGGCGCGCGAGATCGGCGTCAAGAGCGTGGAGCCCTGCGCGCCCGAGGTGGCGCAGCGCCACAGCGGCTACCTGGTCGGCGGCACCTCGCCTTTCGGCACGAAGAAGCCCCTGCGCGTCTTCGTCGAAGCCACGGTGCTGGAGCTGCCGCGCATCTTCATCAACGGCGGCCGGCGCGGCTATCTGGTCGGCCTGGACCCGGCGGTGCTGGTGGCGCTGCTGGCGGCCCGGGCCGTGCGCTGCGCGCTGGCGCCATAGCCAAAGCCACAGCCATGGCCACAGCCATGGCCATAGGCGCCGGCAGGGTCTGCCGGCGCGCCGCCGCGCCACGCTTGCGCGAAGCAGGGCGGCCGGTGGTTCAGTCCGGGACACTGAGGGTGTGGCCCCCCGTGAAGACGATGAGATCGCCCGCCGCCGGAGTGGCCACGAAGTTCGGCACCTGCGCCGCGGTGATCGCCGGCGCCGCACCGGGCGTGCCGCCGCGCGGCGTGGTGCGCACCACCTGGCTGGGCGGCAGTGCCGTGCCGTGCTTCAGCTTCGCGTACATGGCGTCCATGGCGCGGTTGAAGTAACCGTGCAGCGGCACGAAGCGGGTGTCGAATCCCGAGAAGGGCAGGAAGGTGTCGAAGTGCTGTGCGTTCACGACCTCGATGTAGCTCAGCTGGCTGGCCGCCCCTTCCACGCTGCGGTTGTAGGCGCTGTAGGCGCGCGAGTTGTGGTTGATGGGCACCAGCGCGTCGCTGCGGCCGCTCACGATGAGCGTGGGCTTGCCGCGCAGCTGGCCGTTCAGCAGCGCCTCGGCCATGCCGGCGCGCACGGCCTGGCTTTGCGCCAGCGTGGGCGTGCTGGCGGCCGTGAGGTCGGCGCCCGTCACCGAATCCTTGCCGATGACGAGCGCACGCTGGCACAGCGCGGCGTCGAGTGCGAAATCGGCCGTGCCGCTGGACGGTGACACGCCGAAGGCCCACGACTTCGCACCGCCCACCGAGTCGTTGTAGACCACGCTCGCCGGCACGCCGTTGAGCGTGCCGTTGCCGGCGGCGAAGCTCTGCGCCTTGGTCGTGGCCGCCACCGGCACCACCGAGCCGGTGGCGTCGACCTGGGCCGCACTCATGCCGCACAGGTTGTCCGTCATCGAGAAGCGGCCGAAGGCATTCGTGTACATCATCGCGATGATGGGCGAATTGCCCAGCCCGTAGTGGGCGTTGTGCATGGTGTCGTTGTCGGCCGTGTAGCCGTAGTCGCGCAACTTCTGCAAGGCGTCGCTGGCCTGTTCCGCCGTCGTCGCCCCCGTCACCAGTCCCCTGGCCGCGAGCGCGGCACAACGGTTCGTGGCCCGCGCATTCATCGCGGTCAGCGTCATGTAGTTGTAGACCGAGACCTCGGTCATCGTGGCCGCCGGCGCCAGCGCCGCGCAGGGCTGGTAGATGTTGGCAAAGGTGAAGAAATCGAGCAGCGGCTTGCCGATGATCGGCACCGCCACACCGCCCACCTCCACGCCGTAGCCGCTGCTGGCCGACGGCTGCGCGCTCGGCTCGCTGGCGACGACGCCGTCGATCAGGCCCTCGGTGTCCTGCTCGGCGGCACGCAACACGGCCGCGCCGCCGTTGGACACCGAGCCCGCGATGACCAGGGTATTGCCGGCATGGAAGCGCGCCTCCCGGTCCATGCCGAAGGCCAGGCTCTGCCCGTATTCCTGGTTCAGCGCGTACAGCGCATAGCGGATCGAGGCCAGGGTGTCGCTGCCCCAGTCCTTCTCGGGATTCATCTGCGAATGGACGTGCTTGACGGCCAGCCGGTTCGGGAACGCGGCATTGAAGGCTGTGCGCACGCTGTCGGTGATATCGGCCGCGAAGAACGACAGCGCGCCCGCTGCCGAGCGCGTCGCCCGGGTGCCGTCGATCTGGTTGACGCTGTCGTCGGCGGGGTCGTACAGCCCCACGCCCTTGCCGGCGTCGGTGAGCGCCACGGCGCAGCCGCGCTTCAGGCCCCACTCGGCGGCGCTGCCGATCGAGCCGTAGACGCCGCGCGAGCCCGAGGACGGGCCGGCCACGATGCAAGGGTTGGCGACGTCGAAGCTGGCCGGGATCTGCACCGCGACGACGACCTTCTTCCTGCCGCTGCCGTCGTCGAGGGAGGCGACATATTCCTTGCCGGGAATCAGGCCCTCGCCCAGCGTGCTGTTGCCGGCGTTGTCGATATTGGGCCCGTACAGACGGCCGTAGCCACCATTGGCGCTGGGGTCGAGGATGGCGCGGTAGTTGGCGTGGATGGCGTTGCGGCGCAGTTCCAGGGACGTCGGATTGAGCGGGTCGGCATAGGCCGGAGCCGCGGCGGTGCCCAGGCCGGTCTTGCCCAGACCGGCGGTCAGCAGATCCTGGCTGGCGGCGGTGGTGCCGGCGCCCGGTGCGGTGGCGCCGTACTGCTGCACGCCGTGTTCGGTGAAGCCGGTGGGCAGGACATTGATGACCGGCCCGTCGCTGCCACCGCAGCCCGCGGCCAGGAGCGCCAGCGCGGCGGCGGATAGGGTCGTGAGTCGAAAATTCATGGGGTCGTCTCCGGTGTGGGTGGTGGGGGTCGTGGTGCTGGGGAATTCACTGCGCCGTCCAGCCGCCGTCCACCGGCAGGGCCACGCCCGTGATGCCGGGGGGGGGGCGGGGGGGGGGGGGGGGGGGCGGGGCGCCCGGCGGGGGCGGGGGAGGGGGGGGGGGGGGAGGGCGAGCCTGCGTGGCGGTCTCCAGTGCGACGCCCTTGACCAGGCCGATGCCTTGCGTGGTCCCGGTGACGAGGGCGGTGCGGCCGTTCAGCATGTCGATGCTCCCTTTTCCAGCATCTGGCGCAAGGCGGTCTTCAGCACCTTGCCGTAGTTGTTCTTGGGCAGCCCGGCGACGAAGTGGTAGCGCCTGGGCCGCTTGAAGCGCGCGATATGTTCCAGGCACAGCGCGTCCAGCGCCTCGGCGGTGACCTCGCTGCCGACAACGACCGCGACCACCACCTCGCCCCATTCCGGGTCGGGCTGGCCGATCACCGACACCTCGCGCACGCCGGGGTGTCGCAGCAGCACCTCCTCGACCTCGCGCGGGTAGATATTGGAGCCGCCGCTGATGATCACGTCCTTGGAGCGGTCCTTCAGCGTCAAGTAGCCGTCGGCGTCCATGGTGCCCATGTCGCCGGTCCACAGCCAGCCGTCGCGCAGGGCCTGGGCCGTGGCCTCGGGGTTGCGCCAATAGCCGGCCATCACCGCTTCGCCGCGCACGAGCACCTCGCCGGTCTCGCCGGTGGGCAGCGACTGGCCATCGGGGCCGGCCACGCGCACCTCGACCAGCGTCTGCGCCACGCCCACCGAGGCGATGCGCTCGACCCAGCGCGGGTGCTCGCGGTCGTCGAGCGTCTCGCGAGACAACGCCGTGATCGTCATCGGCGACTCGCCCTGGCCGTAGATCTGCACCAGGCGCGGCCCCATCGTCGCCAGCGCGGCCTGGATGTCCTGCGCATACATCGGCCCGCCGCCGTAGACCAGGGTCTTGAAACCGTCCGCCGGCGCGCCGCTGGCGGCGAGGTATTCCACCAGCCGCTTGACCATGGTCGGCGCGGCGAACAGGCACAGCCGGCCGACGCTTCTGGACAGCGCCACCAGCTCGGCGGGATCGAAACCGCCCGAGGCCGGCACGATGTGGCGCGCCGCCCGGGCCACGAAGGCGAAGTTATAGAGACCCGCGCCATGCGACATCGGCGCGGCGTAGACGATGGCGTCGTCGGCCTGCACGTCGTCGACGTCGATGAAATAACAAGAGGTCATCGCATACAGGTTGCGATGCGTCTGCATCACGCCCTTGGGCCGGCCGGTGGTGCCCGAGGTGTAGAACAGCCAGGCCAGGTCGTCCGGTGCGCGGTGCGCCGGCGCCACGGCCGGCGCAGCCAGCGCCGCCTCGTAGGCCGGATCGCCCGGTGTGAAGACCTGTCGCAGTGCCGGCAGGCCGCCGGGCTGCGGCTGCAGATCGGCGGCGAGATCCTCCGAGACGAAGAGCACGGCTGCACCGGCGTCGCCCAGGATGAATTCGACCTCTCGCGGATGCAGCTTGGCGTTGATCGGCACCACCGCCAGCCCGGCCCACCACGCGGCATACAGCGCCTCCAGGTAAGCCACGTGGTTGGTCATGAAGATCGCCACGCGATCGCCGGGCTGCAGCGCGAGGCCGTTGCGCAGATGCCCCGCCAGCCGCGCTGCGCGTGCGGCCAGCTCGCCATAGGTCCGCTGCGGCCGCTCCCCCAGCAGCACCGCGGGCCGCTCGGGGTGAACCCGCGCCGCGCGCACGAGGAGCTGCGCCAGGTTCACTGAACGCGCTCCAGCGTGCCGACCGCGCCGGCCACCGCCGATTCCCCGCTGTCGACGACACCCGCCGGTTCGGCGCCGGGGCCCTGCATCACGCCGCTTGCGATGCCGGCATGGACCCCGCCCTCACGGGTGACGCCGCCGATCAGCGGCCCCGGATCCAGGCCATCGCGGCGCCGGAAGCGCGGATGCGCCCCACCCACCATGCACGTGCCCACTGCGTTCTCCTGTGCTGCGCCGGACCCGGAATGTAGGAGACTCGCTTCGCCGTCGATAGACGTAGGACTACCTCATGGTGGTTTCCCGCATGCCGGAAACGAACGAACCGAGCACGCCGCCCGAGCGAGCGCTGCGAGCCGCGGAAGAGCTGGCACTCGCCTTCGATCTCGCGCCGGTGGGCTTGTGCGTGTCTCGCGACCGCATCATCCGCCGCTGCAACGAGGCCTTCGGCGCCATGTTCGGCGACGCGCCGGCCCGGCTGGAGGGGCTGTCGCTGGAGTGCCTGTATCCGTCGCGCGCCGAGTTCGAACATATCGGGGCGCAAGGCCTGCCGGTGATGCAGCGCACCGGCCACTACAGCGACGAACGCATCATGCGGCACCGCAGCGGGCGGCTGTTCTGGTGCCACGTGGCCGGCCGTGCGCTGCGGCGCGACGAGCCGTTTGCCCATGCGGTGTGGATGTTCGAGGACATCTCGTCGCGCCGGCCGGTGGCGGTGGAGCTGACACTGCGCGAGCGCGAGATCGTGCGCCAACTGGCCGCCGGGCACGGCACGAAGCAGATCGCGCGGGCGCTGGCCGTGAGCCCGCGCACCATCGACGGCCATCGCGCGCGCATCATGAAGAAGGTGGGCGCGCGCAGCGCCAGCGAGATGATCTCCAGGCTGGTCGGCTTGCGTTGAGACTTCCGCCCATGGCGCTGCCTGCGCCAGGGCCAGGACGGCCGCGAGGCCGGGTCAGGGCGGCCGGGTCAGGGCGGCCGCCGCGCCCTTAAACTCGGTTCCACGATGAATTTTGCTGCTGCCTTGCTGGCCATGTCCGCCGCCTATCTGGTGGGCTCGCTGTCGTTTGCGGTGCTCATCAGCCGCGTCATGGGCCTGGCCGACCCGCGCAGCTACGGCAGCAGGAATCCGGGCGCCACCAATGTGCTGCGCTCGGGCAATCGGGCGGCGGCGGTGCTGACGCTGGCGCTGGATGCGCTGAAGGGCTATGTGCCGGTGCTGCTGGTGCTGGTCTACGGCCCGCGCTTCGGCCTGGGCGAGACGGCCGCGGCCTTCGCAGGCCTGGCGGCTTTCCTGGGCCATTTGTGGCCGGTCTTCTTCCGCTTCCAGGGCGGCAAGGGCGTGGCCACCGCCGCTGGCGTGCTGATGGCACTGAACCCCTGGCTCGGGCTGGCGACGCTGGCCACCTGGGTCATCATCGCCGCCTTCTTCCGCTATGCGTCGCTGGCCTCGGTGGTGGCGGCCGTCTTCGCGCCGTTCTACCAGGCGCTGATCTGGGGGCTGGAGCCGGGCATCCTGGCGCTCATCGGCATGAGCCTGCTGCTGGTGTGGCGGCACGAAGGCAATATCCGCAAGCTGATCGCCGGCACCGAGAGCAAGCTGGGCCAGAAGGCCGCGGCGGGCCATCCGCCCGCGGCTGCGCCACACCCGGCGGCCCAGGCCCCGCACCGGCCGCACGGCCACACCAGGCACAAGAAGGGACACCACTGATGGTTCAACGATTCGACGTCGGCACGCGCCTTTCGGAGATGGCCGTGCACAACGGCGTGTGCTACCTGGCCGGGCAGGTGGCCGCCGACGGCACGCAGGACATCACCGGCCAGACGCAACAGGTGCTGGCAGCCGTCGACGCGCTGCTGGCGCGCGCCGGCACCGACAAGAGCAAGATCCTGCGCGTGCAGATCTTCATCAAGGACCTGGCCGATTTTCCCGCCCTCAATGCGGTGTGGGAAGCCTGGGTGCCGGCCGGCCATGCGCCGCCGCGCGCCACCGTGCAGGCCAACCTGGCCAAGCCGGAATGGCGCGTGGAGATGGTCGTCACCGCGGCGCTGTGAAGACCTCGCGGCGTTCGCTGTTCGGCCTGGCGGCGCTGGTGCTGGCGGTCACCGTGGCCAGCCAGTGGTGGACCGGGCGCCACGAACAGCGCCTGGGCGAGCAGGTGGCGGCGTTGGCGCAGCCCGGCGACATCCGCATGCTGTCTTCGGAAACCTGTGCCATCTGCACGCTGGCGCGGGGCTGGTTCACCGAACACCGGGTGTCGTTCAGCGAATGCCTGATCGAGCGCGACGCGCAATGCCGGGCCGACTTCGACGCCACGCGCGCGCCGGGCACGCCGGTGATCCTGGTGCGCGGCGTGCCGCAGCTGGGGTTCAACCCCGAGCGCCTGAGGCTGGCGCTGCAGCCGCGCGGCTGAACTACAGCCCCAGCCGCGCCGGGTCGCCCCGGCCCTGGCGTGCCAGCACGGGTTCGTCGCCGCTCAGGTCGATCACGGTGGTGGGCTGCATCGGGCAGGCGCCGGCATCCACCACGGCCTGCAAGACCTTCTCGAAGCGCGCTCGAATCTCGGCGGCGTCGTTCAGCGGCTCGGTTTCGCCGGGCGGGATCAGCGTGGTGGCCAGCAGCGGCTCACCGAATAGCGACAGCAGTTCCTGCGTCACCTTGTGGTCGGGCACACGCAGGCCGATGGTCCGCCGCGACGGGTGTGACAGCCGCCGCGGCACTTCCTTGGTGGCTTCCAGGATGAAGGTGAAGGGCCCCGGGGTGCCCAGCTTGAGCAGCCGGTATTGTCGGTTGTCCACGCGCGCGAAATGCGCCAGTTCCGACAGGTCGCGGCACAACAGCGTGAGGTGGTGCTTGTCGTCCACCTGCCGGATGCGGCGCAGGTTCTCGGCCGCCGCCTTGTCGTCGAGCCGGCACACCAGCGCATAGCTGCTGTCGGTGGGCACGGCGGCAATGCCGCCGTCGCGCAGGATCTGCGCCGCCTGCTTCAGGAGCCGGGGCTGCGGGTTCTGCGGGTGGACTTCGAAATGCTGCGACACGCCGGACCGGGTACTTCCTCAGGCGGTGACGACCGGAATCTTGCCGATCTTCGCCTGCCACTCCTTCGGCCCGGTGTTGTGCACGCTGGTGCCCTGGCTGTCCACCGCCACCGTCACCGGCATGTCCTGCACGTCGAATTCGTAGATGGCCTCCATGCCGAGGTCGGCAAACCCCACCACCTTGGCCTGCTTGATGGCCTTGGCCACCAGGTAGGCGGCGCCGCCCACGGCCATGAGGTAGGCGCTCTTGTGTTTCTTGATGGCCTCGATGGCGGCCGGCCCGCGCTCGGCCTTGCCGATCATGCCGATGAGGCCGGTTGAGCTGAGCATCATCTCGGTGAACTTGTCCATGCGCGTGGCGGTGGTGGGGCCGGCCGGGCCCATGACCTCGTCGCGAACCGGGTCCACCGGGCCCACGTAGTAGATGACGCGGTTGCTGAAGTCCACCGGCAGTTTTTCGCCCTTGGCGAGCATGTCCTGGATGCGCTTGTGCGCGGCGTCGCGCCCGGTGAGCATCTTGCCGCTGAGCAGCAGCGTGTCGCCGGGCTTCCAGCTCGCCACCTCTGCGCGCGTAAGGGTGTTCAGGTCGACCTTGCGGCTCTTCTCGTAGTCGGGCGCCCATTTCACGTTCGGCCACAGGTCCAGGCTGGGCGGGTCCAGGTAGACCGGGCCCGAGCCGTCCATGACCACGTGCGCGTGGCGGGTGGCGGCGCAGTTGGGGATCATGGCCACCGGCTTGCCGGCGGCGTGCGTGGGGTACAGCGCAATCTTCACGTCCAGCACCGTGGTCAGGCCGCCCAGGCCTTGCGCACCGATGCCCAGGGCGTTGACCTTCTCGTACAGTTCGATGCGCAGTTCCTCGAGCTTGTTGCTAGGGCCGCGGGCGAGCAGGTCGAACATGTCGATCGGCTCCATCAGCGCTTCCTTGGCCAGCAGCATGGCTTTCTCGGCCGTGCCGCCGACGCCGATGCCCAGCATGCCCGGCGGGCACCAGCCGGCGCCCATGGTGGGCACCGTCTTCATGACCCAGTCGACCAGGCTGTCGTTGGGGTTCATCATGATGAACTTGCTCTTGTTCTCGCTGCCGCCGCCCTTGGCCGCCACGGTCACCTCCAGCTTGTTGCCGGGCACCACGGTCATGTGGATGACGGCCGGCGTGTTGTCCTTGGTGTTCTTGCGCTCGAACAGCGGGTCGGCCAGGATCGACGCGCGCAGCGGGTTGTCGGGGTCGGTGTAGGCGCGGCGCACGCCTTCGTTCACGGCGTCGTCGATCGAGCCGGCAAAGCCCTCGAAGCGCACGTCCATGCCGATCTTCAGGAAGACGTTGACGACGCCGGTGTCCTGGCAGATGGGTCGGTGGCCCTGCGCGCACATCTTGGAATTGGTGAGGATCTGCGCAATGGCGTCCTTGGCCGCCGGCGAAGCCTCGCGCTCGTAGGCGCGCGCCAGGTGCGTGATGTAGTCGGCCGGGTGGTAATAGCTGATGTACTGCAGCGCCGCGGCCACGGTTTCGACGAGGTCGGCATGGCGGATCGTGGTCGTGGGCATGAACGGGCTCCTTGGATCAGTCGTGAGGCGCGCGGCCGGGGGGCGACATCAGGCGATCGGTCAGCGCGATGGCCATCGCCGAGAGCAGGAAGGCGATGTGGATCGCCGTCTGCCACAGCAGCACCTTGTCGGTGTAGTTCTCGGCGTTGATGAAGGTCTTGAGCAGGTGGATCGAGCTGATGCCGATGATGGCCGTGGCGAGCTTGACTTTCAACACCGAGGCATTGACGTGGCTCAACCATTCAGGCTGGTCGGGGTGGCCTTCCAGGTTCATGCGCGAGACGAAGGTCTCGTAGCCGCCGACGATGACCATGATCAGCAGGTTGCTGATCATCACCACGTCGATCAGGCCCAGCACCACGAGCATGATCACGGTTTCGTTGAGCTGCGGCACCCAGTCGGGCCCGGCCTTGTAGCCGATGCTGGTGACCAGCTTGACCAGCGCCTGCTGGTTGCCGAACACGGCCTCGATGAGGTGCGTGAGCTCGACCCAGAAGTGGAAGACGTACACGCACTGGGCCACGATGAGCCCCACGTACAGCGGCAACTGCAGCCAGCGGCTGGCGAAAATGAAATTGGGCAGCGCGCGCTGGCGGCTGCGCTCGACCGGTGAGGGGACCGTCATGCGGGAGGCTTCAGTCCAGAGGGTAGGGCGGCCGAGCCGCCGGGCAGCAGGGGCGTTCCCCCTGGCCTGGAATTGTAGATTCCCCAGCATGACCGCCCGCTCGCTGCGTAAGCGGTCTGTCAGAGCCTGCCCTTAGCTTCCAAGCACCCCGAAGAGTCCTCAAATCCGCAGGAGACACGCGCATGTCCGAGACCCAAGCCACCGAACTCAAGACCTACCTGCCGCCGGCCACGCTGGTGGCCAACGCCACCGTGTCGGGCATGGCCGCCTACCAGGCGCTGGTCGACGAGGCCGAGCGCGACTACGAGGGCTACTGGTCCCGCCTGGCGCGTCAGTTCGTGAGCTGGAAGACGCCGTTCACCCAGGTGCTGGACAGCAGCCAGCCGCCCTTCTTCAAGTGGTTCGCCGACGGCACGCTGAACGCCAGCTACAACTGCCTGGACCGCAATATCGAGCGCGGCCTGGGCGAGAAGACAGCCCTCATCTTCGAGGCCGACGACGGCGCCGTCACCCGCGTCAGCTACAGCGAGCTGCTGGCGCGCGTGAACCAGCTGGCCAATGCGCTGAAGGCGCGCGGCGTGAAGAAGGGCGACCGCGTCGTCATCTACATGAGCATGGGCATCGAGGGCGTGGCCGCCATGCAGGCCTGCGCGCGCATCGGCGCGCCGCACTCGGTGGTCTTCGGTGGCTTCTCGGCGCAGGCGCTGCGCGACCGCATCAACGATACCGGCGCCGTGATGGTGATCACCGCCGACGAGCAACTGCGCGGCGGCAAGCAGCTGCCGCTGAAGAGCATCGTCGACGAGGCACTGGCGCTGGGCGGCTGCGAGAGCGTGGCGAATGTCATCGTCTACAAGCGCACCGGCGGCAGCATTCCCTGGAATGCGGCGCACGACCGCTGGCTGCACGAGGAACTGGCCGGCCAGCCCGCCACCTGTGAACCCGAGTGGGTCGGTGCCGAGCACCCGCTATTCCTGCTGTACACCAGCGGCTCCACCGGCAAGCCCAAGGGCGTGCAGCACAGCACCGGCGGCTACCTGCTGCACGCGGCGCTGACCACGGCCTGGACCTTCGACCTGAAGGCCGACGACGTGTTCTGGTGCACGGCCGACATCGGCTGGGTCACCGGCCACAGCTACATCACCTACGGCCCGCTGGCCCTGGGCGGCACCGAGATCGTCTTCGAGGGTGTGCCCACCTACCCCGACGCGGCGCGTTTCTGGAAGAGCATCGAGAAGCACAAGGTCAGCATCTTCTACACCGCGCCGACGGCGATCCGTTCGCTCATCAAGGCCGCTGAGGGCAACCCTGCGGTGCACCCGAACAAGAGCGACCTGTCGAGCCTGCGCATCCTGGGCACGGTGGGCGAGCCCATCAACCCGGCGGCCTGGGAGTGGTACCACAAGCACGTGGGCGGCGGCCGCTGCCCCATCGTCGACACCTTCTGGCAGACCGAGACCGGCGGCCACGTCATCACGCCGCTGCCGGGCGCCACGCCCATGGTGCCGGGGTCGTGCACGCTGCCCTTCCCGGGCATCACGGCGGCCATCGTCGACGAGACCGGCAACGACGTGCCCAACGGGCAGGGCGGCATCCTCGTCATCAAGAAGCCCTGGCCCAGCATGATCCGCACCATCTGGGGCGACGACGAACGCTTCCAGAAGAGCTACTACCCGCCGGAGCTGAAGGGGTACTACCTGGCCGGCGACGGTTCCATTCGCGACCCCAAGACCGGCTACTTCACCATCACCGGCCGCATCGACGACGTGCTGAACGTCAGCGGCCACCGCATGGGCACGATGGAGATCGAAAGCGCGCTGGTCAGCTGCACCGACCTGGTGGCCGAGGCGGCCGTGGTGGGCCGCCCCGACGAGACCACTGGCGAGGCCATCTGCGCTTTCGTGGTGCTCAAGCGCGCCCGCCCCAGCGGCGATGAGGCCAAGAAGATCGCGGCCGAGCTGCGCAACTGGGTGGCCAAGGAGATCGGCCCCATCGCCAAGCCCAAGGACATCCGCTTCGGCGACAACCTGCCCAAGACGCGCAGCGGCAAGATCATGCGCCGGCTGTTGCGCAGCCTGGCCAAGGGCGAAGCCATCACCCAGGACACCAGCACGCTGGAGAATCCGGCCATCCTGGACCAGCTGGGCCAGACCTACTGACCCTGAGCCCGGCACGGCCGGCGCGTCGTGGCAGCGCCGCGACCGCCTGCCGGTTCGAATTGAAGCCTGGCGCCCCCCCATCTGTCGGGGTGGGGATGGCGTTCGGTGCGCTAGAGTGACCCTTCAGCGCCAGTCATGAGCCGGCGCAGGAGGGCAGCCGTGGTCTTGGTCATCGTCGGGGTGTTGCTGCTGGCTGCGAAGCTGGCTGAATTCGGCCCCACCGCGGGCTGGTCGTGGTGGATCGTGGCCGCGCCTTTCGTCGGGGCCGTGCTGTGGTGGCAGTTTGCCGACGGCACCGGCCTCACGAAGCGCCGTGCCATGCAGAAGATGGACGACCGCAAGGCGCAGCGCCGCGAGCGTTCGCTCGAGGCGCTGGGGCTGGGTCTGCAGCGGAAGAAGCCAGTCGGCCGCGCGCGCGGCGAGGTGCGGTCCGGCCGTGCCGATGCGTCGCCCGCGCCGCCACCGCCGCCACCGCCGCCGCGTGACCCGCGGCCGTAGCGCCCGCCCTCAGCCCAGGTCGAGCACCGCGCCCGTGCTGGCGCTCGACGCATTCTTCGCGAACTTGGCCAGCACGCCGCGCGTGAAGCGGGGCGGGGGCTGCCGCCAGGCCGCGCGGCGGTGCGCGATCTCGGCTTCGCCCACCTCCAGTTGCAGCAGCAGGCGGTGCGCGTCGATGGTGATGGTGTCGCCTTCCTGCACCAGTGCGATCAACCCGCCGGCATGGGCCTCGGGCGCCACATGTCCGACGACCATGCCCCAGGTGCCACCCGAGAAGCGCCCGTCGGTGACAAGGCCTACCGATTCGCCCAGCCCCTGGCCGATGAGGGCCCCCGTGGGCGCCAGCATCTCGGGCATGCCGGGCCCGCCCTTGGGCCCCAGGTAGCGCAGCACCATCACGTCGCCGGCCTTGATCCGGCCGGCCATGATGGCGGCCAGCGCGCCCTGTTCGTCGTCGAACACCCGTGCCGGGCCGGTGATGACGGGATTCTTCAACCCGGTGATCTTGGCCACGCAGCCCTCGGGGCTGAGGTTGCCCTTCAAGATGGCCAGGTGGCCCTGGGCGTACATCGGGTTGGCGATCGGGCGGATCACGTCCTGGTCGGTGCGCAGCGGCGGCATGTCCTGCAGGTTTTCAGCCACCGTCTTGCCGGTGATGGTCATGCAGCCGCCGTGCAGCAGCCCAGCGTCGAGCAGCACCTTCATCACCGCCGGAATGCCGCCGGCGCGGTGCAGGTCGATCGCCAGGTAGCGTCCGCTGGGCTTCAGGTCGCACAGCACCGGCGTGCGCTTGCGCACGCGCTCGAAGTCGTCGATGGTCCAAGGCACCTCGGCCGCATGAGCGATGGCCAGGAAATGCAGCACCGCGTTGGTGCTGCCGCCGATGGCCATGATCACGGCCACGGCGTTTTCGATGCTCTCGCGGGTGACGATGTCGCGCGGCTTCAGGTCGGCCTTCACCGCTTCGACCAGCACGCGCGCGGCCTGCCTCGTATGTTCGACGATGGGGTCCTCGACGTTGGCCATGGTGCTGGAGAAGGGCAGGCTCATGCCCAGCGCCTCGAAGGCCGACGACATGGTGTTGGCGGTGTACATGCCGCCGCACGACCCGCTGCCGGGGATGGCGTGGCGCTCGATCTGGCAGAAGTCCTCCTCGCTCATCTTGCCGGCGCTGAACTGGCCCACGGCCTCGAAGACACTGACGATGTTCAGGTCCTGCCCCTTGTAGCGGCCGGGCAGGATGGTGCCGCCGTAGACATAGACCGAAGGCACGTTGGAGCGCAGCATGCCCATCATGCCGCCGGGCATGTTCTTGTCGCAGCCGCCGATGACGAGCACGCCGTCCATCCACTGGCCGCCGACGCAGGTTTCCACGCAGTCGGCGATGACCTCGCGCGAGACCAGGCTGTATTTCATGCCCTCGGTGCCCATGGCCATGCCGTCGCTGATGGTGGGCGTGCCGAAGACCTGCGGATTGGCGCCACAGGCCTTCAGTTCGGCAATGGCTGCGTCGGCCAGCCGCTGCAGGCCGGAATTGCAGGGCGTGATGGTGCTGTGGCCGTTGGCGATGCCGATCATCGGCTTGCCGAAGTCGGTTTCCTGGTAACCCATGGCGTAGTACATGGACCGGTTGGGCGCGCGTGCCACGCCCTCGGTGATGTTCTTCGAGCGGCGGTTGAAGCTCATGAGGGGTCTCCGGGTCGGGGGTTCGGGTGTGGGGATCAAGTGTATCGACCCGCCATGCCGGGCATGGACAATCGCGGGCTGACCAAGGAGCCCCCTCGATGCTCGTGCATCCCCAGTTCGACCCCGTGGCGCTGTCGCTCGGGCCGCTGCAAGTCCACTGGTACGGCCTGACCTACCTGGCCGCCTTCGGCCTGTTCCTGTTCCTGGCCGCGCGCCGCGTGCGGCTGCCGCATTTCGCCGCCGCGGGCTGGACCCGCCGCGATGTGGAGGACATGCTGTTCCTGGGCGTGCTGGGCGTGATCGTGGGCGGGCGCACTGGCTATGCGCTCTTCTACAAGCCGGCCGAGTACCTGGCCGACCCGCTGCAGATCCTGATGGTGTGGAAGGGCGGCATGTCGTTCCACGGCGGGTTGCTGGGGGTGATGGCGGCCATGCTGTGGTTCGCCCGCTCGCGCCGGCGCCCCTTCCTGCAGGTGATGGACGTGGTGGCGCCCTGCGTACCCACGGGGCTGGCGGCCGGGCGCGTGGGCAACTTCATCAATGGCGAACTGTGGGGCCGCGCCGCCGACCCCGCGCTGCCGTGGGCGATGATCTTTCCGCAGAGCGGCAGCAACCTGCCGCGCCACCCGTCGCAGCTGTACCAGTTTGCGCTGGAAGGCCTGCTGCTCTTTGCGCTGCTGTGGTGGTACGGCCAGCGTGAACGTGCGCAGGGGCAGGTGGCGGCGGCCTTCGTCTTCGGCTACGGCGTGCTGCGCTTCGTGGCCGAATATTTCCGCCAGCCCGACAGCTTCCTGGGCCTGCTGGCGCTGGGCATGAGCATGGGTCAGTGGCTGTGCCTGCCCATGATCGCCGGCGGCGCGCTGCTGTGGTGGTGGTTCGGCCGCAATGCCAATTCGATAGGATAGGCGCCCATGCGACAAGTCTTCCTGGACACCGAAACCACCGGCCTGAAGGTGGCCGAAGGCGACCGGCTGATCGAGATCGGGTGCATCGAGATGGTCGACCGGCGCCCCACCGGCCGCCGCCTGCACCACTACGTGAACCCACAGCGGTCCAGCCACCCCGACGCGCTGCGCGTGCACGGCATCAGCGACGAATTCCTGGCTGACAAGCCGCTGTTCGAGGCCGTGGCGCGAGAACTGCTGGACTTCGTGCGCGAGGCCGACGTCGTCATCCACAACGCCGCCTTCGACCTGGGTTTCATCGACGCCGAACTCGAACGCCTGGGCCTGCCGCGGCTGGCCGCCCATGCCGCGTCGATCACAGACAGCCTGGCGCTGGCGCGCGAGCTCTTTCCCGGCAAGCAGAACAGCCTGGACGCGCTGTGCAAGCGCCTCGAGGTGGACAGCTCGCAGCGCGAACTGCACGGCGCGCTGCTCGACGCCGGCCTGCTGGCCGAGGTCTACCTGCGCATGACGCGCGGGCAGAAGTCGCTGGTCATCGAGGCCGACGAAGCCGCGGGCAGCGCCGGGGCGGAGTCCGCGGTCGACCTGGGTGCTTTCGAGCTTGTGGTGCTGTGCGCCAGCGAAGAGGAAGAGGCGGCTCACGAGGCCGTGCTGGCCGACATCGACAAGGCCAGCAAGGGCAGGACCGTATGGCGGCCGGCCCCGGCCGCGCCGGCATCGGCCTGAAGCCGTGGCATACTTCGCGGCTTGCCGGAGCGCGGCGGCCTGGGAGCCAGGCCGCAGGATTCCGGGCGGTTAGCTCAGCGGTAGAGCACTGCCTTCACACGGCAGGGGTCGCAGGTTCGAACCCTGCACCGCCCACCAAGAAACCATAAGAAATACGCCATCTTTGAAGATAGCGCCTACCAACTTAGCGGGCGCTTTTTCTTGGCGTTGCTAACTGTAAGCCCACTATAAGCACACGCTGGCCGCGGCATGATTGCTGCCGCGGCCAGGCGCATCGTCACCCCGCCACAGTCACCCGCACCTCTACCCGCCCCCGACCGCGGTACCGCTCCAGGTCCACGCCCTTCAGCTCGACGACCTTCTTGTAGTCGACGCTGCCGGCCTTCCAGAAGCGCGTGACCGTGACGCCGGCACCCACCTCCTTCGGATGCGTGGGCAAGGCCACCAGCGCCTCCCTGGCGGCCTCCAGACGGGCGGTAGCTGCCTCGACCTCCCGCTTGGCACCGACGAACGCCATGGCTGCCAGGTGCCAGCTCTCGTCGTCCCGCTGCCGCGCGTCAGCCTCGCTCAGAGGGGGCGGTGTGTCCGTGTCCAGGAACACCGCGAACGCGTCCCAGGCAGCGCGGATCGCGTCCACCGCGCCGACATCGGGTTCGATGACGCGCAGTAGTCCACGTTGACCGTCGAACACCCACAGGTGCGCCTGGCCGGCACCGCTGACCATCAGCTGGTGCTGGATCTGCACCAAGTAGTGCGCCGGCACTTCGCCGCCTTCGACCGACTGCCACAGCGCCGAGGCCGCGCCCTTGTACGGGCACTTGATCTCGACGATGAGGTCGCCGTCGAGCGTCATGCCGTCGAGGCTGGCGGAATACAGCCCGTCCTGCAGCACGAGCGGCTGCATGACATGCCCGGTCTCGACCTCGTATCAGCGGCGCGCTGTACCGCACGCTGCGCACCACCAACCCGATCGAAAACCTCAACGGCTCGATCGCTCACTTCACGCGCAACGTCAAACGCTGGAAGGACGGGCAGATGACGCTGCGCTGGGTGGCCGGCGCGTTGAGCGACGCCAAAGGGCGCTTCCGAAAGCTGCGAGGGCACCGCGACATGAAGGTCTTGTTGGCTGCATTGAATGCCTGTACCCCCAATACCGAAACTGCCGAACGGAAGGCCGCGTAGCATCACCAATGAGGAGCCGTCACCCGGCCGCGTTCAACAGCCATCGGGACATCGCCGGGATCCTGACGCACCTGGGTCTGCAGGAGCGGGCGCCGACTCGGGCGCCAGCCCGTGGCCAGGCGCTGCAAGCGGCCTGACGCTGCCCAACCGTGACCGTTCAGGCGACCCGGCACCCCTGGGCCGGGGCCGCCGGAGTCGGCTGCGGCCCAAGGAATAGCGGGAACGATGAAAGCGGCCTGGCGACAAGGGATAGCCCGCGGAAGGCGCACGAGAAAGACGACTTTCGGCGGCGCTGCCAAAGCTCAACAGTTCTCAGCCACCTTCAAAGACCGACTCAAATGCGTCGGGTGCCGCGTTCGGGGTGCCACGGGAAAGGAAAAGGGCGTTTGAAAACGCTGTCCTCCGCTGGGCGTGGCGATGTTGGCCGGCGTGGGTGCCTGACCCGCGCCACAGTCACGGCCAAATAGTCGCCGAAGGCGTTGCGGCGTTCGTCGAAGCCGGTGCACCCACAGGCGAAGCACTGCATGCGCTGCCTCCTACTTTGTCGGCATCGGGGTTACTCCGATGCCGATGGCCCATGGAAATCCAGCAGCGCGATACCGGGGTTGTCCGGGCGCGCGACCGGCTGGGCCCGGCGGCGGCGCTGGCGCACCAGCCACAGCGCCGCCAGCGCCAGGCCGCTGAGCGTCAGCGTGCCAGGCGTGCTGACCGGCCGGCCCGCGCCGCCCGGCGCCTGGTCGTCGCCCGGGCTGGCGTGGTCAGCGTAGCGCAAGCCCAGGGGCAGTTCGCGCGGACGCTCGTCGGGGTGCAGGCGAAGCCAGGGCCGCGGGTCGGCCGCGGTGGCGCTGCTGCCGGGGGTGGGTGCGGCCCCGGCTCGCACATAGCGCTGGCCCAGCACCGAGACATTGCTGCAGACGTCGGGCACCATCACCGCATACATGCGGCCATCGTCGTCCATGGCCTCGAAGAGGTCACCGCCTTCGCGGTGGCCCGGGGTGAAGTTGATGCGCGTGTCCACGCACAGGGTCATGCCGTAGGTCATGGCCACGCGCGCAGGATCGAACTCGCGGCCGCTGCGCTTGGCACGTATGCCGTCGTTGTCGATCTGAACCCTGTCCACCCGTCGGCCGGCGCGGATGTCGGCGGCGATCTGGCGCACCACCGTGGGCGACAGGGTGGCCGTGCGCAGGGCTTGCTCGGGCGAGCCCCTGTAAGGGTGGCGGCCGGGCAGGCCCCAGGCGCAGTGGCGCCTGACGCGCAATGGCGGGCCATCGGCCACGGTGTAGCCCTGCGGCCCGTCTTCCATGGTGCCCGCCGGCAACAGCGCGTTCAGGGGGTGCGCGGGGGGCAGGCGCTCGCCGTCCAGGTGGGTGCCGCGGTGCACGACATGCGGGCCCACCATCACGACGGGTGGCGGGCCGGGGTGCAGCAGCCAGGCGGCAGCGGCCCCGGTGAGCAACAGACCAACGGCCAGCGGCAGGAAGCGAGGGGCGCGCCGCACCAGACGCCGCACCACGCGCCGCAAGCCCCAGGCCCGGCCCAAGCCTTGCTCGCGTGCGGCGCCCGGCGGGGTCGGCCCGCAGGCTTGGGCCGCCGCCAACGCCGCGAGGGGCTTCGGCAACAGGCCGGCCCAGCCGCAGCCCTCGGCTGCGCAGCGCCAGCGGCGGTATCCGCGCAGATGGCGCTCTGCCGCGCTGCGTCGGCTGCGCGCCAGCGGGCGCTCGCAGCGGGGGCAGGCAAGTGTCGTGGCGGGCATGCTTCGGCAGTGCAACGGTGAGGCCGCGGCGGGGCGGCTGCGAAGCCCGTGCGGAGGCTCGCCGCTGTGCCACCATCGGCGACTCATGCAGAGTGATTGCCCTGTTATCGGCCGCCGAGACGCCAGCCTGAGCCGCGTCCGGCCGGGTTGCCGTTCCCCCCGCTGGGCCCGCAACCTGCGCCAGGCGGTGCTGGGCGCGTCCCTGGTGGGCGGTCTGGCGGCGGCGCAAGCCCCGCCGCCACCGGCGATGTCGCCCGCAGAGCAGGCGCTGCTGGAGGCCGTCAACGACTTTCGCGCCAGCCAGGGGAGGGGTGTCTGGATCGCGGATCCGGGCCTGGCGGCAGTGGCGCGTGCCCACAGCCAGTCGATGGCCGCGGAGGGCCGCTTCAGCCACGATGGCTTCCAGCGCCGCGCCCGCAGTACGGGAAGTCCGCTGTGCGTCGAGAACCTGCTCCAGGGGCGGGTGCCGTCAACCCAGGCGGTGCAACAGTGGCTGCGCTCGGGCAGCCACCGCGACAATCTGCTCGAGCCTGCTGTGCGGTTCGCCGGCGTCGGCGTTGCAGGGCGCTACGTCACGCTGCTGGCCTGCGCGACGGCGTTGCCTAAGCCACCCACTCCCGCACTGGCGCCGCCCTAGCATCCACTCTGTGCGGCCACGCCGCCCGGGCCGGACCATCGCAGCGATGAGGTGGTTCCGACGCCAGCCTGCTGGCCGGCGCGGGGGCCTGACCCGCGCCACAAGCACCGCCATGAAATACCTCCACACCATGGTCCGCGTGTCCGACATCGAAGCCTCGCTGCGCTTCTACCGCGATGCGCTGGGTCTCGAACTGCTCTCCCGGCGCGACAACGCAGCCGGCCGCTTCACGTTGATCTTCCTGGCCGCCCCGGGTGACCACTGCGCCCAGATTGAGCTCACCTACAACTGACCCGCCGCGGACGGCACGTCGGAGGCCTACACCGGCGGGCGCAACTTCGGCCACGTGGCCTACGCGGTGGACGACATTTACGCCACCTGTCAGCGTCTGGCCGACCACGGCGTGCTCATCAGCCGCCCGCCGCGCGACGGGCGCATGGCCTTCGTGCGCTCGCCCGACGGCATCTCCATCGAGCTGCTGCAGGCCGGCGCCGCGCTGCCGCCGGCCGAGCCTTGGGCCAGCATGCCCAACGTCGGCGCCTGGTAGGCGCGCAGGCGGTGCGCGATGTACCTGCCGAGCCACTTCGAGCAGAACGACAGCGCGGCCCTGCATGCGCTGATGCGCGAGCACCCGCTGGCCGCCCTGGTCACCCTGCGTGCAGGCGGCTTCACAGCCGACCACGTTCCGCTGGAGTTCGACGCCGCCTCGTGCACGCTGCGCGGCCATGTGGCGCGCGCCAACCCGCTTTGGCGCGAGGCAGCTGGCCAGCCGGTGCTGGCCATCTTCAGCGGCCCGCAGGCCTATGTCACGCCCAGCTGGTACCCCAGCAAGGCCAGCACGCACAAGGTGGTGCCGACGTGGAACTACACCGTCGTGCATGCCCACGGCGTGCTGCGCGTCGTGGACCAAGCTCCCTGGCTGCACCTACTCGTCAGCGGCCTCGCCCGCCATCATGAGTCCACACGCAGCGCACCCTGGGCCGTGAGCGACGCGCCCGACAACTACGTGCAGCAGATGCTGCGCGCCATCGTCGGCATACAGATTCCGGTCGATCGTCTGCTGGGCAAGTGGAAGGTCAGCCAGAACCGGAGCAAGAGCGACCGCCTGGGCGTGGCGCAGGGACTGGCGGGCGATAGCGCGGCGCCACAGGCGCTGGCCCTGGGCGCGCTGGTGCGGGGAGCCGTGCCGCGCCCTTGACCCGATTGGGGCAAGACCGCGGACTCAGGTTCACCGAGCTTGGGCTGCCGCCCCGGCCATCTTCACCGGCACCGTCACTGCCAGGTGACCGGCAGCGTCAGCCGCACGGACTGGGGTTCGCCGGCGCGGTCGAGTGCGAACTGCAGTTCGAAGCGGCCGTCGTTCGACACAAAGGTGCCCTGACCGTCGTGACGCAGCGCGGTCGGTGCGCGGCGGCCGTACCTCATGAGCACGCCGTCGCCGCTGGTAGTGACGGCCATGCGGCGCCCGCTGGACATCTCGTAGGTGGCGTCGAGGTCGCGCTGGGATAGCACCACCTGCGCAGCGTTGATGGCGACGCTGGGGGCGGTGATTTCGACGCGTTGTTCTGCGCCGTCCTCGGCGGCGGCAAAGGCGCCTGTCGCGACGGCGCTGAACAGGGCGATGGCGATCTTGCGGAAGTAGTGGTTCATGGCGTGGCTCCAAGTTGGTGGTGGTTGAGACCCGGGATGGGCCTGGCGTGTGCGCGTCGCCATTCAGCGCCGCGCGGGCGCCGGGGTCGTCATCCAGCCTGACGAAGCAGTGGCCTGGGCCTCGGTCGATGTGTGGACGCGGCCCGCGGGGCGCGCGCTAGCCGCGCAGGGCCATCGAGGCGCGCGCCAACTGCGTGATGCGGCCCCAGTCCTTGGCATCCACGGCGTCCTGCGGCGTCAGCCACGATCCGTCGCACGCCTTGACGGTGGGCGGCGCCAGGAACTGCGGCGCCGTCTCGGGCGTGATGCCGCCGGTGGGGCAGAACGACACATCCGGAAAGGGCCCGGCCAGCGCCTTCAGCAACGGAATGCCGCCCGCTGCCGTGGCGGGAAAGAACTTGAGGAAATCGTAGCCATCGGCGTTGGCCGCCATCACCTCGCCCGCGGTGGCCACGCGGAGGGCTCGACCTGCATGGCCGACGGCGACTGCGACTCCGATGAGGCCCGCGTGCTCAGGCCGCTGCAGGCGGCGGCCTGCACTTACCGCATCGCCTTCGGCCCGCGCGCCCGGCAGAAGGTGCTGACGGTCCAGGGCGTGATGCCCAGGGATGCGGACTTCAAGCAGACGCTGTGTGCCGACAGCAACGGCTTCAGCCTGCACGCCGCGGTGCGCTGCGGCGCCGACGACCGCCAGGCGCTGGAGCAACTGTGCCGCTACATCACCCGCCCGGCGCTGGCCAACGAGCGCGTGCAGACCAACGCCGCCGGGCAGGTGGTGCTCAAGCTCAAGATAGCCTGGCGCGACGGCACCACCCACCTGGTGCTGAGGCGGGACATAAACAGTCCAGTGGACTGTTTATGCCAGCCGAAGGGCCCGAGCTCTGCGAGGGCGCGGCCTGCAAGGTTGTCGCCACTGGAGTTCATGCAGCGGCTGGCCGCGCTGGTGCCAAGGCCGCGGCTGCACCTGATCCGGTTTCACGGCGTGCTGGCCCCGAACGCGAAGCTGCGACCTCTGGTGGTGCCGCAGGGACCCGAGGTGCAAGAGCAGGCTAGCGAAATCGCAGTTGCCGACGAATGCGAGGTCGAGACGGTTCAGGCCCGGCCGCACCGTATCAACTGGGCGCGGTTGCTCAAGCGGGTCTTCGACATCGACATGCAGCACTGCCCGAACTGCGGCGGCGAGGAACTGAAGATCATCGCGGCCATCCTGGAGCGGCCGGTGATCGAGAAGATCCTGACTCACCTGGGCCTGGATCCGCAGCCACCACCCCGAGGGCGGGCGTGCGAGGCGGGGCAAGATTTCGCAGCCTGAGCCACGCCCTGAACCTCGCCGGCCGTCACAAACACCACGCCCCAGGGCTGCAACGCAAGACCGCGGCCGGGGCAGCGACGCGCGACGCTTCGGCGCGACACCATCAGAATCAGGGTCAACCCTGAGAACTTGACCGCCAGCGCCCCTGGTGAACGGTCCAAGGACCTGCCGACACCGCTCGACGCGACGGCACGGGCGCCAAATCCAGGCACTTCAGGCCGTCGAAGGCCCGCTTGTCCTTGCCAGGGACTTTATTTCCTATGCTCAGCACCTAAATCACCTCCCACCACCGGTGCCATCGACTCCACCCACCGGCGGCGGCCTTTCCGCCGCGCTCCGAGGTTACGCCCGGCTTGCCGCTGCCCGGCCAACCAACCCACAGCCCAGCCGCCACCCATGGCCCAGGTGCCCGGCTCGGGCACGGCGCTGAGCACCGTCACGCCCAGGTTGTTGTTGTTGGGCGAATCAACACCGACGGCCACCGGTGATCCGTTGATCCGGCCACTTCCATGTATCGTCTTGGCCCAGCCGTTCTCGGGCAGCAGGCTGCCGCTGATCTGGCCGATGATGGTGGGGCCGACCTTCAGGGCGTCCTGGACAGGTGGCGCCGGCGCCGGCACCGGCGAGCCGATTGACCGCGCCGGACCCGTCCTGGTTGAAGATCACCACCGCATCGAACAGCACATTCGTGGCGCCGATGCCGGCAAATCGGGCCGTGCCCTGGCCACGGTCCACCCCGAACACGTAGAACGCGCCCGGCGTTTTGCCCACCTGCGCGTCAAGTCCCGAAACACAAGGTTCGTTGTTCGGCTAGCCTGGTCACCGTCCAGTCCCACCCTGTACGCCGGTGTAGCTGGCCAGGAAGTCGTGCGCCGGGTCGTTGGCGGTGGTGGCGTGGCCACTGGTGGCGGCTGCCACCAGGGCGGCCGCCAGCAGAGTTTCCGTCGCCTCCCACCATCTCAATACACGATTCTACGCGTTCCCTGTTCTATTCCGCCTGGCGTGGCCACCCCGCTCACGTGGTGGCAGTACTGACCGTTCCTACATTGCGGTTCACTACGCCGCATCCGTTCGAACCGTCGAATGATCCCTACATCCCCGACCGGCCCTGTCGGACGAACGGTGCATCAACGCCACCGGGAGGTTATACCGTGGCGTACGGCCCACGCACCTGTGATGGCCCTGTTCATGCAGCGTGCCGCGCTGGTCCACGGCCGCGGTTGCACTTGATCAGTTTCACGCCTGGCCCGAACGCGAATGCACCTCTGGTGGTCCGAGGCCCGAGTCAAGAAGCATCGATTGCCGACAATCGATCGATTAGGCCGCACCGTATCACTGGGGGTTGCTCAACGGTCTTCCATCGACATACTCCCGAACTGCGGCGAATGATCATCGGCCATCTGAGCCGGTGATCGAATCCCGACTCACCTGGCCTGGATCCGCAGCCACCACCCCGAGGGCGGCGTCGAGGCGGGTTCGCAGCCTACCACGCCCTGACCTCGCCGGCCTCACAACACCACGCCCCAGGGCTGCACGCAAGACCGCGCCGGGCACGCGCGCTTCGCGCACACCATCAAATCAGACCCTAACTTGACCGCCACGCCCCTGGTGACGGTCCAAACCTGCCACACCGCTCGACGCACGGCACGCCAATCCGGCCTTCAGGCCGTCGACCCGTCTCCTTCAACTTTTTTCCTATTTCCCTTGCTCCTTTGCCGTTTCACGCATCAGCATCGATTGGTCCACGGGCTTGGCGTCGGGGCCCATGTGGTCCACCACCACGGTGGTGGGGGGCGTTCCCACTCGGTCCACGGCCTCAAATTCACCACATCCAGCCCAACTGTGCTCTCCTTCGTCGGGGCTGACCACCAGGCTTACGAATGTCCACGCCGCGCACGCCCATTCGTGCATGTATCTTCGTGGTCGGTGCCGTGCGCTTGAGGTGGCTGCCGCGCGCGCGGCCGCCGGAGTCTTCAGCGCGTCGACCATGGCCTTTCGGCCATGGGCTGCACCACCACGTTGCGCCAAATCCCAATGGTCGTTCGTCAATTATTTGCTCTGCCGTAGATCGCGGGGCGATTCTCCACGCTGCCCGGCGGCCCTTGAACAGGTGGGCCGGCGCACCAGTCCAGCCAGCCGGGGTTTCTGTTCATTCCCTTCTTCGGCGAAGGGTGCCCGGGCGGCGCCACATCGTCGGCCTCCACGCGCCATCGGCACTGCGTGCAACTGGGCTTCTGCCGACCCGATCGGCCAGGTCGGCCACCCGACTGGCGCTCGGCGGTGCCGGCGCTCCAGGCGTAGGCCGGCTTCGCGCCCTCTCGGCCACCTCGCGCACTTCCTCGCTGCGCTCGGCCGTGTCGATACGCTGGAAGATACCGCTGCTTCTCCCAGTCGATGCCGGCTCGTGCAGCGAGCTCGCTCCTCCACGCCATGGTGGGCGGTACTCGATGCCTCGCCTCCAGGCCCTTGATCATGACCTCGCCTTGGTGGTGGCGCCCAGCCGGTCGCTGGCCACGCGCGGCCAACCCACCCTGCCATGCCGGCTGCCGCGCTGGGCCCACATTGTTAGGGGTTCCCCCTCGCTCGCCCGCGGCATTCACCGCCTCGGCGGCGTTGGGCGGGCAGTTATCCTTCAGCCTCGAGGCCCTCTTGTCTTGCCAGGGCTTTGATTTCCTTTCCCCGTCCTTCGGCCGATCCCTGCACTTCGGGTTGCCCACTTCCTCCCCGTTCCATCCACTCCCTCATTCCCCACCCTTCATTCATCCCCTTCGCCTCCGGTGCGTCCCCCACTTCACTTTCGGCCTTCAACATTTCATCTTCCTATCAATGATTTCTTCGTCATTTCTTCTTTTTTCCTTTCTTCCTTCCTCTTCGTATCCTCCCCCCACGGCCTGCGGCTGGCCCCTGGGATCCCCTTTCTCTCTTGGCGCACTTTCCCGCCGTCCCTCGGTCTCCCTGCGCGTGCCGGTCTGGCGACACACGGTCGCGGCGGCAGCCCCGGCCGCAAGGATTCGCCAGGTCGCCCGCATCGGGTTCAGATTCGCATTCGCTCTGGTGTGGATGGCCTCGTCTTCCCCTCGGTGGCGCTCTTTTCCATGTCCACTTTCACATCAGCTCTTGGGGCCTGATGCAGGCGCTGGACTGGAAGCTGGCCGTGCTCGTGGACGAGGCCCACAACCTGGTCGAGCGCGCGCGCCGGATGTACAGCGCCGAGGTGCGCATCAGCCAGATTCGCGCTGCGGCGCAGACGGCACCTGGCGCCGTGAGGGGCGCTCTGGATGCTATGTTCCCAAATCCAGGCACTTCAGGCCGCCGAAGGCCCGTCTTAGTCCGTGCCAAGGGCCTTTGAATTTCCTATGTTCCAGATCACCAGCAGCACGTCGCGCACGGACAGGGCTTCGGTGATGAAGCGTGATTCCACCTCGCCCTGCAGCACCCGCGCCATGAAGCCCACGCCCACCAGCCAGGTGGCCGCCAGGATGGGCCGGCTGGCGGTCTGCACCAGCGCGTCGTCCCAGACGCTGGCCGTCTGCCGCGTCACGCGCGCGGCCTGGCGCAGCAGCACCTGCGCCACCTGGTTCACCAGCACCGTCACCAGGGCGATGGCCAGCAGGGTGGCCATCCACAACTCCAGGCCGGCGTTCTCGCTCAGCCAATTGCTCAATCGATCCATGGGCACAGACTGTAGCGGTGGGCGTCGCCAAGCCTGTGTCACCGTCGGCCCGGCCCTAGACTGTTACCCATGCCGACCACTGCCACCCCCATCGATCGCCTGACGCGCGTGCCAAGAACTGCGCTTCAGGCGTTCGCCTTGCGTGGCGCACGCCATGCAGGCGTCACCCCCTCACGTGTCCTGCTGCCGCTGCTGGCCTCAGCGCTGCTGCAGGCCTGCAGCCCCACCACGCCACCCGAGGCGCCGCCTGCCCCCGCTTCTGCAGTCCCTGCCGCCATGCCGCTGTTCGACGTCGAGGAAAAGTCCGTGGCCGAACTCGGCGCCGCCATGGCCGATGGACGCACCACCGCCGAAGGCCTGGTGCTGGCTTACCAGGCCCGCATCCGCGCGCTGGATCTGGAAGGCCCGGCCCTGCGGGCGGTGCTGGCGCAGAACCCTGCCGCGCTGGAGCAGGCGCGCGCGCTGGACGCCAAACGCGCGGCAGGCCAGGTGCGGGGGCCGCTGCACGGCATACCGGTGCTGCTGAAAGACAACATCGACACCGCCGACCCGCTGCCCACCACCGCCGGCAGCCTGGCACTGGCGGCCAACCTCAGCGGCCGCGATGCCCCGCTGGTGGCGCGGCTGCGCGACGCGGGTGCGGTGATCCTGGGCAAGACCAATCTCTCGGCCTGGGCCAACTTCCGCTCCGAACAGTCCATCAGCGGCTGGAGCGCGGTGGGTGGCCTGACGCGCAACCCCTACGCGCTGGACCGCAGCCCCTGCGGCTCGTCCAGCGGGTCCGGCGTCGCGGCGGCGGCCAGCCTGGCGGCGGTGACCATCGGCACCGAGACCGATGGCTCCATCACCTGCCCGGCTGCCGTCAACGGCGTGGTCGGGCACAAGCCCACGGTGGGCCTGGTGTCGCGCACGCACATCGTGCCCATCAGCGCCAGCCAGGACACTGCTGGCCCCATGGGCCGCAGCGTGGCCGACGTGGCGCTGACGCTGGACGCCCTGGCCGGCAGCGACCCGGCCGATGCCCGTACGGCTGAGGCCGACACGCGCCGCCAGGCCTACGCCGCCGCGCTGAGCACCGATGCGCTGCGCGGCCAGCGCATCGGCGTGCTGCGCTTCCAGGCCGGCTTCCACCCCGGCACCGATGCCGTGTTCAGTGCCGCGCTGGCGCAGCTGCAGGCCGCGGGCGCAGAGCTGGTGGAGATCACCGAGCGCCCGGCACTCGACGGTCTGCGCAACCTGGGTGCCGATGAACTGACCATCCTGCTGGCCGAGTTCAAGACCGGTCTGAATGCCTACCTGGACGGCGCCCCGCTGGCCGTGACGGCGCGCACCCTGGCCGACATCATCGCCTTCAACCGCGACACCCCGGCCGAGATGGCCGTCTTCGGCCAGAACCTGTTCGAGCTCTCCGAGGCCACGCAGGGCGTGGATGACCCGGCCTACCGCGCCGCGCTGGCTCGCGCCCAGCCCCTGGCGGCCCAGGCGCTGGACGGCCTGCTGGCCACCCACCGCGTGCAGGCCCTGGTGGCGCCCACCAGCGGCCCGGCCTGGCGCGTCGACTTCGTCAACGGCGACCACTGGGTGGGCGGCAGTGCCGGCACCTGGCCGGCAGTCGCCGGCTACCCGCATGTCACCGTGCCCATGGGCCAGGTGCATGGGCTGCCGGTGGGGCTGTCCATCATCGGCCCGGCCTGGAGCGACGCCCGCCTGCTGGCCTTCGCCCATGCCTTCGAGCAGCAGGCCCGCGCCCGCGTGAAGCCGACCTACCGGGAGACGGTGCCGCTGCCGTGAGGTGACGTGACGCGACGCGACGCGACGCGACGTGACGTTGCACGGCGCTGCACCCGGCCAGGCAGGGTGCTATCTCGGCGGCTGCCCGCCAGATGGCAGAGCGGGTGACAGCGCCCCAGCGGGCCCGGACGCGGTGCCACGGGCGCGTTTGCACTTGATCAGGTTTCACGGCGTCCTCGCCCCCAACGCCAAGCTGCGCGCGCTGGTTGTGCCGCAAGAGCCCGAGGCGCCCGCCCAGGAGGCAAAGCCCGCCGTGTGCAAGGCGGTGGCGCGGGCGCGGACCCAGGGCGGCACGCTGGTCTGCGTGGCGGTGTTGTAGGTGGACATGACCGACATCCACGCCGCGCCGCCGGCCACGAGCGCCGCGTAGACCAGCGCCCGCGACTGCGCCAACGCAGCCACCGCCATGACGAGGGCGAACACGACGCAGCCCGCGCCGACCAGGCGCTCCAGCCCCAGGCGCAGCCGCAGCCGGCCGATGACCGGGCCGGCGAGTACCGCGCCGGTGCCCAGACAGCCCATCAGGAAGCCGAAGCCGGTGGCGCCCAGGCCGAGCTGGCGCTGGCCGATCACCGGCAACAGCGCCCACAGTGCCGAGCCCGTGGCGCTGTAGGCCATGGTGCGCACCAGCTGCGCCAGCACGGTGTCGGAATGGCGCGCGAAACGCAGTGCGCTCAGCATGCCGCCCCACAGCCGCTCGGCCGGCAGCCGATAGCACGGATGCGGCCGCGGTGGGTGGCGCCGCACGGCTTCGAACAGCACCCCCACACCGGCCACCGCGAGCACGAAGACCCAGCCGCTGCCGGCGTGAGCGAAGATGGTGCCGGCCACCGCCATCCCGAGCGCCCGCGCGGCGTTGTACGAGATGCCGATGGCGGTGATGGCCTGCGGCAGTTCATCGCGCGGCACCACGTCGACGATGGTCGAGTTCCACGCCGGCGACAGCATCGCCGTGCAGCAGCCGGCGATGAAGGTCAGCACCAGCAACCTCGCCGCACCCGCCCAGCCGCCCAGCACCAGCAGCGCCAGCAGCGACACCAGCGCCGCCTGCACCGCCAGCGCGACGAGGATCAGGCGCCGGCGGTCGGTGGTGTCGGCCATCACGCCGGCGGGCAGGGCGAGCAGGAACATCGGCAGGAAGACGGCGGTCTGCACCAGCGCGGCCAGGAAGGACGAGCCGCTGAGCTCCAGCACCAGCCAGGCCGTGGCCATGACCTGCATCGCGTTGCCGACGAAATACACCGTGCCGCCCGACAGCAGGGCGCGGAGCGGCCGGTGCCGCAGCGTGGCGCGGATCGACGTGGGGGCGCGCATGGCGCCCGATTATTGGGTTCAGCGCTCACGGCAAGACCCTCAACCCAACCCTCTCCCACTCGTGGCAGAGGGCCGGGGTGAGGGTCTTGCCGCTGCCACCCTCAGGCATGTCACTGGTTGCTGAAGGTGACAGAGATCGTGACGCTGCCAGGAACGATCTCCTTCACGGCACGCGCCTCGCAGAAGCCGCCGGAACAGTCGTCCTCGGGCTGGTACTTGATCGTGTAACGGCCTTGGGCCGCGCTGCCTGCCAGCCTGAAGCGGATCAGCCCCGACGTCACGTCGCGAGGGATGTCGGTGGCGTTGATCTCGAACAGCGGCGGCGTCGTCCGGTACGAACCGCTGTGCGGCCGGCGTGCCTTCAGGCCCGTCACCAAGGCTTGCAGTTGCACGTAATAACCCTCGATGTAGGTCTCTCCGTCGCGAACGAAGAACATGCTGCCGCCCCAGTCGAGGGCCTTGCCGCTGGGCGGCTGGATGCACTCGACGCGCGAGAACGGCCCGGCTTCGATGCGCGACAGCGCGGTGATGGTCGTGTAGGTGAACGAGGCACACACCTCTCGAATGCGGGCGAAGGTCTCCAGCGCTGCCACGGTCACGTCGCCCAGCGCGATCCGCTCCTGGGTCGAGCGACCCGGGTCGACCGTGACCTGGCCCTCCAGTGTCTCGCCGGCCCGGGTGACGACCAGCGTCGACTGCCCAGGGAACGCGAACCACAGGTTGAGCGCGCCGTTGGCATCGGTACGGCCGACGTCGGCCACGTACTCGGAACCGCCTGCGCGCACCACCAGACGGGCGTCGGCATCGGGCACGGGCTGGCCATTGGTGTCGACGACGCGCAGGGTCGCGCTGTAGCGCCAGCCCATGCGCTGCAGGTTGACGAGCAGGCGGCGCCGCCCCTCGTCGTCCAGCGTGGCCTCGATGCGGCTGCGCAAGGTGTTCAAGTTGGTTGCACCCGAGGCGATCACGCTGAACACCTGGCCGTAACTCAGGCCGATGGTCGGCACGTCCACCACGTATTTCTCGTTGTCGAAGCTGGGAATGGAAGTGGTCGGGCGCACCAGCGCTGCCAACATGGCCGCCGCATAACCTTCGAGCGAGGGGACGTCCGCACCTGCAGGTCGGTCGCGCAGGAAATCGTTGGCGGTGAAGAGGTTGTATTTGCCGCCCGTGCCGATCAGGAAGAACTCGATGAAGTATGCGTAATCCTCGTTGATCGACCCGCGCCCGACAACGTCCAGCACGCCATGCTGCTCCAGATAGGGCTGTGCCTCGAGCTGCTCGTAGACGTCGTGACCGACCATCATGTGGGTCAGGTAGTGACCCAGTTCGTGCGCGAGGGAGTTGTTGTCGAAGGTGACGTTGATCTGTGGGTACAGCCGCCGCGTCACGAAGAAGCTGAAGCCGCGGTAGTAGTTGCCGTCGTTGCCCCATGAGGGCAGCTTCTCCGACCGGCGCTGACGCACCTGGGTCGCCAGCGCGGCGGGCATGGCGGCGATCACGTCGTCGATGTACTGGCTGCCCAGGGAGTACTGGGCGATGCGCCGCTCGGTATCGGTGCTGGCCTTGGCCATCTGGGCGATGTAGTAGTCGCGTGAAGAGAATCGGGCCGCCGCCAATGCGCGCTTGCGCAGGTCGCTGACCGGCGTCGCAGTGCTGCCGGATGAAGTGCTCGTGCCTGGCGCCACCTCGAACGCGTAACGTCCGGGACCCACCTGGCGCACCGGCAGCGGCACCCACCGCGGCCCCACGCCGCGGTCGTCGTCGACCGCACCCGACGTCAGCTCCTCGAAGCGGAAGACGGCAGGCCAGTCGGCCGACCCATCGAAGGCGCCGTCGAGCACGATTTCCATCTTCTGGCTGCCGCTGTACTCGATCCGCCAGCCCGCGCCCGTGGTCGAGGCCGGAACAGGCGCCGTGCTGGTCAGCTGGGTCATCGTCACCTGGCCGCTGCCCCCTTCGGCAAACAGCAGGCGCACACCGCTCTGGGCGTCGGCAACCTCACCCCCCGCGGCCACGCCGATGTTGACGGTGTGGCTCGGCCCCAGCACGAAGCAACTCGACGGCCTGACGCTGCACTTGTCGGCGGCGACCAGGGCTGCATACTCCGCCGCCGTGCCGAAGTACTGCAGCACGTTGCCGGTGAACGGGCCCAGGCCGTAGATCCTGCCCTCGGGCGTGAGGCCCAGGTGGTTGCCGTTCGGGTAGCTGCGCACCGTGTACAGCTGGCCTTCGTAGGGCAGCTCGTAGTTGTTCATCGTCTGCTTCGGGAAGAACAGCTCCGGGTACTTGTACTCGGCCCAGTCGAAGAGCTCGGTCGCGCTCGGCCCGGCACAATTCGACGGGTTGACGCTGCACTTGTCGGCTTCGACCAGGGCTGCATAGTCCGTTGCCGTGCCAAAACCCTGCAGCACGTTGCCGGTGAACGGGCCCAGACCGTAGATCCTGCCGTCGGGCGTCAGCCCCAGGTGGTTGCCGTTCGAGTAGCTTCGCACCGTGTACAACTGGCCTTCGTAGGCCAGCTCGTAGTCGCTCATCGTCTGCTTCGGGAAGAACAGCTCCGGGTACTTGTACTCGGCCCAGTCGAAGAGCTCCTTCGCGTCGGGCACCGGGGCGGTCGCAGCCAGCGTTACGGGTGCAGCCCCGATGCTGCCCAGCGCATGCCTGGGCGCCGCGGCACCCTCGGTTGCTATACCGCGCACGAATCCGTTCGCGACCTCGTCCTGCGAAGAGCCGCCGCAGGCAGCGACGAGAGCGGCGACTGCCGCCATCATCAATACCGTCGAAGCGATGGGCTTCATGACTTCCTGCGGCCTCCAGTTGGGCAATGGAGGCAGCCTAGCCAGGCGCAAGGGATATCAAATTGGCTTCTGTCAAATTCTCTCGATCGGCAGTGGCCAACACCCTCGATCGTTGAGCGCTGTCAATGGAGGAGAGGATTCTCGAACGCCAATCTCCCTTCCCGCGATGCAGACGAAGTCGAGCCGTCAGGAAGCTGCCGCTGGTCATCGCCTGCGGTTTTGCCGCCCACGGAAGACCAACGGCCGACGCTGAATGCCGGCACCCGCTTCACCGCCGACCTTCGCTGGCTCGATCCACAGACCTCGTGACGCCCGTCTGCGGGCGCCAATGGTGTTCCCCGGGGTCGGTCGCCGCCGTCGGCCCCCAGGGCGCCTACGAGATGCCCCAGGTCTCCAGCAGCGCCACAGCCTTGGCGGGATCGTCCTTGATCCGGTAAACGGTCGCACGCGGGACGCCGACCTCGGCGGAGATCGCCGACGGACTCATCCCCATCGACAGCAGTTCGCTGGTCCTGTGCAGTTGCTCGACGTCGAAGGTGGGCTTCCTTCCCCTGTACTTGGTCGCCGCGTCCCCCGCCGCTCTAGCGGCCTTGATGCCGGCGGTCTGGGCCTCCCTGGTGGCCTCGGCCTGGGACTGGGCGGTGGCCGCCATGAACGCGATGAGGGCGTCCCGCACGGCCATCTGGATGGGATCCTTGGTCGCCCCGTCGAACGTCATGCCGTTGATGATGGTCCGCACCACCACGCCCCGCTGCATCAGCGTGCGGATGGTCTCGGTGACGTCGTCGTAGTTGCGCCCGAGGCGGTCCACCCACCGCACCACCAGCACGTCGCCGCGGCGGAGCTTGTCGAGCAGCTTGGCGCCGCCCTTGCGGTCCTTGAACTTCGTCATGACGCCGGACACACCGGCATCCTCGATGACCTCGTCGAACCTGAACCCGGCGGCCTCGGCCTGGGCGCGCTGGTGAGAAGTGGTCTGGTCGGTAGTGCTGACTCTGGCATAGAGGAAAGTCTGCATGGTGGCGTCCGTTGATGTGGTGTCCGTATATTATTTGTCCGCAGACAGAAAGATAACCCATATGGACACATATCCACGCAGTTCGACGCTGACCGCACAGGTATACCCAGTGGACGCTGTCAATGGCTGGACGGTAGGGTCGCAACAGACCCGTGAAGGACAGCCCATGTCGAACAGCGAGATGACGCAGCCATCGCCAAATTCCGAGCCTTGGTGACAGTGGCTTGGCGGCGGATCATGGGCGCCGACGACGGCGAGGACCTGCTCGACGGGGTCGTCGGGGCGGCCTGCGAGGTGACCTGAAGTCGCCCTGGTCGCCACGGCCGCGCCGGTGGTGAATTCCGGCGACAGGTCAAGGACGGAGACTTGCCGTTCTTCGGCAGCGACGGCCGGGAGAGATCCAAGCCGCTTGCAGCGGGTCGAGTTGGCGTGGCGGACGTCGGCAGTGCAGCGGGTGCCGGCCGTTCGTGGTCGGTCGCCGAACTGGCGTTGACGGCCATTATGAGAAGACCTCAGTTATGAGAAGCTCTCGAGCGGCGTAGGCTGGCACCTGGACAAAGCCGGTTAGGACGCCCATGCCGCGATCGTCCTCAGCGTCGGGCTGCGGGCCTCAGTTCCATCGCCGCCCTGGTGTCTTGAAGACGTTGGTCCGGTTCCAATCGAGGAACTGGCGGTCCGGTCCGAACGATTGGTCTTGAGGCGCGAGCATCGGCTGGCCGTGGTGCATCAGCACGCCATCCTTGCCGCGATGGCCGCCGGTGGCGTGCTGGCTGAAGACCACCCTGCGCTCAACCGGCTCGATGGTGAAAGCGCCAAGATCGAAGAGCTTGTGATGCAGGGCGCACAGAGACAGCCCGTTCGTCTCGATGTCCGGCCCGCCGACGTGATGCCACTGGATGTGTGCGGCCTCCAGACCTGCAGGCATGTGACCGATGCGCAGGTCGAACCCGCAGACGCAGCAACGGAACTCGTAGGCCCGGAGCACGCGGTCGCGGAATCTCGGGTCCCGACCGGGGCGGCCGCTCGTGGGGTAGGGGGCCGACGTCACCGGGGTACGGACTTCGGGGACGCTCTCCAGATCCAGCCCGGTGGCGGCAACGATGTCGGCATGGAGCGTTTCCGGGAAGTACGTGTCCAGCACGCGCCGGGCTACCTCCTGTAAAAGCCCTGGTGCCTGGCGCAACGCATCGAAGATGTCCGGCGCAAAGCCGGCCTGAACGCCGTCGTGCCTGAGTTCGCCCAGTGTCGGTGTCGCGCCGGCAGGGCGAAGGAGAAGCGACTGCGGACCGACGCGCTGCCAGAGTTCGCCCTGCTTGTCAGTGCCCAGGTGCCAGAACGGCAGGTGTCGCCTGTCTGCCGATTTGCTCGGGCCGAACTCCATTAGCAGCGCCTTCAGCCTGGGTTCGAGCTCGGTGAAGGCGGCCATTCGTGGGGCACCCCGTTGCACGCGTGCCAGCGCAAGAAGTATCAACAGCGGCTTGTGCGGCGCGTAGCGGCCGTCGTTCTGGGCGCGCCGGATGCCATCGAAGGCCTCAAGGACCTCCTCTGTGGATTTCAGTGGCATGCCATCAGTCCCAGTAGTTCGCCTTGTCGGGGATCACCCAGCGCACCCCGCCTCTTGGATCCGGCACGTCCCCGGCGTGTCGTGGAATAAGGTGCAGGTGCACATGCGGGACGGTCTGCCCGGCCGCACGGCCGTCGTTGATGCCGATGGTGTAGCCATCGGGGCCGAACTCACGCTCCAATCTCGCGCGAGCCCGGTTGATAAGGGCCAGCATCGCCAATTGCTCGGAGGGCTCCAACTCGAAGAACGAGCCGACATGGCGCCGTGGAATCACGAGCGTGTGCCCCAGTGCTACCGGAAAGGCGTCATGCACGGCGACGGTCATGGTGTCGCTGTCGACGATCCGTGCCACGGGTAGCGAGCAGAACGGGCAGTCAGAGGTTGGCTTGTTCACGATGAACAAAGTCTGCCATGAAGAGCCGACCACGAACTCGAACGCCTCGCCCGGACCATCCTGCATTGCATTCCGCCTGCCGTCACCCGCCTGACCTCCTTGAAGCCTCCTCGGCGCCTTGAGGTTCAGCCGCGGTGCCGAGCCCGCGCAGCTTCGGGGACGTTGGATGGCCGCACCGCGATGTCGCCGATGGCGTGAGACCGAAGCGGGATCGAACTGACCGAAGGGGAACACGCCCACGGGCGTGAATCCTCTGAAGGGGCCTGAAAGGGCAAGAAGCCGCATGGGCCTTGGAGGCGGAAGCCGCCGCGCGTCTCGCGCGGGTCCGCCGCACCCAAGTGATCCCGCAACGCGGTCACGCCGATAGACTGTGTGACCGAATTGCCCATGCACCGGCCCAGCCATGACGCCCCAGGAACTACTGCAGCACAGCGACACCGGCAAACTTTGGCCTGAGGGTAGTGGTGACGCGTTCGCTGATGTGCCATCCGCTTACCGATCGGCGCTGGCGGTCCGAGCGCTGCGCATTGCGCGGGGTGAACGGCCGCGCGGCTACAAGATCGGTTTCACCAATCGCACGATCTGGCCACGCTACAACGTCTATGCGCCGATCTGGGGTTCGATGTGGGACACGACCGTTGCCCTTTGCGACGGCGACAGCGACGGCGCCGGCACGCTGTCGCTGGCCCGCGCGTGCCAGCCTCGCATCGAGCCCGAGGCGGTCTTCGGCTTCCGGGTCACACCGCGCACCGATGCCAGCCTGGACGATCTGTTCGAGGCCCTGGACTGGGTGGCTCCGGGGTTCGAGGTCGTGCAGTCGCACCTCCCCGACTGGAAGTTCGTTGCGCCGCAGGCCGTGGCCGACGGCGGTCTTCACGCGCGGTTGCTGGTCGGGCGCCGGGTGCCGATCGCCGATCTGGCGCCAACCGCCGATCAACTCCACCGGGCCCTGGCCGGCGCACGCGTCCGCCTGCACAAGAACGGCAGCCTGGCAGAGGAGGGCGCTGGTGCCAACGTCCTGGACAGCCCGCTGAAGGCGCTGCAGCACTTCCTCGTCGAACTGCGTTCGTGCCCCGGCGCGACCGACGTCGTTGCAGGCGACATCGTCACCACCGGCACCTGGACGGACGCCTGGCCGGTGCAGCCCGGCGAGACGTGGGCGGCCCGCTTCGACTCGGCTTTGCCACCCCTGGAGGTCACCTTCGCGTGACACGGGTCGCTGCCCGAGCGTGCATGTCCACGACCCGTGCCTGACGAAGCCTCAGCCATGTCCGAGAACTGGTACGAGCGCCACATCCTGCCCTACGTCATCGACCTGGCGTGCGGCACCCGGCCGACCCGCAAGCAGCGCCTCAAGGTCATCCCGTGGGCCCAGGGCAGGGTGCTCGAGGTCGGCATCGGCACCGGCCTGAACATGCCCTTCTACGACAAGGCGCGTGTGCGGTCGATCGTGGGCGTGGACCCGGCGTTGCGCATGCACCGGCTCGCTTTGCGGCGCATCCGCGATTCCGGCTTGCCGGTAACGCTGGTCGGCCTGTCGGCCGAGAGGCTCGTGGCCGACGACGCCAGCTTCGACACCGTGGTCAGCACCTACACGCTGTGCACGATCCCAGATCCCTTGAGCGCATTGCGGGAGATGCGCCGCCTGCTGGTGCCCGGCGGCAAGCTGCTGTTTTCCGAGCACGGCCTGGCGCCGGACCAGGAGGTCCGTGTCTGGCAGAGGCGACTGCAGCCCTGGTGGGGCCGCGTCTCCGGCGGCTGCAGGCTCGACCGCGACATCCCGGCGCTGCTGACGGAGGCTGGCTTCAAGCCGGACGTCCAACAACGCTACATCCCCGGGCCCAGGTTCGTCTCGTACCACTACTGGGGCGAGGCCGTCGCGGCCTGATCCTGCGGCCCGAACCTGTCCCACCCGCACGCATTCCGCTACGCTGTCGTTCATGTTCAGTGCGTGTGGCCATGGTCAGCACCGTCCTGCGGCTTGAGATCCGCGGGCGGGTCCAGGGTGTCGGCTACCGGTGGGCCATGGTGCAGCAGGCTCGGCGGCTGGGCCTGTGCGGCTGGGTCCGGAACCGCCGCGATGGATCGGTCGAGGCCCTGGTGGCGGGCCCACCAGACGCCGTCGATCTGCTGGTCGCGTGGGCGCGGCAGGGGCCGAGGTCGGCCGTGGTCGCCGCGGTCGACGTCTTCGCCGACGAGGGAAGCTTCGACGCGTTCGAACAGCGGCCCACGGTGTAGGCGGATGTCCGATCACACCTGCCACCCCAACGGCGCCTGCGTTGGCGCTCCAATTGGCGCCATCGATGCACCCGCGCCACGCAGGTCGACACGGCTGCCCGACATCGACACCCAACGCTGCACGGGCTGCGGTCGGTGCGTCGCCGTGTGCGACCCGCACCTCTTGAGTCTCGAGGTCGTGCGCTGGAAGAAGTTCGCGGTGCTGCACCGGCCCGAACGGTGCACGGGGTGCAGCGCATGCACTGTGACGTGCCCGTTCCACGCCATCGCCACGCGCGAGCGGGATGCGGTGGGATGATCGTCCATGGCGCTGACACCCGACGAACTGGACCGAATCGCAGCGCGCACGCTGGCGCACTACGACGAGCAGGCCGTCTCGTACTGGAACGGTACGAAAGACCACGACGTCAGCCAGAACGTCGACGCGCTGCTGCGGCACATCGAGGCACCGCCGCCTTTCGAGCTGCTGGACTTCGGCTGCGGCCCCGGGCGCGACCTCATGACGTTCAAGGCGCTCGGGCACTACGTCACCGGCCTTGAGGGTTCAGCGAATCTGGCCGCGCTGGCGCGAACGAACAGCGGATGCACGGTCCTGGAGCAGAACTTCCTGGCGCTGGACCTGCCGCACGGACGATACGACGGCGTCTTCGCGAACGCGGTGCTGTTCCACGTGCCCACCCAGGTGTTGCCGCAGGTGCTCGCTGAACTGCACGCGGCCCTGAAGCCTGGCGGCGTGCTCTTCTGCTCCAACCCGCGGGGTCAAGGGCAGGAGGGCTGGAACGGTGACCGGTACGGTGCGTTCCACGATTGGCAGGCCTGGCGTGGCCATGCGACAGCGGCGGGATTCACCGAACTGGCCCACTTCCATCGGCCGGCGGGGTTGCCGCGGGCACAGCAGCCCTGGCTCGCGAGCGTGTGGCGCAAGCCCGCGGCCTGATGACCGCGCGTCCGGGTTTCAGGACTTGCGTGCCCGTCGCCGCGCCGCGAGTTCCATCGTGACGCCGAAGTCGCCCTCCGGGTAACGCGCGACGTGCCCATGCTTGGCCATCAGGTCCGGTGTGCCCCACTGTCGGTTCGACGGTGTGTCGTGGTTGAACCAGAGCGTCGGCTTCCTGCCCCCGACGATGACCCGGGCGACCGCCTCGGCGTTCGGGTGCTTGAAGTACGCGTTGTTGGTGCTGAACACGAAGTGCTCTGCGTCGACGGTCCGCAGCAGGTCCTGCGTCACGTTGGCCCGGCTGCCGTGGTGGCTGAGCTTCACCGCGTCGATGGGCAAGGGTCCTGTGATGCCGCGGCGCTTGGCCAAGGCAGCCAGCGCCGGCACCAGGACCGTCGGGAAAGCATCCGCGCTGAGCAGCACCGAGGCCCCCCGGTGCTCCAGCAGCATGGCGATGCTGGATCCGTTCGGCACCGCCTTGTCGGTCGGTGTCACCCGGGCGGCGAGTGCCTCGAGGCTGGGCAGTCCACCCCTGGTCACGGGGGACATCGGGCTCCGCGCGATCGTGCTCCTTGCGGCGACACGAAGGCCTTGCTGAAGGCCTCCTACACGGTCCGGGAGGCGGACGACATCGCCAACCTGTGCTTCATCGGGGGAAAGACGAACCGGCAGATCAGCGACAAGCCGCCGCGCGACTACTTCGCACCCCTGATCGAGAAGGCAGGTGAAGCGGCGTTCGAGAACCAATGCATCCCGATTGCCGTGGAGATCCTGGGCCTCGACAGCTACAAGGCCTTTCTTGCCTCGCGGCGCCAGATGATCGCGACGCGACTCAACGAGTTCCTCACTTCCCGCTGAAGCTGGTCTCGTACTGACCCCAGAGACCCGGGAAAGTCCAAGCGACAGCCGACCAAGCTGTTCGTTCTCAGGACAACGCCCGCAAAACCCCCGCCGGGTCACGGTCGATCAGGTTCAGCAGCACCAGCGCTGGCCCCTGGGGGTTGCGGTCGCCACGCTCCCAGTGCCTGAGGGTGGCCACGGAAACGCCGAAGCGCGCCGCAAACTGCGCCTGCGTGAAGCCCAGGCGGCCACGCACGGCCGCCACGTCCACGGGCGCGGGGCGCCACACCTTCACGCCGGCCTGCGTGCCCTTGGCGTGGCCGATGGCCTCGGTCAGGCCCTGCTTGATGCTCTCGAATGCCTTGCCCATCACGTCACCTTTCAAGCCAGATCTGCACCAGCACGTCCACGAGGCCGGCCAGCGCGTTGCGCTCGGCCTTGCTCAGATTGGCGCGCTCGTTCTTGGCAAACATCGTCAACAGATACAGCGGCATTGCCTCGCTGTGGAAGTAGTAGATCACCCGCACGCCGCCGCTCTTGCCGCGGCCATCGCGCGCCCAGCGCAGCTTGCGCACACCGCCCGTGCCTTCGATCAGATCGCCTGCGGTGGGGTGCGCCGCCAGGTGGTCCACGATGGCCCGGCGGTCAGCGTCCTCAAGCAACCTTGCGGCCGCGCGCAGGTACTCGGGCAGTTCGGCGACGGTCAGCAGCATCGGCCGGGAGTGTAATCCATTGGATTATTCGCCGGATCGCTGCCGAAGCCACCCATCGCCTATAGCGTGAGCGATGCTAGGGCCTTCGCCGCGTGCTCGCGCAGCAGGTGACCGTAGTGCTTCTCGATCATCAGCAGGCTCGTGCCCGACAGCTGCGCCACGGTCAGCGTGTCGAGCTTGTGCAGGGCGATGAGGTCGGTGATGGTGGAGTGCCGCAGCGCGTAGGCGGTGGCGGCAGCGGGCAGTTCGGCCGCGATCACGGCGTCCTTGAAGGGGTACTTCCAGGCATCCTTGTTCCATGCCGAGCCGTCGGCCCGGGCCAGCAGCGGGGCGGTCGGCAGCTTGTCCTTGCACTGATCGGCGAAGAAGGCTGCGGTGGCCGGCGGCAGCGTGATCTTGCGGTCCTGCCCGTGCTTGTCCTTGCCGATCGTGAGCGTAGACAGGCGCTTGTCGAAATTGCCGGTCACCAGCGCGGCCATGGCGCCGGGGCGCAGCGGCACCAGCGACAGGGCGCCCAGGAATACGGCCAGATCGCCACCCCGGCCACCCGCCGCGCCCGGAGCCGGGCCGCTGAATTCAGGAACGCCGACAAGTGCTCGCAGCGGCTCGACCGCCACCAGCCGCAACCCCAGGCCGGCCTCCCGCGCCGACAGCGGCAGATCGGCGCGCCCGGGGCTGGCGATGCGCGGAATGCCGAAGAGTTGAATCGTGGGCATGGCGTGGCAGGTACTGCAGGCCGGCTTTTTACCGCAACCACTGGGCATCAACCGGCTCGTCATTCCCGGCAACACCGAGGTCAACACCAGGGAAACCTCGATCGAAGATCGACTGCGCGTCACCGTCACGCCGGCCTTTCCCACCCGCTACCGGATGACGGCCAAGCTGGGTGTTTCGGCCGCCTACATCGGC
The DNA here is from genome assembly GCA_034522875.1 of Rubrivivax sp. Lineage (GTDB taxonomy): Bacteria > Pseudomonadota > Gammaproteobacteria > Burkholderiales > Burkholderiaceae_C > Rubrivivax. The sequence goes on along the minus strand of JAXHKY010000028.1, from coordinate 52,555 downwards.
AACCCCGGCGGCAGCGACTGGACGACCGCGCCGGAGCCCTACGCCGACATGTCCAACTCGGCCAAGCTGCGCTTCGACTTCCCGCAAGGCATGTCGGTGCGCGGGCCGGGCGGCTTCGACTCGTAGGTGACGAGCCCGGTGCCCAAGCCCGTGCCTAAGGGATGCCGCGAACGAAGCGCTGCAGTTCGTCCGCCACGGCCTCATCGCGCCCGAGCCAGAGATGGCCGCCGTCGGGGAGGATCACCAGGCGCGCCTGCGGCAGCCGGGCGGCGATGTCGCGCGCGGTCTGCGCGGTGCCGAAGCGGTCGTCCTCGGTCGAGACGATGAGGATTGGCATCTCGAGCCGCGTGAAGTCCATGCGCGCCGGGTGGCCGGCCTGCCGACCGTCGTTCAGCAGGCCGCGCACGCGCGCCGAGATCGGCAGCAGTTCGTGCAGCACGGTGAAGGCGCGCTCGCGCTCGGACGGCGTCACCCGATCGAGCAGCGCGGGATCGGTGGCCAGCAAGGTGCCGATCAGCGTGCGCGGCATCGTCTGCTCGGCCAGCCAGAAGAGCAGGTCGGAGCTCAGCAGCCGGCGCACCAGCCACGCCTGCAGCGGGGTGAACTCGACCGGATCGCGGTCGCGCACATTGGCCGCCGGCACCAGCAGCACCAGGCCGGCACAGCGCGCGGGGTGGCGCAGCGCGAACTGGCTGGCGCTCAGCGCGCCGGCCGAACCGCCGGCCACCACGATGCGCTCGATGCCCAGGTGGTCGAGCAGGGCGGCCAGCGCATCGGCCTGTTCGGCCAGCGAGGGGTCGGCCGGGAAGTCGCTGCGCAGATAGCCGAATCGCGAGGGCGCAATCACGCGCAGGCCGCGCGCCATCAACGCATCGGCAAAGCGCAGACCCTGGTCGAAGCCGCCGCCGGTGCCGTGGATCATCAGCAGCGCCGGGCCACCGGTCTTGCCCGCCACCGCGTATTCGAGCTGGCCCCAGCGCGTCTGCAGCAACTGGCTGCGCCCGCTGACGCGCTCGCGCGCCGCGTTCAGGTCGTGGCGGTAGCGCAGCCCGATCCAGGTCGCGCCGGCCAGCAGTGCGAGACCCAGGGCGAACAGCAGGACACGGGAATTCGAAGGCATGGTGCGTGTGTAGCAGGGCCGACATGCGCTGTACAGGGCCATGACGCTGGCCGACGGCAGCGTGCTGACCGTCGGCGGCGAAGACGACAGCGGTGCACTGGCCGGGATCTGGCGCTTCGACTCGAGCTTGCAGCGCGTCGTCGCGCAGACGCCGCTGGCGGCAGCGCGCAGCCTGGTGCGTGCCGTCGTCACGCCTGCCGACGAGACACTGTTGTGGGGCGGCGAGCAGGAGGCCGACAAGGGTCTGACCAGTGGCGTGGCTTGGCGTGGCGGTTCGCAGCGCGCCTTGACCGAGATGACGGCACCCCACGCCTGGCACAGCCAGACGCGCCTGTCGGACGGCAAGCTGCTGGTGCTGGGTGGCCAGCACCGTGGCAATCTCGTCGGTGGTGGCATGCTGTACGACTGATGCACACGACCGAGCCATCCACCACCGATCACCCGCTGCTCGTGCGGCTGCCCGTCGCCGCCGGCGCGGTGTGCCTGCGTGCCTTGCGGACCGACGATGTCGACGACTTGCTCGCCTACCGCAGCGACCCCGAGGTGGCGCGCTACCAGGGCTGGCAGCCCATGGACCGCGAAGCGGCCCTCGCGTTTTTGCCGCACGCGGCACCACCCCCCTGGCGCGACGGCGACTGGGCGCAGATCGGCATCGCGCGGGCTGCCGACGACCGGCTCGTCGGCGACATCGGCCTGCTGCGCGAAGGCCCGACGCAGGTGCAGATCGGCTTCAGCCTGTCGCGCCCGGCGCAGGGTCGGGGCTGGGGCCACGCGGCCGTGCGGGCTTGCATGGCCGACCTGCTGGTGCCGCTGGGCATGATGCGGCTGCGTGGCATCAGCGATGCGCGCAATGCAGCGTCGCTGCGCCTGCTGTCACGTCTGGGCTTCCTGCAGACATTCAGCGAGGACGTCGTGTTCCGCGGCGAAGCCTGCACCGAAGTCACCCTGGAGAGGTGCCTGTGAACCGCGCCGAGGCCCTTGTCTTCATCGCCACGTCGCTGGACGGCTTCATCGCCCGGTCCGATGGCAGCCTGGACTGGCTGATGCAGGACCAGGCCACGGCCCTGGCCGGTGAAGTTTCGACCATGCCAAGTTCATGCTCGGCATAGACGCGCTGGTGCTGGGGCACAAGACCTTCGAGACGGTGCTGAGCTTCGACCCATGGCCGTATCCGGGCCGTGCGGTTCACGTCATGTCACGCAGCAGTGCGGTGCGCATCCCCGAGGCACTGGGGCCCCTGGTGCGGGAAACCAGCCAGAGCCCCGCGGACCTGCTTCAGCAGTTGGCGCAGACGGGTGCGCGGCGCGCTTACCTGGATGGTGGCGAGCTGACTGGCACTTGGCCCGGGGTGGTCCAGCCCTCTCGTTCGCGTGCGGCCTTTGTACGGAAGGTTTGCGGCAACGAGGCGGTTACACGGAATCTCGGCTCCGGGTCGTCCCGGCCACAAAACGTCCTGGGCGGCTGGCGGCTTCGCGGCACCCGACCTGGCTAAGAGGCATGCAGCCGCGGCGGTCACTTTCTTCAGCACGCACGGCAGGTCCAAGTGGACACGCAACTTTCGTGCGCCCGCACCAAGACCCACCTCGGCCCGCGGCCCGGCGACGGGCCGCCGGCACCAGGGCTACTTCAGGCCCTTGCAATTGGCATAGAAGCTGACCGTGGCTGGCCAGTCGCTGAAGACTCCAATCACGCCGACATCTTGCGCCAGCACGTCCAGCACGCGCATCACGTCTCCTTCACGCGTGACGGCGCCGTCGAAGGTCTGGAAGTAGAAGCCGTTGTTGCCATCGGCCAGGATGCCCGAGCGTTCGACCGTCCAGGTGATGATGTCCAACCCGGCGCGCTTGGCGTCCCGCGCGTACTGCGACGGCAGGATGTTGCCGCTGCTGTCCGCTGTGAGCAGCGCGAAGGTGGGCGGCGCCACGATGCGGATGCCCTGCGCGCGGTAGGCGACGAGTTCGGCGCCACTGGGCAGGTCGGCCACCGTGTTGGCGTCGTCCAGGTACACCGCCTGGCGGCCGAAGGACGGTTCGTTCTGCACCCAGTACAGCACGTCGTTCTTGTCGAAGGACTGCGGCCACACGTCGCGCGCCCGCACGCCGGCCTGTTTGTACTCGTCGATCATCTTCTGCGCGTAGGCCTGCTGCGAGAAGCCGTCGAAGGGCATGGCCACACTCGGGCTTTTCAGCTCGGGCGTCATCTTCACGCCCAGGCGCTTGAAGAGTTCGATGCTCTCCCTGTGCGTCATCAGCGTGCCGCTGCTCGGGCCCGAATACAGGTCGGTGCGGAAGCTGGCGGTTCCGGCCAAGTACTCGCCAACCGTGCGCGCGTTCGGGTTGGCGGCATCCATCTTGCCGCGCAATGTCTTGAACTCGGCCAGCGTCAGCTCGCTGGTGCGGCATTCGGCCCGCGCCGCCGTCAGACGGTTCCCGTTGGCGTCGAAGGTGGCCGGCACGAAGGGCTGGATGCACTTCTCAGCCAGCGGCGTGGCCAGGATGTTGGTGGTGGTGTGCAGGTCGTTCTGCGCGTGGCGGCAAACGAGTTCTTTGTCCTTGGTGAAGGTGACGTCGCACTCGACGATGCCGGCGCCCATGCGCGCCGCTGCGGTGTAGCTCTCCACGGTGTGTTCTGGAAACTGCAGCGCTGCGCCGCGGTGCCCGATCGAGAACAGGGTCGGTTTGTACTTCTTGTCGCGCGCCGCGCAGGCCTGCAGCTCGCTCTTCAGCGAGCTGTCGGTCATGTCGTCGACCAGGAAGAAGGGGCGCGGGCCGAGCTGGGCGCTCGTGATCTGGCCGCGGTCGGCCTGGGCCAGTGTCGGCAGCAGGCCGGTGGTGGCCGCCAGGGCCATCGCCAGCAGGGGCTTCATCATGAGGACTCCTAGTATTGACTGTGCAGGTGCCGCAAGCCCGAAGAGGGCAATGACAGCAGTGCAAGGCTAGGTAACTCGCATGACGCCCCGGTGACGGTGGCATGAAGCTTGGACGAGACAACCCTGTGCACCACGTCCTTGCGCGCGCAGTCCGTGCGCCCAGCGCAGCGGCGCTGTCCCCGGCTGCTGCAGCATCTTGGCGGCTTCGTGCCGCGCCGGCGACACGCTCTGTTTGACACGCCGGCAGGGTGCGGCTACCGTGGCTGGCATTCCAAAGGAGACAACTTCATGATCAAAAATCCGGCCCTGCTCGCCGCCCTCGCACTGGCCTCGATGGCGGGGCTCGCCGCCGAGCCCGTGAAGATCTTGTTCGTCGGCAACAGCTACACCTTCGCCCGCGTCGATCCGGCAATGAGCTACAACGCGGCCAACGTCGACGACATGACGCGGCCCCGGCCCGATCTGCCGGACCCGAACTTCACCGAAACCACCGGTACCCGCCCCTGGGAGCCGCACCCCTGGGGCGGCGTGCCCGGCATCTTCAAGCAGTTCACCGTGCAGGCGGGTCTGGACTACGAGGTGGCGCTGTCAACCCGCAACGCGGCCTCGCTGCGCGGCCACTTCCTGAACACGGCCAACGCCGACTGGGATCTGCGCGGCAATGTCGCCAAGAAGAAGTGGGACATCGTCGTGCTGCAGGAGCAGAGCGACGCCGCGTTGCCCACGGGCCGCGGCGCCAATGCGAACAACCCGCTGTTCAGCGCTTACGCGGACATGTTCGAAAAATTCATCCATATCGGTATCGGTTACCAATATCGCGAACGCGACCTTTTCGGCGGCTCTGGCGCGACCAATGCTGAGCGCAATGCGAACTGTGCCGCCCTCACCGGGCTGTCGACCGGATCCTGCGGAACCGTGCGCACGATACCGGCCAATCCGAATGCGAGCCCAGAAACCAAGGTGTTTCTGACGCAGACCTGGGCGCGCCCAGACATGGTGTTTCCGCACCTGGCCACAGTCGCCGACGCGAATTACCCGGCCGTGCCGGACGGCCGCCCCATCGTCGACACACTGGGCGGCACGTTCCCCGACGGCTATCCTGACACCCTGTATTACGAGGTCGAGGGCCTGGCCGCCATGACCGCCGACCTGCGGAGCGCCTTCGCGACCAAGGCGAACGCCAACCCTGGCTTCACTGGCGTGATCCCGGTAGGCGACGCGTTCCAGCTTGCGGTGGATCAGGGCGTGGCCAAGGCGGACGGTTTCTATGGCACCGACGGCACTTACGCAGCTCCCTTGCCGCAGGACAAGATCAACCTGTGGTGGGACGACTACCTTCACGCCAGCAAGTTCGGCTCGTACCTGAGCGCACTGGTGATGTTCGGCAAGCTGACCGGCATCGACCCCTGGTCGCTCGGCGCCAGCGAACAGGCGGCCGCCGATCTCGGCATCTTGCCGGGCGACGCGGTCAAGCTCCAGCGGATCGCGTCCGAGCAGTTGCATGCCGCTGGCGCGCCTCTGGAACGTCGTCCGTGCCTGCACGCGAGTCCGCGCGCCAAGGGCGCGAAGTCCTGCGCGCAGCGCTGAAGAACGCTCGCGGTCCGGCTCAGCTCCCGCCGCTGAGAGCGGGCGCCATCAGAGGGTCCGTTCCGGCCGTCCTCCGTTGACTGGCGCGCAATCACCGGACGCTTGGCATCCGGGACCACACGCCCACAGCACACGCCCCAGAGGACGACTTCGGTAACGTACGCGGTTTCAGGCGGACCGAGATCACAACCTCGGCAGCCGTCCAGGACATTTCGCCCCGAAGACCGTGCCGGGCGTCCGGTGGTGCGCCGGTTCAACACGAAGGTTGCCGCCCAAAGCCGACCTCGTTGTTCCGGCTGGTGCGGGCACATGACTGCAGGTCGCGGCAGCTCGCGCCAGGTGCGCAAACCCTGTGTGGGCAGCGCCGCGGTGGCCGGTCGCAACGCTCGCGCCGCACGGACAGGCGGCGCCATCCGCTGGTGACCCCCCTGCCATCAAGGTGCCGGCGCGAAGGCACCGTCTTCGCTTCGACATCCGGCTGAAACAACCTTGTCACCGACTCGCCATAAGCTGCTTGATTGGGCGTGGTTTCTGCCCGAGACTGCGCCGGCTCTACCGCGACCATGGAGACCTGCCATGCCCCAGCCCACCAACCGCCGCCAGTTCGTCTTCCAGCTCACCTCGTTGTCGGCTGCATTGGCCGGCGCCGCCGCCCTCTCGGGCTGTGGCGGCGGTGACGACGAGCAGGTTGACTTTCTTTACGGCGTGGCCAGCGGCGACCCGCAGACCGACCGCGTGATTCTCTGGACGCACGCACGCTACACAGGTAGCAGCGACACCGTGTACCTACGCTGGCAGGTGGCCGAGGACGCGTCCTTCGAGTCCATCGTGTCGGCGGGCACGGTCGCTGCCAGCGCCACCACGGGCCATACGGCCAAGGTCGACGCCAGCGGCCTGGCTGCAGGCCGCAGCTATTACTACCGTTTCATCGCCGATCAGGCCCGCTCCCCTGTGGGCATGACACGTACCTTGCCCGACCGCACCAGCGAGCTCAAGCTCGCCGTCATGAGCTGCGCCAACTACCCGGCCGGCTACTTCAACGTCTATGCCGACGTGGCCCGCAGCGACGTCGAGTTCGCCATCCATCTGGGCGACTATCTGTACGAATACGAAGCCACCGGCTACGCCTCGGCAGGTGCCGCCGCCCTGGGTCGCACCTCGGTGCCCGCGCACGAGTTGTTGACGCTGGACGACTACCGTCGCCGTCACGCGCAGTACAAGGCCGACGCCGACAGCAAGACCCTGCACGCGCGCATGCCGATGATCGCGGTCTGGGACGACCACGAGATTGCCAACGACGCCTTCGCCGATGGTGCCGAGAACCACAGCCCCGACATCGAAGGCGGCTGGGCCGCGCGCAAAGCCGCTGCCCTGCAGGCCTACCACGAGTGGATGCCGATCCGCACCGGCAGCGACTCGGGCCGCATCTATCGCAGCTTCGACTTCGGCAACCTGGTCAGCCTGCACATGTTGGATACCCGCCTGGCGGGCCGAGAGCGGCAGGTCGACATCACCGAACTGGCCGGCCTGGCCGGATCGGCAGCGCAGGCCACCGCCGCAGCAGCGTTTTCGTCGCCGACGCGTCAGCTGCTGGGCAGCGCGCAGCTTGCCTGGCTGAGCGACCGGATGGCGGCCAGCGCGGCCACCTGGCAGGTGCTGGGGCAGCAGGTGCTCATGGCCCGCATGGAGTTCCCGGTCTCGGTGCTGGCCGCGCTGAACAGCTCGGACACGTCGCCCGAAGCGCAGGCCGCCGGTTCGGCCGCCGTCACTGCCTACCTCACCGCCAAGGCCACGCCGGCGGCAATGCGCACGCCCGGGCAAGCGGCGCTGATGAACCCGCAGCTCAACCCGCGGCTGGGCTACAACCTCGACGCCTGGGACGGCTACGTCGCGGCACGCGAGACCGTGCTGGGCACCGCACTGGCGCTGGGCAAGAAGCTCGTCAGTCTGGCTGGTGACACCCACAACGCCTGGCACAGCGAGCTGACGCTGATGGGCCTGGCCAACCCGGCGCTGGCCGGCGTGAAGGTGGGCGAGGAGTTCGCCACCCCCAGCGTCAGCTCGCCGGGGCTGGAGGCTTATCTGGCGCTGCCCAGCGCCCAGGTCAAGGGCATCTTCGAAGGCGTGGTCGACGACTTGAGGTGGATCGACCCGGCGCAGCGCGGCTGGCTGAAGATGACCTTCACGGCTGCCGAGGCGAAGGGCGAGTGGGTGTTCGTCGACACCATCGCCCGCACGGAATTCCAAGCCAGCGTCGGTCACACCGCGGTCTATGGGGCTGGTTCGCTGACTTGAACTGCGGCAGGTGATGCGGTGTGCGGCGGCACACCGTCACACAACCGTCACGTCGGCAGGGCAATGTCGCGAGTCCACCGGATTCCCCGAGCTGACCATGAACCTGCCCGACACAGACGAAGGCCGCCAGGCACTGATGCGCCGCATCGAGCGCGAACTGATCGACGGCTACGACGAGGAACTGGAACTCGAGATCGAGGACCGCGAACTCGACGGCTTCGACGGACCCGCCGGCGGCGGCGACCGCGAAAGCGACCGCCTGGCGCGGCAGACCTATTTCCGCGAGCTGTTCCGGCTGCAGGGCGAGCTGGTCAAGCTGCAGGACTGGGTGGCGCACAGCCGGCACAAGGTGGTGATCCTGTTCGAGGGCCGCGACGCCGCCGGCAAGGGCGGCGTCATCAAGCGCATCACGCAGCGCCTGAACCCGCGTGTGTGTCGCGTGGTGGCATTGCCGGCCCCGAACGACCGCGAACGCACACAGTGGTATTTCCAGCGCTACGCGGCGCACCTGCCGGCGGCCGGCGAAATGGTGCTGTTCGACCGCAGTTGGTACAACCGGGCCGGCGTCGAGCGCGTGATGGAGTTCTGCAACGAGGACGAAGTCGAGGAGTTCTTTCGCTCGGTGCCTGAGTTCGAGCGCATGCTCGTGCGCTCGGGCATCCAGCTCGTCAAATACTGGTTCTCGATCACCGACGACGAACAGCACCTGCGCTTCCTGGGGCGCATGCACGACCCGCTCAAGCAGTGGAAGCTGAGCCCCATGGACCTGGAGAGCCGGCGCCGCTGGGAGGCCTACACCAAGGCCAAGGAGGCGATGCTGGAGCGCACGCACATCGACGTGGCGCCCTGGTGGGTGGTGCAGGCGGTGGACAAGAAGAAGGCGCGGCTGAACTGCATCGCGCACCTGCTGTCGCTGATGCCATATGCCGAGGTGCCGCGCGAGGCCATCGAACTGCCGGGGCGCGTGCGCAATCCGGACTACATCCGGCATCCGGTTCCCGACGAGATGATGGTGCCCGAGCGATTTTGAGCCCCGACTGCTTGGCGGCGACGCGCTCCGTTACACGCTCGGAACGAGTCCATGCAGTCACACCGCTGTCACCGCGGCACACCAACATGAGGGTTATCCCATCTGGCCTTACTGGAGTTTCCGACGCTATGAGAAACGACCGCTTGACTACTCCTGCGTCGACCCGTCTCGCAGCCGTCACCTTGATTGCGCTGCTCGCCGCTGCAGCTGCCCAGGCCGATACATGCACCCCCGGCAGCGTGGCCGGCACGGTGACGATGGGCGAACTCGCGACCGCGGTGCCCAACCGCATCGGCGCCGACTGCGTGACCGTGGACGACCGCATCGGCGACGAGTCGCCCTGGGGCAACCAGGCCGCGTTCCTGTCGCACGTGGGCAGCGTCACGCTGGCCATGCAGCGCAGCCGCCAGCTCAGCGCCGTTGAACGGGCGCGGCTGCTGATCGCCGCGCGCCGGTCGGGCGTCGGCAGCACGTTGAAGGTCAAGCTCATAACCTTCAACGACTTCCACGGCAATATCAAGGGTGGCGAAGGCTCCAGCAGCAACCCGGGCGTGGCGCGCTTTTCCACCCGCATCAAGGAACTGAAGGCCGCCAACCCGCTGCACGCCGTGGTCTCGGCCGGCGACATGATCGGCGCCAGCCCGCTGACATCGGCGCTGTTCAAGGACGAACCCACGATCGAGGCCATGAACCGCATCGGCATCGACTTCAACGCCGTCGGCAACCATGAATTCGACGAGGGCAAGGACGAACTGCTGCGCATGCAGCACGGCGGCAACCATCCCACCGACATCTACTCGGGTCAGGGCCTGCCGCCCGACCTGAAAAACGGCAGCTTCGCCGGCGCCGGTTTCCGCTTCCTGGCCGCCAACGTGGCCGAGATCTCCAGCGGCCGGACCCTCTTTCCCGCCTACGGGGTGAAGGACTTCCTGGGCAACAAGGTCGCTTTCATCGGCATGACGCTGGAAGGCACGCCGACCATCGTCTCGCCCTCGGGCGTGGCCGGGCTGAGCTTCGCGGACGAAGCCGACACCGTGAACGCGCTGATCCCGCAACTGCGCGCCAAAGGCATCAAGAGCGTCGTGGTGCTGATCCACGAGGGTGGCTTCGCCACTGGCGGGCCGACCGGCTGCCCCGGCATCTCGGGGCCCATCGTCGACATCGTCAACCGCCTGGACGCCGAGGTCGACCTGGTCGTTTCGGGCCACACCCACCAGGCCTACAACTGCCTCATCGCGAACAAGGCAGGCCAACCGGTGCGAGTCACCTCGTCGGGCCAGTATGCCCGCAACCTGGGCGATATCGACCTCACCATCGACACCCGCAGCAAGGACGTGGCCGCGGTCAGCGCCAGCATCCTGACCACCGGCACCACCACTGCCGAAGACCCGGCGCTGACCGACCTGGTGGCGCACTACGACAGCCTCGCCGCGGTGCCCAAGGCGCGCGTCATCGGCACCATCACCGCGACCCTCGCACGCAGCGCCAACGCCGCCGGCGAGTCGGCGCTGGGCGACGTGATCGCCGACGCGCAGCTGGACGCCACCGACGATGCCGGCACGGGACAGGCGATGGTCGCGTTCATGAACCCTGGCGGCATCCGCGCCGACCTGCCGTTCAACGCGCCGAACGGCGAGGTGACGTACGGCGATGCCTTCACCGTGCAGCCGTTCGGCAATTCGCTGGTGACCATGACACTGAGCGGCGCGCAGATCAAGACCCTGCTGGAGACGCAGTTCGCGGGCTGCAACGGCCAGGGTGGTTTCAACCGCATCCTGCAGGTCTCGGTGGGTTTCAACTATGCCTACACCGCGGGCAACGCCTGCAACGAACGCGTCACGGCGATGTCGCTCAACGGCACGCCGCTGAACCCGGCCGGCAGCTACCGCGTCACCGTCAACAGTTTTCTCGCCGACGGCGGTGACGCCTTTGGCGTGCTGGTGCAGGGCAGCGACCGCCTCGGCGGCGCGGTCGACCTCGACGCCTTCGAGGCCTACCTGTTGGCCAACCCCGGCGGCGTGGCACCAGGACCGCAGAACCGCATCGTCAAGAACGACTGACACCCGGCCTGACTGGAGTACCGAACACGAAGCTGAACAGAATGCTGCTGGCCGGCGTGATGACTGCCGCCGGCGCGATCGGGGCCATCGGGGCCCAGGCGGCCGAACTCTCGCTGGCGTCCGGCAGCGTGACCGGATCGCTGGCGGCGCAGGCCACCGTGAACGGCGAGACGGCGTCGTTCGAAGCCGTCCTGGACGACTTTTCGGGTGCCGGCTTCCTGCTTGGTGCCGGCGACAGCGATGCCAGCCAGGCCTTGACGCCGGCGGGCACGGCATCGCATCTGTGGAGCGCCATGGTATCGCTGGATACCACGCTCGACCCGGTGTCGGCCGCTTTCAGCGCCGGTTCGGCCAGCGTGTTGTCGGTCGACGCCGACGGGCTTTTTGAAGGCAGCCACGAAGCAGCGTCGGTCTTGCTGGACGCGGAGCTGGCGATCCTGTCCACGGGAGAAGCCATTGGCACGCCGGTGCGCGTGGACGTGGCTGGCAGCGCCGGATCGTTGTAGGGCGCCAGCGGCCCGGCGCTGGATGTGGTGCCCACCTTCGACCTCGTGGTGCGTGATGCCGGGGCCAATATCCTGGGCAGCTGGCAGGGCCTGGATGCCGGTGGCAGCGAGAGCTACTCCTTCAGCTTCCAGAGCCTGGTGGGCCAGGTGCTGTCGTTCAGTCTCAGCCACGACAGCCGGGCCGTGAGCGGTGCGGCCGTCCTGGCTGCGGGCGCAGGGCACACGCTGGACAACGCCGCATGGCTCGACGGCACGATCAGCGTCACGGCCGTACCCGAGCCCGCTGCGTATGCCCTGTTCCTGGTTGGCCTGGCGGCCATCGGCCTGTTTGTCCGCCGACGTCAGCAGCGCTGACTCCCCATCCACCGACCGCCACTCCCGGAGTTGTCATGAAGTCTGCTTCGTCCGTTCGCATCAGGCTGCTGGGCGCCCTGATCGCCGTCCTGGTGATCTCCACCGCCAACGCCACCGCGGCCGGCCCCTATCTGCGACCGGGGGTCTAGTTCGCACTCATCGGCGACACCCCCTATAGTGCCAGCCAGGAGCAGATGTTCGACCGCGTCATCGACGAGATCAACAGCTCGCGCAACGTGCGCCTGATGGTGCATTCGGGCGACGTCAAGGCCGGCAGCGAGCGCTGCGACGACGCGCTGTTGATCAAGCGTTTCGATCAGTACCAGAAGTTCAGCGACCCGTTCATCCTGACCCCGGGCGACAACGACTGGACCGATTGCCACCGCGCCAACAACGGCGCCTACCTGCCGACCGAGCGGATGACGCGGCTGCGCGAGATCTTCTACCCGGTGCCCGGCCAGAGCACGGGCAGCAGGAAGATGGCGCTGCGCAGCCAGGCCGCCATGCCCGGCCACCAGGCTTTCGTGGAGAACACGATGTGGTCGTTTGCCGGCGTCACCATGGCCACGGTGCACGTGGTCGGCAGCAACAACAACCTCGATCCCTGGAGCGGCATCGACGCGAGCGACAGCTATGCCACGCCGCGCACCGACCGCATCGCCGAAGTGCAGGCGCGCGAAGCGGCTGCGCTGGCCTGGATCGATGCCACCTTCGACGCGGCCACGGCAGGCAGGAGCGCCGGCGTGGTGATCTCCATTCAGGCCAACCCAAACTTCGAACTGCCGAGCGGCGACCAGCAGCGCCAGGGCTTCAACGCCGTGCTGGCCCGGTTGGCCGAGCGCAGCGTGGCCTTCGGCAAGCCGGTGCTGCTGACGCACGGCGACAGCCGCTATTTCCGTGTCGACAAGCCGATGTTCCTTCCCCATCTGCCGACCGGGGTCTCGGCGCTGGAGAATTTCACGCGTCTGGAGAACTTCGGCTCGCCGAGCGTGCACTGGGTGGAAGTGTTCGTGGACGCGCGCGCCCCGAGGTCTTCAGCGTGGTGCCGCATATCGTGAAGGGCAACGTCTATCCGCGCTGAGACTTTCGCCGGACTTGCGTCGGACTTGCGCCGGGGGTGCCGTGCACGCGCGGCGAACTCAGTCACCTGAGCCACAGCAAATTGCTGTGGTGAGAGGGCACTGCTCCGTCACACAGCAGGCAATTCGGCAGGAAAGTGTGCTTGCACCAGCCGCCAAGGCCAGCGTCAATCGCGCGGCCGACCGCCGGCAGCCAAGCGGGTCTCGATCTCGTCCAGCACAGCCGGCAACTCGACCACGGTGTCGACGAAGAAGTCCGGTCTTGCTTCGCGCAGCCGCGCTGTCGCCTCCTGACGCCGGGCCACCTGCTCGACTTCCGACTGCGCAGCCCACTCGGCCAACGTCAGCCCCATCTCGTTGCCGCTGGCCACCACGGCGACGGTCCAGCAATCGGCGTGGCGGCCCTCCATGAGCCCGGGCACGGTGTCGTCCACCTTCACCACACGGCGCGCCGGCCACACGGCGAGGTCCAGGAAACAGCGGTACATGCCCAGCGGCGCCGGGCGGTTCTCTGGCACATCGCCGGCGCAGACCAGGTTGTCGGGCTCGAAGCCCTGCTGTGCGCACAACGGCGCCAACACGGACATGATCTCGCGGTTGTAGCCCGTGGTGGAGCCGATCTTCAGGCCGCGCCGGCGCAGTTGAGACATCAGCGCCGGCACCCCCGGAATCAATTCGGCATGCCGCGGCACGGCCACCATGTTCATGGGCGTGAACAGTGCGTAGAGGCGGTCCACGTCGGCGTCGGTGAAGGCGCGGCCATGAGCGCCAAACCATGCATCGGCCACGCGCGGCAGACGACCCAGGGCCTGGATGTGGTCCCACTTGGGCAGCCCCATGGGCAGGCGCGCTTCGGCGATGCCGATGTGCACACCCTGGCTCCTGAACAGCTCGACGAACGCGCCCATGGGCGCATGGCTGCCGAAGTCGACCACGGTGCCGGCCCAGTCGAAGACCACGGCCGCCAGCTTGTGCATGTCACCAACCATCGAACACCTCCTGTGCAATGCCGAATGCAGTGCTGGCCCCGGTGCCACTGGTGACGACCACCACGCGCGTGGCCGGGTCGGGCGACTCGATCAAGCAATCGGTGGCCGCGCCGGTTGGGTAGACGCCGCTCCAGCGCTCGACCACCTCGCAGCGGCCCAGGTCCAGCGTCTGCCGCAGCTGGCGCAGGATCAGGCCGTCCACGGCTTCGTCGGTGAAGGGCTCGGGCGTGTCGAAGGCGTGATGCGAATCGCCCACCACCAGGGTGCCGTCGGCACTCTGCACCACGATCAGGTGGATGCCGGCGGCCAGGCTCTCGGCCTCTTCGTCCTGCAGTTGCCGCAGCAGCGCGGCGGCCGGTGGCAGTGCGGCATAACCGCCGTAGCGCACCAGGCTCATGTCGCTCATGACGGCCGCACCAAGCACGAAGTCCGGCTCCGGGCGCACGCGCAGCATTTGCAGGCGCGTCAGCTTCAGCGCATGCGACGCCAGAGCCGGCGCGCCGACGCCGTTGAGTTCGGTGCCGGGGCACAGCACTACGCGGTCTGCAAACAGCTCGCGCCGCGCCGTGCGCACGCGCGGGGCTTGCACCTCCAGCACCGCTTCGCCGTACAGGAAGCGGACGCCATGCCGTTCGGCCAGCCAGGCGGCCAGCCGCGGGATGGCCGTGCGCGACTCCACGCGCAACTCGTGCGGCGAATACATCGCCGCCGTGGCGCCGTCGGTGCGCAGCATGGGTGCCAGGGCCGCGGCTTCTTGGGCGTTGTAGAGTACGTTGCCTGTGGCCATCTCGGTGTCCATGAAGGCCTGCAGCACCGCCGCCGCCCGTGGCCGGCGCGCCAGCAGCCACAGGCCACGGTGTTCGACCGCGATGCCGGCCTGCGGCGCCAGTTCGGCCCACATTTCGCGGCTGGCGCGGGCACGCCGCCAGGTATCGCCGGCCGGCTGGCCGCTGACGGTGACGAAGCCGAAGTTGCGGATCGACGCACCCACGCAGCGGTGGTCGCGCTCGACGATCGTCACGCGCAGGCCACGCCGGGCGGCTGTCCACGCATGGGCCAGGCCCACGATGCCGGCACCGACGACGACGACGTCGGAAGAGTCGTTCACAGCGCTCACAGCGCACCCAGGAAGTTGCGTCCGCGCGGGCTGTGCAGTGCGGCCTGCACGCGGGCTTCGGCGTCGGTGATGCCGAAGGCGGCGGGCGTGGCGTCTATGCCCAGCCCTTGCAGCCAGTCGCGCAGCCGCGCCGGGCCTTCGGCGGCGGGGACGTCGAAGACGGCGGCCAGGCTGGCGTCGGTGCGGGCACTGCGGCCCAGCGCCAGCGTCCACGCGGTGGGCAGCCACAGCGCGCAGGCCAGGCCGTGCGGCGTACCCAGCGCCAAGGTCAGTTCGTAGGACAGCGCGTGGGCCAGCGCAGTACGCGTCTGCGAAAACGCCATGCCGGCTTCCAGCGCGGCCAGCGACAGCTGGGTGCGCAGACCCAGGTCCTGCGGCTGTGCCAGCAGGTCCGGCAGGTAGGCGATGACGCGTCGCGCGGCCTGCACCGCCAGCCGGTCGCTCAGCGGGTTGGCCTGGCGGTTCCACAGCGACTCCAGCGCATGCGCGAGTGCGTCCAGCGCGCTGTCGCGTGTCACGGCGGCCGGGCAGCTGATGGTGAGCGCCGGGTCGACGAAGGCGCGCTCGGCATAGCCCCAGGGCTCGTCCAGGCTGCGCTTGACGGCGGGTTCGTTCTCGGTGTCCCACACCGTGGCCCATCGCGTGACCTCGCTGCCGGTGCCGGCCGTGGTGGGCAGCAGCCACAGCGGCGCGCGCAACAGCGCCGGCCAGGGCGCGCTGCCGCGCAGCGCCGCGGCCAAACCTTCGAAGCGGCCGTCGGCCGGCCGGCAACGAAGCACCTTGGCCAGGTCCAGCGTGCTGCCGCCGCCCACGGCCACCAGCACACAACCCGTCGACGCCGCCAGCGCGGGCCACACCCGCGCCGCCAGCGTGCGTGCGTGGTCCAGGCTGGACAGGCCTTCCGGCACGGGCACCCAGTCGACCATCAGGTTGCCGAGTTCGGCGCGCCACTGCGTATCCAGCCCCAGCCGTGTTGCGGGCTCGAACGCCATGACCAGCGCGCTGCGCTGGCCCAGCGCTTCGACCAGGCCATGGCTGCAGCCCGCGCCGAAGCGCACCTTGACCGGCATGCGCCAGTCGAAACTCGTCGGTGCCATCAGATGAAGCGCGTTCGCAGGTGGGCCGAGAGCAGGTCGATCAGCGTCACGCTGACGGCCAGGATGATGAGCACGGCGCAGGTCTGCGCATATTCGAAGCCGCGGATGACCTCGAACAGCACCACGCCGATGCCGCCCGCGCCCACCATGCCCACCACGCTGGCGCTGCGCACGTTGCTCTCGAAGCGGTACAGGGTGAAACTCAGCCACAGCGGCATGACTTGTGGAATGACGCCATAGACCACCTCCACCAGCTTGTGCGCGCCGGTGGCGCGGATGCCCTCCACCGGGCGCGGGTCGATGGCTTCCACGGCCTCGGAGAACAGCTTGGCCAGCGTGCCCGTGGTGTGCACTGCCAGCGCCAGCACGCCGGCGAAAGGGCCCAGGCCCACGGCCACGATGAAGAGCATGGCGAACACCATCTCGTTGATCGCGCGGCAGGCGTCCATGACGCGGCGCACCGGCTGGTAGACCCAGCGCGGCGCCAGGTTGGCGCTGCTCAGCAGCCCCATGGGCACGGCGGCCACCACGGCCAGCACCGTGCCCCAGATGGCGATGTGCACGGTGATCACCATCTCGCGGGCGTAGATGCGCCAGTCGTGAAAGTCCGGCGGGAAAAAGTCGCTGGCGTAGGTGCCCATGTTGCCGGCATCGCGCCACAGATCCAGCGGGCGCATCTCGGCGCCTTGCCAGGCCCACGCCAGCACCACGATGGCCACCGCCCAGCCGGCGTAGTACAGCGCGCCCGGTCGTTCGGCCGCCGCGCGCGCACGCAACTGCGCCAGCGCGGCTGCGCTGGGCGAGCCGCCTGCCGCGGCGGCCGGCGTCACGATTTCAGCGCAGCCAGCTTGGCGTCGATCTCGGCCAGCGCCTTGGTCTTGGCTGCGGCATCGAGTGCTGCGTCGGTCTCGACCTTGGCACGCTGCTTGGCGAGTTCAAGCTGGCGGATCGGAATCAGCTGGTCGTTGTTCGAGTCGCGAAAACCGCCGTAGCTGTAGATATTCTTCAGGATGGCCTTTTCTTCGGGGTCGGTCTTGGCATAGCCGAGCACGAAGCTCTTGAGCTTGGCCTTGATCGCTGGGTCCAGGTCCTTGTGCCAGACGAAGGGGTCGCTCGGGATCAGCGGGCTGGTCCAGAGCACGCGGATCTGGCTCGCGAGTTCGGGCTTGGTGGCCTGCAGCTTGCCGAAGTCCTCGGTGTTGTTGGTGGCCACGTCCACCTGTTTGGCCAGCACGGCTTGCAGGTTGGCACCGTGGCTGGCGTTGCGAACGGTCTTGAAGGCGGTGCGGTGGTCGACGCCGCGCTGCGCGAAGAGGTAGAAGGTGGGCACCAGGAAGCCCGAGGTGGAGTTCGGGTCGCCGATGCCGAAGTCGATCGATTTCGCATTCTTGAACACGTCGTCGACGGTCTTGTACGGGCTGTCCTTGTGCGTGATCAGCAGGCCGTGATAGCCATAGGTGCCGTCGGCATACATGATCTGCGCGAAGACCTCGCCGTTGGCACGGTCCACGGCTTCCATGGCCGATTTGTTGCCGTGCCAGGCGACCTGGATCTTGTTGAAGCGCATGGCCTCGATGACGCCGGCATAGTCGGGAGCGTAGAAGCTCTTCACGGTGAGGCCGGTCTTTTTCTCCATGTCGCGGAAGAAGGGCTCCCAGCGTTCACGCTGGGTGCTTGCCGAGTCGGTGGCGATGATGCCGAAACTGATTTCCTGCGCCAGCGCCGCGGTGGCGGCCAGGCTCAGGGCGGCGATCGCCAGCAGGCGGGGAATGGAAGGGCTCATGCGTTGCTCCTCTTGGGGTTAAATTGGATCTAGGCCGCGGCGGCCAGGTCGACCAGGCGGGGTTTCATGGGCGCTGGAGCGGCTGTTCGCTCTGCCGGATCGTCGAGCAGCAGTTCGTCGACGGCGGTGCCGTACAGGTCGCGCAGGAAGGCAGGCGTGAGCGCCGCGACCGGCCCATCGAAGACCAGCTCGCCGTCGCGCAGAGCCACCGCGCGTTCGCAATAGCGCTGCGCCAGGCCCACGTGGTGCAGGCTGACCAGCAGCGTGAGGCCTTGTTCGCGGTTCAGATCCAGCAGAAGTTCCATCACGCGGCGGGTGGACTCCGGGTCCAGCGAAGCCACCGGCTCGTCGGCCAGCAGCAGCCGCGCGCCCTGCACCAGCGTTCGCGCAATCGCCGCGCGCTGCTGCTGGCCGCCGGACAAGGTGCTGGCGCGCTGGAAAGCCTGCTCGGCTAGGCCCATGGCGTGCAGCGCGTCCAGCGCACGCGCCCGCTCCGCCAGGGTGAAACGGTTGAGCGTTGCGCGCCACACCGGCAGTTCGGCCGCCAGCCCGGTGAGCACGTTGGTCAGCACCGGCAGCCGTCCCACCAGGTTGAACTGCTGGAAGATGATGCCCACCTGCCGCCGCTGCTCGCGGATGTCGGAGGCCAGTCTGCCGCCGGCCTGCAGCGTGCGTCCGAAGACTTCAATGCGGCCGGCGTCGGCGTCCAGTGTCTCCAGACCGCACAGCGCTCGCAGCAGCGTCGATTTGCCCGAACCCGAGGCGCCGATCAGCGCCACGCGCTCGCCCGGCTGGACGGTCAGCGAGACGTCGCGTACCGCGCAACACGACCGGCTGAAGGTCTTGCTCGCGCGCTCCACGTGCAGTGCCGGGTATGAAACGGACGCCATGGCGCGAAACGGTAGATGCCACGCATGACCACAGCGTGACAGCACGACCCCGCGCCAGTCACTGGCCCGTCATGTGCTCGCCACACACTGCAGGCATGCATCCGGAACAGATCACGGCCCTCTTTGCCGAGCGCGGCCATCTCTCCTACGATGGCGAAGGCATCACCCAGCTGCAGCACGCCTGGCAATGCGGGCGCCTTGCGCGGCAGGCCCGGGCCACACCGGAACTGGAGCTCGCCGCCTGGTTGCACGACCTCGGCCACCTGATGACGGGGCTGGAGGGTTCGCCCACCCAGCGCGGCATCGACGACGCACACGAGACGCTGGCGGCGCAGGCTTTGAGCGGCCTCTTCGGCGCCGCGGTGACCGAACCGGTGGCGCTGCACGTGCGGGCGAAGCGCTACCTGGTTGCGGCGCAACCCGGTTATGCACGGACCTTGTCGCCCGACTCGGTGCGCAGCCTGGTGTTGCAGGGCGGGCCGATGTCCCCGGCGGAGTGCGACACTTTCCTGTCGCTGCCGTTTGCCCTAGATGCCCTGCGCCTGCGCATCTGGGACGACCATGCCAAGGCATGGGGCGAGCATCCCGCGAGCCCGGGGCGGGCAATCGCCGAACTGTCGGCCCTCGTGCACGCTGTGGCCGTCGGCCGCCGCGTTTGGGGCCCGCCCAATACCTGGCCGCCGGCCGGGCAGGCCGTTCAGAACGTGTGACGGATGCCGAATTCGTAGCCGCTGGAGTCGTTGCCCGTCTTCAGCGGTGAACCCGACGCCACGGTGAAGGCGGTGTTGGTGTTCGAGATCGCCGAGTAGGTGGCGTACAGCGCCGTGCGCTTGGAAAGGCTGTAGACGGCGCCGAGCGCGAACATGTCCGCTTCCTGGTTGCTGATGCCTTCGTCGCCGCTCATCGCCTGGTACGAGGCGCGCAGTTCGAATCCGCCCACCGGCACGGTCAGACCCAGCAGCCAGTTCGTCTGACCGGCGTTCAGATCGTCCACCGCGTTGTAGAAGCCCCAAAGCTTCAATATCTTGAAATCGTAGGTGCCGCCCACGCTCCAGATGTCGGCCTCCTGCCCCGAGCTGGAATCGGCACTGGCGTAGGTAAAGGCCGCTGCCAGCGGGCCGGCGCGGTACCCGCCGCGCAGACCGGCATATTTGTTGTTGTTGGTGTTCTCGCCGGCCGCCACCATGGCCTGGCCGAAGAAGCCGCCCATGGCTGGCGTGAAATAGCCCACGGTGTTGTTGGCACGCGAGAAGGCGTAGCTGCCGATACCCTTGGCGGCCGACAGGCGGCTGGATCGGCCGACGCCGGTGTCGCGAAACGGGTCGAATTCGTCCCAGGTCAGATTGGTCGGCACCTTGTCGCGGCCCAGCCGCAACTCGCCGAAGCCGCCCATCAGGCTGACGGTGGACCGACGTTGCCAGTTGAAGCCACTGGCGTTGCCGGTGTCGGGCAGCAGTTCACCCTCGATCCAGAAGCCGGCCTTCAGGCCGCCGCCCAGGTCCTCGACGCCGCGAAAGCCGAGCCGGCTGGACGACAGGCCGCCGCTTTCCAGCCGGTACATGGTGTCGTCGTTCTCAACCGCTCGTGCCGCCAGATCGAGGACGCCGAAGATGGTGACCGAGTCGGACTGGGCCGCTGCCTGCCCGGTGGCAGCCGTGAGCACCACGGTGGCGAGGAAGGTGGCAGTTCTATTCATGGCGCGCTCCTTGATTCGGCCCTGCAACGATGGCCTGGGCCGGGGTTCGACGCCGCGGGTGAGAGCACCCGCGGAAGTGAGCTGTGAGCGTAGTCCGCCAATGTGGCCGAGCCGTGACGTGGCGCCAGGGCAACCCACGGCCGACGCCCAAGCCACCTTCCAAGCCTTACCGCCTGCTGCAGCCGTCACAGTCCGCGCGATGCGCGCCGCGCGTGCATTGGCGGTCAGCGCAGGCGCCGGAAGGCCAGCCGCGAGACGACCTGCTCTGCGCCCATGGACGTGACCACCTGGTCGACGATCTCGACGCGCCCGCTGCGTGCGTGCTCCTGGATTTCGCGCGCTGCCGCGTCAAAGACGAACGGGTTCTCCAGTGCCGTGCCTGCACAAGGCAATTCGGACGTGGCGCCCAGCGGCGTGTTGACCAGCACGGATTCGGCGATGGACAGCATATTTGCTTCTTTCGGTGGACTGAGGGTGAAGACGCAGGATCGTTGAGTTCATGCTCCCAGGCAGCCTGCGCGGCCTGGGGGAGTGGATGACGCTGCAGCGGGCAGGCCGACAGCCAAAATGGCAAATGACGATCGCGGCGTTGCAAGGCATGCGGGTCAAGAACGAGGGATACGCTTTTTGTGTGACAGTTCTGTGACTGTCCGACCACCGCGCTGGGCTTCTGCGCCGAAGTTTTTGATCGAAGAGTCTGCCCCCAGTCGACCGTCAACCTGCCCCAACTGACCGCGGGGTTGTGTCGCAGTGATCGTGCCGCAGCGCCCAGCCATCGCGCCGGCACGGCGGTGGCGGTGACATCAATGCTTCATCTTCGGCAGTTACCGTGGTCCGTGTCAGAGCCGGCCAAGCCGACCAGCCCGGTCGCGCGGCTGACACCCCTACCCGCAGCATGCAAGGAGGCCCGATATGCCAATGACATCGACCGCTACGACGAAGCGCAACCCCCAGCCCGACCCCGCCGCTGCCGGCGACGTCAGCGCCGGAGGCGCGCCGGATGCGCAGGCCATCGAGGCGCCCGCCTGGCAGGAAGACCCGGCAACGCGGGATGCACTGATCCGGCTGGCCGCCTATAGTTTCTACGAGCGCCGCGGATTCATCGACGGTCACGAACTCGGTGACTGGCTGCAGGCAGAGATGGAGGTCGACGGCCGGGCTGCTGCCGGGGCTGTCGCCGACGAATCCAGCCCGGCGACAAACTGAGCTGGTTCGGCCGCGGTCAAACGCCGGCGCAACAGGGGCGCGAAGAACTCGACCGCGTAACGCTGCCGCTTGATGCGTTTGCGCAGTTCGCGCAGGCCGTCGTCGTCGATTTCGTCGAAGAACTTCCAGTCGGCAACGATGCGTGCATGCCAGCGCCGCAGGCGCCGCGAGGCCTTGCGGCGGCGACGCGAGCGGTCATTTGGACCGACCGCGGCGGCGTACAAGTCCTGCTCGAGCCATGGATCCTGCAGCCTGCGGCCGCAAATACCCAAATTGCGGATCGGTCAACCTGCGGTCCGCAGTTGGGCCGGATCCAGCAGAAGGTAGCTGGCAGATCGTCCGGCTTTCCGGTTCCCGTCGTCGCTGACGACCATGATGCGGTCTGCGCCGCCGACGCGTGCCGCGCACACCCCTTCCGCCTTCTCGAAGCCCTCCAAGCCGGGAACGGCCACCCGGCGGGCTGGCGCACCCGGCTCGCCGCTCCAGCGCCAGAGGTCGAAGACGGCCGGTTCGCGTGATGTCGGGCCACCGATCACCAGATACTCGCCCAGCGCGGGGACATAGCAAAGGCCGCGGATGCCGTGACCGCCCAGGTCCAGTTCTACCAGCCGTGGTGCGATCCGCGGTGCCTCATCCAACTCGAAGACGGCGCGAGGATTCTCGACACAGGCGATGAGCGCGCGACCATCGTGCAAGGGGCTGCGGAACCCGATCCACAGTCGCTGCTGGTCGGCGCTTAGCTCCAGACCTTCGATATTGAGGCCGCCGCTGCCCTTGACGTCGCGTATCTTCGCCGCTGCCGCCAGCACGGCATGTCGCGTCGTCAGGGCATGCCTCAACCCATCGACGACTCTTGGGTCGGCCACGCGATCGCCGTCGACACGAAAGCGAACCAGATTCTCACGCGACTCTTTCCTGTCGCCATCGTCGTCGCGCGAATGCGATGTGATGGCGTAGACCCAGCCTGACCGGTCCGCGGTCAGCCCCTCCAGATCGTCCAGCTTCCAGAAGGAGCTGAACATCTGGAGCAGTCCGGCCGTCAAAGCGGCCGTCTCGACCGTGTCGTCGGCATCGATGGTCACCAGGCTCAGCGGATGGTCCTCTTCGTCCTCGACCACCAGAAAGCGGCCGTCAGGCAGTTGCTGTATGGCCGACGGCTCGTAGATGCCGGGCAAGGGCCGGAAAGTCGGTATGTCAGCGTGGCTCATCGAGGCATTGTGACCCCGTTGCCGCGCGGTAAGACTCGCCGCCGTCGATCGATCCGTGGCAGTACCCCGCTGCGCTCGCCGGCCGTGAATGGCGCATGTGCTTGCGCTGCGTCAACCACTTTCAGAAGCACGCCGGCCTTGTCACACGCTTGTCATGTGCAGGCCCGACGCTGATTCATTTCGGCTCCTGCGAATCGACTCCGATGCAAAAGACCCAAGCGGTCGCCTCCCTCGGCCAGCACAGACTGATGCTGCCGGCCTGGGTCAAGGCCGCCTTGTCCGCCAACGACCGCCTCAAGGTCTACCTGACGGTCCTGCAGTCGGCCTCGTCGCACGCCTCGCACCCGCATCGCGCTGTGCCCGACCTGTCCAAGGAGATCGCCGCGGCCGGGTTGAATACGGCCTGGCTGCATGACCTCGCCGCGGTCGCGCGACGTGTCGACGAGGATCTCTTCATTCCGGATCTGAGCAGGCTGATCAAGTGCATCGAAGACGATCTCTCGACCATGGCGCGCCCCGTGCTGGAGACGACGCTGCAAGGCGAGGGACCTCATCGCCGCGTTCAGCACCGCCTTGAGTGGCTTGATGCGCTGGCCCGTGACCGGCTGAACGATCAGCAAATCGAAGAGCTCACCCAGGGTCGCCGCGGCGAGGGTGACAGCCTGCACCTGCTCGTGATGGATTTGCACAAGAAGATCAACAAGCTCGCCAGCGAACTCGCCAGCGAAGTGATCGCCGGCGCGAATGTGTGGGAACTGCAGCCGCAGGACCGTCCACGCGTGGCCGCCTTCATGCGCGGCCTGAATCGCACCAGCCTGCTGAAGTTCGAGCACCCGGGGCTGGATACCGCTGCGACGCGCGACGGCGAGCGCCTGCTGATCCAGAACGATATCGGCACGAACGATGCCCACGTGCTCGTGATGCAGGTCGTGGGCCATGCGATCACGCTGACCTATTCGGATCTGCACCGCGCGCGGCTCGAGTTCTTCCAATCGCTGCTGGAGCCCTTCGGTGCCCAATGGTCCGGGGTGGAGTCGCACTCGAACGCAGAACTCAACCAGGGTGCGGCCTATTCGGTCGGCACGGCGCAGTTCGACTGCGCTGACGACGCGGCGATGGAGACCGCGCTTGAAGGCATCGGCTCGCGCATCGTCTTCCTGATCGACTGGAACCGTGCCCGCAAGCGTCTCCAGGCCTTCGTCGAGAAGGTCGATGCGATCGCGATCCTGGCCGAAGTCGCCCGCCTCGACATCGGACACCGCGCCTGGCTGCAGGTCGGCGGCGAGCGCCTGATCTTCGCCGCGATGCAGGCGGCCGGCGAGGGTGCCTTCCGCATCGGCGATCGGCTGGACGAGGTGATCGGTGTTTCCGACGCGCACGCCTTCCTGGTGGCCGTGATGCGGCTGGCCTGCGATGCCTTGCGCCGCGGTCAACCGGCCGCCCTGGTGGCCGACGAGACGCGCATGCTGCTGGCGCAGCATGTGCGCCAGCGCACCAGCGAATTCGACCTGCTGGCCGAGCATGCGTCGTACTGCCAGGCGCTGGCGCAGGCGGTCAGCGACGGCCTGGCCCATGGTGCGGAACGCTCGGGCAAGGCTGCGGCGGAACTCGCTGCACGTTCGAAGGCCTGGGAACGCAAGGCCGACCACCTGGTGATGCAGGCCCGCGAGAAAGCCGAGCGCCAGCCGCGCTGGCGGCCCGTGGCCCGGCTGGTCGAGCAATCGGACGACGTGGCCGATGCGCTGGAGGAAGCGGCATTCCTGATCAGCCTGATCGCCGACCACCCCCTCAAGGGCTGGGACGAACACGTCCGCATGGTGCTGGCTCGCCTGGCGGCCACGGTGCTGCAGGCGACGCAGGACGAGGTGAAGGCGCTGGCCATCGCCAGGACGCTGGGCGGCAACAGCGAGGCGGTGGACAACGACGCCTTCCTGCGCGCGACCTGGCGCGTGCTGCAGGCGGAACGGCAGTGTGACGCCCTGTTGCGCGACGCGCGACGTG
This sequence comes from Rubrivivax sp., assembly GCA_034522875.1. Classification (GTDB taxonomy): domain Bacteria; phylum Pseudomonadota; class Gammaproteobacteria; order Burkholderiales; family Burkholderiaceae_C; genus Rubrivivax. The sequence continues at coordinate 27,668 of JAXHKY010000028.1, read as the reverse complement.
TGATCCTGGGTGCGGTTCACGATGCGCCGTCGCTGATGCTGGCCAACGATCTGGCGGCCACCCTGGAACTGGCCTCGGACCGCCTGCTGGTGGCCGCCTACACGTTGCGCGACCTGGCGTTCGACAAGGCGGGGGTGCGAGGATGAGTGCGCATCGACATTTCCATGGCGACGAAAGGCAAGGGTTCGCTGCCGTGACGGACGAGTCCCTCGCCCTCCCGTTTCCACACCGTGCCAACCCTCACGGCCGTTCGGCCGCAGTCGCGCCCGCCGTGCAGCCCTTGCGGGCCCAGTTCCACTCGGCAGCGGCCACCGCATTGCCGCCCGAGGTCTATCTGATCGGCTGTGGTGTCGATGTGGCCGTGCAGGGCGAAGCCTCGGAGCGCAGCATGGGCTTCAAGGCGTGGAACCTGCTGCGCATGGCGCAGCTGTCGCTGCCCGTGCCTGCTGCCTTCGTGATCGGTACCCGCTATGGCGCCGATCCCGCCGCCCGTAACGGCCGTGCGGGTGCCGACCTGTGGCGGGAGGGCCTGCGTTCGCTCGAACGTTCGACCGGACAGGCCCTGGGCGACGCGCGCCGCCCCTTGCTGCTGTCAGTGCGGTCCGGCGCGCCGGTCTCGATGCCGGGCATGATGGACACGCTGCTGAATATCGGCCTGTGCGACGCGACGGTCGGCGGCCTGCTGCGCCAGACCGGCAACCCGAGGCTCGTGTGGGACGCCTACCGGCGCCTGGTGGCCAGCTATGGCGAGGTGGTGGCCGGCCTGCCGGCAAGTCACTTCGACGACGCTGCCACGGCGCTTTTCGGTGGCCGCGACGAACGTGAGCTCGACTTCGCCGATCTTCGTTCGCTCACGCAGCGTTTTCTCGAAGTCTTTTCGCAGGGCGCGGGGCGACCGTTCCCGCAGCATCCCGCGGAGCAGCTCGGTGGCGCGATCGAAGCCGTCTTCGCCTCCTGGCATTCCCCCAGGGCGCGCGAATACCGGCGTCTGAACCACGTCGCCGATGACATCGGCACAGCGGTGACGGTGCAATGCATGGTGTTCGGCAACGCAGGCGGCCAGTCGGGTGCCGGTGTCGGCTTCACGCGCGATCCGGCCACCGGCGCGCCGGCCCTGTGGGTCGACTTCCTCTTCAACGCGCAAGGCGAAGACGTGGTGTCGGGGCGGCGCAGTGCCAACGGCCACGAAGAGTTGGCTGCGGTGCTGCCGGAGGTCTGGCACGAACTGTCCGAGGCTGCACAGCAGCTGGAGCACGCCTTTGGCGACATGCAGGACTTCGAGTTCACCGTGCAGGACGGCCGGCTCTACATGCTGCAGACCCGGTCGGGCAAGCGCACGCCGCAGGCGGCGGCCCGTATCGCGCTGGATTTGCTCGACGAGGGCTTGATCGGCACCCGGATGGCGCTGGAGCGCACGGCCGGGTTGGATCGCGAGTCGCTCGCGCATCTCCGCGTCGTCGCGACAAGCGGCACGGGTTTGATCCCGCTGGGCCGTGCCCCGACCGCGAGCAGCGGCGTGGCCGTCGGCGAGGTTGCCCTCGACGAGGCGCGCGCAATGGCCCGCCACGAAGCCGGGGTCGCGGTGGTGCTGGTGCGCCGTGATGCCGAGACCGGCGACATCGCAGCGCTCGAAGCGGCCACCGGACTGTTGACGCAGCGCGGCGCCCGGACATCGCACGCGGCGGTGGTGGCGCGGCAGCTGGGAAAGGTCTGCCTCGTGGGTTGTAGCGAACTGCAGATCGACGAAGCCTCGCGCATGATCCAGATCGGCGACACCACCTTGCACGAGGGCGAACTGATCACCCTCGATGGCAACGAGGGGGTCTTCTACGCCGGCGCAGCCCGGGTCGAAACCAGTTGCCCGGAGGAACTGCTCGCACGTCTGGACAGGCTCAGGCAGCGCGAACGAAAAGGCTGACGAGGCAAGGTCCACGGCGTAGAGTGCGCCGACGACGAGTTGCTTTGCATGCTCAGCGACGCGGGCAGCGGGTGGCGAAGTGTGCGCGGCACTCGTCCGCATCGGGGGTGACGGGGAGGCACCCGCGCCGCGTGGCCCGACTGCACGGGCTCCGCGCCCCTCGAAGGGAATCACAGGTGATGAAGACGCTGTACCTGCTGCGCCACGCCAGGTCGAGTTGGGGTGATGCCTGCTTGTCCGACCGCGACAGGCCGCTGGAGGCCCGCGGCGGCAGCGTTGCAGCGGGTGTCCGACCCAGGCGCGACCGCGGGGGTCGCACTGCCGAAATGCAAGCCATGCCAGCACTGGACGCTCAGCTTGTCTCCAGCCAGGGGTGGTTATATTCTGGTCACCATGACCAGAAAAGGATCCACTTTGGCCGCACCAACCGGGCAGCTGCCGAGCAGCCGTTGGCGCCTTCAGGACGCCAAGGCACGATTCAGCGAACTCGTACGGTTGGCACGCAGCAACGGGCCGCAGCACGTCACTTTGCACGGGCGCGATGCGGTGGTGGTTGTTGACGCAGACGAGTTCAATCGTCTGAAGGGCGTGCGGACCGGCGAGTTGCTGATCGAGGCTCTGCAAGCGTCGCCCCATCGCCAGATCGAGATCGAACCACGCCGCTGCGCAATGCCCGTACGGGCTATCAAGTTGTGAGCGGCTGGCTGCTCGACACCAATGTGATTTCGGAGTTGCGACGACCGCGTCCCAGTGCCCGGGTACGAAACTTCATCGCCGGCCAACGACTTGAGGACTTGTTCGTCACGCGGTCACGTTCGCCGAAATTCGCTACGGCATCGAAATGGTCGGCGATCCGGTTCGTCGCGCCGAACTGGGTGACTGGCTGCTTCACTGAGTGCGGCCGATGTTTGAACAGCACGTGCTTGAAGTTTCTGAGGATGTCATGGTCAAGTGGCGCCTTCTTGTCGAAGACGGGCGCAAGCTTGGCCATACGTGCTCGCAGCCCGACCTGATCATTGCGGCCACAGCCCTGCAACACGGGCTGACGGTCGTGGCCCGCGATACAAGTGACTACAAGCGCGCGCGAGTCCCGCTTCTGAATCCGTGGGTCGACGAGTTGTCGTGACTGCAGTTCCCGCACGGTTCGGCGGCGGGCCCGGGAACTCAACGCAGTGGAACGGCAGGGTTCGAGACGCCGACTCTGGGGCTGGCCCCACCCCGACTGTGCTTCGCGCCTAGATTGGGCTCCTTCTGGGGCCTCACGCGGGTGCGATTCATATCTTCACAAGCGCTCAGTCCACGAGGCGCTTGATCGCCGCGATCAGCGCATTCGGGTGCTCGAGCCCGCGGTAGGCCGGCGGCACGCGCTGCGGCGCGCCGAGCAGCGTCGCAACGGCGAGTGCCGCCGAGTGGATGGAATATTCGACCGTGAAGACCACGTTGTCGGCAATCTCGACATACTGGCCGACGAAGGCGAGGTTGACGGTGCCGGGTGGAACCACCGGCGGCCGGTCGCCCGGCGCCCTGGGCATGAACTGGCTCGTCGTATACGGCAGCAGGCAGGGGATGCATTGGGCGCCTTCGAGCAGCGCCGGCAGCTCGTCGCCCCAGCCCAGGTGCGAGATCACCTCCGTCAGGATCTCGGCGCCGGTGCATTCGGGCATCGTCTTGGCCACGAAGTCGCCGGCGCGGTCGGCAAACAGGCCGTAGCCCCACCAGACCTGCGTCCCAGCCGGCTGCCCGGCATAGGCCGGTGGGTGGAAGAGGTGGAACGTGAGCCCCCAGCTCGAATCCTTCAAGGTCAAGAGCCCGCCCTGCCCGGCCGGGCTGTCGCTGAAGCGCTCGATGCGGCGCACGAAGCGGTCGTCGGCGTGCGTCACGGTGAAGGTGACCCACTTCGACCGCTCGACATCGCCGCAGAATGCGGCCGGGCGGCCGAAGGCCGCATCCTTCGCGGCGAGCCGCTCCCACAGCAGCCAGGCGCCGCTGCGGCGCTGCGCCGGTGGCGGCGCTGCGGTCATCGTGCCGACGGTCGAATCGGCGGTCATCGAGCCCAGGGTCACGATCACGAGGTCGCCATCGTCGAGCTCGATGTCGGCCGGCGCGCCGGCACGCGTGGCGCAGATGCGGCGCACGGCCCGGCGTCCGTGCGCGACGGTTTCGAAGTCGAGGTCGGTGACCCGCAGGCCGAGGTCGAACTGCACGCCCTGCCGCTCGAGCCAGCGCACGATCGGGCGCACGATCGAGTCGCGGCCGTTGTAACGCGTCGACTGGATGATCTTCAGCGTCGGCAGGTCGGGAAACAGCCGCAGGAAGCGCAGCAGGTAGCGCCGCAGTTCGACGGCGCTGTGCCAGGTCTCGAAGCCGAACATGCTGCGCCACATGAACCAGAAGTGGGTGGCGAAGAAGTGCGCATCGAAGCACTCGTCGATGCGCCTGGCGCCGAGCACCTCCTCGCCGCGCAGCATGAACCCGATGAGGTCGACGCGGTCCTTGTTGGCAAGCCCGAACGATGCGGCGTCGACGATGCACCCGTGTTCGACGAGCCGCGCCTTGTCGTTCCATGGCGCCTCGACCCAGAAGTCGAGCGTGTCCTGCGTCACCGACTTGTCGGGATCGTCGAGCGAGGGAATGTGCGACAGCAGTTCGTACATCAGCTCGTAGGCCGCGCCGTACATGCGACTGCCGCGCATCGAATAGCCATGTTCGGCCGCACCCGAGGCGTCGAGGCTGCCGCCGAGCGCGTCCTCCTCCTCCTCGAGGATGCGCACGCGGGTGCCTGGAAAGCCGCCATCGCGCAGCAGGTAGACGGCCGCCGCCAGCGCGGCGATGCCTCCGCCGACCAGGCATGCCCGTGGGCCATGTGCAGGGGTGCTCATCGCGGTTTCCTCGGGGGGGTCGCCGGCAGCGCGTTCGTTCGACGCGCAGACTTTGCCGGCGGTTTGTCGGTCTTCACGCGCAATTCCTCGAAGGCCTCGGCGAGCGCCTGCGTCAGCCGGTGCGCGTCGGGCACCGCTGCACGCGCGGTCGTGAAGCCGAACCCCATCGCGCCGGCGTAGCTGATGACCGTGATGTTCAGTCCCAGGCCGTGCTCGACGATCGACACCGGCCAGTAGGCGCTCATGTGCGCACCGGCCGCATACAGCGGCACCCGCGGCCCCGGGATGTTCGAGATCACGACATTGGCCAGCACCGGCATCACGCCGGCCAGGTGCGTCCGGCCATAGAGCTCGGCCAGGCCGTGCAGCACCCAGGGCACGCCGATCGACGGGAAGTCCATCGGCACCACGCCCTTGGCCTGCCGGACCATCGCCTTCACGGCGTCGGCAGCGTCGCGGATCGCGGCCAGGCGCCGTAGCGGGTCGGCGATGTGCGTGTGCAGGTTGACGAGAGGCATCGTCGCCTGCGTCGTGAATTCGGTGTTGCCGGGCTCGCGCAGCGAGATCGGCATCGCCGCGGTCAGCGGCTTCTTCGGGATGCCGCCATGGTGCGCCAGGTAGCGGCGCAGGGCGCCGCTGCACAGCACCAGCACGATGTCGTTGAGCTTGGCGTCGTGCGCCGTGGCCAGCGCCTTCAGCGCCTGTAGCGGCAGCGAAATCCCTGCGAAGCCGCGCTCGGCGGTGATCGGCACATTCAGCGGCGTCGGCGGGCCGAAGGCGAAATTCTGCCGCAGCCGGCCCGGGGCGCCGACCGCCTTCGCCGGGCCGAGCAGACCCGCGAGGGTGCGCACCACGTCGGGCAGGTGGCGCACGAGCTTGACGTACTGCCCGGCGTCGTGGCGCAGCGCGGCGCCGCCAAGCTCGACCCAGCCCGGATGCTCGGCCGCCATGGCGCCCTTGGCGCGCGGCACCGGCGGCGGGCGCGGCGACAGGTCGAACAGCGTGCGCGCCAGCAGGATGCCGGCCTGCCCGTCGAGCGCTGCGTGGTGGGCCTTGAAGTAGTAGCCGACCTGGCCGCTTTCGAGGCCATCGATCACGTGCAGGCGCCACAGCGGGCGGCTGCGGTCGAGCAGTTCGGCGTGCAGCCGGCCGATGCAGTCGTCGAACTGCGTCATCGTGCCCGGCGGCGCCAGCGTCACGCGCTGCACATGGTGGTCGAGGTCGATCGCATCGTCGTCGACCCAGACCGGGTTGGCGAACTGCAGCGGCATCGGCGCGAGCTTGCGGTGCAGCACCGGCGCCAGGTGCAGTCGCCGCGCCAGCTGCCGCCTGACCTCGGCGTGGAAGTCGCACCGGTCACGGGCCGGCAGCTCGAACAGGCTCACCGACCCGACGTGCATCGGTGTCTCGGGTGTCTCCAGGTGCAGGAACGCCGCATCGACGCCACTGAGGGATTTCATCGTTCTCGCCTGCTTTGCTGCCGATGCACGCACGCCATCGCCGCTGCGCCGCCGACACAACGATCCTGAGCGCCCTCGGCGCTGCGGACGCTGCGCATGGTCAAGCCCTTTGTGCGGCGGCCTTTCTGGCCGCGGCCGGTCGGCGTGCGCTCGCCGACTTCTTTCGCGCCGGCGTCTTGCCGGCCGCCACGGCCGGCTTGCGCACGGCGGACTTCCTCGCGACCGCGGCCTTCTTCGCGACCGCCTTGCTGGGGACGGCGGCCTTGGCGGCGCGTCCGCCGGCGGCCGCCCGGCGCCCCTGGGCGCGTCGGGCCGCGGACAGCAGGGTCACGAACTCCTGCTGGAACCTTTGCGTGATGGTCTCGGGGTCGGGCACCAGGTGGGCGTCGGCGACGATGGCCAGCGTCGCGTAGCCGCGGTAGCTGAGCATGCTGATGCCCATGCCGAGGTTCTCGCCCGGGTGCGGGACCCAGAACATGACGCGCTCGATCGGAACGCCGGCGACAAAGAGCGTGTGCGGCGAACCGGCGACGTTGGTCATGACCACGCTGGCCTTGCTGGTGAGCATCGACGAGGGGATGTCCGACACCACCTTCGGCGTGCGGCCGAAGATGTCGAACAGCAGGCGCATCGCCGCCGGTTCGGGCGAGCGCTTCAGCGCGTCCATGTGCGCCTTGGTCGCGCGCAGGCGCTCGAGCGGCGTCCTGGCGCCGACCGCCAATTCGAGCAGCACGAGGCCGAAATCGTTGCCGAGCTCGAGCGCGCGCTCCGGCGGCCGCAGATCGACCGGCACCATCGCGCGCAGCGTCGTCTTCGCCACGTCGACACCCCGGCCCTGCAGATAGGCCCGCAATGCACCCGTCATGCCGGCCACGAGCACGTCGTTGACCTTCGCATCGGCCAGCGCGCCGATCGCCTTGATGTCGGTGATCGCCACCGGCTCCGACCAGGCGACGCGCTTGGCCAGCGAGAACTGGCCCTTGAATGGCGATTCGGGGTCGTCGCGCTTCAGCAACTCCGACAGCAGCATGCCCGCGCCACCGGCGATCAGCGCGGCCTTGTCGAGCAAGGCCTGCGGGTGCGCCGCCACGTCGATCGCCGCATTTGCCGTCGATACGACGGCCCGGACCGACGCCCCCACGGCGTCGAAGGCCGAGCCGAACCATCCGCCGGTCGCGCCGCGCCCCGCCTTCGGCGCCGCCGCCTCGTGCGGCGCCGCCGGGGCGTCGGCGGTTTGGTCGTACAGCCGCATCGACAGCGCCGTCATCGCCGTGCCGTCGCCGATGCAGTGGTGGAATCGTGTCACGAGTGCGCTGCCGCCCTCGACACCGTCGATCACGTGCACCTGCCACAGCGGCTGCAGGGGATCGAGCGGCGTGCTCACGATATCGCTGAGCAGTTGCGCCAGCGCGCGGCGGTCGGCAGGCTGCGGCAGCGCCACGTGGTGCAGATGCTGCCCGATGTCGAACTTGGGCATGTCCTCCCAGTGCGGCACCGGCAGCGGCAATCCGCGCTCGACGACCCGTTGCCGGAAGCGCGGGAACGCGCCCAGTCGCGCCGCGTACAGGGCCTTGACCTTGGCAAAGTCGAGCGGCTTGCGGGTCAGGGCGACGCTCGTGACCATCGCGAGGTTGGCCGGACCGTCCATGTGGAACCACGCCGCATCCACCGGGGCCATCTTGTGAAGCGTCATTGCATGCCCTCCTCCAGCGACTCGCCGGCAAGCGACCTGGCAAGCCGATGAAACCGATGCTAGGAGCGGACGCAGAGCACAGGCTGATCGGCGTCAATGCAAGTGCGAATCAGGCGCCGGCGCCGGCCTGGCGGCCGCCGAACGCAGCGGGTCGGTCATCGGCCGTGGCGCCTGCCGCGTCAGCGCCTGGGCAGGAGTCGGTGGCAGCCGCGATCTTTGCGGCGTGACACCGGCCAACGCAGCCAAGGCAGGCTTCAGGCGGCCACAGGACAAAACCTCTCGCGCGGTAAGCGCTGCGGCGAGAGTGTTGGCAGTCCGTCGTGCCGCTGGTTCTGCCATGTTGGTGATCGAGGCAATCCGCCTCGTTCACTGACAGGAGCAGGATCATGGACGTTTCGACACCCACCGTCTCGCCGCTGCGCCAACGCATGCTTGAGGACATGCGCATGCGCAAGTTCGAGCCCAAGACGCAGGCTGCCTACCTGCGCGCTGTGCGCAAGCTGACCAGGTTCCTCGGCCGCTCGCCCGACACCGCCAGCGCCGAGGACTTGCGCAGCTTCCAGATGCATCTGGTCGACGAGGGCGCCTCGCCGATCACATTGAACGCGACGATCTCGGGCCTGAAGTTCTTCTTCGACGTCACGCTCAGCCGTGGCGAGTTGATGGCCAAGATGCAGCCCGTGTCCGTGCCGCGCACGCTGCCGGTGGTGCTCAGCCGCGAGGAAGTCTCGCGCCTGATCGCAGCAGCCTGGAACCTCAAGCACCAGACCGCCCTGGCGGTGGCTTACGGCACGGGGCTGCGCGCCAGCGAAGTCATCGCCTTGAAGGTCGGCGACATCGACAGCCCGCGCATGACGCTGCGCGTGGAGCAGGGCAAGGGCCGCAAGGACCGCTACGCCATGCTGCCGCCGATCCTGCTGCAGCGGCTGCGCGTGTGGTGGCGCGTGGGTCACGCCCAGGGCAAGATCCTGCGCAACGGCTGGCTGTTCCCGGGCCTGGACCCGATGGACCCGATGGACCCGATGGACCCGCTGAGCACACGTCAGCTCAACCGCGCCATCCACGCCGCTGCCGACGCGGCCAAGATCGACAAGCGCGTGTCGATGCACACGCTGCGCCACTATCTACCCACCCTGACTATCTCGGGAACCTGCCGGACGGATTGGCGGTCCGCGCATCCCCACCGAATTTTGTCGACATAGTCTTGGCGGCTCTGGCGCCCGTCCTCATATGAGACGAAGGGGCCAGCATGAACATCGCCATCAGCAATCGGGTCGTACTGTCGCGAGTTCCGGAAGGACCGATCGCGCCGCATCTCGGCAAGTTCGCCGACTCGTTAAGCGCAACGGGATACGCAGCGCAGTGGTTTCATCGGCAGGTTCTGCTCGCGGCGTGTTTCAGCCGATGGCTCGGTCACAAGGCCGTGTCCCTGGAGGACGTGACCTCCGCTCATTTGGCGCTGTATCTGCGACACCGCTCGCGAAGCCTACGCCTGAGATCGGGCGACCACGGGGCATTGCAGCACTTGCTGGACTTCCTACGCAATGAGGGCGTGGTTCCCGCGGAGAGGCATGAGGCTGCACAGCCATCATCGATCGATCGTGTCGTGCTCGCGTACGAGGCTCATCTGCGCGACGACCGCGCACTGGCGGCCACGACGATCGTCAACTACGTTCCATTCGTTCGCGACTTCCTGCGGCATCGCTTTGGCGCGGACGACGTGAAGCTATCGCACTTGAGCGCTGAGAATGTCGTGCGCTTCGTTCGACACGAGGCACCGCGGCTGCACCGCAAGCGCGCCAAGTTGATGACTTCGGCGCTGCGCTCGTTTCTCCGGTACGAGCGGTACTGCGGCGAGGTCGATCTGGACTTGGCCGCCGCTGTGCCTGCCGTCCCGAACTGGTCGATGACGTCGATTCCGCGCGGCATCGCTCCCGAGAAGGTGCGTCAGCTATTGGCCAGCGTTGACCGGCGCACGGCCAGTGGGCGCCGTGACTATGCGATCTTGCTATTGCTCGCCCGGTTGGGACTGCGGTCGGGCGAGGTGGCGTCCGTCACGCTCGACGACATCGACTGGAAGACAGGCCAGTTGAGCGTGCATGGCAAGAGCGGCCAGCGCAACTCTCTTCCGCTGTCTGCCGAAGTCGGAAGGGCGGTCGCCGCCTATCTCGAGAACGGCCGACCGAAGAGCAGCAGCCGAAGCGTCTTCCTGCGTGCAAAGGCGCCTGTACGAGCCCTGCGAGGCGCCGGGGCCATTGGCTCGATCGTCCGACGTTCCCTGCTGCGCTGCGGCATCGAGTCTTCCACGTTCGGCGCGCATCAGTTCCGGCATGGATTGGCCACGCAGATGTTGCGCCGCGGCGCTTCGCTTGCCGAGATCGGCGACGTGCTGGGCCATCGCAATCCGCAGACGACGATGATCTACGCGAAGGCCGACATCCAGGCACTGCGCGAGCTCGCGCTGCCGTGGCCCGAGAGTGCGCGATGAACACGCTGCGTCAGGCTGCGCAAGAGTATCTGACGATGCGCCGCGACCTGGGCTTCAGGCTCGCCGACGCCGGCAAGGCCCTGCTCGAGTTCGCCGGCTTCATGCAGCGGCACCGCTGTGCCTACATCACCTCCGAACTGGCATTGGATTGGGCTCAGCTTCCCAAGGGCGCTACCCCGGCGCATCACGCGCGACGGCTCAGCATCGTGCGAGGCTTCGCCCGTTATCGCAGCGCGGCGGACCCGCGAACGCAGATTCCGCCGCCGGGCTTATTGCCGTTCCAGCCTCGCAGGGCGCGACCCTACTTGTACTCCGATGAAGAGATCGGCCGGCTGCTTCGCGCCGCCCTTGCTCGTGCCTTTGCATGCGTCGACCTGCCAAGTGCTCGAGCGCTACCTCGAGCGACGTCGCCGGCATTGGGCCAACCGTGAAGTGTCGTCCTACATGTTCGTTTCGAACCGCGGCCACCGCCTCGACGGTGCCGAGGTGCGTCGCACGTTCTACGCGCTGTCACGGCAGATCGGACTTCGGGGCGCGAACGACAGCCATGGACCCCGTCTGCACGATATGCGTCATCGGTTCGCAACCGGCACGCTCGTGCGCTGGTATCGGCGCGGCCAGGATCCCCAGCGGCTGCTGCCGGTGCTGTCCGCCTATCTCGGACACGTGCACGTGGAGGACACGCAGTGGTATCTGAACGGCTGCCCAGAGCTGATGCGCGAGGCCATGCGCCGCCTGGAACGCTGTTGGAAGGATCGGCCATGATCGATTGCACCAGCCTTGCTCCCTTGTTGGAGAGCTTCTTCACCGAACGCCTGATGCAGCAGCGTCAGGCCAGCCCTCACACGATCAGATCGTATCGAGACACGTTCCGGCAGCTGCTGAAGTTTACGCAGAAGCGGCAGCACAAGGCGCCGTCACGGCTGACGTTCGAGGAGATCGATGCTCCGCTGATCGTGGCGTTCCTCAACGACCTCGAGAAGCGGGAGGGCATCAGCGTTCGCAGTCGCAATTTGCGTCTGACCGCGATCCACTCGTTCTTTCGGTTTGCGGCGTTCGAGGCGCCGGCGAACTCTGCCCAGATCCAGCGTGTGCTGGCCATTCCCAGCAAGCGCTTCGTGCGCACCTTGGTTCCGTTCTTGACCCGCGACGAGGTCGACGCGCTGCTGTTGGCCCCGGATCGGCGCACGTGGTCTGGCCGGCGCGATTACGCATTCATGCTGGTGGCTGTGCAAACCGGGCTGCGGCTCTCGGAGATGACCGCGCTCGAGCGCGGCGACCTGGTCCTCGGAACGGGCGCACACCTGCGCGTGGTCGGCAAGGGTCGCAAGGAACGCTGTACGCCGATTGCCAAGCCTACGCTCGCCGTCTTGAAGGACTGGCTGCGAGAGCCTCAGCGTGGCGGCGGGCAGACTCTGTTTCCCAGCGCCATGGGCAGACGGCTGAGCGTTCACGGCGTGCAGTACATCCTGAACAAGCACCGCGTCACGGCGTCGCAAACCTGCCCGTCATTGCGCCAGAAGCGCGTCACCGTCCACCGGCTGAGACACACCATGGCGATGGACCTGCTCCAGTCGGGCGTCGACCGCTCCGTGATTGCCCTGTGGCTGGGGCACGAGAGGGCCGAGACAACGCAGATCTACCTCGACGCCTCATGTAAACATTCGGTGATCCCGTCCGTGGGCCCCCGAATCGCTGGACACAGTCGAGTTTTTTCGCTACGCTGCATTCCCGATGAATGCAGCTGCATGCGAAGTCGGCGCGATCGCATCCACGGATGATGCGAAGGCGACGCCGTTTTCCCAGCAGCGCGTCACGCTGACCAAGCAGGAGCACGTCGAGCTGGTGATGCAGGCGCGCAGCTACAAGTCGCTGCACGAGCGCGCCGTGCGCCGCAATCAGCGGCTGCACACGCTGCTGCGCCGGCAGCATGAGCAGGCCAAGCAGCGCGAATCGGCTCTGCAAGATCAACTGGATCTGGGGCAGGCGAAGATTCGCGATCTGCAACTGCGCTTGTACGGGCGCAAGAGCGAACGCCGCTGGTCGGTGGAGGGCCTTGGGCGCGAGCACGCTGCGTCGCCTCGGCCGCGCGGTCAGCAACGCGGCGCGCCAGGCCATGCGCGCACCCGGTTGACGCATCTGAGGGGCTGCGAAGAGACGCTCGAGCTCGATTCGCCGCAGTGCCCTGGGTGTGGCGCACCCCTCAGTATCTTCCCCGGCACCGACGACAGCGAGGTGCTGGAGATCGACGTGCGGGCCTACCGGCGCGTGATCCGCCGCCACCGCTACCGTTGCGGCTGTGGCTGCGGCGTGCTGCCGCGCATCGTGGCCGCACCGGCACCGCCGCGGCTGATCGAGCGCGGCAAGTTCGGTATCTCGGTGTGGGTGCACGTGCTGCTGGACAAGTTCCTGTATGGCTGCCCGAGCCAGCGGCTGCTGCATGAACTGGCCGACCACGGGCTGCCCATGTCGGCGGGCACGCTGGCCGGCGGCCTGCGCACACTGGCGCCGCTGTTCGCGCCGGTGTACGAAGCCCTGCGCGACAAGCTGCGCAGCGAGCCGCACTGGCATGCCGATGAGACGCGCTGGGAAGTGTTCGTCGATCTGCCAGGCAAGGTCGCACACCGCTGGTACCTGTGGGTATTTCGCTCGCGCTCGGTGGTGCACTATGTGCTGGACCCATCGCGCAGCGCGAGCGTGGTCGAGGCCGAACTCGCCGGCGTCGAGCGCGGCCACCTGAGCTGCGACCGCTACAGCGCCTACAAGAAGCACGCCCGGCAGCATCCCGGGATCGTGCTGGCCTACTGCTGGGCCCACCAGCGGCGCGACTGGCTCATGCTGGGCAACGACCATCCCGAGCTGCAGGCCTGGGCCCTGCGGTGGGTCGAGCAGATCGGCCAGCTGTACCGGCTGCATGACTTGCGCGCCCGGGCCGGCGCACAAGATGACGGCCAGGCCGCTGCGCTGGACGCCCAACTGCGCTGCGCCGTGCAACGCATGGCCGAGCAGCGCGATGCTGCGCTGGCCGACGCGGCCACGCACAGCGCGGCGCGCAAGGTGCTGCTGAGCATGCACAAGCACTGGGCGGGGTTGACGGTGTTTGTCGAGCAACCCTGGCTGGCGATGGACAACAACGCCGCCGAACGCGCGATCCGCCCGGCGGTGGTGGGGCGCAAGAACTTCTACGGCTCGGGCAGCCAGTGGTCGGGGCAGCTTGCCGCGACGATGTACAGCGTGCTCATGACGGCCGGGCTGTGGAAGTTGAACGCGCGCACGTGGCTGAGCCAGTACCTGCACGCCTGCGCCGCCAACGGCAACCGCGCCCCGGCCGACATCAGCGGCTTCCTGCCCTGGACCATGGACGCCGCGCAACTGGCGGCCATGCGCGCGGTATGCACCATGCCCACCGTGCCCGCGGCACCCTCGGGCGGCAACGAGCATCGCGGCATCGACAGCTCATGAGCATCTACTGCGGCCGCGAGTTCAGCGCCCAGGACATGCAGGCGATCCGCCACCTGATCGAATACCACCCCGGAGTGCGGCGCGCGGCGCTGTCGCGCAAGCTGTGCGAGCTGTTGGATTGGAGACGACCCAACGGCCAGCTCAAGGACATGACGTGCCGCGTGGCGTTGCTGCGCATGCAAGCCGACGGGCTGATCACGTTGCCGGCCTCGCGCATGAGCCGCCCGCGCAGCCCGGCGCACTTCCCGCCCACGCCGGCCACCGACGCGCAGGCCGCGTTGGTGCAGCCGGTGCACGAGCTCGCCGCGTTGACGTTGCGCCCCCCGCCCGACACCGCCGCGTCGCGGCTTTGGAACGAGTACATCGCGCGCTACCACTACCTGGGCTATACGCCGCTGTCGGGCAGCCAGCTGCGCTACAACGTCTTCGCCGGCCAGCGGCTGGTCGCCCTGTTGAGCTTCGGCGCCAGCGCCTGGAAGCTCGCCGCGCGCGAGCGCTTCATCGGCTGGCACGACACGCAGCGGCGGCGCAACCTGCAGTTGGTGGTCAACAACGCGCGCTTCCTCATCCTGCCATGGGTCCAGTCCAAAGGCCTGGCCTCGAAGATCCTGGCGCTGGCTGCGCGGCAACTGCCCCACGACTGGCATCAGCGCTACGGCTACCGCCCTGTGCTGCTCGAGACGTTCGTCGAATCCGCGCGGCATCGAGGCACTTGCTACAAGGCCGCCAACTGGACTCACGTCGGCCAAACCACCGGCCGAGGCAAGAAATGCCCCGTGCACGAGGCCGTCATCCCCGTCAAGGACATCTGGCTATACCCGTTGCGCAAGGACTTCCGTGACGCACTGGGCCGGTAGGTCCGACGGGATTACCGAATGTTTACCCTTGCGAGACAAGAAAAAAGCCCCAAGGGATTGATTCCTAGGGGCTTTCTCTGTCTTCCGAGACCGCTTGGGACGGCCTGGAACGGTACGGGTGGTGGAGACGAGGAGGATCGAACTCCTGACCTTCGCATTGCGAACGCGACGCTCTCCCAGCTGAGCTACGCCCCCACGAATGCGGACAAGTCTAGCACTGGCGCGGCGCACCCTTTCGCCGGCCTGCGCCCGGCGGTGCCGAGCCCATACGGCGCACCGCGCCGGCACCGGCGCCTACACTGCGCGCCGCGTCATCCTTCGCAGGAGTTCCCCCGCATGCGCCCCAGACTCGACCCCGCCTGGCTCGACACGCAGTACAACAACCGTGCCCGGGTGCCCGACCACGCCGCCGTCATCGCCAGTTGGGCCGAGGCCTCGGCGCTGGCCCGCGCCCGCAGCCCGGCACGGCTGGACCTGCCGTATGGCCTGAGCGCCGTCGAGACGCTGGACGTCTTCCCGGCCACCGTGCCCGGCTCGGCAGCCGCGCCCGTGCTGGTTTTCATCCACGGCGGCTACTGGCGCACGCTGGACAAGTCCGACCACTCTTTCGTGGCGCCTTCTTTCAACGCCGCCGGCGCGATGGTGGTGGTACCCAACTACGCGCTGTGCCCGGCCGTGAGCATCGAACACATCGTGCTGCAGACGGCCGCGGCGGTGGCCTGGGTCTGGCGCCATGCGGCAGCCTTCGGCGGCGACCCCGGCCGCATCGCGCTGGCGGGTCATTCGGCCGGCGGCCACCTGGCCACCATGCTGCTGAGCTGCCGCTGGAAGGAGCTGGCCGTCGACCTGCCGCTGCAGCCGGTGGCCGGCGCCTTGTCCATCTCGGGCCTGTACGACCTGGAGCCGCTGCGCCACACGCCCTTCCTGCAGGCCGACCTGCAGCTCACGCCGGCTTCGGTGGCCCGGCTCAGCCCGGCCTTCTTTCCGCGCCCTAAGGGCACCAGGCTCTACGCCACGGTGGGCGGCGAGGAAAGCGACGAATTCCTGCGCCAGAACCGCCTGATCCGCGACGTCTGGGGCCCCACCACGGTGCCGGTGTGCGAAACCGTGCCCGCCGCCAACCACTTCAGCGTGCTCAGGAGCCTGGCCGACCCGGCCGGCCGCCTGCACGAACTGGCGCTTCGGTTGCTGGGTCTGCGCTGAGCGGATCTTTGGCGCTGGCTATGGCCGACATTGAGCGGACGCATTGGACGGCGGCCAGGGATCTGATAGTGTCTCTCTCCGGTAGCGCTGCAATGGCGCCCCGACAGACCGCTTGACTACCAGGAGCATCACATGGGCTTGAAAGGTACGAAGACCGAGCAGAACCTGAAGGACGCCTTCGCGGGCGAATCGCAGGCCAATCGTCGTTATCTGTATTTCGCGAACAAGGCCGACGTGGAAGGCCAGAACGACGTCGCGATGTTGTTCCGTTCCACCGCCGAGGGCGAGACCGGCCATGCGCACGGTCACCTCGAATTTCTGGAGAACGGCTCGGGCGACCCGGCCACCGGCCTGCCCATCGGCAGCAGCCGGCAGAACCTGATGGCCGCCGTGGCCGGTGAGACGCACGAGTACACCGACATGTACCCGGGCATGGCCAAGACCGCGCGCGACGAAGGTTTCGACGAGATCGCCGACTGGTTCGAGACGCTGGCCAAGGCCGAGCGTTCGCATGCCAATCGCTATCAGAAGGCCCTGGACGCACTCGTCGACTGAAGCTTCCCCGCACGCGCCGGCCGCGGGTTCTCCTGCGTCCGGCAGCGCTCGAACAGGGGGCCTCGTGCCCCTTGTTCCGTTTGAACCACCCACCGGCAGCCCACCATGCGCGAAGGCAATCTCGAAGCCCCCACCCGGCATCCGATCGACTGGAAAAACCTTGACTTCTACGACGAGGCAAAGGCCTTCGCCGAGATGGAGCGGGTGTTCGACATCTGCCACGGCTGCCGCCGCTGCGTGAGCCTTTGCCAGAGTTTCCCGAACCTCTTCGACCTCGTCGACGCCACTGCCGACGGCGAGGTGCATGGGGTGAAGAAGGACGACTATTGGAGCGTGGTTGACCAGTGTTATCTGTGCGACCTGTGCTACATGACCAAGTGTCCGTACACACCGCCGCACGCCTGGAACCTGGACTTCCCGCACCTGATGCTGCGCGCCAAGGCGATCAAGTTCAGGAAGGGCGGGGTTGGCGCGAAAGAGCGTCTGCTGGCCAGCACCGACGTGCACGGCCAGTTCGCCGGCATTCCCATCGTGGTGGACGTGGTCAACCAGGTCAACGCCACCGGCTTTGCGCGCAAGCTCATGGACAGCCAGCTCGGCGTGCACCCCGAGGCCTGGATGCCCGGCATGGCGCCGCAGCGTTTCCGCTGGGGGCGGGCCATGAACAACACCGCGTTCACGGCCGTCAACGGCGAACGCACGCCCGGCAAGGTGGCCATCTTCGCCACCTGCTACGTGAACTACAACGAGCCCGGCATCGGTGCCGACCTGGTGAAGCTGCTCGACCACAACGAGATCCCCTACGAGATCGTCGAGAAGGAACAGTGCTGCGGCATGCCCAAGCTGGAGCTCGGCGACCTGGAGTCGGTGGAACGGGCCTGGAAGGCCAACATCCCCGTGCTGGCGAGATACGCGCGCGAAGGCTGGGCCATCGTCACCCCGGTGCCCAGCTGCACGCTGATGTTCAAGCAGGAACTGCCGCTGATGTTTCCCGGCGACGCCGACACGCAGCTCGTCAAGAAGGCGATGTTCGACCCCTTCGAATATTTCGTCGCGCGCCACAAGGACGGCCTGCTGAAGACCGACTTCAAGCAGGCCCTGGGGCGTGTCAGCTACCACATCCCCTGCCACGGCCGGGTGCAGAACATCGGCAAGAAGACCGAGGAGATGTTCAAGCTCATCGGCCAGACGGTGGAAGTCAAGCTCACCACCGTGGAGCGCTGTTCGGGCCACGCCGGCACCTACGGCGTGAAGACGCCCACCCACCCCGTGGCCATGAAGATCGGCAAGCCGGTCTTCAAGGCCATGGCCAAGGACGGGCCCGACTACATCGGCAGCGACTGCCCGATGGCCGGCCACCATATCGCGCAGGGCATGGCGCAGGCGGGCACGCCGGCCAGGGCACTGCAGCATCCCATCAGCCTGGTACGCATCGCGTACGGGCTGGCCTGATCGATCCGCAACCGCAACCGGCACACGAAAGGAGCCCCAGCCCATGCCCATCACCCGCGACAAGCTGCTCACGCTGGAGGGCTACGCCAAAGTCCGCAAGAGCAGCAAGATGGAAGCCATCGCCCACCGTCGCCTGCGCAGCGTGCGCCTGGGCGAGCATGTGACGCTGCAGTTCGAGGACGAGCACACCATCAAGCGTCAGATCCAGGAGATGCTGCATATCGAGAAGATCTTCGACGAGGAAGGCATCAACAGCGAGATCGAGGCCTACGCGCCGCTGGTCCCCGACGGCAGCAACTGGAAGGCCACGATGCTCATCGAGTACCCCGACCCGCACGAGCGCAAGCGTGAACTGGCGCGCCTGATCGGTGTCGAAGACCGCATGTTCGTGGAGGTCGAGGGCCACGCCCGCGTCTACGCCATTGCCGACGAGGACCTGGACCGCGAGAACGACGAGAAGACCTCGGCCGTGCACTTCGTGCGCTTTGAGTTCAACGACGCGCAGCGCCAGGCCATTCGTGCCGGCGCCGCCGTCAAGCTGGGCTGCGACCACCGCAACTACCCGGCGCACGTGTCGATCACGCCCGAGACGCTGGCCAGCCTGGCCGGCGACCTGAGATAGCCTGCTGTTCAGCCTGCGCCCGCTGCTGCACGGCTGCGGGCGTGCAGCCACGGTTCAGGGTGGGTGACGCTGGCCCGCCACCTTGTCCAGCAACTCGATCAGCATGGCGTGCTCGGCGCGCGTCAGTCGCGAGTCGAGGTCCCGCTCCATGGTGGCCGCCACCTTGGCGGTGTCGCGCGCCAGGGCCTGGCCGCTGGCACTGAGCAAGATGTGCTGAGAGCGGCCGTCGGCCGGGTTGCGCTGGCGCTGCAGCAGGCCGCGCTGCTGCAGCCGGTCGAGCACCAGCGTCAGGTTGGGGGCGGTCAGTGTGAGCGACTGCGCCAGCTGCTTGGGCGCCAGCGGGCCGTTGGCCTGCAACAGCATCAGCAACGAGAACTCCACCTTGCGTAGGCCGAAGGGTTGGCCGACATGGCGTTCAAAGGCTGCCGTGGACACGATGGCCGCCTGCGCGAGGTGGTATCCCACCAGTGGCGAGAGCGCGCCGAGTGCCAGGCCGGTTTTGGGGCTCTGGCTGCCGTCGGGCCCCGTGCCCCGCGCTCGCATCGCCGCCGGGCGCTTCAGCCGCGGCGCGGCAGGATCACGTAGGGGTCGGATTCGGTGCCTTCGTACAGCGCCTCGACCAGCGATTCGCGGTGCGCCAGCACCGCGCGCTGGTTGATCGAACCCTTGTCGGTGACCTCGCCGTGGTCCATCGACGGCGGCTCGGCCAGCACGTGCAGGCGTGCCACGCGGTTGGCGCTGCCGGTGGACTGCTGCCAAAGGCGGTCGGCCAGCGTCTGGAAGAAGGCACGCACCGCCGGCTGGTGCAGCAGTTCGGCAACGGGGCATTGGCCTCGGCGCCAGCAATGCGCCGCACCTCGTCGGCACGCGGGAAGATGAGTGCGCCGACCTCGTCGCGGTTCAGGCCGGTGATCACGGCGTCCTGCACGCAGGGGTCACCCGCCGCGATGATCTTCGCGCGCAGCGGACCCACGCTGACGAAGGTGCCGGTGGACAGCTTGAAGTCCTCGGCCGTGCGGCCGTCGAAGAACAGGCCGCGTTGCGGTTGCGCCGGGTCGATCCATTTCACCGCGTCGCCGGTGCGGTAGAAACCTTCTTCGTCGAAGGCCGCCAGCGTTTGCGCTGGCGCGCGCCAATAGCCCGGCATCACGTTGGGGCCGCGGAAGCGGATCTCGGTCTTGTCGCCCGGGTTTGGCCCCGGCACCAGCTTGACCTCGACCCCCGGCACGGGCAAACCGATGTGGCCCGAGGCGACATCGGTGCCCACCGCGAAGGTGCAAGAGGGCGCGGTTTCGGTCATGCCCAGACCGGTGATCACGCGCACGCGCTCGCCGACCGCGGCTTCGGCATGCACATGCAGCCGGTCCCAGACCCACTGGCTCAGTGCGGCACCGGCAAACATGAAGGCACGGCAGCGCTTGAAGAGGGTGTCGCGCAACAGCGGGTCGGTGTCCATGGCGCGGACGATCTCTTCCAGCCCCTTGGGCACGTTGAAGTAGATCGTGGGCGAGATCTCGCGCAGGTTGCGCAGCGTCTCGGCCATGCCGGCCGGCGTGGGCTTGCCGTCGTCGATGTAGATCGTGCCGCCGTTGTAGAGCGCAATGCCCACGTTGTGGCTGCCGCCGAAGACGTGGTTCCACGGCAGCCAGTCCACCAGCACCGGCGGCTCTTCGGCCAGGAAGCCCAGGCACTGCCGGATCATCTGCAGGTTGGCGCACCACATGCGGTGCGTGGTGATCACGCCCTTGGGGGCGTTGGTCGAGCCCGAGGTGAAGAGGAATTTGGCGACCGTATCGGCGCCCACCGCGGCATGGGCCGCGTCCAGCGCCGGGCCGGGCTCGGTTTGCAGCAGGCTGGCGAACGGGCGCGTGGCCCGGCCCTCCAGCGCACCTTCGGCGAGCACCACCGTCACGTCGGGTGCCACCGTGGCCGCGATCGCTCGCGCATAGGCGGGCGAACTGGCGAAGACCAGGCCCGGCGTGGTGGTGGCCAGGATGTGGCGCAGCTTGCCGTGGTCCTGCGACACCAGCGAATAGGCGGTGGAGACCGGCACATAGGGCACTGCCGGCCCACAGCGCACCCAGGGCCAGCGTGAGGTGCTCGAGGTCGTTGCCGGAGAGGATGGCCACCGGCCTCTCGGCCGACAGGCCGAGTTCCAGCAGCGCCTGCCCCACCGCCTTCGCGCGCTGCAGCATCTGCGCATAGCTGATGTGGATCCAGGCGCCGCCATGGTCGCGGCGGGCGGCGAAGCTGCGCTCGGGAGCCTCCTGTGCCCACTGCTCCAGGCAGTCTGTGACGCGCTCAGGGTACCAGCGCAGCGCTTCGGCCGAGCGCAGCACGGTGCAGCCGTCGGGCCGGTGTTCGACCACCGCTTCGACGCAGCCGCCGACGGCGGCGTCGCGATACCGCACGGGTGTCTCGCTCATGACGACTTCACCACCTTGCCCGCGCGCCCTTCGAGAAAGGCGCGCAGGCGCGATTGCGCCTCGGGCGTGCTCTCGGCCACCGCGGCCATCAGCGATTCGGTGAACAGGCCTTCGCTCTGCGACTGGTCGGCAATGCGCGGCAGCGCGTGCATGACCGCAAAGTTCGACACCGGTGCATTGCCGGCGATGCGTTCGGCCAGCGTCAGCGCCTCGTCCAGGCCCAGGCCCGGGGCCACCACATATTGCGACAGCCCGGCGGCCTGGCCTTCTTCGGCGTCGTAGACGCGGCCGGTCATCATGAGGTCGGTCATGCGCGCCACGCCCATCAGGCGCGGGATGCGCGCCGAGCCACCGCCGCCCACGAAGATGCCGCGCTGGCCCTCGGGCAGCGCGTAATACGTGGAAGCCTCGGCCACCCGGATGTGGCAGGCCGAAGCCAGCTCCAGGCCGCCGCCGACCACCGCCCCGTGAAGAGCGGCCACCACCGGCACGCGGCCGAACTGGATGGCGTCGAAGGCGGCGTGCCACATGCGCGAATGCAGCACGGCGCTGCCGATGTCACGCTCGACCAGTTCCGACAGGTCCAGGCCGGCGCAGAAATGTTCGCCCTCGCCGCTGATCACCGCCGCGCGCACGCCCTCGGGCAGGCTGACGAAGCAGGTGTGCAGCTGCTGGATGAGCGGGTCGGACAGCGCATTGCGCTTGGCCGGGCGGTTCAGGCGCACATGCAGCACGGCTCCCACCTGGCTGACCTGCAACAGGTCCAGGGCGGCCGGCGCGGTGGGGGTGATGGGGGCGAAGTCGTCGGGCATGTGGGCGCTCTTGAAGATCGCTGAATATAGTTCAATGCATGAATCACAAAATCAGGGAAAACCCGGATGATTTATTTGCTGTTTACAGCAGGAAATGCGGAAATTCCTCTTCCATCGACTCATCGATATGCTTATGATCATGAACTTGTTGCGCTGCCGCTGCACAGCCCGCCGATGAACACCGAAGACCTGATCGCGATCGACACCCACACCCATGCCGAGGTGTCGTGCTGGAACCCGTTCGACAACTACGGCGAGGAATACGACCGCGCCGCCGACAAATATTTCGGTTCCGACCGCCGGCCCACCATCGCCGAGACCCTGGCCTACTACCGCGAGAAGAAGATCGGCCTCGTGATGTTCACGGTGGACAGCGAGGCCCAGCTCGGCCGGCGCCGCATCCCGAACGAGGAGATCGCCCAGGCCGCGCACGACAACGCCGACATCATGATCGCCTTCGCCTCGATCGACCCGCACAAGGGAAAGATGGGCGCACGCGAGGCGCGGCGGCTGATCGCCGAACACGGCGTGCGGGGCTTCAAGTTCCACCCCACGGTGCAGGGTTTCCTGCCCTACGACCGCGTGGCCTGGCCGCTCTACGAGGTGATTGCCGAACACAAACTGCCGGCGGTGTTCCACAGCGGGCATTCGGGCATCGGCTCGGGCATGCGCTGCGGCGGCGGGCTGCGGCTGCAGAACAGCAATCCCATGCTGCTGGAAGACGTGGCGATCGACTTTCCAGACATGCAGATCGTCGTGGCCCACCCGAGCTGGCCCTGGCAGGACGAGGCGCTGTCGCTGGCGCTGCACAAGCCCAATGTGTGGATCGACCTCTCGGGCTGGAGCCCCAAATATTTCCCGCCGCAGCTGGTGCAGTACGCCAATACGCTGCTGAAGGACCGCATGCTCTTCGGCAGCGACTTCCCGCTCATCACGCCCGAACGCTGGATGGCCGACTTCGAAGAGGCCGGCTTCAAGGACAAGGTCAAGCCGTTGATCCTGAAGGAAAACGCCAAGCGGCTGCTCGGTCTGGCATGACGCCGCGTGGCCGTGCCGCAGCGCCGGAACCGCGCGGCCTGGCCCATCATTCACCCGCCACCAGGAGACAAACAATGAACCTCATCAAACAATGCCTCATCGGGCTCGGCATGGCCGCCACGCTGGCGCTGCAGGGCGCCAGCGCGGCCGACGTCACGCTGCGCTTCCACCAGTTTCTGCCGCCGCAGGCCACCATTCCGGCCAAGGCCATCAAGCCCTGGGCCGACAAGGTCGAGAAGGAAAGCGGCGGGCGCATCAAGGTGCAGCTGTTTCCGAGCATGCAGCTCGGCGGCCGGCCGCCCGAGCTTTTCGACCAGGCCCGGGACGGCGTCGTCGACCTCACCTGGACGGTGCTGGGCTATAGCCCGGGGCGCTTTCCCAAGGCCGAGGTGTTCGAACTGCCGTTCAGCACCGGCCCCGCCGAACCGGCTTCGCGCGCGTTCCAGGAGTACGTCGAGAAATTCGCGATGGACGAGTTCAAGGACGTCAAGCTGATCGCCGTGCACGTGCATGGCCCGGGCCTGTTCCACAGCCTGACGCCGATCGCCAAGCTCGAGGACCTGAAGGGCATGAAGGTGCGCGGCGGCTCGCGCGTCATCAACATCATGCTCGAGCAGCTGGGCGCCACGCCGGTGGGCATGCCGGTGCCGGCGGTCGGCGAAGCGCTGTCCAAGGGCGTCATCTCGGCCACCACCATCCCTTGGGAAGTGGTGCCGGCGCTGAAGGTGCAGCAGATCATCAAGAACCACACCGGCTTCACCGGCAGCAAGGGCTTGTATACGCAGACCTTCGCGGTGGCCATGAACAAGGCCGCCTACGACAAGCTGCCGCCCGACCTGAAGAAGGTGATCGACGCCAATTCGGGCATGGTGGCCGCTTCGATGTTCGGCCGCGCCATGGACGAGGGCGACAAGGCCGGCCTGGAGATCACGCAGAAGGCGGGCAACAATATCGTCACGCTCGACGCCGCCGAGACGCAGCGCTGGCAGCGTACCGCCGCCGGCGTGCGCGCCGTGTGGTACCGCGAAGTGTCGGCCAAGGGCATCGACGGCCCGAAGCTGGCGGAGGAAGCCGGCAAGCTGATCGAGAAGCACTCGAAGAAGTAGGCAAGTAGGGAAGTAGGCAAGCAGGCCTGCTGGCCATTGGATGGCCTGGGCGCTGCGCCGCCCAGGCAACAGGACTCTTTCGCATGCACCGATTCGTCTACGGCCTGAGCCGGGCCATGGCCTGGTTAGGGGCGTTCGTGCTGACCGCGATCGCGCTGATGAGCGTGGCCAGCATCGTCGGCCGCGCGCTGTCGGGCTACGGTCTTGGGCCGGTGCCCGGGGACTTCGAACTCGTCGAGGCCGGCACCGCGCTGGCCGTCTTCTGCTTCATGCCATGGTGCCACCTGAAGGCCGGGCATGCGGTGGTCGACATGCTTTGGCCAAGCTACCCGCCGGCGCTGCAGCGCGTGCTGGTCGTGCTGAGCGACGCGCTGATGTTCGGCGTGTGGGTGCTGCTGGTGTGGCGCATGTCGGTGGCGATGCTGGAATACCGCGACAACGCCGAGGTCAGCTTCATCCTGCAGATGCCGGTGTGGTGGGGTTATGCGGCGTCCATGGTGCCGGCCGCCGTCGGTTGCCTGGCCTATGCCTGGCGCCTGCTGGAAGGCCTGGGGCTGGCCGAACGACCGGCCGGGTTCGCCACCGCCGGCGGGGGACACTGATGGACCCGGTGTGGCTGGCCGCCGCGTCGTTTCCGGTGCTGCTGGTGCTGATCTTCCTGCGCGTGCCGATCGGGCTGGCCATGCTCGTCGTCGGGCTCGTCGGTTCGTGGCAGGTCTACGGTGGCGCCGCACCGCTGCTGAACCAGATGAAGACCATGGCCTACAGCCAGTTTTCGTCGCACTCGCTGTCCATCGTGCCGCTGTTCCTGCTGATGGGGCAGTTCGCCACGCTGGGTGGCATGTCGCGCGCATTGTTCAAGTGCGCCGAGGCCTTCATCGGCCACCGGCGCGGCGGCGTGGCCATGGCCGCGGTGGGGGCCTGCGCCGGTTTCGGCGCCATCTGCGGCTCGTCGCTCGCCACCGCGGCCACCATGGGCCAGGTCGCGCTGCCCGAACTCAAGCGCGCCGGCTACGCCAACAGCCTGGCGGCGGGCACGCTGGCCGCGGGCGGCACGCTCGGCATCCTGATTCCGCCATCGATCGTGCTCGTGATCTACGCCATCCTGGCCGAGCAGAATATCGCCAAGCTCTTTGCCGCCGCCTTCGTGCCCGGCATCCTGGCCGCGCTGAGCTACATGCTCGTCGTCAATATCGTCGTGCGCATCCGCCCGTCGCTGGCCGGCAGCATGGCGCCCGTGCCCTGGCCCGAGCGGCTGCAGGCGCTGGCGGCCGTGTGGCCGGTGGTGGTGATCTTCGTCGTCGTCGTCGGCGGCATCTACAGCGGCGCGTTCACGCCCACCGAGGGCGCTGCCGTGGGGGCCGTGGCCACCGGCGTGCTCGCGGTGTGGCAGGGCGGGCTCACGCGGCGCAATTTCATCGGCGCCTTCGAGGCCACCGCCAGCGCGTCGGCCATGGTCTTTCTCATCGTGCTTGGCGCAGCGGCCTACAACACCTTTCTGGCGCTGTCGCAGCTGCCGCAGGAACTGGCCGGGTGGGTCGGCGACCAGGGCTTCAGCCCCTACATGGTGCTGTGCGCGATCCTGCTCTTCTACCTCGTCTTCGGCTGCGTGATGGACTCGCTGTCGATGATCCTGCTCACCGTGCCCATCTTCTTTCCCATGGTCTCGGGGCTGGACTTCGGCCTGTCACCGGAGGAAGTGGCCATCTGGTTCGGCATCCTGGTGCTGATCGTCGTGGAGGTGGGGTTGATCACGCCGCCGGTGGGCATGAACCTGTTCGTGATCAAGTCGATGTCGCCCGACATCTCGATCCGCGACGCCTACCGCGGTGTCTGGCCCTTCGTCACCGCCGACCTGCTGCGCGTGCTGCTGCTCGTGGTCTTCCCGGGCATCACGCTGTTCGTGCTGCGGCTGTGAGGGCGCGCGCGCCGGCGATCGCGTCGGCGCTCACGATGGCCAGCGCCGACCAGATGAGGGCAAAGCCGACGAGCCGCTGGACGTCGAAGGGTTCGTGGAAAACCCACACCCCGAGCAGCAGCTGGATCGTCGGCGCCAGGTATTGCACCAGACCCAGGCTGGTCAACGTCATGCGCCGCGCACCTGCGGCGAACAGCAGCAGCGGCACGGCGGTGAGCGGGCCGCTGAGCAGGATCCAGCCGATCTGCGCCGCGTCGCCCTGCGCCAGCACGCCGTGGCGGGTGAAGGTCCACCACGCGCAGTGCGGGCACGACCACCGGTGCCAGCAGCATCGTCTCGAGCGCGAAGCCTTCGATGGCGCCCAGCGTGGCGGTCTTGCGCATCAGGCCGTACAGGCCGAAGCTGCAGGCCAGCACCAGCGCGATCCAGGGCAGACGGCCAGTGTGCAGCGTCAGCCACAGCACGCCCGCGGCGGCCAGCGCCACGGCCAGCCATTGCGCGCGGCGCAGCCGTTCGCGCAGCACCAGCACGCCCAGCAGCACGTTGACCAGCGGATTGATGAAATAACCCAGGCTGGCCTCGATGACGTGGCCGTTCTGCACCGCCCAGACATAGACCAGCCAGTTCACCGACAGCAGCAGCGCGCTCAAGGCAAACAGCCCCAGCCGTCGCGGCTGAGCCGCCAGCGGCCGCAGCCAGTCCCAGCGCCGCAACACCGCCAGCAGCAACAGCACGAAGACCAGCGACCACACCGAGCGCTGCAGCACCACCTCCAGCGGCGGCACGCTGGCGATCTTCAGGAAGTACAGGGGGTACAGGCCCCAGGCCACGAAGGCGAGGGCGGCGTAGGGCAGGCCGGGGTTCATGGATGGCGCTCATTGTCGCCGCCGCGCTCCAGGCTCGCCGGGTTGCCTGCCGCTGCAGAATGCAGCGATGCCCGACCACGATTTCCGGCGTGTGCTGGCGGCCGAAGCGGTGTCGAATTTTGGCGCCATGCTCAGCCGCCTGGCCATCCCGTGGTTGGCGGCCCTGGTCCTGCAGGCCACGCCGCTGCACATGTCCGCGCTGCTGGTGGCCGATGTGGCAGCCGCGGCGATGGCCGCGCTGCTGTTGGGGCGCTGGGTCGACCGCAGCGGCAAGCGCGCCGTGATGCTGCTGTGCGACGTCGGCCGCTGCACCCTGCTGGCGCTGCTGGCGCTGGCGGCCTGGAGAGGCTGGCTGACGATGCCGGCCCTGGTGACTGCGGCAGCGGTCAGCGGCGTGCTGACCCTGGGCTTCGAGCTCGCGCGCTCGGCCTGGACGGCGCAGTGCGTGCCCGTCGGCGACCTGCCGCGGCGCAATGCCCAGCTCGCCACGGTGGGCAGCCTGTCGGAGACAGCGGCCTTTGCGCTCGGCGGCTGGCTGTACCAGGGTCTGGGCGCGGCGCTGTCGCTGGCCGTCGACGCCTGGTCCTATGCCGTCTCGGCGCTGTGCCTGCGCGGTGTACGCGAGGTGCGCGAGGTGCGCGACGCGCCGGGAGGCGGGTTGGATGCCGTCACCACTTCAGCGGCCGGCTGGCGCGCGGTGCTGCGCGAATCCGCCGCCGGCCTGCAAGCCGTCGCGGCGCGACCGGCGCTGCGCGTGCTGGCGGGCGTGGAGGCGCTGCTGGCGCTGGGTACCAGCATGGCCGGCACCAGCTGCATGATCTTCGTCGTGCGCGACCTCGCGCTGCCCACCGGGGAACTGGGCATGGTGTTCGCGCTGGGCGGCCTGGGTGCCGTCATCGGCGCCAGCCTGGCG
>JAXHKY010000027.1:0-102910 GCA_034522875.1 Rubrivivax sp. | reverse complement strand
AACGCGCTGCTGCAGCAGGACATGCACGAACGCGCCGGGCTGGACGCCAGCCGCGCCATGCTGCGTCACCTGATGGACACCTGACCCGAGACCGAAGCCCATGACCACCGCATTGCACACCCTACTCGAACAAGCCGTGCGCCAGCGCGACGAGGCGCTGGCCGCGCTGCTGCGTGCCGAACAGGCTGCACACCGGCTGCGGCTGCAGGCCGAGCAGTTGCACACCTACCGCGGCGAATATCATGAGCGCGGACCCACGCGGGCCGGCAGCACGGCACCGGTCGAACTGCTGCACTGCCACCGGCATTTCATGCAACGGCTGGACCAGGCCCTGGGCCAGCAACACGACCAGTTGCAGGCGGCCGAGGCGCGCGTGCTGCAACTGCGCGGCGCGCTGCTGGCGCACGAGACCCGCGTGGCCTCGGTCCGCAAGCTGCTCGAGCGCCGGGCGCAGGAACAGCGTCTGGTGGCGGCGCGACAGGAGCAGCGACGCAACGACGACGCTGCCTTGCAACGACACCGCCGCGGGCGGACCGACATGCTGCCCACTGCCTATTGATGGCCGGGGCATGATCACCGCCACCCCCTCAGGGGCTGTCACCGCCCACCTGCAGGTCGCGCTGGCGCCGGCAGCCAGCGGTCCGGCTGAACTGCGCGACGCCAGCGGAGACGACGACCGTCTGGCCGCCTTCCCGCGGGCGCTGCAGCGCTCGGTCGACGAACCGGCTCCCGTGCCTGCCAGGCCCGCCCGAGCCACGGTGGCCCCGCCGGCAGATCGCAAGCCACAGGTCAGCACGAACGTGCGCGCTCCGGGCGCCGTCGGCGACGACACCGACAAGCTGCTCGCGGAACTGGGCGCACGGCATGGGCTGCGCACGAAAGTCGCTGCGGAGGACCTTTCACGCACAGCGCCGGCGTACGGGCTCAAGCCGCCACCGGTGGCGCGGCGACCGCCCACGCCTGCACCAGGCGCCATCGACCTGCCGCCATCGGACGGCGATCCCCTGATGCGCACACCACCTTTCCACGACCAGCCCGGCGCACCGATGCCGCGCGATGCCGGAGGCGAGCTCGCGCCGGCGGCACCGCAATCGGCCTCGAATTCCGCGACGGCGCCCTTGCAGGGTCGGTCTGCGACCCTGCCCGCGGCGGCAGGCACGGCGCCCCTGGGCGGGCCCCACCCGGCCGTGCCGCGGCCGCGCAGCGATGCCGGCCCGCGGGCGCTGCAGCCGCTGCCGGCACCGGTCGGCCTCGTCGCGCCCCCTGCGGACGGCGACGTTGCGGGGTCCACGCCACCGTTCCACGACCTTCCTGGCGCACCGATGCCGCGCGATACCGTCGCCCACGGCGGGGCTGCCGCTGCGGCGCCGCGATCGGCCTCGACTCCCGCGGCCGCGGGCACGGGGCCCCTGGGCGGGCCTCACCCGGCCGTGCCGCGGCCGCGCAGCGAAGCCGGCCCGCGGCCGCTGCAGCCCCTGCCGGTACCGGTCGACCTCGTCGCGCCCCCTGCGGACGGCGACGTTGCGGGGTCCACGCCACCGTTCCATGACCGTCCTGGCGCACCAATGCCGCGCGGTGCCGCCGCCCATGCCGGGCCTGCTGCCGCGGCGCCGCGATCGGTCTCGACTTTCGCGACGACGCCCTGGCAGGGTCGGTCTGCGACCCTGCCCGCGGCGGAAGGCACGTTGCCCCTGGGCACGCCGAACCCGGCCGTGCCATGGCCGCGCAGCGATGCCGACCCGCGGGCGCTGCAGCCGCTGCCGGCACGAATCGACCACGTCGCGTCCCCTGCGGACGGCGACGTTGCGGGGTCCACGCCACCGTTCCATGACCGTCCTGGCGCGCCGATGCCGCGCGATACCGCCGCCCAAGCCGTGCCTGCCGCCGCGGCGGCAGGCACGGGGCTCCGGGGCGGGCCCCACCCGGCCGTGCCGCGACCGCGCAGCGACGCCGGCCCGCGGGCGCTGCAGCCCCTGCCGGCACCGATCGACACCATCGCGCCCTCTGCAGACGGCGACGCTGCGGTGTCCACGCCACCGCTCCACGACCGTCCTGGCGCACCGATGCCGCGCGATACTGGCAACGAGGCCGCGCCAGCGATCGCGGTCCCGGCCGAGGCCCGAGCACCCGACCTCGCGGCCGGCCTGGACACCGAACCCCGCTTCAGCCCCAATGCCGAAACGCTGGGTGCGGCCGGCCATCGCAAGGCCAAGGAGTTGACAGCCGGACAGCAGGCCGCCGGCCAACCGGTCGCGGCGGTGGCGCCCGATGCCGCGCACACGGCTGCGCAGTCGGCCGCCTGGGCCGGAGCGGGCCAGGCGACGGCGGCGGGCATCGTCGCGCCCCAGGTCCCGGCCGCGGACGACGAATCGGCGCGGCGTGCCGGCGAAGCCGGCAGCACCCCGTTGGCGCCCTCGCTGCCCCTGGGCCAGGCTCTGGCCCCGGCCGGCATCTCGACTTCGACCGCGATCGGCACGCCGGCCGAGGCCCGCCTCATGGGCGCCCCCGGCAGCGCCGATTTCTCCAGCCAGCTCGGCGCGCAGCTCACGACCTTCGTGCGTGAAGGCGTGCAGCATGCGCGTCTCCACCTTCACCCCGCAGAACTCGGCCCGGTCACGGTGCACATCCAGATCGAAGGCCAGGCCGCGCAAGTGCATATGGCGGCCGAACACGCGCTCACGCGCCAGGCACTGGAGCAGTCGATGCCGATGCTGGCCGGCAGCCTGCGCGAAGCCGGCCTCACGCTCAGCGGCGGCGGTGTCTTCGAGCAGCCGCGCCAGCGCGACGGCGGCGATGCGCCGGGCCAGCCCGGTGCCGACCCCGGCAACGCGCCCGGCGGCGATCGCAGCTCCGAAACGACACGGCGCACCGCCACCGGGATGCCGGCTCGCCGCGGGGTGGTCGACCTCGTCGCCTGAACGCTCGACAGCGGGTCGTGAAGGCCCGCTTATGCTGCCCTTTTCACGGCTTCCCGAGCCGCCAGCGGTCTCAATAATGGTTTCGACACGCCGAGAGCCGCCACCACGGCGGGCTCCGGCGCCATGTTCCCAGGAGACCGCATGTCCACCGCCACGGCCGCCGCAGCGCCCCCGCCCCCCAGAGTCAAGAAGAAGCTGATCCTCATCGTTGCCGTGGGCGCGCTGCTGGTGCTGGGCGTCGGCGGCGGCGCGGCCGCCTTGCTGCTGAAGAAGAACGCCGACGCGTCGGCAGCCGAGGGCGAGGGCGAAGAAGCTGCGCCGGCCGCCGCGGTGCGACGCCACGCAGGCGCCGCGCCGGTTTTCGTGCCGCTGGACCCCTTCACCGTCAATCTGGCCGACCGTCAGGCCGACCGCTATGCCCAGGTCGGCATCACGCTGGAGATCGAAGATGCCAAGACCGGCGACGAGATCAAGGCCTTCATGCCGGCCATCCGCAACAACGTGCTGATGGCCATCGGCGACCGCACGGCCGCCGACTTGCTGGGCCGCGAAGGCAAGGCCTTGCTGGCCGAACGCATCAAGCGCGAGGCCTCGCGCGCGCTCGGCTACGAGGTCGACGACAAGGTGCTGGACGCCCAGGCCGAAGTCGCGCAACCGGTCCAGGGCAAGAAGAAACAGCAAGCCGCTGCCGCGCCGCTGCCGGTGAAGGCGGTGCACTTCTCCAACTTCATCATCCAGTGACCTCACGCCACCGCGCCCGGCCGCGCCCATGAACCAGCAGATTCTTTCGCAGGACGAGGTCGACGCACTGCTGCAAGGCATCACCGCCGACGAAGAGCCGCCCACGCCGGTGGCGGCCGCCGGCAGCGTGCGCAGCGTCGACTTTGCCGGCGCCGAGCGCATGGTGCGCGGCCGCATGCCGACACTGGAAATCGTCAACGAGCGTTTCGCGCGCAACATGCGCGGCGGGTTGTTCGAGGTCATGCGCAAGGCGGCCGAGGTCTCGGTGGGCGGCGTCAAGGTGCACAAGTTCAGCGCCTTCCTGCGCGAGATCGTGGTGCCGGCCAATTTCAACGTGGTCAGCCTGAAGCCGCTGCGCGGCGCCGGGCTGGTGGTGTGCGACCCGAGCCTGGTCTTCGCCGTGATCGACGCCTTGTTCGGCGGCGTCGGCAAGTTCCACACCCGCATCGAGGGGCGCGAGTTCTCGGCCACCGAACTGCGCGTGATCGGTCGCCTGGTCGACACCATCGTGGCCGAATACCGCAAGGCCTGGCGGGGCATCTACCCGCTGGAGCTGGAATACCAGCGCTCCGAGATGCAGCCTCAGTTCGTCACCATCGCCGGTCCTGGCGAAACCGTGGTCAGCACCAGCTTCACCTTCGAGATCGGCGAAAGCTCGGGCGCCGTGCACCTGTGTTTTCCCTATAGCGCACTGGAACCCATCCGCGACGTGCTGTACGCCGAACAGGCCGCCGACGGCACCGAGCTCGACCGACGCTGGGTCGACCTGCTGCAGCAGCAGATCCAGGCCGCAGAGGTGGAACTGGTGGCCGAACTGGCGCACGCGCCCGCCACGGTGGAGCAGTTGCTCTCGTTCAAGCCGGGCGACTTCATCGAGCTCGACCTCGACCCGCAGATCCAGGCCACGGTCGACGGCGTGCCGGTCTTCGACTGCCACTACGGCACCGCCAACAACCGCTACGCGATCAAGATCGACCGCCTCATCGCCAGTTCCACCGTGGGCTGGCTCGGAGCACAGAACGATGGCCGCTGAACCCGAGATGACCTTGCCCACCGACACCCGCGACGACCCCGCCGCCGCCGATTGGGCCGCCGCGCGCACGGCCAACGCCGCTGGCCGCGAACTGGCCAGCGAAGTGGCCGCGCCCGCCGAGTCGGTGGCGCCGGCCGCGTTCACCCATTTCGCCGCGGCCGGCACATCGCCCGCCGGTGCCGGCAACGACATCAACATGATCCTGGACATCCCCGTGCAACTGACGGTGGAACTGGGTCGCACACGCATCCCGATCAAGAACATCCTGGCGCTGGCGCAGGGCTCGGTGGTCGAACTGGAGTCGCTGGCCGGCGAGCCGATGGACGTGCTCGTCAACGGCTACCTCATCGCCCAGGGCGAGGTCGTGGTGGTGAACGACAAGTTCGGCATCCGCCTCACCGACATCGTGACGCCGAGCGAGCGCATGCGGCGCCTGTCCCGCACCTGAGCACCGGCGTGGACATGACGCCATCGTGGGCTTCGCTGCTGTGGTTTGCAGCCGTCGTGGCGGCGATCCCGCTGGTGCTGTGGTTCCTGAAGCGCACGCCACTGGGTGGTGCGGCCTCGGGCGTCGCCGGCACGCCACGTTCGGTGGCCGTGCTGCCGCTGTCGGCGCAGCAGCGGCTGGTCACGGTGGAAGTGGGCCAGGGTGCAGACCGGCATTGGCTGGTGCTGGGTGTCACGCCGCACGGCATCAGCACCTTGCACACGATGGCACCGCAGGCCCAGTCGGCCAGCAGCGCCGCGCCACCGCCGCCGACCTTCGCACAACTGCTGCAACACCTGCGCCAGAACCGTGCGGGCCGCGATGCGCAATGAACGCGGGATGCGGCGCACGCTGCTGCTGGCCGGGCTGAGCGTGGCTGCCGGCGGTGCGCTGGCCCAGTCGGCCGGCGGCCTGCCGTTGATGGTGGCGCAGGGGCCCGGCGGCACCAGCTATTCGGTGCCGATCCAGACGCTGCTGTTCTTCACCGCGTTGTCGTTCCTGCCCGCGGTGCTGCTGCTCATGACGGGCTTCACGCGCATCGTCATCGTGCTGTCGCTGTTGCGCCAGGCGCTGGGCACGCAAGCCGCGCCGCCCAACCAGGTGATCATCGGCATGAGCCTGTTCCTCACCTTCTTCGTCATGGCGCCGACCTTCGACAAGGTCTACGAACAGGCCTGGGCGCCCTACGCCGCGGGCACGATGCCGGTGGACGAGGCGCTGAAGACCGGCGTGCAGCCCTTGCGCGAATTCATGCTCAAGCAAACCCGGCAGAGCGACGTCATGCTGTTCGCCCGCCTGGCCAAGCTGCCGGCCGAGATGCAGGGCGCTGACATGCCGCTCACGGTGCTGGTGCCGGCCTTCGTGACGAGCGAGCTGAAGAGCGCGTTCCAGATCGGCTTCATGATCTTCATCCCCTTCCTCATCATCGACATGATCGTGGCCAGCGTGCTCATGAGCCTGGGCATGATGATGTTGAGCCCCGTGCTGGTGGCCCTGCCGTTCAAGCTGATGCTGTTCGTGCTGGCCGACGGCTGGAACCTGCTGCTGGGGTCGCTGGCGGCCTCGTTCGCCACCTGAGGACCCGAGTCCGGACATGGATGCACAACAAGTTCTGGCCGCTGGCCAGCAAGGCCTGACGGTGTTGCTGATCGTGGCCGCACCGGTGCTGGGGGTGGTGCTGGTGGTGGGCCTGGTGGTCAGCATCTTCCAGGCCGCCACGCAGATCAACGAGGCCACGCTGAGCTTCGTGCCCAAGATCGTGGCCGCCGCGGCGGTACTGGGCTTTGCCGGGCCGTGGATGGTGACGACGCTGGTGGAGTACCTGCAGCGTGTGCTGCAGGCCATTCCATCGGCTGTGGGTTGATCGATGACGTGGACTGGGCGGTGCCCTCCCATGCCGAGGTCTGTCGATCGCGGTACGAGGCGAGCCTCGGTTCATGAAGGCCGCATGCGTGCACCTTCACCCTGCCGGGTCCCGGCCCGGCAGGGTGAGAGTCAGCCAAGGTCTACAGCACAAGGCACACCATGCCACGCCACCTGATGTCAAGCCCGACGTGCTGACCTTCACCGAAGCCCAGGTCCTGGCCTGGATCACGCCACTGCTGTGGCCCTTTCTGCGCGCACTGGCGCTCTTCACCGCGCTGCCGGTGCTGGGCACGCGCATGGTGCCGACGCGCGTGCGCATCGGGCTGGCGGCGCTGATCGCGATCGCCGCACAGCCCGGCCTGTCCGAACCGCCGCCGGCCGTTGCCGCCATCGCGCTGGACTCGCCATTGGCGCTGCTGCTGGTGGTGCAGCAGCTGGTCATCGGCCTGTCGCTGGGCGTCGCGGTGCGCGTGGTCTTCGCGGCGGTGGAATTTGCCGGCGAGATCATCGGCCTGCAGATGGGGCTCAACTTCGCCGGCTACTTCGACCCACTCTCGGCCAGCACGGCCACCGCGGCCAGCCGCTTCTTCGGCGCCATCGTCGCCTGGCTGTTCATCGTCATCAACGGCCACCTGCTGGTGGTGGCGGCCCTGGGGCAGAGTTTCGCGGCCTTTCCGGTGGGACCCGAGCCCTTTGCCTTCGTGCGCGAGATGCAGCCGCAGCGCTGGGCTGCCGAGGTCTTCAGCATGGGGCTGTGGATCGCGCTGCCGATGGTCACGATGCTGCTGTTCGTGAATATCGCCCTGGGCACCATCTCGCGCGTGGCGCCGCAGATCAACATCTTCGCCATCGGCTTCCCGGTCACGCTGGGCCTGGGCCTGCTGGGGCTGCTGCTGACATTGCCGATGCTGGCGCAGCCGTTCACGATGGCCCTGGAGCGGTTGCTCGAACAATTTCGCTGACGACGACGGGCGTTGCGCTCGCTCACGGCGCGGCAGCGCGCTTCGGGTACGCTTTGCAACATGACTGCCTTGCTTGCCGGCGCCAGCGGATTGATCGGGCGCGAACTGGCCCACTCATGGCGCGGGCCCGGGCTGCTGCACCTGCTGGTACGCCGACCGCTGGAAGTCGCTGGTGCGGCCACGGCGCTGCGGCGTGTGCACGTGGTCGACTTCGCCGCCCTGCCCGCGCTGCCCCAGGCCGATGAAGCCTTTTGCTGCCTGGGCACCACGATCAAGGCCGCCGGTTCGCAGGCCGCCTTTCGCGCCGTCGACTTCGACGCCGTGCTGGCCTTCGCGCGCGCCGCACAGCGTGCCGGCGTGCCGCGCTTCGCGGTGGTCTCGGCGCTGGGCGCCAGCCCGCGTTCAGCGGGCTTCTACAACCGCGTCAAGGGCGAGATGGAGCAAGCGCTGAGCGGCCTGGGCTTTGCCAGCCTCGTCATCGCAAGGCCTTCGCTGCTGGCCGGCGACCGCACCGCGCTCGGCCAGCCGGCACGCACCGGCGAGCGGCTGGCGCTGGCGGTCACGACACCGCTGGCAACGCTGATCCCCAGGAGCTGGCGGCCGATCGCCGCCGCCACCGTGGCGCGAGCTCTGCGGCGCGCGCTGGCCGAAGGCCGACCCGGCGTGCGCATCGTCGAGTCGGCGGAACTGCAGGAGCTGGGTTCATGAAACTACATTTCCTCGGTGCCGCCGACGGCGTCACCGGCTCGCGCCATCTGGTCGACACCGGCGACCGCCAGATCCTGCTGGACTGCGGCCTGTTCCAGGGCTGGAAGCTGCACCGTGAGCGCAACTGGCAAAGTCCGGCGGCGCTGCGCGAGGTCGACGCCGTGGTGCTGAGCCACGCCCACCTGGACCACAGCGGCTGGCTGCCGGCGCTGGTGAAGCACGGTTTTCGCGGCCCCATCCACGCCAGTCCGGCCACCTGCGAGCTGGCGCGCGTGCTGCTGCTGGACAGCGCGCATCTGCAGGAAGAAGACGCGCGGCGTGCCAACCGATACGGCTATTCGCGCCACGCCAAGGCGCTGCCGCTTTATACGAAAGCCGACGCGCACCGAGCGCTGGGCCAGTTCGTGCCGCTGCCGCCGGGGCGTGAACTGAAGATCGGCCACAGCACGGTCAGGCTCACCCCGGTGGGCCACCTGCTGGGTGCCTGCTCGGTGGCGCTGAGCCATGGCGGCCAGCGCATCGTCTTCTCGGGCGATGTCGGCCGCCAGGACGACCTGCTGATGCCGCCGCCCGAACCGCCGCCGCCGGCCGACGTGATGATCGTCGAGTCCACCTACGGCAACCGCACCCACCCGCCGGAAGACGGTGCGGCGTTGTTGGCCGATGTCGTCAACCGCACGGTGCAGCGCGGCGGCTCGGTGCTGCTGCCGTCGTTTGCCGTCGGCCGCGCGCAGGCGCTGCTGCTGGTGCTGCAGCGGCTGCGGCGGGCGCGCCTGATCCCGAAGGAACTGCCGATCTTCCTGGACAGCCCGATGGCGCTGGAGGCCACCGCGCTGTACCGCCGCCACGGCCGGCTGCTGCGCGTGCCGGCGCGCGAAGTGGCCACGCTGTGCGACGGCGTGCGGCTGGTGGAAACCGTGCAGCAATCGATGCGGCTGTCGGCGTCGCGCTACCCGGCCATCATCATCTCGGCCAGCGGCATGGCCACCGGCGGCCGCGTGCTGCACCACCTGAAGGCGCGGGCGCCGGACGAGCGCAACGCCGTGGTCTTCCCGGGATTCCAGGTCGGTGGCAGCCGCGGCGCCCGCCTGGTGGCCGGCGAGCGCGAAGTCAAGATCCACGGCGAGATGGTGCCGGTGCGCGCCGAGGTGCGGCACCTGCAGGGCTTCTCGGGCCACGCCGACCGCGGCGAGCTGCTGGCCTGGCTGCGCCACCTGAAGCACCCGCCGCAGCAGACCTTCGTGGTACACGGCGAACCCGACGCCGCCGATGCGCTGCGCGTGGCGGTGCAGAACGAGCTGGGCTGGCGCGTGCGCGTGCCCGAATTCGGCGAGCAGGTCACGGTCTGAGAGCCATGGCGAACCCGGCGCGCCGGCCTGCCCAGGCCGTCGGCGCGCCAGGCCTCAAACGAACACTCCTTCGCGCAGCCATTTCGTCGCCACCCACTTCTCCCCGGCCGTCACCGGCGCGCCGCCGTGCAGCGTGCGGCTGTCGGGGTGGGCGCGGTCGTAGCTGAAGAAGACGGCGTTGCCGCGCACCGGCGCCACTTCCAGGCCGATGTCCGCAAAGGTGGTCGAGCCGCCGCCTGCGGGCGTGTTGAGGTACATCACCAGCGTCGCCACACGCTGGCCGCCACGCTGCAGGATGCGTGCCGTGCCCGGGTGGGCGGGGTCGAAGTAGTCGTGGTGCGGGCGGTATTCGGCGCCAGGCCGGTAGCGCAGCACCTGCAGCCCTTCACCATGGTCCAGCGGCCAGCGCAGCAGCTCGGCGATACGCTGCTCCAGGGCAGCGATGAGCGGCGCCTCGCCGCGCTCGAAGAACATGCCCTCGCTGGTGCGCGCGGCGTTGACCTCGCTGCCGCCGGTGGCGTTGTCCACGGTTTCGGAGCGCAGCAGGCGCGGCGCGGCCAGCGCCATCAGGCCGGCGCATTCGTCGTCGCTCAGGAAACCGCCGAAGACCACCACGCGCGGGCGCTGCATCGTGGCCAGCACCTGCACCGCGCGGCCATCGGCGCGCCGCAGCGCCGGCGCGCCGGCCAGCGCGGGTTCGGGCACGGCCACGGCACGGGCCACGGGCGAAGCCGGTGGCGCCGCCTGGACGCCGGCGTCCAGCTCCGCCAGGCGCTGGCGCAGCGTCTGCTCCAGTGCCGCCGCGGCCACGCTCTCGGCCCAGCCGCTGGCGCACATGGCCGCCAGCACGTCCCCGGCACGGCAGCCGGCCTCGGTCTGGTCGACGATCCAGCGCCGCAGATCGTCGGTGATGGTCTGGGTGGCGACGCTCATGCCGCCATTTTCGCGCAGCCCGGGCGTCAGGCGCGGCGTCGGAAGACCAGCCGATCGGGTGTCGAAGCCTCGCCCGCCAGCGCGTAGCCGGCGGCATTGAAGCCCTGCAGTTGCTCGGGCCGGCGCACGCGGTGCTCGATGGCGTAGCGCGCCATCAGGCCGCGCGCCTGCTTGGCGAAGAAGCTGATGACCTTGTAGCCGCCGCCTTTCCAGTCCTCGAACTGACAGTCGACCACGCGCGCGGCCAGCGTCTTGCGCAAGGCCACGCGGGCATATTCGACCGATGCCAGGTTGACGATCACCGGACTCTTCTCGCCGGCCAGGCGCTGGTTGAGGTAGGCCGCCACGGTGTCGCCCCAGAAAGCGTAGAGATCCCTGCCTTGAGGCGTGGCCAGGGCCGTGCCCATTTCCAGCCGGTAGGGCTGCAGGCGGTCCAGCGGGCGCAGCGCGCCGTACAGGCCGGACAGGATGACCAGGTGCTCCTGCGCCCAGGCCAGGTCGGCCGCCTTCAGCGTCTTTGCATCCAGGCCGTTGTAGACGTCGCCGTTGAAGGCCAGCAGCGCCGGCTTGCTGTTGGCCGGCGTGGCCTCGGGCTGCCAGGCGCCGTAACGCGCCACGTTCAAGGCCGCCAGCTGGTCCGACAGGTCCATCAGGCTGGCCACCTGGGCCGGTGTCTTGCGGCGCAGCACGTCGATGAGTTCGGCGGCACGGTCGGTGAACAAGGGGTCGGTGGCCTTCTTCAGCACCGGCGCGCGCACGGGGGTGTCGTAGTCCAGGGTCTTGGCGGGGGAGAGCAGAAACAGCATGAGCGACATTGTCGCGTCGGGCAGCGGCTGGCGTGGCGGTGGGGGTGTCTCGCGCGCGGCACCGCCGCACGCGACGCCGGCGTTCAGCGGAAATTGCGGCTCGTCGTCGCCAGCCCCTGCAGCAGCGCCGAATGGTCGACCAGCTGGCGCGCCACCAGGTGGCGCACTTCACCTTCGGTTTGCCAGATGCCGTAGACGGTGAGCAGCGTGCTGCCCAGCAAGGCCTGGCGCTGCTTTTCGGCCACCTGCGGCCAGACGATGACGTTGACGCTGCCGGTCTCGTCTTCCAGCGTCACGAAGACCACGCCCTTGGCGGTTTCGGGCCGCTGGCGGTGGGTGACGATGCCGCTGGCGCGCGCCAGGCGGCCGTTCGGATAGCCGCGCAGCACCGCCGCCGGCTGCACCTTGTACGCGGCCAGCGGCTCGCGCAGCAGCGCCACCGGGTGCCGGGTGAGGCTCAGGCCCAGCGCGCGGTAGTCGGCCAGCACCGTTTCCGCGGCACCCGGCGCAGGCAGCGCGGCCGCCGCCTCGTGCGTGCGCGTGCGGCGCAGCAGCGGCGTGGCGCGGGTGTCGATGCCGGCCACGCCCCAGGCCGCCTGGTGGCGGTGGCCGGTGATGGCGGCCAGCGCATCGGCCTGCGCCAGCAGCGACAGTTCATGGGCGTCGAGCCAGGCCCGGCGCGCCAGGTCCTCGGCGCCGGTGAAGGGCCCGGCCTTGCGCGCCGCCACGATGCGCCCGGCCGCCGCCTGCGCCAGTCCGCCGATGCGGTTCAAGCCCAGGCGCACGGGCCGCAGCCCGGCGCCCTGCCCTTCGAGCGTGGAGTCCCAGTCACTGCGCATCACGTCCACCGGTAACACCGCGACGCCATGCTCGCGCGCGTCACGCACCAGCTGCGCCGGGGCGTAGAAGCCCATCGGCTGGCTGTTCAGCAAGGCCGCCAGGAAAGCGTCGGGGTGGTGGCACTTGAGCCAGGCGCTCACGTAGACCAGCAACGCAAAGCTGGCGGCGTGGCTCTCTGGAAAACCGTATTCGCCGAAACCTTCGATCTGCTTGAAGATGCGCTGCGCGTAGTCCTGCGGGTAGCCTTTGGCCACCATGCGACCCACCAGCCGTTCGTGGAACGGCCCCAGCCCGCCCTTGCGCTTCCAGGCCGCCATGGCGCGGCGCAGTTGGTCCGCCTCGCCGGGCGTGAAATCGGCGGCCAGGATGGCCAGCTGCATCACCTGTTCCTGGAAGATGGGCACGCCCAGCGTGCGCTGCAGCGCCTGCTTCACTTCGGCGCTGGGGTAGTCCACCGCTTCCTCGCCGCTGCGCCGCCGCAGGTAGGGGTGCACCATGCCGCCCTGGATGGGGCCGGGGCGCACGATGGCCACTTCGATCACCAGGTCGTAGAAGCACTTCGGCTGCAGCCGCGGCAGCATGCTCATCTGGGCCCGGCTCTCGACCTGGAAGGTGCCCACGCTGTCGCCGCGGCACAGCATGGCGTAGGTCGGCGCGTCTTCGGCCGGCACGTCCTGCATGCGGAATTCGGGCCGCCCGTGCTTGAGCGCCACGAAGTCCAGCGCGCGCCGGATGGCGCTGAGCATGCCTAAAGCCAGCAGGTCCACCTTGAGCAGGCCTAAAGCGTCGAGGTCGTCCTTGTCCCACTGGATGACGCTGCGCCCGGCCATGGCCGCGTTTTCCACCGGCACCAGGCGCGCCAGGTCGTCGCGCGCGATGACGAAACCGCCCGGGTGCTGGCTCAAGTGGCGCGGAAAGCCGATCAGCGTCTGCGTCAGTTCCACCCACAGCCGGCACAGCGGCGAAGCGGGGTCGAAGCCGTTCTCGGCCAGGCGCTCGGGGTCGATGCGCCGGCCATCGAACCAATGCTGGCTCTTGGCCACGGCGTCGATGCGGTCGAGGTCCAGCCCCAAGGCCCGCCCCATGTCGCGCAGCGCCGAACGCGGCCGGTAGCTGATGACGACACCGGTGAGCGCGGCGCGGTGGCGGCCGTATTTGCGATAGACATACTGGATGACTTCCTCGCGGCGCTGGTGCTCGAAGTCGATGTCGATGTCGGGCGGCTCGTTGCGCTCGGCGCTGATGAAACGTTCGAACAGCAGCGTCATGCGCGCCGGGTCGACTTCGGTCACGCCCAGGCAGTAGCAGACTGCCGAATTGGCCGCGCTGCCGCGGCCCTGGCACAAAATGCCCTGGCCGCGCGCCCATTGCACGAGGTCGGCCACGGTCAGGAAATAGGGCTCGTACTGCAGCTGGGTGATGAGCGCCAGTTCGTGTTCGATCGTCGCGCGCACCGCGGCCGGCTCGCCTTCAGGGAAACGCCGGCGCAGGCCCTCTTCCGTGAGCTGCCGCAGCCACGACGCGGGTGTGTGGCCTTCGGGCACGATCTCGCGCGGGTATTCGTAGCGCAACTCGTCCAGCGAAAAGGCGCAGCGGCCGGCGAGCTGCAGCGTGGCGGCCAGCCATTCGGGGCGGTACAGCGTGGCCAGGCGCGAGCGCACTCGCAGGTGCGCTTCGGCGTTGGGTTGCAGCGCAAAACCGGCTTCGGCCACACCGCATTTCAGCCGCGTGGCGGTGAGAGCGTCCTGCAGCGGCTTGCGCGAACGCGCATGCATGAGCACGCTGCCCACGGCCACGATGGGCACATCGGTGAGCGCGGCCACGCGCTGCACCAGTTCGGCCAGCAGGGCGTCGTGCGCATGGAGCAGCAGCGGCAGCGCCAGCGCGGCGCGGCCGCCTTCGCCGGCACCGAACCAGGTCTTGAGCCACAGCGCCTGCGCGAACAGCGTCTCGAAAGGCTGCGCCGACGCCAGCACGGCCGGCGTGTGCAGCAAGGCCAGGCAATCAGGCAGGCCGGCCAGCGTGGGCAGGTGCGGCACGCGGCCCTCCAGGTCGGACATCAGCGCCTGGTACCGGCCCTTGGGCGCGCGGCGGCGCGCCACGGTGATCCATTGCGAGAGGTTGCCGTAGCCGCGGCGCGACATCGCCAACAGGATCAGGTGCGGACCGGGGGCGCTGGCATCGGGTGTCGCTGTCCCCGCTGTGTCCGCTGTCCCCGCTGCGCCACCGCCCGCCGGCCCGGGCGGGGCCGCTGTAGGCACACGCTGCAACGCCATCTCGGCACCCACGATCAGGTGCAAGCCCAGCCGCCGGGCTTCGGCATGGGCGCGCACCACGCCGCCGAGTGAACATTCGTCGGTGATCGCCAGCGCCGCATAACCCAGCGCGTGCGCGCGCGCCACCAGTTCCTCGGGGTGCGAGGCACCGCTCAGGAAGCTGTAGTTGCTGCGACAGTGCAGCTCGGCGTAGTCGGGAAGGGGGTGGCTGGACACGGCTCGGGCTGGCAGGCCCGGCAGGTCTGCCGGGCCATTCGGAAACTGTATGAAATTACAGTATCACAGACCCGCAACCGACCCGCAACTGGCACGACATGACCGTCCCAGCGCTGGCCAGCCTGCCGCCGCCCCAAGCCGCCCCAGCCGCCCGCAGCCGATTTCAGGCCGGCTGCAGGCTGCGCCGCGTCGACTCCACGATGCGCCCGGCCTCGATGCGCAGCTGGCGGTCGCAGCGCGCGGCGATGGCCGGGTCGTGCGTCACCAGCACCAGCGTCGTGCCGGCCTCGCGATTCAGCTCGAACATCAGCTCCATCACCGTGGCGCCGGTGGCGAAGTCCAGGCTGCCGGT
This sequence comes from Rubrivivax sp., assembly GCA_034522875.1. Classification (GTDB taxonomy): domain Bacteria; phylum Pseudomonadota; class Gammaproteobacteria; order Burkholderiales; family Burkholderiaceae_C; genus Rubrivivax. The sequence goes on along the minus strand of JAXHKY010000027.1, from coordinate 87,924 downwards.
GGGTTCGTCGGCCAGCAGCACGGCCGGCCGAACGACGAAGGCGCGCGCCAGCGCCACACGCTGCTGTTCGCCACCCGACAGCACCTTGGGGTAATGCTGCAGGCGCTCGCCCAGGCCCACGCGGCGCAGCAGCTCGGTGGCCGCCGTGCGCGCGTCGTGGCGGCCCATCAGCTCCAGCGGCAGCATCACGTTTTCCAGCGCCGTCAGGTTGCCCAGCAGCTGGAAGCTCTGGAAGACGAAACCGACCTGGCGCGAGCGCAGTTCGGCACGCGCGTCCTCGTCCAGCGTGAACAGGTCCACCCCGGCCAGCACCACGCTGCCCGAGCTGGGCGTGTCCAGCCCGGCCAGGATCGACAGCAGCGTGCTCTTGCCCGACCCCGAGGCGCCGACGATGGCCACCGATTCGCGCGCTTGCAGCGTGAAGTCGATGTCATGAAGTATGGTCAGGGTTCCGGTGGAATCGGCCACCTGCTTGGTGAGCCGCTGCACGACGATGATGGCTTCGGACATTGAATTTTCTATTCCTGCGCGGCGCGCTTTCATAGTGCACTGTAGCGCGCTGGTGTGGCTGGCCGCGGCCGGCGCCGGCGCGCCCGTGCATGCGCAGGGGGCAACACGCACCCTGCTCGTGGTGGGCGACAGCCTGTCGGCCGAATACGGTATCGCGCGCGGCAGCGGCTGGGTGGCGCTGCTCGAGCAGCGCATCGCGCAGCAGAAACTGCCGGTGCGGGTGGTCAATGCCAGCATCAGCGGCGACACCACTTCCGGCGGCCGTTCGCGGATGCCGGCACTGCTGCAGAAGCACCGGCCGCAGGTGGTGGTGGTGGCCCTGGGCGGCAACGATGCGCTCCGCGGCCTGCCGCTGGACATGACCGAGGCCAACCTCAGCGCGATGGCGCGCGCGGCCAAGGCGGCCGGCGCCAAGGTGCTGATTGCCGGCATTGCCGTGCCGCCCAACTACGGGCGCAAATACAGCGAGGACTTCGCCCGCCTGTTCGGCACCGTGGCGCGCGCGGAAGGCACCGCGCTGGTGTCCTTCCTGCTGGCAGGCGTGGCCGATGCGCCGAATGCCGACGCGATGTTCCAGCCCGACCGCATCCACCCCACGGCCGCAGCGCACCCGCAGATGCTGGACAACGTCTGGCCGGTGCTCAGGCCGCTGCTGCGCTGAAGTCCGCCCGGCGCCACCGGGCGCGGTTCAGCGCAGTTGCTCCCGCGGGTGGCGGCGCGATTCCGGCACGCGCTTGCGCTCGTCGCCGCGGGCGGGCGCGGGCTCGGCCGGTGCCGGCGGGGCCACCGGTTCTGCCCTGGATGCGGTCACTGGCGGTGCCGGGCGCGGCTGAGGCCGCGCCGCTAGCACCGGCGTCATGGGCGGTGCGGCTGGTGCCCCGGCTGGCGCGGGCTGGGCGACGGCTGGTACAGGCTGCGCCGCTGGCGCCACCGGCCGCAAGCCGGCCGACGGCGGAACTGCCGGGGCTGCCGGGGCTGCCGATGGTGGTGCTGGCCGCGGCGCCACCCTGATGGGCTGTGCCGGGCGTGGCGGACCCGTGTGCGGCTGTACCGGCGGCGGCAAGGTCGTGACCTCGTTCGGCACGCGACCTTCGCCCGCCTGACGCGGTTCGCGCCGTTCGCGGGTTTCGGTGCGAGGGTCGCCTCGGCCGTCGTCACGGAACTCGCGCCGCGGCAATGGTCCGGGCGGCTGCCCTGGCACCGGACCGTCGACGCGCTGCCCGGGTGCGGGAGCGGGTGCGGTTGCGGTGGGCGGCTCCACGCGCACCAGGTTCTGCGCCGGGACCCCGCTGCCGCGCGGCGTGATCACCGCCCTGCCCACCGGCTGGCGCTGCACCAGGACGTCGCGTGGCACCACCGTCACCGCGCCGGGCACACCCTGGTTGCCGTACATCACCGGGCCGGTGGGCACCTGCGGCCATTGCGGTCCTTGCGGCCGATCCGGTCGATTCGGCGCCGGCCGGTGCCCGGGCGGTGGCGGGTGCCGGTTGACACGATCCACGTAGCGCGGCGTGGTGCGATACCAGGGCACGAAGACCTCGCGCGGCGCCAGCGGCACCCAGCCGATGGCCGGCCCGCCGATATTGACCGACACGCCCCAGTTCGAGCTGCCGACCCAGGCCACCAGCGCCGGTGCGAAGACCGGCCGCGCGACATACGTCCCCGGCCACCAGCCCCAGCGCCCGCCCCAGTGCACCCAGCGACCGTAGTGGAACGGCGCAAAACCCCAGGGGGCCTCGTCGACCCAGGTCCAGCCCCAGGGCCGCACCCAGACCCAGCGCCCGTAGCGGTACGGCGCCCAACCGCTGCGCACCGCAGTGGGAATCCACACCGCGCCGTATTCGGGGTGGGTGTCCCAGCGTCCGTGGCGGTCCAGGTCCTCCGCACCGGTCATTTCGGGCGAGACATGGCGCGTGGCGGCGCTGCGCTGGTCCCGCAGGTCCTCGCCGGCCACCCATTGCGAAAAGTCGTCGTCGGGCAGAGGGCTCCAGGCGTGGCGCAGCGTGCGCGTGGCGCCTTCGCGCCAGAACTCGGCGCGCTGGCCGGTGTCGATGACCAGGCCTTCGGGCGCGTCCACGCGTTGGCTGCCGCGCCAGGTGCCGGCATAGGTGCTGTCGTCGACGCGGTCGAAGCGGTAGTGGCCGCTGCGCAGCGGGCGCAGCGGCAGCTCGGCGGTGACGAGCCGGATCTCGCCGGCGACCTCGCGTTCGCGCACGCGCAGCGCCAGGCTGCCGCTGTGGAGCTGGAAGTCCATATGCTCGTCGTCCAGCCGCAGCACCTCCACTTCGGTCACGCCGCCCAGGCGCAGCACGGTGGAGCCCACGCGCAACTCGGCACGCGCGTCGGGTGCGGTGGAGATGCGGTCGCCCAAGGTCAGCGGCCGGTTGCGTTCGGCTTCGCTCCAGGCGCCGGTCTCGACGTCGAACCACCAGACCTGGCCGCGCATCTCTGCCAGCCGGCCGACGCGGCCGGGCGGGTCGTCCTGGGCCCAGGCGACGCCTGAACCGACGGCCAGCCCTGCGGCCACGACGAGGGCCAGCCGCATGAGCCAGTCCCTGGCCGCGCTGAAGGCTGTGGTGCTTCTCATGCCCCTGTCAACGCACGGGCGGCCGGGCGCGCTGACCCGCCGCCACGTAAAGCCATGTTTCCGTCACGGCACCGGCTGGCGGCTCAATCGTCTTCGGAGGTGTCCAGCCCGGGAAACAACACACTGGTGAAGCCCAGCCGGGTGAGGTCGGTCATGCGCGTGGGGTACAGGCGACCGATCAGGTGATCGCACTCGTGCTGTACGACGCGGGCGTGGAAACCTTCGGCTTCGCGCTCCAGCGGCCGGCCCTGCAGGTCGAAGCCGCGGTAGCGGATGCGCGCGCGGCGCGGCACCACGCCGCGCAGCCCGGGCACCGACAGGCAGCCCTCCCAGCCTTCCTCCAGCGCATCACCCAGCGGCGTGATCTCGGGATTGAGCAGCACGGTGCGCGGCACCGGCGGCGCCTCGGGGTAGCGCTCGCTGTGGCTGAAACCGAAGATCACCAGCTGCAGGTCGACGCCGATCTGCGGTGCCGCCAGGCCGGCACCGCGCGCGGCTTCCATGGTGTCGAACATGTCGGCCACCAGGGCGTGCAGTTCGGGCGTGTCGAAGGCCCGCACCGGCTGCGCCACGCGCAGCAGCCGCGGGTCGCCCATCTTCAGGATCTCGTGCACGGCCATGCCCGGCCTCCTCTCGGTTTCAAGATGCCTTCAGCGCCAGCCAGCTCGCGGTGATGGCCAGCGTGAGCAGCGTCACCGGCACGCCGATGCGGGCATGGGTCTTCCAGTCGATGGTGATGCCGCATTTGCGCGCCGCATCGACCACGATGATGTTGGCGATGGACCCCACGATGAGCAGGTTGCCGGCCAGCGTGCTGACCAGCGCCAGCGTGGCGCCGGCGTGCGGCCCTTCGGCCGCCGGAAGCAGCAGCATCACCGCCGGCACGTTGGACACCAGGTTGCTCAGCACCAGCGTGGCGCCGAACAGCATGCCGGTTTCGCTGAAGTGCAGCCCCTTCGCCGCCAGGCCGTCCAGTGCCTGCTGCACCAGGCCGGTGTCCTGCAGCGCATGGTTGACGACGAACAAGCCCATGAACAGGATCAGCAACTCCCAGTCGACCAGCCCCATGACCCTGGACGATTGGAAGCGCTGGCTCAGCAGCAGGAAGCCCGCAGCCACCAGCGCTGCCACGTCGCGCGGCCAGTCGGTGAACAGGAATGCGCCCACCAGGCCGAGGGCGACGAACAAGCCCTTGAAGGTCTGCCAGGCGTCGAAGCGCGGCGCCTCGGCGGTCATTGCTGCCAGCTGGTTGGCTTCGGGGTCGACCAGCAGCACGCCGCGGTGCACCGGCCAGGCCAGCACCGCCCACAGCGCCAGCAGGCTCAGGCCCACGGGCAGCAGTGCGTCGCGCGCATAGCCGGCGAAAGAAAGCTTCAGCACCTCGCCGATGAGCATGTTCTGCGGATTGCCGATCAGCGTGGCGGCCGAGCCGATATTGCTGGCGCAGGCCAGCGCCAGCAGATAGGGCACCGGGTCCAGGCGCCGCCGCAGGCAGGCTTCGGCCAGCAACGGCGCCACCGCCAGGCAGACGATGTCGTTGGAGAACACGGCCGACAGCGCACCCGCGACGAGGATCACCGTCGCCAACAGGCCCATGGGCCCCACGCGCAGGGCCGCGATGCGCCGCGTGACGGCGCTGTAGAAGCCGCCCAGCCGCATCTGTGCCGAGATGACCATGAACGAGAACAGCAGCAGCATGGTCGGCAGGTGCACGGCGCGCGCCGCTTCCTCGGGCGTCATCTCGCGCAGGCCGATGATGGCGATGGCGCCGAGCAAGGCCACGCCCGTGCGGTCGAGCATCAGCCGCGGCAGACCGCCGAGCATCATGCCGGTGTAGACCAGCACGAAGATCGCCAGCACCAGCCAGGCGTCGGTGTCCAGACCGAAGGGCATCATGGCGCGGCGTCCCCATCGGATCGGGCGGCTGCGCCGAGCAAGGCGTGCAGGCCCGCTTCGTCGAGAACGGGGATGCCGAGCTCTCGCGCCCTGTCGAGCTTGCTGCCCGCGTCGGCGCCGGCCACCACGCAGTCGGTCTTCTTCGACACCGAGCCGGCCACCTTGCCGCCGGCGGCCTCGATCAGCGCCTTCGCTTCATCACGGCTGAGCGTGGGCAGCGCGCCGGTAAGCACCAGCGTCTTGCCGGCCAGCAGTCTGGGGCGGGTGTCGGCTTCGCCCTCTTGCTCGGGCCAGGTGATGCCGGCGGCTCTCAGCTGCTCCACCACCTCCCGGTTGTGCGGCTGGTCGAAGAAGGCGCGGATGCTCTGCGCCACCACGGGGCCGACGTCGTTGACTTCCAGCAACTGTTCGACGCTGGCGTCCATGAGCCGGTCGATGCCACCGAAATGCCGCGCCAGGTCCTTGGCGGTGGCCTCGCCGACATGGCGGATGCCCAGGGCGTAGAGAAAGCGCGCCAGCGTCGTGGGCTTGCTCTTGTCCAGCGCGGCCACCAGGTTGGCCGCACTCTTGTCGGCCATGCGTTCAAGCGCCGAGAGCTTGGCGATGCCCAGCGTATAGAGCTCGGGCAGCGTGCGGATCAGGCCGTTGTCGACCAGCTGGTCCACCAGCTTGTCGCCCAGGCCTTCGATATCCATCGCGCGGCGGCCGGCAAAGTGCAGCAGCGCCTGCTTGCGCTGCGCGGCGCAGAACAGGCCGCCGGTGCAGCGGTGGTCGATGCCGCCTTTTTCGCGCAGCACGGCGCTGCCGCACACCGGGCAGGCGCGCGGCATGCGGAAATTGGGCACGTAGGCCGGGCGGACTCCGGGTACACGCGCCACCACCTCGGGAATCACGTCGCCGGCACGGCGCACGATCACCGTGTCGCCCACGCGCACGCCCTTGCGCCGCAGCTCGAACAGGTTGTGCAGCGTGGCGTTGCTGACCGTGGTGCCGCCCACGAACACCGGCGCAAGCTTGGCCACAGGCGTGAGCTTGCCGGTGCGGCCAACCTGGATCTCGATGCCGTTCAGCCTTGTCGTCTGTTCCTGCGCCGGATATTTGTGCGCCACCGCCCAGCGCGGCTCGCGCGTCACGAAACCCAGCCGCTGCTGCAGTTCAATGGCATTGACCTTGTAGACGACGCCATCGATGTCGAAGGGCAGCGCATCTCGCTTGGCCCCCATTTCCGCGTGGAAGGCCACCAGCCCGGCCGCGCCATGCACCACCGCGCGATCGGCGCACACCGGCACGCCGAAGGCCGCCAGAGCGTCGAGCGTGGCGCTGTGCGTCAACGGCTGAACCCAGCCCCGCACCTCGCCCAGGCCATAGGCGAAAAAACTCAGCTTCTTGTCGGCCAGCGACCGGTTGTCCAGCTGGCGCACGGCGCCGGCGGCCGTATTGCGCGGGTTGATGTACGTCTTCAGGCCCTGCTGCCGCTGGCCCTCGTTGAGGCGCCCGAAATCGTCGCGCCGCATGTAGACCTCGCCACGCACTTCCAGCACGGCGGGCGCGTCGCCGAGCAGCCGCAAGGGAATCTGCCCGATGGTGCGAATGTTGTGAGTGACGTCCTCCCCGGTCTCGCCATCGCCGCGCGTGGCCGCCTGCACCAGCACGCCCTGCTGGTAGCGAAGATTGATGGCCAGGCCATCGAACTTCAGCTCGGCGGCATATTCCACCGGCGGCGCGTCGGCGGGCAGCGCCAGTTCGCGCCGCACCCTGGCGTCGAAGGCCTCGGCACCCGCCGCGCTGGTGTCGGTTTCGGTGCGGATCGACAGCATCGACACGGCGTGCCGCACTGGACTCAGGCCGGGCAGCACCTGGCCCAGCACACGCTGGGTGGGCGAGTCGGGAGTCAGCAGTTCCGGGTGCGCCGCCTCGATGGACTGCAATTGCTGGAACAGGCGGTCGTATTCGGCGTCGGGGATCTCAGGCGCGTCGAGCACGTAGTAGCGATGCGCGTGGTGTTGCAGCAGCGCACGCAAATCGGCGGCGCGGTGTGCAGGGTCGGTGGTCACCATCGCAGCGCCGGGTCAGCTGAACAACCGCCGCGCCGCCGCGCTGCCGGCGGCCAGGTCCAGTGCTTCCAGTTGCCGGTAAAGCTGCTGCAGTTCATGGCCGATGGCGGCGTAGGCGTGCAGCGTGATGGGCTGGCCCTGGTCGTCGATGGCCGTCGCGTCCAGGTCGTCGGCCAGCGTGGTGGCGGCGCGGTGGAAGGCGGGGAAGGGCTCGGCGCTCTCCGGGGTCTGCGGCACGTCGAGCACCAGCACGCATTCGCGCACGGCCGCGGCCTGCGGCTCTTCGGCCAGCGCGGCCTGCGGGTCCACCGAAAGCACCAGCATGGGCGGCGCACCCTCTTCGGCCGCCGGCAGCACCATGCGGCCCGGCACCGGGCCGGTGACGAAGCCCAGCCGGGCCGTCACCTGCTGGACATAACCCACCGACCAGGCCACGCCGTTGGAGCGCAGCGTGACGGTGAGCTGCGCGTCCAGCGGACCGGCCAGGCCGTCGAGTTCCCGCGCCCGTGCCGCCACCTCCAGCATGTCGGGCACGTCGGCGCTGGCACCCACGGCCTCGGCGAAGGTCTCGACCTTCTGCACGAATTCCGAATATTCGATCTCGTTGAGCGCGCCGCTGCGGCTGGCCAGTTGCACGCCGGCCTGTAGTTCGCCATAACGGTGGCCGGGGGCGAAGGGTTCCCACTGCCCGCTCTCGGCATCCAGCCCCTCGACATAGAACGGCTTGCTGCCGGCGCGGCGCGTGGGCGGCAGGTGGGCCAGCGCCATCTCGCCGCTGATTGGTGCCTCCAGCGCCAGCGGCACGATGGCGTCGATGAGCGCGTCCAGCCGCGGCACGCGGCGCGGGGCCATGCGCAGCGCGGCGGGCTCGAGCGGTGCGGCCGTCACCTCGGCAGCACCGAGTGCCGGCTCCACGCGTTCGGGCGTGGCCGGCCCGGGCACCGCCTTGCGCGGCCGCGCGCGGCGGGTCTGCCACCAGCCATGCAGTCCCAGCGCCAGCAGCAGCAGCAAGCCGGCCAGGGCCAGGGCGGTGGTCAGCGTCATGCCGCTTCGGCCAGGCTCACGGCCGACTCCATGTCCACCGCCACGATGCGGCTGACGCCTTGCTCCTGCATCGTCACGCCGATCAGTTGCTCGGCCATCTCCATGGCGATCTTGTTGTGGCTGATGAAGAGGAACTGGGTGCCCGCGCTCATTTCCGTCACCAGTCTCCTGTAGCGCTCGGTATTGGCGTCGTCCAGTGGCGCGTCGACTTCGTCGAGCAGGCAGAACGGCGCCGGGTTGAGCTGGAAGATGGCGAAGACCAGCGCAATCGCCGTGAGCGCCTTCTCGCCGCCCGACAGCAGGTGGATGGTGCTGTTCTTCTTGCCCGGCGGCTGCGCCATCACCTGCACGCCGGAATCCAGGATCTCGGTGCCCGTCATCACCAGCCGCGCTTGGCCGCCGCCGAAGAGGCTGGGGAACATGCGACCGAAATGTTCGTTGACCTGGTTGAAGGTGCTGGCCAGCAGTTCACGCGTTTCCAGGTCGATCTTCTGGATGGCGTCCTCGAGCGTCGCCATGGCTTCCTGCAGGTCGGCCTCCTGCGCGTCGAGGAAGGTCTTGCGCTCGCGCGACGCCGTCAGTTCGTCCAGCGCCGCCAGGTTGACGGCACCCAGGGCGCCGACTTCCTTCTGGATGCGGTCGATCTCGGTCTGCAGTCCCCACAGCTTCACACCGCCCTCTTCGATGCCCTTGGCCAAGGCCTCGAGGTCGACCTGCGCCGCGACGAGCTGGTCCAGGTATTGCGCGCCGCCCAGCTGCGCCGCCTGCAATTCCAGCTGCAGTTGCGTGATGCGCTGGCGCAGCGGGTCCAGGCTGCGTTCGTGCGCCAGGCGCTGCTCGTCGGCGCGCTTGAGCTGAGCGCTCAGGTCGTCGTAGCGGCTGCGTGCCAGGCCCAGCGCCTGCTCGCGTTCGAGCTTGAGCGCCAGTGCCGCCTGCAGGCCCGAACTGGCGGTGGCGTCGTCGAAACCGGCCAGTTCCAGTTGCAGCTGCTCGCCGGCCTGCACATTGGACGCCATCTGCGCGGCCGCCGTCTCCACGCTGCGCTGCAGTTCGCCTTGCCGCGCCGCCAGCGCACGCGCCTGGAACTGCGCCTCCTGCGCCTGGCGCTCCAGCGCGCGCTGCTGCTCGCGCGCCTGCCCCAGGCGGTGCTCGGCGGCGATCACGGCGTCGTCGAGTTCGGCATGGCGTTGCTGCGTCTGCGCCAACTGGAGGTCGAGTTCCTCGAAGCGGCCTTCGGCGGTGGCACGGCGTTCTTCCAGGCCCTCCAACTGGGCGTCGATCTCGGCCAGTTCGCCACCGAGCTGTGCGCGCCGCGAGCTGGCGGCTTCGGCCTGTTGCGTCAGGCGCAGCAGTTCCACGTGCAGGCCATGGGCGCGGTTCTGCGCCTCGGTGGCTTCGCGGCGCGCCGACTGCAGCCGCTGCGTGGCGTCGGTGTACTGGGCTTCCAGGCGCACCGAGGCGCTGCGCGACTCGTCGCCGATGAGCGCCTGCGCGCGCTGCTGGCGGTCGAGGTGTTCGATTTCCTGCGCGCGCGCGAGCAGGCCGGCCTGTTCGGAGTCCGGGGCGTAGAAGGCCACGGCGTGCTGCGACACGGCGTGGCCTTCGCGCGTCATGATCACTTCGCCGTGGGTGAGAAGCGTGCGCTGCGCCAGCGCTTCGTCGATCGACGCCGCGGTATAGACCCCTTCCAGCCAGTCGCGCAGCAGCGCCTTCAGGCCCGCGTCGCCCAGCCGCAGCAGGTCGGCCAGGCGCGGCAAGCTCTGCTGCGTGGCCGGCACGGCGCCACCCGGCGCCGCCACGGCTGCGCCGGCCCACATGTCCTGCAGCGCATAGAAGGCCAGCTTGGCCGGCGGCGCGTCGGCGGCGAAGGCGCGCACGCTGTCCAGCCGCCCCACGGCCAGCGCATTGAGCCGTTCGCGCAGGGCCGACTCCAGCGCCGTTTCCCAGCCGGATTCGATATGCACCTGCGTCCACAGGCCTTGCAGTCCGCCCAGGCCGTGCTTGTCGAGCCAGGGTTTGAGCTTGCCCTCGGTCTGCACCTTGTCCTGCAGCGCGCGCAGCGCTTCCAGCCGGGCGCCGAGTTCGGCCAGCCGGCCCGATTCGCGGTTCACCGTCTCCTGCGCCGCGCGGCGCTGTTCGTCCAGACCAGGCACCTGCTCGGCCAGTTCGTGCAGCCGCGCCTCGGCCAGCTGCAGCGCGTCCTGCGCCTCGGCTTCCTGGGCCCTGAGCGTGTCGATGCGCGCCGCGTCGGGCGCCTGCAAGCCCTGGCGTTCGCCGGCCAGGCGCTCGCGCCGGCCCTTGAGCTGGCGCGACTGCTCTTCGACGCTGCGGTTCTCGGCCGCCAGCACCTGGATCTGCTGCTGCACCTGCGAGACCAGCGCACGCTGCTGGTTGCTCGCCGCCTGCGCGGCGCGCACGGCATCTTCCAGGCCGGGCAGTTCGAGCGTCCGCTCGTCGGCCTGCGCGGCCAGCACGCCGGCCTGGTCCTCGCCGGCCAGCATCTGCGCGGCGATCGCCTCCAGTTCCACGCCGGCGGCCGCCTGGCGCTCGGCCCATTGCGCGTTCTGCGCCATCAGCTCGGCCCATCGCGCCTGGGCCCGTTGCCGACCTTCGACGACATAGCGGATGCGTTCCTCGAGCCGGCTCACTTCCAGCGCCGCCACGCCCAAGGCGCCCTGCTCCGCGTGCAGTTCGTCGTTGGCCGCGTAATGCGCTTGGCGCACCGATTCGAGTTCGGCTTCCACCGCGCGCAGCTCGGCCAGGCGCGACTCCAGCGCATTCGCAGCCTCGGCCACGGAGACCTTGACGCGTTCTTCCTCGCTCGCCGCGTCGCGGTGCTTCAGGAACCACAGCTGATGCAGCTTGAGCGTGCCCTGTTCCTGCAGCGCGCGGTACTGCGCCGCCACCTCGGCCTGCTTTTCCAGCTTCTCCAGGTTGGCACCCAGTTCGCGCAGGATGTCGTCCACCCGCGTCAGGTTCTCGCGCGTGTCCTTGAGCCGGTTTTCGGTCTCGCGGCGGCGTTCCTTGTATTTGCTGACGCCGGCAGCCTCTTCCAGGAACAGGCGCAATTCCTCCGGGCGGCTTTCGATGATGCGGCTGATGGTGCCCTGGCCGATGATGGCGTAGGCGCGGGGCCCCAGGCCCGTGCCCAGGAACACGTCCTGCACGTCGCGCCGACGCACCGGTTGGCCGTTGATGAAGTAGCTGCTGGTGCCATCACGCGTGAGCGCGCGCCGCACGGCGATCTCGGCATAGGTATTCCATTGCCCGCCGGCGCGCGCCAGGGTGTTGTCGAAGACCAGTTCCACGCTGGCCCGGCTGGCCGGCTTGCGCGTGCCGGAGCCGTTGAAGATGACGTCCTGCATCGACTCGCCGCGCAGTTCGCTGGCCTTGCTCTCGCCCAGCACCCAGCGCACAGCGTCGATGATGTTGCTCTTGCCGCAACCGTTGGGGCCGACCACGCCGACGCGCTGGCCCGGCAGCTGGAAGGTGGTGGGCTCGGCGAAGGACTTGAAGCCTGAGAGCTTGATCGAGGTGAGGCGCATCGGCTCCGGGGTGCCGCCCGCGCGCCAGCCGGCGCGCGCAAGTGGTTGATTTGAATGAAAAAATGCGCTCTGAACGGGAGCGCAGCAGGGCCTGGATAATAGCACCCTCCCCCCGCCCGCCCGCTGCTGCCATGCCCACCCGCAAGCCCGCCAAAACGGCCCGCCGGACCCCGCTCGAACGCACCGCCCCGGCCGTGCCGCCGAGCGCGCCGAGCAAGGCCTTGCAGGTCTTCGCCAACCCGGCGCCCGAGCGCGACTACGTCATCCGCTTCGACGTGCCCGAATTCACCTGCCTGTGCCCGCTGACCGGGCAGCCCGACTTCGCGCACTTCACGATCGAGATCGTGGCCGACCGGCGCTGCGTGGAGACCAAGAGCCTGAAGCAGTATTTCTGGAGCTACCGCAACGAGGGCGCGTTTCACGAGAAGGTGACCAACACCATCCTGAGCGATATCGTGGCGGCCATCGCGCCGCGCTTCGCGCGCATCCATGCCGACTGGTACGTGCGTGGTGGCATCCGCACCTTCGTCACCGCCGAACATCGTCGCAAGGGTTGGAAACCGGCGCCGCGCGTGGACCTGCCGGCGACCGAAGGGTGAAGGCGACCGCGCCGATCGTGAGCGGTCGACCTGCGTACCAGAAATTCGCGGTCGATGTGCGTCCGAGCGCCATCGACGGCCAGGGCGCGTTTGCCGCCGAAGCCATTGCGCCGCGGTTGAAAATCGGCGAGATCCGCGGCGAAAGCATCAGCGTGGCCGAGGCGCGCATCCGCGCCACGCGCAGCGAGCGCATCATGATCGTGGAGCTGTCGGCGCGCAAGGCCATCGACTTCAGCAAGAGCACCGACCCGATGCGCTACACCAACCACAGCTGCCGGCCCAATGCGCGGCTGTGCATCCGCCAGGGGCGGGTGGAGTTCTATGCGCTGCGCGCCATCGCTGCCGGCGAGGAGATCACGGTGGACTACGGTGAAACCCACCACGAAGGCCGGCTGGCCTGCCGCTGCGGTGCGCCGGGCTGCCGCGGCGCGCTATAGCGGCGTGGGGCGCCGATCGAGCTCCGGGTCCACGACCCCATGCTGGGCCTCGTGGGTGCGAACCGGGCCTGGGCTGGCAGTGTGCTGGGGGCTCACGCGGGTGCGATTCATATCTTCACAAGCTCTCACTTCGCCGAGTGCGCCTTCCTGACCCGCCGCGCCGCTTCCTGCGCTTGCGCGGCGGCCACCCAGGCCGCATGCTCGGCGGGCGTCTCCAGCGTGATGCGACCCAGCGCCCCGGATCGAAAGTCGTTCAGCACCGTCTCGGCCGCCTTTTGCAGGTCGATCCGTCCCCTGGTCTGCACCAGGCCGCGCTGGCGTGCGATCAGGCCCAGCAGCGCGTCGGCGTGCAGCGCCGCCAGGGCCGCCGGATCGGGCAGCCTGTAGCGCGCGGCCAGGGCAGCGGGGTAGCTTGCCTGCAGCCGCTCCAGCAGCGCCAGCGCCACCTCCTGTTCGTCGTAGGCATTGCGGCCGATGGCGCCGCTGGCGGCCAGGTGCAGGCCGCTTTGCGGCACCGTGATGCGCGGCCACAGCATGCCGGGGGTGTCGAACAGTGTCACGTCGCTGGCCAGCGCGATCACCTGCTCGGTCTTGGTGATGCCGGCCTCGTCGCCGGTCTTGGTCGCCTTGCGCCGCACCAGCGTATTGATCAGCGTGCTCTTGCCCACGTTGGGAATGCCGCAGACCAGCACCCGCAGCGGCTTGACCATGCCGCCACGCCGCGGTGCCAGGGCGCGGCAGGCGGCGATCAGCCGGGCCGCCGGCGCGGGCTCGCTGGCGTCCAGGCCGATCGCCTGCGTGGCCGGCTGGGCGTTGTAGTGGTCCAGCCACAGCGCCGTGCGCGCCGGGTCGGCCAGGTCCTGCTTGTTCAGCACCTTCAGCGCCGGCCTGGCCGCCGTCAGCGTGGCCAGCAGCGGGTTGGCGCTGGCGCCCGGCAGCCGCGCATCGAGCAATTCGACCACGACGTCGATGCCCGATTTCAGCCGCTCCATCAGCGCCAGCCGCGTGCTGTGCATGTGGCCGGGAAACCATTGGATGGCCATCGGGGCGGTTCTCGAGGGGGTGATGGGTGGACAGCCGATTGTCCCGGAGCGCAGGCGCGAAGCGCGGCGGTGATCCGTCTGTTGGCAATAGCCGACACCGCAGCCGTGCCGGCAGTGATGGCTTTCCCGGCATGCCGCCACCGCGCCCGCAAACCCCATGCCCAAGACACTGATCGAGCCCTTTCGCATCGAGTCCGTCGTCTGCAGGCGAACCGAGAGCCCCGGCCCGGGAACTACACTCGCCACCCCTGATTCCGGTGCACATCGCCCTGCCCTGACGCCACCATGTTCAAGAACGCCCTGGTCTACCGCATCGAACACTGGGACCCACCCTCCCTGGCGGAGATCGAAGAGCGGCTCTCGGCGGCGCGTTTCGTCGAATGCGGGGCCACGCAGCCCCTGTCGGCCGGTTGGGTGGCGCCGCGCGGCGACAAACATGCAGCGCTGGCCGAAAGCGTGGCCGGCCAGCTGGTGTTCAGGCTCTGCACCGAGACCAAGGCCGTGCCGGGCAGTGTGGTGAAGACGCAGTGGCAGGCGCAGCTGGAGGCCGTCGAACAGCAGACCGGCCGCCGGCCCAAGGGCAAGCAGGCCAAGGAATTGAAGGCAGCCGTGGTGCATGCACTGCTGCCGCGCGCCTTCCCCAAGCGCACCGATACCCTGGTCTGGCTCGACCCTGCGGCGCGCATGTTGTGGGTGGGAGCCGGCAGCGCAAAGAAGGCGGACGGCGTGGTGACACAGCTCATCGAAGGGCTGGGCGGCGGCCTGAGGCTGAGCCTGCTGCAGACCGCGCTGTCGCCGGCCACGGCGATGTCGACGTGGTTGACCGAGAAGGAAGCGCCGGCCGGCTTCAGCGTCGACCGCGAATGCGAACTCAAGCAGCCCGACAGCGAGAAGGCGAGCGTGCGCTACGCCCGCCACACGCTGGACATCGACGAGGTGGCCGAACATATCCGCCAGGGCAAGCTGCCCACGCAGCTGGCGCTGACCTGGGCCGGCCGCGTCTCCTTCGTGCTGACCGAAACGCTGACGCTGAAGAAGATCCAGCTGCTGGACGTGGTGCTGGAAGGCGCGGGCGCCGATGCCGCGAAGCCGGGCACGGACGACAGCGGCTTCGACGCCGACGTGGCCCTCTCCACCGGCCAGCTGCGGCAGCTGCTGCCGGCGCTGGTCGAGGCGCTGGGCGGGCTGCACGAACGGCAGGCCGGCGCCCCGGCCCCGGCCGCGCCGGCGTCGAAGCCGGCATCGGCCGCTGCGCCTGACGTCGCACCGTGGGACGAGGTCCCCGCCTGAAAGCGGGCCGCTCGACCCCGGCATCGCAAGCGCGTCCTTCGGCGCCATGCCAGACTTGCGACCTGCGCGACAGAAGCGCGTTCGGCCTCGGCATCAGGGTCGACCTTGACTTCGGAATCGAGGTGCGCAAACGGTACGCAGCGCCTTCACGAGGCTGGACTTGCCGATCACGCAGGGCGCGGTGCCGCAAGACCGATTGACCAAGGTTGCCATCGGCGGCCCCAGGATCCGCCCGCCTGTATCTGGGGGGTGAACGGGCACCTGATACGCGATACCATTTCCCACCACGGGGCTTGGGTCCCTTTGGCCGTGTCCGACAACCTGCTGCGCACTGCGCTTCACACCATGATGACTTCTCGTGTCCGATCACTCCTGGCGACCCTGGCCGCGGTCGTGCTGATGGCAGCCTGCGGCGGCGGCACCGAAACCGCCACGTCCAAGGCCCAGGGCTTCGTCGCCCAGATGGCCGAGGCCCAGCCGGGCGCCACCGATACGCGCAAGAAAGCCCTGGCCGCCGGCGATATCGTGCTCGACGCCGCCGCAGCGTTCGACTGGGCCGAGTACGCCTACCCCGAGCTGTTCGCCAAGGTGCCGGCGCCGCTGAATTTCACCCTGCCGTACCTGGGCCAAATCTACACCGTGCGCAGCTACGCGAACGGCAACTACCTGGGCGTGACCCCGGCCAACGAGGTCTACGGACTCGGGCCGTTCACCAACCAACAGCTGACGCTGCTGGGAACCTTGTCGCAGTTCGCCGGGCAGATACAAGCCGACGCCTGCAACGTCTACCCGGGCCGTTGCGACGCCGCCCGCGCCAAGGAACTCTTCGACTGGGCCGAGTACACCTATGCGGTGCTGTTCCCCAAGGGCCCGCAGGACGTCGACGTGGTGATCGACGGCGCCAGCTATATCGAGCGCGCCTACCCCAACGGCAATGCGCTGCGGCTGCTGAAGGGCAGCGCGGATCCGCTGGTGTACGGCTTCGGTCCGTTCGCGGGCAATGTCATGCTCGCGCTGGGAAAGTGGTCGGATTTCGCCGATCTCGTGCATGCAGATGCCTGCCAGGTCTACCCCGGCAGCTGCGGTGGCCCGCCGCCGGCGGGCAGCTTGAACGAGTGCACCGACGTGCAGGCGGCCGCGCTGCCGACGGGGTTCACCACCACCCTGGTCTACGACTACAGCGGCGCGCTGACGGGTGAGCAGACCATCGTGTCGACCATCGACGGACCGTCGACCTTCGAAGGCCAGAGTGCCATCAAGATCACATCGACCACCACCGGCACCAACGCCATCGAAGGCCTCCCCTTCCCGGTGACCACCACGAGCAAGGTGGAGAGCTTCGAGCAAGTGGGGGCCAGTGGCGTGACGAAGACGCTGGGCGCATTGACCGAAGTGGCAACTGGGGCCATACAAATCGGCCCGGTCGTGGTTCCGGGTTCGACGACCACGAGCAAGACGGTCTACGACCCGCCGCGCGAGAACCTCGAGTTCCATCTCGCTCTGGGCCAGTCCGGCACCATCACCAGCAGTTCGACCACGACCGGCATCGCTCCGCCGGCGCCCCCCATTGCCATCACCCTCAGCGAGACCTTCACTTTCGAGGCCAAGGAATCGGTGACCGTGCTGGCCGGCACGTACGAGACCTGCCGCTACCGCACCAACGGCGACAACGCATCCAGCTACACGACCGTCTGGTACGTGATCGGCAAGGGCATCCCGGTCAAGATCGTGTCCACCGAGAACGGCGTTGTCACCGGCACGCAGCAACTCAAGTCGGGTTCGTACAACGGCACTCCGCTGTAATGCGGGGGGCGCGGGGCGAGGGGCCAGCGGCGCATCGGAACGTCAAACCCCTCCCCCGCGAGGCCCGAGTCGGATTCGAGGAGCGGGCTGCGGCTTCGACGCCGACCTGGCCCTCTTCACCGTCGGGCGCGGCCGCCGCAGCAGCCGCACGGTCAGACCGTCGCGGCCACCCTTGGCGGCCAGGCGCCGATTTCATCGCGACGCACGCAAGCCACCACGTGGCGGCGCACGGGGTCGTCGGCGGCAGAGATGGCCTCCAGCGCCGGCATCGCCACGCGGCAGGCGTCGGTGGCGTGCGGGCAGCGGCCGGAGAACACGCAGCCCGGTGGCGTAGCCGTGGGGCTGGGCGTCTCGCCCTGCAGCGGCACGGTCTCGCGCCGCTGGCGTGGATTCGTGGACGGGATGGCCTGCATCAGCGCGCGCGTATACGGGTGCGCCGGCTGGCCGAAGATACGGTCCACCGGACCCTGCTCGACGATGCGGCCCAGGTACATGATGGCCACCGCGTCGCTGACATGCTCCACCACGCTCAAGTCGTGGCTGATGAAGACATAGGCCAGACCCCGTTCGCGCTGCAGCCGCACCATCAGGTTCAGCACCTGGCTTTGCACCGAGACGTCGAGCGCCGACACCGGCTCGTCGGCGATCACCAGTTTGGGATTCAGCGCCAGCGCACGGGCCACGCCGATGCGCTGGCGCTGGCCGCCGGAGAATTCGCTCGGGTAGCGCGACATCGCATCGCCGGCCAGGCCCACGGTCTCGAAGAGCGCACGCACGCGTTCCAGCTGTTCGGCCTTGCGCCCGATGCCGTGCACGACCAGCGGTTCGCGCACGATCTCGCCCACCGTCATGCGCGGGTTGAGCGATGAATACGGGTCCTGGAACACCATCTGGATTTCGCGGCGCAGGCTCAGCAGCTCGGCGCCGCGCGCTGCGGCCAGGTCGCGGCCCTCGAAGCGCACGTGGCCGGCGGTGGGCTCCTCCAGCCGCATCAGCGTGCGGCCCAGCGTGCTCTTGCCGCAGCCCGATTCCCCCACCAACCCCAGCGTCCGGCCCTTCAATACCTGAAAGCTGACGCCGGCCACGGCCTGGATGCTGCCCGTCTGGCGGCCCCACACGCCGCCGCGCACAGGGTAGTGTTTGTGCAGGTCTGCGACCTCCAGCAAGGGGGTGCTCGATACGCCCGTCATGTGTCGCCCCCGACCGGCCCGGCCAACGGAAAGTGGCACGCCACCCAGCCCTGGCCGGAACCCGAACCATCGGCTTGAAGCACCGGGTCCTGCTCGCGGCAGCGGCGCTGCGACACGGCGTCCAGAGCCGCGTGATGCCGGCAGCGGTCGGTGAATCGACACCCCGGCGGCGGGTGCAGCAGCGAAGGCACGGTGCCTTCGATGGTGGGCAGCTCGGCCTTGTGCGCCACGCCCTTGCGCGGAATGCTGTCGAGCAGACCGCGTGTATAGGGGTGGCGCGGCGCTTCGAAGAGTTCCACCACCGGCCGGCGCTCCACCACGCGACCGGCGTACATCACCACCACCGCGTCGCACATCTCGGCGATGACGCCCATGTCGTGGGTGATGAACAGCAGCGCCGTGCCGCTCTTGCGCTGCAGCTCGCGCATCAGGTGCAGGATCTGCGCCTGCACCGTGACGTCCAGCGCCGTGGTCGGCTCGTCGGCGATCAGCAGCCGCGGCTCGCACAGCAGCGCCATGGCGATCATCACGCGCTGCTTCATGCCGCCCGACAGTTCGTGCGGGTAGACAGCGAGCCGCGCTTCGGGGTCGGCGATGCCCACCGTGCGCAGCATCTCGGCGGCGCGCTGGCGCGCGCTCGCGCGGTCCATGCCGAAACGCAGCGACAACACCTCCCACAGCTGGCGCTCGATGGTGAAGACGGGGTTGAGCGAGGTCATCGGATCCTGGAAGACCATCGCGATGTCGCGCCCGCGCAGCTGCTGCAGCGCTTCGCGCGGCAGCTTCAGGATGTCCTGGCCGTCGAAGCGGATGGCGCCGCCCAGCATCACCCCCGGCGGGCTGGGCACCAGGCGCAGCACCGACGCCGCGGTGACGCTCTTGCCGCAACCCGACTCGCCCACCAGGCCCAGCGTCTGCCCGGGTTCGACCGACATCGAGACGCCGTCCACCGCGCGCAGCAGCCCGGCTTCGGTGTCGAAGCCGACCTGCAGGTTGTCGATCTCCAGGATGGGCATCATGGGGTGGACGCCGATGCCGCGGCTGCGGCCGCCTTGGCGCGGATGCCGTAGTAGTCCTTGTCCAGCACCGGGTCCAACGGCAGCGCCGTGCCGCTGCGCATCGCCTCTTCCAGCGCCTTGCGCCGTTGCGGGTCGATCCAGTAGACCATGTAGTCGTTGAGCTGCTCGATGCGCCGCGGCGCCCAGAACTCGGGGAAACGCAGGTAGTCCCAGAACACGACGCGGATGAAGGGTGCGCTCCAGAACGGGATGTAGAAGGCCTCGTCGTGCACGATCTCGTCGATGCGGTGCATGGCCTTGCGGCGCGCCTCGGGGTCCAGGTCGTGCTCGTAGATGCGCACCAGTTCGTCGACCTCGGCGGTACCGAAGCCCCAAATATTGTTATTGTTGTTGGCGTTCTTGAATTCGCTGTGCAGGTATTGCCGGGGCTGCGGGTAAAAGCCCGTGGTGCGGGCGGTCAACGTCATCTCGTATTTGCGCTCCAGCCCGCGCTCGAAAGCGGTGCCCGGTTCGAGCAGGCGCAGCCGCATGTCGACGCCGGCGCGGCGGAATTCCTGCTGCATCACGGTGAGGTGGCGCTCCAGCCCCTTGCTGCCGTAGATGACCGTGAAGCTGGCCTTTTCGCCGCGTTCGTTGACGAGCACGTCGTCGCTGTCGGAGCGCGTGAGGACGAGGCCGCGCAGCGCATCGACGAAGCGCCCCCAGGCCGAGGACGAGCGCAGTTCGGCCGGGCGGCGGTAGCCGGCGCGCGCCAGGTGCTCGCGCGCCTTGGCGGGGTCGAAGCCGTAGGGCTTGAGGTTCGGGTTGGCGTATTCGCTGCCCTCGAAGAACGAGCTCATGCGGACGAATTCCCCGTACATGAGGTTCTGGTTGACGCGCTCGAAATTCACCAGGTACTGCATCGCCTTGCGGAAGTCCTTGTTACGGAAGATCGGCGCCTCCAGGTTCATGTGCAGGCCGTACACGCCGTTGGGCCAGTCGGTCATGATGCGGGCGCGGCGCAGCCAGCCCTTCTGCACGGCGGGGAAATTGAAATCCTCGTTCCACGAGCGTGCCGAGGCCCCTTCCATCATGTCGAGCTCGCCGCGGCGCAGGTAGTCCAGCCGCCGCTCGGTGGGAATCACGCGCAGGTGGATGCGGTCGAAGTTGTACAGGCCCTGGAAACGGCGCTTGCCGTCGCCCCACCAGTCGGGCACGCGCTCGAAGGTGACCGATTCGCCGCGCACCAGGCCTTTCACCACGTAGGGCCCCACCGCCACCTGCGGCTGGTTGGTGGTGCGCTTGACCCAGTCGGCGTCGAGCACCGTGACGTGCGCCGGCGTGGGAAAGAGGCCGGCGTAGTCGGACAGCGGCCGCCAGCTCGGCTTGGTGCCGACGATGCGCAGCGTGTGCTCGTCGATGGCGTCGACCGACTCGTAGTACTGCTTGGCGTAGTTGTTGTAGAAGGGGTCGACGATGTGCGGCGAGCTCATCATCTGCCAGGTGAAGACGAAGTCGCGCGCCGTCACCGGCTTGCCGTCGCTGAAACGCGCGTCGCGGTCGAGCTTGAAATACAGCGTGCGCTGGTCGTCCATCACCGCCCAGTGCGTGGCCACGAGCGGAATGAAGCGGTCGGTCACCGGGTGGCGCTGCACGAGCCCGAAATTCATCGTGAACAAGCGGTTCCAGCTTGCGAACGCATCGTTCGAATTGGGCCCCATCAGGCGGAAAGTCAGCGGGTAGCTGCCCATCGATTCGTTGAGCGTGCTGCCGCGCAATGCCTGCACCGAGCCGATGGGCGGGTCTTCCTCGTTGGTCTGCCACACGATGCCCGGCGGCAGCGTCGCGCGCGCAGCCGGTGCCGTGGCCGCGGCCGACGCCGCGGCCGCCGGCGCCTGGACTTGGGCCGCGGCCGGCGCCCCGACCGCGACCAGCGCCAGCCAGGCACACGCGCTCGCAGTGCGTCGCCACCAGGACGCCGCGACTTCACTCGTAACGTGCATAGCGCTTGGGATCGAAAGCCTCGCGCACCGATTCGCCGATGAAGACCACCAGCACCAGCGTCACCGTCAGCGCACCGAAAGGTGCCAGCGTCAGCCACAGCTTTGCGCGGTTCTCCACCTGCAGCGCCTGGTCGATGAGCTCGCCCCAGCTCGGCGTCGGCGCCGGCAGGCCGTAGCCCAGGTAGTCCAGCCCGGTGAGCGTGAAGATGGCCCCCACCACGGCAAAGGGCGTGAAGGTCACCAGCGGCGTCAGGCAGTTCGGCAGCAGGTGGCGGAAGACGATGCGCAGGTGCGATGCGCCGTAGGACCTGGCGGCCAGGCAGTATTCGCGCGTCTTCTCGCGGTACATCTCGGTGCGCATGAAGAAGGTGATGCCGATCCACTGGAAGATGGCGGTGATGCCCAGCAGCATCCAGAAGCTGGGCTGGAACAGCGCCGCCAGCACGATCACCACGTAGAGGAAGGGAATGGCGATCAGCACCTCGATGATGCGTTGGCTGACGATGTCGAAACGCCCGCCCAGGTAGCCCTGCAGGCTGCCCACCACCGTGCCCAGCAACTGGCCCGAGAGCACCAGGAAGAGCGCGAAGAAGATCGAGATGCGAAAGCCGTAGAGCAGCCGCGATGCGACGTCGCGCCCTTGCGCGTCGGTGCCCAGATAGTGGCCTCGTGCACCGTCGGGCGCATTCGGCGGTGGCTGGCCCAGGTGGGCGATGGAAGGCATGGCACCGCTGCGTGCCAGCCCCACCAGGGTGCCGGTGGCGGACTTCGCCGGGTCGGCCAGCAACGCCGCCAGGCGGGCGTCGTGAATGGCATCGGCCAGTTCGTGCAGGCGGTCGCGGCGAGCCAGCCGTTCGGCGGTTTCGGTCCGCCCGGCGGCGAGTTCGTGCTGGATCTCCTGCAGGATCTCGTTGGCCCAGAAGTCGTTCTGGTAGGGGTCCCAGGGGATGGGTGGCATCACGACGAAGTGGTCGCGATTCGGGTATTTCGCGTCGATGGCGGTCAGCGCCGCGGCATCCGCGCCGGCGGCCATGGCCGCCGCACGATCGCGGCCGTGCATGAAACGCTCGGTCTCCCATTCACGCTGCAGGCGCAGGTATTCGACCTCGATCTCGCTCGTGCTCCATGCCGGCGGCGGCGTCTGGCCGAAGCGGCTCATCTCGATATAGCGGAAGGTGGGAAAGTGCCACTCCCCTTGGTAGCTCACCATCAGCGCCCGGCTCTCGGCCAGGTAGGGCGCGAAGATCGACAGCAGAACAGCCGCCATCAGGATCACGAACGACCACCAGCCGCGCCTGATCTGGCGAAAGCGCTGCAGCCGCTTGCGCGTGACGGGGTCGAGCGTGATCCAGGCCACGGGCAGCAACTTATTCGAAACGCACGCGCGGGTCCACCAGCGCCACCGCCAGGTCGGACACCAGGTTGCCCAGCATCAGCAGCACGCTGGAGATGACGAGGAAGCCCAGCACGATGGGAAAGTCGCGTGTCTGGATGGCCTCGAAGGCGAGCAGCCCCACCCCCTGGATATTGAACACGCGCTCGATGAGAAAGCTGCCGGTGAGGAAGATGCTCAGCAGCCCGCCCACCGTGGTCGCCATCGGGATCAATGAATTGCGCAGCGCGTGCACGAACACGGCGCGCTTCCAGCTCAGGCCCTTGGCCAGCGCCGTCTTCACATAGTCGGCGCTCATATTTTCCAGCAGGCTGTTTTTCATGAGCATGGTCGTCACCGCGAACGAGCCGGCCAGGTAGGCCACCAGCGGCAGCACCGAATGCCAGACGATGTCGAGCCAGCGCTGCGCCAGGGGCAACTCGGCCGCACCCGCCGACATGAAGCCGCCCAGCGGGAACAGCTCCCAGCGCACCGCCAGCAGGTTGCTCAGCACGGCGCCCAGCGCAAAGCCGGGCACGGCGTAGCCGACGAAGATGAGCACCGAGGTCAGCGTGTCCACCCGCGTGCGGTGGCGGATGGCCTTCAGGATGCCCAGCGGGATGCAGATGCCGTAGGTGAAGAGCGCCGTGATGATGCCGTAGTACACCGACACCGGCAGCCGGTCGGCGATGACGCGCGTGACCGGTTCGTTGTAGCGGAACGAGGTGCCCAGGTCCAGCCGCACGGTGTCGGCCAGCCATGTGGCATAGGCCACCGGCAGCGGCTTGTCGAAGCCGTAGTACTCGCGCAGCCGGGCCAGCTGCTCGTCGGGGATGTCGAGCTGCACGCGGGTGTTGCCGCCGCCACCGCCGCCGACCTCGCCGCCGCCACCGGCGCCGGCCATCGTCATGCGCAGCTGGTCGATCTGGCCGCCGGGCACGAACTGGATCAGCACGAAGGTGGCGAAGCTGATGCCCAGGAAGGTGGGGATCATCAGCAGCAGCCGGCGCGCGACATAGTCGCGCAGCGCCTCGGCGCGCGACTTCATGCCGTGGGCACCGTCGACGCCAACGCCGCCAGCGCGGACTGCAGGCTCAGAGGCGACGGCTGGCGGGCTGGGGGCATGAAGGGCAATGCTGCCGCATGGCGGTCGGCAACCGGCTCATGGTATTCCAGCCTTGTCGCCGCGCCCGGCCACGGCCTGCCGGCGGTCTCTTCGCGGCTCGATCCGGACGGCACACGGCGTCGCCCGGGTCTGAGGCATTCATGTGCCGCGCACATAGGGATTGCTGCGCCGCTCGCGGCCGAAGCTGCTTTCCGGGCCGTGGCCGGGAATGAAGATCGTCTCGTCGCCCATCGGCCACAGCTTGCCGGTGATGCTGTCGATCAGCGTATCGGTATCGCCGCCAGGCAGATCGGTGCGGCCCACGCTGCCGGCGAACAGCACGTCGCCGACGAAGGCGCGCCGCGCCTCGGCGCTGTGAAAGACCACGTGCCCCGGCGTATGCCCGGGGCAGTGGCGGACCGCCAGCGTGCACTGCCCCACCTGCACCGTATCGCCGTCGTGCAGCCAGCGGTTCGGCGTGAAGGCTTCGGCCGGCGCGAAACCGAACATCTGCGCCTGCTGGCGCAGGCCGTCGATCCAGAACTGGTCGGCCGGGTGCGGGCCCACGATGGGCAGCTTCAACTCGCGCGCCAGCGTGCCGGTGCCGCCGGCATGGTCGATGTGGGCGTGGGTGAGCAGGATCTGCCTGAGCGTCACACCCTGGCGCCGCGCGGCTTCCACGATCTGCGGCAGGTCGCCGCCGGGGTCGATGACGGCGCCTTCCAGGGTCTGGTCGCACCAGACGATGGAGCAGTTCTGCTGGAAAGGGGTGACGGGGATCGTGTGGTAGCGCAACATGGTGAGGCGACGATAACGCGACACCCGCCTGCAGCCGGCAACGCGGTCGCCCCAGGGGGCCGGTCTTCGCGCGGGTGCTGCTGCGCTTTTACGGCGGCGAACCGGACCCGCACACGCTGGCCCGGCTCGGCCCCTGCACCGCTGGCGGGAAAGTTCACCCGGCAGGCGGCGTCGGGTCGGTGGCGCCCGGCCCGGGCGAGTCCAGCGAGCCAAGCACCTGCAGCAACCCGCCGGCACGCTGCGTGCGCTGGGCCAGGGCGCTGTCCAGGGCCGCGCTGCGGCCGGTGACGAGGGTGAAATGCCGGCGTGCACGGGTGACGCCGGTGTAGACCAGCTCCCGCGTCAGCACGCGGCTGGGTTCCTTCGGCAGCACGAGCAAGGTGTGCTCGAATTCCGAGCCCTGGCTCTTGTGCACGGTCATCGCGAAGGCGGTCTCGGCGCTGGCCAACCGGCGGGCCGCCACGGAACGCAGCCCGGCGCCGTCGCGGAAATAGGCACGCAACGGCGCCCCCGGCGTGACGGGCCGCAGCGTGATGCCGATGTCGCCGTTGAAGACACCCAGGCCGGGGTCGTTGCGCGTCACCATCAACGGCCGGCCTTCGTAGGCCTCGCCGCGCCGCACCAACCACCCGGCGCCGACCAGCGCCCGTTCCACGGCGGCATTCAGACCCACGGCGCCCCATTCACCCTCGCGCACGGCACAGAGCAGTCGGAAGCGGTCGAACGCATCCAGCACGCGCAGCACCCAGTCCTGGAAGGCCACTGGATCGCTGCCCTCTGGACGTTGCTGCATCACCTGCAGGTAGCCGGTGTAGCCGCCTTGGGCGCCGGCACGGCCGTCGACCGCCAGCCGCACCACGGCCGCGGGCGAATGCGCTTGCAGCCAGTGCAGCGCCGCGTCCGGCGCCGCCTGCAGCAGGGCCGCTGCGCGCGTGGTGTCACCCCGGTTGACGGCCAGCGCCAGTTCGCCGATCGGCCCGCCGAAACGGTGGCTGTGGCGCAGCATCACCGTCTGCTGCGCCAGCGGCGAAGCGCCGCCGAGGGTGTGCGCCGGCAGCGCCTGCCCCGTCACCTCCAGCGCGTAGGCCGCCGTCTGCGGCGCATAACGCCCGGCCTCGGCGTCGCGGCACAGGTCGCCCAGCACGGCGCCGGCCTCCACCGAGGCGAGCTGGTCCTTGTCGCCCAGCAGCACCAGACGAGCGCGGGCCGGCAGCGCCTTCAGCAGCGCGGCCATCATCTCCAAGTGCACCATCGACGCCTCGTCGACGACCACCACGTCCACCGGCAGCGGATGGGCCTCATCGTGACGCAGGCGGCGCGTCTCGGGGCGCGCGCCCAGCAGCGCGTGCAGCGTGCGCGCCGGGCCGATGCGTGCCGCCAGGCCGTGCAGCGGCAAGGCGTCCATCACGTCCGCGGGCAGGCACGCCAGTCCGGCGTCCAGGGCCTGTTTGAGACGTGCCGCGGCCTTGCCGGTGGGAGCCGCCAACGCCACGCGCAAGGATTGCGGTGCGGGATCCAGGGCAAACAGCAGTGCCAGCAGCCGCGCCGCGGTGGTGGTCTTGCCGGTGCCCGGGCCGCCGGTGACGAGTGTCAGGCCGCCGCGCAGCGCCAGGCCGCAGGCCAGCTTCTGCCAGTCCGGCGAGGGCAGCTCGTGCGGCTCGTGCGGTGGAAAGAGCCGGTCGAGCCAACGGCGGGCGGCGACGACATCCACGGCCCGCGCCGCGTGCAGGCGTTGCCGCAGCTGCGCGACCACGGTCCTTTCGTAGCCCCAGTAGCGGCGCAGGTACAGGCGCGGACCGCTCAGCACCAGCGGCGTGGCGCCGCCCGCACCGGCGCCGGCGGCGCCAGCTGGTTTCTGGTCTGCAACGCCGGACCCATCGTGCGCCACCAGCGGGCTGGCTTGCAGCGCCGGCAGCCAGTCGGCAGCGCGCGCGGGCAACGCCACCATCAGCGTGCACAGCGCCTGCTGCAGGGATAGCGAAGCGCCGGGCAGGCCGGCCGGGTCGCGCAGCCAATCGTCGACGTGCAGGCAGCTGTGGCCCTGCCCTTCCACGTGCGCCACCAACGCCGCAGCCAGGACGACCGGTGCCGAGGCGTCGGGACACAGTTCGACGGCGAAGCGCGCGAAGGCGGCGTCCAGGCGGCGGATCCAGCCGGCCTCGGCCCAGGCGCGCAGCAGCGGCAGCAGTTCGGACCCGGTCATGACGGCACGGCGCTGGCCAAGGGCAGCAGCGCGTCCAGCGCCGACAGCAGCGGCAGCGAGGGCGGCACCGCGTGGCAGCCGCGCACCGGGCCGCGCAGGCCGCGGATGAAGAAGTACACCGCGCCGCCGAGCTGCCGCGCCGGGTCGTAGCCGGCGCCCAGGCGAGTCCGCAGCAGCCGGTGCAGCGCCAGCAGGTACAGCGCCGCCTGCACGTCGTAGCGGTGTTCGGCCATTGCGGCCTGCAGCGCCTGCGGCGTGTAGTCGGCATCGCCCGCGCCCAGGGCGTTGGACTTGTAGTCCAGCACCCACCAGCGGCCGTCGTGTTCGAACACGAGGTCGGCAAAGCCCATCAACATGCCGCGCAGTTCGCGCTCGGGCAGCGCCGGCCGGGCCAGACCGGCGAGCAGATGGGTGCGGCACAGTTCATCCACGCGGCTGGCCACCAGGCCGTCGCTCGGGAACCAGAACTCCATCTCGGGCAGCAGGCGGCCGATGGCGCGCAGCGGTGCGCCGACCGGCGGCAACGGCGTGTCGACCACCGCCGCCAGCCAGGCCTGCACCGCGGCCGCGCGCGGGCCCCAACCCTGCTGCTCGCAGCGCCGCTGCAGTTGCTGCTGCAAGGCAGGCGACTCGGCGAGCGCAAAGCCTTCGCCGGCCAGCCACTCCAGCTGGTCGTGCAGGAAGTTGCCCGGCAGCGCACCGCGCGGAAAGGCGTGCCAGGTCGCGGCGGCGTCGGCCAGGACGGCCCCGCCGCGGCCGGGCGGAGCCGCGGTCGCCGCGGCGTCCAGCGGCACCTCGACGGGCGCGGCGCGCGGCGCCACGACGTCTTCGGCCCCGGCCTCGCCGGGCAGCGTGTCGGCCGGCGCCGGCACCTCGTCGTCGCGCGCGGCCGCGGCGCTCACCGGTCCCGGCAGCGCCCGCACCAGCGCCGTGAAACTGCCGACCGACCAGCGCCTTTCGAAGTCTGCGGCGTAGTCGGCCGGCACGCGCAGCGGTGGCGGGTCGTCGCGCCGGCGCAGCGCGGTCCGCCCGGGCGCCGGCCCCGCTTCGACGGCGATGCCGCTGTCGCCCGCGGCCAGCGAGCGCACCTGCGTGGCCCACTCGGCCGCCGTGCGGGGCGCGCGGCCGCCGACCAGGCAGCCGAAGGCGCTGCGGTGCGCCACGCACTCGCTGCTGCGGCTGGTGGCGGTCAGCGCCGCCACGCCCAGCCACAGCGCGTGGCGGGCCCGTGTGAGCGCCACGTAGAGCAGCCGCAGGTCTTCGCGCAGGCGGTCCTGGTCGGCGGCGGCCAGGATGTCGTCGTTCAACTCCAGGTGCAGCGTGCGCCGGCCCCGGGCATCGGCCAGATGGACAAAGCGCGTGCGCGCCCGGTCGACGGCGCGGAAGCTGCACGCGAAGGGCAGGAAGACCAGCGGGTATTCCAGCCCCTTGGACTTGTGCACCGTGATCACCTGCACGAGGTCGGCATCGCTTTCCAGGCGCACGATCTGCTCGTCACCGCTGCTGCCGCCCTCACCCTGCATCTGCGCGGCCAGCCAGCGGACGAGCGCCTGCTCACCGTCCAGCCGTGAGCTCGCCGTCTGCAGCAGCTCGGCCAGGTGCAGCACATTGGTCAGGCGGCGCTCGCCGCCGCTGTCGCCCTCAATGGGTTCGCCGGGTTCGCCGGGTTCGCCCCCCGCCGCGTCGCCCGACCCCACCAGCCAGCGCGCCGGCAGGCCCAGCACATGCAGCGCCTGGCGCAGCATGGCCAGCACGCCCTGCCCTTGCCACACGCCATGCAGCTGGCGTACCTGCTCGCTGCGCCGATCGAAGGCTTCGTCGTCGTCGGCCAGTTGCGCCAGTTCGGCCAGCGACAGGCCCAGCAGCCGCGTCGCCAGCGCGGCGCGCAGCAGCCGACTGTCCAGCGGCGAGGCCACGGCCTGCAGCAGGCGCAGCAGGTCCTGCGCCTCGGGGCTGCGGAAGACCGAGTCCTTGTCCGACAGGTAGACCGAGGCCACGCCGCGCTGGCGCAGGGCCCGCCGCACGGCCCAGGCCTCGCGGCCGGTGCGCACGAGCACGGCGACGTCGGCCGGCTGCAGGCGCCGCAAGCCCGTGGCTGCGCCTGCGAAGCCGGCCGCGGCATCGTTGAGCAGCGTCACGATGCGCTCGGCGCAGCGCTGCGCATAGGCGCTTTGGCTGCTGCGGGCGTCCTGCGGTTCGGCGTCCAGCACCAGCGTCATTGCGGCGACGGGTCCGCTGCCGGTGACGAAGGTCTCGCCACGGCCCCGGGCGTCCACCGGCACGAAGGGCACGGGGTTGTCGGCTGCATCACCCGGCGGTTCCGGGCGGTAGAGGAAGGCGCCTGCGCCATCCCGCGCCTCCGCCTGCTCGAAAGAGTGGTTCACCGCCGCCACCAGCGCCCGCGTCGAGCGGTGGTTGGTGCCGAGCATGTAATGCCGCCCGGCGGTGGCGCGGCGCACGGCCAGGTAGCTGTGGATGTCGGCGCCGCGAAAGCCGTAGATCGACTGCTTGGGGTCGCCGATGAGCAGCAGCGCCGTGGCGCGCGCGTTGTCGGCCACGCGCCACAGGCGGTCGAAGATGCGCGCCTGCACCGGCGAGGTGTCCTGGAACTCGTCGACCAGCGCCACCGGCGTCTGCGCCAGGATGCGCTCGCGCAGCCGTTCGGAGGCGTCGTTGCGCGCCGGGTCCAGCGCCGCGTCCAGGCGGTTCAGCAGGTCGGCGAAGCCGAAGCTGCCGGCCTGTTGCTTGAGCCAGGCCAGCCGCTGCTGGATGCTCGCCGCGGCATGCAGGCGCAATGCCGACGCCAACGACGGCAGCGCCGCCAGCGCCTGCATCAGCTGCGCGAAGGCCTCGAAGTGCGGCGGCAGCTCGTAGCGCGCGTCGGGCTTGGCCAGGGCGTGCAGGCCCTGCGGCGTGAGCCGCGTGGCACCGAGCTTCATCTCGGGCCGTTCGGCCTGCGGGTCTTCGGCCCAGGCGGCCAGGGCGGCCAGCCAGGCGCTGTAGTTCTTCCTTGTCAGCTTGGGCTTGTCGAAGGGAAAGGCCTTGCCGTCGTACAGGCCGTCGAGCCAGGCCTGCATCTCGCGCGCACGGCCGGCCCAGCCTTGCTTGAGCCGTTCGAGCGAGGTGGCGCGCTGGCTGGACACGCGCACGATGCAATCGCCCAGGCTGCCTTGCGCGGCGTCGGCAGGCAGTTCGAGCTCCATCAGCGCCTGCGCATCGGCGGCCAGCGCATCGACGTCGGGCCACACGCCCAGCGTCGGGTCCAGGGCTCCGGCGGGCAGCACATAGATCTGCTGCCGCCAGTAGTCGCGCGCCGCCTCCTGCCGCATCGCGCGCTCGTTGGCCGCCAGTTCCTCGTCGAACGGGCAAGCGCTGTCGAAGGCATGTTCGCGCAGCATGCGCTGGCACCAGGCGTCGATGGTGTGCACCGCGGCGTCGTCCATGCTCTCGGCGGCCATCGCCAGCCGCCAGGCGGCGCCGCTGCGCGCCACGCCTTCGGGATAGGCGGCCAGCAGCTCGGCCAGGAAGGCGTCGTCGTCCCGGGGCTGCGCCTCGCCGCGAAAGCAGCGCGCCGCCTCCAGCAGGCGGGCGCGGATGCGATCGGAGAGTTCGCGCGTGGCGGCGCGCGTGAAGGTCATGACCAGGATCTCGGCCGGCGCCAGCGCCCGAGCGCAGGCCGCTTCGCCGCCATGGCCCAGCACCAGCCGCAGGTACAGCGCGGCGATGGTCCAGGTCTTGCCGGTGCCGGCGCTGGCCTCGATGAGGCGGCTGCCCCACAAGGGAAAGCGGGCGGGCTGCAGGACTTCAGTCACGGTCGGATTCCGGTTCCGCGGCGGCGGCGGCCAGTGGCTCGACCCGCACATCGCTGGCTATCCAGGCGGCCATCGGCGCGAAGAGTTCCTGGGCCAGGGTGGCAAAGCGCCCGTCGGCGCAGAGTGCGGCGTAATCGGGGAAGACGCGCGCCAGGCAGGCCTCCTCGACTTCGCCCCGCCGTCCGCCGGCGAAGGCGCTGCCCTCGTAGACCGCGGCCACGTCGGCCACCCCCTGCACCCGCGCCCACGCCGTGCGCGGCGCCAGCGGCAAGGGCGCGTTGCGGCCGAAGTGGCCTTCGCGCCAGGCCTGCATCAATGCCGCGAGTGCGGGCTGCGCACGCTCGCGCGGCCACGGCCGCACGTGGATGCAGGCGTCGCGGCCGACGATCATGCCGCCCGCCGCCACACCGCCGGCGCTGGCGGCCAGTGTGCGCACCCAGGCGTCGATCAGTCGCTCGGCGCGCGCCCGGGGCTGGCGCGCTTCGGCCTCGATGCACAGCCGCCCGGGCACGAGTTCCAGCCAGACCGGTGGCTCGGCAGCCTGTCCGGTCGTCGGCCCCGCCGGGGGCCGGTCCACACCTTCGCCGGTCGGGCACGGGCTGCGCAGGCCGCCGAGCCAGTCGTCGAGCACCAGCCCGCCGCTGACAAAGTGCAAGGCCTGGTGCGGCACGGCGTACGGCAGCGACGCCTGCAGCGCCCGCCAGCGCGCCAGCATCGGCACCAGGCTGTGCACCAGCGCCTGCGCGCAGCGCCGGCCCGGCCCGGCCAGCGGCAGGCGGCCGGCACGTTGCAGGCGATCCACCTGCGTCACGGCCAGCGCTTCCAGCGCCGCGGGGTCAGGCGGCGGCACGGCTTCGACAACGCGCCGCATCGACTCGACCAGCTCCTGCATCAGCGCATATTCGTCCAGGCCGGCCAGTGCAAAGGGCTCGTCGTCGCCGGCACCGGCGTCCTGTTCATCGAAGACGACCGCCAGCCGGCGGCGGAAATAGTCCTTCACCGGGTTCTTCAGGAACGAGACGAGCGCTGCGACGGTCAGCGGGACGTCGGCGTCGGGCGCCGCGATCGGCGCGTCTGGCGACCCGGCCGCGTCGGCCCGCAGCGCCGGCGCCGCATGGGCGGCGCGCCACTCCCGCGCGTGCGTGAACAACGCCGGCGGTCGGGCCCCCGTGGCGGCCGCGGGGGGCAACGCCGCCGCCTCGAAATAACGCCGGCTGAAGGGCTGCAGCGGATGCTCGGTGGTACGCGGCGTCAGCACGCCCGCCCCCCAGCCGGCGGCCAGGTAGTCGCGCAGCTGTGACACCAGAACCGAAGGCGGCTGCTCGCTGTTGTCGCGCGCGCTGCGTCCAGCCCAGCTGACATGGAGCACGCGCCGAGCCGACAGCACGGCCTCGAGCATGAGCTGGCGGTCGTCGTCGCGTCGCGAGCGGTCGCCCGGGCGCTGGTGGCCGGGGCGGCCCATGAGGTCGAAGTCACTGCGCAGGCCGCGGCGGGGATAGTCGCCATCGTTCATGCCCAGCAGGCAGACCACCTCGAACGGAACGGCGCGCATCGGCATCAGGGTGCAGAAGGTCACGCCGCCGGCACGGAAACGCCGGCCCAGGCTGGGTTCGTCGATGCCGCCGAGCCAGGCCTCGCGCGCCACGGCCAGGTCCACCGGGTCGTCGAAACCCGCTGCAGCGCAGGGCTCCAGCCAGGCGCGCAAGGCGTCGTGCGCCGCCACCAGGCTGGCCCGCTCGCGCTCGTGGCGGGCATCGAAGAAGGCGGCCAGCAGCGCGCGGCCGCGTTCGGCCCAGGTGGCGGGCGCGGCCGGGCCGCGCGCCTCGTCCAGCCAGTGCAGCAGCGCGGCCAGGAGGTCGGCCAGCGACCCGGCCAGCGCGGCTTCCAGGCCACCCACTTCCGGGTACGGCTCGATACCCTGGAAGCCGCTGTCGCCGCCCGGCCGGCCGGCTGCCGCGTCACCCACCGCATAGCCCAGCAGCATGCGGCGCAGGCCGAACAGGCCGCTGTTGGGCTCGCCGCAGGCCGCCAGCCCGAGCCCCGCGCGGTGCCCGGCGTCCAGGCCCCAGCGCACGCCGGCCCCTTCCATCCACTGCACCAGCCGAGGCAACTGCTCCGGCGCCAGGCCGAAACGCTGCGCCACGGCGGGCACGTCGAGCAGGTCGCGCAGCTCCGACAGGCCGCAGCGCTGCTGCGGCAGGCGCAGCAGCCACTCCAACGCCACCAGCAGCGGATCGTGGGCACGATCCTTCAGGTCGGCGATGTCGAAGGGAATGAAGCGTGCATCGCCGCGCGGCCACTGGCCGAAGACGGCCCGGATGGCCGGCGCGAAGGCGTCGATGTCGGGCACCATCACGACCACGTCTCGCGGCTGCAGCGGCTGGCCGCCCGGCGGATGGGCCAGCAGCTCCAGCAGCTGGTCGTGCAGGATCTCCACCTCGCGCTGCGCGCCATGCGCGACATGGAAGACGATGGAGCGGTCGGCCGCGTCCAGCCCCGGCGGGGCGGACAGCGCGGCATGTTCGTGCAGCGGCACGAGGTCGCGGATGCGCGCCTGCACCTGCTGCAGCAGGGTGTCGCCGGGGGCGTCGTCGAACAGGTCCACGCGGGGCAGCACGAAGCGCTGCCGCGCCGCCAGCGCGTCGTCGAAGGCATCGAGCTGGCGCACGAAGTCGCGCCCCTGGCGGCCCCAGGCGGCCAGCAGCGGGTGGGCGTGGGCGTGCATGTCTTGCAGCGCCACCGCGGCCAGGTCGAGCCCCTGGCGCAGCGGGTGGCGGCGACGCCCGGCCTGCAGCCCCTCGCGGCCGTCGATGATGTCGGCCCAGTGATAGCGGCAGGGGTTGGGAATGGCCAGCACCACCTGAGCGCGCGTCGACAGCGCAGCCAGCGCCTGCAGCGTGGGCAGGGGCAGGTGGGTCATGCCGAAGAGCACGACGCGGCGCGGAACCTGCGCCCGCGGCGCGGCACCGGCAGCCACCGCGTCCAGGAAACGCTGGTGCAGCCGCGGCCGGATGGCGGCGCGCTCGCTCTCGGCCAGCGGCGCCAGCAATTCCCGCCACAGCAGCGCCTGCCAGAGCTGGTCGGCGGGCAGCGGCTCGGCGGGCTGGCCCGGCTTGCGGGGCAGGCTGTCGCGGCCTGCGGCCCAGGCTTGAAGCCAGTCGGGGCGGTAGACCTGGTACTGGTCGTACAGGTCGGCCAGGCGCTGCGCCAGCTGCAGCCGGCGGCCCGCGTCGCCGTCGCGCAGGAAGCCGGCCAGGGGCTCGAAGCCGGGCCGTGGCAGCAAGGCCGGCAGCCGTGCCATCAGCCGCCAGGTGAGCGGCAGCTTGTCCAGCGCCGACTGCACCGGCACCGCATCGTGCCCCAGCCATTGCCGGTAGGCACGCCAGAGAAAGCGCGCCGGCAGTTCGACGCGCGTGGCGGCGCAGATGCCCGCGTGCGTGGCCAGCGTCGTCTTCAGCCACTCGGCCACGCCGTTGCTCTGCACCAGGAGGATCTCTTCCTCCAGCGGTTGCAGCGGGTGGCGCAGCAGCCACTCGAAGACCGCCTCGGCCAACCACTCGGCGCGATTGCCGTGCAGGACCAGGAGGCCGGGTTGAAGTTCGGGATTCACGGGGGGCTTCGTGCTCGGCGGGCCGCCATCATCGCAGCACCGGCGAGGACAGCAGCGCGCTGGCGGTGGCCGGCCGGCAGCCGCGGGCTCGCTACACTGGCCAGCCTCTCGCGGCCGCGGCCGCACCCGGCACCCATGGCAGGCATCCACATCACCGACATCGAAGCGGCCATCAACTGGTGGCGCGCGCGCTCGCCTTCGCACGACGGTGTGGCCGCCTGCGCCGAGGTGCGTGCGCTGGCCGAGGTCTACGGCCTGATGGTCTACCACCGGGAAACGCTGTGCGACGAGTCGACGATGCCCGCGCACGCGCGCCAGGCCTGGCTGGACTGGTACGCCAGCACGCCCGACGCGCCGTGCATCGCCATCTGCTCCACCAGCCAGGGCGACGCCGTGTGCAAGGGCTGCGGACGCAGCTTCGAGGAGGTGCAACGCTGGCCCGAATATGGACCGGCGCAGAAGCGCGCCGTGTGGCGGCGCATCACCCTGGAAGCCACGGCCTGGCGCTTCAACCGCTATGCCGAGCGTGCGCGTGACGCCACCGGCGTCGACCACCCGGACCCGCAAGCCTTCGACGGCAGCGACCCACGCCCGCCGCGGGTCTGAAACCGGGCCGTGCACGCCGGCGGCGGGTACCGCGGTGCCCGTGGAGCTTCAGGCCGCCGGCAGGTCCAGCACGAAGCAACTGCCGCCGCCCGCGCGAGGTTTGCAGCGCACGCCACCGCCGTGGCGCTGCGCGATCTGCCGCACCAGCGACAGGCCGAGGCCCACGCCGCCTTCGGTTTCTGCATGGCCCGGCAGGCGGAAGAAGGGCTCGAAGATGCGTTCGCGGTCGGCCTCGGGCACGCCTGGGCCGCGGTCGCAGATGCGCAACTCGACCCGTCCGCCACCGGCACCGGGCCGCGCGGCCACGAACGCCTGCACCTCGCTGCCGCCGTAGCGGCGCGCATTCTCGAGCAGGTTGCGCACGGCGCGGCGCAGCAGCCGCTCGTCGCCAAGGACCTGCACGTCGTCGCCCTGCGCCACTGCAGCCACGCGCGCCGCCTCCTCCACGAGCAGCGGCAGCAGGGCCACGGCATCGCGCACGTCCAGCGCCGCCTTGGCGTCGAGCCGGCTCGTCAGCAGCACTTCTTCCACCAGGGCGTCGAGTTCGGCGATATTGGTGCGGATCTCGCGCTGCAGCGCGGCGCGCTGTTCGGGCGCGGCTTCGTCGACCATCGCCAACGCCATCTTCAGCCGTGCCAGCGGCGAGCGCAGTTCGTGGCTGGCGTTGGCCAGCAGGGTCTGGTGCGAACGCAGCAGGGCTTCGATGCGCGCGGCGGCGCGGTTGAAGCTGGCGCCCAGGGCGGCCACCTCGTCGCGCCCGTCCTCGGCCACGCGCTGGTGCAGCGCGCCGGCGCCGAAGGCCTCCACCCCCTGCTTCAAGGCCTCGAGCCGGCGCGTCAGGCCGCGCACCACCGGCCAGGCGCCGGCGGCCACGGCCAGGAAGAGCACCACGAGCAGCAGCGCCAGCCCCAGGCCGTCGGGCCAGCCGGGCGGCAGCAGCCGGGGCATGTCGATGTCGGGCGGACGGCCGCCGGGCCGCCCGCGCAGCACCAGCGGGCGCGCCACCCACAGCACGCGTCCGTCGTCCAGCGTCATCGAGCGCAGGCGCGGCGCGCCACCGGTCGCTTCGGCTTCGCGGCGCAGGAACGAATCGGTGGCGCCGATGCGCTGACCGTGGGCGTCGTCCAGCGCCATCGGCACGCGCAGGCGCTGCGCCCAGTCGCGCAGCGCCGCAGCCTGTTCCGCGCGCGGCGCGTCGGCCGGCGGCAGCGAAGCCTGCAGCAGTTCGGACCAGGCCGCCAGGCGCTCGCGCGCGCCGGCTTCGGCGCGCAGGCGCTGCGCGTCCAGATGCTGCTGCAGCAGCCAGCCCGAGACCAGCGCAAACAGCGCCAGCGCGGCGACCACGGTGAGATAGATGCGCAGGTACAGCGTGCGCATGGCGTCAGCGCTCCTTCGGGCCTGCCGACCGCGACACGCCGGCACCGCCGGCCGGGTTCTGCCAGGGCACTATTCGGCGTCCTGCTTGCGCGCGAACACGTAGCCGGCGCCGCGCACCGTGAGCACGCGGCGCGGCGCCTTCGGGTCGTCCTCGATGACGGCGCGGATGCGCGAGATGTGCACGTCGATGCTGCGGTCGAAGGCCTCCAGCGGGTGGCCCTTGAGCGCGTCCATGATCTGGTCGCGCGACAGCACCCGCCCGGGGCGGCGCGCCAGCACGCTGAGCAGTTCGAACTGATGGCCGGTGAGGTCGCAGGGCCGGCCGTCCAGGCGGGCCAGGCGCGCGCCCAGGTCCACCTCCAGGCGGCCGAAGACGAGCACGTCGTCGCCGCTGCCGGCCTGCGGCGCGGCGCGGCGCAGCAGCGCCTTCACGCGCGCCAGCAGTTCGCGCGGTTCGAAGGGCTTGCCCAGGTAGTCGTCGGCGCCGATCTCCAGGCCCACGATGCGGTCGGTGGGCTCGCCCCGCGCCGTGAGCATGAGCAGCGGCAGCCGCCGCGTCGGCGGTGCGCCGCGCAGCTCGCGCGTGAGGTCCAGGCCGTCGCCGTCGGGCAGCATGAGGTCGAGCACCATGGCGTCGAAGCCGCCCTGCTGCAGCCGGCTGCGCGCCGCGGCCAGCGAGCCGGCGGTTTCGACCTCGAAGCCGTTGCGGCGCAGGTAGTCGCCCAGCATCCCGGTCAGTCGCGTGTCGTCGTCGACCAGCAGCAGGCGGCTCATCGCTGCCGGACTCTCATGGCCACCGGCCGGGCCCGGACCCGTCCCGCGCCCCGCGGTCCGGGCGCGAAACGCTCAGCGCTTCGGGTCGGCGGGAGCTTCACGTTCGGCGCGGTGGCGCTGCAGGGTGGCACGACGCTGCGCCATCTGCTCGGCCAGGGCCTGGCGCTGCTCGGCGGTGAGCACGTGGCCGATGTCCAGCAGCGCCCGAACCATGCGCCGGCTGGCCTGGTCGTGCTGCGCCAGCGCCTGCAGCCGCAGTGCCTCGACCGCCGCTTCGTCGATGACGGGCTGCACGAACAGCGTGCGGCCTTGTTCGCGCAAGTCCTGCCCGGCCTCGCGCTGGGCGCGCAAGTCGGCGCGGGCGGCCTGCGCGATCTGCTGGATCTGTGCCCGCTGTTCGGCGCTGGCGCCAATGCCGTCGAACACGCGCTCCATTTGCCGCGGGTGCGCCACCAGCAGGCTGCCCATCGGGCCCATCGCGGGCATGGCCGTAGGGCCGCCCGGCCCGCCGTGAGGCGCGGCAGCGGCCACCGTCTGCATCAGTCCGCCGGCCAGGGCCAGCGTCGCGCTGGCAGCCAGCAGGCGCAACGGCCGAAGCACGACGCGGGCGCCGACGGGGGTGGGCTTGGAAGCAGATCGCTGCATGACATCTCCTGGCGGGTTCACGATGCCGGCCATTTTGCAGACCGGCCGTAACGGCAAAGTGCAGCCCCGGTAAAGAACTGTTGTGTCCTCAGCCCGGCGTCGCTTCCACCCGCACCAGGCGACGCTGCAATGCAAACGGCGGCTGGGCGCTGCGCAGGTCCAGGCGCAACAGCACGCCACTGGCACGGTCGACGACGATCGCCCCGTCGACACGCGTAAAGGCCTCTGCGGTCTGGGCGTCGCCGAACAATTCGATCACCGCCACGTCGAAGCGGCGATCGGCCACCGTCTGCGGCCCCACCGCCACCACCTGGCCGCGCAGCCGGGCGCGGGCGAGCGGGTCGCCCACCACGCCGATCTCGCCGGCCACCACATGGCCCAGCACGAGTTCGCCGCGGATCAGGCGCTGCCATTGCAGCGCTCCCGGGGGCGCCTCGATCACGTTGCCGGCCCGGTCCTGCCGCCAAAGGTTGCCGGGGGCCGATTCCAGTTCCATCTCGATTTCCGTTCGGCGCAGCGCCTTCACGCGCAAGACCCAGCTGGATGCGGGCAGACGCGCCGCGGCACGGTCTTCGTAAAAGAGACGGTCGCCCACCGCCACCGGCAAGGTGGCCGCGACGTCAGGCCTCAGTTCGGCGGCAGCCGGCGGGCAGCCCTTGGCCGCCGAGGCCGTGCGCAGCGCCTCGTAGCGGCCTTTCAGCCGCGCCAGGTCGGCCGCCTCCAGCCCGGCCGGCCGCATCGCCAGCAGCGCCGGCCAGAACACGGTGACGCCGACCCCCAGCGCCATGATGTTGTTGCCGGCGCGTTCGTCCACCGCATAGGCCACGTCGGCCGCGCGCTGCTGCACGGCGTCGAGTTCGTCGTCGATGCGATCACAGGTCCAGTCGGCAAATTCAGCCGCGTCGGCCTGCTCCGAAGGCACGTCGACCGAGCGCGTGATGCAGCCGGTCAACAGCGCAGCGGCCAGCAGCGCGGCCGAGATCGGACGCAGCCACGTCGCGGCGGGGGACGGCATCGAAGGCATCATGCGGCGCCCATTGTGCGCGACCCGCGCCGTGCGGCAAGTGTGGACCCCTGCCCGGTGCCGAACCGCGGACGCCTCTGGCCTCGAGGCTGCGCCGCCGGGCCGCCGCACTTTGCACGTCGCACTGTCCACGGCGACATGGGGTATCATTCGCCTCGTAGATATGCACAAGACCGTCTTTCTGTAGGTCATCTCTGTTTCAGCCGGTCTACCCGGCAGTTTCGGTCGAATCTCCAATCGGTGAATTCTTGGCGTCTCTGCACTGCTTGCAGCATGTGCTGCGGCATCACTTGAAAGGAAATTTGACATGACAACCGAAACCGGTACCGTGAAGTGGTTCAACGAAGGCAAGGGCTTCGGCTTCATCACGCCTGACAGCGGCGGCAAGGACCTCTTCGCCCACTTCAGCCAGATCCAGGGCAGCGGCTTCAAGACCCTGGCCGAAAGCCAGCGCGTCGAATTCGAAGTGACGCAAGGCCAGAAGGGCCCGCAAGCCTCGAACATCCGCGCCGCCACCTGATCGGCGCTCGAGACCCCGGCAACGGGGTTTGCCGAAAAAGCCGCGGTATCTGCCGCGGCTTTTTCCTTGGGACGCCGACGATGAAGAACCTGCAGGAAGCCACGGAACGAATCTGCGAACTCAAGGGCAGCTTGGTGGCGCTCGATGCCCTGGTGACCGCGCTGCTGCAGGCGATGCCGGTGGCGGCGCGCGCGGGACTGCAACGCACCTTCGAGGGCCACGCCGAGGTGGCGCGGACCGTGCTGTTGAACACTTCGACCTCGGAGCACACCCTTGCCGCCTTCGAGCGCGATGTGACGCGAACCTCGGCGCTCATCGGCGACGTCTAGCCCGTTTCCACCGTGGCAATGGCCGGCGTGGCATATGGCTGCGAACGGTTCGACTACGCCTGCGTTCCCGCCGCGGGGTCGATGGACAGCCAGCCGCCCTGCCCCCGCACCTGCCTTGGCGCGACCGCCAGGACGGTGTCGGTCGCGAAGCAGCGCGCCGATGACCGGCGAGGATGAATCCATTGCCGCAACCCGCACCCACGGAAATTCCGACCCCGCCGGTCCCGGAAACGGGTTACCTTAGTCATCCGTTGCCGTGTGGGCTCCTGCTTATCCTCGCAGCGATGAGAGCCAGGTTCTTGGCATCCGGCAGTCGATCCGCGCCCACCAGACGTCGCATGAAATCTCCATTCGGCCTTGCCTATGCCGTCTGCCTGGCGTCGGCTGCCATGCTGACCACCGCCGGCTGCAGCAGTGCTCCAAAGCCCACGGCCGTCAACGGCCACATCGAGGCTGCGGCGGGCCTCAACCCCAGCGTGTCCCAGCGTCCATCCCCCTTGTTGCTGCGCATCTACGAACTGAAATCGGCCGCCGCTTTCAACCAGGCCGACTTCATGTCGCTGTACCAGGCCGACCAGGCGGCGCTGGGTGCCGAACTGATCACCCGGGAGGAAGTGATGCTCCAGCCCGGCGAGACTCGCCCGTTCGCGAAGAAGCTGTCGGTGGAGACCCGCTTCATAGGCGTTGTCGCGGCCTATCGAAACCTGGAACTGGCCAGCTGGCGGTCCATCACGGCCGTGCAGCCGGGCCGATCGCAGCAGATCACGATCCGCGCCGAACCGCTCGCGGTGTCGGCGACGGTGTCCCCCTGAATTCGTTCGCAGGCAGTGTGACGATGACGGCACATCACCGCGTGATCTGGTCGCAGGGCATGTTCCTGCGACCGCACCACTTTCAGCAGGAGTCGCGCTTCGTCGAGTCCTTGGTCGACGCTCGTGCGCGAGCCGCGCATCCCTATGCCTGGGGCTTTGGCGAACTGGTGCTCGACGAAGCGCAGTTCGCGCTGGGCCGCGTGGCGCTCGTGCGCGCGCGCGGCGTGCTGCCCGACGGCACACCGTTCTCGATGCCCGACGTCGACGCTTTGCCGAGCCCGTTCGAGGTGGCCCCCGACCTGCTGGGTGAGGTCGTCTTCCTCGCGGCGCCGCGCGCACGCGACGGCGCCACCGAGGTCGACTTCGGCGACGGTCGTGGCGACGCGGTGGCCCGCTACAACGTCATCGACCTGGATCTGCGCGACCAGACCAATGCCAACGACGACCCGGAACCGGTGCAGACCGGTGCCCTGCGCCTGCAGCTGCTGCGCCAGCGCGACGCCAACGACAGCCACGCGCTGCTCGGCGTGGCGCGCATCGTCGAGCGCCGCGGCGACGGGCAGGTCGTGCTGGACCGGGGCTATATTGCAGCGCAAACAAGCATCGAAGCCAGTGGCCAACTCTCGGCCACGGCGGCGCTGCTGCACGGCCTCATTCAACAGCGCGCCCGCGCGCTGGCCGCGGGCATGGGCCAACTCGGCCACGGCGTCTCGGAAGTCGCCGACTTCCTGATGCTGCAGCTGCTCAACCGCACCGAGTCGCGGTGGCGCCAGTTCGCCGGCGCGCCGAGCGTGCATCCCTGGCCCTTCTTCCTGGCCTGCCTGGAGCTCGCCGGCGAACTGGCCACCTTCTCGAGCACACGCCTGCCGCCCGAGTACCCGCTCTATCAGCACGACGACCTGCAGCGCTGCTTCGCCCCCGTGGTCCAGGACCTGCGCGAACTGCTGTCGGCCGTGATCCAGCGTCACGCGGTGCCGATCGAACTGGTCGATCGCAGCCACGGCGTGCGCACCGCCGTGATTGCCGACACCGAGCTGCTGCACAGTGCCGGTTTCGTGCTCGCGGTGCGCTCGCAACTGCCGATGGAGCAGGTGCGGCAGCGCTTTCCTTCGCAGTGCAAGCTCGGCCCGGTCGACCGCATCAAGGAACTGGTCAACCTCCAGCTGCCGGGCATTGCGTTGCGCAGCCTGCCGGTGGCGCCGCGGCAGCTGCCCTACCATGCCGGCAGCCACTATTTCGAACTGGACCGCCAGGGCGAACTCTGGAAGCAGCTCGAACGCAGCGGCAGCCTGGCGCTGTTCGTGACCGGCGACTTCCCCGGCCTCGAACTCGAGTTGTGGGCCGTGCGCCAGTCCTGATGCATCGAGGCGGTACCGATGGCCAGCGACCCGCCTGCGGTCCCCGACCCCTTCGCTGAGTTCGACAGCCAGCCGACCTTCGCTCGCCCGGTGCCTGGCGGATGGCCCGGAGTGCGGGCGTCCGGGGCCGCGGGTCAGGTGGACGGCGCTTCGAGCGACCTGCCACCGGCCGACCACGGCCTGAACCCGCTGCTCGCACTGGCCAACCGTCTGATGGTGATGGTGCCGCAGTTGCGCCAGACGCGCCAGGTCGCCGATCCGGCGGCGCTGCGCGCATCGCTGGCGCAAGGTATCCGCGACTTCGCCAGCGCTGCCCAGCAGCGCGGGATCGCGCCCGAGCGCATCATGGCTGCGCGCTACGTGCTGTGCACGATGATCGACGAGGCGGCGGCCGACACCCCCTGGGGCGGTGCCGGCCTGTGGGGTCGGCACAGCCTGCTGGCCGAGTTCTACAACGAGTCCTTCGGCGGCGAGAAGGTCTTCCAGCTGATGGCCAGGCTGGCCGAGAAGCCCGACATCAACCTCGACCTGCTCGAATTCATCTACGCTGCGCTGGCGCTCGGCTTCGAGGGCCGCTATCGCGTGATCGACGGCGGTCGGGCGCAACTCGAGGCGATTCGCGCCAAGCTGGCGCAGATCATCCGCCAGCAGCGCGGCGCCTATGCACCGGCCCTGGCGTCGAACTGGCAGGGCCGGCCGGTGGCTGACCGCCGGGCGCTGTCCTGGCTGCCCTTGGCTGTCACGTCCTGCGCCGTGCTGCTGATGCTGGGCGGCGTCTACGCGGCATTTGCGTGGTCGCTCAGCAATCGCGCCGATCCGGTCTATGCCGAGATCCAGCGCCTGCGGCTGCCGGCGCCGCTGGTGCCCGTCGCACAGGCCGCAGCGCAGCCGCGCCTGGCGGTCTTCCTGCAACCCGATATCCGCGCCGGCCTGGTGGCGGTGCGCGACGAGGTCGACCGCAGCGTGATCACGATACGCGGTGAAGGCCTGTTCGCGCCGGCCAACGCCACGCTGTTGCCCGAACGCGAGGACCTGATGCGCCGCATCGCCGACGCCCTGGTGCGCGTCGGCGGCGAAGTGGTCGTCACCGGGCACACCGACAACACGCCGATGCGGTCGATGCGCTTCCCTTCCAACTGGCACTTGTCGGAAGAGCGCGCACGCACCGTGCAGCGCCTGATCGTCGCGGCAGGCGTGCCGGCCGATCGCGTGCGCGCCGAGGGCCGCGCCGACGGCGAGCCGCTGGTACCGAACGACAGTGCGGCCAATCGTGCGCTGAACCGGCGTGTCGAGGTCATGCTGCTGACTGCCAGGCCCG
The DNA here is from genome assembly GCA_034522875.1 of Rubrivivax sp. Classification (GTDB taxonomy): domain Bacteria; phylum Pseudomonadota; class Gammaproteobacteria; order Burkholderiales; family Burkholderiaceae_C; genus Rubrivivax. The sequence goes on along the minus strand of JAXHKY010000027.1, from coordinate 45,262 downwards.
ATGCCCGCGCGCGCCGGACCGAGACGCCGCCGGCTGCGGCGGCGGCGGCCTCGAGGTGATCCGCACCATGCTGCGCAAGGTCTTGGGCTGGGTCTTCAACGGCTGGGTGCTCGCCGCCTTGCTGCTGTTGCTGCTGCTGGCGCTGATCTGGGTCATCGGGCCGCTGGTCGCGGTGGCCGACTGGCGCCCGCTGGAGGGCGAGAACGCACGCTGGGTGGCCACCGCGGTCGTCGTCGCCATGGCGGTGGCCATCGTCGGCTGGCGCACGTGGCGCGCCCGCAGCGGCAACGAGAAGGTCGTGCAGCAGCTCATGGCCGCGCCAGCCGGCCCGGCGGTGGCGGGCGAGAGTGCCGACCTGGCGGCCGTGCGAGCGCGCTTCGAGGGTGCACTGCAGTTGCTGCGCAGCGCCCGCTTCGCTGGCCCGGCGGGCGCGGCACCGCGGCGCTGGCAGCGCTTGACCCAACGGCTGAGCGGCCGCTACCTCTACGAACTGCCCTGGTACCTGTTCATCGGCGCCCCGGGTTCGGGCAAGACCACCGCGCTGCGCAACGCCGGCCTGCAATTCCCGCTCGCCGCGCAGATGGGCGAGCAGGCGGTGCGCGGTGTCGGCGGCACGCGCAACTGCGACTGGTGGTTCACCGACCGTGCGCTGCTGATCGACACCGCCGGGCGCTTCACCACCCAGGACAGCGACGAGGCCAACGACCGCAGCACCTGGAACGGCTTCCTGGCGTTGCTGCGCAAGTCGCGCCCGCGCCAGCCCCTGAACGGCGTGCTCGTGACCGCGTCCCTGTCCGACCTCGTCGGCAAGGGTTCGGCCGAGCGGGCGCGCCATGCCCAGACGGTGCGCCAGCGCCTGCAGGAACTGCACGAGCAGCTCGGCATCCGGCTGCCGATCTACCTGCTGGTCACCAAATGCGACCTCATGGCGGGCTTTGCCGACACCCACGCCACGCTCGACAAGGAACAGCGCGCGACCCCCTGGGGCTTCACCTTCCCGCTCGAAGTTCCTGCGGCGTGGCAGCAGGAATTCGGGCCGCAGTTCGACGCCCTGCTGCAGCGCCTGGACGCCGGGCTCGTCGATCGCCTGCAGTCCGAAGCCGATCCGCAGCGCCGCCAACGCATCTACGGTTTTCCGGGGCAGTTCGCGAGCCTGCGCGCGCCCTTGCAGGAGTTCGTCGAGCAGGTGTTCTCGCCATCGCCCTTCGAGCCCGACCCGCTGCTGCGCGGCGTCTATTTCGTCAGTGGCACCCAGGAGGGCACGCCGATCGACCGCGTGCTCGGTGCAGTGGCGCGCCGCTACCAGCTGGAACAGGTCGTGCTGCCGCCGCAGCAGGGCAGCGGCCGCAGCTTCTTCCTGCAGCGCCTGCTGACCGAGGTCGTTTTCGCCGAACACGGCGTGGCCGGCACCCGCCGCGGCTGGGAGCGCCGCCGCGGCGCGCTCGTCATCGGCGGCTACGCCCTGGTCGCCGTGCTGGCTTCGGTGGTCATCGGCGCCTGGGTGCTGAGCTGGCGCGAAAACCGCGGCTACGTCGAAACCGTCGGCGCACGCGTCGATGCCGTGCGCCAGCTCGTGCAGGAAACACCCAACCGCCCGAGCCCGGACCTGACACCGATCCTGGGCGCGCTGGAGGCCACACGCGAGCTTGCCGCCGCCGCGGATGCCGGCAAGGACGTGCCGTGGTCGCTCGGCTTCGGTCTTTACCAGGGCGCGAAACTCGACGGCGCCGCCCGTGCCGCGTACGAGGGCATGCTCGTCGACGCGATGCTGCCGCGACTGGCGCTGCGCGTCGAGGAACAGCTGCGATCGCTCGACCAGCCGGAGTCGCACTACGAGGCCCTGAAGTCCTACCTGATGATGTACGACCCCCAGCGCTTCGATGCCGGCGCGCTGAAGACGCACATCGAAGCCGACTGGGACGTGCGCCTGGGCCGCGAGATGACCACCGAACAGCGCGAGCGCCTGTCGAGCCACCTCGACCGCCTGCTGGCCAGGGGGCCGGCGGTATCGCCGCTGCCGCAGGACAAGGCACTCGTCGACGCCACGCGGGCGCGGCTAACCGCCGTGCCGCTGCCGCAGCGCGTCTACGACCGGCTGCGCCAGCAGGGACTCGGGGAGCAGTTCCCCGAATTCACGGTCGTGAACAAAGGCGGCGGCAACGCCGCGCTGGTGTTCGCCCGTGCCAGCGGTCAGCCGCTGACGCGCGGCGTGCCGGGTCTCTTCAGCTATGACGGCTACCACAAGGGTTTCCAGTCGGTGGTCGGTGACGTGACGCGCCAGCTGGCCGACGAGCAGACCTGGGTGCTGGGCATCGAGGCGGCGGACACCGGCGGCGCCGGCGCGTTGCTGGCATCGGGGCGCCTGGTCGACGACGTGCGCCGGATCTACCTGAACGAGTACCGGGACACCTGGAAGACGTTCATCGCCGACGTTCGCCTGCAGCCGGTGACGAGCATCGCGCAGTCGATCGAGAAGACGCGCTTCCTCGCCGCGCCGGACAACCCGCTGGTGCCGTTGCTGCGGTCCATGTCGCGCGAAACCACGCTGCTGGCCGGCCAGGGCGCAGTCGAATCCGTGACCCAGCAGGCACGCAGTGCCGCCGAGAAAGTGCAGAGCCGTGTGCTGGGCACGCTCGGCGCCCGCCGGGCGACCACCGGCGCACCGACCGAACGCATCGAGAGCATCGTCGACAACGAATTCGTGGGCCTGCGGCGCATGGTCACGGCGCCCGAAGGCGGCCGCGCACCGATCGAGGGCGTGGTCGCCAGGCTGGGCGAACTGCAGGTGCTGCTGACCGCCGTCGACTCGGCGCTGAAGGGTGGCGCCGCCCCGCCGCCGTCGCCGCTGCCCAACCAGCTCAAGGCCGAGGCGGCCAATACGGCGGAGCCGGTGCGGTCGATCCTCGACAGCCTGGGCAGCGCCAGCGCGCGCGTGGGCCTGATGCAATTGCGTGAAACCCTGTCGCGCGAAGTGCGCACGCAAGTCGGCGAGTTCTGCACCCAGGCGACGGCCGGCCGCTACCCCTTCGACGCCACCTCGCCGCGCGACGTGACGCAGGCCGACTTCGCCGCCTTGTTCGGGCCGGGCGGCAAATTCGACCAGATGCAGCAGCGGCTGGCGCCGTTCATCGACACCAGCACGCGACCCTGGAGCTTTCGCGCCGTCGAGGGCACGCCGCTGGGCACCGATGTCGGCACCCTGCCCCAGTTCCAGCGCGCCGCCGTGATCCGCGAGACCTTCTTCGCTGCGGGCAGCGCCGTGCCGTCGACACGGCTGGAGTTCAAAGCGGTCGAGATGGATACCGAGCTGCGCGAGTTCACGCTGGACGTCGACGGCCAGCTCGTGCGCTACGCCCACGGGCCGCAGATTCCCGCCGTGGTGCAATGGCCCGGTCCGCGCGGCACGGGTGTCGTGCGCGTGATGGTGCAGCCGGCCGGCGGCACGGGCATGGTCAACGACGGGCCTTGGGCGTTGTTCAGGCTGTTCGAACGCGTGAAGCTGCAGCCCGGGCCGAGCCCCGAGAGGTTCCGCGCCACCTTCGACATCGACGGCCGCAAGGCCGTGTTCGACGTCACCGCGAGCAGTGTGCGCAACCCGTTCCGCTTGCCCGAGTTGCGCTCGTTCGCCTGCCCGAACGGTCTTTGAACGCTGGGACCACCGTGGCTGCCCCAACCGATGCGCCCGGCTGGTTCGGCAAGCTTTCCATGCTGGGCGACTTCGCATCACGGCGCTTGTCCAGCGACTGGATCAGGCCTTGCGACGAGTGGCTGTCGGTGTCGCTGCGGGCCAGCCAGGAGCGGCTGGGCGAGCGCTGGCTCGCGACCTACCTGGCCGCCCCCGTGTGGCGCTTCGCCTGGGCTCCCGGCATCGTCGACGGGCACTGGTGGTTCGGCATCCTGATGCCCAGCTGCGACAAGGTCGGCCGCTACTTCCCGCTCGTGGTGGCGCAGCAGCGGCCACAGCCGCCGATCGACCGCTTCGCGCTCGACCATCTCGAATGGTGGTGGGGCCACCTCGCTCGCGCCAGCCTGGAGACCCTGGCCGACGGCGCCAGCCTCGACGCCTTCGAGCAAGCCCTGGTCGACGCTCCACCCTGGCCCACGCCCACCGGGCCGGCCTGGAGCCGCCCGCTGTCAGCCAACGGTCGCGAGCGCCATGCCGTGGCCGACGGGGCCGGGCTGAGCCATCTGGCACAGGATCTTGCCGCCGAAGGCTTGCGCCAGCGCCTGGTCGGCAAGAGCTTCTGGTGGCCCCTGCGCAGCGCGCGCGGCGGCGCAAGCTGCACACTCGCGGCCGGACTGCCTTCGGCGGCGGCGTTTGCCGACCTGCTGACCGGGGACTGGTGAATCAGGGCAGAGGGCCCTGCCGCGGCCGCGTGTCGTCCGCGCCCGGCCGCGTCACCTCGCCCGGGTCACCGACCCAGACGACGATCGCGCTGTAGTTGTCCTGCCGCGGCTTGCCGCGCGCGGCGATCTGCCCACGCATGTCGGCCAGCCAGTCCTGCGGCGACAGTGCCCGGGCCAGGCTGGCGACGATGGCGACACCATCGAACGACTCCCACCAGCCGTCGCTGCACAGCAAGAAGGCGTCGCCTTCGAGCAGTTCGACCGCACGCACCACGGTATGCGGCTCGATCTCGCCTTCCATGCCCAGCGCGGCCACCAACTGGTTCTTCTGCGGGTGCTGGTGCGACTGGTCCGGTGTGATCAGGCCGGCCTGCACCATGCGCTGCACCACGCTGTCGTCGGTGGTGACGAAGTCGTTCTGTCCGTGCCGCAAGCGGTACAGGCGCGAGTCTCCGACATGCGTCCACAGCGCGTGTCCGGCGTCCGGGTCGATCCACAGCACGACGATCGTGCAATGCATGCGCGCGTCGGCAACGTCGGAGTCCTGGTGGTGTTGCAGCTCGGAATGCGCCAGGCGAACGATCTGCGTCAGGTTGGCCGGCGAAAAAGCCATGGTGTCGTCGCGCAGCATGGCTTCGATGCGGGCCACCGCACGCCGGGCGGCCTCGGCGCCGCGGCGGTGGCCCCCGGCGCCGTCGGCGAGCACGGCATAAAAGCCGTTGCGCGCCACGCCGTGCCGCAAATCGTCTTCGTTGTGCTGCCGCGCCCCCTGCTCCGAGCAACTGGCCATGCGGATGCGCATCATCACGGCTGCCGACCCTGCTTCAGGCGCTCGATCTGCTGCTCGTAGGCCGCCAGGAAGGCCTTGCCGAACAAGGCGTGGAAGTCCTCCTGCGCCTCGTCACGGATGGACTGGTATTGCTGCAGATACAGCTCCCACAAGCGGGCTTTGCGGTTCATCGGCAGCAGGCTGTCGAGCAGCGAGCCGCCCACCAGCTTGGATTCCAGGGCCTCGGGCGCGAACCGGTCGAGCATGCCCCCGATGGCCGCGCGCATGCCCGCCACCGTGCCGATCGAGTGGCCGACCAGGTCGTGCATGGCGTCGTCCATGGCCGCCGGTCCGTCGAGGAAGCCGCGCGCCGCAGGCTGCAGCAACTGTTCGATCGCGGACTTCGCGTCGGGCGAAAACTTCAACGGGTTGTTGCTGCGCGGCTGGATCACCGTGACCATGGCGCGCAATTCGTGCTTGGTGCTGGCCCGCACGGCCATCAGCTGCAGCGTGCCTTCGATGGCGCTGCGCATGATGCGCCCGAGTGCCTCCAAGCGTTGCGCAGCGCTGCCGGCGGGCACCGGCAGGTCGATGCCCGCACCGGCGCAGAAAGCCTGCCAGGCCGCGTCGAGGTCTGGTCTGTCGCGGTGCGCCGCGGCATCGAATGCCGTCGCTGCCGGCGCAACGGCGGGCGGAACCGGTGCCGCCGATGGCGGGCCCGCGGCGGGCCGCGGCGGTGATGGGCGCATGGCAGGCGGCGCGGGAGGCAGCGCTGCGCGGGGCGGCGAATAGGCCGCGTAGACACCGGGCAAGTCATCGGCCTGCGCAGGACCTGCCGACGCCGCAGGCGGGGCCGGCGGGGCCGGCCCGCCGAACAGCGCCAGCGGATCGAGTGGAACCCCGCCTGCCTGCGGGTCACCCGGTCTGGTTGATGGCGGCGCCGCCATGTCGGCCATGAAGTCCGCCAGCGCATCGCGCGCACGGCCGCCGTCGAGGCCGAACGCCCGGTCGATGTCCGGCGCCGGCCCCGCGGGCACCAGGTCGGCGAAAGGGTCGGTCGGCGCCGGCGCAGGCGCTGGCGGGAGTGGCGCCGCGAAGAGGTCGAAATCGTCCGGCAGTCGCGGCGGCAACGGCGCGGCGGGCGCCACTGCCGCCGACCCCGGCGTAACGCCTGCCGGTGGCGGCAGCAGGTCGGCAAACGGATCGGAGACCGGGCCGCCAGGTGGTGGTGGCACGTTGCCCAGCAGGTCGGCGAAGGGGTTGGCGCTCGACAAAGCCGGTGCACGCGGTGCCGGCGGTGGCGTCGACGGCTGCGGCGTCAGCGTGTGCAGCGCACGGCCGCGCGTGATGTCCTGGGTTGTCTCGAGGTCACGGCAGTCGACCTTCAGCAGGTAGCCACCGATGCGGACCTCGTCGCCGTGTTCCAGCATCGCGGTTTCGCCCCGATTGACCGTGCGACCGGCCACGCTGATAGGGTTGGCCGCACCGACGTTGCGAATCATGAACGTCGTGTCGCGGCTGACCACCTCGGCCTGCAGCCGCGAGATGTGGCGTTCGGGGTCGGGCAGCGCCATCGTATTGTGGTCGGCGCGGCCGATCGTGCCGCCGCTGGCGTCGAAGCACGCCGTGATCGGCTGCGAAAGCGGCTGATCGTTCAGCGCTATGGCCAGCAGGGTGAGGGGCATCGGTGGTCGCAGAGGCAGCGGTACCGGGGGAACGACACCTCGCGCGCCGACCGGTTCGAGCCATGGTCGTCAGGTGCCGACGCAGCCACAACCAACCAAAGTCACGCTCGCTCAACCGTGGACAAGGCGCAGCCAGAGCGCGACGCCACCAAAACAAAGTGCAAGAAGCAGCCAGGTCGCCACCGCGCCGCGCCATTGCCGGGTGCGCGCGTAACGCCAGGCGGCCAGGATGCCGAAGCCGGCTGCAAGGACGGGAAAGGTGTTGGCCGGGTCAGTCAAGGCCGCTCCCCAGGGGTCGACGCGGCATCCCGCGCAGTGCGACATAGTGCCTCGCGATGCGTGGTCCCCGCAGGGTACAAAGTCACCCGCCCCTCACCAGATTGATGCCGGCAGCCCCTTGTGCGCACAATGGACCCGCTGTTTCACATTCGAGCGTCGGTGGCGCCGGCACAGTGCCCCCTGCCCGGGGGACGCTGGATGGAGCCCAAAGGCCCGACAATGCGACCCGTGATGCCAAAAGCCGGAAACCCCTTACGTCGCCCGCTGGCCGTCGCCGCGCTGGCTGCAAGCCTGATCGTCGCCGGATGCGGCCAGATGCCGTTCGGGGCGAAGGAGCCGGGTGCGCCTGCACCCCGGGCACCTGAACCCGACGCGTTGCCAGCGCCTGCAGCGCCTGAAACCGTGCCCACGCCGGCACCGGCGGAGTCTCCGCAGCCGACCCTGTCGCCGCCGATGATCCAGCGCGCGGTGGCGTCGGCCATCGAACACCTCGAGGCGGGCGAGGAAGAGTCGGCCGTGGCCGAACTCGGGCGTGTGCTGCAGTCGGATCCGGGGCACCGGCTGGCCCGGAACCTGATGCGTCAGATCAAGGAAGACCCGCAGGCTTTGCTCGGACGCGAATCGTTCGCCTATCGGGTCCAGCCCGGCGAGTCGCTGTCGCGCATCGCGCAGCGTTTCCTGAACGACGTGTACATGTTCTATGCGCTGGCGCGCTACAACGACATCAAGGTGCCGCGCCTGGTGGCCGGCGGGCAGACGATCCGTGTGCCGGGCAAGGCACCCTCTCCGGACGCACCCGCCGCGCCCGCGCAGCCCGCTCCGGCTGCCGCCGCGAAATCACCTTCTGCCGCCGCAGCGCCCGTGGCACCGCCGGCCTCCGGGCCGGCGGCGGCCGCGGCGCCATCACCCACGACCTTACCGTCCGCCGCATCCCCACCGGCGCCGGCCCCTGCCCCGGCTCCGCCCGACCCTGCCCGCGCCGAGCGTGAACGCGAGGCGGCGATTGCGCGGCATACCCGGGAAGCCCGCAGCGCCTTTGCCAAACAGGACCTCGACGGTGCCATCCGGTCGTGGGACGCGGTGCTGGCGCTCGACCCGAAAAACGCCACTGCCACGCTCGAGCGCCAGAAGGCGGTCACCCTGAAGCAACGGCTGCAACGCGCCAAGCAGTGAAGGCGTGGCCCCGCCAGGGCCGCACCGGCACTTCGGTGCGGCCGATCCTTACGGGTTCGACAGCGACTTCGGCGGTGGCTTGCGCCCTTCGGCTTGCCGCAGCGCACGGATCTGCCTCGTCGCCACCGGGTGGCCGGGAGCAAACCTGAGGCTGTTCTCGAGCGCCAAAATCGCCGCCGCACGATCGGTCGCGGCCAGCCGGTCGGCCTGCTGCACGTAGAGGTCGGCCATCAGCGCCCGTGCGGCGGGGTCGGGGCGCGGCGCCGTGGCCACCGGCTGCAGCAGGGCGATCGCCGCATCGACCTCGCCCTGTCGCGACAGCATTGCCGCATGTTCGACGTCGCTGCGAACGGCGCCGGCCGCGGGCATCGGCGCCGGGGCCGGCGGGGAGCGATAGGCCGGCAGGCGCGATGCCACGATCGACCGGCTGCGACGCATCCGCTCGGACTCGATCGCACGCAGCGCCGCGGCGGCATCCGCATGCCGGGGATCGAGCGCGAGCACCTCGAGATACAGCCGTGACGCGCCTTCCAGGTCGCCCTTGCGCTGCGCTTGACGGGCGCGCGGCAGACGCTCGGCCACGCCGGCCGCGGCCGCCGCAACGGCTTCGCGCCGGCGCATCAAGGCCTCGCCGTCCTGCGGACTGAGGGCCAGCACCACATCCCAGGCCGCCTGGGCGTCGGCCCATCGGCCCTGCGAGGCCGCCTGCGCCGCCATCTGCCGGTGCTGGCGCTCGAATGCCGACAAGGCGCCCGCATCGGCCTGCGCGGGCACCTGCACCTGAAGCTCCGGTGCCGGCACTGCCGCTGGCGCCGCTGGCGGCGTCGGCACATTGGTGCATGCGGCCAGGAGCATCGCCGTGGCGCAGGCGGCCCGGGCGCTGCGCCTCGAACGCCGGGGCACACGAGGACGGCCCGCCGCGCGCGGGGCACACCCTGGCCGCCCTGTCGGGTTCGGCATCACGGCCTCGCCGCAGTGCGGTGGATCTGGAGCCGCGCCTTGAACGCATCCAGGTCGTGGTCACCGAAGATCATCGTGCGGCGAAGCAACAGCGGATCGGCATAGAAGGCATTGCCGCCCGGGTTGACGGTGACACCGAGTTCGAAGCCGTTGCGCCGCATCGACTCGAGCACCAGCTCGTCGGCGTCGCCGTAGGGGTAGGCGAAGTGCCGCACCGGAACACCGTCCGGTGCCAGCCACCGTTCGAGTGTCGCGCGCGACAGGCGCAGTTCACCGTCGATCATCCGCCGGTGTTCGGTCTCGGTCTCGGTCGGTACACGCTGGATCAGGTTGCGGTGTGTCTTCGAGTGCGCCTGAATATCGACCAGTCCCGACCGGGTCAGTTCCCGCAACTGCGGCCAGCTCATTGCGTCGCCGGCACCGACGAAGTCGGTGTAGACGAAGAGCGTGGCCGGAACGCCGTACTTGCGCAGCAGCGGCAGGGCATGGCGGTGGACCGATTCGTAACCGTCGTCGACGGTGATCACCACCGACCGCTGCGGCAGCGGCTCGCGCCCGGCCAGAAAACCGGGCAATTCTCCGAGTCGCAGCACGCGGTAGTGGTTGCGCGCCAGCCACTGCAGCTGCGCCTCGAACTGTGCCGGCGTCACCGTCATCTTGTTCGCGCTGAACCCGAAGCGGTGGTAGCAGAGGATGGGAATGGTCTGGATGCCGTCCGCCGTGATGCCGACGGGGTTTCCGACCACGAGCGGCACGATCACCGGCTCACCTTCGACCGGCTTCCAGCGCTGCCCGTTCGCGTCGGCAATGCGCCAGGCCAGGTCGGCGCTGCCGAGAAAGCGCGCCGCCATGCCCTGCAGCGTATCGCCTCGGCGCGGCAGGTAGATCAGCAGGCGATCGCTGCGCCCCGCCACGTCACCCGCGGCACCAGGCCAGCCGCCAATGGCCGGCGGTGGCGGTGGCCGTGGCGACTCGGCCGGTGGCACCGGCGTCGGCGCCGGTGGCGGGGTCGCGCAGCCGACCGCGCCAACGACCGCAGCCACCAAGCCGACGCGCTTCGACCAGGCCCACGCGGGCCGGTGCAAGGCAGACCATGCCGGCGCTGGCATCACGCGAATTCAACCCGGCTCGCGCGTGGCCGCGCCGGCGGCGGGCGGCGTCGGCGGCGAGGGCGGTTCCGGGTAGCGTTGTTGCAGCGCATGGGCCATGCCGTCGAAGGCCGCGAACAGTTCGCCGAATTCGTCCTTGCGGTGTTCGGCAATGCGGTGGTCGAAGCGCCCCTTGGCAATCTCCGCCATGGCCTCGTTGACGGTGCGGATCGGCTTGGCAAACCAGTTGGCGACGAAATACATCGCGACCGCAACCGCCAGTACCGTGACCACCGCGAGCACGATCATCAGCGTGATCGACAGCCGCGCGATCCGGGTCACCGGCGCCTCCGGGATGCCGAGCGCCACCCGGCCCACCTCGACGCCCTGGAACAGCACCGGGACCTCGAAGCCGAGCACCGCTTCGCCCCCGGCCGCGTAGCGCGTGGCCGCCGCGCCGTCGACGCTGCCCAGAACTTCGCTGCCCGGTGGCGGCTGGTAAGCCTGCCCGACCAGCGTGCCCTGGCTGGCGGCGCGCACGGTGCCGCCGCGGTCGACGACGGTGATGCGCTCGAAATTGCGCGTCTTCATGATCTCGGCCACCGCCACGTCGACCGTTTCCCAATCCTCGCCAAGCGCCTCCGCCGCGTTCTGCGCCGCAATGAAGCGTGCCATCGACGCGCCGTAGTCGGAGACCTGCGCCATCATCGCCGCGTACTGGCGCTGCGTGATGACGGTGGCCGTGAGGCCCATGACCACGGCGACGATCAGGCTCATCGTCGCGGCCCACTTCACGCGCAGCGGAATGATGCGCGGCTTGTCGCCCTCGCGCGCCGTTTCGTCGAGCTCGGCCAGCACCTTGACCAGGGCCTCGGACAGTTCCTTGCCCGACTGGTAACGCTGCGCCGGCGGCTTGGCCAGGCAGCGGTCGACGATGCGGCGCAGCGACGCCGGCACCTCGGGCCGCTTCTGCGTCACCGGCGCGGGGTCCTCGGTGGCAATGCGGGTCGCCACCGCGACCATGCTGTCGCCGCGGAACGGGCGTTCGCCGGCCAGCATCTGGTACAGCACGACACCGGCGGAAAACAGGTCGGAGCGGCCGTCGAGCTTTTCGCCGCGCGTCTGCTCGGGCGACATGTACTGCGGCGTGCCCATCACGGTGCCGACCTGGGTGCGCTGCTCGCCCGTGCCGTCGTCCATGTGCGCGATGCCGAAGTCGGTGACCTTGATGGTCTGCCCGTCGCGCAGCAGCATGATGTTGCCGGGCTTGATGTCGCGGTGCACGATGCCGCGCGCGTGCGCATATTCGAGCGCGCGGGCCAGTTGCAGGGTGATGATCACGGCGTCGCGCACCGACATCGACTTCTGCTTGTCCAGCGTGTCGGCCAGCGACGCGCCTTCGATCAGCTCCATGGCCATGTACGGCCGGTTCTCGATCTCGCCGACGTCGTGCACGATCACGATATTGGGGTGCGACAGGCCGCCGGCGGCGCGCGCCTCGCGCAGGAAGCGCATGCGGCAGTCGTCGTCCTCGCACAGCGACGCGTGCAGGAACTTGATGGCCACGTCGCGCCCGATCGAAGGGTCGTGCGCGCGGTAGACGGTGGCCATGCCGCCGCGGCCCAGGCGCGACTCGATGCGGTAGCGGCCGACCTGGCGCACGTGCGCTTCAGGCGTGACCTCCGCGATCGGCGCCAATGTGCTGGCCGGCCCGGGCAGCGTGCCACCGGGCCCCGTGGCCGGGCGGCCGGTGGGGGTGATGATCTGGGTGGCCTCGTCGCACCGCGCGACGCGGCCGGGTGGCGGGGTGACCACCTGGGTGGCCTCGTCGTTGCCCGGGCCGAGTCCGGGGGGCGCCGTGACGACGCGGGTGGCCTCGTCGGCCTCGGCGCCGGCGCTGGCCGCCGGCGGGCCGGTGACTTCGTTGCCGGTGGTGGTAGCGGTCGATTTCATGGTGGCGCCAGGCTGCGGCATGAGTTGTACATGATCTCCTCAACCCGGCGGCGGGTCCACCCCCGGATGGAGGACGTGCCAGGCCTCGCCGTCACGGCCGTCCGACACGTTCGCCCCACTGCCTGGGCGAGAACCTGCCGGGAGACGCCAGCGGTGCAAGCCACCGACACCGTCAGTCGACGCGGGTGACCTCGACCGGCTGCACGAAGACCTGCGAGAAGAGCTGAGGCGAGTGGCCGCGCACGAACAGCCCGGGAACGTAGAGCTGGCGCACGGCGACATGCTGGGTCGGGATCCATCGCGTGCCGCGGTCGGCACCGCCGCTGGGTGCCTGCGCAGGCTTGCCGGGGCCCGTGTAGGCGCGCAGCGGCTGCGTCAGCAGTGCGCGCAGCAACAGGTCGACCCGGGTCCAGGCGTAGGGCAGCGCGAGCATCAGGCGCGCGGCGTCGCGCAGGCGGTAGCCGTTGTCTGCAGCGAAGCGGCGGATGCGCGCAAAATTCTCGAAATCCAGCCACCAGCCGCCACCGAATTGCGCCTCGCGCGGCGAGTGGCTGCTGGCGAAACGGTAGTAGTACTGCCCGGTAGGCAGCCGCGTGGGCTGCGGGTTGACGATGCCGCCAGTGCCGACGGCCTGGTGGTCGGCAAACCAGCGCTCGGTATCGAAGCCGGCGGCGATGACACGCCAGTGGGGCTGGGCGAAGGCTTCGGCATTGGCAGCAGTGGACATGGCGTGGCCTGGTGGCGGACGATGGGCAGCACTGGCTGGCAGACGCTGCGAGTCGCGCGCATCTTGCGCCAAGACGCGACCCCGCGCATCCTCAGACCGGGGGATCGCGCAACATGCCGCGGTACAGCCCAGGCTTGGAGCCGGCGATCGGCACCGCGCCGGCCACGCGGTGGAAGAAGTTCGGCGCACCGACCGCGCCCGCCACGGCGTAGGCATAACCCATCGCACGCATGTCGTCCAGGCAAGCGCGCAGCAAGGCCGCGCCCACGCCCTGCCCGCGCGCCGGTTCGGCGACACCGATCGGCCCGACCAGGCCGTTCAGCGTGGCGTCATAGGCGCAGAAGCCCCGCAGCGCACCGTCGCGGACCGCCACGAACAGGCTGACCGGCCGGTTGCCCAGCGCGACCCGCGCTTCGCTGGCCCAGCCCGGGGAGAACGTGGCAGCGACCCAGCGGGCGACGAGATCGTGCTCGGGCCCGATGGGCTTGCGCACGGTGACGTCGGCCGGCAGTGTGGGCAGAGGCGACGGCAGGCGGTACAGAGCGATCAGCATGTCGCCGATCGGCCGCGGCATCGCCGTCGCCGCCGCCGTTCCCTTCGCCTTCGCCTTTGCCTTTGCCTTCGGCCGCGCTGCCGCCACGCTACGACACCTTCACCGGCAGGCCCAGCAGCCGCTGCTGTCGCGGCGCCGGCGCGGCGACGTTGAACAGCACACTGCCCGGGCGCATGAGCGCGAGCAACAGCGCCGCCACGGCCCGCTGGCGTTGCGCGCCGGTGCGCAGCACATGCTGGCAATGCGCCTCGTCGGCGGCCGCACCCATGAAGCAGCGCGTCGCGGTCGGCAGGCGCGAGCGGTGCGCTTCCCACCACGCCTTCACCTTGGGCACGTCGGGCCAAGGCAGGCTCTCGTCCTCGTCGAGCGCCACGTTGTCGTCGTCGGCGTCCTCGGTCGGGCCGCCTTCGACCGTCTCGGGCGATGGGCCTTCCAGGTCCAGCAGGGCGAGGTCGGCGCCGGTCAGCAGCGTGAAGGCTTCGCCGGCGACGCGGGCCTGCGTGGGATCAGCCATCTGCTGGATCAGCCAGGGCACGGCCTGCACGTCGCCGGCCCAGCCGGTGGCCTGGATGACGAGGCGCATGGGCGCCGGGCGCGCGAGCAGTTCTCGCACCACGGCGCGGGCCTGTGCGGGGTCGGCTTGAAGCAGCAGGAGCTGAAGCGCCTGGCGATGGAAGCCTTCCGGTTCCTGCGCGATGCTCTGCAACACCCGCGCAGCGCGTGCGCCGCCACCGAGCAGCAAGGCCGACGCCGCGGCCCGGAAGCGGGTGAAGCGGGCCGAAGGGTCGGCATCGTCCGCGCACGAGAGGCAGGCTTCGAGAAGATCGACGCGGCCAACCTGGCCGGCGGTCTGCAACGCCTGTGCGCGCAGCAGATCGCTCGCGTCTGCGATGGCGCTGGCGAGCACCGCACCCGGGTCGACGCGGTGCAGCCCGCAGGCCGCCATGCCGAGCCAGCGCCGGGTGGCATCGGCCGACCCGAGCAGGTCGGCGATCAGGCCGCGCAGCGAAGCCGGCGACACCCAGCCGCAGGCGGACGCCAGGGCGCGCGCCGCATCGGGAACCACCCCCACCAGCGCCAGCAGGCGATCGACCTGGGCGCGGTCCTGGCGCTCGATGGCGTTGACGGCCACGACGAAGAGCTGGCCGACACCGGGGGTCTCGAGTGCAGACTGGGCGAGACGGTTGCCATCGTCGCCGGCGATCGCAAGGCCGTCGAGGTGGGCGTAGAGGCGCTCGTCGGCGCGGGCGAGCTGCAGCAGCTTGACGTGCGGCGCGCGGACCAGGACGGAGCGGACAGCGCGCAGCGAGGCGGCGTCTTCCACGTGCTGGGCAACGATGGCGGGGATGATCGGGCGCTTGAGCGGCATGGCGCAGATGGTTCAGCGCGAAGCCCTGACGGGCAAGGTCCGAAGGTCAACGCGGGCGGCCGTGGCGTGACCGGGAATCACCGCCTGTGCCGGGCAGGACCAGGCACCGCGCGCCTTGGGGTCGACTGGGGGAACCACGTCGATCGCTTCAGGCTGCCAGGTCAAAGCGCGATCCCCACCCCCACATCCGGGTGCAGCGCCACCAGTCCCCTGTCGAAGCTGGCCAGCTTGCCGCCATGATGGCGGGCCAGGCCGGCGAGGTAGGCGTCGGTTGCTTGCACATGGGCCTCGTCGATGAAAGCGTAGAGCACGTTGCCATCGAGCCGATGCACCGAGCCAGTCGCTTTGCGGGCTGAAGCGGACGCGAGGGCATCACTCGTCCTCGAGGGCGCGAACGTCTTCAGCGGTCACCGGTCGCGGTGATCGGATCGATGGCAAGCCGGTGCTCTGGTCGATGTGCAGACCGGAGTTGCCCCCCCGCCTCGGCGGCTTAGGGGCGGATGCGCCAATCCGCAGCGGCTCAGTTCAGCCCCCGTCTGATTCATGCTCCTACGCGGGTTCAACAAGATCGAGGTGACCGCGTCATGGAGGTCGGCCGGCATATCGATGATTGTTTTCATGACAGCATGATTGCATCACGGTGCAATGATGTCGATGTCCGCATTCGAAGACGGCGAGAGGCATGACCAGGAGCCCTGCTAGAGCCTCCTGACCCCGCCTCCCCGGGAGGAGTGGCATCACGGATCCCGACACAGCGGACGCGCTCTCGCGAAGGGGTGAATCGCCCGCACGTGGGCTAATGTTGCTGGAGTTGATTGGCCGCGGGAGAACTTCGGTTTAGGTGACGGGAGAGACTTGATAAACATCTAGCCCGCGAGGCCGGCCTCCGTTCACAGGCCTATCGTTTGGATTGCGATTCAACCGATGGCGCCCACGAAGGCGGCCGACATGGAACTGTATGCGGGGATTGATTTGCACTCCAACAACAGCGTCTTGACCGTGCTCGATGAGCAGGACCGAACGGTGTTTGCCAAACGCTTGCCCAACGAGCTGGCGGCGATCATCGCGGCGCTGAGATCGTGCGCGGGCACGGTGCGCGGCGTGGCGGTGGAGTCCACCTACAACTGGTACTGGCTGGTCGACGGCCTGCAAGATGCCGGCTTCGTCGTGCACCTGGTCAACACCGCCGCCGTCAAGCAGTACGACGGTCTCAAGCACAGCGGGGACTTCAGCGACGCGCGCCACCTGGCGCATCTGCTGCGTCTGGGCATCCTGCCCACCGGCTACATCTACCCGCGTGAGCAGCGTGCCGTGCGGGACTTGCTGCGCAAGCGCAGCCAGTTCGTGCGCCAACGCAGCGCCCAGATCCTGAGCGTGGGCAACCTGATCGCACGCAACCTGGGTACCCACGCCGGCGGCAACGAGATCAAGCGCTGGCAGCCCGAGCACATCGATGCGATGCCACTGCTGGACGAGCAAAGGCAGGCATTGAAGGCTAACCTGGCGGTGATGCGCTGCCTGGACAGCCAAGTCGACGCGCTGGAGCGCAGCATCCTGGCCAAAGCCAGGTTGCGCGAGGACTACAAGGCGCTCAAGACGGTCAGCGGCATCGGCGAGGTGCTCGCCCTGACCATCGCGCTGGAGACCGGCGATGTCGGCCGCTTCGACAGCCCGGGCAACTTCGCTTCGTACGCGCGCACCGTGGACAGCCGGCGCGAATCGAATGGCAAGAAGAAGGGCGAGGGCAACGCCAAGTGCGGCAACAAGCACCTGGCCTGGGCCTTCATCGAAGCGGCGCACTTCGCGGTGCGCTACGACGCGGCGATCAAGCGCTGGTACCAGAAGAAGTGCGCCAACGCGCTGGCCGTGGTGGCCATCAAGGCGGTGGCGCACAAGCTGGCACGGGCGTGCTGGCACGTCATGAAGGACGGCAAGCCGTTCGAGGTATCGAGGGCCTTCGGATAAGGAGCTGAACGATCAATGGGACGGCCGCGGCAGTGTCGCTATGGGGTTGGTAGAACCATGAGACCTGATTGCACGCCGCGTGCCGATCCCGCCCAGCATCAGAGTTCGTTGCGCCCGCACCGTGAGCCACAAGGGGTTGGATCGTGCTTGCGCGAAGCCACAGACCTGTGCGGCTGGCTTGACCGGCCGCGTGGATTGGACGCGGTGGGGAACAGAGGGTTTTCTGGGGCTGCCAACGCAGCCAGGGGCCACGCACCGCAAGGCGCGCCGGCCTTGATCCTGATAGGTGACTGGTGCGCAGCGGCGCAACCAATGAGCGAGAACCAAGTGTGCGAGGGACTCACGGATGCCAAGGGGAAGGGTACGCGGGCCCGGAAAACGGAGCCCAAAACAGGACACGACGCGCACTGAATCGCTGCGGGCCGCAAGGCAAGGCAAGGCAAGGCAATAGATACGCTGATCATGGCTGCAAGCGCTCGAATGCAGCGCTTGCAGCCACTCGACAGCGTGGGGCCTCTACGCGGCGTCAAGGGTTCGCTTCGCCGGGCTGCCCAAATGCGGCAGCCCGCCCTTGACCCCGCTTCGAGGCAATACGAATGCAGCGTCGCGTCGAAGGTGAGGATGCGGGGACGACCGCAGAAGTGTGATCGTCCCTATTGACGGGGGTGGCTAATGGGTGACCCCCTGCCACATGACCCCCTGCCACAAATTCTGCCTACCCACCACCTCTCGCGCGCAAGGACGAAGGTCTCCACTACAGACCCTGCGGCCAGGGACCCAATCGGCATCAGCGACTTGCGTCTCAGATGACGCTCAATTCACAGGATATCCAGGGCAATCTGAAAAACACGGGCTAAGGCCCCGATCCGGCATAACACCAGCCACCACCCGGAAATCTGGCATCTGCGCCACCCGCCCAGGCCTGCATGCCTGCGATCGCCCGTTGCTGTGCCCGCACCGGCATGTCGGTGTCGAAGGGTTCCACGCACCCGTACCGAAGGGAGAGTTCCTCCGCGTCGGCCGCGCGGTCGGACTTGCGCGCACGGGATCGGCCAACGCAGCGACCAAGGTCAGCGGGCCGCAGAGCTGGCCGCGCCGAAAGCGCCGCCCCGGCACTAGCCTCGATGCGTGGTGCGACAACCATGCCCTCCAAGCCGCTTGGTCGACGACGACTTGCTCCACGGTCTCGCCATAGGGACGTCCATCGCCGCGCACGGGCGTTGCACCACGCTCGCGCCACGCCACAAGCTCGTCGTCGAACAGCTCGGCCACGTCGACTCGCTCCGGAACGAACGCCGTCTCTACCAGCCCCGCGCCCGTGATGCGCTCAAGTGCCCGCGCCGCGTCGATTGCGTACTCACTGCTGCCCAGGTGGCCCACGAGCGCGGGCAGGGCCGCCGGGTCGCCCAGCTGGCCCAGAGCCCAGAGACACTCGCCAATCGCTCGCCCCTCGGCGACGGATCGAAGGAGCACCGCAACCGTCGACGCATCACCGCCGACGGCCATGGTGCGAACGGCCCAGGTCTCAGTCCAAGATGACGCGGTTGGCAATGCCAGAGTTTCCTTGGCGCCAAGTCGCAGCGCGGCCAGCAGGGCCGCCGCTCGAACCTCCGGCACATCGCCCGCCAGGCGTGCACGCACAGGGGCAGGGCCGCCGGGCTCTGCCAGCTGACCGAGTGCGCGCAGCAGCGCCGGCAGCGCATCGGGCGGGGGCCAGGGGCATCGCTGCCAGCAGGGCCGGCAAGCAGGGCAGCCGCCGCTGCCCGGCCACAGCCGCCAGGACTGGCAGCAGCCGGTCCCGGCGCCCCAGACCCTGCTCCACGAAGACGTGCCAGTCGGGCGGCAACTCGCGCGCCAGCGCGAGCGTGGCGGCCCGGACCAGCTCGGGCTGCGACAGTTCGGCATCGCGCAGGACTTGCGCGACCCTGCCAGCTTGTCGCGCACGGCAAGCTAGGGCGAGACAGACATGGAGCACACCCACCGTCTGGCGATCAACATGCGTGCAACACAGACGCCACGCACGATCGCCCCCGAGCACCAGGGCGTCGAGGTGGGCTTCGAACCGTGCCTCGAAGCTTCCGAGGACGGGCCACGGCAGTTGGTCGGTGTCCGAAAGGTTCAGAACCTGTTCGAACAGGAACGCCGCTTCGTCGATGTGCTCGGCATGCACACCGTCGAGAAAGCGGGCGTAGGAACTCTCCATCGGCTACGGCCTCGCCTCCCTCAGTGCGGCGGCCAGTCGGCCCGCACCACTACGGCCACCACGTCCCTGGGCAACTCGGCCA
Source organism: Rubrivivax sp. (assembly GCA_034522875.1). Taxonomy (GTDB): domain Bacteria; phylum Pseudomonadota; class Gammaproteobacteria; order Burkholderiales; family Burkholderiaceae_C; genus Rubrivivax. The sequence goes on along the minus strand of JAXHKY010000027.1, from coordinate 26,109 downwards.
CGGCCAGGTGCCCTCGCCAGGTCAGCACCAGTTCCATCGCGACGACATCAATGAGGACCGTGTCCAGGCACATGCTGGGGCGCTGCGGACCGCGGCCGCGCAGCCTGACGTCCACCTCGGGCGGCCGCACCCCGGGCAATGCGAAGGACAGCCGCCCCCCAGGCGTGACGCCGAGCGCGAGCACGGGCTCGTTCCCGGCGAGGTGGCCGGGCGCGACAAGGCCGGTCGAGGCCGCGTTGAAGAACCGTCGATCAAAGTCTTGCGGCAGCAAGGGCTTGCGCGTGCGCGTCCAGCGTTCGTCGTAGGTTCCGGCCAGGTTAGCACGCGGCCGCCAATGCGGCGCGACGAAGCCGAACCCGGCCGGTGGCGGTTGCTGTGCAATGTCCGAGAGCCGATGCGCAGGGTCCTCGATGTTCGGCGCGCGCAGGGGCTGCGCCTCGTGGTGCCATCGGGTGAGAAATCCCGTGCCGGCGGGGTTGCGCGGCTCGAAGGCGTGCCTGGTCGGATCGGGATTGTGCCGGTCCCAGCCGCCGAAGGCACGCTCGTAGACCAAGGGCATGCGCTCGAAGGGCTCGGGCGGGGTCAGGCGTGGCACTCCAAGCGTCGGCTTCCACCAATGTCTGTCACCGACCACCTGCACGACCTTCAACAGCGAGCCCACGCGCAGGCCGACGCTCATCTCGCACGCGCCCGCGTGCGGCGCAAATGCGCGCGCGTGCAGCACGACGTCGGTGCCGGGCTTGAAGAAGGCGCACTCGGGCTCGTCGATGCAGCTGCTGCAGGCCGGATCCCCCACGAACCGGCCGACGAGATCCACGCCGCGCTGCTTCGGCGCCAGGCTCACGGCGCTGTCCTGGCCCAGCGAGAAAGTGGCCTTAACCACGATCACCAGCAGCGACCTGCCATCCTCGTCAGCCAGCGCCAGGGGCTCGGCGACGAAGGGGCTGAGATTGCTGATCTCTGGCGCAGCCGAGTAGGACATCGTGAACCAAGGCGCGCTCAGGCGCGACGCCAGCACCCGGGGTCGAAGGCCAAGGGGGACAGCGGCCGCGCCGCCGAAGGCACGTGCAGGTACTGCGTGGGCAGCTGCATGCCGAGTGCCTCGGCCAGGCGAACCAACGCGAACCCTTCGCCGGCAAAGTGGCGCATCCAGGTGGCCAACTCGGCGCTCAGTGTCCCGCGCTCGACCATGCCTTCGATGATGTCGACGCGCTCCGCGAGGTTCTGCGCCAACGCGTCGTCGAAGGCCTGCACGTCACGCGCCAGCAGCGCTTGGCACAGCGCCAGCCGGGTCGGCTCCTTGCCCTTGGCGGCCACCTCGAGGCGCGCGAGCGTGGGCGCAAGATCGGCCGCCTCCGGGTCGATCAGCAAGCCGTTCAAGAGGTAGATGTATAGGAAGTCATCCTCGTACTCCTTGTTTCGGTTCCACGCACGCCGACTGGCCCGGGCGATGCTTCGCGCTGCATCGAGGTAGCCTCCGCCCAGGGCGTCGAAAAGTGGCTTGGCCTGGCTCGTGACCTTCCCGTCCTCGTCGCAGGCGCTCAAGTGGTGCAGGAAGGCTGCGGCGCTCTGCATCAGGTTCCGATAGAGCGCATGCGGATCGGCATCCAGCAACAGCGAGCAGACGCCGCGCTGGCGGAACCAGGTGCACAGCGACTGCACCTGCCGCCAGTCGGCGCGTCCGGATGCGAGCTCGGGCACGAGGCGCTCGATGCGGTAGCTCGCGTTCTCGATGTAGACCGGAAGGTGGACAGCGCTCATCGCCGGCAGCGGGTCGTCGTGCCTCGTCAGGGATGAAGCGGCGCTTCGGTCAGGTACAGGTTCGTGGAGCCGGCCTCGCGCAGCCGCTGCACCAGGGTCTCGCTGAGCAGGTAGGTGTTGGGCTTCTCGCCGAGCCGGAAGAAGTCGCGCAGCATCGGGGCCTTGGCCGCATCCAGCACCAGGCGCTTGATCGCCCGCAGCGCCCCCTTGGTCGAGCGCCTCACTTCGCTGGCAGCTTCGTTTAAGCAGTCGATTCGCTCCAGCGGGTTGAGGAACACATAGTCATCGCTGTAGGGGCGTCCCTTGTGATCAAGCAGCACGAAAGGCAGGATCTCAAGGCGCCCGGTGTCGCTGGCGACAATGATCTTGGCCGTCGAACGGTCGACCGGAAAGACGCCGTCGGTGTTGCCGATGAAAGACGGCAGACGCAGGCCACGATAGTCCTCACCGAGCCTGAGCTTCACTGCACCCGCATCGGCGGGGTAGGTGCCGTCGAAGGCTTCGCCCACCACCAGACGGAGATACTCAAGATCCAGGCCCTCCGGCGTCCGATCCGCTGAAGCAAAACTCCCCGGCACCGCAGTCGGCCAGAGGATTCAGGCGGTAGTACTTCATGCTGTGACTCAGGCCAACACCGAGAACACCGACGTGGGCAGTTCGTTCACGGAAAGCGCGGACGCCCCCTTGACGCTCGCCTGCCCGTAGTCGACCACGGCGTCGTACATATCGTTCGAGATGGTGTGCAACTCGTCCTTGATGTCCTCGAAGTCGGACTCGCCATGGGGCTCACCTTTTTTGGCTGCCAGCGCATATGGCTGCATCGCCGCCTTGACGGAGGCCATCACCTTCGCCGTGTAGCCTGGGTGGTCGCCACAGTGCGTGGGCAGCCCGAGGATGACCGACTCGCGCTTGCCCTCCGGCAGGATCAGCATGTTGATCTTGAAGTTGATGTTGTATGGCTCCTCTAGCAGCCCATCGGTGATGTCCTTAATCAGGTTGGCCTTCGATCCCGTCGCGCCCTCGATGCCTTTGCGCAGCGCACTGTTGGGCAGCACATGGTGCACCTGATTCGAATATGGCAGGAAGCCGTTGGTGAAGTTCCTGACCTCGACCTTGCGCTTCAGCATTCCCTTCTTGATGCCTTCGGCGATCGTCTTCAGGATCTTGCCCGAGCGGCCCTTGGCCACGCTTTCGGCCGACAGCCAGCGAAATCCGGATTCGTCGAGCCACCAGCTGCGCTCGGAGGGGATGTTGTACAGCTCGGCGCGCTCCTTCGCGCGCTTGATGCCCTGCCAGCGGTAGCTACAGCTGTCGCGCTCGACCCAGCGGCTGAGGTGGCCGTTCAGGCAGGCCCCGCCATCGAAGCTGCCGACTGAGTCGTGCAGCTTGTTCGACTCCTTGAAGTACGAATGCGGCCCCTTGCTGCCCTTCTTCTTGGCCATGCTCAGACCTCCGCCATCAGGACCAGACTGCCGACACGGCCGGCCTCGCCTGCTGCGAGCACTATCGCCATGGCGTCGCTCGCGTAACCGCGGTCGAAAGCGGCGCAGGCGAGGACGGCTGCGCACAGTGACGACGCCGCCCCGACCTCGCCGATGGACAGGGCCGGCAGCATGGTGTTGAAGTCACCGAGCGTCGCGCCGTCGACCTGCGCCAAGGCGCTGCCATACTCGTACGCGCGCCAGGCTTCGCCGTTCAGGTCGACAAAAAGGTCGCCCTTGAACCGCCGCCCGGGCGCACCGGCGGACAGTGCGGCGCGCAAGACTTGTGACAGTGCACGACCATGCTGCCTGCCGTCGCTCAGCGGATCGGCAGCCTCCTGAGCCAGGCCGGCCGCGACCAGGCGGTGGCCCGTGCCACCACGCGTCAGCATCAGCGCTGCCGCAGCCTCGCCCGGCATTAGCCCGCTGGGCACCTCGGCGGCCTTTAGACGTTCCGAGTCTTGCAGCCAGGCGAGCGAGTGGGCGTCGAGCAGCGAGTCGAAGGCCAACAGGATCACTCGATCGATCGCCGGATCCTGCAACATTCGCGTCGCAGCATCCACAGCGCGCATCGCCCCCGTGCGCCCCTCGAAGATCGAAAGACACCTGTCGACCTCCAGCGGCACGGCCAGCCTGCGGCGAAGCGGTTGAACTAGGGTTTCGTCGATGTGACCCTGGCTGCACTCCGGGAAGAAGAGGAAGCGGCCGTCGTCCAGGCAAGGGCCGACGAGCAGCAAGGCCGTGCGATGCCAGTCTTCGGGTCGAGGCACGACCGCAGCAATCCCGCGCTGGCACAGGTCGACGAAGGCGCGCGTGGCCAAGGTGATCCAGCGTGCCGGCGCGGACATGCCACGCGTCAGGCCCCAGACCTCGTGCCCGATGGCCGGCTCCATGGTCTGTGTGTCAGGGTCGAGCACCGCGCACCCGGGAACGGCGCGCGCGCGGCTCAGACCGGCACGGATCGCGGCGCACGAGGTGGCGGCATCGTGACCGAGCGAGGTCACCATGCCCGTGGCCGTAATGCGCAGTCCGATGTCGGAGAGCCCAGACACGCTACGGCTCACCATGCCTTGTCGCAGATCGGACAAACCCGCTTCAGCGGCGGACCGATGGCGACCACGGGCGCCTGCAGCACCGGGAAGGGCGGTGTGTTCTTGTCGTTGTGCAGCATGGGGTCGAAGGCGCGCGCCACACCCTTGCCCTCGAACTTAACGTCGAAGGAGGCATTGACGAACTCGGCCTTGCCCTTGATCTTGTTGGAGGCCACGCCGCCCCCGGCGGAGCCCGCCTCGTCACCGGTGCTGGTGGCGAAGTTGGACTCCTTGACGCAGGCCGGGTTACCGTCGCACTTGACGGTGGAGGCCGTCGACGCGGCATCGCTCGACTTGGCGATGTTCGGATAGGGGATCGGGATAGGTCCGCCCGGGCTCGGTGTTTTGCAGACATCGGGAAAGCTCGGTGAGACCCCGTTGCTGCCCTTGTGCACCACCGACAGCTTGTTCACGCCAACACTGACACCCATCCTACCCCCCCCCGGTTCACAGGCCTAGTTCAGGGCCACCACCGCACCCTTGATCTTGTTGACCTCGGATGCGCGGCTCACCAGCCGCGTGCCCTTGATTACGATGCGACCATCGGCATGCATTTCGATCGAGCTGCGCCCGCAACGCAGCGTGATCTGCTTGCGGCCGAGCAGTTCGAGCGTGTCACCCTCGAGGGGTCGCGACAGCACCGCCGTGGCCGCAATGCCCGTACCGGGCGACGATGCGTCGCCCAGGGCACCGAGGATGATGGGACGAGACAGGTCGCCGCTGTCGAACACGAGTACCACGTCGGTGTCGCGTGGCAGCGGAACGGGTCGTACCGTGCCCACAGCTGACAGGATCCGTGCGTTGACGGGGCCCCGCGTGTTGCCCGGAAAGTCGACGACTGGCACACCGTCAAGGCCGTACCCGATGATCCGACCGACGCGCACGGAGGGCGCAGCTCCCGGCAGCGCCGCGTCCATGCCGATGATCCTTGCTTCGGTGGGTGGCATTCCTCAGTTCTCCGCGATCTTGCTGCCCTTGATGATGACGTCGCCGCTGCCCTTGACATCGATCTTCTTGCCGCTGACCTGGATGTCGCCGTTCTTCTTCAGGACGATCTTAGCGCTGCCGCTGACGAGCACCAGTTCGTCCTCGGCCGTGACCGTCACCTTCTTGGCCGTCAAGGTGTACTCCTTCTTCACTGCGTCGGCACGCTTGCCCGAGACGGTGTGCGACATGTCTTTGAGCACGGTGATGGACTGATCCTTGCCAACTTCGCAGGACTCGGCGCCGCGCACGCTGACCGAGCGGTTGCCCATCACCACCTCCATCGAGGCCGCGCCGACCTCGACCGCCCGCAGGCCACCGACGGTGACGTTCATCGCCGCACCGACACTGACCTGGTAGCCACCGCCGACCGACAGCGCCTTGGCACCTCCGACGTTCTCGAAGGACGCTTGCACCACCGTTTCCGTGCGTGTCTTGGCCACGCGCACCGATTCGGCGCCGGCCACCGTGCGGCTGCGGTTGTTGAGTACCGCCTGCGTCAGGTCGTTGTGCACGGTCTTGGTGTCGTCGTGCTCGATCACTTGCATCCGGTCATGCCCGATGCTAAGGGTCTCGTCGTTGTCGACGCGCTCGGTCCGGTCGTGATGCACAGTGATCGTCTCGTCGTTGTCCACCGTCTCGGTGCGGTCGTGCTTGACGTGCGTCGTCTCGTCGTGGTCGATCGTCTTCGTTCGGTCGTGGCCAACCCAGTGCGTCTCGTCGTTCTCGACCTCGATGTCCTGGTTCTTCTCGGCGTGCAGCCAGACCTGTTCGGAACCCTTCTTGTCCTCGAAGCGCAATGCGTTGGCGTTGCCGTAGGCGCCGCCCTTGCTGCTGCGCGAAAGCACGCCGCTCTGCGTCGCGTTGGCGGGCAGGTCCCAGGGCGGCATCTGCTCGGCGTTGTAGACGCGACCGGTGATGATGGGCTGGTCGGGGTCGCCTTCCAGGAAGTCGACGATCACCTCCTGACCCATGCGGGGTATCTGCACGAAGCCGAAACTCTTGCCGGCCCACGGTGATGCCACGCGCACCCAGCACGAGCTGCGTTCATCCTTCTTGGCGTAGCGGTCCCAGTGGAACTGCACCTTCACGCGGCCGTACTTGTCGGTGAAGATCTCCTCGCCGGACGGGCCCACCACCACGGCCGTTTGCGGCCCCTGCACGAAGGGTTTGGGCGTGCGGCGCAGCGGGCGGAATGGCTGGTCGGAGTGCATGGCGGCGAAGGTGCAGGCCAGTTCGCCCGGCCCGCCGCCCGATTCGCCGGGCTGCTGGCGCGCCGTCAGCTGCAACTGCAGGCACAGGTATTCGGCGTTCTGGTCGTCGCGCGGGTGCTTGACCAGGTCGAACAGCTGGCCGGCGGTCAGCGCGTGCGCATTGGTCGTTCCGGTCAGGCGCTCGAAGCGACACTGCTGCTCTTCCAGCCGGTCGTCGGCCAGCATCTGGCCGTCGTCCTTCTGCGTGTAGTCGCCCTGGAAGTCGAACAGCTCCTGGTCGGAATAGGTGTACTCGCGCTGCAGGGTCTGCTGCACGTCGAGTTGGGTCGACGGCCGTTCGAAGTCGTAGCTGGTCAGCGCCGTCTTGCCCGGCTTCACGGCGTGCGAATAGTGCCAGCGCGTCACGTATTCGGTGTCGGGCGGCACCTGGCCGGCGTTCTCGTAGTAGGGCAGCCGAGTCTCGCCGGGCATGGGCGCGTGGCTCGTGGCGGCGTCCACCAGCACCAGCTTGTGGCTGCCGTCTGCATGCTCGAAGTACCAGTAGATGCCGGAATCCTCGAGCAGCCGGGCCACGAAGTTGAAGTCGGTCTCGCGGTACTGCACGCAGTACACGCGCTGGCGGTAGCTGCGCACGAGCTTGAATTCGTAGTTCGCGATCGCCGCGTGGTCCTTGAAGACGGCCTCCACGATTTCGGGCACGGTCTGGTTTTGGAAGATGCGACAGTCCGAAGTGCGCGTCAAGAACCACAGCCAGGGGCGGACCACGGCCTCGTAGCCGAAATAGCGTCCCTGGTGCCGCCCCAGGCCGAAGCGCGTGACGTAGCCGCAGATATGGCGCTGCACGCCTTCGCGCATCTCCACGGCCAGGCCCATCGGCTTGCCGAGCAGTTCGTCGGGCGCGAGGTCGGGCTTGTCGCTCAGCAGGCTCAGCCGCGTCTGCTCGAGCTGGCTCAGGCCCGCCGAATGACTCAGCTCGTGGAAACGCAACGCGCCGTCCGGCAGCGGAGTCGTCAGCGTATAGGGCTTGGGCATGTCGGGTTGGGTTCAGCGCCCGGGGCAAGCCCCGGCGGCAAAAACCATCGTCCGGCAAGGCCCTGAGGCTGACCAGCGACAAAAGTCATGCCTGCAGGCCTTGCGCAGGCGTGGCCGTCCCGGGTGCGGTCGATGCGCGATCACTACGACCCTGGCAGGCAGGGGTCGATGCTTGCCTGTCAGCATGCGCTGCGCAGTGCCAGCAAGACGACACGGCCCTGGTCGTCACGCCGCACGCGGGCCTGGCAGTTGCACACTTCGCCGCGGTACACCGTGTCGACGCTGCGGCTGGCGTCGCCGGCCGGCTCGGTCGTGGCGCGCTGCCAATCGATCCCGCAGCCGGCAGCACCGAAGGCTGCGCGCTCCAGTTCGACCAGGATGTCCTGAACCGGCCCGGTCCGTGGCTGCGCGAAGCGCAGGTTGAACTCGGTGGACTCGATGCGCGATTGCCGCAGCACCTGCAAGACGCTGCCGTCGGCATAGCGGTAGTCGATGCGGATCGAGCCTTCGGCATCGACCTGCCCGACGCAGGTCGCCGGCCCGGGCAGCGCGGCCACGCGCTGCAGCGTCCCCGCCTCGATGCTGCGCCGCAGCGCTTCAAACTCGGTACGGCGGCTGGCCTCACCCTGAAGGCCCGCCACCGCGCAGTCCGGCAACAACCGGCCGGCGCCCGGGGCGGGCACGGCAGTGCAGGCCGCCAGCAGCACCGCCCACAGCCCGGCACCACCGCGCGCGAACCAGCGCCGCCGCGCTTCGATGGACTCAGAACTGCGCATGCCATCGCACCAGGCCACCCTCCATCTCCAGGAACTTGTCCAGGCCCGCCAGGGCGCGAATCGACTTCTTGATCGCGTCGGCGTCCTGCGTGACGGGCTGCACGTCGAAAGCCAGGCCCGAAAGGTGGCGGCTGAAGCTGCCCAGTTCGGCGTCGGTGGCGGCGTCGAGCACCGACAACAGGCCTTCCGCGACCTCGTCCTGGGTCGTCTTCGCAGGGTTGTCGTCGACCCACTTCTGGCACTTCGTGCGCAGCGTGCCGGCGGCGTAGGTCTGCTCGATCCACTGCCGGTTGAGCACCACGTTGCCCGCCATCGCGCGCGCCTGGTCGGCCTTGCTGCGGCGGCCACTGGTGAATACGACCACCGCGTGCGCCTTCTTCAGTGCATAGGCGGCGTCGCGGGCCGTCGAGGCCAGGTCCAGCGCCTCGATCGCCGGGTCGTCGACCTGGACCGGCGTGGCCTCGGCAACGACCGGCGTGGCCTCGGGCGACACGGCCGAAGGCGGCGGTGCTCCGGTGGTCGCACCGGGCGCCGGCATGGGCGCCAGCACCAGCGTGCCGGCGTCGATGCCGGGCTGGTTGCCGCCGCTGCCCAGCGGCGCCGGGATGCTCGAGCCTGCCATGCGTGTGCCTTGGTCCTGGCGTGGTTGTCGGATGATCTTGCTGCCGCCGCGGCCGCAGGTCAAGCGCGCCTGGCGCTCACGATCCAGCCCGTCACCGGTCGCCCCGCCTCCAGACGCAGCGTGCCGGCTTGCAGGGCCAGCAGTTCCAGGCCGCCGTGCAGTATGGCCGCGCGCAGGTACCCGCCCGTGTGCGCGTAACGGCCGTTCACCTGCAGCCGGTGCCCCTGTGCATCGTCTTCCTGCAAGGCCTCCACGGTGAATACCAGCCAGCCGCCCGGCCGCAGCGCCCGGCGCGCCGCCGCCACGGCCGCTTCGAGGGCGCCGAAATAACACAAGGTGTCGGCGCACACGACGGCGTCGAAATGCTCGGGCTGCGTGTGCAGGTAATACACCAGCTCGGCCTGGTGCAGCACGTCGTACACGCGTCGCGGCACGGCACGTCGCAGCATGCCCTCCGACAGGTCGCAGCCCGCCAGGTGCCGGGCCCAGGGCCGCACCAGCACGCCGCACAGGCCGGTGCCGCAGCCGGCGTCGACGATATCGAGCGCGCCTGAGGGTTCGCCCGCCGCTTCGGCCAGCGCCTGCTTGATGAGCTCCGGCGCGCGGTAGTGCAGCGACTCCAGCTTGGCGTCGAACGAATCGGCGAAGCTGTCGAACACCTGCTGCACATAGGCGTCGCTGGCGCGCACGGGAGCCGCGTGGCCCAGGCACGCGGCCAGCTGATGGTGGATGACCGGGTTGTCGGGCTCCTCGGCCAGCCATTCGCGGTACAGCCCGGCCGCCCGCTCGCGTTCACCGAGCAGCAGCAAGGCGCGGATGACCTGGTCGCGCGGCTGCGCACGCTGCGGCCACAGGGCGATCGCGCGGCTGTTCGCGAGCAGTCCTTCGTGGACCTCGCCCCGCTCCATCAACGCCAGCGACAGGTTGTACCAGGCGTCGGCGAAGTCAGGCGCCACGGCCAGGGCGCGCCGGCAGGCCGCTTCGGCCTCGGCCGGGCGGCCCCGCTTGCGGTGCACGATGCTCAGGTTGCTCAGCGCCGCGGCGGTTTCCGGCTGACCCGCGGCGATGGTGATGCCGCGTTCGTAGGCCTGCACCGCCTCGTCGACACGCCCCGCGACGAGCAGCACGTTGCCCAGGTTGTTCCACGCGCCGGCGTGTTCCGGGATCTGCCGCAGTGCCGCGGAGATCAGCTCGACGGCTTCGTCGATGCGGCCCTGCGAGTGGCGCAGCACGCCCCGGAAGTGCAACGCGTCGGGCTGGCCGGGCCAGCGATCGAGGATCTCGATGAACGCGGCTTCGGCCTCGTCGAGCCGGTCGTCGCGCAGCAACGCGATGGCGCGCCCGAGCGCCTCGACCAGCCCAGGCGACGACAGGTGCATCTCAGCGCCACCTGTCGGGCGATCGTCTGCTGCGCCTCCATCGTCGACTGTCTTGGCCATGGCAGTGGGACCCCCTCGAATGCCCAGGCAGAACGGGTGCGGCCGCGCCGTTGCCGGCTTCAGCTGAAGTGGTAGGCAAACCCGCCCTCGGCCACGTCGACGCGCACCGCGGTCATGGGATGCCCCTCGAGAGTGTGGGTCAGGAAGGCCCGCGAAACGTCGGGCAACAGCGTATTGGTGAGGATGGCGTCGACCATGCGCGCACCCGATTCGGATTCGGTGCAGCGCGAAACGACGAGTTGCACCACCTCGTCACTGACGACGAAGGGCACGCCGTAGCGCGTCTCGACGCGTTTCGTGATCCGGCCCAGCTGCAGGTGGACGATGAGGCGCAGCATCTCGTCGGACAAGGGGTAGTAGGGAATCGTCACCAGGCGGCCCAGCAGCGCCGGCGGGAAGACCTTGAGCAGCGGGTCGCGCAGCCCCTTGGCCAGCGACTCGGGGTCGGGCAGCAGTTCCGGGTCCTTGCACAGGCTCGTGATCAGCTCGGTGCCGACGTTGGTGGTAAGAAGGATCAGCGTATTCTTGAAGTCGATGAAGCGCCCTTCCCCGTCTTCCATGAAGCCCTTGTCGAAGACCTGGAAGAAGATCTCGTGCACGTCGTGGTGCGCCTTCTCGATCTCGTCGAGCAGGACCACCGAATACGGCTTGCGCCGCACCGCCTCGGTGAGCACACCGCCCTCGCCGTAGCCCACGTAGCCCGGCGGCGCGCCCTTGAGCGTGGAGACGGTGTGCGCCTCCTGGAATTCGCTCATGTTGATGGTGATCAGGTTGTGCTCGCCGCCGTAGAGCGCCTCGGCCAGTGCCAGCGCCGTCTCGGTCTTGCCCACGCCCGACGGACCGGCCAGCATGAACACCCCGATCGGCTTGCCCGGGTTGTCCAGCCCGGCGCGCGAGGTCTGGATGCGCTTGGCGATCGCCTGCATCGCGTGGTCCTGGCCGATCACGCGCTCGGCCAGGTGCTCGGCCAGGTGCAGCACGGTCTCGATCTCGTTGGCCGCCATGCGGCCGACCGGAATGCCGGTCCAGTCGGCGACGACGCTGGCCACGGCCTGCTGGTCGACCGTGGGCAGGATCAGCGGGTGCTCGCCCTGCAGCGCGTCGAGTTCCAGCTGCACCTGGCGCAGTTCGGCCTTGCGGGCCGCCCGCTCCTCGTCGCTGAGCAGTGTCTGCGCGGACGCGACCTGGCCGGCGCTGTGCTCCAGCTTCGAGCCCGTGCCCTCCACCGGCTCGAGGCTGCCACGCAGCTCGGCACGCAACTCGAGCAGGCGGTCGACGAGCCGCCGTTCGCTGTCCCAGCGCGCCTGCAAGCCTTCGAGCCGCGTTCGCTCCGCGGCCAGCCGGGTCGCCACCGCGTCCTCGCGGGCCGCGGTCTCGATGCCGATCGCCGCTTCGCGCGCCACGATGCCCTGTTCGGTCTCCAGCGCCTCGATATGCTTCAAGCAGTCGTCGACCTCGGCCGGCGTCGCGTGCAGGCTCACCGCCACGCGGGCGCTCGAGGTGTCGAGCAGGCTCACGGCCTTGTCGGGCAGCTGCCGCGCCGGGATATAGCGGTGGCTCAGGCGCACCGCGGCCTCCAGCGCCTCGTCGAGGATCTGCACCCGGTGGTGCTTTTCCATCATGCTCGCCACGCCGCGCATCATCAGGATCGCCAGCGGCTCGCTCGGCTCGTCGACCTGCACGGCCTGGAAGCGGCGCGTCAGCGCGGCGTCCTTCTCGATGTATTTCTTGTATTCGGCAAAAGTCGTGGCGCCGATGGTGCGCAGCTGCCCGCGCGCCAGCGCGGGCTTGAGCAGGTTGGCCGCGTCCCCGGTGCCAGCGGCGCCGCCGGCGCCGACCAGCGTGTGCGTCTCGTCGATGAACAGCACGATCGGCTTCGGGCTGGCCTGCACCTCGTCGATCACGGCGCGCAGGCGCTGCTCGAATTCGCCCTTCATGCTCGCGCCGGCCGACAGCAGGCCGACGTCGAGCGTGCGCAGTTCGACGTCCTTCAGCGTCGGCGGCACGTCACCGCGCACGATGCGCTGCGCGAAGCCCTCGACGATGGCCGTCTTGCCCACACCCGCCTCGCCGACCAGGATCGGGTTGTTCTGGCGCCGCCGCATGAGGATGTCGACCACCTGCCGGATCTCGTCGTCGCGGCCGACCACCGGGTCCATCGTGCCGCTGCGGGCCTGCTCGGTGAGGTCGGTCGTGAAGCGCTTGAGCGCCTCCTGCTTGCCCATGGCCGCCGGAGCGATGGCGTCGCTGGCCTCGCCGGGTGCGGCCGCCGATTCGCTGGCCGCGGCGCCCTGCTCGGGCGAGCCCGCCAGCAGCGTGCCGAAGCGGCTGCACAGGTCGTCGACGGGAATGCGGTCGAACTGGCGCGAGATGGCCAGCAACGCACCGCGCAGCGAAGCCGTCTTCAACATGCCCACCACCAGGTGGCCGGTGCGCACCTGTGCCTCGCCGAACATCAGCGAGCCGTAGACCCAGCCGCGCTCGACCGCGGTGTCGACGAACTGCGAGATGTCGCTGATGGACGATGCACCACGCGGCAGCCGGTCCAGCGCCTGCGTCAGGTCGCGCGACAGCGCCGCGGTGTCGAGTTCGTAGTGCCGCACGATGCGGTGCAGGTCGCTGTCGGCGGCGCCCAGGATCTGCATCAACCAGTGCGTCAATTCGACGAACGGGTTACCGCGCATCTTGCAGAACACGGTCGCGCTTTCGATGGCCTTGTAGGCCATGGGGTTGAGCTTGCCGAACGAGGCGGTGCGGGAGATTTCAGGCATCGGGTCCTCCGCCTTGGCGTGGCGACATCACGGTTTTCGGGCGCAGTCTGAGGTGCTGCCTGGCCGGGTGCCGACGCGCCGCGCCGCGGCCGAGCCAGGCGGTCAACCCCAATTGCACGACCCGGCCGAGCCGCGGCTCGGGCCGTTCGTTGGCGGCGAGCACCAGTTGCGCGTCCCAGCGCAGCGTCGGGCCGGCCAACAGGCGCACCCACTCCTGCAGCGCCGGCCAGGCCTGCCCGCCAGGCAGGAACGCACGGTATTGCGCGGCCGTCAGCGGCCCCAGGTGCAGCCGGAATCGGTACTGCCGATCCCAGACCTTGCCGCCGGCGTTGACCGAGCGGCCGAGCCGCGTTTCGGGCTGCACGCTGCGTTCGGGGCGGTTGCGCGCGAACCCCAGTCGCGAACGATCCACCGGCTCGATCTCCAGCCACTCGCCGACGTTCGACTCGAAGGTGATGGGCAGGCCGAAGTACGAGCGCAGCACCTTGAGCATCGCCTCGGGGTGACGGCTGCGGCTGGACAGCAGACCGGCCTGGAAGGCGAGCGCGTCCGGCGGCAGCACGCCCCAGTTCCGGGGCGGCAGGCCGGCGGCAGCGCGCAGCCACGCCGCATACCGGTTTTCCTGCGGCCGGTCCCGGTGCACGACCGGCTGCGCCTGCGCCCAGGCACGATAGAACAGCGACAACAGCCGATGGTGAAACAGGTCGAGAAAGTGCGCCAGCGCGCGGTCGCCGTGATGCTGCAGCCGGTCGCGCACGTACTCGGTGAAGTGCAGCGGCATCGGACCCTGGGGCCCGAGCAAGCCGAGAAAACGCACCCCCAGCCGAGGCGGACCGGCGCCGGGGCGTTCCAGGGCGGCGATGGCGGCCGGGGCGAAGTCGAGTTCGGGCACCTGCGTCAGGCGCCACGGTTCCTGCCCCGGTCGCACGGCGCAACCGGTTCGCGGGGCGTCCGGATGCAGCGCGTCGAGCCGGCGCATGAGCGAGAAGAAGTCGTACGCCCAGGGCTGTTTCGCCACGTCGGCGACCAACGCATCGACGGCCCCGCGGGCACCGACGCCGCCGGCACCCAAACCGTCCGACACCGGGCCCGTCTGCGCGGCGCCGGGTGCCGCCCTCATGCGATCTGCCCCCAGCCGCCGCGCGCGGGCCATGCCTTGATGACGCCGCGCTGCTGGCTGCGCAAGGTGAACTGGGTGAAGCTGTTGATGGCGGCAAAGCGTGCATAGAAGCGTTCGAGCACGCTGCCGAGCAGGAAAGCGCTGGCGCCTTGAAAACTGTGTTCGTCGATTTCGAGCTCGATCTCGACGCCGCAACCGAAACTGAGCGGCCCCGGAAACGGCAGGCGCTGAACCGACTGCCGCGACTTGAGCCCGTGCATCCCTTCCACCTGGTGCGCCCATACGACGTCGTTGGGCGGGCCGTACAGGCGCAGCAGGTCGCGCAAGGCTGCCGCGGCGCGCGTCGGTTCGTCGCCGAGCTCCAGGTGGTTCTGCGTGACCTGCGTGACCAGTTGCCAGCCGATGTCGCCGACCGGTTGCCGCGACACCGGACGCGTCGGGCCGCGCAGGCAGTCGACGCCGGTGACGGGGCCCGGGGCGTCGAGTTGCCACACCCGCTCACCCGGCTGGCCGGCCGTCGGCAACAGCACGGGCAGGTCGCGATTCGTCACCCACGCGGTGACCGACAGCTGTTTCAGCCCCTCGCGAAACGGCCCGTGCCGGCCGTCGACCAGCGAGATGAAGACCTCCTCGCCGACATACGACGGCACCCGTGCGCCCTGGTTGCGTTGGCGCTCCGACAGGCGCCGCAATTCACGGCGCACCGTGAAGTAGCCGGGTCCCTCGAGCGGCGGCTCGTACTGGCTTGCAAACAGCGGCTTGAATTCGAGCGGCCCGTCGAAGCCGTCGCTGCGCCCGCCGCCGTGACCGACGACACGTTCGATGCTGTGGACCTCGAGGTCCATCGGACGTGTGCGGTCGGGCACCACGTGGTATTCCCAGCTTCCCGGGCCGAGCGCCACGCGGTCGAGCCGCTTCGGGAAGAGGTTGACCGCCGGCGTGCAGAAGATCGCCAGGCTGCCTTCGTCGACCATCGTCTCCAGCGCGGCGTCGCCCCGGGCGAAGAGCACGATCAGCTCCGCCTCGTCACCCTGGATACCGGCCAGCCTCGCCGCCAGGTCGCCAAGCTCGAAGAAGAGCAAGCGCTGCGGCAGCACGCTGATCTCCTGCAGCAGCCGCTGGCCCGAAAACGCGCGCAGGGTCTCGGGCAGGAGCGCTTCGTCGTCACCGAAACCCAGCGGTCGGACGGTGGCCGCGTCACCCCAGCGCATCGGCTGGGCGTCTTTCCCGACGACGCCGACGAGAGTGCCGATCGACGCGCCGAGCACCAGTTCGTGCAGCCGGAACGCCACTTCGTCGGGGGCGCTGATATAAAAGGCCAGGCGGTCGACGCCGAGTTCGTCGAAGCTCAAGCCACCGCCGACACGCAAACGGATGCGCAAACCGCCCTTGGCGGACCGGGCCGCCGGCCAGCGCGCCAGCATCAGGTCGGAAGCCTGCGAAAAGTACTGCACGCCGGCCAGCTGCAGCGGCCACAGCGTGACTGCGGACGCGGTGCGGAACTCGCACCGCGTGTCCTGCCCACGCGGCAGCAGCGACAGCACGGCACTGCCGCGCGGCACAGGATAGCCGCGCGCAAGATTGGGGTCGGTCGGATCGACGGCAAACCGCACCACCATCATCGACGGCACCGGCGCCAGGAAGTTCGGATACAGCGACTCGAGCAGATGAGCGATCAGCTGCGGCTGCTCGGCCTCGAGCTTGAGCTGCACCCGTGCCGTCAGGAACGCGAAGCCCTCGAGCAGCCGTTCCACATACGGGTCGGCGACCTCCAGCCCTTCCATGCCCAGGCGCGCCGCGATCTTCGGATGCTCGCGGGCGAACTCGCGGCCGAGCTCGCGCAAGTACGCCAGTTCGTCCTGGTACAGGCGCGTCAGCCGCGGATCCATCAGCCCTCGCGCGCCGGCGACACGGCCGAGGCGTCACGGACCTCGACCTCACCCGCCTCGAGGTCCATCCGCGTGCGCAGCAGGATCTCCAGCGGAACGGGTTGCGCCCACAGGTGGCCATGAATCTCGAACTCGATCATGTTGTGCGTATCGAGCACGCTGCTGGCCTCGAGCGCCCGCACGGTCAGGGTCTCGGGCAGGATGCGCGGTTCGAAGCGCAGGATTGCCTGCCGCAGCGTGCGCTCGAGCTGGCCGACGTCGAGCTTGGACAAGCGCTGGCCCGAAAGCGGCGGCAGCCCGAAGTTCAACACGCTGCCCGCCAGCATCGGATGCGTGGCACTCCACTGCGGCTGGGGCTGGGTGGCATTGAACAACCAGCCCAGGTCTCGCAGCACCGCCTGCCGCAACTGCGACTTCGACATCACGCGCCGAGTCTCGGGTTCGGTCCGCTGCGCCGGCGCGTCGTCGGTCAGGCGGTCGATCAGCGCGGGCTGCAGCCGGTCGCGGAGTTCAGGTGCAGCCACGGGGCGGGCTCAGCTGGAGCTGCCGGTGGTCACGATCTCGCGCACGTCCAGCAGGGCATGGTCGCCGCCATCGGTGGTCAGCACGCGCTGCCCCAAACCGCGGTACTGGTCGTCGGCGATCTCCAGCCACTCGGTCTTGCGCGACATCAGCAGCGCGGGATCGCCGCCCGACGTCGTGCCGGTGTAGCGGACTGGAACCAGCGCGACCGTGTCGGCGTCGTTGACGAAGGTCAGATGCGCCGGAATCCAGACCAGGTCGCGCAGGTCGGCGACGGGCTCGATCGACAGTCGACGCAGGTGCTCGAACGGCAGCCAGCCGTAGCGGCCGTTGATCACCACCTCGAGCACGGGGCCGAGCCGCGAATCGGCATCGGCGATCCATTCGAAGGCCTGGCCGTCGATCCGGCCCCGGCTGGCCGGCGCCTGCTCCAGCGCCCGGGCGCGCAGCTGCGCGGCCTGTGTCGGGTGCCCCTGGGCTTGGAGCTGCAGTGCCTGCGCGAGCGACGCCACCCAGTCGGTCGGCGGGCCGAAGACGTGCGGCAGCGTGCGGCCGTCGAAGACCGCTTCGCGCACGGCCTCGCACTGCAGCGCGGCGCCATAGGCATTGACCATCGCGAGCGTGCCCGCATCGAGTTCGCCGCAGACCTTGAGCTGGTCGAGCGCACGCTGCCACTTGCCGAGCACACACAACAGCTGGAACAGGAAGACACGCAGATGCGCGTCGCTCGCGTGGGCCCGCACCTGGCGCTGCAGGGTCTCGAGGGCGGCGACGGGGTCGCCGGCGGCGACGAGCGACTCGGCCGTGGACGTGCTCACGCGTCGGCCTGCGGCAGGTTGTCGCTGAACACCGTGCTGCCACCGCGTCCACCGCTGGACTTCTGCAGCCGGTACTCGACCTCGACCTCGGTGAACGCGAACGCCACCGTCTCGCGCGTGCCACCGGTCTCGTCGGTGGCGTGCTGCACGCCGCTGACGCGGGCGCCCTTGAGCGTGACGATGAAGAAGTCCTCCTGCTCGCCACCGGCCCGCCGCATCGTCAACCTGGCTTCCTTGACTTCGTCGTTGGTGGCCAGGGCAGACATCAGCGGCGTGGTGGCCGCGTCGATCTGCTTGTGGATGGTCAAGGCCGTGTAGGAGCGCCGTGCCGTCGCCTGACTGTGGCCGAGCGCCGAACTCGCCGACAGCCCCCATTGCCAGGCGGTGACGGCAATGTCGTCCACGTGCCCGGGACTGCTGGCTTCACCCTTGATCTTGCCGGCACGCTTGGTCTGGACGTGCAGGAACACGTCTGCGGCCGAACCGCCTGTGTTGATGCCACTCATGCTTGCCGACGCCATGACGTCTCCGATTCACGCCCCAGGACAGCGCCGTGCGCGTGGGGGCCCACGAAGAGCGCCCTCGGCGCACGGCATCGGGTTCAGGTGATCTCGGTGGTCTTGGTGTTCCAGCCGAACTTCACCTCGCCGGTCATGGCGCCCTTGTCGTCCTGCGCCTTGTAGGAGAAGTCGACCGAGCCGTAGCTCATGCTGACGCTCTCTGCAATATCGCCGCCGCCGCCTCCCGAGGCCTGCACCGAAGTGATGTAGACCTCCTTCAGGGTGACCTTGAGGAAGTCCTTCTGCCCCTCGCCGGCCTTGCGCGCGGTCAGCACCACCTCTTTGAAGTGAGCGCCCTGCGCGCACTTCTTGGCCAGAATCGGTGAGGCCTTGTCGTAGGTGTGCATGAAGCCCAGTTCGCCGGGCTCGGCCTTGCCCTTGCCGCTGCCGCCGCCGGCGCCGACGTTGGTCGCATTGCTCACGCCCCAGTTCCACGAGAGCACCTGGATCTCGCCCTTGTGGTCCTTGTGGGTGGCTTCGCCGTCGACGCCATCGAACTTGATGTGGGTGTCGATTGCCATGATGAATTTCTCCTAAGCTTTCTGGATGGTTCCGAGGGGAAGTCGTTGTCGACGCGGGGTGGGTCGGGGAACAGGGTGTCCTACTTCTTCTGCGAAGGCAGCTTGGACACCAGGCGCAGCGACACCGTCAGCCCCTCGAGCTGGTAGTGCGGCCGCAGGAAAAACTTCGACGTGTAGTAGCCGGGGTTGCCGGCCACCTCCTCGACCACCACTTCGGCGGCGGCCAGGGGCTTCTGTGCCTTGACGACGTCGGACGAATTCGCCGGGTCGCCATCGACGTAGTTCATGATCCAGTTGTTGAGGTACTTCTCCATCGCCGCCCGCTCCTTGAACGAGCCGATCTTGTCGCGCACGATGCACTTCAGGTAGTGGGCGAAGCGGCAACACGCGAACATGTACTGCAGCCGCGCGGCCAGGTTGGCGTTGGCGGTGGCGTCGGGGTCGTCGTACTCGAAGGGCTTCTGCAGCGACTGCGCGCCGATGAAGGCCGCGAAGTCGCTGTTCTTGCGGTGCAGCAGCGGCATGAAGCCGTTCTTGGCCAGTTCGGCCTCGCGGCGGTCGCCGATCGCGATCTCGGTCGGGCACTTCATGTCGACACCGCCGTCGTCGGTCGGGAAGGTGTGCACGGGCAGACCTTCCACGCCGCCGCCGCTTTCGACACCGCGGATGCTTGTGCACCAGCCGTAGAGCTTGAACGAGCGGTTGATGTTGGCGGCCATCGCGTAGGCCGAGTTGGACCACGTATACCTGCTGTGATCGCCGCCGCCGGTTTCTTCCTCGAAATTGAACGCCTCCACCGGATTCGTCTTGGCCCCGTACGGCAGCCGTGACAGGAAGCGGGGCATTGCGAGCCCCATGTAGCGCGCGTCCTCGGATTCGCGCAGCGAGCGCCACGCCGCGTACTCGGGGGTCGTGAAGATCTTCGTCAGATCGCGCGGGTTGGCGAGTTCCTGCCACGAATTCATCTGCAACAGGCTCGGCGCCGCCCCGGCGATGAACGGCGCCAGCGCCGCTGCGGCGATCTTCGACAGCTCGCCGAGCATCTCGACGTCGGGCGGGGTGTGGTCGAAGTAGTAGTCGCCGACCAGGCAGCCGAACGGGTGGCCGCCGAACATGTCGTACTCTTCGTTGTAGATCTTCTTGAACAGCGGGCTCTGGTCCCACGCCGTGCCCTTGTAGCGCTTGAGCGTCTTGGCAACATCACCCTTCGAGATGTTGAGCACGCGGATCTTCAGCATCTCGTCGGTTTCGGTGTTGTTGACGAGGTAATGAAGGCCGCGCCAGGCGCTTTCGAGCTGCTGGAAGTCGGCGTGGTGGAGGATCGCGTTGACCTGTTCGGACAGCTTGCGGTCGAGCTCGGCGATCATCGACTCGATCGAGACCAGCACGTCGGCCCCAATGAGCCGCGCCCCCGACAGCGCCTGCTGCGCCAGCGTGAGCACGGCCTGCTCGACCGCACTGCGCGCCTCGTCGCTCTTGGGCTTGAATTCCTTGTTCAGCAAGGAGGCAAACTCGTTGCCCTCGAAAGTGACACCTTGCAGTGCGGCTGCAGCTTGGGGGGAGACGTCGGCCATGGCGGTGGGTTTTGCGTGGACTGTCGTGGTTTGGAGAGGGTCCGGTCAGCAGCTCACTGCGCTTCGCCGTCGGCTGGCGGCGGCGACTCGGCCTTCTGCGCCTTGACCGCGGCCAGCGACTTCAGCAGCGCTTCGTCCTTGACCACCTTGGCGATCAGCTCCTCGGCACCGGTCTTGCCGTCCATGTAGGTGATGAGGTTGGCCAGCTGCTGGCGCGCCTCGAGAAGTTGCTTCAGGCCCTCGACCTTGGCCGCCACGGCCGCCGGCGAGAAGTCGTCCATGCTCTCGAACGTGATGTCGACCGCGATGTTGCCTTCGCCGGTCAGGGTGTTGGGCACCTGGAACGCGACACGGGGCTTCATCGACTTCATGCGGGCGTCGAAATTGTCGACGTCGATGTCGAGGAACTTGCGGTCGGCCACCGGTGCGAGCGGCTCGGAGGGCTTGCCCGAGAGATCGGCCATCACGCCCATCACGAACGGCAACTGCACCTTCTTCTCGGCGCCGTAGAGTTCGACGTCGTACTCGATCTGCACCCGCGGCGCGCGATTGCGGGCAATGAACTTCTGGCTGCTGGTGGCCATGGCTTTGAGTCCTCTGGGGTCGGGTTCGTATCTCGGGTCCGTCAGGACTGATCGCTCAGCCCCGCCAGCCGCTCCACCTGGCTGACACTGTCGGGAGCCATGTCTCGGATGATGTCCATAAAAGACATGTTGATCAAGCGCTGTGCCCGCCGGATCAGCAGGGGTGCCGGGTTGCTGGGCTGATTGTGCTCAATCCAGGCGCAGATGCGCTCGAGTTCGCGCACCGCGTCCTCCCGGTTGACGATGGCACCGGCAGCCGGCGCCGGCGCAGACGCTGCCGCAGCCGCGGGGCCGTCGACGACCGGCGACGCGCCGCCGCGGCACCTCGCGACGGCGTCGGTGATCACCTTCAGCAGGCCCAGCAATGCCGACACATCGGGAACGCGGTCCGCCGGCAGGTGCTGCTCGAGCGCGGCAACGATGGCCAGGCCGCAGTCGTGAGCCGTGCGGGCGTCATCGGCGGCCTCCGGGTTCGCCTTCAGCAGGCTGTCGAGCGCCTGCAGGACGCCGGGCTCTGTCGGCACGGACTCGCCCGGTTCCGGGCCGGCGCGACCGAGGCCGAGCTCGAGATCACGCACCGTCAGGCCGCCGCGCACGGCAGCGACGGTGGCCGATCGGAGATCGGCCAGCCCCGCACCGGTTGCCAGCAGGGGTGCAATGGCACTCAGCCGCATCGTCGGATCGTCGTGGTCGGCGGCGTCGAGTTGTGGATGCACCGCGACCCAATGCCGCTCGAGCAGGCCACGCAGCAGGGCCAGCCCCTGTGCCGCGCCCGCCAGGCCGTGCAGCCGGGCGCCGCCGCGCACGAGCCAGACCGCGAGTCGCAGGTCGCGCGTGCGCTGTGCGAGTTCAAGCGCCAGGTCGACGACGGCGGGCCATTCCGGCGGCTCGGAGGGGTAGGTCCTGTCGCCGTACTGAACCTCGGGCTTGCCCGCACCGGCGCGTTCGAGCGCCAGGAAGTGAGGGTCGTAGGCGAGATCCTCGCCGCCGGGTCGCGTTTCCGACAGCGAGGTCAGCAGGGATTCGAGATCGATCTGGAAAGCCGACATAGGGTGCGAACGCGGCCACGAGGCGCCAGATCCGACATGCCTCGCACTCTAGAAGCCCGCAGGGCGGCGGGCAGTGGTCGAAAGTCATCTCCGCTCTTCGGCTCGCAGCGGCCCGGTCATTCAGGCAAGCGGTGGTCAGCCCAGCACCGACTTCAGGATCTCGAACAGCCGGCGCGGCTGCACCGGCTTGAACAGCACGGGGTCGCCACTGGCGGCCACACGACTCACTTCATCGCGCGCGGTTTCTCCCGTCACCAGCACCGCCGGCACGTCGCGCCCGCACAAACGGCGGATATTTTCGATGACTTCGGCACCGTCCGGGCCGTCACCCAGGTGCAGATCGCTCAGCACGAGGTCGACGCGCCCTTCGAGCGAGGTGACGGCACTCTCGGCCTGCACCCCGTCGGCCGCCGTCATCACGTGGTAGCCCCACTCCTGCAGCAGGGCCCTCAGGCCCTCACGGATCGCTTCCTCGTCGTCGACGACCAGCACCATGCGCGGCGTCAGCACGGTCATCGGCACGGTGTCTGCCGGCGCCAGGTCATCCTGGATGCCGGGCAGACCGCCGATGGCCACGCCAACCCGGAACATCGTGCCTCGACCCGGCACGGAATGCACCTCCAGCCTATGGCCGAGCAGCCTGGCCAGCCGCTTCACGATGGCCAGGCCCATGCCCAGACCGCGACTTCGTTCGCGGTCGGCCCGGCCCACCTGGTAGAACTCGTCGAAGATGCGCGGCAACTCGCGCGTGGCGATGCCGCATCCCGTGTCCCAGATCTCGATGTTCACGGCGTGGGCAGTGCTGCGCGCCACGACGACGATGCCGCCGCGACTGGTGTACTTGATGGCGTTCTGCACCAGGTTGCCGACGATGCGCTCGAGCAGTTGCGGATCGCTGGTGACCGACTTGCCGCCCGGCGAGAAGCGCAGACCCAGCCCGGCGAATTCCGCCTGGCCGGCGTACTGCATGTGCAGCCGGCGGAACATGTCGCGCAGCGGAAATGTCTGCAGCCGCGGCATCAAGGCGCCGCCGTCCAGACGCGAGATGTCCAGCATCGCATTGAAGGACCGGTCGAGCCCGTCGATCGCCAGCATCAGATTGCGTGCCAGCGGCTCGTGGGGCGTGCGCTGCAGCCGCTTGTGAAGCGTTGCCGCGAACAGCCCCAGGGCATGGACGGGCTGGCGCAGATCATGGCTCGCGATGGCCAGGAAGCGGCTCTTCTCCTCGTCGGTGCGGCGGGCCTTGGCAAGCTGGCACTCCAGCTCGCCGGAGCGCTCGATCTGCTGCAGCAGCGCCACGATCGCTTGGCGGCGCGACTCGAAAGCCTGCCACGCCAACGCCGCCGACGCCAGGCTGGCCGCAGCGCCGGCCCACCACCAGCCCGGCGCCTGCCCGGCAGCCGCGCCGCTGGCGGCCAGTGGCAGGAGCGAGAAAATCAGCGCCGCCGCACGGTTCGAAGCCATCGCCGCTGCGGCCAGGACACCCACGACACCGGACAGCATCGCCAGCAACGGTCTCGCTTCGGCAGGTGCCCACCACGCCGGCAGTGCCGCCACGAAGGTGGCTGCAGCCGCCAGCCCGGCCAGCCCGGCCGGAGTCGCCCGCCGGGTCTGGTGCGCGACCCAGGCCATGGCCGCCGCGACGGCCCCGACGCTGCAACCCCAGCTCCAGCCGACCCCCGTCGGCCAAGCGCCGAAGGCAAGGGCCACCAGCGGCACCTGGACGGTCCACAGCGCGGCAACGAACCGCAACTGCCGGGCCGCCTGGTGCAGGGCGGCGTCGCGAGCCCGCCGGTTCAACGCCCGGTGCTCGGTCCGAGTCGTGTCCGGCGCCGCGTCGTCGACGGCCTCGCTGCGGCCTTCGACCGCGACCAGGCTCGCCCGGCGCGCCGGATCCGGAACAGGGCCATGCGCCTCGATCATTGGCCGCGGATCCGGCTGCATGCGCTACTGGAGGCCCCCAGACTCACCGAAAAAGGCTGATCAGGTGCGAGCGTGAGCGCACATCCAGCGCCAACAGCAACGACGACACGTAGTTTTTGACGGTGCCGAGCGAGAGTTTCGTTGCCGTACTGATTTCCTGGTTCGTGCACCCGGAAAGCACCAGTTCCAGGATCTCCAGGTGGCGCGGCCCCAGTTCCGCGACGCGGTCGTAAGCGGCCGTGACGGGCAGGCGCGGGAACGATGCCGTTCCGATTGGCGGCAATCTGCCTTCGAGGCCGTGCGGTGAATGCAGGATCGAGAACAGCGCATCCTGCAACTGTTGCACGTTGGATCCCTTGCTGACATAGCCAACGGCACCGAGCACGCGCGCCTGGCGCACGACGAACTCGTCCTGGGTCGCGCTGAACACCGCCACACGCGCCAACGGGTGCTTCTGCAGGAACAGCCGCAGACCCTGCAACCCCTTGCTGTCGGCCAGGTTCAGGTCCAGCAGCACCAGGTCGATTCCCGGCACGGTGGCGAAGATGCGGATCGCCTCTTCGAGCGTGTCGGCCTCCAGCCACCGCACGGCGACGCCGCGCACCTCGGTGACGGCAGACTTCACGCCGACGCGGACGAGTTCGTGATCGTCGACCAGCAGGACCTGAGGGGCTGTCGACATGGGTTGCATGGGGTCGAGTGGCAAGGGGGCAACGGGCTAACGGGGCAAGGGGGCAAGGGGTTCTGGGCACTCGATGCCCGCCCGCATGGCGAGGCGGCGCAACCGCAGCCCGCGGTTCGGGCTCAGCAGTCCACGACCTTCAACTCGACACGGCGGTCGAGTGCATCCGACGTGTCGTCGCGGCCGTTGCCGACGACGGTCTCACGCGACCCCGCGCCGGTGGCCTTGATCCGCTTGGCCAGTGCGGGTGACCTCTTCACGAGTTGGCCTTCGATGGCCTTCGCGCGCATCAGCGACAAGCGGTTGTTGACCGCGTCGCTGCCGGACTGGCTGGCGTGGCCGACCACGAGCAGGCAGCCATTGCGCTTGGCGGCGCTGGACGCCATCGCCGCGATCCAGGTCGAGTACGGCAACGGCGGCCCGGCACCGGGGTCGGACCAAAGTGTCGCGGTGCCGGGGCGGAACAGGAATTTCACGCCGAGCCGCTTGTTGTCCAGCCCCTGGTCAACGATGCGCGCAAACGCCTGGCCCGCGGCGTCACGGCGGCCCAGCCGCCATTGGGTCAGGTAGAGCCCGGTATAGGTGCGCAGCTGCCCGCCGCCCGGCATGCGCTCTGCGGTCTCGAAGAGCTTCAACGCCGCCGCGTACTGACCTGCACCGTAGGCGTCGGCGGCCGCGTCCAGTGTCGCCGCGACGAGGACCCGATCGAGGTAGGCCGCAGGGACGGGGTCTCCCGGCGCCAGGCCTTGGCAGCTCCCGATATATCCC
The DNA here is from genome assembly GCA_034522875.1 of Rubrivivax sp. Lineage (GTDB taxonomy): Bacteria > Pseudomonadota > Gammaproteobacteria > Burkholderiales > Burkholderiaceae_C > Rubrivivax. Next base: position 928 of record JAXHKY010000027.1, on the reverse strand, counting down.
TGCGTCGCGGCATCGTCGGCCAGCACGGGCGCGTCGCGGTGAAACGGCAGAGGCGTGGGGTCCACACCGTCGGCCTTGGCGAAGGCCAGTCCCGTGCCGACCAGGTTGCCTGTGCTCGAGTCCACCAGTGCGAGGCAGATCCCGTACGCTTCACGCCGGCCCTCGGCCTTGCGCTCGGCGTTCACGCCGGTGAGCGTGCCGACCAGGATCCATGGCGAGCGGCCGACGGTGGTGCCGTTGAACGGCAAGACCTCGAACTGCGCATGGTCCTTGAGGATGAGGCGCACCACGCGCGCCGCCAGTGCCTGCGTTGCATTCGATTGCACCCCGGTCAGGCCATCGACGAACGGATCCACGGTCAATGGCCGCCGCTCGCCGCCCGTCGCCTGCGGCCACTTCGCGCTGCCGAGCAGTTGGTTGGCAGCGTCGCGCACGGCCTCGTCGAACGGCAGGACCGGCCGCTGCAATGGCGACGCAGGTGGCTCGGGCACGGGACTTGCCGGCGGCACCTCGACGGCGACAGGCGCCGGTGCGGCCACAGGTGGTGGCGCGGTGTCGGGTGTCGCGCACGCCGCCACCAGCGCCACGAAAAAGACACCCAGGACCCGGCCTGCGATGCCGACCGAGTCAAACCTCGCCCAGGCTGAGAGCGTGCGGCACATCGTATGAATCCTCCAGTCGGCTCGCGGAAGTGTTCGTGATTTCGGCGGCCGTGGCAAGACGGCTTCGGGCTGGCGGGCCAGATGCCGAATCGGCCAAAAATATGCCGCTCGGTTCACGGCCAGACCGCGATGCCAACCCGGACCTGACCCGGGGGCGGCGTCGGCGCCGCGACCGCCCGTTGGCCAAACTGCGCCAAGCTCTGGTGGACATTGGCCCATTGGCGGAAAGGGAGGGATTCGAACCCTCGGTACTACGATGTAGTACA
>JAXHKY010000026.1:0-139087 GCA_034522875.1 Rubrivivax sp. | reverse complement strand
CGTCATGGTCGGCGTCATCGACGTCGCCAGCGAGCAGGTGGAAACGCCCGAGGAAGTGGCCGACACCATCGGCCGCGCACTGCAGTTCGTGCCGCGCGAGCACCTCATCGCCTGCACCAACTGCGGGCTGGCGCCGATGAGCCGCACTGTCGCCGAGGCCAAGCTGGCGGCGCTGGCGCAGGGTGCGGCCCTGGCGGACCAGCGTCTCGCCGGCCGATGAAGCTGGCCCGCCTGTGGCAGCCGGGCCGCGGGCTGTTCTGGGTGATGGTCGCCTTCAATGTTCTGTCGTCGCTGGGCGCCTGGGCGCTGCGCGCGCTGCCGCTGCAGGGTGCGGTCTTCGCCGTCGTCGCGCTGCTGTCGCTGATGAACTGTGCCGGTGGGCTTTGGGCGGCATGGCGCCTGGTGGCGGATCCGCCGGCATGACCCGCGGTGGCCGGGCGCCGCGGCGATGAGCGGGTTTGTCGCGTGATCGGCGCGCGGCGAGAATGACCCGATGTGGTGGCTGGCCCAGGGTGAGCAGGAGGTGCCTGACGGCGCCCATTGGCTGACGCCGCGCGAGCAGCGGATCCTGGCCGAATTTCGCTATACCAAACGGCGCGTCGAGTTCCTCACCCGCCGCTGGACCGCCAAGCGGGCGGTGGCCATGGTGCTGGGGCGCGGCCTGGACGCCACGGCGCTGGCTACCGTAGAGATCCGCCACCATGCGAGCGGCGCGCCCTGGGTCGCCGTGGACGGGCAGCCCGCGGCGATCGACGTCTCGATCAGCGACCGCGCCGGCTGGGCGGTCTGCCTGGTCGGGCCGCCCGGCGGTGCAAGCGGACCGCTGGGCATCGACCTCGAACTGGTGGAGCCGCGCAGCGACGCCTTCGTCGGCGACTTCTTCACCGCCGGTGAGGTGGCCGGTGTGCGCCGCCTGCCGGCCGGCCAGGCGCGCGACGAAGCCGCCAACCTGATCTGGTCGGCCAAGGAGTCGGCGCTGAAGGTGCTGCAGGTCGGCCTGCGCGCCGACACGCGCGAGGTCGAGGTCGACTTCGGCCAGGCGCCCCGGCCCGACGGCTGGGCACCGCTGGCGGTGACCGGCCGCGATGGCTCGGCCTTCGCCGGCTGGTGGCGGCGCGACGGCGTCTTCCTGCTCACGCTGGCCGGCCGCCGGCAGGCGCCGCCACCGGCGCAGCTGCCCGGCGGCGGCAATCTCGCCGGCGCGGTGCCGCTGCACTCGTGGCTGGACCGGCCGCGCGTGTAGCGGCCACGGTCGCCGATCAGGGGCAGCGCGCCATGCCGCGCTCGAGGGCGTCCACCACGTAGGGCCGCAACTCGCGCGCGCTGATGATGCGGTCCACCGAACCCACGCGCAGCGCCCGCTCGACGGTGTGGATGGCGTCGAACTCGCCGGCCACCTCGCCGAGCTTGTGCGAACGCACCCGTTCGGTCACTTCCGCCAATGTGCTGCGCAGGCGCGCCGCGTCGGCGCCGCTGGCGGCCGCCAGCGCCTTGCGCGCGGCGCTCACCTGCGCGTCGGCGTCGGTGCGCTGCTTGACCTCGCGGGCGAAGACGGTCGCCGCCGCCGGCGTGCCGCCGATCACCGAAGCGACCGAGCCTTCCACGGCGGCGATCTCCATCGACGCATTCAGCGCCTTGGAGAAGACCACGAAGGCGCCGCCGTGGTACCGCGAGACGACGACGAAGACGATCGGGCCCTTGAAGTTCGTCACCGCGCGGCCGATCTCGGCGCCGTACTCCAGCTGCCGCCGGCGCATCGATTCGGGCGAACCGTCGAAGCCGGACAGGTTGGCCAGCACCACCAGGGGGCGGTTGCCGCTGGTGGCGTTGATGGCGCGTGCGGTCTTGCGCGACGAATGCGGGAACAGCGTGCCGGCCGTCCACGCCGGCGGGCCGTCGGCGGGCACGAAGCCCTTGCGCGGGACCTTGTGCGACTCCAGCCCGAGCAGGCACACCGGGATGCCGCCGATGGTGGTGTCCCACACGATCGACGTGTCGCCTTCGGCCAGGTCCTTCCAGCGTTCGAGCGGCGGGCGGTCGCTGTCGGCCACCGCCCGCATCACCGAGCGCATGTCGAAGGGCTGCTTGCGTTCGGCGTTGAGCTCGGCCGAGAACAGGTCGCCGATGCGGTGGAACGGGCTCTCGGCAAGCGCGGCGTGCGGGCTGGCGCAGACGTCGCGCCCGGCGGGATCGCCCGTCGGGCGGCGGCGCGGGAAGCGCTCGCCGGGCACCACGTAGCTCAGCTCGTAGTGCCGCATGAGCAGCGCGCAAGCCGCCGGGAAGGAAGGCGCCCAGTACTGCGCCTGGCCGTTGAGGCCCATCACGCGGTCGTAGCCGCCGATGCCGAAGTTGTCCTCGGCGCTGACGGCGCCCGAGAAGTCGAGCGCCTGCTTGCCGGTGAGCACCATCGCCGAGGCCGGCGTCATGACCAGGATGCCGCGCGTGTGCATCAGCATCGTCGCCTCGGCATTCCAGTACGGCTGGCCGCCGACGTTGATGCCCGTGACGACGATGTTGACCTCGCCGCCGGCCTGAGTGAACTCGATCAGCCGGCGCAGCGTGAGCGCGATCCAGTCCATGTTCTCGGTGCCCGAGTCCATGGCGATCAGCGCGCCGCTGCAGACCGCGAACCACTCCACCGGCAGGTGGTGCTCGGCCGCATAGGCCAGGGCCGCGTTGACGCGACGGCATTCCGGTTCGGCCAGGTTGCCCAGCCCCTGCGTCGGGTCGGACAGCAGCATCACGCGCTGCATGCCTTCGGGCACCACCTCGGTGGGGTTGCTGACCAGTCCGACGACCAGATGCGCGGCATTCGTGCCCGGCTCGCGCCGCACCGGCACCAGCCGGTCGTCGGGGCCGAGGTCCAGTTCCTGGAAGCTGCCGGCCGGCAAGCCGCAGCCGGCACCGCCGCTGGCAAACAGGCGCGCGATCTCGTAGGGGTAGGGTGAGCCGAAACGCGCCGCCGTCAGCAGCTTCTGCTGGTAGCTGCCGAGCGGGCGCACCGGCTCGCTGCCGGCGTGGCCCTCGGTCACCACGGTGGAGCGGCCGACGTCCTCGAATTTCAGCACCGCGCGGCGCAGGCCGCCTGCGGCGCCGGCGTCGGGGATGCGCACCTTGATCACCAGTTTCTCCAGCCCGGCGCGCGCCGCCAGCGGGGCGAAGCGTCGGGCCAGGGCCTCGACATGCCCGGGGGGCAGTGTCCACGGCGCACCGACATCGAGCACCAGCCGGTTCGCCACCGGGCGGTCGCGCAGCGCGTAGCGCGACAACTCGGTCCGCATCGCTGCCATCGCCAGCAGTCCGGTGCGTTCGATGCGCGGGTAGGTGACCTCGCCCGTTGCCGGGTCGACCGCGGCATCGAGGTCGCGGATTTCGGCCAGCGCAAACAGCCGCCGGTCGGCCGGGTTGGCGTGCGCCACGCCGAAGAACAGCATCACGTCCTCGGGCGCGGGCCTTCGTTCGAGCTGGAAGTTGCTCAGGCGCCAGATTTCCAGCCGCTTGGCCAGCATGGGGTGCAGATCGCGGCACAGCGGGTTCTCGACGAAGCCGCCCTCGGCCGTGCCGTTGAACGAGACGATATGGGTCGACGGCGGGGCGCCGGACGTCAAGGCCAGGTCGATGCGCTTGAGGGCGCGGCCGAAGTCGCACTCGCTCAACATCTCGCCCGCCAGTCTTGCGCTCTCGGCCATGTCGACGGCCTCGCCGTCGAGCCAGGTGGCGGCGTCGACCACCAGGTCCTGGCCCGCGGCCACGCTGGCCAGATAGGGCGCCAGGCTGGCCGCCGCGGCCGGCAGCGCCTGCAGCGGCAGGTAGGCCACCACCAGGTGCGGCCGTTCGCCGTCCAGGCTGTAGTCCACGCCGGCAAAGTCCAGTCCGCCGGCCTGGCCGAAGTGGATGGCGCCGAGCTCGCAGTTGCGGTAGTAGCGCCGGATGTGCACTTCCAGCACCAGGCGGCGCAGCGCCGGCGATGCCGCTGCGTGCTGGCGCCAGTTCGACAGCAGCAGCGGGCTCACCGGCTGCGGGCACCAGACCAGCCGCCCGATGCGTTCCGCGCGATCGGTGCTGTCGGGCCGCTGCGCCAGCTCGCTCAGGTGAGCGGCCATCTCGGCCAGCAACCCGGCGGCGGCGGCCTGCATCGGCGGCTCGTCGAAACAGTGGAAACGCAGGTCGCGGGCGAGGTCGGCCACGGCCTGCTGGCGCCCCTGCGTGGCCGCCGTCAGACGCTCGAGCCGGGCCTTCGTGGCGCCGTCCGCGGTGGCCTGCAGCAATTGCCGATGGTCCATGCGGCGCTGCAGGATGGCGCTGACCACGGCCGTCAGTTCGTCGACGCGGGTGAACGAACGGAACAGCCGCATCAAGGCCGACTCCAGTGCCGGCGTGCGCTCCAGCCCGGTGACGCCAAAACGGCCGAGCGCCTGTTCGAGCCCGGCGCGGAACCCTGGCGGCAAGGCGGCGCGCACGGGGTCGAGCCATTGCAGGAAGGCCACGAAGTGCTCCTGCGTATTCTCGGTGCGCAACGCCAGTTCGTCGGGTTCGTCCTCGGTCTTGGGCCGGTACAAGGCCCCCAGGTCGGTGTAGATGTCGAGCAGGCTGTCCTCGCAGGCCAGCAGCGCCTCATCGGCCGGGTCGGCGATCTCGGCCATGCGGCGCTGCTCGGTCAGCAGCTTGCGCAGCCCGGCCGCCGGCAGGTCGTAGCCCAGCAGGTAGTGGCCCAGCGGCCCGTAGACCCGCTTGCACACCTTGACGCCGAAGTCGGTGGGCTCGCGCAGCCCGGACAGGTCGACGGCCTCGGTGCTGGCCGCCGCTGCAGCCGGCGCAGCATGACCAGCGGGCCCGCTGCGCAGGCGCAGCAGCGGCGCACCGGCCTCGACCTGGGTATTCACACCCACCGCGACCGAGACCACGACGCCGGCCATCGGCGCAGCGACGGTGGTTTCCATCTTCATCGACTCGAGCACCGCGATCGGATCGCCGGCCGCCACGGCCATGCCCGGCTGCACGTGCACGGCCACGACCAGCGCCGGCCAGCCGGCCCGCACCACCAAGCCGTCTTCGCGCTCGACCCGGTGGGCGCCGCCGTCGGTCTCGATGCGCCAGCCCGCGCCGCTGGCAGCCACCAGCAGCCGGTGCCGGTGCCCGCCGCAGGTGATGCGCCGCTCGCAGGCGCCCAGCGCGTCGACGCTGAGGTCGGCGTGGAGGCTGCCGTGGCGGACCGCGTAGTCGCGCGGTCCGACGCGGTCGACGTCCAGGCTGTAGCTCCGGCCGCCGTAGGCCAGCACGATACCCGCGCCAACGGCGGACGGCTGCTCCGGCCGGCCGCGTGCCGCCGCGGCGAAGAAGGCCTCCTTGGCCAGTGCATGGTCGGCTTCATAGGCCTCGACGGCCGCGGCGAGCAGCACCACCGGCTCCACCGCGGCAGGGGTGCGCCGGGCGAGCACGCCGTCCAGCCAGCGGTCGTCGACCGGCCCGTCGCCGAAGTCGGCACGCTCCAGCAGTTCCAGCAGCAAGCTGCGGTTGCAGGCACTGCCCTCGATCACCACCGCGGTGCGTTGCAGGGCACGGCGCAACCGCCCCAGTGCCAGGGGCCGATCCGGGCCGCAGGCGGTGACCACGGCGAGCAGTGGGTCAGCGGCGTCCACGCGGTCGCCGACACGACGGTTGGCGTCGAAGCGCACGCCGGCGCCGACCGGGAACGACAGCAGTCCGATCCGGCCGGGCGCGGTGGCACCGCCGGTGTCGGGGTCCCCGGCCAGCAGCCGGGCCTCGAAGGCCACGGCACTGGCGGCCGGCTCGGTGGCAGGCAGCGCCGCACCCTGATGGATGCGCAGGCGCCAGCCGATGATGCTGACACCGGAGCGCTCTTCGGTGCCGGCATGGACCGGTGCCGCCGCGGTGTCGAAGCCGGTGACGGCGAAGCGCTGCCCGTCGTGCACGAAGCCGACCACGCCGGCACCGCGGTAGCCGACCCGGCGCGCGATGTCGGTCGCGGTGCGGGCCATCTCGGCTGCCAGTTCGTCGGGCAGGCCCGAGGCCGGCAGCTCGCACAGCAGCGCGGCGCCGCCCCGGCACGTGCTGACGTCGCGGATGCCGAGCATCCAGACCGTGCCGTGGTCGTCGGCGACGATGTCGATCTCGGCGCGCCGGGTGGCCACGCCACTGCCCAGTGGGCCGCCCGCCGCCCACAGTCCGGCCAGGCCCTGCGCATCGGACAGTCGGCGCACGGTGGCGGCGTCGGGTCCGACGACGGCCATGCCGGCAGCCTGGCAGGCGGCGATCAGGTCGGCACGTGCGCCCGGCACCCAGGGGCCCAGCCACAGCGTGTCCACCTGCGCGCGCTGCAGGGCGGCGACGATGTCGGCCTCGTGGCAGGGGCCGGCCCCGCCGGGCAGGCGCTGCACGTCGTCGGCTTCGCGTCCGTACCAGGGCTGCGGGTCCGCGTCGCGGTGGATCAGCACGGTGGTGATGGCCGGCGCCAGCCGGGCATGGTTGAGATCGCCCACGGCGTTGAGCACGCGAACGGCGGTCTCGCCATGGTCGAACACGCCAAGGCGTTGGATGGTCTTCACGGGCGGGCCTTTCGCGTCAGCGGCCGAAGGCCGCATGCAGGTCGGCGGCCACGGCCGCTGGGATGGGGCCGGGCAGCGGGATCGATCGGTAGCCGTCGACCCGCACGATCACCTGGCCTGCGCTGTCGACGACCAGGCAGTCGAAGCAGCCCGGCGCGCTCGGCCGCGCCAGCGCGTGCAGCGCGCCCTTGGCCTTGGCGGGGTCGCGCAGCACGCGTGCGCTGCCCACATGCGCCGGCAGCGCCAGCCGGCCCTCGAGCCCGGCCTCCCACAGGCCGGCGGCCTGGAAGCACAGTTCCACCAGCCGCGGCGCGGTGGCCAGCGGCGCCCCGGGCGGCTGGTGGTGTTCGGGCAGCGCCGCGGCCAGGGCGGCCACGGCCTCGTCGCCCGCGCGCCAGGCCGAGGCCACCACCTGGTAGGCCGGCCCGTGGAAGTAGAACGCGTACACCTGCTGCGGCGTCATCCGCTCACCGTCGGCCGGGCCCGGAGCCGCCGACTTCTCGCCCGCGGCGGCCTTCGGTGCCAGCCTGACGCTGCCCGTGTAGTGCACGGTGCGCTGCGCTTGCGACTGGCCGGCGAGCGTGCGTTCGGCGACCAGCCGGGCGCGCCCCACCAGGCCATCTTCCTGCGGACCGAGCACCATCTGCACACTCAGGGTCCGCGGCTCGTCGCGGTAGAACTTCAGCGGCGCCAGGAAGTCGACGTCCTCCACCGCCACCACGTGCATGCCGGGGGCCAGCAGCAAGGCCGCCTCGGCAAAGGCCTCCAAGCCCATCACGCCGGGCAGCACGGCCACGCCGTCGATGCGGTGGTGGTCGAGGAAGGGCTGCCGCGTCGGGTCGAGCGTGGTCGTCGTGACCAGGCCCTGGTGCACGCTCAGCCGCGCGCTGCCGAGCATCGGCCCCGGCGTGCCGGCGGCGATGGCGGCGGACAGGTCGGCGCCGCCGTCGGGGTGCAGTTCGGCCGCCATCAGGCCCAGCTCGCCGGCCACGATGACTTCGCCGCGCCAGGCGCTTGAAAGCAGCTCGCGGCGGATCCATGCCACGCCGGCCTCGGGCGGCAGCATCTGCACGCCGGCCATGGCCATGATCTTCGGGATCGAACCGCGCGTGGCCATGCCGATGCCGCCCCAGGCCGTCCAGTCCAGGGCCAGGGCCCGGGTCTGCGGCCGGCTGCGGCGCAGGTGGCTGGTGATCTTGCACAGCAGGTCGTTGGCCGCGGCATAGTCGGTCTGCCCCTGGTTGCCGAAGCGTCCGGCCACCGACGAGAACACCACGGTGGCGCCGATGGGCAGGTCGCGCGCGGCGCGCATCAGGTTGAACCAGCCGTCGGCCTTGACGTCGAAGACGAGGTCGAATTCCGCCGGCTCCTTTTCGGGCAGGTTGCGGCTGATCTCCAGTCCGGCGGCGTGCAGCAGCACGTCGATGCGGCCGTGGCGTTGCCGCACGTCGTCGATGGCGGCGTCCACCGCCGCGGCGTCGCGCAGGTCCAGCGCGTGGTAATGGGCCGTGCCGCCGGCCGCCTCCACAGCCTGCACCGCGGCCAGCGCCGCGTTCAGACGCTCGATGCGGGCCAGTTCGCGCTCGATGGCCACCGGCGTGGCACGTTCGCCCGCCGCCTTCAGGCGTGCGGCGAGCGCGGTCTTGAGGCCGTCGCGGTCGCTGCGGAAAGCCGCCAGGTCGGGGTCGTCGCGGTCGGGCGCCGGCGTCAGGTCGAGCAGGTGGAAGATGCCGCCCGAGGCCGCGGCCAGGTCGGCCGTGATGGCCGAGACGATGCTGCCGGCCGCGCCGCTGACCACGAACACCGTCTCGCGGCCCAGCGCCAGGCCGGCGCCGGGCACGGGCTGCCCATCTTCGCCCAGCGCCGGGAACGGCGTCTCGACGAGGGCCACGCCGAAGCGGTGCACGCCGAGGCGGCCGATCTCGACGCAGCCGGGGTCGCGCAGCGTCTCCTCGATCAACTGCTCGGCCACCGCAGCGGCCTTGGCGGCGACCGCCAGGTCGACCGCCTTGACCAGCGCGTCGGGCTGCTCCTTGCGGTAGGACTTGGCAAAGCCGACCACTGCGCCGCCCAGCGGCTGGGTGGCCCCGGCGGCGTCGTAACCATGGCAGCCGCCCAGCCGCGTGGCCGCCACCAGGAACGGGCTGCCTTCGCAGAGCTGGCGCATCGTGGCGTAGAGCGACTTGACGCGGCGGCGCAAGGCCTCGTGCCAGGCGGCCGCGTCGAGATCGGCGAGATCGCCTTCGGCGTCCAGCGCCGGCAGCCAGTACACGCCGGCAATGGGACCGTCCTGCTGCCATTGGGTCAGGTGGGCCAGCAGTTCGGCGCCGGCCACGCCGGCCGGCAGCATGAGTGCGGTGGCACCGGCCTTGGCCAGCAGTTTCGCCAGGGCCTTGCCCACGCCGCCCTCGTCGGCCATCACCACCACCCGGGCGCCGGACAACTGCACCCCCGTGGGCAGGCAGGCCGCGGCGGCCGGACGCAGCGATGGCACCGGCAAGCGCCGCGGCAGGGCGTCGACGGCGCGCAAGTCGCCGCGGACCACGGCGGGCGCCGGCATCACCGCGGTGGTGCTGGCCTCGGCCACGGTGGCGCTGCCCGCCGGCGTTGCGCCTGCGCCGCCGCGCTGGCGCACCCAGCCGGCGACATGGCGCAGCGTCGGAAAGTCGCGCAGCTTCAGGTTCGGGTCGCGCTCGAGCTGGTAGTGGCCGCGCACGGCGGCGAACACCTCGGCCTGCTTGACGGTGTCCACGCCGAGGTCGGCTTCGAGGTCGAGGTCGGGTTCCAGCAGGTCGGCAGGATAGCCGGTCATCTCGGCGACGATGGCGGTGACGCGCTGCATCACCTCGTCGGCGCTGATGGCGCCGCTCGCTTCCGCGCTCGCTTCGGCGCTCGCCGCGGGTGCCATCGCTGCAACGGCGGGAACCGCTGCGACCGAAGCGGGCATGGCGGCGGCGGTCGCGGCCGGCGCCGGGGCGGGCGCGACGGCGCCGAGGCCGCCGAGGCCGCCGCGATCGCGCACCCAGCCGGCGACATGGCGCAGCGTTGGAAAGTCGCGCAGCTTCAGGTTCGGGTCGCGCTCGAGCTGGTAGTGGCCGCGCACGGCGGCGAACACCTCGGCCTGCTTGACGGTGTCCACGCCGAGGTCGGCTTCGAGGTCGAGGTCGGGTTCCAGCAGGTCGGCGGGGTAGCCGGTCATCTCGGCGACGATGGCGGTGACGCGCTGCATCACCTCGTCGGTACCCATCGCGCCAGCCCGGTCGGCGCCCGGCGTTGCGGGGGTGGCCGCGCCAGCTGCCGCGACCGTGGCGGCCATCGCCGCCGCGGCCGGCGCCGGGGCGGGTGCGGCGGCACCCAGGCCGCCGCGCTCGCGCACCCAACCCGCGACATGGCGCAGCGTCGGAAAGTCGCGCAGCTTCAGGTTCGGGTCGCGCTCGAGCTGGTAGTGGCCGCGCACGGCGGCGAACACCTCGGCCTGCTTGACGGTGTCCACGCCGAGGTCGGCTTCGAGGTCGAGGTCGGGCTCCAGCAGGTCGGCCGGATAACCGGTCATCTCGGCGACGATGGCCGTCACCCTGGCCATCACGTCGTCGGCGGACGCGACCGCCGGCGTGGCCGCGGCCGGCACGGTGGCCGATGCAGCGCCCGCAGCCGGCGCCGTGCCCAGGCCGCCGCGCTCGCGCACCCAGCCCGCGACATGGCGCAGTGTCGGAAAGTCGCGCAGCTTCAGGTTCGCATCGCGCTCGAGCTGGTAGTGCTCGCGCACGGCGGCGAACACTTCGGCCTGCTTGACGGTGTCCACGCCGAGGTCGGCTTCGAGATCCAGGTCGGGGTCGAGCAGGTCGGCCGGGTAGCCGGTCATCTGCGCGACGATGGCCGTCACTCTTGCCAGCACCGTGTCGGCGGTCGCGCTGGCGGCCGCTTCGGTCGGCGATGGGGCGGCGGCGGGCGGCGCGCTGGCGGTCGAGCTGGCGGTCGCGCTGGGGGACGCGCCGGAGGGCGCGGCGGTCTGCGGCAGGATCGCGGGCCGGACCGCCACGGTGGCCACCGCGGCAGGCGGCGCGAAGGCGGCGGTGGCAGCCGTGGTGGCAGGCGGCACCGTGCCCATGCGGCCGGCATAGGGCACCGGCACCGACGAGGCGTGGGTCGCCGCGGCCGGGGCGCCGCGGTCGACGATGCGCAGCCGCCGGTGGTCCACCTCCAGCCGCGCGGCGTCGTGGCCGGCCAGCCCGTCGAGCCAGCCTTGCCAGGCAGCACCGTCGACGACGCGGTAGGCATGGCCCAGTTGTGCCGGTGCACGGTGCTGGCCATCGGCCGGCGGCGTCCAGCGCAGCAGCGCCATGGCGATCTGCGAGCCGAAGCCGGCGGCCAGGCGCAGGGCGTGGGTCACCGGATAGGCGCCGCCGCGCGACAGGTTGAGTACCCCCAGGTCGGGATCGGGCTCGCGGAAGTTGGGCACCGGCGGCACGAGGCCGGTTTCCAGCACCTTCACGGCCACCACGTCCTCGATGCCGGCGCCCATGGCGTGGCCGGTGAAGCCCTTGGTATTGGTGATGACGATGCGGTCGGCCGCCGCGCCGAAGACATGGCGCAGCGCGCTGATCTCGGCCGAGGCCGAACCGCCGCGGGCCGGCGTGTAGGTCTCGTGCGAGACGAAGACGGTGGACTCGGCCAGCTCGGCACGCGGCACGCCGCGGGCCTCGGCCTGGCGTACCACCGCCTCCATCACCGCGCCGATGTGTTCCAGGTCCAGGCGCGTGCCGTGGAAGGCCGAATTCGTGGTCACCGCGCCCAGCACCTCGCAGATCGGCCGCAGGCCGCGCTCGCGCGCCGCCGCGGCCGATTCGACCACCAGCGACGCGGCGCCCATGCCGACGATCATGCCGTGGCGCCGGCGGTCGAAGGGCGTGGCCGCGTCTTCCACCTTGGCGTCGGTGGCGGCGGCGCCGCTGGCCAGGAAGCCGCTGGTGATCCACGGCAGCAGCGCGTCGCCGGTGGCGTCGTCGGCCGCCACCACGATGACGTGGCGGCAGCGGCCGGCGCGGATCCAGTCCTCGGCCAGCGCCAATGCCTGCGTCGTGGAAGCGCAGGCCGCGTTGACCTGCGTGTTCGGGCCGCGTGCGCCGATCAGCTCGGCGAACTGCGAGTGGCCCATGGCCAGCACGCGGAACAGGAAGCGGCGGTCGAAGGCATAGGGCTGCGCTGCCAGGGTGGCGCGCAGTTCGGCGATCAGCCGTTCGATCTCGGCCAGCGCCGGCGAAGCGGCGGGCAGGCGCGCGCGCACGCCCTCCAGGGCCAGCAGCTGCTCGCGCCGCGTGCGGTCCGTGGCATAGGCCTCCAGTTCCTCGGCAAAGCGGTTGTAGCCGGGGAAGGCGCTGGCGAAGATGACGCCGGTCTGGTCGCGCAAGGCGTCGGGCAGGCCCCAGTGGTCGGGCAGCTGCGTGCCCAGCGTGGTGGTCTTGTAGCGCATCACCAGCGGGATGCCGGCATCGCGCAGCGCGTCGAGGCCCGCGCCGATGGCCAGCCGCGTGGTGATGTCCAGCGCTTCGTCGCGCGCGGTGTCCACCGCGAACTGCGCCACCACGTCCAGCGGCGCATGGCGGCCGGCGAGCTTGATGACCTCCGAGGGGTCGTCGATGGCCTCGAACTCGGCCCCGCCGGACTCCTTCTTCACCAGCCGCGTGATGTGCATGTCGGCCATGCGCCGGCGCACCGCGTCGGGCAGGGCGGTGATCATCTGTTCACCGGCCAGGATGCGGCCGATGTTGCCGTCGTCGAAGACCTGTGCCACGCCGGGCAGGCCGAGCGCGGCGCCGGTGATGACCACCGGTTCGGCGGCCGATCGGTCGGCGCCGGCTGCGGCGACCGGCGCAGGCGCCGGTGCGGCCGGCGCGGCGCCATGCAGGTGCAGCGCCTGGTCGAGAAAACCGGCGAACAGGCGGCCCAGCTGCAGCATGCGGTCGTCGGCCGCATCGTGCCCGGCCGTGGCTGCGGCCCGTTCCTGGCCCGAGCCCGACGCGGCCGGCGGCGAGACCGCGACGGCGGCGGCGCGTGCGGGGATTTGTTCGGCTGCGGGGACGGGGACGGGGACGGGGAAGGGCAGGGGGACGGCGGGCGTCGGCCCGGCGGCGGTCTGCGCGGCCATCGCCGGCGCCTCGAAGCCCAGCCCGGCGGCCCACAGGCCGCACAAGGCCTGGTTGAAGGCGCCGATGTCGCCTTGCTTCGGGTGGTTCGTGAACAACGCCAGCACGTCGTCGCGTGCGCCAAGCACGTCTTCCACGAACCCGTGCAGCGCACGCTTGGGGCCGACTTCGACGAAGACGCGGGCGCCGGCCTCGTACAGCGTGTTCAGCCCCTTCACGAACTGCACGGGCGAGGCCACCTGCTGGCCCAGACACTCGACCATCGCCTGCGCGCTGGCGCCGGGGGCGTAGAACTCGCCGGTCACATTGGCCACCATCGGGATGCGCGGCGCGCGCAGGCCCAGCCGTGCCAGCGTGGCCTGCAGAGGCACGGCCGCGGGCGCGACGATGCGGGTATGGAAGGCGTGGCTGACGGGAATGCGTGTGGCCTGCATGCCGGCCGCGGTGAAGGCGTCGATGGCCGCCGTGACGGCCGCCGTGGCGCCGCCGACGACCGCCTGCGTGGTGGAGTTGAGGTTGGCCACGACCACGTAGCCCGGCGTCTGCGCGACGATGCGCTCGATCTCGGCCAGCGGGCCGGACACGGCGGCCATGGCCCCGTTGTCCTGCACCGTCAGGTGCGACATCTCGCGGCCGCGTGCGCTGACCGCCTCCAGCGCCGCCTCGAAACTGAGCGAGCCCGCGGCGATGAGCGCACCGTATTCGCCCAGGCTGTGGCCCATCACCATGTCGGGCCGCAGGCCGTAGGCGGCCAGCAGCTCGTGCATGGCGGCGTCGGTGGCCAGCAGCGCGGGCTGGGTGATCTCGGTCTGCCGCAGCTGCAATTCCAGCTGCGCCACCGCGGCCGGGTCCTGGCCGTCGATGAAGATGTACGAGCTGAGCGGGCGCCCGAGCAGGGGGCTCATGACCGCATCGGCGCGTGTGAAGACGGCGGCCACGATCGGCTCGCGGGCGCGCAACTCGCTCAGCATGTTCACGTACTGCGAGCCCTGGCCGGTGTAGAGGAAGGCCACCTTGGGCGCCGCGCCGCGGCCGACGAAGGCGCCTTGCTGGCGCAGCAGGCGGAACGCCGCCGGCTGGCCGGACGCAAAGGCCTTGACCAGCTTGTCGAGCTTGGCCGCCAGGTCGGCGGCGTCGACGAAGTCCACCGCCACGCGCACGGCGGCGGCGCCGACCGCGCGGTCGGGCGGCGCGGTGGCCGGGGCGTGCCCGGCGCGGGCCTCGGCCAGCGCCTGCTGCAGCTGCGCGACGACATCGGCATCATCACGGCCGCCCAGGACCAGCGCGCCACGCAGCGGCATCTTGGCCATTGCGGCCACCGCCGCCGGCGCGGCGGCACGGCTGGCGCTGGCGACCTCGGCCGCCGCGAAGCTGCGGCGCGCGGGCGGGTGCCGACCCGGCACATGCTCTTCGAGCACGACATGGAAATTGGTGCCGCCGAAGCCGAAGGCGCTGACGCCGCCGCGGCGCACGCCGCAGGGCGGCGCGGGCCAATCGCGCAGTTCGGTGTTGACGCGGAACGGCGAACGGTCCCAGTCGACGTTCGGGTTCGGGTCGCGGAAATTCAGACTGGGCGCGAGCACTTTCTCGTGCAGGCTGCGCACCATCTTGAACATGCCGGCTGCGCCGGCGGCGGCCTTCAGGTGGCCGATGTTGGACTTCACCGAGCCCAGTGCCACGCCATGCAGCGGGGCACCGGCGGCGCCGAACACGGCGTTCAGGCTTTCCAGCTCGGTGGCGTCACCGACGCGGGTGGAGGTGCCGTGCGCCTCGATGGCCGAGACCGTGGCGGGGTCGGCCCCGGCCAGCTCCCAGGCGCGCTGCACCGCCAGGCGCTGGCCCATGGAATTGGGCGCGGTGATGCCCTTGCCCTTGCCGTCGCTGGAGCCGCCCACGCCCAGGATGAGGGCGTAGATGCGGTCGCCGTCGCGCTCGGCATCTTCCAGGCGCTTGAGCACGAAGAGCGCCGCGCCTTCGCCCATCACGAAGCCGTCGGCGCCGGCGTCGAAGGGCCGCGTGCCGGTGGCCGAAAGCGCGCCGATCTTGCAGAACTTGACGAAGCCGGCCACGCTCATGTTGCGATCGACACCGCCGGTGATGGCGGCGTCGAAGCGGTGGTCCACCAGGCCTTCCACGGCCGTGCTCAGCGCGGCCAGGCCCGAGGCGCAGGCGGCGTCGGTGGTGAAGTTGGGGCCGTGCAGGTTGAACAGGTTGGCGACGCGGCCGGCCATCACGTTGGACAGCTCGCCCGGCATGGTGTCTTCGTTGATGTCGAAGCAGCGGGCCAGGAAGGCCGCGCGCGTTTCTTCGACGAGGCGCTCGCGCAGCGCCTCGGGCACGCCCGCCATGCTGGGGGCCAGGGCCAGGCCACGCAGCACCTCGGGCAGTTCGATGCGCATGGACGAGCGGTAGTGCTTGTCGCCGCCAATGGCGTTGCCCAGGATGACGGCCACGCGCTCGGGGTCGGTCTTCCACTGCGGCCAGCCGGCGTCCAGCAAGGCCGAACGCGCCGCGCTCACGGCCCATTGCTGCCCGATGTCCATCTGCGCCGCCACCTTGGGCGGTATCGGCAGCTTCCAGCGGATCGGGTCCCAGGGGTACTCGCGCACCCAGCCGCCGATCTTGGAGTAGGTCTTGTCCAGCGCGGCGTGATCGTCCGAGAAATACAGCGCCGGGTCCCAGCGCTCGGGCGGCACCTCGGTGACCGAATAGCGGCCCTGCTTGATGTTGGCCCAGAACGCATCTGCGTCGGGGGCCTGGGGCATGATCGCCGCGATGCCGACCACCGCAATGGGCGAAGCGGGCGAGACGAGGTTCAGGTCGGCCATGTCGGGCGTCCTTGCAAGAAGATGGGGTGGTGCTGCCGGTCAGCCGGCGCGGCCGTAGAGCAGGTTGGCGACGAGGTCCATGTCGGTGAGCAAACCGGCCTGCGCGGCGCGGATGGCGTCGTGAGGGATGGTCGCCAGCAGCGCGGCCACGTCGGGGCTGCCGGCATCCACCGAGCCAGCCACCCAGCGCACGCCTTCCTGGCCGACCTTCTGCGCCGCTTCACGCGCGAAGACGCGGCTCATCACGGCCAGTGCCTCGCCGCTGAAGCGGTCGGGGCTCTTGGCATGGCGCTTGCCCGCCAGCACCTCGGCGGCGCGCAGCGCAAAGGCCTCGGCGCACTCGGCATGGCAGATCAGGTCGCCCAGGCGCAGCAGCACGTGCTGGTTGCGCGTCAGGCGCGCCACGCGGCAGGCTTCCAGCACGGCGGCCAGTGCCTGCAGGCCCAGCGCGGCATGGCCGGCACCCACGCTGGGCTGGCTGCGCTGCAGCGCGCTCATGGCCGCGGCGCGGTCGCGGTAGTAGGCGCCACTGGTCTTCAGGTGCAACTGCCAGCGGTCGCGCGCGATGGTCATCTCCATGATCTCGGAGGTGCCTTCGTAGATGGTGGTGATGCGCACGTCGCGCTTGACCTTCTCGACCACGTATTCGCGCGTGTAGCCGTAACCGCCGTGGGCCTGGATGGCGGCGTCGGCGGCGGCGTTGCCGGCCTCGGTGGCCATCAGCTTGGCGATCGCGCCCTCGGTGTTCATGGCGCCGCCGGTGCCCAGGCCGCGGTCGAGCTTGTCGGCGGTGGACTCGATATAGCTGCGCGCGGCCTCCAGCCGCACGGCGTGCGGCACGATGAGCTTGTGCGTGTAGCCCTGCTTCTCGGCCAGCGGGCCACCGCCCTGCTTGCGCTCCAGCGAGTAGGCAATGGCACGGTCGAGTGCCGACCAGCCGCCGCCCAGGCCGAAGGCGGCCACCATCACACGCGTGTAGCCGAACACCTGCTGCGCCTGCACCAGGCCCTTGCCCTCGACGCCGCCGATCAGGTGGTCGGCGGGCACCACGACGTTGTCCAGGTACAAGGCCGAAGTATTCGACAGGCGCAGGCCGTGCTTGTCTTCGCGGTTGCCGGCCGAGAAGCCCGGCGTGTCCTTGGGCACCACGAACCAGGTGGGCCCGTCGGGTGTGCGCGCCAGGATGGTGGCGAAATCGGCGATGGACCCGTTGGAGATCCACTGCTTGCGGCCGTTGATGCGGTAGCCGGTGACCACGCCATCGGCCTCGATGCGTTCGGCGGTGGTCTTCAGCGCGCCCAGGTCGCTGCCGGCGTCGGGCTCGGTGGCCCCGTAGGCGAACACGACACCCTGCTCGGCGATGGCACCCAGCCAGCGCCGCTTCTGCTCGTCGGTGGCGCCCACCAGGATGGGGTCGCTGCCCAGAAAGGTGGCGAAGGCGGCGGTGGCCAGGCCGATGTCGTGGCGGGCCATGACCTCGCATACGCGGTAGGAGTCGAAGGCGCCGCCGTCCATGCCACCGAAATCGGCCGGGATGAAGACCAGCTGCACGCCAAGCTGGCCGGGGTCGCTCATCGCCCGCACCGTGTCTTCGGGGCAGACGTCGTCGTGGTCGAGCTGCAGCTGGCGCTGCGGCGGCAGCGCGTGTTCGACGAACTCGCGCACCGCGTCGAGCATCATCGTCAGGGAGTCGGCGTCAAGGCCAGCGCCTCCGACATGCCCGGTCACCATCGCATCGGCCATCATCCCCCCCTGCGGCGTGACGCGCCGCGCCCTGGCCCAACCGTTGAAATGGGCGAATCTATCAAAGGCGCAAGCCCACGAGCTTGCGTCAGAGCAAGTTTCTTGCACCCACCGTGGCGCCGGCCGACGACGCGCCGTTCAGTCGCCGCCCTCGGCCAGCACCGCCAGCATGTCGGAGTGGAATTCGCGCCGGTACAGCACGAAGACCACCCCCGCGGTGCCGGCCATGAAGGCCCATGGCGAGAAGAACCAGGCCACGGCAGCGAAGGCCATGTAATAGGCGCGCAGGCCGTCGTTGAAGGTCTCCGCGGCCAGGCCCATGACGCGGCCGGCGCGGCTGGCGAAGGCGTTGCGCCTGGCCTCGTCGGCAAAGGCCTCGTGGGGCGGTGCGGCGGCCACCAGCAGCGCGCCGAAGGTGTATTGGCGCAGGCTCCAGGTGAAGCGGAAGAAGGCGTAGACGAAGACGGCCGTCAGGAGCACGATCTTCAAATCGAACACCAGCACCGAGGTGCGCGCCGCGAACGGGATTTCCTGCACGATGGCGCTGGCCTGCTCGGTGGTCGACAGCACCGCCAGCAGCCCGCCGATGATGAGGATGGTGGTGGAAGCGAAGAACGAAGGGCTGGTGGACAGGTTCTGCACCACCACGCCGTCGATGACACGGTTGTCGCGCAACGTGGTCTGCAGCATCCAGCGCACACGCTCGCGGTTGGTCAGCGCCAGCAGCGAAGGCCGCACCGTGGAGCGGCGGCGTGCGAAGGTGGCGTAACCCGCCCAGGCAGCGAAGAAGAGCACCAGCGCCACCCAGTCGGCGGCGGGCAGCACCTGGATCAGCGTGGGCAGCGGGTTCATGCGCGCAATGTAGCGCCGGAGAAGGCGGGGCGTGCGCAGGGCCAGTGGTGCCGCAGCGGCAATCCGCGTCCGCCTTGCGCCACGTCAGTCGCATTCAAGGGCGCCATGTCTATAAGAAGCCATGAGCCGTCAATACGATGCCATCGACGCTGTGCTGGCCCGCCATGGGCGCCGCCCGCATGCATTGCTGCAGATCCTGCGCGAAGCCCAGGAGGCCGAGGGCTGGGTGCCGCGCGACGGGCTGGCCCGAATCGCCGCAGCGCTGGGGCTGACCCTGGCCGAGGTCGAGGGCGTCTCGGGCTTCTACCGCTTCCTGCACCGCCGACCCGTCGGGCGCTACCGTGTGCTGTTCAGCGACAACATCACCGACCACATGCTCGGGGCGCCGGAGTTGATGGCGCAACTGTGCGCGCTGCTCGGCGTGAAGCCGGGCGAGCTCAGCCGCAACGGACTGGTCAGCGTGGCGCCGACCTCGTGCACCGGGC
Source organism: Rubrivivax sp. (assembly GCA_034522875.1). Lineage (GTDB taxonomy): Bacteria > Pseudomonadota > Gammaproteobacteria > Burkholderiales > Burkholderiaceae_C > Rubrivivax. The sequence goes on along the minus strand of JAXHKY010000026.1, from coordinate 120,470 downwards.
TGTGCGACCAGGGCCCGGCGGCGCTGGTCAACCACCGCCATGTGCTGACGCGGCTGGACGCCGAGCGCGTGGCGCAGATGGCCGAGCTGATCCGCGCCCAGGTGCCGGTGCCGCAATGGCCGGCGGCAATGGTTCGAGGTGCAGGACAACGTGCGCCGCGCCGACGTCCTGCTCGGCACGCCCTTCGTGCCCGGCAGCTCGCTGCAGGCCGCGCTGGCGCTGGGCGCCGACGGCGTGATGGACGAGCTGAAGCGTTCGGCGCTGCGCGGCCGCGGCGGCGCGGGTTATGTCGCCGGCGCCAAGTGGACGGCCTGCCGCGAGACGCCTGCCGACATGCGCTACGTGGTCTGCAATGCCGACGAAGGCGAGCCCGGCACCTTCAAGGACCGCGTGCTGCTCACGAGCCACGCCGACCTCGTGTTCGAGGGCATGACGGCCGCTGCGCTGGCGGTGGGCGCCAGCCAGGGCCTGGTCTACCTGCGCGGCGAATACGGCTACCTGCTGGAGCCGCTGCGCGCGGTGCTGCAGCGCCGCCGCGATGCTGGGCTGCTGGGCCCGGCAGTGGGCGGCCAGGCCGGATTCGCCTTCGACATCGACATCCACGTCGGCGCCGGCGCCTATGTCTGCGGCGAGGAATCGTCGCTGCTCGAATCGCTGGAGGGTCGGCGCGCCTACCCGCGGCACCGGCCGCCCTTCCCGGCCGAGAGCGGCTACCTGGGCCGGCCGACGGTGGTCAACAACGTGGAGACCTTCGCCGCCGTGGGCCACATCCTGCTGCGCGGCGGCGCCTGGTGGGCCGGCATCGGCACGCCCAAGTCCACCGGCACCAAGATCCATTCGGTGTCGGGCGACTGCGAACGGCCCGGCCTCTACGAGTACCCCTACGGCACCCGTGTCGCGCAGATCCTGCAGGACTGCGGCGCGAACGACACCCAGGCGGTGCAGGTGGGTGGGGCTGCGGGCGTGTGCCTGGCGGCGCCCGAATTCGGCCGTCGCCTGGCCTACGAGGACGTACCGACCACCGGCGCCTTCATGGTCTTCGACCGCTCGCGCGACATGTTCGAGGTGGCGCGCAATTTCGCCCACTTCTTCGAGCACGAAAGCTGCGGCTTCTGCACGCCCTGCCGCGTGGGCACGGCATTGGTGGCGCGGCGCATGGACAAGCTGGCCGCCGGCCACGGTTCGAGAGCCGATCTCGACGTGCTGCTCGAACTCGACGGCCTCATGCACGTGGCCACGCACTGCGGCCTGGGGGCCACGGCCTGCAACCCGCTGCGCGACACCATTGCCAAATTCCGCCCCGCCTACGAGAAGCGTCTGAAGTCCCTGCACTTCGAGCCGGCCTTCGACCTGGACGCCGAACTCTCGGTGGCGCGGCGCATGACCGGCCGCGACGACGCGGCGGCGCACCTGGGGACCCCGCCATGACCGACCGCCAAGCATGGGTCGAGGCCAGCTTCCTGCTCGACGGGCAGGACGTGCCCTTCCAGCCCGGCGACACCCTCCTGCGCGCGGCCACACGCGCCGGCCGCTATATCCCGCACCTGTGCTGGACGCCTGAGTTTCCGCCGCACGGCTCGTGCCGGCTGTGCGTGGTGCGTGTCGACGGCCGCCCGGGTGCGGCCTGCACCGTGGCTGCCGCCGCGGGGCTGGAGGTGCAGAGCGACACGACCGAACTGAACGGCTACCGCAAGACGATGCTGCAGATGCTGTTCGTCGAAGGCAACCACTTCTGCCCGTCGTGCGAGAAGAGCGGGCATTGCCTGCTGCAGGCCACGGCCTACGAGATGGGCATGGAGGGCCCGCACTTCGAGGAGTTCTATCCCAACCGCCCGGTCGACGCCAGCCACCCGGCCGTGCTGCTCGACACCAACCGCTGCATCCTGTGCGGCCTGTGCGTGCGCGCCAGCCGCGACATCGACGGCAAGAATGTCTTTGCGCTGGCCGGCCACGGCCTGAAGACGCGGCTCATCGTCGACGCCGAGAGCGCCCGCCTGGGCGACACCGATTTCGCGTTGAGCGACCGCGCTGCCAGCATCTGCCCGGTGGGCGTGATCCTGCCCAAGCGGCAAGGCTTCGCGGTGCCCATCGGCGAGCGGACCTACGACAAGCACACGCTGGCCGAGATCGCGGCCGGGGCCGCCGTGGAGGACAAGCCATGACCACGGGCACGACAGGCACCACGGCACCGCGCAAATACAAGGTGGCCACGGTGTCGCTGGCCGGCTGCTTCGGCTGCCACATGTCGTTCCTGGACATCGACGAGCGGCTGCTGGAATTGCTGCAGCACGTGGAATTCGACCGTTCGCCCATCAACGACATCAAGCAGGTCGGGCCCTGCGATATCGGCCTCATCGAAGGCGGCCTGTGCAATTCAGAGAATGTGGAGGTGCTGCGCGAATTCCGCGCCCATTGCAAGACGCTGGTGGCGGTGGGTGCCTGCGCCATCAACGGCGGCCTGCCGGCGCAGCGCAACCACCTGAACCTGGCCGACGTGCTGGCCGAGGTCTACCGCTCGCGCCCGGGCCTGAGCCGCGGCAGCGGCATTCCGAACGACCCCGAACTGCCGCTGCCGCTGAACCAGGTGCACCCCATTCACGAGGTCGTGCAGGTGGACTATTTCCTGCCCGGCTGCCCGCCCTCGGCCGACGCCATCTGGGCCTTCGTCAACGACCTGCTGGCCGGGCGCACTCCGCACCTGCGCCACGGGTTGCTGCACTACGACTAGAGAGGGCTGGGAAACCACCATGACCTTTGCGCTCGAAACCGCCACCGACCCCGCCAAGCTGCGCCGCGTGGCCATCGACCCGCTGTCGCGCGTGGAAGGCCACGGCAAGGTGACGCTGCTGCTGGACGAACAAGGCCACGTGCAGCAGGCGCGGCTGCACATCGTCGAATTCCGTGGCTTCGAGACCTTCATCGAAGGCCGGCCCTATTGGGAAGTGCCGGTGATGGTGCAGCGGCTGTGCGGCATCTGCCCGGTGTCGCACCACCTGGCGGCTTCCAAGGCCATGGACCGCATCGTGGGCGTGCGCCAGATGACGCCCAGCGCGGTGAAGCTGCGCCGGCTCATGCACTACGGCCAGATGCTGCAGTCGCACGCGCTGCACTTCTTCCACCTGTCTTCGCCCGACCTGCTGTTCGGCTTCGACTCCGAGGTCTCGCGGCGCAATATCGTCGGTGTCGTGGCCGCCCACCCCGAGATCGCCAAGCAGGGCGTGATGCTGCGCAAGTTCGGCCAGGAGGTGATCCGCGCCACGGCGGGAAAACGCGTGCACGGCACGGGCTCCATCCCGGGCGGCATGAACAAGCACCTGGGCGCGGCCGACCGTGCGCTGCTGCAGGCCGATCTGCCGCAGGTGCTGGCCTGGGCGCAGCAGGCGGTGGCCATCGTGAAGCAACTGCACGCGGCGCAGCCGGCGCTGTACAACGGCTTTGCCACGTTTCGCGCGCCGATGATGTCGCTGGTGGCCAACGACGGTGGCATGGACTTGTACGACGGCGTGATCCGTGTGCGCGACGCGGCGGGGCAGATCATCGTCGACGGCGTGGCCGACCAGGACTACCTGGACCTCATCGAGGAAGAGGTCAAGCCCTGGAGCTACATGAAGTTTCCCTATCTCAAGAGCCTGGGCCCGGAAGCCGGCTGGTACCGCGTGGGTCCGCTGGCGCGGGTGCAGAACTGCGACTTCATTCCCAGCCCGCTGGCCGAGGCCGAGCGCCGCGAATTCGTGGCCTGGGGTCACGGCGAGCCGGTGCACGCGACGCTGGCCTACCACTGGGCGCGCATGATCGAGCTGCTGCACGCGGCCGAGGTGATCGCCACGCTGCTGGACGACGCCGACGTGATGGAAGGCGAATTGATGGCTGGCGGCATGCGCCGCAGCGAAGGCGTGGGCATCATCGAGGCGCCGCGCGGCACGCTCATCCACCACTACCGCGTGGGCGACAACGACCTCGTCACCATGTGCAACCTGATCGTCTCCACCACGCACAACAACCAGGCCATGAACGAGGCCGTGCGTGCGGTGGCGCGCGACGACCTCGACGGCCACGAGCTGACCGAAGGGCTGCTGAACCACATCGAGGTGGCGATCCGCGCCTACGACCCGTGCTTGTCCTGCGCGACGCATGCGCTGGGCCAGATGCCGCTGGAAGTGACGCTGCGCGCGGCCGATGGCCGCGAGCTCGACCGCGTGCAGCGTTCGCCGCACGGCGGCTTCACACGGCCGGCCGCCGCCTGAAAGGAGCGCGGTCTCATGCCGGCGCCGCTGCTCGTCTTCGGCTGGGGCAATGCCAGCCGCGGCGACGACGCGCTAGGGCCGCTGTTCGTGCAGCGACTGCCTGACTTGCTGGGCGCGGCGCAGCGCAGCCGCGTGGAATTGCTGGAGGACTACCAGTTGCAGGTCGAGCACGCGCTGGACCTCGTCGGCCGCGAGCGTGTGCTCTTCGTCGATGCCAGCGTCGACGCCGCAGCGCCGTTCACGGTCGCCCCGGTGATGGCTGCCGAGACCGCCGATGCAGCCAGCCATGCGCTGCAACCCGCCGCGCTGCTGCGCGTCTACCGTCAGCTGCATGGCCGTGCCGAGCCGCCCTGTACGCTGCTGGCCATCCGCGGCGAGCAGTTCGGTCTTGGCCGGCCTCTGAGCGAGGCCGCGGCATCGAACCTCGAAGCCGCGTTGCGCTGGGCGCGCGACTGGATTGGCGGGTCCTGAGTCCCGGCGCCGAAGGCCCAGGGACCTGGACCCCGCGCGCGTCAAGCGATGCGCGACACCGCCTGCGCGATGCGCTGGCCGAAAGCGCGTGCCGTGGCCAGGTCGCCCGCCACCATCTCGTCGACCGACGCATCTGATGGCGTGGTCGTCATCAGGCCGGACGAAGAACCCACGTAGTTCAGGTCGTCGCGCGTCGCGGCCTTGCTGTTGCTCGGCATCATGCCCGTGCCCAGCCACAGCATGCCGTGCTGCTGGCTCAGCGTGAACAGGTAGTGCAGCGTCGAGAGCTTGTCGCCGTTCATGGTGGCGCTGTTGGTGAAGCCGGCGGCGATCTTGTCCTTCCAGGCCTGGGTGAACCAGGGCTTGCTTGAGGCGTCGGCGAATTTCTTGAACTGCCAGCTCACGCTGCCCATGTAGGTGGGCGAGCCGAAGACGATGATCTGCGCCGCGGCCAGTTGCTCCCAGCCGCCTGCGGGCAGGTTGCCTTCGGCGTCGATGGCCAGCAGCGTGCCGCCGCTGCCCTCGGCCACGGCTTGCGCTATCTTGGCGGTATGGCCGTAGCCACTGTGAAAGACGATGACGATCTTGCTCATGGGGTTTCCTTGGTTGCAGGCGAAAGAAGAGGTGAGCTGCAGCGTGGCCGCCGCAGCCGGTTCGGAATGAGGTGCCGTGCGGTGCGCCCTGTTCAGGGCGCGAGGTCGAACACCAGCACCTCGGCGTCCTGACCGCCTTCGAGCACGAGCGTCGGCTCGCCCTCGATGCGCGCTGCGTCGCCGCCGCGCAAGGCGTGGTCGTTGACGCGCAGCGCACCGCGCACCAGGTGCACGTAGGTGATGCGGGCCGGGTCCAGCGGCTGTTCCAGCCGCTCGGCGCCGTTGAACAGGCCAGCGCGGATGGAGGCGTCGGCGTGCACCGTCACCGATCCATCGCGGCCGTCGGACGAAGCCACCAGTGCCAGCCGGCCGCGCTTGGCGGCGGCGTCGAAGTGCTTCTGCTCATAGCCGGGCTGGATGCCAGCCTGCCGCGGCAGGATCCAGATCTGCAGGAAGTGCGTGGCCTGATCGGTGGCGTGGTTGAACTCGCTGTGCCGCACGCCGGTGCCGGCGCTCATGCGCTGCACGTCGCCGGGGCGGATGACGCCGGCCTCCTTGCCGTGTGCAGCGCCGTCGGCCGTGCCGTTGCCCATGCTGTCCTTGTGCGCCAGCGCGCCTTCGAGCACGTAGCTCACGATCTCCATGTCGCGGTGGCCGTGGGTGCCGAAGCCAGTGCCGGGGGCGATGCGGTCCTCGTTGATGACGCGCAGGTTGCCCACGCCCATGTGCGCCGGGTCGTAGTAGTCGGCGAAGGAAAAGCTGTGGAAGCTCTTGAGCCAGCCGTGGTCGGCATAACCCCGTTCGGCCGATTTTCGCAGGGTGATCCATGGTGTGGCTCCTTTCTGGCTCAATGTATTCAGGGTGGCAGGCCGCTTGCGGGTGACGCGCGCTGAAGGTCCCGTTCAAATAAGATGAAGACCTGCCTCCCCCTTGCCTTGCTGGGGCTGCCCGTCGGTGGGCTCGCCTCGTTCCGTCTCCCTCTTCCGGTCGCTGTTTTTTTTTTTTGTCTTTTTTGTTGTGGTGTTCCCTTTTCCCCCCGGGCCTCTCTTTCGCCTGGGGCCCTTCCGCCCCGCTGGGGGTGGTCGGGTCCTGGTTTCGTCGGGTGCGCGTGTAGAGCGGTGCGGCGTGTGTCGGCCGGTCCGCCGGCGCGGTCCCTGCGGCGTGCGGGGGGGGGACGTCCGGGGTCGTTCGGGTCGGGGTCGCAGGTTCGGGTCCCGCGTCGGCGGCGTGTCGGGCCCGGCCCTCGGTCGCGCCCGCGTCCGGGTGGTTCCGCCCAGCGGTGGCTCGGCTCACCGCCGCTGGGCCTGCTGGGTCGCCGCCGCCCCGGTCCGCCGCGCGAGCGGGACCAGTGCGGGGTGTGGCTGTCTGGTCGTCGCCCGCCGCCCGCCCGCCCGCCGGCCTGCCCACCCAGCCCCGGCGGGCGCTGTTGCGGGCGCGCCGCCGCTGGGGCGGCCGCGCGCCAGCGCCGCCGCTACCATGCCGGGCCATGCCCGACCGCCTGCACGCCCTGACGCCCGACGCCTTGGTCATGATGGACACCATCGCCCGCGCCGGCAGCTTTGCCGCCGCGGCGCGCGAACTCGGCAAGGTGCCTTCGGCGCTCACCTACAGCGTGCGCCAGCTCGAGGAGGCGCTGGACGCGCTGCTGTTCGACCGCAGTTCGCGCCAGGCCCAGCTCACCCCCGCCGGCACCGAACTGCTGCACGAAGGCCGGCGGCTGTTGCAGGAGATGCAGGCGGTGTCCAACCGCGTGCGCCGCGTGGCCAAGGGCTGGGAGACGCAGTTGTCGATCAGCGTCGAGGACATCCTTTCGCAGCCGACCGTCTTCGAATTGGTCGAGGCCTTCTGTGGCCTGTGCGACGGCCGCGGCGCCAGCAACGGTGGCGGCGCGGCCGACGGCGGCGACGGCTCGCGCCCCGGCACACGGCTGCGACTGCGCACCGACGTGCTGGCCGGCACCTGGGAAGCGCTGGTGTCGGGTCAGGTGGACCTGGCCATCGGCGTCAAGGGCGACCTGCCCAACCCCGGGGGCGTGGAACTGCGCCCGCTCGGCGAGATGACGTTCGTCTTCTGCGTCGCGCCCCACCATGCGCTGGCCGCGGTGGAGACGCCGCTGGACGACACCGTGCTCGTGCGCCAGCGTGCGGTGGCCGTGGCCGACACGGCGCAGCGGCTGACGCCGGTGACGGTGGGCCTGCTGCCGGGGCAGGACGTGCTGACGGTGCCGCACACGCGCGCCAAGCTCGAGGCGCTGCTGCGCGGCCTGGGCTGCGGCCACCTGCCCGAGCCACTGGCACGGCCGCACCTGGAAGCCGGCCACCTGGTGCGCAAGACCACCACGCAGGGCGACCGCCTGGTGCGCCTGTTCTACGCCTGGCGTGCCGAGCACGGCCGCCAGAGCCTGGGCCGGGCCTTGCAATGGTGGCTGGGTCAGCTGGAGAGCCCGGCCACGCGGCGGGCGCTCATCGAGCGCCATGCCGGCCCGCTGGACTGAGCGCGCGGCGCCGCTGCCGGCGCAGCGTCCGCCGCGCCCTATGTCGGCCGTTTCGCGCCTTCACCCACCGGGCCGCTGCACGCCGGGTCGCTGGTGGCGGCGCTGGCCAGCTGGCTGGACGCACGCGCCCACGGTGGGCGCTGGCTGGTGCGCATCGAAGATACCGACACGCCGCGCTGCCCGCCGGGTACCGACGCACTGATCCTGGGCCAACTTGCGGCCTGTGGCCTGCCGCCCGACGAAGCGCCGTGGTGGCAGTCCACCCGCGGTGCCGCCTACCAGGCGGCGCTGCAGCAGCTGATCGAGGCGGGCAAGGCCTACCCCTGCGCCTGCACGCGCCAGGAGATCGAGGCCGCCTGCGCCGCACGCGGCGTGGTCCGGCCGCGCCACGCCGAGCTGGTCTACCCCGGCACCTGCCGCGGCGGCTTGCACGGGCGGCCGGCGCGCGCCTGGCGTTTTCGCGGGGTCGACGGCGCGAGATGTGCTCGGGCACACCGGTGGCGTGGTCACCTGGCTCGACCGCCGCCTGGGCCCGCAGCGGCAGGACGTGGCCCGCGAGGTGGGCGACTTCGTGCTCAAGCGCGCCGACGGCCTGTGGGCCTACCAGCTGGCGGTGGTGGTGGACGACGCCGCGCAAGGCATCACGCACGTGGTGCGCGGCGAGGACCTGGCCGACAACACGGCGCGCCAGATCCTGCTGCAGCGCGCGCTGGGCGTGCCCACGCCGCACTACCTGCACACGCCGCTGGTGCTGGCCGCCGACGGCCACAAGCTGAGCAAGCAGAACGGCGCGCAGGCGCTGGACGGGGCCGACCCGCTGGGCGCGCTGCGGGCCGCTGGCGCGGTGCTGGGTCTGGGCGGCATCGGCCCCGCGGGCGGCGTGGCCGAATGGCTGGCGGCCGCGGTGCCGGCATGGAATGGCATCATCCGCGGCTTTGCCGACGGCATTCAACCCAGGAGCCCATGATGCCCACCACCACTTCCGGCCTGCAATACGAAGACACCGTTGCCGGCACCGGCGCCGAGGCCGTTGCCGGCCGCCGCGTGCAGGTGCACTACACCGGCTGGCTGCACGACGCAGCAGCCGCCAACCAGCGCGGCAAGAAATTCGACAGCAGCAAGGACCGCGGCCAGCCGTTCGGCTTCAGCCTGGGCGGCGGCGAGGTCATCCGCGGCTGGGACGAAGGCGTGCAAGGCATGAAGGTCGGTGGCACGCGCGTGCTGACGATTCCCTCGGCCCTGGGCTACGGCGCGCGCGGTGCCGGCGGCGTGATCCCGCCCAATGCGACGCTGGTGTTCGAGGTGGAGTTGCTGGGGGTCTGAGCGCGGGGCTGCGGGCTTCAGCGGCTGTCGGCCCTCGATTCCTCGTTTATTCTCGTGTCAGGCCCGGCTCCCGCCGAAGTACGCCCAGGCTCGCCGTGTCGGCCGTGATGCCGCGGCGCTCCTTCACGATCTCGTGGATGCGCGTGGCGGGCACGGCATGGCGCCATTCACGCTCAGGCCGAGCGGGGTTCTACCCTCGCCCGGGTGCACCGGGCGCAGGCGATTGCGGGTCGGTTTTTTTTCGTTCCCCTCGCCCTTTGTTTCCTGCGTCTCCTTGCGCTTCGAGGCGATGCCGGGCGGTGCGGGCGGTAGTTTCCGTCCCTCGCGGCGGGCGGTCCCGGTGCGGTCTGCTGGGGTCGGCCTGCGCGCCGACTCCACTGCGTCTCGGTCCGGTCCGCCGCGAACTCCTGCGCTCACTGCTTCGCTCCGTTCAACGTCGCGGCGTCGTCGACGAGCGCCTGCGCGCGCCGACCCCGGCCCTGCGCTTCTCGTCCTCCAGAATTCCCCCCACCGGGCACCGCCCGCCGCGAGGCCAGCGTCTGGCGGTCGGCCTCGCGGGCCTGCAGGCGCGGTTGCTGCTGTGCAGTGGGGCCCAGGGCTTCAGGTTTGCGGTCCGGTCCGCCGCGGCCGCGGCGGTCTCCAGGTCGGCGGCGGGCGGGCGGCCGCCTGGGCCCTCGGCACGGCCTTGTCTCTGGGGCCGTGGCAGGGTTGGCCGCGCGGCGCGCGCTGCTGGGATTCGCGTTCTTCTTCCGCTTCTCGGCGGTGGGGTCTCCGTTGTTGGCGCCGCGGTTGGTTGGGCCCTGGCGGCGCTCTTCGGGCCGGTTCGCCACCGCCTCGCTTCCCCGCGCGGCGCGTCGGCCGCGGTTGCGTGTCGGCGCGCCGCTGCGTCGGCCACCTAGCTGCGCCGGCGCTCGTTCTCGTGAGCTCTTCGCCCGAACCAGCCGTGTTCGTGGTTGTCCTTGGGTAGCGCTCGGCGCGCTTTTCCACCTTGTAGCCGTGCTTCGGGGTGTGTTGCGGTGGTCGTGTTCGGTTTGGGTTTTTTTTTTGTTTTTTTTTTTTTTTTTTCTCTGCCTGTCCTTCCTTTCTCCCCCCCCCCCCTCCGCTTTCTCCCACTCTCCTGCCTCCCGTTCCCCTGCGGCCCTCGGCCGGCCGCGGGTTCGTCCCTCGGCCCCCCTCTCTCGGGCCCTTCTCCCCGTCGCCGGGTGCCCTTGGGTCTTGCCGTCCCAGCGTTCCCACTGGCCGGCGTCGTCGCGCTCGGCTCCCCTCGTGGCCACCCGCTCGCGGTTCGTATTCCTTCGTGGTCCCGGCTCGGCCCCTGCCGTCTTCTTCTCCCTTCGGCCCCGGCGGCCCTCTTTCTCGTGCCGCCTTGCCGTCCCGTCTCGCTTCGAGCCACGTCCTGCGCTTCGCCCAGCGCGTCCCTGTCCCCTCGCCTTCCAGGCCTTTTTCCCTCCTGTCCTCCGCGCCGGGTCCCCGTTTTTTTCGGCCGGGCTCGGCGATTCTTCTCGCTTCGCGGCCTTCCAGCGCTTGGCTCGGTGGCAGGCCTGGCTCGGCCCATCGGCCGCACGCTCCCGGTGGGCCCACTTCCACTAGGCCGCGCTTTCCCCGCGCGTGGCTCGGCGGGGTCCACCTTCCAGGGGCCACGGGTACTCCTCGGCGGTGGCGGCGTCGAGCAGGCCGTCGATATTCCCCGGCGCACATTTGCCTTGAAAGCTTGCTTGGCTTGGCAGCGGGGTGAACCGCCGCGGTCCATTCGGTCCACAGCACGCGCTTGGCGCATGGCCGGTTACCCACGGCGCCGCCACCGGCTTGGTGCGGAGAGCCCACTCTTCGGCAAATCCTAGGAAGGCGGCCACCGTCGGCCTGCCCCGGCGGCTTACCGCCACCTGCCTCCTTGGTGCCGGGTGCTTTGTTTTTTGTTGCTGGCCGGCCTCTCTTTGCTTTGTTCGAGCCCGCGCCGGTATTTTTTATGGCGTGGCGCGCCTCGAATTCCTGCGGTGGCGCCTACAAGCGCAAGGGGTTTTTTTTTTTTGGTTCTCTTCGTGCCCGGTCCGCCCTCGCCACAACGCGGGACTTCCCTTTTTCGGTAGGGCGGCCTTCCACCTTTTCTTGTGGTCGGTGGCATGATGCGCCCCTTCGCCACCCCACACGATCGGCATTCCAGCCGCTTCGATTCACCTCTCCGCATGCAAGCGCTCCGCCGCCCCAACGCCACGCGCCGCATCGTCGGCGTGGCTTTGCTGGCCTTGCTGCTGGCGCAATGGCAGGCGCTGGCACATGCCATGCACGGACCTGCACGCCCTGCTGGGGCGGGCAGCCGAGTGGTCCCGCGGGCCACCCGGCCGGATCGCCGGCCTGCGAGCTGTTCGACGCCTTGCTCGGCGCGCAGGCGCCCGGCGCCGAGGCGGCTTGGGGACCTGCGTTGCGGGCCCGCTCGGGCCTGAAGGGGCAGGGTAGGCCTGGGGCGTGCCCCTGTTGAAGATATCCGGCCCTTTCGCGAAGGGGTCGGTGAGGACGTATGGAACTGCGCGTGCGCGTTTGGGCCCGCTTTCGTGGGCCATGGGGACGGGCACCCGGGCGAAACACTGACAGCCTCCCGGCGGGGCACCTTGGCCCCACACGCGGAGGGCCGGACGGCGACGCTCGCTCAAGGCGGCGCCTGTCGCTGCCTAGTACACGGTGCTACCCGCTGGTGGTCGAACGCGTGGAGGTGCGGCGGCGCTTTATGGCGGCAGCGCCGTGGGTGGCGTGGTAACCGGCGGAGGCCTGGGCGGGACGGCGGGTGCGTAGCGGGGCGGCGGTTGGCCGCCTTTGGGCACCTCCGAGCTTTCGGGGGGGGCGGCTTACCGATGGGGCGGGGCTCACCGGCGGGGCCACTACGCCCGCGAAGCCGCACCGGGCGCATGGGCGGGGGAGGCGGAAGGTGGGGGAGGCCTTGTGCCTTGCGCACACGCGGCAGCAGTGGTTTCGTGTGAGCGCTGGTCTGGGCGAAGGCGGCGTAGGGCGGCGAGCAGGTGCGCGTTGGCCCCCTGCACAGTGCCGACAGGAGGCTGCTGGGCGCGGTGTACCGCGACCCCAGGCGCCGGCACCTTGGGCGGCGATACGCAGCAGGCGTTGGAAGGGCGCAATATACTGGGCCTGCCTGCGGCGCGGCGCGCGAGGGAAGGGCCATTCCCACCGGGGCGCACGAGGCGAAGCTTTAGGGCGTCCGTAGGCCTGAAGCGAAGCGGTGTGGCGCATGGGGGCCGTGTCGACGCCCGTTTCGACATGGTGCGCGGCACCGACACCAGCAACAACGAGCCGCTCCCCATTGGCCCACAGCGCCCTGGGCCTCTGGCGCGCGGGTGGACGGCGCGCGGTGGGGCCGCGCGCAGCACCGCGCACCGGGGCTGGACGATGTACTTGTGGGGGCAACGCCTCTATCAGTCAGCGGGCGACAAGGCTAAGCCACCGCCCGCTGGCCCTTGCCGGGCGGGCCTTTTCGGTGGGCATGCGCGTGAACTTCTGAGCGGCGGCCGTGGCCAGGCCTGCGGCTGCGGCTGCGGCAACAGGCTTGCAGCCGCGGCCTTGGCCGCTGCGGTACCCGCTGGCGTTCAGCGCGGCCGGGCGCCGCCGGCCTTGGCGAAGACCTTGCCTGCCGGCTTGAATGCCGGGCGGCCGCTCGGCCGCGGACCGAAGGACTTGCCCGCCGGGCGCTGGCCCATGGGGGCCACCGGCCGGGGCTCCACGCGCTTGGGCTCCAGGCCGACGATGGTGGTCGGCGCGATGCGCTGCGTGGTGTAGCGCTGGATGCGGTGGATCATGCCGCTGTCGCGGCGCTCGGCCAGCGTCACCGCCAGGCCGGCGCGGCCGGCACGGCCGGTGCGGCCGATGCGGTGCACGTAGTCCTCTTCCTTCATCGGCAGGCCGAAGTTGATGACGTGGCTGATGGTCGGCACGTCCAGGCCGCGCGCGGCCACGTCGGTGGCCACCAGCACGCGCAGGTGCTTGCTGCGCATGCCGGCAAGCACGCGGTTGCGCCGGCCCTGCGGCATGCCGCCGTGCAGCGCGGCCACGCTGTGGCCCATCTCGCCCAGGCGGTCGGCCAGCCAGTCGGCGTCGCGCTGCGTGCTGGTGAACACCAGCGCCTGGTCGACGCTGCGCTCGGTGAGGATGTGGTCGAGCAGCGCATTCTTGTGCTGGAAGTCGTCGGCCCAGTGCAGGCGCTGTTCGATGTCGGCATGCGCCTCGGTCTGCGAGCTGACCTCGATGCGCTGCGGCGAACGCAGCAGTTCCTGGGCCAGGCGGCCGACGTGGCCGCCGAAGGTGGCGCTGTACATCACCGTCTGGCGCGCCGCAGGCGTGGCCTTGGCGATGTGGTGGATGGGGTCGATGAAGCCCATGTCGAGCATGCGGTCGGCTTCGTCGAGCACCAGCATCTCCACATTGCCGAGCACGGCCTTGCCGGATTCCAGGTGGTCGATCAGGCGGCCGGGGGTGGCGATCAGGATGTCCAGCGGGCCGCGCAGCTGCTTGAGCTGCAGGCCGTAGGGCACGCCGCCGACCACCGTGCATACGCTCAGGCCGGGCACGAAGCGGCCGTAGTCCATGGCCGCCTTGGCCACCTGCATGGCCAGTTCACGCGTGGGCGTGAGCACCAGGATGCGCGGGCCGGCCACGGTACCGCGCGGCGGGCGCGGCAGGGCGCGCGAGGCCAGCACGCGCATCAGCGCCGGCAGCACGAAGCTGGCGGTCTTGCCGCTGCCGGTGTTGCTGCTCACCATCAGGTCGCTGCCGGCCAGGGCCGGCGGGATGGCGAGTGTCTGCACTTCGGTGGGCGCCGTATAGCCGGCGGTGGTGACGGCACGGACCAGGGTCTCGTGCAGGTTCAGGGATTCGAAACTCATCTTCGTCTTTCGCTCAGTCAGCCGGCAACAGCCGGCCGGCGGCGCCCATCTTGGGCCCCGCAGGGGTCAGGTCGCAGCAATACGGGAGGGCCTTGAGCAACAGGACGTTGCAGGCTCACGGATCATGGCGACGGCATCGCCGCCGACCCGAGGGATGCTGCCCCGGGCTCAAGAGACTTGAGCGCGCGAAGCGACGAAGGTCAGAGGGGATGAACGGAAGGCTTCACTCGCAAGCCAGCCCGCGATTCTATGTCATTTCGGGTTTTCATGGCGTTTTCATGGAGCTGCCGTGATCGGCGCCGGCCCGGGCACGCTGCGCCGGGCGCGGTGGATGCGGTGCTGCAGGGCACCCCACACCGGCTTCAAGCGCCCGGGCAGGTCGGGCAGGGCGCCCAGTTCGGTGCGGCTTTCCTCGGGCGAGTGGAAGTCGCTGCCGCGCGAGGCCAGGAGGTCGAATTCGAGTGCGGTTTCGGTGTAGCGCAGCTGCTCGGCGGTGCTGTGGCTGCCGGTGACCACTTCCATGCCCTGCCCGCCGTGGGCGATGAATTCGGTGATCAGCGCATATTCCTCGGTGGGCGTGAAGCGGTAGCGCGCCGGGTGCGCGATGACGGCCACGCCGCCGGCGGCTGTGATCCAGCGCACGGCCTGCCCCAGGCCGGCCCACTGGTGCGGCACGTAGCCGGGGTGGCCGGGGGTGAGGTAGCGGCGGAAGACCGAGTGCGTATCGGGGCAGACGCCGCTGTCCACCAGGAAGCGCGCGAAATGCGTGCGTGAGATGAGGTCGGGGTTGGCCACGTAGCGCAGCGCGCCTTCGAACGCGCCGTCGATACCCACCTGGGCCAGGCCGGCGGCCATCTGGCGCGCGCGGCCGCGACGGCCGCCGCGCGTGGCGGCCAGGCCGGCGCGCAGCGCAAGGTCTTCGGCGTCGAAACCCAGGCCGACGATGTGCACGGTCTCGCCGATGAAGCTGACCGAGATCTCGGTGCCGGTGAGGTAGTCCATGCCCAGCGCCAGTGCCGCGTCGCGGGCGCGCTGCTGGCCGGCCAACTCGTCGTGGTCGGTCAGCGACCAGAGTTCGACGCCTTGCGCGTGCGCCCGCTGGGCCAGCGCCTCGGGCGACAAGGTGCCGTCGGAGACGTTGCTGTGGCTGTGCAGGTCGGCGTTGTTCAGGTGCATAGACGGATTGTCCGGCAGCGTGGCGCGGCAAGGCCCTCACCCCGGCCCTCTCCCGCGCGCGGGAGAGGGACAAAGACTGGCCCTGTTCGAATCCCTTTCCCGCCGGCGGGAAAGGGGGGGAAACCGGCTCCATTCGACTCCCTCTCCCGCTGGCGGGAGAGGGTTGGGGTGAGGGTGGCGTCTCGCCTGGCTCAGCGATCCAGCCGCAGCGTGCGGGCGCAGCGCCGCGCCAGCGTCTCGTCGTGGGTAACGACGACGAAGGCCGTGCCATGTTCGCGCGCCAGCGCCAGCATCAGTTCGAACACCGTGTCGGCCGTGTGGCGGTCCAGGTTGCCGGTGGGTTCGTCGGCCAGCACGCAGGCCGGCTGCGTGACCAGCGCGCGGGCGATGGCCACGCGCTGGCGTTCGCCGCCAGACAGTTGGGATGGGTGGTGCGCCGTGCGCTCGGCCAGGCCCACCCTTGCCAGCATCGCCTGCGCCTGCGCGCGCGCCAGAGCCACCGCCATGCGGCGGATGCGCAACGGCATGGCCACGTTGTCCAGCGCGCTGAATTCGGGCAGCAGGTGGTGGAACTGGTAGACGAAACCCAGGTGGCGGTTGCGCCACGCGCCCTGTTCGGCCGCGTTCAGGCTGGTGAGGTCCCGCCCCATCAGTTCGACGCGGCCACTGGTGGGCGGCTCCAGCCCGCCCAGCAGGTGCAGCAGCGTGCTCTTGCCCGAGCCCGAAGCGCCAACGACGGCCAGCGTATCGCCGCGCCGCACCTCAAGGCTCACGCCGCGCAGCACGGTCACATCGAGCGCGTTCTCGCCGCGGCCTTCGACGAAGCGCTTGTGCAGGTCCACGGCGCGCAGTACAGGCGGGCCTGCCGCGGCCTCGCTCCGCATCGCGGCGCTGGGTTCGTCGTCTTCGACGGGCGCGGCGGGGGCCAGGGACTCATTCATACCGCAGCGCCTCGGCCGGGTTGACGCGGCTGGCGCGCCAGCTCGGGTACAGCGTGGCGGCAAAGGCCAGCAGCAGCGAGATCACGGCGATGGGCACGATGTCACTGGCCAGCGGCTCGCTGGGCATGCGGCTGATGAGGTAGATGCTGCCCGGCAGGAAGGCCACGCCCAGCGCGCGTTCGATGGCCGGCACGATGACGTCGACATTCAGTGCCACCAAAAGGCCCAGCGCCACGCCGCCGGCCGTGCCCATGATGCCGGCCGCCGCACCCTGCACGATGAAGATGCCCATGATCGAGCGCGGGCTGGCGCCCAGCGTGCGCAGGATGGCGATGTCGGCGCGCTTGTCGGTCACCGTCATGACCAGCGTGCTGACCAGGTTGAAGGCGGCCACGGCCACGATCAGCGTCAGGATGATGAACATCAGCCGCTTCTCGATCTGCACGGCGTCGAACCAGTTGCGGTTGGTGCGCGTCCAGTCACGCACCATCACGTCGGGCCCCAGGCTGGCCTGCAGGTCGCCGGCGGCGGCGCGCGCGGCGTGCACGTCGGAAAGGCGCAACTGCACGCCAGTGGGGCCTTCCACACGGAACAGCCGCGCCGCGTCTTCGATGTGGATCAGCGCCAGCGCGCTGTCGTATTCGTAGTGCCCGGCATCGAATACGCCGACCAGCGTGAACTGCTTCAGCCGCGGCACCACGCCGGCCGGCGTGACCTGGCCGCCGGGCGAGACGATGGTGACCTTGTCGCCCACGCGCGCGCCGACCAGCCGCGCCAGTTCGACGCCCAGCACGATATTCCACTCGCCGGCCTGCAACTGTGCCAGCAGCGGCTGCTGCGCGCGCGCCAGGTCGGTGACGTTCGCTTCCTCGCGCGGGTCGATGCCGCGCACCACGGCGCCGCGCAACTCGTCACCGCGGCCCACCAGCGCCTGCGCCAGCACGAAGGGCGCGGCGCCGACCACGCGCGCGTCGCGCCGTGCCGCGCTGGCCGTGGCGCGCCAGTCGGGCAGGGCGCCGCGGCCGGCGTCGAAGACTTCGATGTGGGCGATGACGCTGAGCATGCGGTCGCGCACCTCCTTCTGGAAGCCGTTCATCACGCTCAGCACGATGATCAGCGCCGCCACGCCCAGCGTGATGCCGAGCATGGAGACGCCGCTGATGAAGGAGATGAAGCCGTTGCGCCGGCCGGCGCGGCCCGCCCGCGTGTAGCGCCAGCCGATGTGCCACTCGTAGGGCAGGTTCATGCAGGGAATGCTAACGGAGGCTTGCGGGAGCAGCGCCGCCGCGGGCCGGGCGGTCTCGGCGCGGCCCGGATAATCGAGCGATGCACCTGTTGATCCCTTTCGCTGCGCCACTGTCCGAGGCCGGACGCCAGGCCCTGGCGTCGCTGTCGCTGCCGCGGCTGCAGGCCCTGCTGGCGCGCCTGGCCGAGGCGGAGCGCGACGAGGGCGACGAATGGTGCCTGTCGCCGCCGCACGAGCGTGCGCTGGCGCGCGCGCTGGGGTTGCAGGGCGCCGCCGGCCTGCTGCCCTGGGCGGCGCGGCAGGCGCTGGCCGATGGCGTGGACGTGGGCGAGCTGGCCTGGGGCCTGCTGACACCGGCGCACTGGCACCTGGGCACCGACCAGGTGAGCCTGCTCGACCCGGCGCAGCTGATGCTCGACGAACCCACATCGCGGGCGCTCTTCGAAGCCGTGCAACCGCTCTTCACCGGCGATGGCTTCCTGTGGCGCTGGGGCGCGCCGCAACGCTGGTATGCGGCGCACGAGAGCCTGGCCGCGTTGCCTGCCGCGTCGCTGGACCGCGTCATCGGCCGCAATGTCGACGCCTGGCTGGGCAGCGACCCCGCGGCACGGCGCATGCGCCGCCTGCAAAGCGAGGTGCAGATGCTGCTGCATACGCACCCGCTGAATGCCGGGCGCGAGGCACGCGGCCTGCTGCCGGTGAATTCGTTCTGGCTCAGCGGCTGCGGCGTCATGCAGCGCAGTGATGCCGAACCGCCGCGCGTGGACGACCGACTGCGCGGCCCGGCGCTGGGCGACGACTGGGCGGCCTGGGTCAAGGCCTGGGAGACGCTGGACGAAGGGCCGCTGGCCGAGTGGTTGAAGCGGGCGCAGCAAGGCCAGCCAGTGCGACTGACGCTGTGCGGCGAACGCAGCGGCGTCGCCTTCGAGACTGCGCCGCGCGGCTGGACGCAGCGGCTGCGTTCGCTGTGGTCGGCGCCGCGAGTACAAGACATCCTGGAGCCGCTGTGATCCTGACCCCCCGCGACGTGCCGCCGCGCGTGAGCTTTGCGCTCGAACAGGCTGGCGTGCACCCGCTGCTGGCGCGACTGCTGGCCGCACGCGGCGTGCGCCGGCCCGACGAACTGGACGACAGTCTGGCCCGCCTGCTGCCGCCCGAAACGCTGAAGGGCCATGCCGAAGCCGGCCGGTTGCTGGCCGATGCCATCGAACAGCAGCTGCGTGTCTGTGTCGTCGCCGACTACGACTGCGACGGCGCCACCGCCTGCGCCGTGGCCTTGCGCGGCCTCAGGCTGCTCGGCGCCGACCCGGCCAGCCTGGGCTACGTGGTGCCCGACCGCGTGGTGCACGGCTACGGCCTCACGCCGGCCATCGTCGACCTGGCGCTGGCCCAACCCGGCCAGCCCCGACCCGACGTGCTGGTGACGGTGGACAACGGCATCGCCAGCCTGGCCGGCGTGGCGCATGCACGCATGCTGGGCCTGCGTGTGCTGGTCACCGACCACCATCTGCCGGCGGTGGAAGAGGGCGTGGTCACGCTTCCCGATGCCGACGTCATCGTCAACCCCAACCAGCCCGGCTGCGCCTTCGAGAGCAAGGCTATCGCCGGTGTCGGTGTCATGTTCTACGTGCTGCTGGCCACGCGTGCCGAGCTGCGCGCGCGGGGTCACTGGGCCGGCGGCGGCCAGCCGCGGCTGGATGCGCTGCTCGACCTGGTGGCGCTGGGCACGGTGGCCGACGTGGTGAAGCTCGACGCCAACAACCGCCGCCTCGTCGCGCAAGGCCTCAAGCGCGTGCGCAGCGGGCGCCTGCAGCCGGGGCTGGCGGCGCTGTTCCACGCCGCGGGGCGCGACGCCCGTCAGGCCGCGGCGTTCGATTTCGGCTTTGCCCTGGGCCCGCGCATCAACGCCGCCGGCCGGCTGGCCGACATGACGCTGGGCATCGAGTGCCTGCTCACCGACGACCCGGCGCGTGCCGCCGCGCTGGCGGCGCAACTGGACGCCATCAACCGCGAGCGGCGCGAAGTCGAGGCCGGCATGCGCGAACGGGCCGAGGCCGCCGTGCAGCGCCTGAGCTTCGAGCAGACGCCGCCGGCGGTGACGCTGTTCGACGAGAGCTTCCACGAAGGCGTGGTCGGCATCGTCGCCGGGCGCGTGAAGGACCGGCTGCACCGCCCGACCTTCGTCTTCGCGCGCGGTGCCGACGGGCGGTTGAAGGGATCGGGCCGCTCGATTCCCGGTTTCCACTTGCGCGACGCGCTGGACCTGGTGGCCAAGCGCCACGCCGGCTTGCTGCTGCGCTTCGGCGGCCACGCCATGGCGGCCGGCTGCACGCTGGAGAAGGGCGGTGTCGAAGTCTTCGACGCCGCGTTGCGCCGGGTCGCCGAGGAGTGGCTGGACGCCGCCACGCTGACGCGCACGTTGCGCACCGACGGCCCGCTGGCGCTGGAATGGTTCAACCCGCAGACCGCCGCCGTGCTGGACGCGCAAGTCTGGGGCCAGGGTTTCGAGCCGCCCTTGTTCTGCGACGAGGTGCAGGTGCTGCAGCAGCGGCTGGTCGGCGCGAAGCACCTCAAGCTCAGGCTGCGCCACCAGGGCACCGAGCGCGACGCCATCTGGTTCGGCCGCAGCGAGCCGCTGCCGGCCGCCGCGCGGCTGGCCTACCGGTTGAGCCTGGACGAGTGGAACGGGAGCCAGCGCGTGCAGATGGTGGTCGAGGCCGCAGAGGGTTGAGGCGGCGCGGGCCCGGGCCCGTCCCGGCGCGCCGCTGTGGAGTGTGCGGGGGGTGGGGGGAACGCGGGCTGCGGCGATGACCCCGCGCGCAGCGGGTTTGGTCCGGCGACTGCACCATCACGCACCATGAAACCCGTGATTCCCCTTCGCCGCCTGGTCCTGGCGGCCCTGACTGCCGTCTTGGCCCTGGCCGGCACGGCGCAGGCGCTGGAACTGAAGCCGGTCACCGTGGCGCAGGGTCTTGAACACCCCTGGGCGCTGGCTTTCCTGCCCGACGGGCGTTTGCTCGTCACCGAACGTGAAGGTCGCCTGCGTCTGGTCGAAGCGAACGGGCGCGTTTCGGCGCCGCTGGTCGGCTTGCCGCCGATCTCGGTGGGCAACCAGTGCGGACTGCTCGACGTGGTGGTCGACCCGCGTTTTGCCGACAACCAGCGCCTCTTCTTCAGCTTTGCCGAGCCGGCGCCCAGCGGCGGCGGCAACAGCACGGCGGTGGCCAGTGCGCGGCTCGTGGGCGACGCGCTGGTGGACGTGCGAACGATCTTCAGCCAGGCGCCGAAGGTCCGCAGCCAGCACCATTGCGGCTCGCGCATCGTCATCGCGCGCGACGGCCGGCTGTGGGTGGGCCTGGGCGACCGCTTCGGCGCCAAGGACGAGGCGCAGAACCCGGCCAACCATATCGGCAAGGTGGTGCGCATCGAAGCCGACGGCCGCGTGCCGGCCGACAACCCGTTCGTCGGCCGGGCGGGCACGGCGCCGGAAGTCTGGAGCCTGGGCCACCGCAACATCCAGGGTGCTGCCATGCACCCGGCGACGGGGCAGTTGTGGGCCAGCGAACATGGCCCCCAGGGCGGCGACGAGCTGAATATCGTGCAGGCCGGCCGCAACCACGGCTGGCCGCTGGTGACGAAGGGCCGCAACTACGGCCTGGGCACGCGTATCGGCGACGAGGGCCCCCAGCCCGGCTTCGAGGAACCGCTGCGGACCTGGCTGCCGACCTCGGTGGCGCCCAGCGGCCTGGCCTTCCTGACCAGCGAGCGCTACCCGGGCTGGCAGGGCAGCCTGTTCATGGGCACGCTGCGCGGTCAGGCGCTGTTGCGCCTGACGCTGGACGGCGACCGCGTCACCGGCGAGGAGCGCTTGCTCGCCGACCTGGGCGAACGTTTCCGCGACGTGCGCCAGGGGCCCGACGGCTGGCTCTACGTGCTGACCGACAGCCGCAACGGGCGCATCCTGCGACTGGAACGCTGACCGATTCCTGGCCGCAGGCCACGACGGCCACCGTCGGGCCCAGCCGCAGTTCGAGGCCCGACGTGGACTACAGTGGTTCACGCCGCCCGACTGGCCTGGGCGGCGCGCGATGCACGACCGGACCGGCGCCAACCCTCGGAGAGGCCACTGACCCAGGATGTCGAGTGCTGACCGCCTTCACGAGCCGATGTCCTGGCGACTCGGCAGCGGCTTGCTGGCCATCTGCCTGGTGCCGGCCGTGGCCGGCGCCGCGCTCTACCTGAACCATCCGCGCGATACGGCCTTGCGCGATGCCTAGCGCTGCCCTAGCCCGGCGCGTGACGCGGCGCCGCTGCCGTATGCGGGCGCCCGTTGAGCACGTCGCCGCCCAGGTAGTCGGCCACCAGGTCGACCGTGCCGTGCCGGCCCAGGTGCGTGAAGTGGTCGGTCAGCCAGGTCTCGGCCGCCGCATGGCCGGCGCGGTGCAGTTCCAGCAAGCGGTGCCAGGCCGAATCGAGCAGGCCGGCGGACGCCAGCGCGTCGAGCTTCTCGCCGCCTTCGATGCGGTGCACGCGCAGCGCGGCGGCCTTGCGGAACAGCGGTTCGTGGAAAGGGCGGTCGGCCAGGCCCTCGTCGTGGATCAGCTTGCGCAGGATGGCCAGCGAGCGCAGTTCCTTGACCAGGCTGCCGTGGAAGGTGATCTCGTTGATGCGGTCCAGCACCGCGGCGCCGCCCAGCGGCAGTTCGCTGCGGGCGCTGGGGTGCACCTGCACCAGCATCAGGTCCAGCGTGGGGGTCTCGGCCAGCAGCGGCAGCAGCGCGGGGTTGCCCATGTAGCCGCCGTCCCAGTAGGCCTCGCCGTCCACTTCGACGGCGGGGAACAGCGTGGGCAGGCAGGCCGACGCGAGCACGGCCTCGATGCCGAGTTCGGCCCGGCGCCAGACACGCTGGCGGCCGCTGCGCACATGCGTGGCCGCGACGAAGAGCTTGAGGTCGTGGCAGCGGCGAACGGCGTCGAAGTCGACGGTGTCGCGCAGGATGGCGTGCAGCGGGTTGTGCACGGCGGGGTCGGCGTGCACCGGTGCGAGCAGGGTGCTGGCCATGTCCCAGGCCATCTGCATCGGGCTGGGCACGGCACCCGGCGCGCCGGCGGCTTGACCCCAACCCAGCCAGGCGTCGACCCAGCTGCCCAGGCGCAGGCCTTCGGCCACCCGCGACCAGAAGCTGCGCAAGGCCTCGCGTGCGCCGCGGCGGCCGTCCGTGGCCCAGCCCGAGGCCAGCGCCACGGCATTCATGGCCCCGGCGCTGGTGCCGCTGATGGCCGAGAACTGCAGCCGCTCGTCTTCGAGCAGGCGGTCGAGAACGCCCCAGGTGAAGGCACCCTGGGTGCCACCGCCCTGCAGGGCGAGGTCGAGACGGCGTGGGGTCATGGGTTTGAACGTATCGGATGCCGATTCAACGTCTGGCGATGCGATGGCCAGCCGCTGCGGCAACGGGTCGGGTTCCGCTTCGGCCCACTTCGAGTCCGAGCGTTGACTACAGCGCCATCGACGGCCGTTGCGCCATCGCCGCGCGCCAGCGCTGCAGGTGCGGGTGTTCGTCGCCGGCCTTGAGCTTGATGACACGCGCGAAGTCCACCGCCACCACGGCCGTGATGTCGGCCACGCTGAAGCGGTCGGTGGCCACGAAATCGCGGCCGGCCAGGCGTTCGTTCAAGGTGGCGAAGAACTGCCGGGCACGGGCCACGCCGCGGGCGGCCAGTTGGGGAATTTGTTCGTAGTCCACCGCGCCGGGCAGCGCCCGGTGGGCCATGGCCGGCGCGCTGTTGCGCAAGGCCTCGGCAATGGCCAGCAGGCCTTCGAATTCCACGCGCCAGTTCCAGCTCGCGACCTCGGCCTTCTCGGCGGGCGTGGTGCCCAGCAGCGGCGGCTCCGGGAAACGGGCTTCCAGCCAGGCCGTGATGGCGGCGTTGTCGGTGAGCACCAGGCCGTCTTCGGTGCGCAGCGCGGGCACCGTGCATTGCGGGTTGACCTGGCGGAAGACTGCGCCCAACTGCTCGCCGCTGCGCAGGTCGACCGGCACCGTGTCGTGGGCCACGCCCTTCTCGGCCAGCAGGATGCGCGCGCGGCGCGGGCTCGGCGCGGTGGCGCAGTCGTACAGCGTGATCATGGTCGTGGTCCTCGTCGTGCGGTGCGCTGCGGGCGTCAGCCCGGCGGAGCCAGCTTGTCCTGCGTGCGGGTGTCGAAGTCGCCGGCGTCGTGGCGTTCATGCAACTGGCTCGCCGGCTGGCCCGAAATGCGGTTGACCATGCGCCCGCGCCGCGCCGCCGGGCGCGCGGCGATACGCTCGGCCCATTCGACCACATGCGTGTAGGCCTGCACCTGCAGGAATTCACCGGCCTCGTAGAGCTGACCCTTGGCCAGCGCGCCGTACCAGGGCCAGACGGCAATGTCGGCCACGGTGTAGTCGGGGCCTGCCAGGTAGGGGCTGTCGGCCAGGCGGTGGTCGAGCACGTCGAGCTGGCGCTTGACCTCCATCGCGAAGCGGTCGATGGCGTATTCGATCTTTTCCGGCGCATAGGCGTAGAAGTGGCCGAAGCCGCCGCCCAGGTAGGGCGCGCTGCCCATCTGCCAGAACAACCACGACAGGCATTCGGCGCGCGCCGGCATTTCGGTGGGCAGCAAGGCGCCGAACTTCTCGGCCAGGTACAGCAGGATGGCGCCGGACTCGAAGACGCGCACCGGCACCGGCCCGCTGCGGTCCAGCAGCGCCGGGATCTTGGAATTGGGGTTGACGGCGACGAAGCCGCTGCCGAACTGTTCGCCTTCATTGATGCGGATCAGCCAGGCGTCGTACTCGGCGCCGGCATGGCCCAGGGCCAGCAGTTCCTCCAGCATCACCGTCACCTTCACGCCGTTCGGCGTGGCCAGCGAATACAGCTGCAGCGGGTGGCGGCCCAGCGGCAGTTCCTTCTGGTGGGTCAGCCCGGCGGTGGGGCGGTTGATATTCGCAAAGCGCCCGCCGCTGGAAGCCGGCGGTGTCCAGACCCGGGGCGGCACGTAGGGGGTGGTGTCGTTCATGGCGCCATTGTCAACCGGCGCCGGAGTGTCGATCTCCCCGGCTGCCGAGGCGCCGCGCCACGGGCCTCAATTCGCATTGCCACCCCGCCCGAGCAGCGCCCACAGCCCGATGGCGCCGAACGTGGCGGTGCCGATGCCGCCCAAGGTGAAGGCGCCGAATCTCAACGTGTAGTCGCCCGTGCCCAGCACCAGCGTGATGGCCGCCACCACCAGGTTGCGGTTGTCGGAGAAGTCCACCCGGTTGTCGACCCAGATCTTGGCGCCGGCCACCGCGATGAGGCCGAAGACGACGATCGACACGCCGCCCATCACCGCCAGCGGGATGGCCTGGATGAGGGCACCGAACTTGGGGCTGAAGCCCAGCAGCACGGCAAACAGCGCCGCCACCACGAAGGCCGCCGAGGAATAGATCTTGGTCGCCGCCATGACGCCGATATTCTCGGCATACGTCGTCACGCCGGTGCCGCCGCTGGCGCCGGAGACCATGGTGGCGATGCCGTCGCCGACGAAGGCGCGGCCCATCAGCGGGTCCAGGTGGCGGCCGGTCATCGCGCTCACGGCCTTGATGTGGCCCAGGTTCTCGGCCACCAGGATCACGGCCACAGGGGCAATCAGCAGCATGGCGTTGGCTTCGAACACCGGCGCGGCAAAGCGCGGCGCGCCGAACCAGGCGGCGCCGGCGATGCCGGAAACGTCGATCGGCTGGCCCAGGCCCAGCCCGTTGGTCAGGATGGCGTAGACGACGCCGGCCACGATGAGCCCGACCAGGATGAGCAGCCGCTGCGTCATGCCGCGCGTGAACACCGCGACCCCCGCCACGCAGATGAAGGTGACACCCTGCATCCAGGCGTCGAAGGCCGTGGGCGCCATGTTCTTGATCGGGATGCCGGCCAGGTTCAGGCCGATCACGGCGACCACGGCGCCGGTCACCACGGGCGGCATCAGGCGTTCGATCCAGCCCGTGCCGGTGGCCATGACGACCAGGCCGATCAACGTGTAGAGCGCGCCGCAGGCCACGATGCCGCCCAGGGCCACCCCGAGGTTGGCGTTGGCGCCCTGGCCGGCATGGCCGGTGGCGGCGATGACCACGCCGATGAAGGCGAAGCTGGACCCCAGGTAACTGGGTACCTTGCCGCCCACCATGACGAAGAAGATGAGCGTGCCGACGCCGCTCATCAGGATCGCCAGGTTGGGGTCGAACCCCATGAGCACGGGCGCCAGCACCGTGGCGCCGAACATGGCGACCACGTGCTGCACCCCCATGGCGGCCGTCTGCGGCCAGGGCAGACGCTCGTCTGGCGCGACCACGGCACCGGGCGCGGGGCGCACTTCGCGCCAGCTGAAGATCGAATGCATGGGGTGGGTTCCTTCTGCCTTGCGGCCGAGGCGGCCGAATGGCGCCGGGCCGGGGGCATTGTGTGCCGCGACGTCATCGGGACGGGGCCGGTCAGATCAAGAGCATGGCGTCGCCGCCTTGTGCCCACGGCGGCAGCGTTACTCGCAATTGCTGCGAACAGTGGAAATGGCCGGCAGGACCTGGCCGTTTCGCGCGACCCTTGCCCGTGATGACCGCACCAGTTCGCTGGGCTGTCGTGGGGCCGACGACCAGAGCGTGGCGGACCGCGGCTATCGCGGTGTTCAGCGCACCGGCGTGGCCCCGAAGTCCTCTGGCATCTGCACAGCAACCACCTCGCCGCGGGCGGTGGTCACGCCGCCGGCCAGCACCGTGGTCTCCACGATCACCTTGCGACCCTTGACGTCCTTGACGCGGCCGCGGATCTCGATCGGTCCGTCGATCGGCGTGGGCTTGAGAAAGTCCACGTGCAGGGAGCCGGTCACGAAGCGGAAGGCCGGCAGCGTGTCCAGGCCGCGCCCTTCCCGGCGATACATGACGGCGGCGGCTGTGCCCGTGCTGTGGCAGTCGATCAGCGAAGCGATCAGGCCTCCGTAGGCAAAGCCGGGTATCGACATGTGATAGGGCTGCGGCGTGTACCGGGTCACGGTCTCGTCGCCGTCCCACACGGTCTTGATCTGGTGCCCGTGCGCATTCAGGCGGCCGCAGCCGTAGCAGTGCGCCACGTTCTCGGGATAGTGGTCCTGGAAGGCAATCATGGTGGTCTCGGTGGGGGGCGAGGGCGCGCGGGGGTCAAGACCACCGCGCGGCAGGGCGGGTGCGCAAAGGCAGTTGCATCGGCCGACATGCCCTGCGTGGATCAGCCGAGCCCCAGGCGCCCGGCGCGGGCGACCAGAACGTCGCCTTGCGGCAACGGCACCCAGTGTTCGGCGGTCAGCGCAACGCTGGCGAACAGCACCACATCCTGCGCGGCACCTTGTGACTCGATGCGCAGGCCCGCGGCGTCGAGTTCGCCGCCGGCCTGGCAGTGACGTGCCAGCTGCCACAGGCCGGGCGGGCTCACGCTGCCGTCGCTCTGGTGGCGGCGGTCGGCGTGCGCAAACATCGCGTCGCCGTCGCTGTAGATGAAGTTCGCCGGTCCCAGGGCGCGCAGTTCGGCGGCAAAGGCTTCGACCACGCGTCGGCGTGCCGCCAGGCCGGGCACTTCGCCGCCGGTCCACAGCGGGCGCAGTCGCTCCAGCAGTGCGCAGAAGGCCAGTTCGGAGTCGGTCTCGCCGACGGGCCGGCAGGCCTGCGGTCGCAGCGGTACCTGCTGTTCGATGCCGGGCAGGTCGCCGTTGTGCGCAAAGCTG
Organism: Rubrivivax sp.; assembly: GCA_034522875.1. Taxonomy (GTDB): domain Bacteria; phylum Pseudomonadota; class Gammaproteobacteria; order Burkholderiales; family Burkholderiaceae_C; genus Rubrivivax. The sequence continues at coordinate 93,355 of JAXHKY010000026.1, read as the reverse complement.
TGCCAGGTCCCGCCGAGCTCGCGCACGAACGGCTGGCAGTTGCGCAGCGCCACCGCGCCGCGCGTGGCTTTTCGCACATGGCTGATGACGAACGGGCTGACGAAGGGGTGGTTCCGGATGAAGCCCACGCAGGGGCTGCCCGCGGCGGGCAGGGTTTCCTTGATCAGCCGGATGTCGCGATCGTCGTACCAGGCGATGCCCCAGCCGTCCTTGTGTGGACCCGACAGGCCGCCGTGTCGCGAAAATTCTTCCAGCGACAGGCGCACCGTGGTCGGCACCCTGGCCGACATGCCGAAGAGTTCGCACATCCCAAATTCAGCCCATGGAAAAGCGACCGGCGGCGAGCTCGAATCCACCACCGCAAGGGCAGGCGAAGACTCTGTTCACAGCGACTTGGTCGAGTAGTACCAGTCCACCGTGTTGAACCCCTCCTTGGCGCGCTTGGCCACGGCAGCGGCGGTCTTCGGCGGCGGCACGATCACGTCGCAACCCGGCGTCCAACCTTCGGGCGTGGCGACCTTGTTCTTGTCGCTGGTCTGCATGGCCTGCAGCAGGCGCACGAATTCGTCGATCGAGCGGCCATTGCTCATGGGGTAATAGACCATGGCGCGCAGCACGCCGTCGGGGTCGATGAAGAAGGTGGCGCGCACGGCCTGCGTGTCGGCGGCTCCGGGGTGCACCATGCCGTAGGCACTGGCCACCTCCATCTTGATGTCCTCGATGATGGGGAAGGGGATCTCGACGTCGAATTTCTCCTTGATGTTCTGCGTCCAGGCCAGGTGCGAGAACAGGCTGTCGATCGAGAGGCCGAGCAATTCACAGTTCAGCTTCTTGAAGGTGGCGGCCGCCTTGGCGAAACCGATGAATTCGGTGGTGCACACGGGCGTGAAATCGGCCGGGTGCGAGAACAGGATCAGCCACTTGCCCTTGTAGTCGGCCAGCGTGCGGTCGCCGTGCGTCGTCTTGACCTTGAAGTCGGGCGCGGGCTCGTTCAGGTGCGGAAAGCCGGAAGTGGTCTGGTTCATGAGAACTCCTTGAAGTTGCGAGGGAACGGCCATCGGCGCGGTTGCCACGGCATCCGTGCTGAGCGCAATTCACCAGCACGCTGATGGCCGACAGCTTCGATCATCCCGGTTGCAGGCCTTGGTGTCTTGAGCCTGCTCAACGCCGCAGCCGCACTTCCGCCGTTTACTGGCGTCACGCATTCGAAACGCAAGGAGCCATCATGCGCAGGATCTACTTTCTGGTGCCGTCCGTCGCGTCGGCCAGGCTCATCGTCGATGAACTGCTGCTGGCGCGCATCGAGGAACGTCACATCCACATCGTGGCGCGCGAGGACACGCCGCTGGAAGACTTGCCGGCGGCCGGCGTGGCCCAGCGCAGCGACCTCGTGCCGGCGCTGGAGCGCGGCGTGGCCGCCGGTGGCCTGGCCGGGCTGCTGGCCGGCTCGCTGGCGGTGACCTTCCCGCCGGCGGGCCTGGTGCTCGGCGGCGGCGCGCTGCTCGGGCTCACGGTCTTCGGCGCCGGCTTCGGTGCCTGGATGGCCAGCATGGTGGGCGTGGGTCTGCCCAGCAGCCGGCTGCAGCAATTCGAGTCGGCCGTCGAGGCCGGGCAGTTGCTGATGCTGGTGGATGTGCCGCGTGCGCGCCTGCAGGAAGTCGAGGCGCTCGTCACCCGCCACCACCCGGAGGCCGAGCTCGAGGGTATCGACCCGAACATCCCGATCTTTCCCTGACGGCGCCGCTCGCTTGGAGGAAGTCGACATGGACACCCTGACGGCAGCAGAAGTCCAGGCCCTGCAAGAGGCACTGGACGACGAGTACCACGCCTGGGCCAACTACGACCAGGTGATCAGCGACTTCGGCCCGGTGCGCCCGTTCGTGCAAGTCCGCGATGCGGAAGCGCGGCACGCGCTGGCGCTGTCGGACCTGTTCGTACGCTACGGCCTGCCCGTGCCAGCCAACAGCTGGCGCGGCAGGGCCGCGCGCCATGCCAGCCTGCAGGATGCCTGCAAGGCCGCCGTGGCGGCCGAAGTGGCGAACGCCGAGATGTACGAGCGGCTGCTGGGGGCCGTGCAGCGGCCCGACATCCAGGCTGTCTTGCACAACCTGCAGCAAGCCTCGCAGCAGCGCCACCTGCAGGCCTTCCAGCGCTGTGCTCGGCGCGGCACCGGCGGCCGGGGTGCCGGGCGCCGCTTCCAGGGCCGGGGCGCGCCACCCTGAACCCGCCGCGGCAGGCGCTGCCGCGAGCTCGACCGGGGCACACCATGGAAAGCACTTTCTGGACCGCGCTGAGTATCAGCTTCCTGGCCACCCCGGTGACTTCACTGGGCATCTACACGATCCGCCGGTTCACCGACCGGGGCAGCTCAACACGGCCAATTTCATGTGCTTTGCCGCCGGCGAGCTGATCTCGGCGACCTTCCCGCACACGACCCCGAAGGCCTTGGCGATGAACCCGCAGGCACCCGCCTGGCTGCTGGTCGCGCTTTCGGCCGGCGCGCTGGTCTACGTGGGCGCCCTCCACCTGCTGCCGCGCACCGAGCAGGAGCGCAAGCGTTACAGCCTGGTGGCGCTGGCCGGCGGGGTGGGGGTGGCGCTCATCGTGGTGGCGTCGAAGCGGTGAGGGTGCGCCGGATCTTGGTGGCGCGGGCGCCTTGCTGCAGCCCCGGGCTTGCCAGGTGGGTGCGGGGCGAAAGCCCCTGCGCGGTCAGCCACGTCAGCACCTCGTCGGCCACGTGTTGCCAGCCAGGCTCGCCCAGCAGCCAGTGGGCGTGGTGCTCGAACTCCCGGTAGACCGACACCGCCGCGTATTTGCGCGCCACCTGGCGCATGGCCCAGGCCGGCACCATGCGGTCTTCGGCACCCGCGATCACCAGCACCGGGCAGGTCACCCTGGAGGCGTCGACGCGGGATGCCTGGGTGGCGTCGAACATCCAGTAGCCGACCTCGAAGACGGCACGGCCCGATTCGTGCACGAAGCGGTCGTAGACGGGCCTGCGCTCGGGCTCCGGCAGCAGGTGCAGCAGGGAGTGGCTGGCCTCGGCAAAGGTCTGGCGCACCGGCTTGTGCCAGAAGCCCCAGGTCGTCTGGATGCTCCAGAAAGCGAGCGCCACCGAAGGCGAGACGGCCAGAATGCCGGCCGGCGCCGCCGGTGCGAGCAGCACCAGCGCCCGGGCCAGGCCGCGTGCGGCGAGCATCTGCGCCAGCAGGCCGCCCATGGAGTGGCCCACGAGCACCGGCGGCTCGTCCAGCGCGTCGATCTGCGCGGTCAGCGCGCCGGCATAGTCCTGCAGGCCGACGCCGCCGAGCCGCGGGTCGGGCGCGGCGCGCGGGTCCGCGTCGTGGTAGGGCAGGGTCGGCGCCACGCAACGGAAACCGGCGGCTTCCAAACGCTCCCGGAAGGGGCTCCAGCACCATGCGCCGCCCCACATGCCGTGGATCAGGAACAGGGTGGGGGCAGTCATGCCGGTGACCTTTCGGGTGCCGGGGTGTAGCCCTGCGGGATGTGCCCCGACACGGCTTGCGTTGCAGGGCAACGGCGCCCAATGCCTGGCACCACTGTCCTGGACGGGCCTCGTCCCCGAAGGGCTTCAGTCTATGGGCCTTCCGACGGCTTCCATTGATGGCGCTCAATCGACGTTGTATCGCCGCGCCTGCGCCGCCGGCCGATGCACTACATTGGCTGCCAGCGGGGCCGCATCGCGCCCCGCCGGGCCATAGGAGCGAGAGTCATGAAGCAAGCTTGGTGGATGACGGCACTGGTGCTGCTGGCGCTGGCCGGGCCGGTGCAGGCGGCCGAGGTGGCCGGCGTGAAATTGCAGGAAACGGTCAGCGTCGGCGGCAAGGACCTGGTGCTGAACGGCGCCGGCGTGCGCACGCGCATGGTGTTCAAGGTCTACGTGGCGGCCCTGTACCTGCCGGCCAAGGCGGCCGACCTGCCGGCGACGCTGGCGCAAAGCCCGCGCCGCGTGCAGATGACGCTGTTGCGCAACGTGGGCGCCGACGACCTGGTCCAGGCCCTGGTCGACGGCATGAATGCGAACAACCCGCCGCAGGACATGGCGGCCGTGAAGCCGCAGACCGACCAGCTGGTGACGGTCATGAAGTCCATCGGCGAGGCCCGCGAGGGCGACGTGGTGGCGCTGGACTTCGTCGGCGGCGAAACGCGCATCGGCCACAACGGCAAGGCCATCGGCGCCATCGCCGGCGCGCCGTTCAACGACGCCTTGATGAAGATCTGGCTCGGCGACAAGCCCGTGCAGGCCGACCTGAAGAAGGCCATGCTGGGCAGCTGAAGACCAGCGCCGTGGCGGCCCGCCGCGGCGCGGGCCATCCCTTGGCGCACCTGCGCTCGGGCGCGCCGACCGTTCGTCGCGCGCCACGGCACTCTGCGCCTCGATCCGGCACGCTCGTCGCAAGGGCCTCGCAGCCCATGCCGTTGGCAACGACACTGCAGGCGTCGAAACACCCCGCACGCCACAGGAGACCAACATGAAGACCACGCAACGCCTGACCGGCCTGGCCCTCGCGATGCTGCTCACGCTGGGCATGCTCGGCGGCATCGACCGCTTGGCGCAAACCGAATTCGCCACCGCCCAGACCCAGACCCTGGCCCAGACGCCGGCAGCGGCCGGCGCCGTGCAGGTCTGAGGACCCGGGCATCCGACCGGACTGGCCTCGTGGAGCCCACGATGGACGCAACACCGATGCCCCGCAGCGAAGCCTTTGCCGAAGACCTGCCGGGCTATACCGAAGAGGACCCGGCCGAAACGGCCGCCGCCGACGCGCCCCTGCGCGTGCTGCCCTGGTTCACGCTGGCCGTGGCGCTGGTGGGCAGCAGTGCCCTGACGATGGTGGCAGTGCCGCTGTAGCGGCCGCGCCCCCGGCCATCGCCCGCGGGCCGTCGGCCGGCGGGCCGCCCCTTGCCAGCCGGCTTAGCATCAGGCTCATCGAGCGACAAGCGCTCGCCGCGCAAGGGGCGGTGGTCAGGGCCATGGACGATACCGACAGGCAACTCATCTCGCTGCTGCGCAAGGACGCGCGCATGAACGTGGCCGCGCTGGCCACCCGGCTGGGCGTGTCGCGCGGCACCGTCACCAACCGCCTGCGCAAGCTCGAGGATGCGCATGTCATCGTCGGCTACTCGGTGCGCCTGCGGCCCGACGCCGAGCCGGACCAGATCCGCGCCTGGATGCACGTGCTGGTCGAGGGCAACCAGACGCGCGCCGTCATCGCCGGCCTGCTGGGTGAACCCGGCGTGCAGGCCCTGCACGACACCAACGGCCGCTGGGATTTGCTGGCCGAGTTGCGCGCCGATTCGATGGCCGATCTGTCGACCCTGCTGGAGCGGGTGCGGCTGATCAAGGGCATCGCCAATACCGAGACGAGCATCCTGCTCGCCACCTACCGTTGACCGCGGCGGCACGAGGCTGAACGCGTGATGCAGATCCTGGCCGCCGCCATCCCGGTCGTCGAAGGGCTGTCCGCGGGCCGCTGACGCCGGGCTTCAAGCCGTGGCGTCGACGCGCCGTGGGTCAGCCGATCGTCATCAGGCTGGCGTTGCCGCCGGCGGCCGCGGTGTTGATGCTCAGCGAGCGCTCGATCACGAGCCGCTCCAGCGGCACGCACCAGTCGCCCGGCACCAGGCCGGTGAGCCCGACGATCGGCCCCGGCCGCCCGGCCAGCGTGGCGGCGGTGTGCAGCAGCGCAGAGGCGTCACCGTGTTGCAGCACCGCGTCGAAGTGCACGCTGCTCTGCTGCCAGTCCTGCGCCAGTGCGATCGGCTCGCGCAGCGGCTGCGGCAGGCGCTCGAAGAGAGCGCGCGCCTGCAGTGGCCAGACGGCGCGGCTGCCCACCGCCAGGACGGCGGCCAGCTGCGCCAGGCGGTCGGCGTCGTCGCCGGCCAGGCACAGTACGGCCGGGCGCGCCTGCACGGCATACAGGTTCGCCTCGCCGGTGGGGCCGGCCACTGCGCACCAGCCGCCGACGGGCGACTCGGCAATCATCTGGTCACAGTGCGCGGCCAGCGGGGCCATGCCTTGTGCAAGCGCCCAGGAGCGCAGGGCGGCCACCGCTGCGGCCGGTGCGGCTTCAGCCGACTCTTGGTCCAGGCCACGCACCGGCGGCCGGGCCGGGGCGCCGTGGTGCGCCAGCGCGCGGCGTGGCGCCGGCGGCGGGCGCCGGGCCAGCAGCCGCAGCAGGTACAGCGGTCCACCGGCCTTCGGTCCGGTGCCCGACAGGCCCTCGCCGCCGAAAGGCTGCACGCCGACCACGGCGCCGACGATGTTGCGGTTGACGTACAGGTTGCCGGCCCGCGCCATGCCCACCACCTGCGCCACGGTTTCGTCGATGCGCGTGTGCACGCCTTGCGTCAGTCCGTAGCCGGTGGCGTTGACCTGCTCCAGCGTCTGCGCCAGCCGGTCGCGCGGATAGCGCAGCACGTGCAGCACGGGCCCGAAGACCTCGCGCTGCAGTTCGGCGACGGCAGCCAGTTCGACGATGGCCGGTGCGACGAAGCTTCCACGTGCGGGGAGTGACCCGGTCAGCGACGCGTCCGGCACCGGCCGCCAGACGCTGCGGCCGCGGGCCTGCAGGGTCTGCAGGTGGTTTTCGATCAGGCCCGCGGCCTCGGCATCGATGACCGGCCCGATATCGGTGGCCAGCTCGCGCGGGTCGCCCAGGCGCAGCTCCTGCACGGCGCCGCGCAGCATGTGCAGCAGGCGGTCGGCGGCTTCTTCCTGCACGCACAGCAGCCGCAGCGCCGAGCAGCGCTGACCGGCACTGTCGAAGGCCGAACTCACGATATCGGCCACCGCCTGCTCGACCAGCGCCGACGAGTCCACCACCATCGCATTCTGGCCACCGGTCTCGGCGATCAGCGGCACCGGCTGGCCGCCGGCCGTGAGACGCCGGCTCAGCGCGCGCTGCAGCCCTCGGGCCACCTCGGTGGAACCGGTGAACAGCACGCCTTGCACGCGCGTGTCGGCCACCAGTGCGGCGCCCACGGTCTCGCCGCGGCCGGGCAGCAACTGCAGCGCGCCGCGTGGCACGCCGGCCGCATGCAGCGCGCGCACCGCGGCGGCGGCCACCAGCGGCGTCTGCTCGGCCGGCTTGGCCAGCACCACGTTGCCGGCGGCCAGCGCCGCGGCCACCTGGCCGGTGAAGATGGCGAGCGGGAAGTTCCACGGGCTGATGCAGACCACCGGCCCCAGCGGCCGGTGGCTGGCGTTGTCGAAGTCGCGCCGCACCTCGACCGCGTAGTAACGAAGAAAGTCCACCGCCTCGCGCACCTCGGCCACGGCATTGGCGCAGGTCTTGCCGGCTTCGCGCGCCAGCAGCGGCAGCAGTGCCCGGTCGTCCTGCAGCAGCGTGGCGGCCGCTTCCAGCCGCGCCGCCCGTTCGGCCGGCGGCAGGGCGGCCCAGGCGGCGGCGGCCAGCGTGGCGGCGTCCAGGGCGGACTGCACGTCGTCCAGCGTGGCCTCGCGCACCTGGCCCACCAGGTCGCTGGCATCGGCGGGGTTGCGCACCGGCTGCCAGGGGCCTTGCGGTGTGCCGCGGTCGATCAGCGGTTCGGCCTGCCAGGTACGGGGGGCGCCGGCCGCGAAGCGCAGGGCCAGGTCGGCCAGAGTGCGTTCGTCGGCGAGGTCCAGGCCGTGTGAGTTGGCTCGCGCCGCACCGTACAGGTCGCGCGGCAGGGCGATCGCGGGATGCGGGGCGCCCAGCCGGCCGTCCCGTGCGGCCAGGGCGGCCACCGTCTGCACGGGGTCCTGCACCAGTTCGGCCAGGCCCAGGCTGGCGTCGGCGATGCGGTTGACGAACGAGGTATTGGCGCCGTTTTCCAGCAGGCGCCGCACCAGGTAGGCCAGCAGCGTCTCGTGCGTGCCCACCGGGGCATAGATGCGGCAGGGGCGGTCGTCCACCTGGTCGTACAGCGTCTCGCCCATGCCGTGCAGGCACTGGAATTCGTACTGACCGGGCGTGTCGTCCGGCCCCGCCAGCGCCTGCACGGCGGCCACGGTGTGCGCGTTGTGGGTGGCGAACTGCGGGTAGACCGCATCGGGTGCCGCCAGCAGCTTGCGCGCGCAGGCCAGGTAGGCCACGTCGGTATAGGCCTTGCGTGTGTAGACCGGGTAGCCAGCCTGGCCGTCGAGCTGGGCGCGCTTGATCTCGCTGTCCCAGTACGCGCCCTTGACCAGCCGCACCATCAGGCGGCGGCCGCTGCGGCGTGCCAGGTCGACGATGAAGTCCACCACCGCCGGGCAGCGCTTCTGGTAGGCCTGGATGACGAAGCCCAGGCCGTTCCACCCGGCCAGCGCGGGCTCGAAGCACAGGCGTTCGAGCAGGTCCAGCGACAGTTCCAGCCGTTCGGATTCCTCGGCGTCGACATTCAGCCCGATGTCGTGGCGCCGCGCCAGGGCGGCCAGGCCGAGCAGCCGCGGATACAACTCGGCCATCACGCGGTCGAACTGGGCGCGGGCATAACGCGGGTGCAGCGCCGAGAGCTTGATCGAGATGCCCGGGCCGTCGACGATGCCGCGCCCCGCGGCGGCCGTGCCGATGGCGTGGATGGCGTGTTCGTAGGCGCTGAAATAGGCCTGGGCGTCGGCCGCCGTCAGCGCCGCCTCGCCGAGCATGTCGTACGAATAGCGAAAGCCCCGGGCCTCGCGCGGCCGCGCGTTCGCGAGCGCCTGCTCGATGGTCTGCCCGGTGACGAACTGCTCGCCCATCAGGCGCATGGCCCGGTCCACGCCCATGCGCACCAGCGGCTCGCCGCCGCGAGCCACGATGCGGCGCAGCGTGGCGGCCAGGCCGCCCGCGCTGTGCGTGGCCACCAGCTTGCCGGTGAGCAGCAGGCCCCAGGCCGCCGCGTTGACGAACAGCGAGGGACTCTGCCCCAGGTGCTGCTGCCAGTTGCCGTCGGCGATCTTGTCGCGGATCAGCGCGTCGCGCGTGGCGTCGTCGGGGATCCGCAGCAGGGCTTCGGCCAGGCACATCAGCGCCACGCCTTCCTGCGAGCTGAGCGCAAATTCCTGCAGCAGACCCTGCACCAGGCCGGCCGTGCCGCCGGCGCGGCTGCCCTCGCGCACGCCGCGCGCCACGCGCAGCGCCAGCGCTTGCGCGGCTTCGGCCTGTTCCGGCGTCAGGCGTGCCTGTTCCAGCAGGGCGGGCAGCAGTTCGGGTTCGGGCTGGCGCGCCAGCGCGGCGATGGCGTCGCGCAGCGGCGAACGTGGCGGCAGCGGCGTGAAGGCGGCGCCGAGTTCGGTTCGGGGCGCAGTCGGCGGGCGGTCGTTCATGGTGGCGGTCCTGGGCGCGCCGGGCGCCGCGGCAGACGTGGCAGACGTGGCAGACGTGGAAGACGTGGAAGACGCGGCCCGGCATCATTCATCGGCAGGCCCGAACGATGCGCGTTCAGGCCGCTGCGTGCAAGCGCATCCCGCGGTCCGCGCCCTGGTCTGCGGGCGTGGTGGCGCGAGTGGCGTCACAAGCGTCGCCGCGAAGCGGTGCGTCGCGCAGCACGCCGAACAGGTCTTTCGGATCTGGCGAGCGCGGCACCAGTTCGACGGTCTCGCCGATGCCCAGCTCGGCCGCCGTGTCGCGCATGAAGGCCAGCGCCGCATAGTCCTCGAGCGCGAAGCCCACCGAGTCGAAGACGGTCACTTCGGCGGCATGGCTGCGGCCCGGGTGCATGCTCGCCAGCACCTGCCAGAACTCGGTCACGGCGAAGTCCGCCGGCATCTGCTGGATGTCGCCTTCGATGCGGGTCTGTGGCTCGTACTCCACGAATACCGTCGCCGCCTCGAGCACGCCGCGGTGCAGTTCGGTCTTGCCCGGGCAGTCGCCGCCGACGGCATTGAGGTGCATGCCGGGCTCGATCATCGCGGGCGTGAGGATGGTCGCGTTGCTCTTGTCGGCCGTGACCGTGGTCACGATATCGGCGCCGCGCACGGCCTCGGCAATGCTGGCGCACAGCCGCAGTTCCAGCCCCAGGCCGGCCAGATTGGCCGCCAGCTTGGCGCTCGCGCGCGGGTCGGTGTCGAACAGGCGCAGCTCGCGCACGCCGACCGCGTCGCGGAAAGCCAGCGCCTGGAATTCGCTCTGAGCGCCGTTGCCGATGAGTGCCATGCTGCGGCTGCCTGGCCGGGCCAGCTTGCGCGCGGCCAGCGCCGACATGGCGGCGGTGCGGATGGCGGTGGTCAGCGTCAGCTCCGACAGCAGCCGCGGCGCGCCGGTGGCCACGTCGGCCAGCACGCCGAAGGCCATCACCGTGGGCAGGCCGTGGCGGTGGTTGCCGGGGTGGCCGTTGACGTATTTGAAGGCGAACTGCGAGGCATCGGCGATCGGCATCAGCTCGATCACGCCCACCGCCGAGTGGCAGGCCAGGCGAGCGCTCTTGTCGAAATCGTGCCAGCGCAGGAATTCGCGCTCGATGCGCTCGGCCACGCCGGCGATGCAGGCCGAAAGGCCTTTGCGCCGCACGAGGCGGACCATGTCCGGGGCGCTGAGATAAACCGTGGCAGGGTGGTGGTGGGGCGGCATGGCTGGGGTTCCGGGATCGATGCCCGAAGTCTCACGGCGGTGCGCGGCAGTTGGAAGTGGCAACTCTGCCGTGATAACGACAGATTTCTGACGAAGCGCCAGCACGGTTTGCCATATGTTCAATTCACACCAAGAACTCCTGCGGCCAACCCAGAAGAAGACCTTGCCCCGGACCGGGCGCCGAGGCGAGGGCGTGGCCAGACGCAAGACGGCCCGTGCGAGCGGAAACTCGCACGGGCCTGGATGTCACGGGCCCGGCAGCGGGCGACCCGTGGACAGGGGGGTCAGCGGCCGACTTGCGACGTGCGCAGTGCGACCTCCGGCGTGGCGCCCGGAGTCATCACGCTGAAGCCGTTGTGCTCACCGTTCAAACGTTGCACGTCACCGTTGGCGATGGCGGCCAGCGTCTCGGCCCTGACTTCGGCGCGGCTGAACTGGCTCGTGGACGGCGCGCGCTCCTGGTAGCCGGCTTCGGTGACGAGCAGGCTGCCGTCGGCACGCGCCTTTGCCAGTTCAGCCTGCACCTGGGCACGGCTGAGGCTGGAGCTGACCGGTTGCGGCAATTCGTAGGTGGCTTCCTGCGCGAAGCCGGTGCCGGCGGCGGCGAAGGAAACGGTGATGGCGGCGATGAGGGTCGAGGTCTTCATGATGCGGTCCTTGGAAGGTTGAATGACGGTGGAGTGGGTTTCTGAGGCCGGCTTCGTTGCTGGCCACGAAATGAATTCTGAAAACCCAGAGTCACGCCCGCCGGACAGCCAGATGACAAATTCGTAATCCAGTTCGAGGCCGGAAAATGCGACCATTCGGGCCCTTGTCAAACCCGCAACGGCGGTGCACGCATGCGACTCCTGGTCGTCGAAGACGAAGTCAAGCTGGCCCAGTACCTGCACAAGGGCCTCACCGAGAACGGCCACGTGGTCGACCTGGTGCACGACGGCATCGAGGGCCGTCGAATGGCCGTGGGCGGCGACTACGACCTGGTGCTGCTCGACCTGATGCTGCCCGGCGTCGACGGCTTTGGCGTGCTGGCGGCCTTGCGCGCGGCGCAGCGCCACACGCCGGTGCTCATGCTCACGGCGCGCGGGCAGGTCGAGGACCGCGTGCGCGGGCTGGAGCAGGGCGCCGATGACTACCTCGTCAAGCCCTTCGCCTTTTCCGAACTGCTGGCGCGCGTGGGCGCGCTGTTGCGCCGCGGTGCGCCGGCCGGTGCGCAGGCCGCCACGCAACTGCAGCTGGGCGACCTCGAACTCGACCTCGTCAGCCGCAAGGCGCAGCGCGCGCAGCAGCGGCTGGACCTCACGGCCAAGGAATTCAAGCTGCTCGCGCTGCTGCTGCGGCGGCGCGGCCAGGTCCTTTCGCGCACCACCCTGGCCGAGCAGGTGTGGGACATGAATTTCGACTCCGACACCAATGTCGTCGAAGTCGCCGTGCGCCGCCTGCGCGCCAAGCTCGACGACCCTTTCCCCGCCAAGCTGCTGCACACCGTGCGCGGCATGGGCTATGTGCTGGAGGAACGTTCGTGAGCAGCGAAGGGCCGGCGGCGCATGTCCTGCAACCGCCCGAGGTCGTGGCGGCGTCGGCCGGGCCGCTCGCGTTCGTGGGCGCGTGTTCGCAAGCGACGTGTTCGCACGCCATCAGCACGCGGCTCTCGCGCAAGCTGGCCATCTTCACCATGGTGGTGCTGGGCGTGCTGTTCACCGTGGCCTGGGGCATGGTGAAGATGATCCTGGTCGAGCGCAACACGGCCGACCTGGCCGCCCGCTGCGAACTCATCACCGACGTCGTCGGCCGCGCCGCCGACCAGGGCGAGGCGGCGGTGCTGGCGCGGCTGCTGTCCGACGCGCCCATGCGCGCCACCACCCGGCTCGAGGTCTGGCGCGCCGACGGCAGCCTGCTCTTTGCCGACCAGGATGCCGAGAACCTGCAGCGCTCGGCGCACACCCAGGTGCACGACTTCACCATCAAGACGCCGGCTCTGGCCGGTGGCCAAGTGAAGGCGCGCTACACGGTGGACTATGCGCGTGACGCGGCGATGGGCACGCGCTGGGCCTGGATGCTGTTTTTCGTGACCCTGGCTGCGGGCGCCCTGGTGGCGTTCGGCGCGCGCTGGCACGTGCGGCGCGGTCTGAGTCCGCTGCGCGAGCTGGCGGCGCAGACGCGTGCCATCTCGGCGCGCGACCTCGACCGCCGGCTGGCGCTGGCCGACCCCGCCGAGGAACTGCTGCCCTGGATCGAGCAGTTCAACGCCCTCATGCAGCGCCTGGAGGGCGCCTATGCGCAGCTCGAGGGCTTCAACGCCGACGTGGCGCACGAATTGCGCACGCCGCTGACCACGCTGATCGGGCAAACCGAACTGGCGTTGTCGCGCGAGCGTTCGGTGGATTCGCTGCGCGACACTCTGGTGTCCAACCTGGAGGAAATGCAGCGCCTGGCCGGCATGGTCAACGACATGCTGTTCCTGTCCCAGGCCGACCGCGGCGCCGTGGCGCGGCGCGGCCGGCCGGCGAGCCTGGCCGCGCTCGCGCAGCAGGTGGTGGAATTCCACGAAGCCACGCTGGAAGATGCCGGGCTGGAATTGCGTGTGCAAGGCGACGCCATGGTCGCGGTGGACGAGCCGCTGTTCAAGCGGGCCCTGTCCAACCTGCTGGGCAACGCGACGCGCTTTGCGCGGCGCGGCTCCACGGTGCTGATCCAGATCACCGCCAGGGCGGACGGTCAGGCGCAGGTGGTGGTGATCAACAGCGGTGAGCCGATCGACCCGAAATCACTGCCGCGGCTGTTCGACCGCTTCTTCCGCGCCGATGCGTCGCGCTGCTGCGACGGTGAAACGCACCACGGCCTGGGCCTGGCCATCGTGGCGGCCATCGCGCGCATGCACGACGGCCACACCGTGGCCGAGTCGCAGGGGGGCTTCACGAGCGTGGGGTTCACGCTGGCAACGGCGCCCTGACCGGGCCGTCGCGGCTGCGGTGCCGGCCGCGCTCGGGCGGCGGTTCAGCGGTAGAACGCTTCCACGTGGCCCTTCAGCTTGATCAGCAGCGGCCGGCCCTTGCGGTCGACCGTGCGGCCGGACGCCACCTTCACCCAGCCCTCGCTGATGCAGTATTCCTCGACGTCGGACCGCTCCTTGCCGTTGAGGCGGATGCCGATGTCGTGCTGGAACGCGGCCGCCACGTGGTGCGGGCTGCGCGGGTCCAGGGACAAGCGGTCGGGCAGCGGCGGCGCGTCTGGGGTGTCGTTCATGGTGGCGGGTCGCTCGGGAGCGTGCAAGAAAAGCCGAATTGTCCCGCAGCGCGCGCGGCTTCAAATCTTCACAAGCGCTCAGACCGGAGTATTGGGGGGCGAGGGGGCGTCCGAAATGTGTCGATCTAGGCGCAAAGCGCAGCCGTAGCTCGGGCTACGGCAGCATTTGCAACGACGAGCGGCGCCATTTGGGGCGCACGAGCGGGCGTGGCGGAATGCTTCACAGGCTCTCAGCCGATCTCAGCCGAAGACGAGCCGCCAGGCCCGCGCCATCGCCGCGGGGTCGGTCAGCGCGACGAAGGCCACGCCGGCCAGCGCACCGGCCAGATGCGCGTCGTGGTTGACGCGGCCGCGGGCCTGGCGCGCGGCGTAGAAGCTGTAGGCCAGGTAGGCCAGCGCGAACAGCGGTGCCGGAATCGGCAGCGGGATCGGCAGGATGAAGATCGACGACTGCGGCGCATACACGATGGCCGCGAACAGCACCGCCAGAATGGCGCCCGACGCGCCCAGGCAGCGGTAGCCGGGGTCGTGCCGGTGCTTGAAATAGGTGCCCACGCTGCTGACCAGCAGGCCGAAGGCATACAGCGCCGCGAAGCGCGCGCTGCCGATCTGACGTTCCAGCGCGAAGGCAAAGGCCCAGAAGGTGAAGGCGTTGAAGAACAGGTGGCCCAGGTCGGCGTGCAGGAAGGCGCTGGTGACGGGTGTGGCGTACTCGCGCTGCCGGAACAGCCAGTAGGGGCGGAACAGGTTGCGTTCGACGATGGCGGGTGCCGCGAACAAGCCGGCCAGGCTGGCCAGCACGAAGGCAGCGAGCAGCAGCGAAGCGGCGGGGTGGTCGGTGATCGATGCCATTTCGGGCGGTGGCGCGGGTGCAGGGTCGGCGTGAGCGAGACCGCGCCGGCTGACCATCATCCCATGCCGCAGCCCGCCCTGCGGGGGTGCTGTCTATGATGCTCGGCATGAATCGCCGCCAGGCCATGCTGCAACCCGCCGTGGCGGCGGCGCTGGCGGCATGGGCCGGCCCGCTCTGGCCGGGGCCGGCCCGCCCCGCCCCGGGCCTGAAAGTGTTGCGCCTGGCCAGCGAGAGCGAGACCGGGTTCGACCCCGCCCGCGTCGGTGACGTGCGCTCGCTGCGCATCACCTCGCACATCTTCGAGCCGCTGCTGGAATTCGACCCGCTGGCGCGCCCGGTCAAGCTGCGGCCGCGCACGGCCGCCGCCCTGCCCGAGCCCGAACCGGGCAGCGGCTGGCGCGTCTGGACCGTGCGGTTGCAGCCCGGCATCTACTTCACCGACGATGCGGCCTTTGGCGGCCAACCGCGTGAACTGGTGGCGGCGGACTATGCCTACAGCATCCAGCGCCTGGCCGATCCGGCGACGAAGAGCCCCGGCTGGAGTTCGATGGAGCAGGCCGGCATCAGCGGCCTGGCCGCGCGGCGGCGCGAGGCCGTCGAGCGCCGGCAGCCTTTCGACTACGAGCGTCCGATGCAGGGCCTGCAGGTGCTGGACCGCCACACGCTGCGCTTCGTGCTCGACGCCGGCCGGCCGCGTTTTCCGCAATGGCTGGCCAGCGCCTCCACCGCGGCCGTGGCGCGCGAGGTGATCGAGGCCCAGGGCGAGTCGTCCATGCAGCACCCGGTGGGCACGGGTCCGTTCGTGCTGGCCGAATGGCGGCGTGCCTCGCGCATCGTGCTCGAACGCAATCCGCGCTTCCGTGATCTGCGCTACCAGGCCGAGCCGGCCGCCGACGACGCCGAAGGCCAGGCCATCCTGGCGCGACTGCAGGGCCGCCGCCTGCCCATGGTGGACCGCGTGGAGGTGGCCATCATCGAGGAAAAGCAGCCCACCTGGCTGGCCTTCCTGAACGGCGAGGCCGACTGGGTGGAACTGCCCGACGGCTTCACCGCGGTGGCCATGCCCGGCGGCAAGCTGGCGCCGCACCTGGCCCGGCGCGGCATCCGTGCCGAACGCGTGGTGCTGCCCGCCACCTACTACACGATGTTCAACATGGAGCACCCGCTGGTCGGCGGCTACACGCCCGAGCGCGTGGCGCTGCGCCGTGCCATCGGCCTGGCCATCGACGTGCAGCGCGAGATCACGCTGCTGCGCCACGGCGCGGCGGTGCCGGCGCAGTCGCCGGTGGCCGTGCACCTGAGCGGCTACCAGCCGCAATGGCGCAGCGAGATGAGCGAAACCAACCCGGCCCGCGCCCGCGCGCTGCTCGACCTGTACGGCTGGCGCGACCGCGACGGCGACGGTTGGCGCGAAACCCCCGAGGGCCAGCCTCTGGTGCTGGAAATGGCCACCCAGCCCAGCCAGGAGACGCGCCGTTTCGACGAGCTGATGGAACGCGACATGGGCGCCATCGGGCTGCGCGTGGTGTTCCACGCCGCCAACTGGCCGGAACAGTACAAGGCCGCGCGCGCCGGCAAGCTGATGATGTGGTCGGTGAGCGGCCGCGCCAGTGCCCCCGACGGCATCGAAGGCCTGCTGCGCTACGACGGCGCCGCGGCCGGCGGCGTGAATCTCTCGCGCTTCGACCTGCCCGAAATGAACGCCACCATCGCCAGGCTGCAGGCCTTGCCCGAGGGGCCCGAACGCGAGGCGCTGTTCGACCACGCCAAGCGGCTGACCGTGGCCTGGATGCCCTACAAGCTGCGCACGCACCTGGCCGCCACCGCGCTGACCCAGCCCTGGCTGGTGGGCTACCGGCGCCCGCTGTTCTGGAACAATTGGTTCGAGAGCGTCGATATCGAACCGCACCCGCGCCACGGCGGTCCCGATGCCTGACCCTGCGCTGCCTCGCGGTCGGCGCCGGGATGCCGCGGCGGGAACCGACCGACGACCGAACGCGGCGATCGGCCCACACCACCGGAGCAAGCCATGACACCGCTGCTTCCCACGACTCTGGGCGAACCGCGCCACGATTCGCCGCTGCCCTTCGCCGTGCCCGATGACCTGCGGGTGCCCGCGCACATCCAGTGGGCGCAGGGTCGACCGCCGCCGGACCTGGTGCTGTTCGAGCAGGCCCGCGCCCGCGGCCACTCGCTCGCGGTGGTCGGCATTCCCAAGACCATCGACAACGACGTGCGCTACGTGTCGCGCACCTTCGGCTACGGCACCGCGGTGGCCGAGGCCGAGCGCGTGATCCAGAGCGCGCACACCGAGGCGCGCAGCGTCTTCAACGGCGTGTCGGTGGTGAAGCTCATGGGGCGCCACGCCGGCTTCATTGCCGCCGCGGCCACGGTGGCCAGCCAGGACGTCAATTTCTGCCTGGTGCCCGAAGTACCTTTCGCGCTGGAAGGCAAGGGTGGCCTGCTGGCCGCGCTGGAACGGCGGCTGAAACACAAGCCGCACGCCGTGGTGGTGGTGGCCGAAGGCGCGGGGCAGGACCTGCTGGGCAGCGGCCGCGAGCGCGACGCCTCGGGCAACCTGAAACTGCAGGACGTCGGCCTGTTCCTGAAGGAACGCATCGACGCGCACTTCAAGTCGCGCGGCGTGGAGATGGTGCTGCGCTACTTCGATCCCAGCTACCAGATCCGTGGCTGCGCGGCCAATACCGAAGACGCACTGCTGTGCGACCGCATGGCCCGCCATGCCGTGCATACCGCCATGGCCGGCAAGACCGGGCTCGTGATCGGCTTTCTGAACGGCCAGTTCGTGCACGTGCCCATCGCCGAGATCGCCCAGGGCGGCAAGCAGCTCGACCTGGAGGGCGAGCTGTGGCGTGCCGTGCTGTCCTGCACCGGCCAGCCCGCGGTGCTGGGTTGACAGGCCGCGTGCAGCCCTGGGCAGCGCCGGCTCCTGCGCGCGGCTGGCAGCGCTGGCTGCCCGGCCTGGTCACGCTCAGGACCTACCCGCTGCGCTGGCTGCCCAGCGACCTGATGGCCGGACTGGTGCTGACCGCCATGCTGGTACCGGTGGGCATTGCCTATGCGCAGGCCTCGGGCCTGCCGGGCATCCACGGCCTGTACGCGACCATCGTGCCCTTGCTGATCTATGCGCTGTTCGGGCCCAGCCGCATCCTCGTGCTGGGGCCCGACTCTTCGCTCGCCGCGCTGATCCTGGCCGTGGTGCTGCCGCTGTCCGGCGGCGACCCGCTGCGCGCCGTCACGCTGGCCGGCATGATGGCCGTGGTGGCCGGCGGGGTGTGCATTGCCGCGGGACTGCTGCGCCTGGGCTTCGTGACCGAGCTGCTGTCCAAGCCCATCCGCTACGGCTACATGAACGGCATCGCGCTGACCGTGCTGATCAGCCAGTTGCCCGAGATGTTCGGTATCAGCATCGACGGCCAGGGCCCGGGCCGTGACCTCTGGCACCTGGCCACCGACGTGGCTGGCGGACAGAGCCACGGGCCGAGCCTGGCCATCGGCGCTGGCTGCCTGCTGCTGATCCTGGGTCTGAAGCGCTTTCCCCGCGTGCCGGGCCTGCTGATCGCGGTGGTGCTGGCCACGCTGGCCGTGGGGCACTTCGGCCTCGGCGAAGGCGGTGTGCAGGTGCTGGGTGACCTGCCGCAAGGGCTGCCACGTTTCGTGCTGCCGTGGCTGAGCGGCGTGGATCTGGTCACCGTGGTCGTCGGCGGCTGCGCCGTAGCGCTGGTGGCCTTTGCCGACACCAGCGTGCTTTCGCGCACCTACGCCGCGCGCACGCGCAGCGCCGTCGACCCCAACCAGGAGATGGTGGGGCTGGGCGCAGCGAACCTGGCGGCCGGCCTTTTCCAGGGCTTTCCCATCAGCAGCAGTTCTTCGCGCACCCCGGTGGCCGAGGCGGCAGGCGCGAAGACCCAGCTCACCGGCGTGGTGGGCGCGCTGGCGGTGGCCTTGCTGCTGCTGGCGGCGCCGCAACTGCTGCACTCGCTGCCCACCAGCGCCCTGGCGGCGGTGGTCATCGCCTCGGCGATCGGCCTCTTCGAGATTGCCGACCTGCGGCGCATCCACCGCATCCAGCCCTGGGAGTTCTGGCTCTCGATGGCCTGCTTCGCCGGCGTGGTGGTGTTCGGCGCCATTGCCGGCATCGGGCTGGCGGTGGTGCTGGCGGTGATCGAATTCCTCTGGGACGGCTGGCGGCCGCACTTCGCCGTGCTCGGCCGCGTGGATGGCATCCGCGGCTTCCACGATATCAAGCGCTACCCGCGGGCGCGCCACGTGCCGGGGCTGCTGCTGTTCCGATGGGACGCGCCGCTGTTCTTCGCCAATGCCGACCTCTTCCAGCGCAGCGTGCTGCAGGCCATCGCCGGCCAACCCGGTCCCGTGAAGCGCGTGGTGGTGGCGGCCGAGCCGGTGACCAGCATCGACGTGACCTCGGCCGACATGCTGAGCGAACTGGCGCACAGCTTGCGCGAGGCCGGCGTGGAACTGCATTTCGCCGAGATGAAGGACCCGGTGAAGGACAAGCTGATCCGCTTCGAATTGATCGAGCAGCTGGGTGCGGGCAATTTCCACCCCACCGTGGGTGCGGCGGTGGACGCCCACCTGGCCGACCACGGCGTGGACTGGACGCCGTGAACTCAGAGCGGGTGTGGCGGAATGCTTCACAGGCTCTCAGCCCGGCAGCGGGATCGTGTGCACCGTGCGGCCGGCGAGCGGACGGCCGCCGGGCCCCAGGCAGGCCGCGGCTTGAGCGCCCCCGGCCGCCGTGATAGCGTCTCTGGCAGGTCGACCAGGCTGGCGCACTCGAGAGCAGAGCGCACCAGGTTGACGCGGCAGGCCAACAACACGCAGGCAGCGGTACCCGGCCGGTGCGGGAGTTCATTCATGCAGATCGCGTTCGCCAATCCGAAGGGGTTCCATGCCGGGGAAGAACGCAGCCTCCGCGCCGCCGGCGTCCGCCCGGTGGCCGTGGCGCCTGCGGTGCCCATGCCGGCCACCGGGACCCAGGCATGAACGGCGACGGCCCCTTTCGCGTGGCGGTGATCGGCAGCGGCTGCGCCTCGGTGGCCGCGGCCTTCGAGTTGACGCGGCCCGAACAGGCCGGCCGCTACCAGGTCACGATCTACCAGACGGGCTGGCGCATGGGCGGCAAGGGAGCGTCGGGCCGCGGGCCGGCGGGGCGCATCGAGGAGCATGGGTTGCATGTCTGGCTGGGCTTCTACGAAAACGCCTTCCGCCTGCTGCGCGAGTGTTATGCCGAACTCGGCCGCGACCCGGCCAGCCAGCCCTGCGCGGACTGGCGCGACGCCTTCTTCGAGGCGCCGCTGGTGGGCATGGTCGACGCGGTGGAAGCCGGCGGCTGGGCACGCTGGACCTCGTACTTTCCGCCCGCGCCCGGCCTGCCCGGCGACGCGCTGGAGCCGGGCAGCAACCCGTTCACGCTGCGCAGCTACCTGGCCCATGTGGCGGCGCTGCTGAAGGCGCTGCTGATGGACCTGCAGACGCGGCCGCCGGGGCCGATGCCGGCCGCGCCCGCGCTGGATGACGTTGACAACCAGCCGCCCGAGACCCTGGTGGAGTGGCTGGCCGCGCAGTGCGCCGACTGGCTGCGAGGGGGTGCGCTGGCCGCCGCTGCGGCGCTCATCGAGGCCGCCGCGCTGGTCGAGGTGGTGGTGCGCGCGCTGCCCGGCTACCCCGAAAACGTGGCGCTGCGGCTGCTGCACGGCATCGCGCGCATCGTGCGCGCACAGCTCGAAGACCTGATGTGCGCCGACGCCAGCGTGCGCTGCAAGTGGGAGATCATCGACCTGGTGCTGGCCATCCTGGTCGGCTCGGTGCGCTTCAGGCTGCTGCTGGCGCCGCGCGGGCTGGAGTCCATCGACGACTACGAATGCCGCGACTGGCTGCGCATGAACGGCGCCTCCGAGCGCTCGCTGCAAAGCCCCTTCGTGCGCGGCCTCTACGACCTGGCGCTGGCCTACGAAGACGGCGATCCGCAGCGCCCCGGGCTGGCCGCCGGCCAGGCCTTGCGCGGCTCGCTGCGCATGTTCTTCACCTACCGCGGCGCCATGTTCTGGAAGATGCGCGCAGGCATGGGCGACGTCGTCTTCGCGCCGTTCTATGAAGTGCTCAGGCGCCGCGGCGTGCAGTTCCGCTTCTTTCACCGGCTGGAGAACGTCGGGCTGGCCGACGAGTCTTCGCTGGCTCCAGGCGAGAAGCCGCATGTGCGGGCGCTGGAATTCGACGTGCAGGCGCATATCGCCGGCGGCGGCGAATACCGGCCACTGGTGGACATCAAGGGCCTGCCCTGTTGGCCCGCGCAGCCCGACCACGCACAACTGGTCGACGGCGAGCGATTGCGCGACGAGGGCTGGGCATTCGAGTCGCACTGGGACCGCCGCTGCGTGGACCGCTGCACGCTGCAGGTCGGGCGCGACTTCGACTTCGTGGTGCTGGGTGTGAGCATCGGCGCCATTCCCCACGTCTGCAAGGAAATCCTGGCGCGCGACGCGCGCTGGCGCTCGATGGTGGGGCACGTGAAGACGGTGGCCACGCAGGCCTTCCAGGTCTGGCTGAACGAGGACATGGCGCAGCTCGGCTGGCCCGGCCCGGCGGTCACCTTGTCGGCCTTCGTCAAGCCCTTCGACACCTGGGCCGACATGCGCCACGTGCTGCCGCTGGAGGCCTGGCGCGAGCCGCCCCAGGCGGTGGCCTATTTCTGCAACGTGCTGGCCGACGCGGGGCCCGAGCCGGGGCGCGACGACAGCGGTCACCCCGCGGCACAGCGCGAGATCGTGCGGCGCCACGCGGTGCGCTTTCTCGACGAACAGGTGCACCACCTGTGGCCGCAGGCGGTGCATGCGCCGGGCCGGTTCCGCTGGGAGTTGCTGGTGGACGGAATGGCCGACGAGCAGGGTGCGGCGCAGGCGGGCGGCGCGGCCGCGCCGCCCGAGGGCGAAGCGCGCTTCGCCACCCAGTACTGGACCGCCAATGTCAACCCCACTGACCGCTATGTGCTGGCGCTGCCGGGCAGCCTGAAGCACCGCATCTCGCCGCTGGACAACAGCTACGACAACCTCACCATCGCCGGAGACTGGACCGACTGCGGCTTCAACGAGGGCTGTGTCGAGGCCGCCGTCATGTCGGGGCGGCTGGCCGCGCATGCCATCTCGCAGTCCCCGCCGCTGGAAGACATCATCGGATACGACCACCCATGAAGACCGAGAACCCCGTCGTGGCTGCCACGGCCGATGCTGCCGCCGCCCAGTCCCGCGCTGACGCCCCGGGCGACCTTGCGGCCCCCGCTGCATCGGACGCGGCGGGCGCACGCGCCGCGCCAGGTGCACGCCGGCGGCGGCCGGAGCCCGCGCGCACCGCACCGCACCGCCACGCCGCGACACTGCTGCGTGCCTCGGTGCCGCCGGCCGGCGAGACGGCCGGTGCCTGGGCGCACGCCGCGACCCCGGCCGAAGTCGACGCTGCGCAGGCCGAGGGCCCCGTGGCACTGGGCGTGCGGCTGGGCTACCAGGTCATCGAAGAACAGATCCTGCTGGGCCAGAAGCTGGCGCGGCGGCTGGGCCGCACGGCGTCGCAGGCGGTGGGCGGGGCCGGCGCGGCCTGGGCCGCCGGTGGCGCGGCATCTGCCGCCGAGCCCACCCCGACGGCGGGGGCTGCGACCGGGGTGGCGGGGGCCGGGGCTGCGGGCGAATTTAACGAACTGCTCGACCGCGTGGTGCATCTCTACAAGGATCTTGGCGCCCTGTGTTTCGACGCCGTCGAGACCGTGGCGCGCAACCCGGTGCTGCGTGCCGGGGTGGCGCGCCTGGCCGCCGGCGCCGCCGCGGTGGCGCCGGCCGCGCGAACCGGCGCCGACACGGGCGCGCAAGCGCAGCCCGGTGCGGATGCAAACGCGACCGACAGCGGCTTTGCGGTGGACATCTGCTGCAGCCGCCGCGTCCAGGTGACGCTCGATCTGCGGCTGCGCCGGGACCAGGGCGCGCCGCTCGTGCATGCGCTGCACGCGGGCGACCCTGCCGTGCCAGCGCTGACCGGCGTGCACCTGCAGCCGGGCACTCCGCACGCCGGACCGCTGCTGCAGCTGACCATCGCCGACACCCAGCCTGCCGCCACCTATACCGGAGTAGTGGTCGACAGCGCCAGCAACGAGCCGCGCGGCACCCTGGTGGTGCGCGTGCTGCCGCCCGGTGCCTGACCAGGTGCTGGCGCAGCCGATGCAGGACACGCCGGCCTTCGAGGCCTGCCGCACCCCCGGCGTGGTGCGCGCGACGCTGGCCGAATACGGTGCGCTCACGCAGGCCGCGATGCGGGCCCACCTGCCCGGCGGCGAACCGCACAGATACCTCTACGAGCCGCTGGCCGACTACCCGCAGCGCGGCGGCAAGATGATGCGCTCCAGCCTGTGCATCGCCACCGCGCGCGCCTTCGGCGCCCGCATCGAGGACGCGCTACCCACCGCGGTGGCCATCGAGCTGCTGCACAACGCGCTGCTGATCCACGACGACATCCAGGACGGCAGCCTGCAGCGGCGCGGCCGGCCCACGCTGCAGGCGCTCCACGGCGTGCCGCTGGCGCTGAATACCGGCGACGCACTGGGCCTGCTCAGCCTGCGACCGCTGGTCGACAACGTCCAGCGCCTGGGCTCGCGCCTGAGCCTGCGCATCCTGGAGGAAACCGAGCGCATGGCCTGGGAATCGGCCGAAGGCCAGGCCATGGAACTGGGCTGGCGGCGCGACAACGCCAGCGACCTCACCGATGCCGACTACCTGGAGATGGTGCTGAAGAAGACCTGCTGGCTGGCCACCATCCACCCCTGCCGCGTCGGCGCGCTGATCGGCAGCCGCGGGCGCGCTGATCTGGAGCCCTTCATCCGCTTCGGCTTCTTCCTGGGCGCGGCCTTCCAGATCCAGGACGACCTGCTCAACCTGGTGGCCGACGACCGCTACGGCAAGGAAATCAACGGCGACCTCGTCGAGGGCAAGCGCACGCTGATGCTCAACCATGTGCTGAGCCGGGCCACGCCCGCGCAGCGCCGGCGGCTGGCGCGCATCCTCGACCCCGAACGCGGGCCGCCCGACGCCGCCCAGGTGGCCTGGCTGCGCGAGCTGATGGACCGCTGCGGCTCGATCGAACATGCACGCGGCATCGCGCACGGGCTGGCCGGCGCTGCACTGCACGAATTTGCCGGCCTCTTCGACACACTGCCCGAATCGCGCGACAAGCAGTTCATCCGCGGCCTGGTGACCTGGGTGTTCGAACGCACCTGAGCGAACCTGAAGACACCAGCAGCCGCCGTCCACACCATACCCCCCGGGAGACCCAGGCCATGGCATCCACCGTCACCCAGCCCGACTACATCGACCCCGCCGGCGACGCACGCGAGGGTTCCTTGCCGGTGTGGCCACCGTTCCAGTTCACCGGCGTCACGGCGCGCGTCTTCCCGCTCAAGGCCAACATGGCGCGGCTGGCGGCGTTCTGCGACGCCTACGTGAACATGGACATCCCGCCGGAGATCGTGCATTACCGGCCGGCGCTGCCCTACGTCTACCTGATGGTGCTGGACTACGGCAGCATGTCCTCGGCCTCGATGCATGCACAGAACGTGGGCTGGGTGGCGCAGCACGAGGTGGCGTTCACGGTGCCGCTGGAACGCTGGCGCAAGGAAAACGGCAAGCTGGTGTTCAAGGACTGGGCCTGCGTCTCGCCCTTCATTTTCGTCGACGACGAGATGTCGCTGACCACCGGGCGCGAGGTCTATGGCTGGCCCAAGGTGGCCGGCACCGTGGACGCGTCCGTCTCGCTGTGGGCCAGCCACCCGCTGGCCGGCTCGCGCGTCTTCTCGTTCAGCACGCAGGTCTTCCCGCACGTCTATGCCGGCAAGTCGGAAGAGCCGCGTGTGCTGCTCACCATCGACGCCGACCCGGCGCTGAGCTACGCGCGCTTTCCGGTGGACGGCGGCAACGCCTGGGCGCCGTGGAATGCGATCTCGCAGGCCACACGCTCGAGCCTGTCGCTCCTGGGCCAGGCTGCCGATCTGGTGATGGCGCTGCCGGTGCGCGGCTTTCGCACCGACCGCAGCCTGGGCGCGCTCAAGGCCATGGGCACACGCGCCGCGGGCTACCTGGCGCGCATGGGGCCGCCGCTGCTGGCCGAGCGGCTGGGCATGCCCCCGCTGGGCGCCAGCGGCCCGCCGGGGCTGACGTTCGACAACATCACCGTCAAGCAATTCCGCGACGCGCAGGAACCCGACCGCGCCTGCTACAAGGCCCTGGTGCGCTCGCGCATGGGCGTGGAGCGCATCAACCGCAGCGGCCTGCTCGGCGACAGCAACCTGCTGCGCGGCGACACCTCGGGCGGCTACACCATCCGCGTGCACCGCTACAGCTCGCAGCCCATCATCCAGTCGCTGGGCATCGAGGTGACGCGCAACGAGGAAGGGGGCGAGGGCACCCATATCTCGGTGCTCAAGCCGGTGTTCCCGTTCTGGAACGACGTCGACCTGTACTACGGCGCCGGCGAGCTGGTGTGCTCGCGCATCTATACCCACGGCGCGCCGGGATCCAACGGCTGGGTCGATGCGCAGCCGCCTGCCGACAGCACGCCACCGGTGGCCGACGCCGAGCCGCCGTCGCCGGAATTCGTACCTTCCTCGGCGGCGCCGGCCGGCCCGGCCCTGGAATGCGCGGGCGACTACAACACCGCCCTGGGTGCGGCCACGCAGCCGGTGGCCGGGCCGTTCCAGTTTCCCGATGTCACGCTGCAGGTCTACCCGCTGCTGGCCGACCGCGCGCAGCTCGACAGCTTCGTCGAACGCTACCTGAACGAACCGCTGCGCGACGCCGGCCTCAGCTTCGAGACCATGGGCGCGTACGCCTATCTGATGGTCAACATCACTGGCGACCAGACCGGCACCATGTGGTCCAGCGCCAACAATATCGGCTGGTGGGCGTCGCGTGAGGTCTCGTTCTGCGTGCCGGTGCGCTGGTACCGCACCCAGGCCGCCACAGGGCAGCGCGAGCTCATCAGCGTCGGGCTGGTGGCGCCCTTCGTTTACGCCAACAGCGGCCGCGCCGTCATCACCGACCGCGAGGTCAATGGCCGTCCTTCGGTCAAGGCCACCATCGAGAGCCCGCAGGACGTGTGGCTGGAGGCCTCGGGCCCGGCCAAGCCGCGCCAGTACCTGCGCCTGGCCACCGAGGTCTTCCCCGCACTGGGCCTGGGGCAGCAGGCCGAGGAGCGCACGCTGCTGCAAGTCGACGGCGACGACGTGCTGCCCTGGAACGACTCGGTCGGCTGGCGCCTGGTGGGCGAGCGCTGGGGTCAGCAGCTGGTGGGCGAACTGGTACGCAAACACCAGTTGCACGAGGACGAGGCCGCCGAGGTGGCCGCCGCGCGTGCGCTGGCGCTGGAGCTGCTGGCGCACGGCGCGCCCATCAATTCGCTGGTGCTCAAGCAGTACCGGGCTGGCGACGATGTCGGCAAGGCCTGCTACCAGGCGCTGGTGCGCACGCAGCGCAGCATCGAGCGCATCTACGACATGCGCGAGATCACGGAGCGCGTGCACCTGCGGCTGCACCGCTACCCTGGCCACCCCATTGCGCAGACGCTGGGCCTGCAGGTCAAGAGCATCGACTCCGTCGGCGGCGAGGTGGTGCAGAACCTGCAGCCGCTGCACCCCTTCTGGATGCGCATCTCGCTGCGCGAGGAACTGGGCGAGGTGGTGGCGGTGCGCCGCCATGATGGCGGCTGGGACTGCCCGCATCCCTGGCTGCAGAGCACCGAGCCGTCGACCTTCGGCTACGGAAAGCCCAGAAGCGATGCCGGTGCAGTGGTGCCTGCAACCGGCGCTGCAGAGACCTCACCCTACTTCCAGACCCCGGGCCCCACCCGCGTGAGCACGGCGTGGCCGGCCGGTCCGCAGCGCCTGCGCGAGCAGCAGCAACTCGCGCTGCGCGCGGCGCTGGCCAGCAGCCTGCAGGCGCTCACCGACGTCGTGGCCGCGCTGCCCGAGGACGAGGCCCGCAGCCTGGAGCAGGCGCTGGCGGGGCCGGAGTCCATGCGCCTGGCCGAGGCGCTGCGACACGCCCGGGCCGGCACGCTGGCGACCTGGGTCGACGCCCAGCCGGTGCCGGCGCTGCAGGCGCTGGAGCGTGCTCTGGTCGAGGTCGGCCTGAACTGGGAGCCGGCCGATCCCGCGCCGAGGCGCCTGACTCACGCCGAGGCCGGCCAGGCCATCGAAGCGCTGAGCGAGGTGCAACTGGTGGTGGAGAGCATCCTGGGCGCGGAGTGGGAACACTGGGGCAACCCTCGCTTCTTCCGCGAGCCCCCCGAGCGGCCGCCCCGCCCCGAGCCCTGCCTGCCCGCACATTCGCTGCAAGGTGGGATCGAGGCGCTGCAGCACTGTGCACCGCCTTCGGTGGGGGCGGGTGCCGACCGCCTTGTAATGGACACGTTCGTCAGCGCGCCCGAGACCTGGGTCTACCTGAAGCGGCCGTAGCCGACGCAGAGTCTGTGAAGTATTCCGCCGCGCCCGAGCGGGTGTCCGAAACGGTGTCGCTCTAGGCGCAAAGCGCAGACGTAGCTCGGCCTACGTCGAGCATTTGCAACGACGAGCGGCGCCGTGTCGGGCGCACGAGCGGGTGTGGCGGAATGCTTCACAGGCTCTCAACCTCAGCAGTAGCCGATGCGCCGGTACCAGGCCAGCGCGTCGCGCAGCGTATCGGCCAGCGGCCGCGGCAGCACGCCCAAGCGGCGCTGCGCTTCGCTGGGCGGCATGGCGTGGCCTTCCAGCACCAGCAGCGAGCCCAGCGCCGGCACGGGCGAAGGCCACCCCAGCATGGCCCAGCCGGCCTCGATGGACAGCATGCCGCCGGCCACCAGCCGCGCCGGCCAGCGGCGCCGCGGCGCGGCCACGCCAGCCAGCCGGCAGACCTGCGCCGCCAGCTGGTCGCTGCGGCTGTCGTGGCCGGCCAGCGCGATGGGCTGGCCGAACAGGCGCTGCTCCAGGGCCAGGCGCGCGGCACGCGCCACGTCGCGCACGTCGATCACATTCAGCGGCTGGCGCACCAGCGCCGGCACCTGGCCGGCCGCGAGCAGCGGCACCACGCACAGTTCGCGCGGGCGGCGGTCCCAGGGGCCCAGGCAGGCGCTGGGGTTGAGCACGGCGGCCGGCAGGCCGGCGCCTGCAGCCTGCAGCACCATCGCCTCCATCGCCGCCTTGACGGCGAAGTACGGGTGCAGGCGCCGCCGCGCCCAGGCCTCCAGCGCGCCCAGCGGGCCTTCGTCGGCCGGCCGCGGCAGCGTGGTGAAGCTGGACACGTAGGCCAGCACCGCACCGGCGCGGCCCACGGCGTCCAGCAACGCGGCCGTGCGTTGTCGCGCCTGCGCCAGTGGCGCCTGTGCGGTATCGCCGGAGGTCACGAAGAGGTGCACGGGATAGGGCGCGGCGGCATCGAAGACCGCATCGTGGCCCGGCACCCAGGCGGCGAGCTGGCCCGGCCTGTCGGCGTCGCCGCGGGCCACGGTCAGGTGCGGTCCCAGACCGGCCAGCGCTTCGGGCTGCGACTGGCGCGTGGTGGCCGTGACCTGCCAGCCCTGCGCCAGCAGCTCGTGCACGATGGCTTGGCCGATATGGCCGGTGGCGCCCAGCACGAGCGCGCGCCGTGGCGGTGCGCGCCCGTCGGTGCTCAAGCGGTGATCTCGGCCAGCAAGGCGGCCGCCTCGCGCTGGTCGATGTTGTCCGGCACGGCCGGAAAGGGTTGCAGTGCCTCGCGCAGTACGGGCACCGCCCGCGGCGCGTCGCCCATGGCCGCCAGCGCACGCGCCAGGCCCAGCGCGGCACGCAACTCGAAGCGGCGCGCGCCTTGTTCGCGGGCGATCTCGATGGCACGTCGCAGGTCGGCTTCGCCGTCCGTGGCGCCTGCGCTTGCCGATGCGTTGCCGGCCTGCTGCAGCCGCCACTCCCCACGGCGGCGGTAGAGCTCGGCGTCGTACCAGTGCTCGCCGTGCCGCTCGGCTTGCGCGATGGCCCGGTTGACCGCTTCCAGCGCCAGTTCGTGCTGGCCTGCCGCGAAGTGCGCCTCGGCCAGCCCGGCGAGAAAGAAGACGATGTTCAACTCCGCCCCGGAGCCCTGCCAGGCCGGCAGCGTGCCGCCGATCAGTGCCAGCGCCTCAGGCGCGCTGCCCAGCCCGGCTCGGGCCACCCCCAACTGCATGGCACCGGCGGCCAGCCAGCCGTCGAAGCCGTGGCGTTGCGAGATGTCCATGGCCCGCGCCGCATGTTCGGCAGCGCGCGCGAAGTTGCGGTCCTGGCTCTCGAACATGGCGGCCCAGGTGTAGGCAAAGGCCAGGTCGAAGGGGCGCTCCAGCGCCTCGGCGGTGGCGATGGCATCCTGCATCTGCTCTGCGGCTGCTGCCGTGTCACCCTGGATCAGGCTGAGCACGGCCAGCAGGCTGAGGCTGGCCACCAAGGGGTCCTGCGGCGTGGGGTAGGCAAAGCGCCCGGCGGCGGTGCCGCGGTAGATATGCACCGCCTGGCCCATTGCCTCGCGGGCGCGCGCCAGGTCGCCGAAGTTGCCCTGGGCATAACCTTGCATCACGTAGGCCTCGACGAGGAACTCGTTGCGCTGGGTCTCCTGGGCCAGCTGCAGACAACGATCGGCCAGTGCGAGCGAAGCCTTCGCGTCGGCGCGCACGATGTACAGCGCGCACAGCCCGCGCAGCACCCAGAACAGTTCGTCGGGATCGCCCACACGCTCGCAGAGTTCGCGTGCCCGCTGGTTGGCGGCTTCCACCTCGGGCGCCGCAAAGCCGCGCGTGGCGGCCAGGCTCATGCCCAGGTGCACGTTCAGGCGCAGTTCGAGCCGGTGGCGCAGATCGTCGTCCTTGATGGCGGTGGCCAGGCGCAGACCTTCGTTGAAATGTTTGCAGGCCTCGGTGTGCGCGGCGGCGGCGCTGGCCCGCAGCCCCGCGGCGAGCCGGTAGGGCACGGCCTGGTCGGGCTGGTCGGCTTCGGTGAAGTGATGCGCCAGCAGTTCGGGGCTGCGCTGCGCCAGCTCGGAATCGGCTTGCAGGACCTGGGCGATGCGGGCGTGCAGGCGTTGCCGGCGTGGGCGCAGCATGGTGGTGTAGGCGGCGTCCTGGATCAATGCATGCTTGAAGCTGTACACCGCGTCGGGCGGCAGCCCGCGGCCGTGAATCAAACCGGCGTCGGTCAGCCGCGCCAGTGACTGGTTCAACTCGACCGGGTCCAGCGACAGCACGGCCGCCAGCGTGGCGTGGGCAAACTCGCGCCCGATCGCCGCACCCGCCTGCGCCACCTCCTTGACCACCGACAGGCGGTCCAGCCGCGCCAGCAGCGAATCGTGCAGCGTGCTGGGCACCGCCACCGAGCGCATCGGGCCGGTGAGCACGAAACGGTCGGACTCCTCGCTCACCAGGCCGGACTCCAGCATCGCCTTGGTCAGTTCCTCCACGTAGAGCGGGATGCCGTCGCTCTTGACCAGGATGTGCTCCAGGATCTCGGGGGGCAGCGTCTTGCCGCCGGAGTGCTGCGCCACGATGCTGGCGCGGTGGTGGCGCTTGAGCGGGCTCAGTTCCACCGTCAGCGCGTGCGGCAGTTCGGCCCAGGGCGGCTCGAATTCGGGCCGGGCGGTGGCCAGCACCATGACACGCGAGGCCACGATGCCCTCGGCCAGCCGCTGCAGCAGGCTCAGCGTCGTCGGGTCGGCCCAGTGCAGGTCCTCGAACAGGATCAGCAGCGCTCGCTCGCGCGACAGCGCGACGAGGATCGACAGCAACGCGCGCAGGGTCAGTTCGCGCTGGCGTTCTGGGCTGTCGCCGATGGCCGGGTAGCGGCCCGCCGTGGGCACCGACAGCAGCGCGGCGAAATACGGCATCGCCGCGGCCAGTTCGTCGGGTGGCAGCCCGGCCATCAGCAGCCGCGACAGCTTGTCCAGGCGTTCATCGGGTGCGTCGCCTTCGGCAAAGCCGGCGCCACTGCGGATCTGGCTGATCACCGGGTACAGCGCGGTATTCTGGAACTGCTCGGAACAGAAGTAGCGCAACAGCACCATGGGTTGCGCGCCGGCGGCGTGGCGCACGGCCTCGGCCAGTCGCGACTTGCCCAGGCCGGCGTCGCCGCGCAGCGTGACCATGCGTCCCTGGCCGGCACAGGCCAGCCGCCAGCACTCCAGCAGCGCCGGAAACTCGATCTCGCGGCCGACCATGGGGGGCAGGGTCAGCTCGCCGCCGTCACCCAGCGAAGCCGCTTCGTCGGAACGTTCGCAGCGCACGCGCCAGACCGGCACGGCTTCGGCAAAGCCCTTCAGCACCTGCGGCCCCATGTCCTGGCAGTCGAAGCGGCGGCCCAGCAGCCGGTGCGTGCCGGCGGAGACGACCACCTGGCCGGGCAGCGCCAGCGACTGCAGCCGCGCGGCCAGGTTGGGCGTGCTGCCGACCACGGCCTCCTCGCGCGACGCACCCTGGCCGATGACGTCGCCCACCACCACGGTGCCGGTGGCGATGCCCACGCGCACGCGCAGCCGCACGCCGCCGGGCAGGCCGTCCAGTGCCGCCACCACGGTGGCCAACTCCAGGCCGGCGCGTACGGCCCGCCAGGCGTCGTCTTCGTGCGCTCGCGGGTAGCCGAACAGGGTCAGGATGCCGTCGCCCATATAGCTGTTGACGAAACCCTCGTGGCGCGCGATGACGCCGCCGGCGGCGTCCTGGAAGGCGCGCAGCACGGTGCGCAATTCCTCGGGGTCCAGCGCATTCGACAGGCTCGTCGAGTCGGCAAGGTCGCAGAACATGATCGTGATCTGGCGCCGCTCGGCCTCGGCGGGCGTCGACTCGGGGGCGGGCGCAGGTTCCGGGCCGGGTGCGCGCCACACCAGCACCACGCCGTCCTCGTCGCGCGCCACGCGCTGGCCCAGGATCAGTTCCTGCTTCAGATCCTCCAGGCCCTGTTCGTCGAGCCCGAACTGGCGCCTGAGCGCGGCGTAGGTGATGCGATGCCTGCGGCCGAGCAGGTCGATCGCTGCGTCGATGAGTTGTTCGAAGGTCATGGCCAGGCTGAAACAGGGGTGCGCCGACGCAGGTCCGTGCGGGTCTTGTCGGCCGGGGCCCGGTCAGGCTACCACGGCAACGGACTGCGCGCCGGGTTCCGTGGCAGCCCGCGGCGCGGCCGACGGTTCGTCAGGCCGGATCGATGTCGAGCTCGGCGTAGCGGCGGAAAATGCCTTGTTCGTTGAACGGCAGCCGCCGTTCGCTGCGCAGGTAGGCAGCCACCCGGGGCAGCGCGGCCACGCGGTCGTGCAAGGCCACGATACCGGGCGTGCGCGCCAGGGCGCGCTGCGCGGTCATGGGGAAGGCGTAGCGCAGGCCCTGGACCAGTTGGAACAGCGACAGGTCGGCGTAGCTCAGCCTGCCGCCGACCAGATACCGGGGCCCGGCGGGGTTGCGCGCCACGATGTGCTCGAACCACTGCAGGTATTTCGGCAGGCGGGTGGCGCAGAACTCGCGCGCCCGGCGCATGGCCTCTGGCCTCTGGTCCTCGTAGTACAGGCTGCTGCCCACCGGGTGGTGGGTATCGTGCGCTTCGGTCACCATGTCGGCGATGGTGAGCTGGATCTGCTGCGTCCAGATGCGGGCGCGCTCGCTGCGCGCCACCAGCTTCAAGGTCGGCGCCAGGTATTGCAGGATCAGTGCCGTCTGCCCCACCAGCAGATCGCCGTCCTTCAGGAAGGGTGGGGCGAAGGGCGGCTGAGTCTGCGTGCGGTCCTGCATGCAGCGCAGCAAGGCCGGCACGCCCTGGCCGGCTTCTTCGGCGCCGCGCGCCACGTCCACGTAGGGGGCGCCGGCCGCTTCGAGCGCCAGCCGCACGAATTCGCCGCGGCCCTGGATGGTGGGCCAGTAGTGCAGTTCGTAGGCCATGGGCCGACTGTAGCGTCTGTGGGCGCACGCAGCCGCGTCAGCTGCGGCCCTGTGCAGCGCCACACCCCACCGGCCCGGCGCGGGCGCCCGCTTAATGCGCCGTTAATCGACGGCTCGCAGCATCGGGTTCATCGAAGCGGCCCTTCTTGCCCGCGCCGCGCCCGAAGGAATCTGCATGCTGGCCCTGTGTTGCGCGCCGTGTGAAACGGTGACCACCGAAGACCGCTTTCCCGCCGCGAGGCCCTGTCTGCGCAGGCATGCGCCGGACGATGCCGGCCGGGCCGAGGTGGAGCGTTTCATCGCCGCTGTCTACCGCGCACGCCATGGTGCCGACGTGCAGCACTTCGCCCACACGCTGGTGAGCCTGCGCGACGAAACCGGCGCGCTGGTGGCGGCCGCCGGCTATCGCGCGGCCGACCAGGCGCCGCTGTTCCTGGAACGCTACCTCGGCGTGCCGGTGCAGACGCGGCTGGCCGACGCGGCGGGTGTCGCCCCCGCACGATCGTGCATCGTCGAGGTCGGACACCTGGCCGCCAGCCGCGCCGGCGAAGGCCGTCGGCTGGTGCTGCTGCTCGGCCCGCACCTCGCGGCCCGCGGCTACCAGTGGGTGGTGAGCACGCTGACCGAAGAGCTGCGCCACCTGTTCCTGCGCCTGGGCATCGCGCCGCTGGCCCTGGGCGTGGCCGACCCGGCCGTGCTCGGCGCCGAGGCGGTGCACTGGGGCAGTTATTACGACCACCGGCCCGTGGTGCTGGCCGGCCAGATCGACCTGGCGCTGAAGGCCCTGGCGCGGCGCGGGGCGCTGGCATGAGTCCGGCGCTGGAAGACGGCCGCCGCCGCTGGGCGCGCAGCGAGGTCGACGCGGCCGTGGCCGACGCGGCGCTCATGCTGCGGGACATCGGAAATCGCGTGCTGGCCACGTTGCTGGACAACACGCCGGCCTTCGTGGCCCTGGACGAGGCGCTGCTGGCCAGCGGCCAGGTGCACGTGCCGCTGCCGCTGTTCTTCACGCCGGCGCAGATGCAGCATGCCTTGCAGGCCGCGGGTGTGGATACGCTGGTCACGAACGCAGCGCAGGCGACACGCTGGCCCGGGCTGGCCTGGGCGCCCGTCACCGTCGCGGGCGAACCGCTGATGCGCGCCCGGCTGCGCAGCGCCGCCGTGGCGTTGCCGCCCGGCACGGCCAAGATCAGCTTCACCTCGGGCACCACGGGTGCCCCCAAGGGCGTGTGCCTGAGCGGCGAAGCGATGCGGCGCGTGGCCGCAGGGCTGGTCCAGGCGATGGCGCCGCTGGATATCCGGCGCCATCTGAACGCTTTGCCGTTTTCGGTGCTGCTGGAGAATATCGCCGGCCTGATGGCACCACGCCTTCACGGCGCCACCGTGGTGACCTTGCCGCTGCAGCAGGTCGGCCTGGAGGGCTCGTCCAGCTTCGACGCCGCGCGTTTTCACGCCACCGTCCAGCAACACCAACCGCACAGCCTGATCCTGCTGCCGCAGATGCTGCGCGCCTGGTGCGGCCACCTGGCGCAGACCGCCCAGCGCGCACCGGCGTCGCTGAAACTGGTGGCGGTGGGCGGCGCCGCCGTGGGCGCGCCGCTGATCCACGCGGCGCAGGCGCTGGGCATTCCGGCCTGCGAAGGCTACGGTCTGTCGGAAGGGGCTTCGGTGCAGACGCTGAACCTGCCGGCCCCGGCCGGTGCGGCCCGTGCCGGCAGCGCCGGCCGTGCGCTGCCGCATGCGCGACTGCGCGTGGCCGCCGACGGCGAACTGCAGATCACCGGCAGCCTGTTCAGCGGCTACCTCGGCGACACCGCGCCGGGTCCCGAGTGGTGGTCCACCGGCGACCTGGGCCGCATCGACGACGACGGCTTCGTGCACGTGCTGGGCCGCAAGACGCACGTGCTGATCACGTCGTTCGGCCGCAATGTCTCGCCCGAATGGGTCGAGACCGCGCTGCACGGCCAGCCGGTCGTGCGGCAGGCCGTGGTCTTCGGCGACGGCCAGCCGGCGCTTTGCGCCGTGCTGTGGCCGGCGCAGGCGGGCACCACCGACGCCACGCTGCAAGCCGCCGTCGAAGCGGCCAATGCCACGTTGCCCGACTATGCCCGCATCGGCCGCTGGACGCGCGGCCGGGCGGACTTCAGCGCCGCTGCCGGCCTGGCCACCGCCAACGGCCGGCCGCAGCGGGCGGCCATCTGGCGGGCGCACGCCGATGCGCTGGACGCCGCTCTCGAATCCACCTCACCCTGAACCCTGCCCATGCCCTTTTACAGCCAGCTCCTCGAACAGACCGCCACCGCCCGCCAGGGCCTGCTGGCCACCCCCATCATCCAGGGCGCCTTGCGCGGCGAAGTGTCGCTGCCCAGCTACCTGGCCTTTCTGCGCGAGGCCTTCCACCACGTGCGACACACGGTGCCCCTGCTGCAGGCCATGAAGGCCGCGCTGCCACCGCAGCACGCCTGGCTGCACGGCGCGCTGGACGAGTACATCGAGGAAGAAGCCGGCCACGACGAGTGGATCCTGGACGACATCCGCGCCTGCGGCAGCGATGCCGAAGCCGTGCGCCATGGCGCGCCGGGGCACGC
This sequence comes from Rubrivivax sp., assembly GCA_034522875.1. Lineage (GTDB taxonomy): Bacteria > Pseudomonadota > Gammaproteobacteria > Burkholderiales > Burkholderiaceae_C > Rubrivivax. The sequence continues at coordinate 58,169 of JAXHKY010000026.1, read as the reverse complement.
CACCGAGGTCATGGTGGCCTACGCCTACGACACCATCGCACGGGGCCATCCGCTGGGCTTCTTCGGCATGGTGCACGTGCTGGAGGGCACCAGCGTGTCGCTGGCGCTGCTGGCCGCCGACGCGATTCAGAAGCCGCTGGCGCTGCCCGACGCGGCCTTCAGCTACCTGCGTTCGCACGGCACGCTGGACCAGCAACATACGGCGCACTTCGCGCGGCTGATGGACCAGATCGACGAGCCGCAGGACCAGGCCGCCATCGTGCACGGCGCACGCGCCTTCTACCGCCTCTACGGCGACGTCTTCCGCAGCCTGCCGCTGCCGTTGCCGCAGACGCAGCGCCAGGCGTCCGAGGCCCTGGCATGAGGGCCGTCGAGGCACGCGTGCTGCTCACCGGGGCCAGCGGCGGCATCGGCCAGGCCATGGGGCAGACCTTGCGCCAGGCCGGCGCCCAAGTGATGGGGGTCGGCCGCGCCGCGGCTCCGACACCGGCCGGTACCGACTGGGTGCAGGCGGACCTGACCACCGCCGCAGGCCAGGCCGCTGTGGGCGAGGCTGCAGCGGCCTGGGGCGCCAACGTGCTGGTGCACGCCGCTGGGCTGCCGTGCTTCGGGCTGCTGGGCGCGGTACCGCCGGCGCAGGTGCAGGCCGTGCTGCAGGCCAATCTGCTGGCGCCCATGCTGCTGACGCAGCAGCTGCTGCCGCAACTGCTGCGCCAGCGGCGTGCGCAGATCGTCTTCGTGGGCTCGGCGCTGGGCCGCATCGGCCTGCCCGGCTTCAGCGTCTACGGGGCCAGCAAGGCCGGCCTGCACGGTTTTGCCGAGGCGCTGCGGCGCGAACTGAACGGCACGCCGGTGCGCGTGCAGATCCTGGGCCCGCGCAGCACGCGCACCGGCTTCAACGACGCCACTGTCGAGGCCTACAACCGGGCCACCGGTACGGCAATGGACCAGCCCGAGGCCGTGGCCGCGGCGCTGCTGCAGCTGATCGAAAGCGAAGCCGCGGAGCGTTTCCTCGGCTTCCCCGAACGCCTGGCCGTGCGCCTGAACGGCGTGCTTGGTGCGCTGCTGGACGGCAGCTTCGTCAAACACCGCCGCAGCCTGCCCGCTGTGCCCCTGCAACCCGCTTCACAAGGAACACCCTCATGAAAACGCTGCTGGCCAGCCTGCTGGCCCTGACCTGCTTCCTGCCGCTCGCCGCCCTGGCTGCGCCGGTGGACGACGCCGTCACCGAGCTGCAGCGCGACTGGGAAGTGATCCGCTACCAGACGCCGGCAGCCGAACGCGAGAAGCGCTTCGAGGCACTGGCCGCCCGCGCCCACCAAGCCAGCGAGAGCCATCCCGGACGCAGCGAGCCGCTGGTGTGGGAAGGCATCGTCGTCAGTTCGCTGGCGGGCGAGAAGGGCGGCCTGGGCGCGCTGGGCCTGGTCAAGCAGGCCAAGGCGATCTACGAACGCGCGATCGGCATCGACGGCGACGCGCTGGACGGCTCGGCCTACAACAGCCTGGGCGTGCTGTACTACAAGGTGCCGGGCTGGCCCCTGGGTTTCGGCGACAAAGCCAAGGCCAAGGAACTGCTGCTCAAGGCGCTGGCCCTCAACCCGAGGGGCATCGACCCCAATTTCTTCTACGGCGAGTTCCTCGTCGAGACCGGCCACGCCGACGAGGCCGTGGTCTACCTGGAGCGCGCGCTGCAGGCACCGCCGCGGCCCGGCCGCCAGATCGCCGACACCGGCCGGCGCGAGGAAGTTCGCACGCTGCTGGCCAAGCTCAAGTCGCACTGAGCTCGCTGAGTTCGGCAATCACCCCGGACCCACCGTCGCCGGCCCGGTAGCGCAGCGCCAGGCCGTGCAGGGCGGCGATGCGTTGCGCGATCGAGATGCCCAGGCCGCTGCCGACCTCGGCCTGGCCTTCGGGGCGGTGGAAGCGTTCGCCCAGGTGCGCCAGCGTCTCGGCCGGCAGCGGCGGGCCGGCGTTTTCCACGCGCAGGCCGGCGGCGGTGAAGCGCAGGCCGACCGCGCTGCCTTCGGGCGCGTAGCGCACGGCGTTGTCGAGCAGGTTGCGCAGCAGCACGCCCAGCAGGCCTGCGTCGCCACGCAAGGCGAAGGCCGGTGTGCCGGCCGGGGGCCAGTCGCAGCCCAGCTCGATGCGGCGGCGCTCGGCCAGCGGCAGCACGTCGGTCATGGCCTGCTCGACCAGCGGTGCCCAGTCCACCGGGATCGTGGCGGCCAGCCGGTCGGTTGCGTCCACCTTCGACAGCGACAGCATCTGCGCGACCAGGCGGTCCAGGCGGTCCAGGCCGGCGCCCAGCCGGACTTCGGCCTGGCGGCGCTCGTCCTCGCCGCTGGCGCGGCGCTGCACGTCCCATTGGGCACGCAGCACCGCCAGCGGCGTGCGCAGTTCGTGCGCCGCATCGGCGGTGAAGCGGCGTTCGCGCGCCAGCGTGGTGTCGATGCGTTCGAACAGGCCGTTCATTGCCGCCAGCAGGGGCTGCAGCTCGGCCGGCGCGTGCGTGGCCGGCACTGGCTGCAGGTCGTCGGCACCGCGGCGCTGCAGCTCGCCGGTGAGCGTGCGCACGGGCGTCAGCGCCTGGCGCACGGCCCACACCATGGCCAGCAGCAGCACCGGCAGCACCAGCAACCAGGGCAACAGCTGGCTGCCCACGAGGTTTTGCACCAGTTCGTCGCGTTCGTGCAGGTGCTGCCCGGCAGCCACCAGCCATTCGCCCTGCGGCGACTGCAGGTAGTACACGCGCCAGGGGTTGCCGTCGAATGTCATCTCCACGAAGCCCGCGGCGTCGGTCCGGCGCGGCAGCTGTACGCCCTCGCGGTCGACCAGCAGCAGCTCGCCGTCGGCATCCCACACCGCCACCGCCAGATCGGCCAGATCGGCTTCGCCGGCCGGCGCCGGCACCGGCGCAGGCAGCACCTGTCCCGCTGACTTCGCGCTGGCCAGCGTGGCCTGGACCTGACGCGCCAGGCGGATGATCTCGGTATCGAAGAGTTCGTTGACCTCGACGCGCGCCCGGTCGGCCGAGGCCAGCAATGCGATGGCCCACACGACAGGCGCGCACAGCAGCAGGTAGACGAGCAGCCGGCCTTGCAGGCTCACGCATCCGCCTCCGGCGCGCCGAGGGCGTAGCCGACGCCGCGCACGGTGCGCACGACGGACGGGTCGATCTTGCGCCGCAGGTGGTGCACGTGCACCTCGAGCGCATTGCTCTCGGGTTCGCCGCCGCTCCAGTCGTACAGGCGTTCCTGCAGCTGGGCCTTGGACAGCACGCGCTGCGGGTGCTTGAGCAAGGCCTCGAGCAGCGCAAGTTCGCGGCCGGTCAGTTCCACCGCCCGGTCGCGCCAATGCACCTGCCGCGTGGCGGGGTCGAAGCGCAGCGCGCCGTGTGTCCACTCGGCCTGCGCCCGGCCCGAGGCCCGGCGCAGCATGGCGCGCAGCCGCGCCGCCAGTTCGTCGGTGGCGATCGGCTTGATCAGGTAGTCGTCGGCGCCGGCGTCGAGCCCGGCGATGCGCTGCGCCACGCCGTCACGGGCGGTCAGGATCAGCACCGGCAGCGCCAGGCCGCGCTCACGCCAGCGGCGCAGCCAGACCATGCCGTCGGTGCCGGGCAGGCCGAGGTCGAGCACCAGGGCGTCGTAGGGCGCGCTGCCGATGGCGGCGTCGGCCTGGGTGCCGTCGCCGAACCAGTCGACGACGTGGCCGATCTGGCGCAGGCCCGTGCTCAGCGCTTCGCCGAGCAGCCGGTCGTCTTCCAGCACGAGCAGTCGCATGGCGAAGATGCTAACCCGCGCGGCCGCTGCGCCTGCCGCTTCGCCTGCTGCTTCGCGCCCGGCCGGCGCGCAGAATGGCGCATGGCCGATGCCGCCAGCCCAGCCCGTGTCCGCGCCGCCCTGCCCGCGGGGGTGTGGGTGCTCGGTTTCGTCAGCCTGCTGATGGATATCTCGTCGGAGATGGTGCACAGCCTGCTGCCGCTGTTCCTGGTCGGGTCGCTGGGGGTCAGCGTGCTGGCGCTGGGTGTCATCGAAGGCATCGCCGAGTCCACGGCGCTGATTTCCAAGGTCTTCTCGGGCGCGCTCAGCGACTACCTCGGCCAGCGCAAGGGGCTGGCCGTGCTGGGCTATGCGATGGGGGCGCTGAGCAAGCCCGTGTTTGCGCTGGCCGGCGGCGTGGGAGAGGTGGTCACCGCGCGCTTCGTCGACCGCGTCGGCAAGGGCATCCGCGGCGCGCCGCGCGACGCCCTGCTGGCCGACATCACGCCAGCGGCCCTTCGCGGTGCCGCGTTCGGCCTGCGGCAGTCGCTCGACACCGTGGGCGCCTTCGTCGGGCCACTGCTGGCCACGGCGCTGATGCTGCTGTGGGCCAACGATTTCCGCGCCGTCTTCTGGGTGGCGGTGGTGCCGGGGCTGATGGCGGTGGTGCTGCTCATGGTCGGCATCCGCGAAGCGCCGCCGGCCGTGGCACACCGGCCCGTCAACCCCATCCGGCGCGAGGCGCTGGCACGGCTGGGCGGGGCTTACTGGCGCGTGGTCGCCATCGGTGCGGTGTTCACGCTGGCCCGCTTCAGCGAGGCCTTTCTGGTGCTGCGCGCGCAGCAGCTCGGCATTGCCGCGGCCTGGGTGCCGCTGGTGATGGTGGCGATGAATGTGGTCTATGCCGCCACCGCCTACCCGTTCGGCAGGCTCTCGGACCGCCTGGACCACCGCCTGTTGCTGGCGCTGGGCCTGGTGGTGCTGGTGGTCGCCGACCTGGTGCTGGCCGCCGCCGGTGGCTGGCCGCTGCTGCTGCTGGGCGTGGCCTTGTGGGGCGTGCACATGGGCATGACCCAGGGCCTGCTGGCGGCCATGGTGGCCGCCACCGCGCCGGCCGATCTGCGCGGCACCGCCTACGGTTTCTTCAACCTGCTCAGCGGCGTGGCGATGCTGGTCTCCAGCGTCGTGGCCGGGTTGCTGTGGGACCGGCTCGGTTCGGCCTACACCTTCGTGGCCGGGGCCGGTTTCGCGCTGCTCACGCTGGCCGGCTTGCTGCTCTTCAGGCCGAGGCGCCGCAATCCACCGGCAGTGTGACCGTGGCTTCCAGGCCCGGCACGGCGCGCCGCAGGTCATCTCGCTGCGGTTTCGCTGTGTATCGTTTCTCTTCCTGACGAGGCCGGCTGAAAACGGGCAAGGCCGGCGGCAGCACCTGGGTGCCACCGCCGGCCTGGCTTGCGCCGTGGGCGTCGGTACGACGCCGCTCTCGGCGCTCAGTTCAGAGTGCCGCGTCCTTCAGCTTCTTCAGCGCGCGCGTCTTGATCTTCACGGTGGCGGGCTTGGCGGCGAAGACACGCTCCTGCTTGGTGAAGGGGTCGATGCCGGTGCGCTTCTTCTTGGCCGGCACGTTGACGACGTTGACCTTCAGCAGGCCGGGCAGCGTGAACGAGCCCAGGCCCTTCTTGTGCACCGAAGCCATGATGGTGGCTTCCAGCGACGCGATGACGGCCTTCACGGCCTTCACTTCCACGGCGGCCATCTCGGCCAGGTGGGTGACGAGGCTGGACTTGTTGAACGCGGTCTTGATGGGCTTCACGGCGGCGGCGTTCTTCGCCGGTGCCGCCGATGCGGCCGGTGCGGTGGATTTGGCGGCCTTCTTCGCGGGGGCGGCGGCCCGGGCGGCCTTGGTTGCAGGGGCCGCCTTCTTGGCCGGTGCCGTCGTCTTCTTTGCAGTTGCCATTGAGTGTCGAGTCCTGGAAGTTGCGAAATGCCCCGCATGGGCGGGGCGGGCGGATTCTAGGCGCGGGCTCCCGTGGCCCAGGCGGGCAGACCGCTTCAGCGCCGCAGCGGCGCGCACAGGCTTGCGGCCAGCCCGACGGCGGCGCAGCCGCCGAGCAAGGCCGTCACGCCCACCACGGTGGCGTTGATGGCCGACAGTGGCGCGCCGCCGAGTCACCGCGAACGTCCCGCCCTTGCGGCGTGCAGCGCCTGCGCCAGTGCGGTGGACTGCCAGACGGTGATGCCCTGCTCGGCCGCGTAGGGCCGGGCGGTGTCGGTGAGTTCGCCCAGGCCGATGAACAAGGCGTCGGAGGCGTCGGCGGCCGCGCGCGCGGCCTGCAGCGCGCGCAGCGGCTCCAGCCCGATGCGCGCCGTCTTCCAGCGCTTCGCGCACACCAGCGTGCGACGCCCCTGGCGCTGCAGCTCGAAATCGACCGCGCCGCTGTGGCTGCGCTGGACCGTATAGCCCTGGCGTTGGAACGCCTCTTCCAGCCGACGCGAAAACTCCGGCCACGCCATCTCACCCACCTCTTGCAGCGTCTGCGATACCTGGGCTGCACTGGGCAGCCGCCACTGCCGGCGCGCCGCCATGGCGCCGATGACGACGAAGGGCAGGGCCGACACGGCACCGACGACGCGGAATTCGGCCGGCAGCAGCGCCGCCGCCAGCAGGGCCAGCACGGCCGCGATGGCGATGCTGATCCACCATGGCGAGCGCAGCAGCACCGCGAACAGCGAGTTCTCGGCCATCTTGAGTTTCACGCGTCGTCCTTTGGCAGGGGTGGGCCCAGGGCCGGGCCGAACGGCGGGTGGTGTCGCAGCGTGCAGTGAACCTACAGCGGTGCGTCGTCGGCCGCGGGCGTCTTGCGGATGCGCACCGCGGCCTTGCGCGGCGCTGTGGCCGCATCCGCCGGTTCGGCCTGCGCGTTCATCGCGGCCGCGGCCACGAAGGCCTGCGTGGCGTCGGCCTCCGGCGCATCGGCCGTGGCCGCTGCCGGGGCGGCGTGGGGCGCCTCGATGACGCGCGTATACGGCGTCAGGATCTGCACCAGCTGCCCGTAGACCTTGGGGTTGCCGGCCACCACTTCGCGCTGATACAGGTAGTCGGCCTCGCCGGTGAAATTGCCGATCAGCCCGCCGGCCTCGGTGATGATCAGCGAGCCGGCGGCCACGTCCCAGGGGTTGAGCCCGGTCTCGAAGAAGCCGTCGTAGTAGCCCGCGGCCACGTAGCACAGGTCCAGCGCCGCGGCACCCGGGCGGCGCAGGCCGGCGCAGTGCTGCATCACCTCTTCGAACATCTTGACGTAGCGCTTGAAGTTGTCGCCCTTGCGAAACGGGAAGCCGGTGCCGATGAGTGCGTCGGTGATGCGCGTGCGCTTGGACACGCGCAGCCGGCGGTCGTTGAGGAAGGCGCCGCGGCCCTTGCTGGCGAAGAAGAGGTCGTTGCGCGTGGGGTCGTAGACCACGCCTTGTTCGACCTTGCCGCGGAAGGCCAGGCCGATCGACACCGCGTACACCGGGAAGCCGTGCAGAAAGTTGGTGGTGCCGTCCAGCGGGTCGATGATCCAGGTGTATTCGCTGTGTTTCGCACCGTGCTCGCGGCCCGATTCCTCGGCCAGGATGGCGTGTCCGGGGTAGGCCTCGAGCAGGATCTCGATGATGGCGTTCTCGGCCGCGCGGTCCACTTCCGAGACGAAGTCGTTGGGCCCCTTGGTGCCGACTTTCAGCACCTCCAGGTCGAGCGCGGCGCGGTTGATGATGGACCCTGCCGCGCGGGCCGCCTTGATGGCGGTATTGAGCATGGGGTGGAGCGCTTGCGACATGGGCGGCCTGCGTTGGGGTGGGGCGTGGCTGGGGGTAAAGAGCACCGCAGCGACAATGCCTGCGGAAATCCGAGATTTTAAGGTGCCGAACGACCCCCACCCGCTGCCCCTGCCAACGGTGCCCCCGGACCCCACCCGCTTCGTGCTCGTGCAGCCCAGCCATGCCGGCAACGTGGGCGCCGCGGCACGGGCGATGAAGGTGATGGGTTTTTCCGACCTGGTGCTGGTGGCGCCGCGTTTTGCCGACGTGCTGCAGCAGCCCGAAGCCGTGTCGCGCGCCAGCGGCGCAGCCGACGTCCTGCAGCGCGCGCGCGTGGTGGGCAGGCTGGCCGACGCGCTGCACGGCATCACCTGGGCCTGCGCCACCGCGATGACGCCGCGCGACTTCGGCCCACCGACGTTTGCGCCGCGCGAGCACTTCCGGGCCCTGGCGCGCAACGGGCACCGCGTGGCCTTCGTCTTCGGCCCCGAGCGCACGGGGCTGTCCAACGACGACGTCTACCGCTGCCATGCCTGCCTGTCGGTGCCCACCGACCCGGCCTACGGTTCGCTCAACCTGGCGCAGGCGGTGCAGTTGATCGCCTACGACTGGCGCCAGGCCCTGGGCGGCTTTGCCGTCGCCCCACGCACGCCCGACGCGACGCTGGCCGATGCCGCCGCCGTCGACGGCCTGCTGGCGCACTGGCAGCGCACGCTGGTGGCGATCGACTTCCTGGACCCCGCGGCGCCGAAGAAGTTGATGCCGCGGCTGCAACAACTGCTCAACCGCGCGCAGCTCACGCAGGAGGAAGTGCACATCCTGCGCGGCATCGCGCGCGCCGCGGCCAGGCGTTCCTGAGACCGGTGCCGCCCGCACCGGGTGCCTGCGGCGCCAACCCGGCCCTTCGAAGTTCCCGAGGGCCGGCGTTCGCGGTCGCCGTCAGCCCGGCGCCGTGCCCGGCAGCAGGATGCCGCGGTCGACGGTGCCGATCCGCGTGTGGCCGCAGAAGGCCATCGTGAGTTCGAGTTCCCTGTGGATGATCTGCAGCGCCTTCGTGACCCCGGCCTCGCCCATCGCGCCCAGGCCGTACAGGAAGGCGCGGCCGATATAGGTGCCGCGGGCACCCAGCGCCCAGGCCTTGAGCACGTCCTGGCCGCTGCGGATGCCGCCGTCCATGTGCACCTCGATCCTCGAACCGACTGCGGCCACGATGGCCGGCAGCGCTTCGATGCTGCTCTGCGCGCCGTCGAGCTGGCGACCGCCGTGGTTGCTGACGATCAGCGCGTCGGCGCCGGAGTCGGCGGCCAGGCGTGCGTCCTCCACGTCCTGGATGCCCTTCAGGATCAGCTTGCCGCCCCAGCGCTTCTTGATCCATTCGACATCGCCCCAGTTGAGCTGGGGGTCGAACTGCTTGGCCGTCCACTCCGACAGGCTGCCCATGTCGCCGACACCCTTGACGTGGCCGACGATATTGCCGAACTGGCGCCGGCGCGTGCCCAGCATGCCCAGGCACCAGCGCGGCTTGGTCATCATGTTCACGATATTCGGCAGCGTCAGCTTGGGCGGCGCCGACAGGCCGTTCTTCAGGTCCTTGTGGCGCTGGCCCAGGATCTGCAGGTCCAGCGTCAGCATCAGCGCGCCGCAACGCGCAGCCTTGGCGCGCTCGATCAGGCGTTCGATGAAGTCGCGGTCGCGCATCACGTAGAGCTGGAACCAGAACGGCGCCCGGGTCGCCGCGGCCACGTCCTCGATCGAGCAGATGCTCATCGTCGACAGCGTGAACGGCACACCGAAGGCCTCGGCCGCCTTGGCCGCCAGGATCTCGCCGTCGGCATGCTGCATGCCGGTGAGGCCCGTGGGCGCGATCGCCACCGGCATCTGCACGTCGACGCCGACCATCTTCGTGGCCGTGCTGCGGTTTTCCATGTTCACCGCCACGCGCTGGCGCAGCTTGATCTTCTGAAAATCGCTTTCGTTGGCGCGGTAGGTGCTCTCGGTCCAGCTGCCGCTGTCGGCGTAGTCGTAGAACATGCGCGGCACGCGCCTTTCGGCCAGCACGCGCAGGTCCTCGATATTCGTGATCACGTTCATGGGAAGTCTCCAGGGGCCGGGGATCGTAACCGCGCCGGCGACGCGGCCGCGGCAGCGCCGGCGGATGCGCCTACAGCCTCACCAGCGCGGCGGCGCGCACGCCCAGCAAGCGCAGGCGCCGGGTCAGGTCCACCCGCTTCAGGCACAAGCCGGCGGCATGGCGGATGGCCGCCGCGTCGGCCACCGGCTGCGGCAGCGTGAGGTCGCGCGTGACGGTCCTGAAGTCCTCGAAGCGCAGCTTGATGCCGATGGTGCGGCCGGCGTAGCCCTTGCGCTGCAGGTCGGTCGCCACCTGCAGCGCCAGCTCGTCCAGGATGGCGGTGAGTTCGGTGCGGTCGCGCACCGCGTGCAGGTTGCGCTCGAAGGTGGTCTCGCGGCTCATCGACACCGGTTCGCTGTGCGTCACCAGCGGCCGGTCGTCGATGCCGTTCGCGGCGTCGTACAGCCAGCGGCCGTAGGCGCGGCCGAAGTGCTGCACCAGCCCCTCGCGGTCGCGCGCCGCCAGTTCACCCACGGTGCGGATGCCCAGTGCCTGCAACCGTGCCGCCGCCTTGGGGCCGATGCCGTTGATGCGCCGCACCGGCAGCGGCCACACGCGCTCGGGCAGGTCGGCGGCGGTGAGCACGGTCAGGCCGTCGGGCTTGTCGAGTTCGCTGGCGATCTTGGCCAGCAGCTTGTTGGGCGTGACACCGATCGAGCAGCTGAGGCCGGTGGCGCGCTTCACGTTGTTGCGGATCTGCTGCGCCACGGCGCGCACGCCGCCGTGCGGGTCGTGCCCCAGCGTGTCCTGCGCGCCGGGCACCTCGGTGAGGTCGATGAAGATCTCGTCGATGCCGCGGTCCTCGATCACCGGCGCCACCTCGGCCACCGCGGCCTTGAAACGGCGCGAATACAGGCGGTACTGCTCGAAGTCCACCGGCAGCAGCACCGCCTGCGGCGCCAGTGCGGCGGCTTTCATCAGGCCCATGCCGGAGTGCACGCCGAAGGCGCGCGCCGCATAGGTGGCGGTGGTGGCCACGCCGCGGCCGGCGTAGCCGGCCAGCGTGGCAAAGCGGCGCGTGCCGTCGGCCTGCAGCACCGGTTGGTGGCGCCGCCCGCCGCCAATGACCACAGGCTGCCCGGCCAGTTCCGGGTAGCGCAGCCCTTCCACCGACGCGTAGAAAGCGTCCATGTCCAGGTGGGCGATCCAGCGGCGGTTCGGCAAGGGGCGGTCGGCGAGGCCAGGGCGGGGCTGCGGAGCCGCCAAGCTTAGCCGCAGGCGCTGGTGCCGGCCCGGCGCGCTGGCGCGGCGGGTCAGTCGGTGGCGTGGATCTGCCAGCGGCGTTCCACGTAGCCAGGGCGTGCGACCAGGGTGTTGTCGGGGCAGCTCGCGGCGGCATTGCAGGCCACGGCGTCGAGCGTGTAGACGCGCACCGTGCGCGCCGTGCCGGGCGCCGATTCGCCTTCGTTGTACAGCGTGGAGTTGCAGCCCACCGTGACGCGCATGCCGCTTTCGCTCCCCAGGTCCAGCGTCTGGCTGGCACCGCTGCAGGTCGTCCAGGCGCCCTTGAAGGCCTGGTACAGGCCCCATTGCAGCCCGGCGCGCGCGGCCTGGGCGGCGCGCGCGGCCAGCAGTTCCTGGGTGGCCGTGGTCTGCGCCGCGCTGTTCAGGCGCACGATCGCCGCCGCCATGCCGGCCAGCAGCACCAGCACCACGATCACGGTGATGGCACCCAGGCCGCGCTGGCGCGCGTTCAGGCCGCACGTCATGGTGTATTCACGACGTGGGCGCCGAAGACCAGGCTGGCGGTCTCGCCGCTGCGCGCCAGTTCCAGCTGCAGCGAGACGAAGCCGTTCTGCTGCGTCGCGCCCTGGTTGGGGTCGTAGACGAAGCGGCAGGAACGCACGTGCGTGGCCATCACCGCGGCGCCGGCCGTGGCCGGGCAGGCGCTCGGGTAGGCAGCGTTGAATCCGTAGTTGGCCTTGCGCAGCAGCGTGCCCTTGCCGTTGCCGGCCGCGTCCAGCGTGCCGTCGGCGCCGCTGCACATGTAGAACACCGCCGCCTGCGCCGCCGGCACGACGACGAAGCGGCCGCCGTCGTAGCCGAGCGGGAATTGCGTGCTGGCCACCGTGATGCGGTGCGCGCCGAAGGTCGCCGCAGGCGTGGCCACGGCGCTGATGGCCGCGCGGTTGCTGCCGGCATAGACATCGCCCGGGTTCTGGTTGTCCACGACCACGAAGTCGCCGGCCGCGGGCGTGGCCGACAAGGGGTTCAGCACGTCGAAGACGGTGGTCGCGGCCGATGGGTCCAGCGGCGCCGAGCAGTCCGCAGCCGGCGCACAGCCCGGGGCGCTGTCGTTGACGGTGTCCGCGGCGCGGCGAAAGCGGCCGCCGCTGCGCGTGGGCACCAGCTCGAAGCAGCTGGCGTCGGGTGTGCGGATGGAATTCGGCACGGCGCTGCGCACGTCGCTCTGCATGCGGTTCAGCGCCTGGCCGGCCTGCGCGGCGAGTTCGGCGCGCACCCGCGTGGCCAGGTAGCTGTCGAAGGCCGGGCGCAGGAAGACCACCAGCGTCGCTGCCATGAGGCCGAACAGCACCATGGCGACGACGAGCTCGATCAAGGTGAAGCCGCGGCTACGACGCATGGTCCGTCCGCCAGCCGGTGAGCGTGAGGGATTGCGCGCCGCGCGTCACCGTCACCGTGATCTTGCGTGCCGCCGCCACGCCGCCCAGCGTGCCGGAGGCGACGCCGATGCTCACCGCATAGCCGCCGAGCAAGGGGATGGCGCTGCCGTCGACGGCGCAGATGCCGCTGCTGCTGTAACCGTGGTAATCGAGCAGGTCGTTGTAGGTGTCGCGCGCGCAGCCGGCGGGCGCGGCATTGGCCGCCGCGGCCCAGGGTTTGAGCTGCACTTCTTCCATGAACTGCTGCGCCACCGCCAGCAGCTGCCGTTGCACCACCGGGTCGGCGCTGCCGCGCACGCTTTCGCGCACCGCCAGCAGCACGCCGGCCAGGGCCACGCCGACGACGACGATGGCCACCACCGCCTCCATCAGCGTGAAGCCGCGCTGGCGCCGTTGTCGGCCGGGACGGCGGGCCGTTTCAGCGCACAAGGCCGGTCTCCGCGACGATGTCGATCGTCTCCTGGCCGCTGACCGTGATGCTGCGGTCGGTGGCCGTGTGGCCTGCGCCGTCGGTGGTGACGCGGCCGTCGGGCTGGAAATACAGCGTGCCGGCGGGTGACACGCTGGTGGCGAAGCCGCGGTCGTCGCTGGCGTGGTCGGCACTGCCGCCAGGCCCGAGGAGGGCGCTGGCGCAGGCGGTGGCCGGGTTGGCCGTGGCGATGCTCAAGGTGACGGCGCCGGTGGCCACCGTGGCGCAGACCAGCCGGCGGTGGCTTTGCGCCGTGGCCTGGGCGTGGCGCAACGCGGCCAGCACCTGGTCGCGCCAGTGGTCGCCGCGCTGCGCCAGGGCACCTTCGATGCGCGGCAGGGCCACCACCGCCAGCACGCCCATCAGCACGATCACCGCCACCAGCTCGATGGTGGTGAAGCCGCGGCGCCGTGCCTTAGAAGATTTCGTGCGCATGGACGGTCTTGCGCGTCTCGGGGCTGAAGATGCCGAACGAGGCGCGCGCCGCAGGGTCGCGGTCGTGGCTGGCGGCGCAGGCACCGTTGAGGGCACGCAACCAGGGCAGGGCGGCGCCGGTGCTGGCCGGCAGGCCGCTGGTGCACGACTGGTCGGCGGTGGTGCTGCCAAGGTTGAGCGCCAGCGCCACGCTGCCGGTGGCGGCCGGCGCGGGTGCACTCAGGGTCAGCAGGCCGGACCCGGCGGCGATGCCCACGGCCGACGCACTGGTGCTCCAGGCCGCGGTGCTGGTGCCGAGGTGGTTGCGGTAGTGGCCCAGTGCCACCGCGGCGGCCGGCACGACGGTGCAGCTGTCGCTGCCGTTGAGCAGCCAGGCGGCACCGGTCCAGTATTCGGCCTGCACCGCCAATGGCAGTGCCGCGCCTTCGCGTCCGAAGCCGTTGGCCACGCGCAGCCGGCCGCTGCGCAGAAGAGCGTTGCCTTCGGCATGCCCGGCCGAGCTGGCACCGTCGGTGTCGGTGGCACGCAGGGCCAGCGTACCCGGGGCCGTGAGCTTGTTCGTGAACGTATAGGCGGGCGCCGCGGCCGCGACACCGCTGGTGAATGCGGCGGCAGCCACGCTGCTGCCGGCGGTGTAGCTGCCCGTGCCCAGAGAGGCGCCATCCGACAGCGTCACCGCCTTGGCGAAGGTCGTGCCGCCGTAGTTGGCCACCACGGCGCCGGCCGCGTTGTGCGCGCTCAGCGTGGCGGCGAAGGGCTGGCCGCTGTAGGTGAAGCTGGCCGAGCAGCCCGGCGTCACCGAGGTCGTGAAATGGTCGGGATAGAAGCGGCCCACGTGGCCCGAAGCGGTGCCGGTGACCGCGCCGCCGCTGCCCAGGTAGTTGCCGCTGGCCAGGCTGGGCGTGAGCGTGATGATGCCGACCTCGCTGTAGGCAAAGGCGGTGCCGGTGGCCGCACCGCCGCTGAAGCTGCCGAAGCCGCCGGCGTTGCTCAGCGTGCCGGCGGTGCCCGCTGCCGGCAGCACGAGCGTCGGCGCCAGCGTCACGCCCTCGGGGCTGGTTTCCTTGCCGAAGTTGGGCACCGCGCTGCCGCCGGAATCCACCGCCGTGACGGTGGCCGAAAAGGCCCGACCTGCAGGAATGAAGGCGGTGCCGCTGCTGGACGCGGCCGCCGGGTTGTTGCCCGGGCTGGCGATGGCCGCGGTGGCGCAGGCGCCTGCGCTGTAGCTGCTGCACTTGACATTCGACAACACCAAGCCCGCCGGCTTGACGACGAAGGCGTTGCTCGTTCCGCTCAGCGCGGTCAGCAGCGAGCCGCCCGCGGCCTTGCTCGCATGCAGCGTGATGCGGCCGACATCGCTGTAGGTGAAGCTGAAGGGTGCGTTGCCGTTGGCGTCGAAGGTCATCGGCACCGCGGTCGTGCTGGTGACCCCGGTATTCGGGTTGGCCGCGATGGTGGTGGCGCCGTTGCCGGTGAGCACCACGCGATTGCCGGCCGAACAAGTGGTCGGGTCGTTGCAGGTGTAGGCCCAGTCGACGCTGTTGACCCCGGACAGCGCGGCCTCGCAGGCCTGCGTGGAGGTGCTGCTGCGCACGGCGCGCAACACATGGTTGCCCGACGACGTGCCGGCCGTCTGCGTGGGGACCGTTGCCGCCGCGCCGCCCGTGCTGGCCGCGACGATGAAACCGGCCCTGCTGAAGGTGGTGGCGCAGCTGTTGGCGGTGCTGCAGCTGCCGCCCTGGCAGCACTTGCGCGCGGCCGTCGCGGCGGTCGACTCGCCCGACAGCGTCACCGTGACCACCGCGCCGTTGACGGCGGCGGCGTGGCTGAGCGTGGTGGTGGCCACGCCGCTGGCGTTGAAGCTCACACTGGTGGCGCCCAGCGTACCGGCGCCGGTGGCCAGCGTCGCGGTCTGGCCGCTGAGCGTGGTGGCCGCACTGGTGCAGGGGCTGCTGGTATTGGTGCAGGCGGTGACGGTGACCGTGCTCGCCACGCAGGCCAGGCTGCTGGCCGAAACCGAAAGCTCGTAGTGGTTCGGGGCCGCGGCAGGCGGCGGACCCAGCACGGTGGCATAGGTGGTGGTGTCGTAGGCGAACCACATGTCGTCGCCTGCGCCGGAGGCGACGATGATCTTCAGTTCCAGGGTCCGCGTGGCGCCTATCGTATAGGTGACGGTGCCGAACGAAATCGTGCGCAGCACCCAGGCGGCCGAGGTATTCCAGTTGGCAACGGTCAGCGTTTTCGAGGCAATGGCAGTGCACGAGCCGCCGCTGCTGTTGCAGTCACGCAGGTAGGCCGTCACCGAGCCGGCCTTGCCGGTCGAGAAGTCCTTCATCGCGCTCCACAGCCGCAACTCCACCGAGCCGGAGAGGGTGAGTCCGCCCGTCGGGCTCAGCCAGCGCTGGTACTTGGTCGAGTCCGACTCGCTGGCACCGCTGCCGCCCTTGGCGATCAGCAAGCCAGGGCTGGAGTCGCGCGAAGAGTCGAAATTCGTCAGCGTCGTGGCCGTCGGTGCCGCGGCGGTGAGGGTCGAGTTCGGGACGCCCGTGGCGCGCAGGAAGAGCGGCGTCATCGCCGTTGAGGCGCCGCTGGCCAGCAGGATGGCCAGCCCGATGACCATCGTCGCCAGGGTGCTTGCCACCGGGCGGGACCGGCGCCCATGCGCCAAAGCCCGCAGGGCGCGGGCATGGATCTGGCAGGTGTTCACGCTAACGTCGCATGCGCCGTGCACGCCTGGCGTGCTGCCGCCTGTGCACCGGTCAGATGCCGGCGCCGATGCCGGTGAAGGTGGCGGTCTTGCTGCCCTGGCCGGTGACGGTGCAGGTGCCGGTGGCGCCGTTTGTTGCCAGTGCCCCGGCAGCGACGCTGTAGCCGGTGGGCAGGCCGCCTTGCAGCACGCCGCCCACGTCCTGGCAGTCGTCCACGGTCGCGCACTTGTTGGCGGTGACGATATTGTTGGTCAGCGAGCAGCCGCTGTAGTTGAGCGTCATCGCCGAGGCGGCGGCGCCGGCCACGCCGTCGACGGCGGCCTGCTGCGCGTCGCCGCGCATGTCGATGAACTTGGGCAGCGCGGTGGCCGCCAGGATGCCGAGGATGACGATGACGACGATCAGCTCGATCATCGTGAAACCGTTTTGGCGAGATTTCATGACAGGGTCCTTTCGGTGGTTTCGGATCGAGGCAGTTCGTTCGATGGTCACCACGCCAGCCCCTGTGACGTGGTGCGGAAAGACACACCAGAGCGATATCGGCATCGGGTTTTCACTTCTTGAACGCGACGCGGCCCAGGTCCCACATCGGCAGGAAGACGCCCAGCGCCAGGATCAGCACCACGACGCCGAGGAAGACGACGAGGATGGGCTCGATCTGCTGCGACAGCGTCTTCAGCTCGTACTGCACGTCGTTGCTGTACAGGCCGGCCACCTCGTCCATGAGTTCATCCACGGCGCCGGTTTCTTCGCCCACCGCAATCATCTGCAGCACCACGGGCGTGAAGATGCCCGCCGCGGAGGCGCTGCGCAGGATGGTGTCGCCGCGCTCCACCTGCTCGCGCAACTGTTCGATGCGGCTGGCGATGAACTGGTTGTCGGCGGTCTGCGCCACCACCGCCAGCGCGCGTTCCACGGGCACGCCGCTGCGCAGCGCCAGCGCGAAGCTGCGCGCAAAGCGCGCCAGCGTGGCTTTCTGCACGATCTTGCCGGCCAGCGGCAGGCGCAGCGCCACGCGGTCCCAGGCCACGCGGCCGGCCGGGGTGGCGATCCAGCGACGCAGCCCGATGAAGGCCGCCACCGCGCCCAGCGCCATCGCCCAGCCGTATTCGAGCGTCAGCCTGGAACTGCCGATGAGCAGCCTGGTCGCCCACGGCAGGTCGGCACCGAAGCTCTTGAACACTTCGGCGAAGGCCGGCACCACCATCAGGTTGATGACGCCGATGGCCGCCACCATGGCGATGATCACGAACGTGGGGTAGCGCAGCGCCGACTTGACCTGCTGGCGCATGAAGATCTCGAACTCCATGTGCTCGAACAGACGCTTGAAGACTTCGTCCAGGCGCCCGGTCATCTCGCCCACTCGCACCATCGACACGTAGAAGGTGTCGAAGACCTTGGGGTGCTGGGCCAGTGCCAGGCTCAAGTCCTGGCCCGATTCCAGGCTGTGGCGCACCTGCTGCAGGGTCTGCTGCATTTGCGGGCTCTCGCTGGACTCCTGCAGCCCCGTGAGCGCGGAGAGGATGGGCACGCCGGCGCGCAGCAGCGTGTGCAGCTGGCGCGCGAAGAGCAGCTTTTCGGTGGTGGTGACCTTGCCCTTGCGCCAGGTGGCGAGCAGGTCGGCACCGGCTTGCGGCACGGTGCTGGCCACGATCTGCAGCGGCGTGACGCCGCGCGCCAGCAGCTGCTCGGCCACGGCGCCGGCGCTGGCCGCTTCGAGCAGGCCGCTGACGGCGGTGCCGGCGCTGCGGCCGGTGTAGCTCCATTGCGGCATCAGGCGCGCCTCTTGCGGGCCTTCGTTCCGCGCAGTTGTCTAGAGTCGGTTGACTCGCACGTTGCCGGGTCCCAGCCCGGTGAAGCTGCGCCAAAAGACCACCCGAAGCACATCACTCGTCCACCTGCGAACTCACCCGCATCGCCTCGTCGATCGTCGTGCGCCCGAGCGCCGCCAGCCGCACCGCGTCGCGGCGCAGCGTGGCGCCGCCCATCTGCTCGCGCGCCGCGCGCACGAAGATGCTGGGCTCGCCGTGGGCCAGTGCGTCGATCAGCGGCCCGCGCATTTCCAGGAATTCGTAGACGCCGGTGCGCCCGCTGTAGCCGGTGTGGTTGCACTCGCCGCAGCCGCGCGGCGCACGAAAGCGGTGGGCGGAAAGATCGGCACCGAGCTCCAGCGCCAGCCACTCGGCTTCGCGCGCGTCGGGCACATGGTCCTCGGCGCAGTGTGGGCACAGCACGCGCACCAGCCGTTGCGCGATCACGAGCTGCAGCGACAGCGCCACCATGTAGCGTGCCACGCCCATGTCCACCAGCCGCAGCGGCGTGCTCTGCGCGTCGTTGGTGTGCAGCGTGGAGAGCACCAGGTGGCCGGTCATGGCCGCGCGCATGCCGGTCTCGGCGGTCTTGTGGTCGCGCATCTCGCCGACCAGGATCACGTCGGGGTCCTGGCGCAAGGCCGCGCGCAGCACGCGGTCGAAGCCGAGTTCGATCTTGTCCATGACCTGCACCTGGTTCAGGCCGGGCAGGCGGTATTCGACCGGGTCCTCCACCGTGATGATCTTGCGCGCCGTGTCGTTGAGCGCATTCAGCGACGCATACAGCGTCGTCGTCTTGCCGCTGCCGGTGGGGCCGGTGACGAGGATCATGCCGCTGGGCCGAGCCAGTGCCCGCTGCAGCGCGGCGGCCATGGCCGGCGGCAGGTTCAGCCGCTCCAGCGAGAGCAGGCCGCCGCTCTGGTTGAGCAGCCGCATCACCACCGATTCGCCATACTGCGTCGGCATGGTGGAAATGCGCACGTCCACCGCACCGGCCTTCAGCTTGACGTGGAAGCGGCCGTCCTGCGGCAGTCGCTTCTCGGCGATATCCAGCCCCGACATCAGCTTCAGCCGCAACGCCACCGCGCCGGCGATCTTGGCGTCGGCCTCGGTCTTGACGTGCAGCACGCCGTCGATGCGGAAGCGGATGCGCAGCGCCTTTTCCTGCGGCTCGACGTGGATGTCGGAGGCGCGCGTCTTCAGCGCCTCCTCGAAGACCGTCGCCAGCAGGCGCACCACCGGCGCATCCTCGGCCGCCACCTGGTTCACGCCCAGCAGGTTGCCGACCTCGCCCTCGACGGTGGTCAGCTCGGTGGTGAGCTCCTGCGCCAGGCCGGCAATGGCATTGCCGCTGCGGTAGCTGCGGTCGATGGCGGCGAGCAGCTGCGACTCGGCCACCACGGCGATCTCGACCTCGCGCTTGAGCAGCCGCGCCAGTTCGTCGTAGGCCATCAGGTCCGACGGGTCGGCCATGGCCACGCGCAAGCCGCCGCGCGTTTCCTCCAGCGGCAGCGCGCGCAGGCGGCGCGCACGCGCCTCGGGCAGCAGCGCCGTCAACTCGGGGGCGATGCTGCGCGTGGCCAGGTCGACGAAGGGGGCGCCGAGCTGGCGCGCCAGCGAGCGTGCGATCTGCGCCTCGGTGACCCAGCCGCGGTCGACGAAGATGCGGCCGAGCTTGCGGCCGCTCGTCTTCTGGTCGGTCAGCGCCTCGCCGAGCTGGGCTGCGGTGAGCAGCTGCTCCTGGATCAGCAGGTCGCCGAGCCGGATGCGTTCGGGGCGCGCCATGGTCGGTTCCGGTTCAGCGCGGGGCGGTGGTGGCCGGGCTCGGGTCGGTGGGCGACGGCTTCGCAGGTGCGGGCAGGGGCGCCGGCGCCGGCACCGTGCCTGCCGCCTCGGGCCAGGGCGCGTCGTCGCGGATCACCGTGGGCTTGAGCAGGATCACCAGTTCGCGCTTGCTGTTCAGGTCGCTGGTCTGGCGGAACAGCGCGCCGACGCCGGGCACGTCCTGCAGGCCCTGCACGCCGCTGCGGTCGGCCCGGTTCTCCTGCTTCATGAGGCCGCCGATGGCCACGATCTCGCCGTCGCGCACGCGCACCAGGCTGTCGATCTCGCTGATGGCGCTGGACGCCAGCGGCAGCCGGAACTGGCCCAGGTCACCGAGGTCGATATTCTTGTTCTGCTCGGCGACGCGGCTGATCGACGGGTGCACGTGCAACATCACGTTGCCCTGCTCGTCGACCTGCGGCGTGACGTCCAGCGCGATGCCCGAGAAGAAGGGCTGCAGGTTCAGTGTCGGCGACGACACCGAACTGTCGCCCGAGCTCGTGGTGGTGGTGGTCACACCGGTGACGTAGAGCTCGTCGGTGCCGACCTTGAGCACGGCCTTCTGGTTGTTGAGCGTGGCGATGCGCGGGCTCGACAGCACCGACACGTCGCCCTGCGTTTCCAGGAAATTCAGCAGCGCGGCGAAATTGTTGGACTGCAGCGCCAGGCCGTAGAAACCGCGCCCCTGGCCCGTGGTGGTGAGGCTCTCGGCGGGCTTGACGATGGCGCCGTCGGCGACCAGCGCGCCCACCGTCTGCAGCACCGTGCCGGGCGCGGCCACGCCCAGCGCCACGCCGAGCTTGTCGCCCAGGATGCGGCCGAAAGCGCCCCAGTTGATGCCGGTCTGCGCCTCCTTGCTCAGCGAGACCTCGATGATCTTGGCCTCGATCATCACCTGGCGCTCGATCGAGACCTGGATGGCGCGCAGGTACTGGTCGACCTGCCGCAACTCGACGGAGGTGGCGCGCACGACGATCACGCCCGAGGCCGGGTTGAGCACCACGCTGCGCCCGCCCGCGGCGCCCACCATCGCCTGCAGCGAGGCGCTGACCTCGCCCCAGAAATCGGCGTCGGAGGTGGTGCGCACATGCGAGGCGTCGTCGGGGCGCTGGCCGGCGCCCGGTGTGGTGCTGGTATTGCCGGTGCTGCCGCCGTTGCCGGTGCCGGTGAGGGTGATGGCGCTCGAGGTGACGCGGATGTCGGAGGCACCCTGGCGCCGCCCCGACAGGTAGTTGATGCGGTACAGCCGGGTCTGCACCGTGTTGGGATAGACGAAGATGCGGTTGCCGGTGATGCGGAAGTCGTAGCCGAAGAGTTCGCGCATCGACTCCAGCGCCTCGGTCACGGTGGTGTTCTTCAGCGTGATCGAGACATTCCCGCCGACATCGGGCGAGACCAGCATGTTGTAGGCGGTGCCGCTGCCGATCTGCATGAACACCTGTGCCGCGGGTGCGTGGTTCACGGCGAGGTCGAAGCGGTGCGGCTCGGAAATGGTCCGCGGCGTGGGCGCGGTGCCGGCCGCTGCCACCGCCAGGGCCACAGGGTCGGCGGGCTGCGACTGGGCGCTGGCGGGCGGGCTGGACGCCAGGGCCAGGGCGATGGCCAGGCACAGGGAAAGGGGCCGGATCGGCAGCATCATCGGTCTCCGGCCACGGCCACCGTGGGTGGTGCGGGCGTGGGGGGCGGGGAAGGGGGTGTGGAACGGTGCTGCACCAGCGCAGCCAGCAGCCACAGCCGCTCGCTGCCGCGTGGACCCTGGAGTTGCAGGCCTTGCAGGTCGATGGCGACCACCTTTGCTTCGCCCAGGGTGTCGCCCACGCGCAACAGACGGCCGTCGACCAGCGCGGTGGCTTCGCCGGAGCGGCCCAGTTGCACCGACTGAAGTCTGGGCGGCGCCGGGGCGGCTTTCGGGGCCGTGTTCGAGGCAGTCGCCACCGGCGCGGCCACCACGCCGGGCGGGCGCGTGGGGTCGGCCAGCCCCGTGGGCGGGGCAGCGGCCGCCCCGCCCGCGGCCAGCAGCAGCAGGGCAGGGAGGCGACGGCGAGGGTGGCGCGGCATCGAAGGCAGTTTCAGATTTCGAGCCAATGGCGGTCGAGGCTGAGCGTGTAGACACGCAGCGTCAGCAGCGCCTTCGGGTGCTGCTCCACCTTGAGCCGCATGGCGCCCCAGAGCAGGCGCTGCGGCATGTTCTCCAGCGCTTCGAGATAGCGCACGAGGTCGGCGAAGCTGCCTTCCAGCGTGAGCTCGAAACCGTGGCGGTACAGCGCCGGGCGCCCGGCCGGTGCCGATCCCGCCGGGCTCGGCGCTTTGGGTGCGGCCTGGGCCATCAGGTCGGCACGCGGCAGCGACTTCATCTCGCGCACGCGCAACCGGCCGTGGCCGTCGAGCATCTGTTCCAGCAGCGCCAGCATGCGATCGGGGCCCACCAGGTTGGCCTCCATCTCACGCATGGCGGCTTCGCCGTCCCGCAGCCGGTGGCGCAGCTGCGCCAGTTCGGCCTGCAGCTGGCGTTCCTGCGCGAACGCGGCTTCGGCGTTGCGTTGCGCTTCGGCTGCGGTCTTGGCCAGTACGCCCGGCAGCGCGGCTTCCCGCTTGTGCACGGCACTCCAGGCCTTGAAGGCCGGCGTGAGCCACAGCGCGTCGGCAGCCATCACGCAGGCGGCGACCGCGGCGGTGATGACGAGCAGCCGCTCGCGGCGCCCCAGCGCGTCGAAGCGCTGGCGCTGCTGGCGCCACCACAGGCCCGGCGACCGCCTCGCGGCCGTCACCGCTCGGCCTCCCGGGCCGGTGGCGACGAACGCAGCACGAATTCGGTGTGGCCGGCGTTGGCACCTTCGTCCAGCGTGCGCAGCTGCAATTGCGCAAAGGGCCGGCCGTTGAAGCGTTCTTCGGCGTTGAGCTGGCGCAGGTAGCCCGGCAGCACGGCGGCGTCGAGCATCTGGCCTTCCAGTTCGATGGCGTCGCCCTCGGCGGCCACCGCGAAACCGGTGATCCACAGCGAGCCCTTTGCCTGGCGCGACAACGCCTTCAGGTAGGGCGTGTAGCCGTCGGGCGCGCCGGCCGCGCCCGAGGCGAGGGCGGCGCGCACGCGTTGCTGGTGCTGTTCCAGGGCGCGCAGGCGCTGCAGTTCGACCTGCAGTTCGCCGGGGGCGCTGGCGGCGGCCGCGGCTGGCAGTGCCGGCATGGCTGCCGGCAGGTTGACAGCGCGTCCGGCCTGCCATTGCAGTGTCGCGGACAGCGCCGCGCTGGTGCACAGGATCAGGCCCAGCAGTGACAGGCCGTGGCCGGCGTCGAGCCAGTCGCGCCGCGGCTGCAGCGCGGGGTCGAGCAGGTTGATCTGCTGGGCCATCGGCGCTCAGTCGCCGCGCAGGGCCGCGCCGATGGCGCCGAGGTGGCGTGCCAGCGCGGCCGGGTCGGCCAGCTCGGGCACCGCGGAGAGGTCCAGCGCGCCGGTCAGGTCCAGCGGCTGCACGGGCACGAAACTGATTTCTCGCACATGGGCGCAGAAGTCGTCGAGCCCGGCGCCGGGTGCCACCAGCAGCCGCGCCAGGCCGAGGTGGCTGAACAGGCGGTCGAAGCCGTCGAGCGTGCGCTGCAGCTCCAGGCCGACATGGTCGAAGGCCTCCTCGCGCTCGGCGGCGCTGCCGGCCGTGAGCCGCGCCAGCGTGGTGTCGAGCTGGCGCGCCAGCAGCAATTCACCGGCGGCGGTGACGACGAGCAGCGTCTCGTGCTCGCCCACGTGCAGCAGCGCCTGCGCACGACCTTCGGTCTGCACCAGGGTGCTGATGTTGCGCAGCGCCGTCTCGGCGATGTCCAGGGCCTGCCAGGGGGTGCCGGCGTCACGGCCCGCCTGCACCAGCGGCCGCAGCGCCTCATGCGGCGCGGCCACGGCCAGCATCTGTGGCGTGCGGCGGCGCGCCGGGTCGCCCGGGATTTCCAGCACGTCGACGGACGCTGTTTCCATGGCAAAGTCGACCAGGTCCTTCAGCTGCCAGCGCGCCGCCTGGCGCCATTCGTCGCGTGGCAGCTCGGGCACGTCCAGCGGCACCAGCCGGTAGGCGGCGCGGGGCAGCACGGCAATCTTGCGGTGGCGCTGCAGCGAGCGGCGTCGGCGCAGTGAACGCAGCGCGCCACCCAGGTCTGACCAGACGCAGCCGTCGACCCAGTGCACCCGGGGAGGCTGCCCTTGGCCGCTCTCCACGCACGCCAGCAAGGCCTGGGCGCCTTGCGGCACGCAGGCCACCCATCCGGGCAGCGGGGTTCGACGGGGAAAGGCCAGCACGATGCAGTCCGCCAATTGCGATGTGGCATCGTTCCACGCGCCGGTCGGCCGGGATGGCTGGAAAAGAAGGGTGTTGGCGGGCCAGACTCGTGGGTCGGCCGCGCGGCCGCCAAAAGGCGCGCGCCGACCCGCCGACGGACCAGGACCGCCCAAGCCCGCACGGCGGCGCAGACGCAGGAAACGCAGTACCTTTGAAGGTCAGCGCCGAAGCACTCGACCTGCCGGCAGCGGCAGGCCGGCGCGGCACGACCCCGAAACCCGAACCGGCGCCCCTGCGCCGGCCACCCCCCGAGCCGGTCCCGCATGATCCTGAACGACGACTTTTCCCTGCGCATCGTGGCCCGCGCGACCGATGCCGTGTGGACCCCTTCGCCGTTACCCGGCGTCGAGCGGCGCATGCTCGACCGCGTGGGCGACGAGGTGGCGCGCGCCACCAGCGTGGTGCGCTATGCGCCGGGGTCGCGCTTCGACCGGCACGTGCATGGCGGCGGCGAGGAAATCCTGGTGCTCGAAGGCGTCTTCTGCGACGAAGCGGGTGAATACCCGGCGGGCACCTACCTGCGCAACCCGCCCGGCAGCGCGCATGCGCCGTACTCGCGCGAGGGCTGCGTGCTCTTCGTCAAGCTGCAGCAGTTCGACCCGGCCGATGTGCGAAGCGTGTGCATCGACACCCGCTCCGAACCCTGGCGCCCGGGGCTGGTTCCGGGCCTGGCGGTGATGCCGCTGCACTCGCACGACGGTGTCGACACGGCGCTCGTGCGCTGGGCGCCGAAGACCCGCTTCAAACCGCACGTGCATCCCGGCGGCGAGGAGATCCTGGTGCTGGAGGGCGTGTTCAACGACGAAGGCGGCGCCTACGAGGCGGGCACGTGGCTGCGCAGCCCGCGCTGGAGCCGGCACACGCCGTTCACCGGCCCCGAAGGCGCGCTGATCTACGTGAAGGTGGGCCATCTCGGCGCCGCCTCAAGCGGCGGGCCGCTCAGCTGAGCGACTGCCGGATGGCCCGGAGTCCCCGTCGGCCGGCGCGGGCAACCGCAGGTTGACGCGCGGCCGCGCAAAGGCCATGGCCACGATGCGGCCGTGCAGGCTGCTGCCGCAGCAGCCGTGGCTGTGGGCAACGAGCGCGCACAGGCTCCACAGCTCGAGCGAAGCGAAGACATGCACCCGCGCCGGCGGCCGCACGGACCGCCGTTTACATGTCGATATCGTCCCGGATCGCGGCGATGCCGGCCTTGGCGCAAGTGTCGTCGCTGTCCCCGCTGGGGGCGCCCGAAACGCCGATGCCGCCGACGATGGAGCCACCGGCTTCGATGAGCATGCCGCCGCCCAGGCCCACGAAACGCGGCAGGTCGCGGAGGCCCGAACTGGGCTGGCCGGCTTGCGAGGCACGCGCCAGCTCGGTGGTCGGCGTGCGGAAGCTCACCGCCGTCCAGGCCTTGTTGGTGGCGGTCTCAGGCGTGTGCGCACCGGCGAAGCGGTCGCGGATCATGGCCTGCGCCAGGCCGGAACGGTCGACCACCGCCACCGCGACCTGGTACCCCTGGCGGCGGCATTCGGCCAGCGCCGCCTGCGTGGCCTTCAGCGCGGCTTCGGGCGTGAGCACCCGGATGGTGTAGGTGCCGGCCGCGCCCTGCGCCAGGGCGGTGGAAGCGATGACCAGGCTGGCGGCGGCCAGCGCGCAGCGGGGGATCGGCTTCATGGCGGTGCGCGTGGCAGTGGATGGAACGGGCCGTGATCTTGCGCCTGCCCCGACGGTGCCGGTTTGCGATCCGTCAAGCCGGCGTGCTCGAATGTCGGGCACCGCCGCCACGGCTCAGGCGTCGTGCAGCACATCGTCGCGGCGCGCCAGTGCACCCGCCGCCAGCAACTCGGCCACCAGTCGCTCGGCGAAGGCCGGTAACGTACCTTCGGGCCGGTCCAGCCGCTGCCAGATCGACCGGCACAGTTCGGTCGCGGTGAACCAGCGCAGGAAGTCGGCCCAGGACTGCTGCCGTTCCTCCATCAGGTGGTATTTCACCAGGACCTTTGCGGCGTGCCGGGCGTGGCGGGCGGGGTCGCTGCGGAAGGTATCCAGCCGCCGCCGCGCACGCTGCAGCGCGCCGTTGACGTCGTCGAACGCTGCGCCGTGGCCGGGGATCACCCAGCGCACGCCGAGCGACGCGATGAGGTCGAGCACGTGTGCCACCTCGTCGAAGGCGTCCTCGCCCTCGAGTTCGGGGAAGACGACGCCGAAGCCGTTTTCCCACAGCGCGTCGGCACTGATGAGCACGCCGGTCCGGTCGTCGAAAAGCACCAGCGAATGCGGGTCGTGACCGGGTGCCGCCAGTGCGTGCCAGCGGCGACGGCCGGCCTGCAGCACCTGGCCGGGTTCGATGCGCGCGTCGGGCACGAAGCGTTCGCAGCGTTGGCCGGTGGGGCGGTAGCTCAGGGTCTGTTCGTCCCAGTCCCGCGCCGCGTCCCAGTGGCCGGGCGGAATGTGGATGCGGCAGCCGAAGGCGCGCTGCACCGAGGCGTTGCCGCCGCAGTGGTCGGAGTGCAGGTGCGTATTGAGCAGCCCGGCCAGCGGCTCGTTCCGCAGCGCGTGCCGCACCAGGGCCACGGTCTGCCCGGCGTGACTCACGTGGCCGCTGTCGACGAGCCAGGCCGGGTGGCCTTCGGCGCCGTGCAGCAGCACGTTGTTCGACGACAGCCAGCCGCGTTCCAGGATGGTCAGGCCGTGCAGGGCGGGGGCGGCGGGCATGGGCTGACGCGGCATTCGTCGGTGGGGAAGACGGCGATTCTTGCCCATCACGCGGCCGCCGGTCCGGGTCGTCGAGCCGCTACCGCGCCCTGCGGGCGTGGGCGGGTGCGCGCTGCGACAATCCCGGTCCAGCCACCACGCCAACCGGCCATGACCCCCGACGCTCCTGCCCGCCACGGCACGCAACTGCGGCCGACCGGCCCGCGAAAGCCATGAACAAGGCCTTCGTGCGCGCGGACGCTGCATCGGCCGACGCCGACGACGAAGCGGCGCCGGGCCTGCCGCCGCTGCCGGCCGGCGCGCGCAACTACCTCACGCCGCAGGGCTGGCGCCGGTTGCGCGAGGAACTGATGGACCTGCTCGACGTGGAGCGGCCGAAGATCGTCGAGATCGTCTCCTGGGCCGCCAAGAACGGCGACCGTTCGGAAAACGGCGACTACCTCTACGGCAAGAAGAGGCTGCGCGAAATCGACCGCCGCATCCGCTTCCTCACCAAGCGATTGGACATCGCCGAAGTCGCCGACCCCTCGGTGCACCACGGCACGGACCAGGTCTTCTTCGGCGCCACGGTGACCTACGCCAACGCCGCGGGCCAGGAGCGAACGGTCACCATCAAGGGCATCGACGAGGCCGACAGCCTGAAAGGCGAGGTGAGCTGGATCTCGCCCATCGCGCGCGCCCTGCTGAAGGCGCGCGAGGGCGACGAGGTGCAACTGGTGTCGCCCGGCGGGGTGGAGAGGATCGAGGTCGTGGCGGTGCGTTACCCCGCGCCCGGTCAGGCGAACCGGTAGCGCGAGACGCGCTGCACCACGGGTTGGCGGCGCAGCGTGCGCAGCACCTCGGCCAGATGCACGCGGTCGCGCACGCTGATGAGCAGGCGCAGCTCGACCGTCTCCTCGGCCGGTTCGGGGTCCATGCCGAGGTGGGTGATGTCGGCCTCGGCCGTGCTGACGCCGGCGGCCACCTGCGCCAGCACACCCTTGCCGTTCTTCACCAGCACGTAGACGCTGGTCTCGAAGCTGCGCGTCAGCTCCTCGGCCCATTCCACCTGCATCCAGCGTTCGCTGTCGCGTTCGAACAGCCGCTTGCCGGTGGGGCATTCGGCGGTGTGCACGAGCAGGCCTTCGCCGCGACCCAGGTAGCCCACGATGGCATCGCCGGGAATCGGCCGGCAGCAACTGGCGAGCTGGATCGAGTTGCCTTCGCTGCCGTCGACGAACACCACGCCCTGCGTGGGAGTGCTGTCGTCCTGGGTGTAGCGGCCCAGCGTGAGCGTCACCGCGTCGGGCTTGATGCCGCGTTCGGCCATCATCTGCGCCAGCCGCTTGGCCACGATGATGGCGATCTTGCGGCCCAGGCCGATGTCCACCAGCAGCTCGCCGCGGTTGCGGTTGCCGCTCCACTTGGTGAGCTGCTGCCACAGCGCCTGCGCTTCGGCGTCGCTCGGGTCACTGGTCGGCAGCTGCAGGCCTTCGGCGCGCAGCGCCTGGGCCAGCATCTTCTCGCCCATGCCGCGCGACTCGTCGGTCTCCATGTTCTTCAGATAGTGGCGGATCTTGGAGCGCGCGCGCCCCGTGCGCACCATGCTCAGCCAGGCCGGGTTGGGCCGGGCGCCGGGGGCCGTGATGACCTCGACCACGTCGCCGCTCTTGAGCTCGGTGCGCAGCGCCACGGGCTCGCCGTTGATCCGGGCCGCCACCATGTGCTGGCCCACGTCGGAGTGAATTGCGTAGGCAAAGTCCACCGCCGTGGCGCCGCGCGGCAGCGCCAGGATCTTGCTGCGCGGCGTGAAGACGTAGACCGCGTCGGGGTAGAGGTCGACCTTGACATGCTCCAGGAATTCGGCCGAGTCGTTGGTCTCCACCTGGATGTCGAGCAGGCTTTGCAGCCACAGCGTGGAAATGCGCTGCGCGTCGGCGGCGCTGCCGCCCTTGCCTTCGCCCTTGCCATCGCCCTTGCCGCCGCTCTTGTAGAGCCAATGTGCGGCAATGCCTCTTTCAGCCACCGCGTGCATGACCTCGGTGCGCACCTGGAATTCCACCGCCGTGCCCAGCGGGCTGACCAGCGTGGTGTGCAGGCTCTGGTAGCCGTTGGCCTTGGGGATGGCGATGTAGTCCTTGAAGCGGCCCGGGACCGGTTTGTACAGCTGGTGCAACACGCCCAGGGCGATGTAGCAGTCGGTGAGCGTGGGCACCACGAGGCGGAAGCCGAAGATGTCGTTCACCTGTGCGAAGCCGGCGTGCTTCTCGCGCATCTTGGCGTAGATCGACTGGATGGTCTTTTCTCGCCCGGAGACCTGCACCTTGAGCTTTTGCTGGGCGAAGGCCTTCTCCACGTCCTTCTGCACGCGGTCGACGATGTCGCGCCGGTGGCCGCGCGCGCGCTGCACGGCCTTGGCCAGCGCGGCGTGGCGCCAGGGGTGCAGAAGTTCGAGGCACAGCTCCTGCAGTTCGCGGTAGGTCTGGTTCAGGCCCAGCCGGTGCGCGATGGGGGCGTAGATGTCGCCCGTCTCGCGCGCGATGCGCTGGCGACGCTCGGGCAACATGGCCTGCATGGTGCGCATGTTGTGCAAGCGGTCGGCCAGCTTGATGAGGATGATGCGCACGTCGCGCGCCATCGCCAGCAACATCTTGCGGAAACTCTCGGCCTGGCTTTCCTCGCGCGTGTTGAACTGCAGCTTGTCGAGCTTGGTCAGGCCGTCCACGAGGTCGGCGGTGGCGGCGCCGAATTTCTCGATCAGCTCGGTCTTGGTGACGCCGCAGTCCTCGATGGTGTCGTGCATCAGCGCGGCCATGATGGCCTGCGCGTCGAGCTTCCACTCGGCGCAAAGGCCGGCCACCGCGATCGGGTGCGTGATGTAGGGTTGGCCGTTGGCGCGAAACTGCCCCAGGTGAGCCTGGTCGGCGAATTTGTAGGCTTCGCGGACCAGCTTGAGGTCGGCCTTGGGCAAATAGCCAAGGCGCCCGGCCAGGGCATCGAAGGAAGAAACCTCGGCCGCCGGCGGCGGCTCGCGCTGCACCAGCGGAGCGCGGTGCAGCCCGTGCAGGGCGGCAGGCAGCAGTTCGGCGGCCAGGGAACGCAGGCTCATGGGCCCGAATTTAGCGCGTCTGGGCGGCAGCCGCTGTGCTGCGCACCAAAGACGACGGGCGCCGTGCCATGCCGACACCGGCGCCCGTGGGCGACAAACGTGGATTCAGCGCTTCAGGTCGGCACCTTGCGCAGCATCTCCAGGCCCACCTCGCCGGCGGCGATCTCGCGCAGCGCGGTCACGCCGGGCTTGTTCCTGGTCTCGATCTTGGGCGCGTGGCCCTGGCTGAGCATGCGCGCGCGGTAGGTGGCGGCCAGCACGAGCTGAAAACGGTTGGGGATCTTCTGCAGGCAGTCTTCGACGGTGATGCGGGCCATGGATGCCTTCGGTAATGAGTGCGTGGGGGTGCGAGGGGGTGCGAGGACTTTGCGTTGGCGCGGGCGTTCGGGCGGTTGTGGATTCAGACCAGCCCCAGCGCTGCAAAGACCTGCGAGCGGTTGCGCATCTGGGCGGCGTACCTCAGGCGCTGGGAATGCACCACCGTCTTCAGGTCGAACAACGCCGTCTCGAACAAACCATTGATTATAACGAAGTCGAAGTGCCGGGCCTGCGCGACCTCTTCGTGCGCATTCTCCAGCCGCCGGGCGATGGTCTCGGGCCGGTCCTCGCCGCGCCGGTGCAGTCGCTGTGCCAGTTCGTCCCAGCTCGGCGGCAGGACGAAGATGAGCACCGCGTGCGCGAACAGCTGCTTGATCTGCAGCGCGCCCTGCCAGTCGATCTCGAGCACCACGTCCTGGCCAGCCATGAGCCGCTGCTCGATGCCCTTGCGCGAGGTGCCGTACAGGTTGCCGTGCACCTCGGCCCATTCGAAGAATTCGCCGCGTTCGACCATGGCGCGGAACTCGGGCTGGCCGACGAACCAGTATTCCCGGCCGTCCTGTTCCTGCCCGCGTGGCGGGCGCGTGGTGTGCGACACCGAAACCGCGAGCCGCGAGTCGAGCTCCAGCAAGGCCTTGACCAGGCTGGACTTGCCCGCGCCGCTGGGCGCGGCGACACAGAAGAGGTTGCCGGGAGTCTCCATGCCCGGATTCTGGCGCATGCGTGGGCGCGCAAGATGCCGGCGCGCTGCCGGCTGCGCGCTGACCTGATGTGCCGCCAAGCGGCAGTGCGGGCACCGCGCCCGCGGGACCCTGCAGCGATGCGACTGCCGAAGACCCATCTGCGTCGACCCTCGGGTCTGCTGTCGTGACCCACGACCGCCGTGCGCATCCGCTGCCGGGGGTGGCACTGATCGTGGCCATGAGCGCGAGCTTTGCCCTGCTCGCCGGCATGCGCGCCGACGGCCGCATCAGCGGCGCCGTGGCGATTGAAGGCAGGTCCGGATGGGGTCGAGCACGCAGGCTCGTGGTGCTGGCCACGCCCGGTTCGCCGCAGCCCGGGCCTCGGGTTCACCGGGCCGGGCCGGAAGCTATCGCGCAGCGTTCGGAAAGAAGAGCTGCTCGCCGTCGATCCTGTAGCCGGCAATGGCGGCCTGCCCGGCGCTGGACACCACCCAGTCGGCGAACTGCTGCGCCAGGTCGGCCTTCACGTGCGCATGCCTGGCCGGGTTGACGACCATCACGCCGTACTGGTTGAACAGGCTCTTGTCGCCTTCGACGACGATGCCCAGCTCACCGCGGTTCTTGAACGACAGCCAGGTGCCGCGGTCGGCGAGCACATAGCCGTT
The DNA here is from genome assembly GCA_034522875.1 of Rubrivivax sp. Taxonomy (GTDB): domain Bacteria; phylum Pseudomonadota; class Gammaproteobacteria; order Burkholderiales; family Burkholderiaceae_C; genus Rubrivivax. The sequence continues at coordinate 26,835 of JAXHKY010000026.1, read as the reverse complement.
GAGCGACGAGGCCATGTTCAGCGCCGGACCCATGCCGCAGCCGCATTCCTTGTAGCCGGCGGGCTTGGCCGCGGCCAGGTCCACGCCGGCCGCCTTCCACAACCGCAGCTCGGCGGCATGGGTGCCGCTCTTGTCGCCCCGCGAAACGATGGGCTGCGTGCTGCCGGCCAGCTTCTTCAGCGCCGCGGCGATGTCGTTGCCCTTCACGCCCCCCGGGTCGGACTTGGGGCCCGACCAGCACGAAGTCGTTGTACATCACGTCGCGGCGCTGGGTGGAGTGACCCTCGGCGACGAACTTCTGCTCGGCGACCCCGTCGTGCACGAAGACCACGTCGGCGTCGCCGCGGCGGCCGGTGTCCAGTGCCTGGCCGGTGCCCACGGCCACCACGCGCACGTCGATGCCGGTGGCCTGCTTGAACGCGGGCAGCAACTGCTTGAACAGGCCCGACTGCTCGGTGGACGTGGTCGAGGCCATGACGATGAAGCGGTCTTGCGCGGCCGCCAGCGCGGGCCAGGCCAGCGTGGCCAGCAGGGCCAGCCCGGCAACGCCGCGACGCAGCATAAAGGGGCGGTTCAGGTGTGCCATGGCAGTTCTCCTTTGAGGAACTGGCGGGCGGCATCCGGCAGGTCCGCACCCGAAAAGAAGTCTTCCACGTCCCGGTCCACCACCAGGGTGCCGGCTTCCAGATAGGCCACCCGGGTGCCCAGGCGCCGGGCCTGGCCCAGGTTGTGGGTGCTCATGACCAGGGTCACGCCGTCGGCGGCAAAGTCCTGGATCAGTGCTTCGACCTCGCGCTTGGCGCCGGGGTCCAGGCTGGCCGTGGGTTCGTCCAGGAACAGGATGTCCGGCTGCAGCGCCCAGGCGCGTGCCAGCGCCAGGCGTTGCTGCTGGCCGCCGGAGAGCTCGCGCGCGCGGCGAAGCGCCAGGCTGGCCAGGCCCACGCGTTGCAGCGCCTGCCGGCACAGCGGTTCACGCTGCGCCGCCGGCACGCCGCGCAGCCACAACCCCAGCAGCACGTTCCAGCGCACCGACAGGTTCACCAGGAAGGGGCGCTGGAACACCATGGCGCCACGCGGCGCGCGACCCTCGGTGGCCAGAGCATGGGTCTGCATGCTGCCGGCCACGTCCGGCGCCAACAATCCGTGCAGCAGGCGGATCAAGGTGGTCTTGCCCGAGCCGTTGGCACCCACCAGCATGAGGCGGTCGCCGCGCTGCAGGTTCAGCGTCACGCCCCGCAGCGCCTGCGTGTCGCCGAAGCGGACCTGCGCATCGTGCAGGCTGATCAGCGTCTGCCGGGTGGGCGCCTTCAAGTGCCGCACCTCAAGCCAGGGCTTCGCGCGGTGCACCGCTGCGCCATTGCATGAGCGCGATCGCGGCGTTCAGCAGCGCCACGACACCGAGCAGCACCACGCCCAGCGCCAGCGCCAGCGGCAGGTCGCCCTTGCTGGTTTCCAGCGCAATGGTGGTGGTCATCACACGCGTGACGCCGTCGATATTGCCGCCCACGATCATCACCGCGCCGACCTCGGCAATGGCGCGACCGAAGGCGGTGAGCAGCACCGTCAGCACGCCGAAACGCTCGTGCAGCAACAGCAGCAAGGCGGTGGTGAAGCGGCCGGCGCCCAGCGAGCGCAGCTGGTCGCCGCCCTCGGCCAGTGCCAGCAGCACCAGCCGCCGTGCCAGCGCCGTCACCAGCGGCACCACCAGGATGCTCTGCGCGATGACCATGGCCGTGGGCGTGAACAGGATGCCGAGCGTTCCCAGCGGTCCGGCGCGCGACAGCAGCAGGTACACCACCAGCCCCACCACCACCGCAGGCAGCGCGAGCAAGGTGTTCAGCACCCCCACGACGATGGCATGACCCGGAAAGCGCGCCATCGCCAGCCAGGCGCCGGCAGTCAGGCCGATGGCAGCGCCGAGAAGGCACGCCGTGCCGCTGACCTGCAGCGACAGGGCCACCACCGACCACAGTTCGGAATCGGCGCCCAGCAACAAGCGGGCGGCACTGCTCAGTCCTGGCGCAAGATCGTTCATCCGGGAGGCGGATTGTGGCGACCCGGGCGCGCCGTGGCGATATGCACAGACAGGCATAGGTTGGCGAACTCGCAGACGTCACCGATGTCGCCGATGTCGGCGATGCGTTCCGCTTGGGCGCCAGCTGACCGGGAACGAAAGCCGCTGCGAGCCTGTCGTGCGCCGTCAACACCTTGCCGGCCGCTGGATGCGGGCGATGATCACTCCTTCCAATCGACACGGATCGAGTGCCATCAAATCCAGTGCCCGCGACCAGTTCTCAGGGGGAGGGGGGTGCATCGCGAGCGCTCGTACCGGCGCGATCGCGCCCTTGCGCCTGAGTTCGGCGTTGTCAGCCGATGCTGATGATCGAGTTCAGTCCCTCGCAGGCCTCGTTGAACAAGGGCAATGGCAGCTGCTTCCAGGGGTGGGGCCTGGCGCCGCGGGCGCGCCAGTCGAAGGACTTGGGCTGATGGGTCAGCACGTAGACGGCCTCGCCCCTGGGCCCCAGGTACTTCATGGCGAACGGGTTGGTTTCGTTGGAGGCAGCGGGTGTCATCGGCAAGCCGATCACGATGCCTGTGCGCTGGTTGAAGGCCTTGGTGGACAGCACGAGCATGAGGTGCTCGTCGCGCATTTCCTGGCCGACCTGGGGGCTGAAGCCAATCCAGATCATGTCGCGCCGGTTGGGCACCCAGGCGGTGCTGGTGGCCATCAGGACACTTCGACGCCCACGCGGCCGTCGGCCATGGCCTGGCCGCCATGCTGCGCGGGGTCGAAGGCTCGGAGCTTCTGCCCCAAGGTCAGTTTCGGCTTGCTGGCCGCCGGGCGCACCAGGATACCTTCGGCCAGCACTTCCACCGTGACGGGCAGCCCGCGTGCGAACCGCGCCGCCTTGGCCACTTCGCGCTGCACGGCTTCGCGCGGCAGGTTGCCGGCGGGGGCGTTCTCCAGCAGCCGGGCTGCCTGAATGCCACCGGCTCCTGAGGGGTGAGCCTGATGGTCGCGCGCTCGTTGACGATCTCTGTGGCGGCGTCGGTGGCGCTGGCTGTGGTGCACTCTTCCATTGATGCCTCTTTCCTGCGCTTGCCTTCACATGGTCAAGCGCGCTGCCAGCTTTTTGGTCGTCGATGAAACGAATCGCTCGAGCCGCTCGGCGAGGGCGCGTGCCGATGGCGTCAGCGCGGGGGCGATCTCGTACACGGCCTGGTCGATGGCTTTCGGCAAGCGATTGGCCATCTCTCGTGCCTGCCGAGCCAGGAAGCGCGGCTGCATGCCCAGCTGCGTGGCCATCAGCGCCAGGTGCTCGGCACCCATCTCGCCCGGCCTGACCTCGCTGCCGATCGCGAAGGCGAACTCGGGCGACAGGCCCGGGTACAGGCGCGTGCACATCAGGTCGTAGAAGGGCGTGAGCGTCACGCCCTGGCCGGGCACGCTGTAGATCGACAGGTTCTTGGCGTGGCTGTCGTTGTTGCCGACGTACAGGTTGAAGAACAGCCAGCGCACCAGGTGGCGCAGGTCGACGGCAGGCTGTGCGCTGTAGCGGCGGATCAGGTCGGCGCACGTGGCCAGACCAGGGCCGCCTTCCTTCTCGTACTTGCGTTCCGACACGGTGCCGGCCAGTTGGCACAGGTCGTACTGCACCAGCCGCGCCAGCGTGCCGTCGGCGCGCAGCTGGCGGTCGAAGCGACGCACGACGCAGGATTCGGTGTGCGGCTCGTAGAAGACCTCGGCAGTTGGCAGGCCGGCCAGCGCGGCTGCGCGCATCACGATCGTTTCGTTCGCTGCCGAGTGCCAGACCTTGGCCAGGCGGCGGATGTTGGGCTTGAGGATGTGCGTGGACGGCGAAGTGCCCTTGGGCAGCCGCGGCACGCCGTCGTCGAAGATGGCGATGCTGGTCTTGTCCTGTGCTCCGGCCAGCGAGATGCGCGCGCCCTGTTGGTGGATGTCGATCGCAGAAGCCGACCGCTTGGCCAGGATGGCGGCGATGGCGTCCCAGCTTGTTGCCTCGTAGCGTGGCGGCTCCGGCGTCTGGCCAGCTGCGACCAGCACGAAGGCCCCAGCGGTGTCACCCGCCACTTCCAGCAGCAGTGAGAAGAGGGTGGAGGCCTTGCGCTGGGCGGCCAGGTAGTCGCGCAGTTCGCCCTCGGGCAGCAGGTTCTCGAAGAAGGCCTGCACCTCGGGTGTGGCCTGCCGGCCGGGCTGCAGCGGGATCCGGGCCAGCGACATGCGCTGGCGTCCTTCCGATGGGGTCAGCCAGCCGGGCGCGTACTCGAAGGCCAGCGGCGCGCTGTCGTGTACCGCGCCGACCAGGTCGCTGCCGTAGTAGACATCCAGCTGGTCGGGCCGTGGCTGCATGACCTGCCCCTCACAGCGCCGAGGTCGAACGAGAGGCCTTGGTGCGCACCACCACCTCCAGGCCCAGCAGGTCCATGAGGTCCAGCACCTTCTGCAGTTGCACCGTCGGCTTGCCGTTCTCCAGGTCCACGATGAACCGGTTGCCGGTGTTGCCCAGGCCTGCGACGTCGAGCTGCTTCAGGGCCAGCCGCTTGCGCTGCTCGCGGATGACGACGCCCAGCTCGACGGAGGAGCGGATCGGCGTCTCCGCGTCGGTGGAGTGACTGATCGGTAATTCATGGGCCGAGGACGGCATGAAGGGCTATTGAAGTTACCTTCCGGTCATTTTCAGTGTTGACCCGCTGGAGGTCAAGCGGAAAGTGACTGATCGGTAATTGATGGCCAATCAGCGGCCAGTCGGTGCCTCAGCGCGAGTCGCCGCTGGGCATGTCCCCGCCCCCAGACGCATGGGCCGCTAACCTGTCATGCAGTCGACCGTCCTGCTGTGCCACGGCGTCACTGCGAATCAGCTGGCGCAAGTACTCGCCCGCGTTGACGGTGCCGCCCAGCAGCACGCGCCGGTCGACGTACTCGCGAAGGTCCGGCGGCAACGTGAGCTTGATCCTGGGGAGCCGACTGCCGTGCCGCAGCAAGGGGCGGGTCGGTGTAGCTGCCCAGGTTCATCATGCGCGACTTGCCGGCGAAGCGGTAGCGCAGCCGCCAGTGCGGCACGGCACGGTGCGGTCGGGCCGCCAGGACGGCAGCAGTCCGTCGCCATCGGTGCGCCCCTCGAAGCGTTCACCGGCCTTGATCCAGGCCCGGACAGGTTCTGCACCTGAACTTCGAGTGCGAAGCCAAGTGGCTGTCGTGTCTTGACATCTCATGGGCCTTGCCCGGAAGACTCCACAACGAACCTCACATGTCGAGCATGCAGTGAAGCACTCTGCGACCGGCTGTCGGCTTACCTCGCAGCGGCATGAATCCAGCGTGCCCTGCTGTTCTCACGCGTCTCGCACCGCGCTTTCTTTGGGCCAAGTGCCTGAAACCGGCCACTTGCCAGATCACGCGGCCGGCCATTTCCCGCCGCTGGCGGCTGTCAGCTGTCCGGCTGTCCGGCTGTCCAGCCTTCCAGGTCACGCGACGGCTGCCGTCACGAACCGCGACCGAACGCCGCGCGCAGTTCATCGATGGCGTCGGCCGACAGCGGCCGTGCCTGGCGTTCGCTCATCAGCCACAGGCGCGCGGTCTCTTCCAGTTCTTGCAGCAAGGCGCTGGCTTCGCCGGGTGTGCGATGCCAGACGTTTGGGCCCAGCCGGTCCAGCATGACGGCGTGCATCGGTACACCACGCGCTGCTGCAGCGGCGATTCGCGCGGCGACGAGATCCGCCACCACGGGATCGCCCGGCCGGTGGTAGGGCACCAAGGGCACGTGGCCGACCTTCATGACGTAGTAGGGCGTGATCGGCGGCAGGATGTCGTCTTCACTCCAGACGCCCAGCAGGCTGAGTGCGACCAGGTGCGTGCTGTGGGTGTGGATCACGCAGCCGGCCCCGGGTGAAGCCTCGTAGATGCGGCGATGCAGGGCCAGCGTCTTGCTGGCACGGTCGCCACGGCGTTGAATGCCGTCGTGGCCGACGAACGCCAGCCGCTCGGCATCGAGCTCGCCAAGACAGGCGTCGGTCGGCGTGATCAGGACGCCATCGGCCAGCCGCACGCTGATATTGCCAGCCGTGGCGTGCACGTAGCCGCGCTCGTACAGCGACCGGCCGACACGACAGATCTCGCGCGCTGCATGCTCGACATCCAGGTCCATGACAGCCCTTTCACACCCTTTCACAGCACCGCGAACGCGCGGTGGAAGAAGTCGACCTGGCCGAAGTTCCCGGACTTCAGCGCCAGGTGCAAACCGCGCTCGGCGGCATGGCACCAGGGCACGCCGGGGTCGATCTGCGGCCCGATGCGCAATTGCCGGATGCCCAGCGCCTGCACGCAGGCGCCCGAGGTTTCGCCACCGGCGACGACCAGGCGGCGCACGCCCAGCCGCACCAGGCCGACCGCGACCTGGGCCAGGGTCTGCTCGACAAGGGCGCCGGCGCGTTCGGCGCCGAGTTGGTCCTGCACGGCGCGCACGGCATGCGCTTCGGCCGTGGCATAGACCAGGACGGGCTCGCGGCCCAGCCTCGTTTGCGCCCAGGCACAGGCCTCGGCGGCGACCTCGTCGCCCGCGGCCAGGCGCAGCGGGTCGATGGCAAATGCGGCGCCACCGGCGGCGATGAAGTGCGCCACCTGGGCGTTGCTGGCGGCCGAACAACTGCCGGAGACCACCGCGGCCGTGCCGCCAGCCGCCGGCAGCACCGCCGCCTCGGCGCGCGGCGTGATGCCCCAACGGGCCGGCAAGCCGATCGCCAGCCCGGACCCGGCGACGACCAGCGGCCAGGGGGTGCAGGCCTGCGCCAGGTGGTGCAAGGCGCTGTCGTCCACGGCGTCGACGATGGCCAGGCGCTGGCCGTCGGCGGCGAGCTGGCGTGCTCGCGCGCCGATCGCGGCCGCGCCCTGTGCAACGACGGCATGGTCGATCAGCCCGACCCGCTCGCGCGCCAGTTGCGCCTGCAGCACCCGCACCAGGTTGGCATCGGTCATCGGCGTCAACGGATGCTGGCGCATCGGGCTGTCGGACAACAGCAGATCGCCGACGAAGAGGTGCCCCTTGTAGACCGTGCGCGCGTTCTCCGGGAAGGCAGGCGTCACGGGCACGAAGTCGGCCCCGGTCAGCGCCATCAGCGCCTCGGTGACCGGCCCGATATTTCCGCGCGGCGTGGAGTCGAAGGTCGAGCAGACCTTGAAATACAACTGCTGTGCACCTTGCGACTGCAGCCAGCGGCCGGCGGCCACCGACTGTTCGACGGCCTCGTCCACGGGCGAGGTGCGTGACTTGAGCGCGACGACGACAGCGTCGACATCGGCTGTCGCCACGTCGGCGGCCTCGGGCACGCCAATGGTCTGCACCACCCGCATGCCCGCCTTGACGAGGGTATTGCCCAGGTCGGTGGCCCCGGTGAAGTCATCGGCAATGCAGCCCAGCTTGAGGCTCATGGTGATTCCTGTGCTTCGGCGCTTGGGCAGCTCTTGGTCAACACTCGGCGCGCGTCAGGCGGCGCACGGTTTTGGAAGCCACCCAGTCCCGCGTGGCGCTGTCCATGGCAAGGAAGTGCGGCGACTGCAAGTGGGCATCGATCGCCGCCTGGTCTTCATACAGCTCGTAGAGGAAGAAGAGCGAGCGGTCGTTCGGGTCGCGGCAGACGTCGAACTGTCGGCAGCCGGGCTCGGCCTGGAGCGACAGGCGGGCGTTCTGCGCGATCGCAACTTCGAACTCGGCGATGAATTCGGGCTTGATGCGGAACTCGACGACGAGAGCCAGAAGATCGTCTTGCATGGTGTTCAGAGTGACTGCAGCCAACGCGGGAACCACAGCGACAGCCACGGGACGTAGGTGATCAGCAGCACGACGGTGAAGGTGGCCGCCATCAGCGGCCACAGGTGCCGCGTGATCTCGCCGATGCCGGCATGCGCCAGCTTGGCCGCAACGAACAGCGTGCCGCCGACCGGCGGTGTGTACAAGGCAATCGCCAGGTTGGCGGTCATGACCACGCCGATGTGCACCATGTCCATCTGGAAGTGCTGTGCCAGCGGCAGGAACAGCGGCGCCGAGAGCAGCATCGCCGGCAGGGGCTCGATGAAGATGCCCAGCAGCAGCAGGCACACGTTGAACAGGATCAGGAACATCCATTGCTCGGTGGCGACGAGCTGGATCCAGGCGGCCATCTGCACGGCCACCTGTTCCACCGTGATCAGCCAGGCCATCGCGCCGGTGGCACCGATGACCAGCATCACCGTGGCACTGGTCGAAAAGGCATTCAGCAGCAGCTGCGGCACATGCCGCCAGGTGAGGTCCTTGTAATAGAACAGCGACACCGCCAGGCCGTAGAACACCGCCACCGCGGCCGACTCGCTGGGCGTGAACTGCCCGCTCCAGATGCCGCCGATGATGATGACCGGCATCATCAATGCCGGACCGGCGTCCTTGGTGGCGGCCCAGATCTGCGACGGCGTGGAGCGGTCCTCGCCCATGTCCACGCCCGATTTCCTGCCGTGCCACATGCAAATGACGATCAGCGCCGCGGCCGACACCAACGCGGGCAGCAAGCCGGCCATCGACAGCGTGCGCATCGACACGCCGGAGATGAAGGCGTAGACCAGGAAGGGAATCGACAGCGGCATCAGCAGCGCAATCGTGCCGGCCACGGCCAGCAGCGCGGCGGCAAAGCCGCGTGAATAGCCGCGCGCCACCATCGCCGGAATGACCAGCGAGCCGATGGCCGCGGTGTCGGCGATCGCCGAGCCCGAGACGCCGCCGAACAGGGTGCAGCTGATGACCGTGACCACGCCCAGCCCGCCGGGCAGCCAGCCGAAGAGCACACGCGCGAACTCGACGATGCGCCGGCCCACGCCGCCTTGCGCCAGCAGCTCGCCGGCAAAGATGAACAGCGGCACCGCCAGCAGGATGAAGGGTTCGACACCGCCGATGAAGGACAGGAAGATGGTCTCCAGCGGGTGGCCCAGGCCCTGCAGCGCGATCACACCGGTGGTGGTGATGAGAATCGAATACAGCAGCGGCACGCCCGCCAGCGCGATGACGAAGAAGATGCCGAACAGCGTCAGGGCCAGCATCGTGTCATGCCGACTTGAGGTAACGGACCTCGCGCGGCACGCCCCGCGCGATCTGCCAGACGTCCCAGGCCACGAAGACGGCCATCAACGTGCAGCCCGTGGCCATGCCCATGTACTGGTAGGCCATCGGCCACTCGAGCACGGTGAGCACATTGCCCCAGTTGGCGTCGACCAGCGACCAGCCGTAGCGCGCCAGCACGATCAGCATCGCCAGGCAGGCCGACTGCACCGCCAGGTCGGCCCAGCGCCGCTGCGGCGGCTGCAGCTTGTCGATGAACTCGGTGATGGTCATGTGCGCGCCGCGCTGCGCGGCGCAGGCGCCGCCGAGGAAGGTCACCCACACCATCAGCAGCTCGCCGAATTCGGTGACCCAGGCCAGGTCCTCGTGCACCATGTGCAGGCACACGTTGATGAAGACCATCGTCGCCATCACGGCGCCGATGGTGATCACGACCCAGTCCACCACCCGCCCGAGCAGGCGGACGGCCAGCGGCGCCGGGGCCACCGGCGAGAGCAGCGGCGCACCCGGCATGGGCCTACTTGACGGTCTTGCGGATGCCTTCCGCGTCCTTCAGGAACGCGTCGACGTCGGCACCGTACTTCTCGCGCGCCTTGCCGTAGACCGGCTGCACCGCCTTGCGGAAAGCCTCCGTGTCGGGCTTGGCGTTGATCTTCGCGCCCTTGCTCGCCATGTCCTTGAGCTGGTTCTCGTCGTTGCCCGAGATCATTTCGCGGCTGAACTTGGCGGCGATCTGCGCCGCCTCGGTCACCGCCTTCTGATCGGCAGGCGACAGCTTCTGCCAGGTCTTCTCGCTGATGGTCAACGGGATCGGGCTGTAGACGTGGTTCGTCAGCGTGACGTTCGGAGCGACCTCGTAGAACTTGTTCGAGTAGATCGTGTCGATGGGGTTTTCCTGGCCCTGCACCGCGCCTTGCTGGATCGCGAGGTAGACCTCGGGCAGCGGCATGATCTGGATATTGAAGCCCATCGATTCGAGCGTCCAGCGCATCATCTCGTTCGGGAAGGTGCGCAGCTTCATGCCCTTGGCTTGCTCGGGCGAATTCATCGGGCCCTTGGTGGTCATGCTGCGGAAGCCCGCCTCCCAGGTGGACAGGAAACGAAAGCCCTTGGCCGGCGCCTTGTCGAACTGTTGCTGCAGCCACTTGCTGTTGTCGTACAGCGCCCAGCCCTGTTTGTAGTTGTCGACCAGGAACGGCATCATCGTCAGGTTCAGCGTCTGCACGTGCGGTGCATACGAACCCGTCGACGAGACCGTGAAGTCGATGCCGCCCAGCGCCAGCTGCTCGATATTCTTCGGGTCGTTGCCGAGCTGGCTGCAGCAATAGATCTGCACCTTGTAGCGGCCCTGCGTCAGTTCCTCGACCTTCTTCGCGAACACCACGGCCGCGGCCTGGCGTGCGCCGGCCTGCTGGTCGGTGTGGCTGAACTTCAGCACCGTCTGTGCCGCCGCCGGCAGCGCGAACGCCACGGCCAGCGCAAGAATGCTCAGGCTCAGTGTCTTCTTCATCGGGGTCTCCTTCAGGGGTGGTGGGGGACAAACGCAGGCATCGGCACCCTGCGGCCGCTGGCATGCGAGTGGTAGGCGGCCGCCTGCACGTGCAGGTTGACCAGGTAGTCGCGCGCCGCGTTCTCCAGCGGTGCACCATGGCGCAGGTGGGCCAGCACGTGCGCCTGCAGCGCGGTGCTGGCGCCGCCGAAGGCACCCCGGCCGGCGCCGTCGTCGTAGGCGTGCCGGACCTCGGTGCCGCCGTGCGGCTGCCACCACAGGCGCGCTTCGCCGTCCAGGCGCATCACGCCGCGCTCGCCTTCGAGCCACATCTCGCCCATCGTGCGGCGCAGGTTCTGCGCCGGGTGTTCGTTCAGGCGGTTGCCGTCGAACAAGCCGGTGCGGTCGTCGTCGAATTCGAAGATCAGCATGCCTGCGTCCTCGCCGGCGATCACGGGGTTCAGCCGCCGCAGCCGTGCGGTGACGGCGCGCACCTCGCCCATCAGGAAGCGGAAGGTGTCGATGAAGTGCACCGCGGTTTCGCGCACCAGGAATTCAGGCATTTGCTGAAAATAGGGCTGGCGGTCCAGGTAGGCCTGCGGGCCCTGGCCGTCCCCGGGACGCAGGCGAAAGGCGACGCCGTGCACGCGGCCGAAGAAGCCGTCGGTTATGCAGCGGCGCATCTCGCGGAACCAGGGCGCGAAGCGGAAGTTCTCGTGCACCACCAGCGGCACGCCGGCGGCTTCGGCCAAGGCGGTCATGGCCTCGGCCTGCTGCAGGTCGACACCGAAGGGCTTCTGGCAAATGGTGGGAATGCCGCGCTCGATGGCGGCGCGCACGGCAGGCTCCTGGGCCGCAGGCGGCAACACCACGTCGCACAGGGTCGGCCGCTCGGTGTCGAGCATCGCCGCGACGTCGCCGTAACACCGGGCCACGCCATAACGCCGCGCCAGGGCTTCGGCGTTCTCGATGTGGCGGTTGGCGATGGCGCACAGCGGCGTGCCCGCATCGCGCCAGCCTTCGACCTGGAACTGCGCCCAGTAGCCGGCACCGACCATCACGACCCGTTCGTCCATCACAGTCTCCCGACGACCGCGCGCACGATGTCGGCGGTGCCGCTGTTGCCGCCGAATTCGCGCGGGCGAACCTCTCCCGCGGCAAAGGCACCGGCCAGCGCGTCTTCGATCGCCCGTGCGCCATCGGAAAGCACGCTGTCGCCGTGGCGTGCGGCCAGCCAGTCGAGCATCATCGCTGCCGACAGCAGGGCGGCACTCGGGTTGGCGATGCCCTTGCCGGCGATATCGGGTGCGGTGCCGTGCGCCGGCTGGAACAGCGCGTAGTGGTCGCCGATGTCGGCCGAAGGCGCCATGCCCATGCCGCCGGCCAGCGCGGCGATCAGGTCGGACAGGATGTCGCCGAACATGTTCTCGGTGACCAGCACGTCGTAGGCCCAGGGCTTCAGCACCAGGTTCAACGCCATCGCATCGACATAGGCGTGTTCGGTCGGCACGTCGGGGAAGGCCTTGGCACGCTCGTCGAACACCTGGCGCCAGAAGGCCATCGACAGGAAGACGTTGGCCTTGTCGACATTGGTCACGCGGCCGGGCTTGCCGCGTGACCTGCGCTGCCGCGCCAGTTCCAAGGCAAAGTCGCACACGCGAGCCGTGCCCCGGTGCGTGATCTTCATCGTGTCGTAGGCCGCCGCTTCGTTGCCGCTGCCCTCGATGTGGCCGCGGCCACGGGCGTGGAACAGGCCTTCCGTGCTTTCGCGCACCAGCACCAGGTCGACCTGTGCGGCGCGCGGGTCGACCAGCGGGCCGGGCAGCCCGGCAAAGCTTCGTATCGGCCGCACGCCGGCGTAGAGGTCGAGTGCGAAGCGGATGTCCAGTTGCGGAATGATCTCGGTGCCGTCCTTCTGGCGCACGTCGGGCAGGCCCATCGCACCGAAGAGGATCGCATCGGCGGCGCGACACGCCGCCAGCGTGCTGGCGGGCAAGGCGTCGCCGCTGTCGACGTAGTGCTGCGCGCCGGCCGGGTGTTCGACACATTCGAAGCGCCGGCCGAGGCGCTCTTGGAGCGCACGAAGGACCGCCAGCGCGGCGCCGGTCACTTCGGGGCCGATGCCGTCACCGGGCAGAACGGCGATGGAATACGAGGACTTGCTCATGCGGACTCTTACAGTTGGGTGAGCTTGAAGCGCTCGAAGATGGCGACGAGTTCGTGGCGAGCGCGTTCGCGGTGTGCACGCGTCACGCGCGCGGCCCCTTCGACGTCACCGGCACGCAGCCGTTCGACCATCTGCATGTGTTCCTTGGTCGAATTCACCGGCGTGGGCCGCAGGCGCAGCGAGAACATGCGCGCGCGGTGCGCACGGTCCCAGTAGTTCAGCACCGTGGCCTGCAGCTGACGGTTGCCGGCCAGTTCGACCAGATGCTGGTGGAAGTGCTCGTCAGCGATGGCCCATGCCTCCAGGTCGTCGGCCTTCAGCGCCTTGTCCATGGCCGTGGTGGCGTCGACCAGGGGCTGCAACTCCTTGGCACCCGGCTTGCGCGCGGCCAGCAACTCCGCGGCCAGGCATTCCAGCACTCCGAAGATCTGGTAGATCTCCTGCATGTCGGTGGCCGATACCGGCAGCACCCGCATGCCGTGGCGCGGGACCACCTCGACCAGGCCTTCGTTCTGCAGCCGCATCAGCGCTTCGCGCACGGGCGTGCGGCTCATGTCCAGTGCGGCGGCGACTTCCTGTTCGAGCGCGCGGTGGCCAGGCGGCCAGTCGTTGTCGAGGATGCGCCGACGGATCTGCTGGTAGGCCGCGTCGACCATCGACTTCACGGGCTTCCCCGCTGGCGAACTCAAGGGCGAACTCAAGGGCGAACTCAAGGAAAATTCCAGTGTGTCGGCGCCAGGCCGGCGACCGGCATGTCCAGCGTCGCCAGGCGGTCGCCGAGCAGGCAGCCCAGCACCGCGCTGCGCCTGTGCGGGCCGGTGAAGGCGATGCTGGAGATATTGCGCAGGCAGCGGCTCTTGATGCCATCCAGCTCGGGACGGCCCATCGTTCCCGCGTCGAAGGCGCTTTCGACCTGGGCCAGGTGGTCGGCGTCGGCGTCCTCGAGCCAGAGGGTCTGCTTGCCGTCGGGCGCGACGCGGATCAGGCGGTTGCTGACGATGCTGACCACCCAGGCCTGGCCCTCGACGTCGAAGGCCAGGCCGTCGGGGAAGGTGCCGGGACCGAATTCGGTGACCACCTGCTTCGGTCCCGAGCGAGCCATCGGCCTTCAAGGCAAAGCGCGACAGGCGACGGCCGAAGGTTTCGTTGACGTAGAGCCAATCGCCGCTGGGGTCGATGGCGACTTCGTTGGTGTAGCCCAGGCCGTCGGCGGCGATGGCCGCACCACGGGCATCCACGCGCACGATGAAGCCGTCGTTGCAACTGCGCCTGTAGCCCAGCGCGCGCGGGAGTCTGCCGCGTGCTGACGGTGACCCAGAAGCGGCCCTGGCGGTCTTCGACGACGAAGTTGCTGGGCGGCAGGTCCACACCGTCGACACGCTGCAGCCAGGGCTCGACCTGGCCGTTGCGTTGCACGCGGAAGACGCCGCCGTCCTCGGCACCCAGATGGGTGACGAGGAAGCTGCCGTCGCGCAGCAGGGCCACGCCGTTGGGTTTGAGTTCCAGCCCATCGGGGCCCGGCCCTGCATACAGCGTCTGGGTGCCGTCGGGGCGGATGTGCGCCACGCCGCCGCGCCAGTCGGCGGTGTACAGGTCGCCCGCGGCGTTGGCCAGCACACATTCGGGCCGCACCAGGCCCTGACCGACGAAGCGCATTGCCCCTAGACGTTGACTCAAATCACCTTGATCGCCAGAGGTCGACATTTCTTCGAACGCCATCAACGCGTGCATTAACGCATACGTTATGAGACGCCAAGATGCCTGTCATTCGGGAAAACCCATGGCGAGTTGATGCAGGTCAACTCAGGTGTAAGAGAGGCGGCATGCCAGGCTACGAGCGCTGCTTGGGGGTGCGCCAAGTCGGATTGGCACTGAATTCAATTGCGCAGGGTAGTTCGGGGCCCAACGCCTAGGCCGGCACTTCTATGCATTGGGGAACAGGGCCGCGGCGACGCTGCGCGCAAAGGCCTGCGGCGCGAATTCAGGGTCGAGCGCGTGGCCGACTCATGTCAGAGCCACTTGACCCCCGGGGCGCTTGCGCATACCTCGACCGAAGGTTCCTCGCCGTAGTGGTTCTGCAAAAGACGCCGTGGGACTACTCCAGGTTCTGCACCTGCTCACGCATCTGCTCGATGGCGACCTTCATCTCCACCGCGATCGAGGTCAGTTCGAGCGCCGCCGACTTGCTGCCCAGCGTATTGGCCTCGCGCAGCAGTTCCTGGATCAGGAAGTCCAGTCGTTTGCCGACCTCGCCGCCGGCTTCCAGCAGACGCTGAATCTCGCTCAGGTGCGATCCCAGACGCGCCAGTTCCTCGGCCACGTCGATGCGCAGCGCGAAGGTGGCGGCTTCGCCCAGTGCGCGTTCACGCAAGGCCTCGGCCGGGATGCTGGCGCCGGCCTGCGCGGCGGCCAGCGCCTCCTGCCAGCGCTCCAGGAATCTGGCCTGCTGGCGCTGCACCACGGCGGGCACCAGCGGCGCGGCGGCAGCGGCCAGCTCGCGCAGCCGGGCCACGCGCTCCAGCAGCACCGCCACCAGGCGGGCCCCTTCGCGTGCGCGGGCGTCACGCAGGCCCTCGATGCACATCGCGGCGGCGGCCAGTGCCGGTTCATCCAGGCGTTCCGAGGCGCCGCCGGCACGGCACCAGTGCATCGCCTCGTTCACCGACAAGGGCCGCGCCTTCGGCAGCCAGGCCTGGACCGAGCTCTCCAGGTGCGCCAGGCGGTTGAGCTGCTCGGTGCTGGGCGTGGGCCACGCACCTTCGGCCTCGCGCGCCGTGACCATGCGCAACTCGACCTTGCCGCGGCGAAAGGCCGCCGTCAGCCGCTCGCGCAAGGCGGGCTCGAGTCCACGCAGTTCCTCGGGCAGCTTCAGCGCCAGGTCGAGAAAGCGGCCGTTCACCGAGCGCGCTTCCACCAGCACCGCAGGCCCCGTTGGGCCCGGCTCCGAGGCCGCGCTGGCATACCCCGTCATGCTATAAACCGCCATCGCTTGTCCGCCCCGCCAAAGCCGCTGATTATGTCCAAGCCCAAGCCAGCACCGTTGCCCTCGGGCACCGTGGTCGGGGGTTATACGGTCGTCAAGAAACTGGCGGCCGGGGGCTTCGGTGTGGTCTATCTGGCGCAGGGCGACGGCGACCACCTGGTGGCGATCAAGGAATACCTGCCGGCCTCGCTGGCCGAGCGCTCGCCGGGTGAGCTCACCCCCCGCGTCAAGCCCGACAAGCAGCCGTTGTACCGGCTGGGCCTGAAGAGCTTCTTCGAGGAAGGGCGTTCGCTGGCGCAGATCAGCCACCCCAGCGTGGTCAGCGTGCTGAATTTCTTCCGCGAGAACGAGACCGTCTACATGGTGATGAATTACCTGCAGGGCGATACGCTGCAGGACTTCATCGTCACGGCGCGCGACTTGAAGCGCGACAAGGTGTTCCGCGAGAGCAGCATCCGCAGCCTGTTCGACGAGATCCTGCGCGGCCTGCGCATCGTGCATCAGCACAAGATGCTGCACCTGGACATCAAGCCGGCCAATATCTTCGTCACCAACGACAACAAGGCGGTGATGCTCGACTTCGGCGCCGCGCGCGAGGTGCTGTCCAAGGAAGGCAATTTCATCCGGCCGATGTACACGCCGGGCTTCGCCGCGCCCGAGATGTACCGTCGCGACGGCACGCTGGGCCCCTGGACCGACATCTACGCCATCGGCGCCTGCATCTACGCCTGCATGCAGGGCTACCCACCCAACGACGCGCCGCAGCGGCTGGAAAAGGACCGCCTGACGCTGAGCCTGTCGCGCCTGCGCAATGTCTATTCCGACAACCTCATCGAGGTCACGGAATGGTGCATGTCGCTGGACCCGCTGTCCAGGCCGCAGAGTGTCTTCGCGCTGCAGAAGGAACTGGCGCGCGAGACCGAACGCCGCTATACCAAGCTCAGTTTCAGCGAGCGGCTCAAGCTGCAGTTGGAAACCATCAAGAACGGCGCGAAGACGTGAGCCCTGCCGCCCATTGCGTCTCTGGGCTGCCGCGCGGGCTGCGCGCCTGCCGTGAGCTGCGGTGCGTTCGGCGTGCCCTGCGATGAGGTTCTCCGTCTACCAGGTCAGCCGCAAGGGCGGCCGCGAGAAGAACGAAGACCGCATGGGCTACTGCTACACGCGGGACGCCGGGCTGTTTGCCCTGGCCGACGGCATGGGCGGCCACCCCGAAGGCGAGGTGGCGTCGCAGATGGCGCTGCAGAAGCTGTCGGCGCTGTTCCAGCGCGAGGCCAGGCCGAAGCTGGCCGACCCGCTCAAATTCCTGCACGCCGCCATCATCGCCGCTCACCACGAGTTGCTGCGCTACGCCACCGGTCGCGCGCTCATCGACACCCCGCGCACCACCGTGGTGGCCTGTGTGCTGCAGGGCAATGCCGCCTACTGGGCCCATTGCGGCGACTCGCGGCTGTACCTGGTGCGCGGCGACAAGCTCGTGGCGCGCACGCGTGACCACTCCTATTCGGAGCTGCAGGAAACGCTGCAGCAGGTGGTGCCCATGGCCGACCGCGTCAACCGCAACGTGCTCTTCACCTGCCTGGGCAGCCCCGGCAAGCCGGTGGTCGACACCGCCGGCCCGCTGGTGGTGCACCCCGGCGACCGCGTGATGCTGTGTTCCGACGGCCTGTGGGGCACGGTGGACGACAAGACCATCACCGAGCTGCTGTCGCGGCACCCCATCTCCGATGCCGTGCCCGAACTGGTGGAGCGGGCCTTGCGGGCCGGCGGCTCCGGCAGCGACAACGTCACCGTGCTGGCGGTGGACTGGGAAGCGGCTGCCGAGGGCGACGGCAGCGGTGGCGTCTCCACCACGGCGCTGGGCGACGAAGTCTTCGCATCCACCATCCAGGCCAGCCTGGGCGCCGGCTCGGGTGGAGACGATCTCGACGACGCCGAGATCGAGCGTTCCATCCGCGAGATCAACGAAGCCATCGAGCGCAGCGCCGGCAGGCGACCATGACCCAACCACCGGGGCCGGCGGCGGTCGTGCCGTGGCACCGTCCGGGGGCGGCGTGGCGGCGCTGCGGCCGGCCCATCCCTTTCCGTCCTCATCGAGCCCAGGCCATGACCTTTGAACGAACCGCCGGCCGCCTGGCCGACGCCTTGCGCCCCGTCACGCTGCAGCGCGGCTACACGCGCCACGCCGAAGGCTCGGTGCTGGTGAGCTTCGGCGACACGCGCGTGTTGTGCACCGCCTCGGTGGAGGAGAAGGTGCCGCCGCACAAGCGCGGCAGCGGCCAGGGCTGGGTGACGGGCGAATACGGCATGCTGCCGCGCAGCACCCATACGCGCAGCGACCGCGAGGCCGCCAAGGGCAAGCAGAGCGGCCGCACACAGGAGATCCAGCGCCTGATCGGCCGTTCGCTGCGCACGGTGTTCGACCTCGGCGCCTTGGGCGAACGCACGATCCAGCTCGACTGCGACGTGCTGCAGGCCGACGGCGGCACGCGCACGGCGGCCATCACCGGCGCTTTCGTGGCTGCGCACGACGCCGTGAGCTGGCTCATGGGGCAGGGCAAGCTGACGGCCAGCCCGATCCGCGACTTCGTGGCGGCCGTGTCGGTGGGTGTGGTCCAGGGCACGCCGCTGCTGGACCTGGAATACGTGGAAGAC
The DNA here is from genome assembly GCA_034522875.1 of Rubrivivax sp. Classification (GTDB taxonomy): domain Bacteria; phylum Pseudomonadota; class Gammaproteobacteria; order Burkholderiales; family Burkholderiaceae_C; genus Rubrivivax. The sequence continues at coordinate 8,446 of JAXHKY010000026.1, read as the reverse complement.
GTGGCCTGCGACACCGACATGAATGTCGTCATGACCGGCGGCGGCGGTTTCGTCGAAGTGCAGGGCACGGCCGAGGGCGCACCCTTCACACGCGCCGAGCTGGACTCACTGCTGGCCCTGGCCGACAGGGGTATCCGCGAACTGGTGGCGGCGCAGAAGCGGGCACTGGAGCTGGCGTGATGTCTGGCCTGGTGCCGGCGCGGCGCCTGGTGCTGGCGTCGAACAACGCCGGGAAGCTGTCGGAGCTGAGGCTGCTGCTGGGTGGCCTGGCGCTGGAGCTGGTGGCGCAGGGCGAACTCGGCATCGCCGAGGCCGAGGAGCCCCATGTCACCTTCATCGAGAACGCACTGGCCAAGGCGCGCCACGCCGCCGCCGCGGCGGACGGCGCGGCCATGGCCGACGACTCGGGGGTCTGTGTCGACGCGCTGGGCGGCGCGCCGGGCGTCATTTCCGCGCACTACGCCGGCCAGACGAGAGCCGCGGGCGACCGCGAGGCGCGGCGCCGCGCGCAGGACACCGCCAACAATGGGCTGCTGCTGCAGCGGCTGCATGGTCAGTCCGACCGCCGCGCCCATTTCGTGAGCACGCTGGTGGCGCTGCGTCATGCGGCCGACCCGCAGCCGCTGGTGGCCGTGGGGCGCTGGCCGGGGCGCATTCTGGAGTCGCCGCAAGGCGAGGGCGGCTTCGGCTACGACCCACTGATGTGGATTCCCGAACTGCAGGCCACGGTGGCCGAGCTCGACGCCGAAACCAAGAACCGCCACAGCCACCGCGCGCATGCCATGCGGCAGATGCGGGCGCTGCTGCAAGAGGTGTGGCAGCTATGAACGCCGCCGCCGCAGTGGCGCACCACCTGCGCCCCGGCACGCTGCAGCTCGGCGTGCCGCCGCCGCTGGCGCTGTACGTGCACCTGCCGTGGTGCCTGAAGAAGTGCCCTTACTGCGACTTCAACAGTCACGAGACGGTGGGTGCCCTTCCCGAGTCACGCTATCTGGATGCGCTGATCGCCGACCTGGAGTCGGCCCTGCCGCTGGTGTGGGGCCGGCGCGTGGCCAGCGTGTTCATTGGCGGCGGCACGCCCAGCCTGTTCTCGCCGGGTGGGATCGATCGCCTGCTGGCCGACATCCGCGCCCGGCTGCCGCTGGAGCCCGGCGCCGAGATCACGCTGGAAGCCAACCCGGGCACCTTCGAGCGCGAACGATTCCGCGCCTTCCGCGCCGCCGGCGTGACGCGGCTGTCCATTGGCGTGCAGAGCTTCGACGACACGATGCTCCAGCGCATCGGCCGCGTGCACGACGCCGCCCAGGCGCACGCCGCGGTGGCCGAGGCGCGGGCCGCCTTCGACACCTTCAATCTCGACCTCATGTACGCGCTGCCCGGCCAGACGCTGGCGGCGCTGCAGCAAGACCTGGACACCGCGCTGGGCTACGCACCGCCGCACCTGTCGGTCTACCACCTCACGGTCGAACCGAATACCCTCTTCGCGCTGCGCCCGCCGGTACTGCCCGACGACGACCTGGCCAGCGACATGCTCGACCTGGTCACCGCGCGTGCGGCTGCCGCCGGCTTGCAGCGCTACGAGGTCTCGGCCTATGCGCGGCCGGGCCACCGTTGCCGGCACAACCTGAACTACTGGCAGTTCGGCGACTATCTCGGCATCGGCGCCGGCGCGCACGGCAAGCTGAGCTTTCCGCACCGCGTGCTGCGCCAGGTGCGCTGGCGCGAGCCGGCCGCGTACATGAAGAATGCGCTGCTCGGGCAGGCCGTGTCCAACGAATACGAGGTGGCGCGGCGCGACCTGCCGTTCGAATTCATGCTCAATGCGCTGCGCCTGCGCGAGGGGTTCGAGCTCGCGCGTTTTGCCGAACGCACCGGCTTGCCGCTGTCGGCCGTGCAGGTGCCACTGGCCCAGGCCGAGGCCCGCGGCCTGATCGAGCGCGACGCGGCCGGGTCCAGCGTGCGGCCCACGGCGCGCGGTTTCGACTTTCTTTCCGACTTGCAGGCTCACTTCCTGCCGCCGACCGCCACGGACCGCGGCCAGGCCGTGCCGGTGGCTGCCTTTCCCGCCGCAATTCGCCCGTGGGGGCCGTGAAGGGCGCTGCTAGACTTGCTTGAACTTTCACTCGTGCCACGCCAGTGACCCGGCCCAGGCGCCCTTCGGAAAAAACCTCGCAGCGCCCGGCGCCAGCGGCCCATGGGCTCAGGCTCGAGCAGGCGCTGCAACTGCTGGCGCAGGCTGGGCGCGAACCGCCGGCCGGCGACCGCGACAGTGCAGCGTGGCTGCAGGAGCTGGTCGATGCGCTGGTGGACCTGTCCAGCCGCGACGCGCTCACCGGCCTGGCCAACCGGCGCGCCTTCGCACTGGCGCTGGCGCGCGAAGTCGACCGCGTGGCGCGCAGCGGCGAACCGGCGCTGCTTCTCATGCTGGACATCGACCACTTCAAGCGTGTCAACGACAACTGGGGCCATTCCGCCGGCGACCAGGTGCTCAAGGCGGTGGCCACCGCGCTGCTCGACAGCGTGCGGCCGATGGACCTGGTGGCACGCGTGGGTGGTGAGGAATTCGCCATCATCCTGCCCAGTTGCGCCACCAGCTTCGGCGAAACGGTGGCCGAGCGCGTGCGCCGGCGCATCGAACGCATGCCCGTGGCCATCGGCCCCGGCGAGCAGATCGCGGTCACGGTGAGCATTGGCGGCGCCTTTGCGCCGCAGTGGGTGCGCTCCACGCCGGCGCTGTGGCAGGAACGCGCCGACCTGCAGCTTTATCGCGCCAAGGCCCAGGGTCGCAACGTGGTGCGGCTCGAGCCGACCGCCGTCTCGGTGGTCAGCAACGAAGAGAAGCGTCTGCTCTTCGAGACCTTCCAGTTCCAGGATCACGAATGACGCCGTCAACGCCGCCGCCTTCTTCCGCCAAGATCATCGCCGTGACCAGCGGCAAGGGCGGCGTGGGCAAGACCTTCGTCTCGGCCAACCTGGCCGCCGCGCTGGCGCGTGCCGGCCGCCGCGTGCTGGTGCTCGACGCCGACCTCGGCCTGGCCAATCTGGACGTGGTGCTGAACCTGTACCCCAAGGTCACGCTGCACGACGTCTTCACCGGCCGCAGTGCCTTGCGCGAGGCCATCCTGCCGGCGCCGGGCGGCTTCTCGGTGCTGCTGGCCGGATCGGGCATGGTCGAATATTCGCGCATGACGCCGGAGGTGCGCGATCAGTTGCAGCAGGTGGTGCACGAGGTCACGCCGATGTTCGACCACGTGCTGCTCGACACCGGTGCCGGCATTTCCGACGTCGTGCTCTACACGGTTTCACTGGCCGGCGAGGTGCTGGTGGTGGTCACTCCCGAGCCGACCTCGATGACCGACGCCTACGCCACCATCAAGGTGCTGGCCGCCGGCCAGGGCCGCCGGCGGGTGAGCCTGATGGTCAACCAGACACGTCGCCCCGGCGAAGGCCGCACCGTGCGACAGCAGTTGCAGCAGGTGGTGGACCGCTACGTCAACCCGGGCCTGGACAGCCCGGTGCGGCTGGAACTGCTGGGCGAGGTGCCGGCCGACCCCGCCGTGCGCGACGCCGTGCAGCGCCGTGAACTGCTCTTCGACACCCTGCCCGGTGCGCCGGCGTCGGTGGCCCTGGCGGCCATCGTTGGGCGCATGACGGCGGGCTGAAGCCGTGACCGAAGCACAGACCACGACCCCGTTCGCGCGCCTGGGCGGAGAGAGCGGCGTGCGCGCGCTGGTCGATCGTTTCTACGATCTGATGGACCTGGAGCCCACCTACACGGCGATTCGCGCCATGCACCCCGGCACGCTGGACGGTTCACGCGACAAGTTGTTCTGGTTTCTCTGCGGCTGGCTCGGCGGCCCGGACCTCTACCAGCAGCGCCACGGCCACCCGCGCCTGCGCGCGCGCCATCTGCCCTATGCCATCGGCATCAGGGAGCGCGACCAGTGGATGGCCTGCATGATCCAGGCCTTGCACGAGCAGCAGGTCGACGAGTCGCTGGCCGGGCGGCTGGCCGATTCCTTCTTCGGCACCGCGGACTGGATGCGCAATCGCTGAACCGCCTCGCGGGCGCAGGGAGGGGCGGCCGCGGCACCGGCCGCAGGGTCAGCCGCGAGGTCAGCGGCAAGATCGGCCGCAGGGTCAGCCGCAGGGTCAGCCGCGAAGCAGCACGATCAGCGCGCCCGCGCCGCCTTCGGATGCGCGTGCCTGGGTGAAGGCGATGACGCTGGCATGCTGGCCCAGCCATCGCCGCACGCGCACTTTCAGCACCGGCTCGCGGCCCGGCGAGCCCAGTCCCTTGCCATGCACCACGCGCAGGCAGCGCCAGCCGCGGCGCTGCGCCTCGCGCAGGAAGGCGGCGAGCTGTTCACGCGCCTCGTCGCGGCGCAGCCCGTGCAGGTCGATCTGGCCCTGGATGGCCCAGTGGCCGCGGCGCAGTCGCGTCACCACCTCCAGGCCCACGCCTTCGCGCCTGAAGCTCAACCCGTCGTCGGTGAGCAGCAGCGACTCGATATCGACCTCGTCGGAGATGGCCTCGCGCAACGCGGCCTGTTCGTCGCGTTGGCTCTGCAAGGGTTCCGGCGCCGGGCGCGGCAGGACATGCGACTTGCGACCGTGGCAACGCAACCGGGTCACCGGGCCCACGGCGTCGGCAAACTGCCGCCGCCCGCGTTCGGCCGCCGCCAGCGCCGCACGCTCCTGCGCGGCGCGTTCGGCCGCCACGCGCTGGTGTTCGCGCAGCACGGTGCGCAAGGTGTGCAAGTCGGCCAGCGCGCGCAGCTTCACAACAGGCCCCGTTCGGCCATGGAGACGACCTGCCCCTGGCCCACCACCAGGTGGTCGAGCACGCGCACGTCCACCAGCTGCAGCGCGGCCTTCAGCGTCTGCGTCAGGAATTCGTCGGCGCGCGAGGGTTCGGCCACGCCCGAGGGGTGGTTGTGCGCCAGGACCACCGCCCCGGCGTTCAGCGCCAGTGCCTGCTTGACGACTTCACGCGGGTAGACGCTGGTCTGCGTGAGCGTGCCGCGGAACATGTCCTTGAATTCCAGCAGCCGGTGCTGGGCGTCGAGAAACAGCACCGCGAAGACCTCGTGCGGCCGGCCCTGCAGGTTCAGCGAGAGATAGTCCTTCACGCGCTGCGGGCTGTCGAACACCGGCTGCACCTGCAACTGCTGCGCCAGCGCGCGACGCGCCATCTCGATGACCGCCAGCAGTTCGGCTCGCTTGGCCGGCCCCAGGCCCTTGATGGTCGCCAGATCGTCCGGCGAGGCATGCAGCAGCCCGGCATAACCGTTGAATTTGTCGATCACCGCGCCGGCCAGCGCCAGCACGCCCCGGCCCTTGTAGCCCGTGCGCAGCAGCAGGGCCAACAGTTCGGCGTCGGCCAGCGCTCCCGCGCCGCGGGCCAGCAGCTTTTCGCGCGGACGCTGGTCGGCGGGCAGGTCCTTCATGACAGGCTCGGCGGTGGGGTTTCGAGGGCGTGCGCGCCGAAGGGCGCCGGTAGAATCGCAGCCAGTCTATTCGACGCAGCCAAGCCCCCGTGAACCTCATCCAGCCCGGCTCCTTCCTGACCTTGCACTACCGCCTGGCCGGGCCCGACGGCGCCGATGTGGTGAATACCTTCAACGACAAGCCGGCCACGCTGTCGCTGGGCATGGGGCAGCTCGCGCCGGCCATCGAAGCCCGGCTGATCGGCCTGGGGGAGGGCGCACGAGCGGCCTTCGACCTGCCCGCGGGCACCGCCTTCGGTGAACGCAACCCCGAACTGCTGCAGCGCGTGAAGCTCAGCCTGCTGCACGAACTGGGCGACCCCGACGAGGCCTATGCGGTGGGCGACGTGGTGCAGTTCCCCACGCCCGACGGCGAAGGCCGCTATGCCGGCGTGGTGCGCGAGGTGGGCGCCGACTGGCTGCTGTTCGACTTCAACCATCCGCTGGCCGGCCAGCCGGTGCGCTTCGAAGTGCAAGTGCTGGGGGTGCTGTGATCTCCAACGTGGAAGAAGTCCTGCTGGCCGAGCCGCGGGGTTTTTGCGCCGGCGTCGACCGCGCCATCGAGATCGTGGAGCGCGCGCTCGTCAAGTTCGGCGCGCCCATCTACGTGCGCCACGAGATCGTGCACAACACCTATGTCGTCAACGACCTCAAGGCCAAGGGCGCCATCTTCATCGAGGACCTGGCCGACGTGCCGCCCGGCGCCACGCTGGTGTTCAGCGCCCACGGCGTCAGCCAGGCCGTGCGCCAGGAGGCCGCGCGCCGTGGCTTCCAGGTCTTCGACGCCACCTGCCCGCTGGTGACCAAGGTGCACGTGGAAGTGGCCAAGCTGGCGCGCGAGGGCTACGAATTCATCATGATCGGTCACAAGGGCCACCCCGAGGTGGAGGGCACCATGGGCCAGCTCAGCGAGGGCATCTACCTGGTGGAGGACATCCCCGACGTGGCTCGCGTGCAGCCGCGCACCGAGAAGCTCGCGGTGGTGACGCAGACCACGCTGAGCGTGGACGATGCGGCGGCCATCCTGGCCGAGGTGAAGCGGCTGTTCCCGCAGGTGCGCGAACCGAAGAAGCAGGACATCTGCTACGCCACGCAGAACCGGCAGGACGCGGTGAAGGTGCTCGCGCCGGCGGTGGACGTGGTCATCGTCGTCGGCAGCCCCACCAGCAGCAACAGCAACCGCCTGCGCGAACTGGCCGAGCGGCTGGGTACCGAGGCGCACATGGTCGAGGGTGCCGACGACCTGCAACCGGCCTGGTTCGAGGGCCGCCGTCGCGTGGGCCTCACCGCGGGGGCCTCGGCGCCCGACGTCCTGGTGCAGGCGGTGATCACGCGGCTGCGCGAGATGGGCGCATTGAGCATTCGCAAGATGGACGGCGTGACCGAGGACGTGCACTTTCCGTTGCCGCGAGGGCTGGGCGACCGCAGCATGAGCGAGGTCGAGTCGTCCCGATCCTGAAGCCGTCGCCTCCTGCACCTTCACCCACGAAGACGGCGCCCGCAACAGGCGCCGTTTCCATGTCAGACCCGAACATCGTCAGGAACACCATGCTCGACATCAATCTTCTGCGCCGCGACCTGCCCGGCGTGATCGCTCAACTGGAACGGCGCAAGAACCCGCAGCCCTACCTGGACGTGGCGCGCTTCACGGCGCTGGAAGCCGAACGCAAGCAGATCCAGGTCGCCACCGAACAGCTGCAGGCGCGGCGCAATGCGCTGTCCAGGCAGATCGGGCAGCTCAAGGCCCAGGGCGGCGACACGGCCGCCGTGATGGCCGAGGTGGGCGGCATCGGCGTCGAACTCGACACGGGCGCACGACGCCTGGAGCTCATCCAGGCCGAGTTGCAGCAGATGCTGATGTCGCTGCCCAACCTGCCGCAGGCCAGCGTGCCGCAGGGGGCCGACGAAACCGGCAACGTGGAAGTGCGGCGCTGGGGCACCCCTGGGCAGTTCGACTTCACGCCACGCGACCATGTCGACGTCGGCGCCGCGCTGGGCGTGGACTTCGAGACCGGCGCCCGGCTGTCGGGTTCGCGCTTCACCTTCTTGCGTGGCCCGGCGGCGCGGCTGCACCGCGCGCTGGCGCAGTTCATGCTGGACGTGCAGACGCTGGAGCATGGGTACACCGAATGCTGGACGCCCTACATCGTGAATCGCGAGGTGCTGGAAGGCACCGGGCAGCTGCCCAAGTTCAAGGAAGACATGTTCTGGGTCTTCCGCGGTGGCACCGGCGATGCCGGTGCGGACGGCGGCGACGAGGTGCAGCAGGAGCAGTACCTCATCTCCACCTCGGAGATTCCGCTCACCAACAGCGTGCGCGAGACGATCCTGGACGCAGCGGCGCTGCCCATCAAGCTCACTGCGCACAGCCCGTGCTTTCGCAGCGAGGCCGGCAGCGCCGGGCGCGACACGCGCGGCATGATCCGCCAGCACCAGTTCGACAAGGTCGAGATGGTGCAGATCACGCACCCCGAGCACAGCGACGCCGCGCTGGAACAGATGGTGGGCCATGCCGAGGCCGTGCTGCGCAAGCTCGAATTGCCGTACCGTGTGGTCACGCTGTGCACCGGCGACATGGGCTTCGGCTCGGCCAAGACCTACGACCTGGAAGTCTGGCTGCCGGCGCAGAACACGTATCGGGAGATCAGCTCGTGCAGCAATTGCGAGGCCTTCCAGGCGCGACGCATGCAGACGCGCTTCCGTCCCGTCGTCGACGGCAAGCCGGGCAAGCCCGACTTCGTGCACACCCTCAACGGCTCCGGCCTGGCGGTGGGGCGCACGCTGGTGGCGGTGCTGGAAAACCACCAGCAGGCCGACGGTTCGGTGGCGGTGCCTGCGGCACTGCGGCCCTACCTTGGCGGTCTGGCGGTGTTGCGGCCCTGATCGGCTAGAATCGCAGGCTTCGCTGCGAGCGAAACCGCACCCCGGAAAGGTGGCAGAGTGGTCGAATGCGCCGG